>CANROC010000014.1 GCA_947632175.1 uncultured Oscillospiraceae bacterium | reverse complement strand
CCCTGACCCAGTTTAAGAGCTTCTGCGTGGAAGTAGGGGCTTTCAAGGTTTTCAATTTACATTCCTCCCATCGTCATCGTCATTTTTGTTTCCTGCTTTTGTCCTATTCCCATCTCCTGCGCCCGCTTGTCCATCGCTGTGAGATACGCCTGGTAGTCCCCCTCCACGGGATTGCAGCGCAGGAGATATTTGTACCGCTCCGTCTCAATGACGTAGCCGTAGTTCTGACCGAGCATACCGCCATCGATCTCGCCGCCGTTGGCGTGGCAGAAGCGGCGCATATCTTGAAGGCTCTTGAGCGGCCCACGTCTCAGCTCGTTCACGACCTTGCCAAGCTCGGCCTTGAACTCCGGCGTATTCAGCTCCTCCGGTCCCCTCGGCCACCAGCTGTGGTAGAACTGCTTGCCCTGATAGCCGAAGTCTATCCTGACGTGTCCAACCACGCCGAGCGCCGCGTCCTGCTCCGGCTTCATGGCATAGAAACCCCCCGCCTCGTTTTCCTCACGGGAAGCGGGGCGGGGGATGTATTTCCTTGTATCCTGGGGTTCGGGGAGATGCCAGGCCTTGCAGAAGTCCGAAACGGTCATGGCTTCGTGAAGCCTCTCGAAATCTCCCTCGATGTTCAGCCTGCCGTGGTTCAGGGCAAAACGCTCCGGCGACAGCACCGTACCAACGAAGTCGACCGCGACCTCCTTCTCCAGATAACGGGGCACCTCGAAATCCCGGCCACGACCGCGAAGCTCATAGCGAAACCACTTCTCCGGCACGGTATCCGGCAGGACACGGTTCGGGGTGAACAGCACCGGCTTTCCCTGAAGCTCGGCCCGCTCAAAGGCTGCCTTCCATGCGTCAACGTACATTTCTTTTCCCCCTTTCCTCTGTGGTAAGCACACAGCATACCGTTTGCTTCTGTAAAAGTCTATGAAGGTTTTTCAAAATCCCACCATTTGCATACCGCCCTGTTCCGGTCCGGGGGAGGGCGGTTCCATCAGAAGCTCCTCCATGGAGATGCTCCCCATGAAGCGGACGTACCCGCCGGCGAGGAATTGCCCCTCCTCGCTCTCCACACGGCTCTGGCCGTATTTTTCGTAGTCGTAGAAGTCCTCCAGAGCCGGATCATACTGCTCAGACTTCTGGATCAGGAATTTTCCGTACTCCTCCGGAGTGCTGATACCGGGGACAAATTCAAACTGCTCCAGCTCCTCCGCCACCCTGTTCACCTGGTACACACCCTGCGGCTGTGCGTAGCGCACCGCGGCGGTGAGGGCCTTCCGCTGTTCATCGCTCATTTCCGCCACCTTTTCACACAGGCTGTTGAGCATCCGCAGATCCTCCTGTGGGATGTACATCGCCTGATTCAACGCCTCCGGAAGCTCGCTGTTCCAGCTATGGATCGTGACCTCGCTGGTGGAGCCGTATCCCGCCCTTTCGACAAGCCGTTCCAGCCGTTCCTCCGGTGTGGGGAGGACAAGGAAGGTAGGGGATTCCTCCGGCCCGTCCGCGACTGGCGCCAGCTCCAGCTCCATCATGTACACTTGATTCGTGTAGGCGGGGAAGCTCCTGCCCGTGTAGAGGGCCTCCAACTGCATACCGTTTTCATAGACCACGCCATATGGAGTCACCGTCCCCTCGCCGCTGGCAATAAGCCCACGGGCGATACCCACGCCGTTCAGTTTTGCGTACTCCTCCGTTGAACAGCCGCCGCCCTGCATGGTCATGTAGTGCCGCCTGCCCACAATCTCCAGATTGTCAAAGTTGGTGATGACCGTGGCTCTCTCGGAGCAGAAGCTCAGATTGATGAGATTCTCAATGTCCGTGATCTCACGCTTCGCCGCCACCGCCTGAAATTCGGCCAGTTCATCATCGGTATAGCGGTCGATGGAGCGGAACAGGAAGTCCAGCTCGTCGATGTTGACCGTTTGCCCCTCCAGGCAGTCCAGCACTGGCGGGGCATCCGTGATCTGGTCCACGTAGCAGTCCCGCATTCTCACGTCCCCGATGCCCATCTCACGGAGGTCGTTGATGGTTTTGGAATAATCCCCGTCCGGAATGGGCAGTGTGACCATTACAACCCCCACCGGCTCTTTGTCATTGCTTACCAGCACCTGTGCCATAGTTCGCACTCTCCTTCTTCCTGTGATAAATCCTTGAAATCCGTTGTCTCAGGCAGTCCCCATCCCGGCTCCAGCACACGAAGCCGTGGGCGGGGTAGGGGCAGCCATCGCACCACTCGTTTATGTGCGCCTCCGGCTTCTCCGGCGCTACCGGCGGCGCATAGTCCGGCACATAGGGCCTGAACTTGACGTCAAGCTCCTCTACTGGTTCCATGCCGTCATATTCCACGCCGGAATCCGCGAAATAATTGTCCTCATACATTTCATCACCTCCCGCATACAGAAAAAACTGGGACCTTCATTTGAAAGTCCCGGCTCAGTACATCGTTTTTTCATTGTTGAAAGTCCCATACGCCACACTCGGCGAGTGTATTCGCAATCAAGAAAACCGCTTATAAAGTAAAAGCGCAGAAACGGGATCATCAAATCTCCATTTCTGCGTTTTTCTTCTGTTGTAGG
The DNA here is from genome assembly GCA_947632175.1 of uncultured Oscillospiraceae bacterium. Taxonomy (GTDB): domain Bacteria; phylum Bacillota; class Clostridia; order Oscillospirales; family Oscillospiraceae; genus RUG626. The sequence goes on along the minus strand of CANROC010000014.1, from coordinate 95,026 downwards.
CTTTCGGGTCGTCCGGTTTGCGGGTAACCGGACTGATGGGCCAGGTGTTCCGCCGCTTCAAATCCAGTTCCCGCTTTCTCTTTTTGGAGAGCTTTTCATAAGGGACAAATTTATCCATTGTATATCTTCCTTTCTCATTCAGCCGAAGCTGGAATTTCAATTTATACTAATATCTAATTAAAAGAAGACACCGAGCGGCGAGGATTTTTCGCGTCAGGCAAGGAAGACGCCGCAGGGAATACTGTATGTATTCCCAAGGCGGCTGACGCAGCCTGGCACGAAAAAGACCGTCGCGAATGGCTTGTTTTAATTAGATATTAGTATAAGACCCCATGAGCCTGCCGGAGAGGAACAGAAACCGATTCTCCAGAGCCTTGATCTGCGTATATTTGGAAAACAGCGTCCGCATATCATATCCTTTGTCGGCCCCATCCTCAAACGTCACAGACATAGCTGCCCCGTCCAGAAACCTGAAGTCGATTGCCTTATGAAACATACCTTCTCGCACGAGAAGTATTATTTGAGCGGCGTCAGCTTGACATACTTCTCGATTTCCTGCATTTATCCAATTTGTCCTGTCATAGCAATAATGTATTAAGAAAAATGACAACAACTATCTTTTTCTCGAATCTCTATTTCACTCCTCGGGAAGCACATCTTCGATATATGATTTCACATCAAAGTAAACTGTCTCGAACGGAGGCTTTTCTACATCCCCATTGAACCGGAATTTATCATAAGAGTGTCTCAACTCGTCTATCCTATGGAGAAAGCCGTGAAAATCCCCCAAGCCCCTTCCGTTTCCTGCCAATGTCCGCAGTATACTGTTTTTGTCAAATTTGAAGGTTTTTGACATATAATATAAGTCTACGACATCTTTTATCCTGCGGAACACTTTATCGGTAGAAACTACAGCGACCTTATCCGCAATCATTTGATCAGGGACAACCCCGCGAAACCGAAACCCGTCCACCTCATAGATTTTTGTTGGCGGCACAGGCCGATTAACATCAATGTCCATAGAAAAAAGTATTTCTTCGGTAGACTTATCTGCCAGCTCAAAACCGGCTGAACGCCCTTCCCCGTACATCCTGTATAGGCTTACAGTCAGGTCTATTCCGCCGTCGTTCAGGGCATCCTGCAAAGATTTAACCATTTGTTCTGCAGAAGGAGGTGTATCTGAGTTCCAGTTCGCGTCAATATCAACCGTGTGTCGCGTTTCTTCCAAAAAACCCGCATCCATCAAACAGGCTTTCAGTACCATTGACCCCTTAAAGCTGATGGGGATTCCGCTGTCATATAGCGCCTTCATGACCCTATACATCAGCTTTTCTTCCAATGAGATGTTCATTGACGTACCTTCTTACATTTCATAATATTCTACCGCTTCCCTTGCCAGCCGTTCAAATCTGCTCTGATACTCGGGAGCCACGGAGATTCCATCAAAGCTGTTTCCGTTCCGATAATAATACTTGCTGATTGCCTCTGTAATGCCCTGCATATCGAGGATAGCTTCATTGGCGAGAGCGTCATCAATGGTTCTGTTGAAGTCGGTATACTTTAATCCGTTTTTCTCCTTTGTATTGAATGAACTTACCTGATTGCCGAGGACGACCACTCCATTAAAACGGGAAACAGAGTTGCTGCCGTACACCCATATAACAAACTCGTCATTTCGCCCCCCAAATTGGCCTTGACACATAAGCGCCTCGTCCAACGCGAATACGATATCCTCTCCAATGCAGTTCCGAACCGCCTGAAGCCAAGAGATTGCCCCCACAAAATCGCGTCTCTTGGGAAGATTACTCTTTTGGGGGTCGTACCTCGGCAGCGAAGCGGTCTTTCGGTTAATAAGATCCGTCTGCACGCGGTATTCCAGTAAATCCACAAGATATTCAGGCGGCTTGCGGATATCCGATTCCCAATTTTGAATGGTTCGGAACGGAATATTGTACCTTGCGGCAAATTCACTTTGTGTGTCGCCTAAACGTCTTCTCATTTCCCGGATGTTCAAGAGCCTCACCTCGCTTCTATGGTACACCCAATGAGTGTATTTGTCAATTGGAAAATACAGCTCACAGAAAAGCCGGACCTTTATTGAAAGCCCCGGCTCAGTACATCGTCTGTCCAAATTCACTTTGTCCCATGCCCTCCTCCGGCTCAAACCAGAAGGAAAAGTCGTTGTCCGCGATGTTGTCGCATTGGTCGGAGAGAAAGGCGGGGTCGCGCTCCACACGCGCCGCGATGTCAGCAAGCTCATCCACGCTGGCCGCCTCAACCTCTCCCTCCCCATAGATGTAATCCTCCACATGGACACGCACATCCTGCGCCTCATCCAAATCTGCGATGAAGTCCAGAAAGTCATCGTTTTCCTCCAGATCATCCCGGCTCCAAGGGGTATTTGCCGCGAAAAACTCCGTCTCATACCCGTTGGCCGTGACCGTCACCAACGAAAAGTGGATCGACATTTCGAACCTCCTCACATCGTCTGCGACCATTGAGTATGATCCGCAATCTGCCCATCCTCGTTCTGTGCCTGCCCGATCCGCGCGTCCAGGTCCGGCACCGCCCTTCTGATTTGGTTGAGGATGCCATCCATGCGGCCTTCTCTCTGTACGGTCATGGGGAAATCCATGTCACGGACCGTTTCCACACAGCGATGGATCTCCGCCAGCTGTTCCTGAGAGAACAATTCCTTTTGCGGCACAAGCCCGGCACGGATAGTGAAGTCCCGCTTGGCTCCCTCGTAATCGCCGCCGACGTAATGCCCCTGCGTCACACTTTCTCCGCTGTAATCCCGGCACCAAGTCACGAAATCCCAGCCATGGCGGGGGGTGTGATGGGCGGCCAGCACGGCGCTGTTGAACTCGTTGAGGAGCTTATAGCTCTCGTCCAGCCCCGTGGCGTTGAGCTGCGGCGCCTTTTCCAGAAGCCGCATATATTCTTCGGTGACGTTGACGATGTCTATCGCCCGGTTCAGCGCCGCCTCCGAGCCGGGGTCCCTCGTCACCTCGCTGCGGTACCTGACCCCGCCCACGCCGTTCACCCGGCACAGAGGAGCCTCCTGCCAGAAAACCGGCATAAACCCATCCTCCACGGGACCGGTTTGAAAGCCACCCCGCTTCAGGCAGATGCCGACCTCCTCGAAAAACCGTACCTTTGCTTCTTCGCTGATTTCTTTCATAAGCTGTCCTCCTCGTATAATAAAATGACCGGGGCGTTTCCGCCCCGGTTCTTCTAACTATATGAATTAAATTAAGCCTGTAATTACTGGAGCTTGCCCAAAGTAAGACCGTCCTCACCCTCCGGCAAGGGGCATTTTCCTGTTCCTCTTTTCATCAGCTCCCCCATCAGTGCCTTTTGTTCCTCCGACATTTCAGAACAGCGTTTCTTCATAATGATTGAAAAGCATTCAATCAGCCAATCTTTTGGAATTATGATTTCATTCAGGACAAGGACGCATTTCAGCCGATGCTCGGTAATCCAACTGCGTATGGTTGCTTTGGTGTACCCTGTCAGTTGAGAAATATCTCCTATGGTAAGCGCGTCAGGTTTGTCGCTCCACCGTTCACGCAGAAAGCTATGGATATTTTCCTCCGGCACTCTTTCCAGTGGTGCGCTTGCTCTCTGCCTCGCTGGAACGGTACTGAATATCCCTGACGGCGGTGCTCTGGTTACGTCCGTTTCCAGAAGTGTCAGATACTCCACTACGTCCACAGTCCTAATAATAAACTTCCAGGTTTTTGTTCCTCTATTTTTACAGGGAATATATCCGTTTTCAAGCAGCCATTTGCACTTTCGCTTGCTGAAATGACATATTCGATAAAGCTGCTCTATTGATATCTTTTCCGGGTATTCCAGGAGTATATGAGAGTAATCTGTTGCCATGGTTGCCTCCGTATGTATTGATCTCGTCAATGGCAGGGAGTGCAACCTAAGTTTTTTGTTGTGGGGCCCAATTTTTGGGTGATTTCTAACACTTTTCTAACACAGCTTCGAAGTTTATGCCCGTCACCGTCCTCTCTGTCATGACGGAGGCGGTCAAACCCGTTGGCATTTCGCACTTTTATATTTCCAGAAAACCTCTAAATTCCTCATGCGCTTACGGGTATAAAATCAGGCAGTCCATGTTGCTGTTTGAGCCCCAAACCCCTTGATATTTCTGGCTTTTTCCTTTTCTTCTCTCAGGGGCTTCTACGTTTCTTACGCTGTTTTCTACGCTTTTAGAGCTGGAAGAAATCCGCGTGGAATCCGGTACACGAGGAGCTGTGAGAACCTCAAAGGCATCTATATTCCACGTGACCTATTGCACTCGAAATCAGTTTGCGTGAAAGCGCACATGGGTTCGAATCCCATCCTCTCCGCCAAATGAACGCGACCTCGTTTTCAAGCGTTTTCTTGAAAACAGGGTCGCGTTTCTTGCCTTGTAGAATTGTTTCGTCCGGACGATTTTGCTATACTATAGTTCATCGGAGAAAGGAGGTCCCGCGATGTCGATTACAGCCACGGAATTAAAGCTCAACCTGGGGAAGTACCTTCAGCTTGCCGAGAGCGAGGACATTTACATCACCCGCAACGGCAAGGTCATCGCCAAGCTTTCCAACCCCTATCAGGACCGGGTAGACGCGGTCAAGTCCCTCTACGGCATCCTGCCCGCCGACGTAACGCCGGAGGAGGCGCGGGACGAGAGGCTTGACAGGATATGAGGGTACTCCGCGCTGCTTGTCCCGTTGGACCTCTTGGACACGGCCGGGCTCGACTGCCGGAAAGCGATTTCATCGGAGGTTTCAGACTTCGAGGACGCCGTCATGGCAGAAACCGCCCTCCGCGCGGGGATGGACGCCATTGTCACGAGGAACGGGCGGGACTACGCAAGCTCCTCCGTTCCGGTGTATACGCCGGCGGAGCTGTTGACGATGCTGAGATCCGGTGAGGAAAAGGAATGAACCCGTTGCGCCGCAAGGCTTTTTGAAACGCGGGATCTTATACTAATATCTATTTAAAAGGAGACACCGAGCGGCGAGGATTTTTCGCGTCAGGCAAGGAAGACGCCGCAGGGAATACTTTGTGTATTCCCAAGGCGGCTGACGCCGCATGACGCGAAAAAGACCGGCGCGAATGTCTTATTTTAATTAGATATTAGTATTACCGCTTATTCCGGAAAAAGACCGCCCGTCGGCGGCCTTTTTTGCGTTGAAAAGCCCTTATTATTCCCCGTTGAAGATATCCTCCCACTGGCGCATGGCGTCGGCCAGGTCGGAGGAGGTGTCCAGGGGGCGGAGGTTGGGGAGGGAGGCCAGGGCCTCCGGGGAGAAGTCCCGCTCGTCGGCCAGGTACCGGCGGCAGAGCTCGGCGTAGTTGGGGGTGGGCTGGGCGTCCTCCCGGTCCAGACAGCGGCGCAGGCGCTGGCCGTCGGGCAGGGTCAGGTACACCGTCCGCACCGTGTCCGCGCCGAAGGCCCGGATGAAGGACCGCGCCCCCTCTAAAGTGGTGATGACGATGTAATCGCAGCTCTCCAGCAGCGAAAACCGCCGGGTGAAGTACGTCCAGGGGCCGTTTACCGTCTGGTAGACCCGCTTTTCGATGACCTGGCCCCGCTCCTCCAGGCCCCGCAGCTCCTGCTCCGTCACGAAGAAGTAGTTCTCCCCGTTGCGCTCCCCCGCCCGCCTGGGCCGGGTGGTGCAGGGCACGATGGGCGTGAGGCGGTCCCCGTACCGCGCCGTCACCGCCGCGTACAGCGTGTCCTTCCCCGCGCCGCTCTTCCCCACCAGACAAAAGATCCTGCTCATCCCGCCGCCCCCTTTGTTGTTAGTCTGATTTTACCACAGGCGGCAGGCGTTTTCAACCATAAAACGCGGGTTCACCGGCGCCGCCTCACCTTGTCCCCACGTCCACAATATTCCCCGTCTCAATCCTGGCGGTGTCCAGGACCAGGACGCCGGAGGCGGGGTGGGAGGCCAGGTACACGCCGGAGGCGGTGCGGTATTGGCCCAGGTCTTGGCCGTTTTCGGTTTTCAGCGGCTCAAACCAGGTGACGGTCACCGGGTCGCCGCGCCGGAGGGATCGGAGGCGCCGGTCCAGCTGCTCGGCCCGGTCCTCCGCCAAAACGGGGCGGGGGACAAGGCGGCGCTCCATGGCGTGGGCGGACTCGTTGTAGCCCTTCAGGGCCGCGTAGGGGGCGAAGAGCTTGGCCCGGTCGGCCCGGTCCATCCGGGGACGGGGCGAGCAGGCCCGTTTCCGGTCCCGCAGGTCTGTATACTCGTTCATTTTCTGTGTCCTCCGATCTGTTCGTGGCGCTCCCTGGCGGTGGCGCCCTCGAGAAAGTCATGCCCCCGCAGGAGGGCGTTTTTGCCGTACTTGTCCCGCACCGTCAGCACCGCTCGCTGGAGGGCGCGGCGGCGGGACCGGTCCTCAAAGCTGTCGAAGAGATCCAGCTGCTCCGGCCGCTCGCCCTCCCGCTCCAGGCGGATGGCGGCCAAATTGAGCCGCCGCAGGGTGAGGGCGCGGTTGGCGAGCCTGTCGAAGAGTCCCAGCACCGCCTGGGTGATGGGCTCCAGCTCGTCGGTGAAGCCCGCCAGCCCCGCCGTGCCGTGGGCGGAGGCGGGGACGAAGCGGCCGTAGTGGTCCGCCTTTTTGGGGCCGTCCCAGTCGAAATTCCCCCGGTCGTAGCCCAGATGCACCACGATGCCATCGGTGACCAGGCCCTTTTCCATGAGCTCCATGGCCAGCTCCTCCGCCATCTCCCGGATGACGACCCGCGCCTCCTCAAAGCGGTAGGGCCTGGTGAGCACCTGCCCGGCGCTGAGGGACTGGGACGACGGCCTGTACGCCTTGATGTCCGCCATGGTGGTGCTCTCCAGCCCCCAGGCGTGGTCGATGAGCAGCTCCGCGTTGACGCCAAAGGTCCGGTAGAGGGCGTCCTCGTTCGTGAGGCTCAGCCGCGCCAGCTCCCCCATGGTGTGGACGCCTAATTTCTCCAGCCGCCGGACGGTGCCGCCGGCGACCTGCCAGAAGTCCGTCAGCGGCAGATGGTCCCACAAAAGCCGCCGGTAGCTCTCCTCCGTGAGGCTGGCCAGCCGCACGCCGTTTTTGTCGGGCCGCATTTTCTTAGCCACGATGTCCATGGCGATCTTGGCCAAATAGAGATTCGTCCCCACCCCCGCCGTGGCGGTGATGCCCGTCTCAGCGAGGACCGCGCGGATCATCTCCATGGCCAGCTCCTGCGCGCTCTGGCGGCGGGGGCGCAGATAGGGCGCGGCGTCGATGAACACCTCGTCGATGGAGTAGACGTGGATGTCCTCCGGGGCCACAAATTTGAGGTAAATGGCGTAGATTTTCGTGGACACGTCCACGTAAAGCCCCATCCGTGGCCGGGCCACGATGAAGTCCACGTCCTCCCCTGTCCGGGCCTTCACCTCCCGCAGACGCTCACGCACCTCAAAAAGCCGCGGCCGCCCCGGCACGCCGTAGGCTTTTAAGGCCGGCGACACCGCCAGGCAGATGGTCCCGTCCGTCCGCTCCTCGTCCGCCACCACGAGCCTCGCCGTCAGCGGGTCCAGCCCCCGCGCCACGCACTCGCAGGAGGCATAAAAGGACTTGAGGTCAATGCTGATATACGGCATTTTTCCGTTTCACCTCTTGACAGACGGGGAAGTTTGATGTACAATATGGGAAAATAAACTTCCCATCTGGCTCTATTATAGGCGTTTACACTTCTCTTGTCAAGAGGAAATTTTGTATTTTGTGAAGTTTAACTTCCCAAGGAGGGCGACCTATGAAATTTGGAGAAAAGCTGAAGGCGCTGCGGACGGAGAAGCGGCTCTCTCAGGAGGAGGCGGCGCGGGCGGCGGGGATCTCCCGGCGGGCCTACGGGTCCTACGAGCAGGAGGGGGTCTACCCCCGGAACCGGGAGATCTACGTGAGATTGGCGGCCCTCTTCGGGTGCGACGTGAACTACCTCCTCACCGAGGACGAGGACTTCGTCTCCCTGGCCGGGGAGCGCTACGGCGCCTCGGGCCGGCGGCAGGCGGAGGCTCTGGTGCGGGAGGCCACGGCCCTCTTCGCCGGCGGGGAGCTCAACGACGAGGACAAGGACGAGATGCTCCGCGCCATCCAGGACGCCTACTGGATCGCCAAGGAGAAGAACCGGAAATACGGGAAAGAGTCCTGATTTTCGGGATTTTTTCGGTTTTTGGTGACGGATATGTATATTAAAATTCAGGAGATCGCCGAGCGCGTCCGGGAGCTCACGGCGCGGTTCGGCACCCGGGAACCCGGGGAGCTGTGCGCGGCACTGGGGGTGGAGGTCCTGGCGCGGCCCTTTGAGAGGCAAAAGGGCGCCTATAAGATCGTCATGCGCAACCCCTTTATTTTCATCAAATCCGATTTAGACCCGGCCATGGAGCGCATCGTCCTGGCCCACGAGCTGGGGCATCACTGCCTCCACCGCCTGGAGGCCCAGCGGCTGGGGGGCTTTCAGGAGTTCAACATCTTCGAGATGGGCACGGACCGCATGGAGTACGAGGCCAACATCTTCGCCGCCGAGCTCCTCCTGCCCGACGAGGACGTCCTGGACGCCATCCGCGAGGGCCGGGACACCCACCAGATCGCCGCCGCCCTTTCCTCCGACGTGAACCTGGTGGCCCTCAAGGCCGACTCCCTCATCTCCCGCGGCCTCCCATTGCGCCCGCAGGACCACACGGGGGGATTTTTGAAAGGATGAGAGGGGCGGATGCGGGTCGCCGGGACCGGTCTGTCAACCAACCTTCGCTGCCCCCCTGCCCCCCTCCTACGAGGAGGGGGCTTAAAAAGGTTTGCGCCGCCTTGCGGCGCATTCTTTGATTTTCCCGCGCGGCGGGGACGGGGGACGGGCGGGTTCTAAACCCGCCCGTGCGCGGTTGTGGGACGGACCGGTTCCGATAAAACGCACCAGCCCCGGTTTTAGTGCCCCCTCCTCGTAGGAGGGGGGCAGGGGGGCAGCGAGCGTTGGATAACAGAGCGGTTTCAAAAAGCCGCATCAGCCCCATTCACGCCGTAGGGGCCGCCGCCCACGGCGGCCCGCGTTCCGATGACCTCCCATGTCGGCTGAATGGGATAACCTCCCATATTCCCCGTAGGGGCGGACCCATGTGTCCGCCCGTGGCACGTTGCGGGACGGGAACGGGTCCGATAAAACGGTACATGTCGGTTATCGGGGGCAAGGGCCGCCGTGGGCCTGCGCCCGCAGGCGCGTTTCGGAGCGCAACCGCCGCGAAGCGGCGGCTCTTAGCGCGGAGATGCGGCCCGTACGGCGGTGTACGAAACGTGTCAATAAACGATGGGCGGGTCGCCGGGGACGGCGACCCCTACATATTTTTGCTTACGAATACTAAAAAATACTTGACAAATCACTCATTTTGTGGTATAATACGCACATCAGAAGAAAGCGGACAAAACTCTCTGCCGAGCATTTTTTCCGGCGGCATGTACGTCGGAAAAAATACCTTTTGTTTTGCGGAGTGTGCGGCCCCGACGGGGCCGTGCGCGGAGCAAAACAGCAGAAAAAAGTTTCGGAAATGTCCGCAGACATTTCCGAAACTTTTTTCGCACGTTCCTCTTGGCATTTAGAGCCCGCTTCGCGGGCTCTAAAGCCAGTCATTTTTACTCGTTGATCTTGGTGACGACGCCGGAGCCGACGGTACGGCCGCCCTCGCGGATGGCGAAGCGGAGGCCGGGCTCGATGGCGATGGGGGTGATGAGCTCCACGTCCATCTCCACGTTGTCGCCGGGCATGCACATCTCAACGCCCTCGGGGAGGGTGATGACGCCGGTGACGTCGGTGGTACGGAAGTAGAACTGGGGACGATAGTTGTTGAAGAAAGGAGTGTGGCGGCCGCCCTCGTCCTTGCTCAGGACGTAGACCTGGCCGTGGAACTTGGTGTGGGGATGGATGGAGCCGGGCTTGGCAAGGACCTGGCCGCGCTCGACCTCGTTCTTCGCGATGCCGCGGAGGAGGGTGCCGATGTTGTCGCCGGCCTCAGCGTAGTCCAGGAGCTTGCGGAACATCTCGATACCGGTGACGACGGTCTCGCGGGGCTCGTCCATGAGGCCGACGATCTGGACCTTCTCGTTCATCTTGATGGTACCGCGCTCAACTCTACCGGTGGCCACGGTGCCGCGGCCGGTGATGGTGAAGACGTCCTCAACAGGCATGAGGAAGGGCTGGTCGGCGGCGCGGTCGGGGGTCTTGATATAGTTGTCCACAGCGTCCATCAGCTCCCAGATGCACTCATACTCGGGGGCGTGAGGATCGGTGGAGTTGGACTCCAGGACCTGAAGGGCGGAACCCTTGATGATGGGGGTGTCGTCGCCGGGGAACTCGTACTTGTCCAGAAGCTCGCGGACTTCCATCTCGACGAGCTCGAGGAGCTCGGGGTCGTCCACCTGGTCGCACTTGTTGAGGAAGACGACCACATAGGGCACGTTCACCTGACGGGCAAGCAGAAGGTGCTCGCGGGTCTGGGCCATGGGGCCGTCGGAGGCGGCGATGACCAGGATAGCGCCATCCATCTGCGCGGCGCCGGTGATCATGTTCTTGATATAGTCGGCGTGGCCCGGGCAGTCAACGTGGGCATAGTGGCGGGCGGCGGTCTGATACTCGACGTGGGCGGTGTTGATCGTGATGCCGCGGGCGCGCTCCTCGGGGGCCTTGTCGATCTGGTCGTAGGCGGTGTAGGTGGCGGCGCTGGCGTCGGCCATGTTCAGAACCTTGGTGATGGCCGCGGTCAGAGTGGTCTTGCCGTGGTCGATGTGGCCGATGGTGCCGATGTTTACATGGGGCTTGGTGCGCTCGAATTTTGCTTTAGCCATTGGTACTTATCCTCCTTAATGTTTTTGGAAAAGGGTGTTTTCAAATTCTGAGTGTATTCTAATACATTCACGGGAATTTTGCAACTGTTTTGTGGGCTTTCCCGCCGTTTATTTGGCGGAGCCGTGATTTTTCACGATCTCGTCCCGGAGACTCTTGGGGATCTCGATGAAGTGGCTGGGCTCCATGGAGTAGTTGGCGCGGCCCTGGGTCTTCGACCGGAGGTCCGTGGAGTAGCCGAACATGGTGGAGAGGGGCACATCGCAGGTGACGCGGACGGTGCCGTTTTCCATCTCCGTGGCGGTGACGGCGCCGCGGCGGGAATTGATGTCGCCGATGATGTCGCCCATATACTCGTCGGGGCCGATGACCGTGACCTTCATGATGGGCTCCAGGATGGTGGGGTCGGCCTTGGCCATGGCCTCCTTAAAGGCCATGGAGCCGGCGATCTTAAAGGCCATCTCGGAGGAGTCCACCTCGTGGAAGGACCCGTCGTAGAGGTGGACCTTCACGTCCACCACGGGGTAGCCGGCCACCACGCCGGAGAGCATGGCGCCCTGGATACCGGCGTCCACCGCAGGGATATACTCCTTGGGGATGGCGCCGCCGGTGATCTCGTTGAGGAACTCGTAGCCCTTGCCGGACTCGTTGGGCTCGATGCGGAGCTTCACGTGGCCGTACTGGCCCTTGCCGCCGGACTGGCGGACATAGCGGGTATCCACATCCGCCGTGCCCTTGATCGTCTCCTTGTAGCTGACCTGGGGACGGCCTACATTGGCCTCTACCTTGAACTCCCGGAGAAGGCGGTCCACGATGATCTCCAGGTGGAGCTCGCCCATGCCGGCGATGATGGTCTGGCCCGTCTCCTCGTCGGTGTAGGTCTTGAAGGTGGGGTCCTCCTCGGCAAGCTTGGCCAGCGCGATGGCCATTTTTTCCTGGCCGGCCTTGGTGCGCGGCTCGATGGCCACGCGGATGACGGGCTCGGGGAACTCCATGGACTCCAGGACGATCTGATGGTCCGGGTCGCACAGGGTGTCGCCGGTGGTGGTGTTTTTGAGGCCCACGGCGGCGGCGATGTCGCCGGTGTAGACCTTGTCGATGTCCTCCCGGTGGTTGGCGTGCATCTGAAGGATGCGCCCCAGGCGCTCACGCTGGCGCTTCACGGGGTTGATGACCGTGGCGCCGGCCTCGGCGGTGCCGGAATAGACGCGGAAGAAGCTGAGACGCCCCACGTAGGGGTCGGTCATGATCTTGAACGCCAGAGCGGAGAAGGGGGCGTCGTCGTCCGCGGGACGCTCGTCCTCCTCGCCGGTCTGGGGATTCGTCCCCTTGATGGGCGGGATATCCAGAGGCGAGGGCATGTAGTCCACGATGGCGTCGATGAGCTTCTGGACGCCCTTGTTGCGGTAAGAGGTGCCGCAGACCACGGGGACCATCTTGTTGGCGATGGTGGCCTTCCGGATGGCGGCCTTGATGGACTCGGTGCTGACCTCTTCGCCCTCCAGGTACTTCTCCATGATCTCGTCGTCGAAGTCGGACACGGCCTCCAGGAGCTTCATGCGATACTCCTCGGCCATGTCGCGCATGTTCTCGGGGATGGGCTCCACCCGCATGTCCTGGCCCAGCTCGTCGTAGTAGACGTCGGCGTTCATCTCGATAAGGTCGATGATGCCCTTGAAGTCCGCTTCCTTGCCGATGGGCAGCTGGATGGGGACGGCGTTGGCGTGGAGGCGCTCATGGACCATGCGGATGACGTTGAAGAAGTCCGCGCCCATGATGTCCATCTTGTTGACGTAGATCATCCGGGGGACGTGATAGGTGTCGGCCTGACGCCACACCGTCTCGGACTGGGGCTCCACGCCGCCCTTGGCGCACATCACCGTGACGGACCCGTCCAGGACGCGCAGGGAACGCTCCACCTCCACGGTGAAGTCCACGTGGCCCGGAGTGTCGATGATGTTGATGCGGGTGCCCTTCCAGAAGCAGGTGGTGGCGGCGGAGGTGATGGTGATGCCGCGCTCCTGCTCCTGGACCATCCAGTCCATGGTGGCCGCGCCCTCGTGGACCTCGCCCAGCTTGTGGGTGCGGCCGGTGTAGAAGAGGATGCGCTCCGTGGTGGTGGTCTTGCCGGCGTCGATGTGGGCCATGATGCCGATGTTTCTGGTTCTCTCTAAGGAATACTGTCTGGGCATAAAAATTCTTTCTCCTGATGCGTCCGGGGCTCCGACGGCCCGGGACCAGACTCAAAATAACGCTGGAAATCGCGAAAATGCCGTGAAAGGCTTACCAACGGAAGTGCGCGAACGCCTTGTTGGACTCAGCCATGCGGTGGGTCTCCTCGCGCTTCTTCACGGACGCGCCGGTGTTGTTGGCGGCGTCCATGATCTCGGCGGCCAGCTTCTCGCGCATGGTCTTCTCGCCGCGGGCGCGGGTGTAGTTGGTGAGCCACCGGAGACCGAGGGTCTGGCGGCGGGCCGGACGGACCTCGATAGGCACCTGGTAGGTGGCGCCGCCCACACGGCGGGCCTTGACCTCCAGAGACGGCATGATGTTTTCAAGGGCGGCCTGGAAAACCTCCAGGGGCTCCTTGCCGGTCTTTTCCTTGACGATGTCAAAGGCGCCGTAGACCACCTTCTGGGCCACGCCCTTCTTGCCGTCGAGCATGATGGAGTTCACCAGCTTCGTGACGAGCACGGAGTTGTAAACAGGATCGGGCAAAATTTCTCTTTTGGGAACATTACCTCTTCTGGGCACTTTGCTTCCCTCCTTCTTAAAAAGAATTCACAGGTACTCGCGGCCACATAAGCCGCGTTTGCGCCCCGAGGTGTGTATATACGATATAAACACAACAACGAGGACGCTGTTGGGGATGCGCTTACTTCTTCTTGCCGGCCTTCGGGCGCTTGGCGCCGTACTTGGAGCGGGCCTGCATACGTCCGTTGACGCCCTGAGTGTCGAGGGTACCGCGGATGATGTGGTAACGGACACCGGGGAGGTCCTTGACACGGCCGCCGCGGATCATCACCACGGAGTGCTCCTGCAGGTTGTGGCCGACGCCGGGGATGTAGGCCGTGACCTCAAAGCCGTTGGTCAGACGCACACGGGCGATCTTCCGCAGAGCGGAGTTGGGCTTCTTCGGGGTCATGGTCCTGACGGCGGTGCACACGCCGCGCTTCTGGGGGGAGCTTAAGTCCGTGGCGCGGTTCTTCAGGGTGTTGAGGCCCTTCTGGAGCGCGGGGCTGGTGGACTTGTAGACGCTGGTCTGGCGTCCCTTGCGGACGAGCTGGTTAATGGTGGGCATTGTGTTCCTCCTTTCTCAAAAAATCGGTTTTTTCCCAAGGGTAGTTTACCCATAAATGGGTGCAAAAACCCCAGGCAAGCTAGTATTTTAGCATACCGGGGCGGGAAAGTCAACACTTTTTTCCGTCTCCGGCCCGTTTTCCGGCGGGTCATGTTCACAAAAATTTTTGAAAAAAACAAAGGATTTTTGTTTTTTGCGGCGTATATAAGATAATGCGAGTGTCTGCGTGAGGAAGGAGGCGGCCGGCTTGGCATCGATTCGTGAAAAGCGGGAGGCGCTGGAGCGGCTCATCGTCTCGGACGCCGGCGTCCGGGCGGAGCAGAGCGCCGGGCGGCTTCGCGCCGAGGAGGAGGACGACGTGCGCACCTGCTTTCAGCGGGACATCGACCGCATCACCCACTCCAAGGCCTTCCGGCGCTTAAAGCAGAAGACCCAGGTCTTCTTAGAGCCGGAGGGCGACCACTACCGCACGCGCCTGACACACACGCTGGAGGTCACGCGCATCGCCAGGACCATCGCCCGCGCCCTCAACTTAAACGAGGACCTCACCGAGGCCATCGGCCTGGGGCACGACCTGGGCCACACGCCCTTCGGCCACGCCGGGGAGCGGGCCCTCAACGAACTCCTGGCGGACCTGGGGGGCTTCCGGCACTACGAGCAGAGCCTGCGGGTGGTGGACAAGATCGAGAAGGACGGTCGGGGCCTCAACCTGACCATGGAGACGCGGGACGGCATCCTGCGCCACACCTGCGACCCCCTTGCCGCCACGCTGGAGGGGCAGGTGGTGCGCCTTTCCGACAAGATCGCTTACATAAACCACGACGTGGACGACGCCATCCGCTCCGGCACTCTCCGGGGGGAGGACATCCCCGAGACGGTCCGGGAGGTCTTGGGCAAGCGGTACAGCACCCGCATCAACACCATCGTGGAGGACGTCATCTCCCAGGGCACGGAGGGCGGCGTCGTGCGCATGAGCGAGGGCGTAGCGGAGGCGGTGGACGTCTTTTCCGCGTTTCTCTACGAGCGGGTCTACAAAAATCCCGTGGTAAAAGGGGAGGAGAAGAAGGTTTTGGGCCTCCTTTCCGGAATCTTTGATTATTTCGTTAAAAATCCGGCAAAAATGTCGGCAGAATACCTGGAAACGGTCTACACCGAGGGCCCGGAACGCGCCGCCGCCGATTACGTGGCGGGCATGACGGACCCCTACGCCATCGAGATACACAATTCCATATTTGTCCCCATGGCGTGGACTGTCAAATAACCCGGCTTGAAAGGCCGGGGTACGCGGAACGGATAAGGAGGTGGAGAGAGTGGCAATCCCAGACAGCTTTATAGAGGAGCTTGTGGCGCGGAGTGATATCGTGGACGTGGTGTCGGACTACGTGACGCTTTCCAAGCGTTCCGGGGCCAACCAGTTCGGGCTGTGCCCGTTCCACTCGGAGAAGACGCCCTCCTTCTCCGTCTCCCCGGACAAGCAGATCTACCACTGCTTCGGCTGCGGCAAGGGCGGCGGGGTCATCAGCTTCATCATGGAGATCGAGAACCTGCCCTTCCGGGACGCGGTGGCGTTCCTGGCCCGCCGGGCCGGGATGGAGATGCCCGACGAGAGCGAGGACGACAAGGAGCGCCAGGGCCGCCGGACGCGGCTTTTGGAGCTCAACCGCGCCGCTGCCCGGTGGTTTTACGAGAACCTCGCCAAGCCCGAGGGCGCCGCGGCGGCGGCCTATATGCGGGAGCGGCGGATCACGCCGAGGACCGCCAAAATCTTCGGCCTGGGCGCGGCCCCGGACGACTGGTACGCCCTCACCAATGAGATGCGCAAGCGCGGCTACACCGACCGGGACCTCATCGACGCCGGCCTTGCCAAAAAGGGCAAGAACGGCGGGGCCTACGACGTCTTCCGCAACCGCCTCGTCTTCCCGGTCATCGACGTGCGCGGCAGCGTCATCGGCTTCTCCGGGCGGATCTTGGGGGACGGGGAGCCCAAGTACCTGAACACCCCGGACACGCCGGTCTTCCAGAAGAGCCGGAACCTCTTCGCCCTCAACCTGGCCAAGCGCTCCAAGCGGGACATGCTCATTCTGGCCGAGGGCAACGTGGAC
Source organism: uncultured Oscillospiraceae bacterium (assembly GCA_947632175.1). Lineage (GTDB taxonomy): Bacteria > Bacillota > Clostridia > Oscillospirales > Oscillospiraceae > RUG626. The sequence goes on along the minus strand of CANROC010000014.1, from coordinate 78,777 downwards.
GTGGTGATGCTCCACCAGGCGGGCTTCGACTGCGCGGTGGCCAGCCTCGGCACCTCCCTCACCGCCGACCAGGCGCGGCTCATCAAGCACTTCAAGGAGAACGTGGTCATCGCCTACGACTCCGACGCCGCCGGCGTCAAGGCCGCCCAGCGGGCCATCGGGCTTCTGGAGCCGGCGGGCCTCAAGGTGCGGGTCCTGCGGATGGAGGGGGCCAAGGACCCGGACGAGTTCATCAAAACGAAAGGCCCGGAGGCCTTCGAGCTTTTGCTGGAGCGCAGCGCCAACCACGTGGAGTATAGAATAGACGCGGTGCGGGCCAAATACGATATGGATACGGACGCCGGGAGGCTGGGCTTTTTGCAGGAGGCCATCCGGATGCTGGCCGGGAGCTTCAACCCCCTGGAGGCGGAGGTCTACATCGGGCGCGTGGCGGAGCTGGCCGGCGTGGGACGGGAGAGCGTGGCCGAGCAGCTGCGCATCGTCCGCCGGGGCCTTGCCGGGAAGAACAGAAAGGACGCAGAGCGCGCGGTCATGCGCCCGGAGCGGGCGGTCCAGCCGGACTCCAAGCGCATCCGCTACGCCAACGTCCCCTCCGCCCTGGCGGAGGAGGGGGTCGTCAAGTCGCTCCTGCGGGACCCGGAGCTTGTCAAATACGTGGGCGGCCTGGAGCCGGAGGATTTCAGCGCGGCGTTTCTGGGGAAGCTCTTCGGGACCATCCGCGCGAAAGCCGCCGCCCACGAGCCCGTCACCCCGGCGGTGCTCATGGCGGGCCTGGAGCCCGACGAGTGCGCGCACCTGACGAGGCTCCTGCAGGAGCCGGTGAACGCGGCCAACGCCCGTGAGGCCATGGGCGATTACATAGAAGTCATCCGTCGCGAGGGCCTCAAGACAAAAAAAGACAGGGACATCATGGCCATCAGAGAGAACTACCAAAAGAAAAAAGGGCTTGGAGGATAAAAACATGGAAGAAAAAAACAACGTTGTCAAAGACACCCAGCAGGCGAACCTCGACAAGCTGGAGGCGCTCATCAAGGAGGGACAGAAAAAGGGATCCCTGACCTCCAAGGAGCTGAGCGTCCTGGACAGCATGAACCTGGACCCGGAGACCGTCGATAAGTTTTACGAGCGGCTGGAGTCCCTGGGAGTGGAGACCACCGACGAGGAGGCTCTGGAGCTCTTAGAGGACATCGACGTGAGCCTGGAGGACCTGGACGACATCGACGAGATCACCCGGGAGGAGCTGGAGAGCACCGACGCGCTGTCGGATTCCTTCGCCATCGACGACCCGGTGCGCATGTACCTCAAGGAGATCGGCAAGGTGGCCCTCCTGACCCCGGAGGAGGAGATGGACCTGGCCCGCCGCATGGCCGAGGGCGACCAGGAGGCCAAAAAGCGCATGGCGGAGGCCAACCTCCGGCTGGTCGTCTCCATCGCCAAGCGGTACGTGGGGCGGGGAATGCTGTTTTTAGACCTCATCCAGGAGGGCAATTTGGGCCTCATCAAGGCGGTGGAGAAGTTCAACTACCAGAAGGGCTACAAGTTCTCCACCTACGCCACCTGGTGGATCCGTCAGGCCATCACCAGGGCTATCGCCGACCAGGCGCGGACCATCCGCATCCCGGTCCACATGGTGGAGACCATCAACAAGGTCATTAGGGTTTCCCGCCAGCTCCTCCAGGAGCTGGGCCACGATCCCTCCCCGGACGAGATCGCCGCGGAGATGGATATGCCCGTGGACAAGGTCCGGGACATCCTGAAGATCGCCCAGGAGCCGGTGAGCCTGGAGACGCCCATCGGCGAGGAGGAGGACAGCCACCTCGGCGATTTCATCGAGGACGAGGCCGCCAGCGAGCCGGCGGAGGCCGCCAGCTTCACCCTCCTCAAGGAGCAGCTCATGGAGGTGCTGGAGACGCTGACGCCCCGGGAGAAGAAGGTCCTGGAGCTTCGCTTCGGCATCGTGGACGGCCGTACCCGTACCCTGGAGGAGGTGGGCCGGGAGTTCAACGTCACCCGTGAGCGCATCCGCCAGATCGAGGCCAAGGCCCTCCGCAAGCTGCGGCATCCGTCCCGGAGCAAGAAGCTCAAGGACTTCCTGAACTGAGGCGGCGGGGGTTCTGGAACAGATCTTCGGCGCATATCCTCCCACAAAGGGAGGGGAGGGCATGGATCAAAGGATCGGGGACCTTCGGTATAAGGAGGTCATCAACGTCAATACCGGCGTGCGGCTGGGGTATGTGTCCGACGGGGTCTTCAACGTCTCCACCGGGCAGATGACGGCGCTGGTGGTGCCGGGGCCCTACAAGGTGCTGGGGCTTTTCGGGCAGAAGGACGACATCGTCATCCCCTGGGACGCCATTCGCCGCATCGGGGACGACATCATCCTGGTGGAGGAGGACCGGGTGGAGACCCGGGAGAAAAAGCCCCGGCCCGGCGGCCGCGGGACGCAATACAAATAGACGAAAACGGATATGAAACAAAAGAGAAAGAAAATTTTCATCGGATTTCTCATCGCCGCGGTCACTCTGGTGGTCGCGGCCGGCGTTTATGGGTTCGTCTTCTTTTACGACGCCTTCGGGATCGTGGGGGACCATCTGAGCTGGCGAGGGGGGGAGAATCTTCCAGCTGATATGCGGGTGGACGAGTCCCGGAGCGCGGCGTACACCGTGGCGGAGAACGGTTACCTGAAAGCGGTCATCTCCGTGGAGCGCTCGCCCTATCTCAATAAGCGGACGTACATCGCGGAGTCCTTTGACCGCTTCGTCCGGGACCCGGCGTGGCAGGCCGCCAACGGCGCCGCCGTCCTGCGGGACGAGGAGATCGGGGACTGCCGGGCGCTCACCGTGACCGTGGACGCCCTGCCGGAGGGCATGGCGGACACCTACGTCTATGTCACCAGGGACGTCCCCGGTACCCGCTACTTCCTCCGGGCGATGTTCAAATATGACAGCGCCCGCGCGGAGGAGGCGGAACGGGCGGTGGCGGCGTTCGCCGCGGACTTCCGCCCGCGGGTGACCTTGGAGAAGAAGCGGCTGGAGACGGACTTCGCCCCCGTCCTGCCCGCGGACTGGTCCCGGGAGACGCGGGACGCCTACGACCGGCTTTGCGCCGCGAAGGAGCCGTATTTCGGGGTCTACAGCCGGGACGTGGGGGCCGTCGAGGAGCGGCTGGACCACGACTTCGCCCTTGCCCTCACCTACATCCAGCTCAGCGAGCCCCTGCCGCTGGACAAGCTGGAGGCGTGGTACGCCCAGGGGAAGCTGACGGAGCTGACGCTCCAGTGTACCGTCAACAACAACTCCGACCTGTGCGCCCCGTCCCCCATGCTGGGCATCCTGCGCGGGGAGTACGACGGGGTCCTCGCCTCCCTGGCCGACGGGCTCGCCGCCTTCGGCCGCCCGGTGCTTTTCCGGTTCAACAACGAGATGAACTCCGACTGGACGAGTTATTCCGGCGCGGTGAATCTCTCGGACCCCGACCTCTTTGTCGCCGTGTGGCGGTATATCTATGACTTCTTTGAAAGCCGGGGCGTCCATAACCTCATCTGGGTCTGGAACCCCAACGACCGGGACTTCCCGCCGGCCGGCTGGAACTCGTTCCTCGCGTACTACCCCGGCAACGGGTACGTCCACATGTTGGGCGTCACCGGCTACAACACGGGGACCTATTATAAGGACGTCACCGGCGAGGACTGGCGGGACTTCGACGAGATCTACGAGGATATCGAGGAGAAGTACGGGGCGATCTTCGGGGACTTTCCCTGGATGATCACGGAGTTCGCCTCCTCCTCCGTGGGCGGGGACAAGCCCGGCTGGATCCGGGACATGTTCCGGGAGCTTCCCCGCTACGGCCGCATCAAGGCCGCCGTCTGGTTCGACCAGGCCGACTACGACGAGTCCAAGCCCGACCGCCCCGAGGCACGTCCCTACTGGATCGCCGAGACGGACGAGACGCTGGCGGCCTTCAAGGAGGGCATCCGGGACAAGGCGGAGCGGTTTTTTGACTGAAAAAATCGGGAAAAGCGCAAAATAATCCTTGCAATCCGGGAAAAGCTCTGGTATAATGCTAAAGCCCCAAAACGGGGTATTACGCACACGGAGGGACCGGACGTCTGTGCCGACGGTTGGCGTTCGGGTGGATAGCCGTGGAGGTAAGAACTAAATGGAAAAGGAGAACAAACAAATGGCAGTCGTATCAATGAAACAGCTTCTGGAGGCCGGCGTGCATTTCGGCCACCAGACCCGCAGGTGGAACCCCAAGATGGCCCCCTACATCTACATGGAGCGCAACGGCATCTACATCATCGACCTTGCGAAGACCGTGAAGAAGCTGGAGGAGGCTTACAACTTCGTGCGTGAGCTTAGCGAGAACGGCGGCACCGTCCTCTTCGTGGGCACCAAGAAGCAGGCCCAGGACGCCATGCGCGAGGAGGCCGAGCGCGTGGGCATGTACTACGTCAACGCCCGGTGGCTGGGCGGTATGCTCACCAACTTCAAGACCATGCGCACCCGCGTGGACAGGCTGGCGCAGCTCAAGAAGATGCAGGAGGACGGCACCTTCGACATGCTCCCCAAGAAGGAGGTCATGAAGCACCTGGGCGAGATGGCTAAGCTCGAGAAGTATCTCGGCGGCGTCAAGGAGATGAGCAAGCTCCCCTCCGCCCTCTTCATCGTCGATCCCCGCAAGGAGCGCAACGCCATTGCCGAGGCCCGGAAGCTTGGCATCCCCATCGTCGCCATCGTGGACACCAACTGCGACCCCGACGAGGTGGACTACGTGATCCCCGGCAACGACGACGCCATCCGCGCCATTCGCCTCATCGCCTCCACCATGGCCAACGCCGTCCAGGAGGGCCGTCAGGGCGAGGACGCCGAGGCCGCCAAGGCCGAGGCTGAGGCCGAGACCGAGAGCGCCGCTGAGTGAGCTGATTTTTAACCGTAAGAATATATAGGAGGAACTGATTATGGCAATCACTGCCGCTGATGTAAAGAATCTTCGCGAGATGACCGGCGTCGGCATGATGGACTGCAAGAAGGCCCTGGCCGCCACCGACGGCGATATCGACAAGGCCGTGGAATGGCTGCGTGAGAAGGGCCTTGCCGCCGCCCAAAAGAAGGCCGGCCGCATCGCCGCCGAGGGCGTGGCCTACGCCACCGTAGTGGACGGCGTGGGCGTGTGCGTGGAGGTCAACGCCGAGTCCGACTTCGTGGCCAAGAACGACGTGTTCGTGGACTATGTCCACCAGATCGCCGCCGTCGTCGCCAAGGACGGCCCCGCGGATCTGGACGCCCTCATGGCTTGCCAATACCCCGGCTCCGACCTCACCGTCAAGGAGGCCCAGAACGAGAAGGTCCTGGTCATCGGCGAGAACATCAACGTCCGCCGCTTCGCCCGCTTCGCCACCGGCGTCTCCGTCCCTTACGTCCACATGGGCGGCAAGATCGGCGTGCTGGTCAACCTGGACACCGACCTGCCCGCTGAGCAGGTGGAGGCCGTGGGCAAGGACGCCGCCATGCAGATCGCGGCCCTCAACCCCCGCTTCTGGGATAAGTCCCAGGTCACCCAGGACGTTCTGGACGAGGAAAAGAAGATCATGATGGCCCAGATGGCCAACGACCCCTCCATGGCCAATAAGCCCGAGCAGGTCCGCGAGCGCATCGTCATGGGCAAGCTCAACAAGTTCTACGCCGAGAACTGCCTCCTCCAGCAGGAGTTCGTCAAGGACAACTCCGTCACCGTGGAGAAGTATATCGCCAATTCCGCCAAGGCCCTGGGCGGCACCATCAGATTCGTGGACGCCGTCCGCTTCGAAAAGGGCGAGGGCATCGAAAAGCGCCAGGACGACCTGGCCGCCGAAGTGGCGAAATTAGTGAAGTAAGCTGGCTTTGAAGGCCGCGTTGCGGCCTTCAAATGCAACAGGGAACGCGCGGAAGACCTCCGGGAAAAGCCTGCGGGCTTTTCCCGGAGGTCTTCCTGCTGTCACACTGTGCGCCGCTTTCTTCTGATGTGCGTATTATACCACAAAATGAGTAATTTGTCAAGTATTTTTTAGTATTCGAAAGCAAAAATATGTAGGGGTCGCCATCCTCGGCGACCCGCCCATCGACTATCGACCCGTTCCGAACAACGCCGTACGGGCCGCATCTCCGCGCCAAGAGCCGCCGCTGCGCGGCGGTTGCGCTGTGATGCGCGCCTGCGGGCGCAGGCCCACGGCGGCCCTTTTTCGTTGACCGACATGTACCGTTTTATCGGAACCGTTTCCGTAATACAACGTGGTCACGGGCCGCCAGGAGTGGCGGCCCCTACGGCGTAATTTGGGCTGGTGCGGCTTGTTGGAACCGCTCTGTTATCCAACGTTCGCTTCCCCCCTGCCCCCCTCCTACGAGGAGGGGGCACTAAGACGGGAGCGGGTGCGATTTATCGGAACCGTCCCCGTCCCGCAACGTAGCCACGGGCGGACACATGGGTCCGCCCCTACGGGGGATATGGGATGTTATCCCATTCAACCGACATCGGAGGTTATCGGAACGCGGGTCGCCGAGGACGGCGACCCCTACGGCGTTTATCGGGGGCAATCCGAGCCCTGCAACGTGGGGCCGCTGTGGGCGGCGGCCCGTACGGCATAATTTGGGCTGGTCCGATTTTCCGGAACCGCTCTGTCATCCAACGTTCGCTGCCCCCCTGCCCCCCTCCTACGAGGAGGGGGCACTAAGACGGGAGCGGGTGCGATTTATCGAAACCGTCCCCGTTCCGCAACGTTGCACGGGCGAACACATGGGTCTGCCCCTACGGGGAATGCGAGAGGTTATCCCATTCAACCGACATTGGTGGTTGTCGAAACGCGGGTCGCCGGGGACGGCGACCCCTACGGCTTTTATCGGGGGCAATCCGAGCCCTGCAACGTGGGGCCGCTGTGGGCAGCGGCCCGTACGGCATAATTTGGGCTGGTGCGGTTTGTTGGAACCGCTCTGTCATCCAACGCTCGCTTCCCCCCTGCCCCCCCTCCTACGAGGAGGGGGCTCCGTGTCGGAGGCTGGCGCGAATTTCCGGAACCGTTGCGACAACACACCTTGTAGGGGCCGCCACATCTCCGCGCTAAGAGCCGCCGCTACGCGGCGGTTGCGCTCGTGATGCGCGCCTGCGGGCGCAGTCCTGGCGGCCCGCACGTAGTAAGTTTCGTTCACCGGAAGTTCCCCCGTCTTTCGTCCCCCGTCCCCGCCGCAGCGGGCAAATTCAAGCCTGCGCCGCAGGCGCAACCTTTTTCGCCCCCTCCTCGTAGGAGGGGGGCAGGGGGGGAAGCGAGCGTGGGATAACTGCGCTGGCAAATCCTCGCTCCCACCCCCTGCCCCCTCCCAGAGGGAGGGGCTAAAGGAGGGAGCCCTCCCAGAGGGAGGGGCTAAAGGAGGGACCCCCTCCCAAGGGGGCGACCGTGCCTATGGAGGGTGGGGGAAATAAAAAAGCGCCGCGGGGGCGCCGGCTTTTGGTTACAGCGTTTCGCGCAGCTCGTAGACGGAGGCGTCGGCGATGTCGGAGAGGTCGATGAGGAGGTCGAAGGCGGTGCTGCCGGTCTCGATGGGCTCAGCGAGGATATCGTCCTCGGGGGGACGGATGGGGAGGGCGGCGGTGGCGGCGGTGCCGGAGCCGTCCGGGAGGGTCTGGAGGATGACGGCCCCGCCGTGGAGGGCGGCCATGCGGCGGCTCACCTGGAGGCCCAGGCCCGCGCCGGCTTCCGGGTCCAGCGCCGGGGCGGGGATGTCGAAGCGGTCCTCCAGGTCCTTCAGGCGCGCGTTGTCGCGGTCCGTGCCGCCGTTGGCGACGCGGATCACCGCCAAACCGGCGGAGACGCCTACGGAAACGGACACCTTCCCGCCGGAGGCGGTGTGCTTGACCGCATTGACGATGAGCTCCATGACCATGATCTCCAGAAGCCGCCGGTCCCCCATGAGCTCCACGGGCTGGGGGCAGTCGAGCTCCAGCTCCACGCCCCGGCCCTTGCAGAAATACGCCACCGTGGCGAGGAGATCCCGCACCATCGCGCCCAGCTCCAGGCCGGCAAGCCTTGGCCTGTTGTCCCCGTCGCCGCAAAGCCGGCCCAGGTTCCGGACGATCCGGAGCGCCTGGCACAGGCGCCTGTCCATGGACGCCAGGTCTCGGATGGCGCCGATATCCCCGGCCTCGCGGGCCTTTTTCTCCAGCTCCATAAGCTGGTAGAGCTCCACGCTCAGCTTCTCCCGAAGCCCGACGGTCACGTCGTTCAAAAGCGCCCGGTCCTCCCACAGGGGCAGGCCGTCCGCGGCGGCGGTGATGAGCCGCAGCCTCCCCAGGTCCTCCCCCCTGGCGTCCAGCCCCCGCCAGGGGACCCGGGCCGCCAGGCCGGGCCGGGCCAGCTCTTCCCCAAAGAGCGCCCCGGCGTCGCCGCCCAGGGCGTCCGGCGCAAGGCACAGCCCGGCGGGATTGACGTGTACGACCCTCCCGTCCTCCACGGCAAAGACCGCGGTGGGCTGGGCGTCCAGAAAATCAAAAAACGGTTCTCTCAATTCTTCCATACCTCTCCTGCCCACCGGGGCAGCTCCTCTCCCTGCGCCTATTCTATGCGCCTGCCGGCCCAAAAAACCGCCCGAAAAAACGGCGTTTTCCTCGAATACTGTTATCATAACAGATATCGGGCCAAGATGCAAGCCGTCTGTTTTCCGGGAGGTCCTCCTCCGTCCATGGTTTTGAAGAAAAATATGACGGAAATGAGAAAAAACTCTTTATTTTTTGAACGGAAGAGGTTATAATGGCATTGTGAAAAGTGTGTCAAGCCAAATGACGCGCTTTCCTGACCTGTTTATAATTTTTATATTGGAGGTTTTCACTATGAGCATCAAAATTGGCATCAACGGGTTCGGCCGCATCGGGCGTCTGGTCTTCCGCGCCAGCCTCGATCATCCGAACGTTGAGGTCGTGGGCATCAACGACCTCATCACCCCCGACTACATGGAGTACATGCTGAAGTATGACACCATCCATGGCCGTTTCGAGGGCACCGTTGATCACACCGATCACTCCATCATCGTCAACGGCAAGGAGATCGCCGTCTTCTGCGAGAAGGACCCCGCCAACCTGCCCTGGGGCAAGGTGGGCGCTGAGTACGTCGTGGAGTCCACCGGCATCTTCCTGACCAAGGAGAAGGCCTCCGCTCACCTGAAGGGCGGCGCCAAGAAGGTCGTCATGTCCGCCCCCTCCAAGGACGACACCCCGATGTTCGTCATGGGCGTCAACAACAAGACCTACACCAAGGACATGGACTATGTGTCCAACGCCTCCTGCACCACCAACTGCCTGGCCCCCATCGCCAAGGTCCTGAACGACAAGTTCGGCATCAAGGAAGGCCTCATGACCACCGTCCACTCCACCACCGCCACCCAGAAGACCGTTGACGGCGTGTCCTCCAAGGACTGGCGCGGCGGCCGTGCCGCCGCCGGCAACATCATCCCCAGCACCACCGGCGCCGCCAAGGCCGTGGGCAAGGTCATCCCCTCCCTCAACGGCAAGCTCACCGGCATCTCCATGCGCGTCCCCACCCTGGACGTGTCCGTTGTTGACCTGACCGCCAACCTCGAGAAGCCCGCCACCAAGGCCGACATCTGCGCCGCCATGAAGGAGGCCGCCGAGGGCGAGCTGAAGGGCGTTCTGGGCTACACCGAGGATGCCGTCGTCTCCAGCGACTTCATCCACGATCCCCACACCTCCATCTTCGACGCCAACGCCGGCGTGTACCTGACCGACACCTTTGTCAAGGTCGTCGCCTGGTACGACAACGAGTGGGGCTACAGCAACAAGGTCGTGGACCTCATCGAGTACATGTACACCGTGGACCACGCCGAGTAAGTTCCCCCAAAAAGCACGACCGCGCCCCGGAGCGAAAGCCCCGGGGCGCTTTTGTGCTATTTTAAGTTTTCGAAATCCGTTCAGTCGTCAATCTTCACGATTTCAACCGCCGCCTCCAAGAGAATGTTGATAAGTTCATTTCGGGAGCGGTTCGATTGTGCCGAGAGAAGATCCAGCCTTTCAATAAGCTCGTCCCTCATTCTGACAGAGACGATTTTATACCCGTCGTCCCCCTTCTTGGGATATTTCTTCTTGATCCGTATTTCTTCAGACATTTTGACCACCTCTACTATAGTTTATCTTGACAGAGGCGGTTTTTGTATATTATAATAATATAGTGTCTTACAACTATATTATTATAGTCATAAGACATTCAGCGGTTGAGTAGACCTCACATTTACAAAAATACGTTACGGGAAAAACTTACAGGGGGAAGTAATTATGGAAAATAAGACCGCAAAATTTATTGACTACTACGACGCCAACATTGAAAAAGAAGATGTCTTGCCCGATGAATCGCAATATGATTTCCTTTTGCACAGAAATTACGGCTATATGGATCATATTGCCTTATCCTTCTATAACAGAAGGATAACCTATGGGGAGTTGCACCGAAAAATAGATGAATATGCGCGTACTTTGTTTTCCCTTGGCATTCATCAAGGAGATAAAGTGGGCGTGTGCCTGCTCAATACACCGGAGGGCGTTTTTACATTGTATGGGCTGATCAAATTAGGCGCCATTGTTGTCGGTCTCAGTCCGCTGAATAATGTATATAAGATGAGGATAGATTTGGGCATTTCAAGGCCAAAAGCCGTAATCGTATCAGAACCGCTATTTTTCCTTTTAGATGAGGCAATAGACACAAAGGAAACGACCTCTCTATATACACTACCGATCATTATGGAGGATGGAGGGCATAAAGTCACCGCTGAATCGAAAAAGGGCAATCTTGTTGCACTGGTTGAAAAGGAAAAGTTCCATGAGGTCGAGTATGGAGTTTATAAGTCAAATGCAATAACAGATATTTTGTTTACAGGTGGCTCTACCGGCATTCACAAGGGTGTCGATCTAATTGGAAACGGATTAAACTGCGTCGTAAAAGCTCTCGACCACGTTTTAATTCTTGAACCCGGAATGATTCATCTTGGGAATATCCCAATGGCGCACATGGCCTTTGGGCGGCTTGTCTTGCATTATGCGTTATGTAAGAATCTTGAATATGCGTTAACTCTGGATATGCTCCCAAACAAATTCCTAGATGAGATAATTCGCACACGCGCAAACGGGGCTATGGGTGGTCCTGCCCACTGGGAGGCCCTGATAGATGATAAACGGCTGGAAACAAGCGATTTGTCTTTCCTGATACAGGCCCTATCCGGGGGTGAACAATTTAAGACGGAAAACAGAATTGCAGCAAACAATGCCTTAAAGTTGGCAGGGTGCAGAGTCGGTATAGGTGACGGACTGGGGTTAACAGAGACATGGGCTCCAACCCACGTCTGCATGGATGGGAAAAACACACCTGGAACAATAGGCTACCCGATCCCCTTTGTATCTGCAATAATTGTAGATCCGCATACATTCCAGATGTTGCCCAACGGGAACGAGGGACTTCTTCTCATATCCGGTCCCGGTGTCATGTCTCAATACCACGAAAACGAGGAAGAAACAAGAAAGGCATTTTTCTTTGATGCGAATGGGGTGAAATGGTATAACACAGGAGATATTGCAATTAGAAAAAATAACGGTGAATTTGTTTACGTAGGAAGAAAAAAGCGAAATTTCGTTTGCGGGGTTGATAATATTTATCCCGAGCAGATTGAGAGCATTTTGCTTAAAATGGATGAAATTGTGGAAGCGGCTGTAACAAAGGTTCCGGACCAGAAGAAGCAATATCTTCCCAAATATCATTTATTTGTTAAGGACGATTCCTGCAATAAAGAGGCGTTAGAAAAGAGAATTTACGAGCTAGTTTCTTCAACGCTTGGAGAAAGCGCTTGCCCGGGTTATATCGAATATACCGCTGGCCCCTTGCCGAGAACAGATAACGGAAAAATCAACTTTTCACTTCTTGAAAAAGCATAATCAACACACTGTTTTGTATGCCACCTGCGAACCTTCGTGGGGGAGGTCCTTTCAAAGAAAATGGGTGTCAACTTCGCTGTAGGTGCGGTGATTGGGGACCTAGTATCCGCCCTTTCGCACGATTGTTCCGCAAAAAGCCCGGGCAACATCTTGTTGCTTGACAGTTTCCCCTCCGCCGTGGTACCTTTTTGCCATGGAAGCAAGGAGGCGGGATCCATGGTAGGAGAAAACATCAAGCGTCTGCGGGGACAGCGAGGCATGACCCAGGACGGGCTGGCGGAGCGGCTCAACGTGACGAGGCAGGCCGTCTCCAACTGGGAGCGCGGCAGAACGGAGCCCGATATCGACACCCTGGGGGCGCTGGCGCGGGAGCTGGAGGTGCCGGTGGAGGAGCTTATTTACGGTGAGGTGGAAAAGCCGAAAAGCAAGGTCATCAAGATCACCAGCGGCACAGCGGAAAAGGGCGGCTTCTTAGGGTCGGCCCTGGCCGTCGTCATCTCCTACGTCCACTGGCACTCCATCGGCTGGGCCATCCTCCACGGCCTCATGGGCTGGGTGTACGTCCTTTATTACGCGATAAAATATATCTGAGACGAACGAGGGACAAGACGGTCCCCGCTGGGTGCGCTTTCGGAACCACCCCTGCCGCTGCGCGGCTGTCCCCGACCTGGGAGGGGCTGGAGGGAACGGACGCGCCTGTAGGGGCCGCCTCTCTTGGCGGCCCGCACGCAGTAAGTCTCGTTCACCGGCAGCCCCAGTTACGCTCAACGGGCTCGAATACCCCGGCCCTGCGGGGCCACCCCTTTTTCCCAAACAGGGGTCAAGGGGAATAAGGTTGCGCCGCTATTATAAAAAATTGCGCCGCATAGCGGCGCAAACCTTTAAAAAGCCCCTCCTCGCAGGAGGAGGGCAGGGGGGTAGCGAGGGTTAGACGATAGAGCTCTATCCCTCAACCCTCGATTCGTCAGTCCCCTTATTGCCTACATCATCGTTGCAAAGGAGGTAATCGGTGGTCACGCCCAGGATGTGGGAGAGCTTCAAAAGATTATCTATGGTGGGCATGGACTCGCCCAGCTCGTATTTCTGGTATCCGTAGAGGGAAATATCCATGAGGTCCGCCATTTTCTCCTGCGTCAAACCGGCGCGTTTCCGGGCCTCCCGGAGTCGGTTTTTAAACATTTCTTTCCCTCCCTATTGACTTTACGGTGCGCAACACTTCCAGTACATTCTCAAGAAAGCGGGTACGCCTCGGCGTACCCGCTTCTTGTGATTCCTTTTGCGAACCTTTTCCGGCTCACATCTCCTTGATCGCGGCCTGGGCGGCGGCGAGGCGGGCGATGGGGACGCGGAAGGGGGAGCAGCTGACGTAGTCGAGGCCGATGGTGTGGCAGAACTCCACGCTGGTGGGGTCGCCGCCGTGCTCGCCGCAGATGCCCACGTGGAGCTTGGGGTTCACGGGACGGCCAAGCTCAATGGCCATCTTCATGAGCTTGCCGACGCCCACCTGGTCCAGCTTGGCAAACGGGTCGTTTTCGAAGATCTTGGCGTCGTAGTAAGCGCCCAGGAACTTGCCGGCGTCGTCGCGGCTGAAGCCGTAGGTCATCTGGGTGAGGTCGTTGGTGCCGAAGCAGAAGAAGTCGGCCTCCTTCGCGATGTCATCGGCGGTGAGGGCGGCGCGGGGGATCTCGATCATGGTGCCCACCTGATACTTAAGGGCGACACCGGCCTTGGCGATCTCCTCGTCGGCGGTCTTGACCACGAAATTCTTGACGTACTTGAGCTCCTTGACCTCGCCCACCAGCGGGATCATGATCTCGGGCTCCACGTTCCAGTCGGGGTGCTTGGCCTGGACGTTGATGGCGGCGCGGATGACGGCACGGGTCTGCATGACGGCGATCTCGGGATAGGTGACGGCCAGACGGCAGCCGCGGTGGCCCATCATGGGGTTGAACTCGTGGAGGGAGGCGATGAGGGCCTTGATGGTCTCCACGCTCTTGCCCTGGGCCTTCGCCAAAAGCTCAATGTCGGCCTCCTCGGTGGGGACGAACTCGTGGAGCGGGGGGTCCAGGAAGCGGATGCAGACGGGGGTGCCTTCCAGAGCCTCGTAGAGGCCCTCGAAGTCAGACTGCTGCATGGGCAGGATCTTGGCCAGGGCGGCCTCGCGCTCCTCGACGGTCTCGGCGCAGATCATCTCGCGGAAGGCGTCGATGCGGCCCTCGCCGAAGAACATGTGCTCGGTGCGGCAAAGGCCGATGCCCTCGGCGCCCAGCTCGCGGGCCTTCTTGGCGTCCGTGGGGGTGTCGGCGTTGGTGCGGACCTTGAGCTTGCGGTACTTGTCGGCCCAGCCCATGATCCGTCCGAAGTAGCCGGAGATGGTGGCGTCCACGGTGGGGATCAGCCCGTCGTAGATGTTGCCGGTGGAGCCGTCGATGGAGATGCAGTCGCCCTCGTGATAGGTCTTGCCGGCCAGGGTGAACTTCTTATTGGCCTCGTCCATGTTGATCTCGCCGCAGCCGGAGACGCAGCACTTGCCCATGCCGCGGGCCACAACGGCCGCGTGGGAGGTCATGCCGCCGCGCACGGTGAGGATGCCCTGGGCGGCCTTCATGCCCTCGATGTCCTCGGGAGAGGTCTCCAGACGGACGAGAACGACCTTCTCGCCTCGGGACTTCCACTCCTTGGCGTCCTCGGCGGAGAAGACCACCTTGCCGCAGGCCGCGCCGGGGGAGGCGCCCAGGCCCTTGCCGATGGCCTCGGCCTTCTTGAGGGCGGCGGGGTCAAACTGGGGATGGAGAAGGGTGTCGAGGTTGCGGGGGTCGATCATGGCGACAGCTTTCTTCTCGTCGATCATCCCCTCGTCCACCAGATCGCAGGCGATCTTCAGGGCGGCGGGGGCGGTGCGCTTGCCGTTGCGGCACTGGAGCATGTAGAGCTTGCCGTTCTCCACGGTGAACTCCATGTCCTGCATGTCGCGGTAGTGGTTCTCCAGAGTGTCGCAGACCTTCACGAAGTCGGCATACGCCTCGGGGAACTGCTCGGCCATCTGGGAGATGGGCATGGGGGTACGCACGCCGGCCACCACGTCCTCGCCCTGGGCGTTGACCAGGAACTCGCCCATCAGCTTCTTCTCGCCGGTGGCGGGGTCACGGGTGAAGGCCACGCCGGTGCCGGAGTTGTTGTTGAGGTTGCCGAACACCATGGGCATGACGTTGACGGCGGTGCCCCAGGAGTAGGGGATGTCGTTGTCGCGGCGGTAGACGTTGGCGCGGGGGTTGTCCCAGCTGCGGAACACCGCGCGAATGGCTTCATAAAGCTGGACCTGGGGATCGGAGGGGAAGTCCTGACCCAGCTGCTTCTTGTACTCGGCCTTGAACTCCTCGGCCAGCTCCTTGAGGTCGGCGGCGGTGAGCTCCACGTCGTACTTGACGCCCTTGCGCGCCTTCATCTCGTCGATGAGCTGCTCGAAGTACTTCTTGCCCACCTCCATGACCACGTCGGAGAACATCTGGATGAAGCGGCGGTAGGAGTCATAGACAAACCGCTCGAACTTGGGGTCGGGGTTGCCGGCGATCATGGCGGCGACCACGTCGTCGTTGAGGCCGAGGTTCAGGATGGTGTCCATCATGCCGGGCATGGAGGCGCGGGCGCCGGAGCGGACGGAGACGAGCAGGGGGTTCTTGAGGTCCCCGAACTTCTTGCCGTTCATCTCCTCCATCTTCTTGACGTACCGGTTGACCTCAGCCATGATCTCGTCGTTGATGGTGCGGCCGTCCTCGTAGTACTGGGTACAGGCCTCGGTGGTGATGGTGAAGCCCTGGGGCACCGGCAGGCCGATGTTGGTCATCTCGGCCAGGTTCGCGCCCTTGCCGCCCAGAAGCTCACGCATGTTGGCGTTGCCTTCGGAGAACAGGTAGACATACTTTTTAGCCATTTGTGTGATCCTTCCTCGTATAAAAATTTTAAAAATTTTTTGTCTCGCAAAAAACCGGTAATATTATATCAGCGCGCCGCCAATATTTCAAGTCGTATGCAGGAAAAATTTCAGGTTTTTTCCGCGTGTTCCCCCTTGTCGGGAAAAGGCTCAAGGGCCGCCCGGAGGCGGCCCTTGGCAGCCTGTCGAAAAAGGCCTGCGGCCTTTTCCGACAAAGGGGAACGTGCGAAAAAGATTTTGGAAATGTCCGCGGACATTTCCGAAATCTTTTTCTGCCGTTTTGCTCCGCGCACGGCCCCTTTGGGGCCGCACACTCCGCAAAACAAAAGGTATTTTTTCCGACGTACATGCCGCCGGAAAAAATGCTCGATTTGAGTTTTTTGACAACCTGTCAAGGGCCGCCCGGAGGCAGCCCTTGGTTTGTTATGCGGTTGCGGCGGCGGGGGACTTGGCGGTGACGGCGATCCGGCCGTCTGTGAGCTCCACCAGCGCGGTGTCGCCGGGCTTGAGAGTGTTGTCCAGGAGCTTTTCGGCGATGGCGTCCTCTACGGCTGACTGGAGCTTCCGGCGCAGGGGGCGGGCGCCGTAGGCCGGGTCGAAGCCCTGCTCGGCAAGCTTGTCCGCGGCCTCGTCGGTGACCTCCAGCGTAAGGCCCATGGCCTCCACGCGCTTGGCAATGGCGGCGAGCATGTTGTCCGCGATGGCGCTGATCTCCGGCTTTGTGAGCTGGTGGAAGACGATGGTCTCGTCGATGCGGTTGAGAAATTCCGGCTTGAAGGTCCGTTTGAGGTCCCCCATAACGGCCTCGCGGATGCGCTCGTCGCTCATGACGGCGCTGTCGGCGCTGTCGGCGGCGAAGCCCAGGGTCTTGGCCCGCTCGGTGATGTTCCGCGCGCCCACGTTGGAGGTCATGACGATGACGGTGTTGCGAAAATCCACCCGCCGGCCCTGGGAGTCGGTGAGCCGCCCGTCCTCCATGATCTGGAGCATGATGTTGAAGACGTCCTCGTGGGCCTTCTCGATCTCGTCGAAGAGCACCACGCAGTAGGGATGCCGGCGGACTTTCTCGGTGAGCTGGCCGCCCTCCTCAAAGCCCACGTATCCCGGAGGGGAGCCGATGAGCTTGGAGACGGTGTGCTTTTCCATATATTCGGACATGTCCACCCGGACCATGGCGTTCTCGTCGCCGAACATGGCCTCCGCCAGGGCGCGGCACAGCTCGGTCTTGCCCACGCCCGTGGGGCCCAGGAAGAGGAAGGAGCCGATGGGCCGCTTGGGGTCCTTGAGGCCCACACGGCCCCGCCTTATGGCCTTGGCCACGGCGGAGACGGCCTCGTTCTGGCCCACCACACGCCGGTGCAGGATCTCCTCCATGCGCAAAAGCCTCGCCCCCTCGTCCTCGGTGAGGGTGGTGACGGGGATGCCCGTCCAGCCGGAGACCACCTTGGCGATGTCCTCCGCCAGCACCTGCTTGCCGCTGCCCAGCTTCCCCTCGCTCCACTTTTTCCGCAGGGCCTCGATGTCCCCGCGCTTGACGCGCTCGGCGTCCCGGAGCTTGGCGGCCTTCTCAAAGTCCTGGTTCTGGACGGCGGCCTCTTTCTCGGCGCTGAGGGCGGCGGCCTCGCTCTCCAGCGTCTTTAAGTCCGGCGGGAGCTTCAGGTCCTCCATCCGCACACGGGACGCGGCCTCGTCCACAAGGTCGATGGCCTTGTCCGGGAGGTAGCGGTCGTTGATATACCGCGTGCTCATTTTGACGGCGGCCTCGATGGCCTCGTCGGTGATCTTCAGCTTGTGGTGGGCCTCGTACTTATCCCGCAGGCCCTTCAAAATCTCCACGGACTCCTCCTCCGTGGGCTCGTCCACCTGCACCGGCTGGAACCGGCGCTCCAGGGCCGCGTCTTTTTCGATGTACCGGCGGTACTCGTTGAGGGTAGTGGCGCCGATGGCCTGGATCTCGCCCCGGGAGAGAGCGGGCTTTAAGATGTTAGAGGCGTCGATGGCCCCCTCCGCCGCGCCGGCGCCCACGATGGTGTGGAGCTCGTCGATGAAGAGGATCACGTCCCCGGCTTTCTTGACCTCCTCGAGGGCGCTCTTGATGCGCTCCTCAAAATCGCCCCGGTACTTGGTGCCGGCCACCATGCCGGTGAGGTCCAGGGACACCACACGCTTGCCCCGCAGGTCCTCCGGCACGTCGCCGGAGACGATCTTCTGCGCCAGCCCCTCGGCGATAGCCGTCTTGCCCACGCCGGGCTCGCCGATGAGCACCGGGTTATTCTTCGTCCGGCGGGAGAGAATCTGGATGACCCGCTGAACCTCCCGTTCCCGGCCGATCACCGGGTCCAGCCGGCCCTGGGAGGCCATGACCGTCAGGTCCCGGGAGAACTGGTCCAGGGTCTTCGTCTCCGGGTGGCGCACGGCGGGACCGGCGGCGGCGCGCCGGCGGTTGGCCGGGTCAAACATGTTCACAAGCTCGGTGTAAAGCCTGTTGGGGTCGGCCCCGGCGGCGGTGAGGATGTTGTAGGCCACGCTGTCGGACTCCCGGAGGATGCCCATGAGCAGGTGTTCCGTGCCCACGTAGTTGTGGCCCAGGCGTCCGGCGTCCATCATGGCAAGCTCGATGATCCGCTTGGCCCGGGGCGTCAGACCCTGGACGGTGGTGTCGCCGCTCTCGCCGCGCCCCACCAGCTTTTCGATGCTGGTCCGGATGAGGTCCTCGGTCATGCCGGCCTCCCGCAGGACCCTGGCGGCGGCCCCGCCGCCGTCCCGGGCTAAGCCCAGCAGGATATGCTCGCTGCCCACATACCCGTGCCCCAGCTGAGAGGCGGACTCGTGGGCCAGGTCAAAGACGCGCTTGGCGCGTTCGGTGAAACGGTCCTCATTTTTCATATATAAGCACCTCCATTTTATCCGTCAAACGGGCGGGTTTGGAACCCGCCCCTACTGTCTCCGTCAGGCAGGGCGGGTCAGGGACCCGCCCCGTCATGGTTTCTGTGCCGTCAGCCTTCCAGCTTCTTCAATTGGTCCCGCAGCTCGGCGGCCTTCTCGTAGTCCTCGGCCTCGGCGGCGGCCTTCATCTGCTCCCGGAGGGCGTTGCGCTCACGCGCTCTGGCAAGCTCCGGGTCCACGCCGGATTTCTCGGCGGCCTCCGTCTGCTCCGGGGCGCGCTCGGCGGCGTCGGGGAAGCTTATCTCGATCCTCGGCATCCCCAGCATGGCGAAGGGGCTGAGCATCGGCCCGCCGAAGAACCCCTCAAAGGGGTCCCGCCCGAAAAAGCCGTCCAACAGCCCCCGCGCGGGCCGGCGGTCAAAGAGGCTCCCGCCGAAGAAGCCGTCGGAGAACATGTCCCCGAAGAGCTCCTGGGTTTTGGAGGCGAACTCCCGCTCCGGCTGGAGCTTCTTGGCGCACTCGGGGCACAGGTGCGCCTCCTGGCGTTCGCCGTTGAGCTCGAAGCAGTAATGGTACATGGCATTATTCTTGCCGCAGTTGGTGCATTTCATAATGAATTTCTCCTTTCAAAACAAGAAATCAAAACATTTTTGGAAATTACATGGTGCGTAGCAGCATCTGCTTGAGGATCGACGCCCGCAGGATATCCCGTCCCTCGGGGGCGGCGGGCCGCAGGGCCTGATCGGACACGGCGGAGAGCATGAGCTTCGCGGCGGCCTCGCTCATGACCCCGGCGGAGACGCAGTTTTGTAAGAGCGCCGCCGCCGTGCGCTGATCCACCCGGTCGCCCAGGGCGTTCACCGTGTGCATCAGCAGCAGCTGCGGGTCCGGCATGAGCCGGCGGATGCGGATGTACCCGCCGCCGCCCCGGCGGCTCTCCACCTGGTAGCCCCGCTCCGGGGAGAAGCGGGTGGCGATGACGTAGTTTATCTGGCTGGGCACGCAGTTGAAGCGGCTGGCCAGCTCCGCGCGCTGGACCTCCGCGGTGGGCTGGTCCTCCAAAAGCTCGTTGATGAAGTCCGCGATCACATCGGAGATCCCCATCGTTGACGCCTCCTTTGACTTTGACTTTCTTTGACCTTACGCGCTTAGTATACCGCCGGACCGCCGGATGCGCAAGGTTGATTTTGACCTTTTCTGACCTTTGACGTTCACTGACCATGAAATAGCGGCCTATTTTCTTTGAATTTCAAAGAGTTTCAATGAATCTCTTCGATTTTCAAGCTTTTGACCGTGGAAAACGGTCAAAAGGCCAAAATTGTAAAAATCGCCAAAAAATCCCCGCAATTCGCAAAAAATCTATTTGATTTTTCCGAAAGACGTGTTACAATGTCCTTGACGGGGCGCGGCCCTGTCGGGTTTTGGAAAAATATGATTGGAGGTACATACTATGGCCAGAAAAGTTACCGACGCTTGCGTCAACTGCGGAGCCTGCGAGGCTGTCTGCCCGGTGGGCGCCATCGCCGAGGGCGACGGCCAGCACGTCGTCGATCCCGATGTCTGCATCGACTGCGGAGCCTGCGAGGGCGAGTGCCCGGTGGGCGCCATCGAAGAGGCATAAAAATTAAAGGCGGCGTTGCCGCCTTTAATTTTTAAAGGGGAACGTGCGAAGATAAGGCCGTGAATTCTGCGGAATTCACGGCCTTATCTTCTGCCGTCGCCCTGCGCGCGCCGCCGGAGGCGGCACACTTGGGCGACAAGAGGGATTTTTCGCGAGGCAAAGCCCCGCGAAAAATATTTTATTATTTTAAATTTTAATTTTTTTGTGAGATTTTCGTCTGTTTCCGTACTTATTGGGTAGGGAGGTGATCCGATGGAGGATCGGGAGATCGTGGCGCTGTATGTGGCCAGGGACGAGCGGGCTGTCGCGGAGACGGACCGCAAATATGGGGCGCTGTGCCGGGCGGTGGCGGGGAATATCCTGGCGGTGGCGGAGGACCGGGAGGAGGCGGTGCAGGACGCCTACCTGGGGGTCTGGAACGCCATTCCGCCCACGGAGCCCCGGTCCCTGCGGGCCTTCGTCTGCGCGTTGACGCGCAAGGCGGCGCTGAAGCTCTACGACCGCCTCAACGCCCAGCGCCGGGGAAGCGCCGTGACCCAGTCCCTGGAGGAGCTTTCCGAATGCGTTTCGGGGCCGTGCACACCTGAGACGCTGTTGGAGGGACGCCGGACGGAGCAGGTGATCGAGGACTTCCTCCGCGCCCAGAGCCCCCTGAAGCGCCACATCTTCCTGCGGCGCTACTGGCGCTTCGACCCCATCGCCCTCATCGCCCGGGAAACGGGATTTTCAGTCTCCAAGGTCACCGGCATCCTCTACCGGATGCGCCGGGAGCTGCGGGAGACGCTGGAAAAGGAGGATATACCCATATGAACGACAGACAGCTTGCCGATAAGATCGGAAATCTGGACGAAAGCTTCGCGGCGGAGGCCTTTACCGCCCCGCCGAAACGGAAAAAGGTCTGGCCCAGGATCGCGGCCGCGGCGGCGGTCCTGGCGCTGGCGGTGGGCCTGTGGCCGGTCCTCCGGGGCGGGGAGCCGGGACCGGTGGAGGATACGACCCCCGGCACGGCCTCGCCCACGGACACCGACGCCGCTCACACGCCGCCCTCTCAAGGTCCCGCGCTGCCCCTGGCCGCCGGGGATCTGATGGCGGGCCTGAGCGCCCGCGTCCCCACGGATCCCGGGACGCTGACGGCGGAGAACGCCGCCCTGACGGCGGACTTCGGCCTGCGGCTTTTGCGGGCGTGCGACACCGGCGGGAACGTGCTCATCTCCCCCTACTCGGTCCTCTCGGCCCTGGGCATGACGGCCCTGGGGGCGCGGGGGGAGACGCTTCAGGAGATGACCGCCGTTCTCGGCCGGGACCCGGAGACCCTGGGCGCGTACCTCCGGGCCTACGGGGAGAGCCTTCCGGGGGAGGCGGTGAGCGTCGCCAACGCCATCTGGCTCAACCGGGACAGCCGCTTCCACGCCCAGCCCGATTTTCTTCAGAAAAACGCGGACACCTACTGTGCCGCCATCCACGCCGAGGCATTTGACGACGCCACCCTCCGGGACATCAACGCCTGGGCCGGCGACCGCACGCACGGCATGATCCCGGAGATTTTAGACGAGCTCCCCCGGGACGACGTGATGGTCCTTTTGAACGCCCTGGCCTTTGAGGCCAGGTGGGAGAGGGGACGCTATCACGTTGTGGAAAGGGTCGAGAACCGCGTCTTCACCGCCGAGGACGGCGCCCGGCGGACCGTCTCCATGATGTTCAGCAGGCCGGACGGCTTCTTCACCGGGGAGAACGTCTCGGGCTTTCTCAAAAACTACGAAAACGGCTTCGCCTTCGCCGCCCTCCTGCCCGACGAGGGCGTGACGGTGGAGGAGCTCCTGGCCTCCCTCACCGGGGAGCAGCTCCGGGCGCTCCTGGCGGGGGCCGGGGAGGCGGACGGGATCGAGGATTTCGAGGCGTCCTGGGTGACCTGCGGCATCCCCAAGTTCACCGTAGAGGGGGAGTCGGACCTGCGGGAGGCGCTGACGGCCATGGGCATGGTCAGGGCCTTTGAGCCCGCCCTTGCGGACCTCTCCGGCCTCGGTTATAGCGACGCCGGGAACGTCTTCATCTCCCGGGTCCTCCATAAGACGCTTCTGGAGGTGGCCGAGGACGGCACCCGCGCAGCCGCCGTCACCGCCGTGGAGACAAAGGACACGGTGCTGGAGCCCTGCCTTACCCTGGACCGCCCCTTTCTCTGCATGGTCATAGACACCGCCACTCACACCCCCCTCTTCCTCGCCCTGATCCGCGACATCGGTGCCGCCTGATCATTCCCCCCTTTCGCTGCCCCCTGTCCCGCCCTGCGAGGAGGGGGCTTAAAAAGGATGCGCCGCTTCGCGGCGCATTTTTTAAATTTGCCCGCGCGGCGGGGACGGGGGACGGGCGGACACATGGGTCCGCCCCTACATTTTCCAAATTACGTTCCATCAACGCCGTAGGGGCCGCCGGGGACGGCGACCACTACATATTTTTGCTTACGAATACTAAAAAATACTTGACAAATCGTTCGATTTGTGGTATAATACGCACAGCGAAGAAAGAAAAAAACGCACGGCGTTGGCCGTGCGTTGGGGGGGTCAGATATTTTTTCGGCCGGCGACGCCGGAGCGGACGAGGGCGCGTTTGAGCTTGGCTTCGGCGATGGCAATCTCCTGGGAGGAGAGGTCGGCGCGGTGACTTAGGCGCTCCTCGGCGGCCTCGCGGGCGTGCTGGGCGCGGGGAAGATCGATGTCGTCCGCCCACTCGAAGGTGGTGGGGACCAGGTTTACCTCGTTGTCCCGGACGGAGAGCATCCCGCCGATGCAGGCGGCGCGGCGGGTCTGGCCGCCGGCGACGATCTTGGCCTCGCCCATGCCGAGGGCGGTGAGGAAATTGATGTGGTTGGGCAGGATCCCCACGTCCCCCTCCACGGTCCGGACGGTGAGGCTTTGGGCTTCACCGGAGAACATGAGCCCGTCGGGGGTGACGATCCGCAGCATGAAGCTCGCCATGGGCTCACCCTCTCGCTTTCTTCACCACGTCGTCGATGGACCCGGCGAAGAGGAAAGCGGACTCGGGCAGGTCGTCGTGCTTGCCCTCAATGATCTCCTTAAAGCCCCGGATGGTCTCGGCAAGGGGCACATACCGGCCCTCCATGCCCGTGAACTGCTCGGCCACGGAGAAGGGCTGGCTCAAAAACCGCTGGATCTTCCGGGCGCGGGCCACGGTGAGCTTGTCGGCCTCGCTCAGCTCGTCCATGCCCATGATGGCGATGATGTCCTGGAGCTCCTTGTAGCGCTGGAGCATCTGCTGGACGGCGCGGGCTACCTCGTAGTGCTCATGGCCCACGATCTCCGGCGTCAGGATGCGGCTGGTGGAATCGAGGGGGTCCACGGCGGGGTAGATGCCGAGACTGGCGATGGAGCGGTCCAGGACCGTGGTGGCGTCCAGGTGCGCGAAGGTGGTGGCGGGGGCGGGGTCGGTGAGGTCGTCGGCGGGGACGTACACCGCCTGGACGGAGGTGATGGAGCCCTTTTTGGTGGAGGTGATGCGCTCCTGCAAAGCGCCCATCTCCGTAGCCAGCGTGGGCTGGTAGCCCACGGCGGAGGGCATCCGGCCCAAGAGCGCCGATACCTCGGACCCGGCCTGGGTGAAGCGGAAGATGTTGTCGATGAACAAAAGCACGTCCTGGTGCTTCTCGTCCCGGAAGTACTCGGCCATGGTGAGGCCGGAAAGGCCCACGCGCATACGGGCTCCGGGGGGCTCGTTCATCTGGCCGTAGACTAAGGCGGTCTTGGCCAGAACCCCGGACTCCTTCATCTCGTTATAGAGGTCGTTGCCCTCGCGGGTGCGCTCGCCCACGCCGGTGAAGACGGAGAGGCCGCCGTGCTGGGTGGCGATGTTGTGGATGAGCTCCATGATGAGCACCGTCTTGCCCACGCCGGCGCCGCCGAAGAGGCCGATCTTGCCGCCCTTGGCGTAGGGGCAGATGAGGTCCACCACCTTGATGCCCGTCTCGAAGATCTCCATGGCGCCCTCCTGCTCGTCGTAGCTGGGGGCGGGGCGGTGGATGGGCCAGCGCTCCTTTGTCTCGGGAGTGGGCATGTTGTCCACCGGGTCGCCCAGGAGGTTGAAGACGCGCCCCAGGCACTCCTCGCCCACGGGGACGCTGATGGGCGCGCCGGTATCCAGGGCCTCCAGGCCCCGGGAGAGGCCGTCGGTGGAGCCCATGGCCACGCACCGGGCAATGTTGTCCCCGATGTGCTGGGCCACCTCCAGGGTGAGAACCCGGCCGCCTGTTTCGATCTTGATGGCGTTCAAAAGCTCCGGCAGCTCCCCGTCCTTGAAGCGGATGTCCAGCACCGGCCCCATGATCTGGGCCACCGTGCCCTTATGTGTTGTTGCCAAATGAATCAACTCCTTATTGGAAAGGATGAAAAAGTGGAAAACAGTAAAATCAGGTGTTGGCGCCGGCCACGATCTCCGTGATCTCCTGGGTAATGGCCCCCTGGCGGGCGCGGTTATACTTGAGGGACAGGTCGGCGATCATGTCCTCGGCGTTCTTGGTGGCCGAGTCCATGGCGGTGCGGCGCGCGCCCTGCTCGCTGGCTACGCTCTCGCACAGGGCCCCGTAGAGAAGGCCGCCTAAGTATTCCGGGACGATGGCGGCGAAGAGCGTCTCGCTGTCCGGCTCATAGAGCGTCTCGGACTTGTCCTCCGTTTGCTCCCCCGAGCCGTGGAGGGGCAGGAGCTTCAAAACGGAGGGCTGCTGGACGAGGATGGAGACGAAGTTGGTGTAAACAAGGTTGACCTCGTCAAACTCCCCCGCCAGGAACCGGCGGCAGACGTCCTTGGCAAGAGTGAAGCAGTCGGACACCGACAGCGCCCCGGCCTCGCCCCAGGCGTCGGAGAGGATATCAAACCGGTGGGCGCGGAAATTCTCCACGCACCGCTTGCCGATGGGCAGGACGGTGACGTTTTTCCCGGCCATCTCGGCCTCCGCCAGCTTCAGGACGTTGTGGTTATAGCCCCCGGCCAGTCCCCGGTCCCCGGCGATGACCACGTAGAGGGCCTTTTGGACGGGCCGCTCCTCCAGATAGGGGGAGGTGAAAGACCCGGTGGACCCGGCGATCTCGCAGACGGTGGAATAGAGGGTCTCAAAATAGGGCCGCGAGCGGGTCACGTTGTCCTGGGCCCGTCTGAGCTTGGAGGCGGCCACCATCTCCATGGCCTTTGTGATCTGCTTCGTGCTCTCCATGCTGCGGATGCGCAGCTTGATCCCTTTCATGGACACGCCGGCCATAGGCGCACACCTCCCTTACTACTTTGTGAAGATCTCGATATACCTGGTGATGCAGGACTTGAGCTCCTCCTCCGTCTCCGGCTCCAGCTTGCCGGTGTCGCGGATGGCCTTCAGCACGTCGTAGCCGTGCTCGTCCATGTAGTTGTAGAGGCCCTGCTCAAATTCCGAAATTTTCGATGTCTCGATGGCCTTCAGATACCCGTTTGTGGCGGCGTAGAAGATGCACACCTGGTGGGCCACCTCCACGGGGGCGCCGTTTTTCTGCTTTAAGACCTCCACGATCCGCTCGCCCTGGGCCAGGCGGTCCTTGGTGTCCTGGTCCAGGTCCGAGCCGAACTGGGCGAAGGACTGGAGCTCCCGGTACTGGGAGTAGATGAGCTTTAAGGAGCCCGCCACCTTCTTCATGGCCTTGATCTGGGCCGAGCCGCCCACGCGGCTGACCGAGATGCCGGGGTTCACGGCGGGCATGATGCCGGAGTGGAAAAGCTCCGTCTCCAGGAAGATCTGGCCGTCCGTAATAGATATGACATTTGTTGGAATATAGGCGGACACGTCTCCGGCCTGCGTCTCGATGACCGGCAGGGCGGTCAAAGACCCGCCGCCGTACTCCGGGGCCATGCGCGCGGCGCGCTCCAGAAGCCGGGAGTGGAGGTAGAAGACGTCGCCGGGGTACGCCTCCCGTCCGGGGGGCCGGCGGATGAGCAGGGAGATGGCGCGATAGGCCACGGCGTGCTTCGAAAGGTCGTCGTAGACCACCAGTACGTCCTTGCCCTGCTTCATGAAATATTCGCCCATGGTACAGCCGGAATAGGGCGCGATGTACTGCATAGGGGCCAGCTCCGAGGCGGTGGCGGACACCACGATGGTGTAGTCCATGGCCCCGGCGGCCTCCAAAGTGCTCACCACCTGGGCGACTGTGGAGCGCTTCTGGCCGATGGCCACGTAGACGCAGATGCAGTCCTTGCCCTTCTGGTTGATGATGGTGTCGATGGCGATGGTGGATTTGCCCGTCTGGCGGTCCCCGATGATGAGCTCCCGCTGGCCGCGGCCGATGGGGATCATGGAGTCGATGGCCTTGATGCCCGTTTGCAGCGGCACGGAGACGCTCTTGCGCTCGATGATGCCGGGGGCGGGGGCCTCGATGGGGTCATAGCGGACGGCGTCGATCTCCCCCTTGCCGTCGATGGGCGCGCCCAGCGCGTCCACCACCCGGCCGATGAGCGCCTCGCCCACGGGGACGGAGACGACGCGGCCCGTGCGCCGGACCTGGTCGCCCTCCCGGATGCCGGAATCCCGGCCCAGGATGACGATGGAGACGGAATTCTCCTCCAGATTCTGCGCCATGCCGTACTCGCCGTTGGGGAACTCGATGAGCTCGTTCATCAGGCACTTCTCCAGTCCCGAGGCCCGGGCGATGCCGTCGCCGACGAGAATGACGGTGCCCGTCTCGCTCTCCTCGATCTGTTTGGAGTAGTTCTTGATCTGCGCCTTTATGATTTTGGTGATCTCCTCTGGTTTCAGATCCATGGTATGCCTCTCCTACATAACTTCTTAGAGGACCGTGTCCCGCAGGCCCTTCTCGATGCGGTCGAGCCGGTCCCGCACGGTCCCGTCGTATCTCTTCCCGGCGCACTCCAGGCGCATCCCCCCGAGGACCGAGGGGTCCACGCGGGTGACAAGGAGGATCTTCTTCCCGAAGACCGTGCCCAGGCGCTCCAAAAGTCTGCCCCGCACCGCCTCCGACAGCGCCGCGGCGGTGGTGGCGGTGACCTCCAGGATGCCGTTGTCCTCGTAGTACCGCTCCCGGTACGCCCGGACACAGCCGGGGAACTCCCGCACCGCGTCCCGGTCGATGAGGAGCTTCAGAAAGCTCACGATATACGTGTGAACGCGCCCGTCCAGGGCCTTGCCCACCGTCTCCCGCCGCTCCTCCTTGGAAAGGGAGGGGGTGGAGAGGAGGCGCACGTAGTCGGGGTTCTCGACGAAGAGCCTGTCACAGCCCTCAAGCTCAGGCAAAAGCGCCTCGCCAAGGCCCTCCTCCCGGGCAAGCTCGTAGAGCGCCAGCCCGTAGACCCTGGCCCGGTCAGTCATAGTCCTCACCAAGCCTCCCGATGAACTCGCTCACCAGCCGCTCGTGGTCGGCGGCGGTGATCTCCCGCTCCACCACCTGCTCGGCGATGGAGATGGAGATGGACGAGATCTCGTTTTTGACCTCGTTGAGGGCCCGCTTCTTCTCCTGGGCGATGTCGGCCTCCGCCTTCACGCGGATGGCGGCGGCGTCGGACTTGGCCTCGGCGATGATCTCCGCCTCCCGCTTCTGGGCGCGGGACACGGCGTCCGCCAGGATCTCGTCCCGCTCGGCGCGGGCGGAGGAGAGATGCTCCTCATAGTCGGCCCGGAGCTTCGCCGCCTCGGCCTTGGAGCTCTCGGCCTGGGCGTACATGTCGTCGATCTCCTTCTGGCGGGCGTCGATCATCTTCTTCACCGGCTTGAAGAGGAACTTCTTCAGCAGGAGGAAGGTGATGATCATGTTGCAGAAGGTAAAGAGCGCGGTCCAGGGGTTGATACCGATGATCTGTTCAAACCCGGTCATGTTGACCGCTCCTTTCGTCTGAAATCACTCCCGTAAGCCGCCCTGTGGGCGGCGGGGTACTCAATAGAGGAACAGCAGCAGCAGCGCCACGACCAGCGAGTAGATACCCGTGGACTCCGTGATGGCGCAGCCCAGGATCATGTTGGTCCGGAGCGTGCCGGCGGACTCGGGCTGACGGGCCATGCCCTCCAGCGCCTTGCCCACGGCGTTTCCTTCACCGAAAGCCGGGCCGATGGCCCCGATCCCCATGCACAGACCCGCGCCGATGGCGACAGCGGCCTCTCTGATGGCTTCAGCGATACCCATAAAAGTTACCTCCTGAAAGTAATATTGACTCTTTTTTATACTTAACCGCGTAAAACGGCTAACTTCTTATTTTTGCTTCTCCTCTTTGGGGGGACACGCCATGCCGACGTAGACCATGGTCAAAAGCGAGAACACCAACGCCTGGACGCCGCCGGAGAAGACGTCGAAATAGAGGCTCAGGACGCCGGGAAGGCCCACCTCCAGGATGGGGATGCTCTTGAAAACGCCGAAATACTCCAGCGCCGCCGCCGCGGCCAGGACGAAGAGCGCGATGCCCAGGATCTTCAAAAGGAGTTTATTCTTCTTAAGCCCCGAGAGGAACGCGATGACCCCCAGGGCCGCCACGGCGACGATCACCGAAAGGCCGTTGGAGCGGATGAGGCCCAGTACCAGGGCGCTCCCGGCGGCCAGGGCCTGGTAGAGGAGGCTCATGAGGACGCTGCCGCCCATGATGTTGCCGAAGTGACGGAAAGCCATGGAGACGGGCTGGGCGATGTCGGAGATGATGTTCATGGGGTTTATGTAGCCCTTGAGGAAAGACTTGAGGCCGCTGTTCTTGATGGTACAGCCCCAGACCAGGAAGCTGGTCATCAGCGCCCAGGTGAGGGTGGTGGAGATGTCCGAGGTGGTGGAGCGGAGGATGCCCGTCATGCCGATGAGGGACCCGCCCAGGGAGGAGAGGAACAGCGCGCCGATGTAGGGCGTCCAGTAGGAGTTGTGCTTGCCCATGGTGTCCTCCACCAGGTTGTAGAGCATGGTGACGCCCTTTTCGGTGAGGACCTGCATACGCCCCGGACGCTTTTTCAGGTTCCGCCCCAGGAAGTATCCCGCCACGCACAAAAGCAGCATCACCACGAAGGAGGACACCGCCGTCTGAGTGATGACGTTCTGGCCGCCGATTTGCAAGTAAATTTTCGGACCGTTCACTTTTTCTCACCGTCCCTGCGGAAAAACTCGATGCCATAGAGGCTCAGCTGGACGAAGACCAGCGGCAGGACCGACGCCAGCGGGTCGAGATGCGTGGTCTTGAGGACCAGGATGTAGATCGCGAGAAGCGCCACCAGCCGCACCACCGAGGAGCCCTGTACCGCCGCCTTGGCCTTGGCGGGGTCCCCGCCCTCCGCCCGGTCGGCGGCGCGGGAGACCGTCACGGTCAGCGCCAGGAAGTTGGCGCAGGAAACGACCATCCCAAAGA
Organism: uncultured Oscillospiraceae bacterium; assembly: GCA_947632175.1. Classification (GTDB taxonomy): domain Bacteria; phylum Bacillota; class Clostridia; order Oscillospirales; family Oscillospiraceae; genus RUG626. The sequence goes on along the minus strand of CANROC010000014.1, from coordinate 49,024 downwards.
CCGCCCCCAGGAGCACGCTGATACTGAAGCGCCCGAGAAGCGCGTAGACGCCCAGCTCAATGGCCGTCAGCACCGCCACGCCCAGGGCCACCTTGAAAAACTGCCGTATGGCGGCGTCGTTATGGAACATGAAACCGCCTCCCGGTCATTTGTGTTCGTTAAAGCCCGTCCCGGCGTCCCGGTCGTCCGCCCGGGCCTGGCGGTCCATCTCCCGCAAATTCTGCCAGAGGCTGGCGAAAGCGCCCCCCACGCCGAGAAGCACTCCCACGGCCACCACCCAGCCGCCCAGGCCGAACCGGTCCCGGAGCCACACGGACCCCAGCACGCACAGCACGACAGGCGCCGCGATCCCGAGGCCCAGCTGCGTGAGCCAGACGATATTTTTCAAAAATCCAAAGCCTTTTCTCATGCGCATACAACACCACAATTCAAATACCAAGTCTAGCACATTCCCGGGGGTTTGTCAAGGAAGTTTGTGGAGGCGGCGTCTTCAGGGGAGCGGGGGCGGCATCCGACGCTCGCTGCCCCCCTGCCCCCCTCCTACGAGGAGGGGGCTTTAAGAGGTTTGCGCCTGCGGCGCATTCTTGGATTATCCGCTGCGGCGACCCTTCCGGCGCTTCGCGCCACCTCCCCCAAGGGGGAGGCTTACGGGGGCTCGAATCCCCCCTGCCCCCCTTTTCCGAACAGGGGGTCAAAAAGGAGCGGCTTCGCCGCGCTCTCGATTTTATTGCGCCGGAGGCGCAATCCAATCTAAACGCGGCGAAGCCGCAACCTTATTCTCGCCGCCGCGTGAGGGTTGGCGTTTATTTGTTCTCCACCAGCCACCGGTAGAGGAAGGTGACCATTTCGGAGCGCTTGACGGGGTCTTCGGGGCAGAAGCCGTTTTCTTTGCCGTTGGCGATGGGAGTGGACCGGCTGACGGCCCAGGAGATGGCGCTGATGTAGTAGGCGTTGCCGGGCACGTCCGGAAAAGAGGTGCCCAGCGGCGCCGTGGGCTCCCCGGCGGCGCGGTGGATGATGGTCATGGCCTCACAGCGCTTGACGGTGTCGTTGGGGCAGAAGCCGTTTTCCTTGCCGTTGACGATCTTGTTCTCATAGGCCCAGCAGACGGCCTCGTAGTAGGGGGCGCTGGGGGAGACGTCGGGGAAAGGGACCGAGGTGACGGTGGGTTTGGGACAGCCCTTGGCCTTCCAGAGGATGTCCACCACCTCCCAGCGGGGGCAGGGGTCCTCGGCGCCGAAGACGGAGGCGTTTTTGGGGTTGGCGAATTTGTTGCCCACGGCCCAGTTGACGGGGGCCTCGTTCCAATCCGCAAGGTCGGTAAAGCCGGCGGGGGCGGTGGCGTTGAAGTGGATGGTGATGTAGTAACAGGACTCGTTACCGTGGTTTGCGGTCCACTGTGCCTCCGTGCCGCCAAAATAGATGTCGGTCAGGGCTTCACATCTCAGAAAGGCCCCGTAATCCCCGCCATGGCCTATGTAAGTGACACTTTCGGGAATGAATATACTGGTCAGGCTGGAGCAGCCCGCGAAAACCAGATTGTCGATTCTTGTGACGCTGTTGGAGATGGTCACACCGACCAGGCTGGAGCAATTAGAGAACGCGTAGCTGCCGATGCGTCTGACGCCGTTGGGAATGGTCACGCCGGTCAGACCGGTGCAATTCTCAAACGCACCGTCTTTGATGTACGTGACGCTGTCGGGAATGGTCACGCCGGCCAGGTTGGGACAACCTCCGAACGCACCCTCTTCGATGTACGTGACGCCATTGGGAATCGTATAAGTTTTTCCGGCTTTTCCCGCCGGGTACGTGTGCAGGGTTTGCCCGTCAGCGGTAAAAAGCACGCCATCTTTAGCGACATATGATGGATTACCGCTGGAGACTGTCACGCCCGTCAGGCTGGTACAACCATAGAAGGCCGATGCCTCAATACTCGTGACGCTGTCGGGGATGGTCATGCCGGTCAGAGCGGTACAATCCCAGAACGCCGTAGCCCCAATACTCGTGACACTGTTGGGGAGGGTCACGCTTTTAAGGCTGGAGCATTTCGCAAACGCACCGCCTCCGATACTGGCGATGCCGTTGGAGATGGTTACACCGGTAAGGGCGGTGCAGCCTTGAAACGTACTGGGTTCAATATTCGTAACGCCGCCTGGGATGGTCACGCCAGTCAAGCTGGCGCATTCGCGGAAAGCCTCCGCGCCAATACTTGTGACGCTGTCGGGGATGGTCACGTTTTTAAGGCTGGAACAAGAAGAAAATGCGTATTCGCCAATGCTTGTGACGCCGTCTGGAATGGTTACGCTTGTAAGATTATGGCAAAACTCAAACGCGGAATCTCCAACACTGGTGACGCCCTTGGGGATGGTTACATTGGTCAGGCTGTGGCAAGCCCAAAACATATCTTTCTCAATGCTCTTTATGCTGTTGGAGATAGTCACACCGGTCAAGCTGGTGCAACCATTGAATGCACTTGCTCCAATGCGCATAACACTGTCCGGAATGGTCATACCGGTCAGGCTGGAGCAGGAGGAGAACGCACAGTCGCCAATACTCGTGACACTTCCCGGAATGGTCACTTCGGTCAGGCTTTTGCAATTGTCGAACGCACAATCTCCAATACTTGTGACACTGTCGGGGATGGTCACACTGGTCAGACTTCTGCAATAGGCGAACGCATACTCTCCAATACTGGTGATACCGTTGGGAATGGTGACTGAGGTGACTCTGGTGTCCGCGTCGGTGACGGTTTTGGTGGACTCGTCGATGTAGATATTGCCGCCCTCCGCGGGGTAGGCCACGTCGTCGGCGTCCTTTGCCGCCAGGGCGGTTGGGGCGAGGGCCAGGACGAGGATGAGGGTGAAAAGGGTACCGAGAAGCTTTTTCATGGGGGTCCTCCTTTAAATCGTTATTTCCCCTCGGGCCGGGGAGGCGGGAGCCTCCCGGCCGGCCTTCGGGGATAACAAAAAATCGCGCGAGGCGGGCAAGGAAGGACCCGACACACGCGCGAATAAGCCACACAAACCCGATTGTGCTTGCAAAAACGACAAAAGCAAGGTACAATAGGGGCGGTGCAGATAATTCTGTTGTGTGGGTGGTTTCGGCACCCGCGCAGGGCTGGGGGAGCGCCAACTCCCCCGGCCTGCCGCTTTTTTTGTTATCCTGTTCCTATTTTACCGCAGAGGCGCGGAAATGGCAAGTGTTTTTTGCGCTTTTTCACCGCCCCGGCGGTTAGAGGAGGCGGCGGTAGTAGAGGCCGCCGGTGCGGGGGGCGGGGGAGGGGAGGGACTTTTGGTACTGCTCCACCACGGCGCGGACCTGCGGGGGCGTCTCCACGGTGAACCAGAGGGTCTTGAAGTCCACGCCTAAAATAGGACGGTCGGCGATGTGCAGGGGGACGCTGTTGAGGAGCGTGCCGTACTCCCGCCCGGCGCACAGGACAGGAAATTCGGTCCCCTTGCGGTCGGTGAGCGTGCCGGAGCCGGGGCAGTCGCCGCAACCGGCGCGCTTTTTGAGGGGGCAGGCCCGGAAGCGCATCAGGGGGAGGTACCCGTAGGCCAGAATGCCCCGGGGGAGAGAGCCGCCCAGGGCGGCGATTTTGGACATGGAAAGCTCGAAGGACACGGTGGCGTCGGCAAGGCCCAGCCTTTGAAGCTCCTCCAGCGCCACGGAGTTTAGGACGTTCAGCCCCGCGCCGCCGTGGAGAGTGAAGCCGAGCTTGCCCGCCGCCTTCACGGCGTAGAGCGTTTCGCACAGGACATTTTTCACGCCCAGGGCGGAAATTTTGGCAAGTCTCCCGGAAATCCCCCCGGATTCTCTGTCGAAAAAGAGCGAAGGAAGTTCCACGACCAACTTATCCCCAAGATTTTCCACAACCTGGGGGTGGTTTTCCACCTCCGCCAGGGGGAGGATGACCTTTTCCAGGGCGTCCACACAGCAGACCTGGCTGAGATGCTCGAACCGGCCCCGCAGGACCCCGGCGTGGTCGGTACGGCCGGCGGGGATGGGGGAACGGTTGTCCACAATTTTCCAGCTTGTGACTTGAGAGCGGGCTTCGGTGAGGCGGTCCGCCGCCTCCCGGCGCAGGGCGTTGAGGGAGGAGACGGGGAGGGTCAGCCCGGGCGCGAGGCGGGCGTCGAAGCGCTCCACGGCGTAGGGCGTCCCGCCGGTTTTCGTCAGGCTCCGCCGGGCCGCGTCCTCGTCCAGGGGGCGGTTGACGGCGACCTCCGGCGCGGGGCCGGCGACCGTCACCGTGTGGGTCCCGTCGGAGACGGTGAGGGACGAGCCGGCGGGGGAGAGGGCGAAGTCCATGGACACGGGGACGCTCTGCCGCTCGGCCCGGTAGAGCGCGGCGAGCTTTTTCAGCACGGCGGTGGAGGCGGCCACGTCCTCCTTTTCGCGGACGCCGAACATGGACGTGTCCCGCTTGCCTGTGAGGCAGCCGTCGGTGAAGCCGCTCCGGGAGAAGACGGCCCGGAGGGATTCCTCGTCGTAGGGCTCGCCGCGCAGGGCCGCCCGCGTCGCCGTCACCGCCGCCGCCACGTACTCCGGGCGTTTCATGCGCCCTTCGATCTTGAAGGACGCCACGCCGGCGTCCGCCAAGTCCTTTACATATTTAAGGTGCGACATGTCCTTCAGCGACAGGGCGAAGGCCCGTTCGCCGTTGTGAAAATCCAGCCGGCAGGGCTGGGCGCACAGGCCCCGGTTGCCGCTGCGGCCGCCCAGCATGGCGCTGAGCTCGCACTGGCCGGAGGCGCACATGCACAGCGCCCCGTGGATGAAGACCTCCGTCTCAATGCCGCACCGGGCGGTGATGCGCTCGATCTCCCGAAGCGTCAGCTCCCGCGCCAGCACCACACGGGAAAAGCCCAGGTCGGCGGCCAGCTTGGCCCCGTCCAGGTTGTGGACCGTCATCTGGGTGGAGGCGTGGCGGGGGAGGGCCGGGACCGTGTCCCGGAAGGCGGCGTTCACCGCCAGGTCCTGGACGATCACCGCGTCCGCGCCGGCGCGGGCGATCTCCCGGACGGTGCTATCCAGCTCGTCCAGCTCCGAATCCATCACCAAGGTGTTCACCGTGACGTGGACCTTTACGCCCCGGACGTGGGCGTAGCGCACGGCGTCGGCGAGCCTGCCGCCGCCGAAATTTTCGGCGTTCCGGCGGGCGTTGAAGCCCCCGGCGCCCAGGTACACCGCGTCCGCGCCGCACCGCACGGCGGCGATGAGCTGTTCCTCGCCCCCGGCGGGGGCCAGCACCTCAACCATCCGTCTCCCTCCTCCGCAAAAAGTCCCCCTCCGCCGCCGGGTAAGGGCAGGGGAGCGTCAAAAGCTCGTTGGGGTGGGGCGCGTCGTCCCGCCGTTCGCCGGTTTTGGTGGTGAGCGATTCCACCGGGAAGCGCCGGATGGGCGCGTGGGGGGACATGAGCTCCAGCGTCTGGCCTACCCGGAAGGGGTTTCGCTGGCGGACGGTCAAAAGGCCGTTTTCCCAGCGCACCACGGACCCCACGAACACCGCCCCGTGCTCGTAGCGGCCGGAATTGGCGTGGTTGTCCCGCAAAAAGCCGTGATAAAACCCGTCGGAATAGGGCCGGTGCTTCACAAGCTCCAGCTCGGCGCGGCAGGCTTCCACGCTCGCCGTCCCATCCATGGCCGCCCGGTAGGCCCGGACCACGCTGGCCACGTAGTAGGCGGTCTTCATGCGGCCCTCGATCTTGAAGGACGTGACCCCGGCCTTTTGGAGCTCGTCCAGCAGTTCGATACAGCAAAGGTCGTGGGAGCTGAGAATGGCGGTATAGCCGTCCTCCTCGAAGACCGGGAAATACTCGCCGGGACGCTTCTCCTCGGTGAGAGCATAGCTCCACCGGCAGGGCTGGGCGCACTCGCCCCGGTTGCCGCTGCGGCCGGTGAGAAACGAGCTTAAGATGCACCGCCCGGAGACGGCCATGCACATGGCCCCGTGGACGAAGGCCTCCAGCTCCAGGTCCGCCGGCGTCTCGGCACGCAGGCGCGCGATCTCCGCAAGCTCCATCTCCCGCGCCAGCACGATCCGCCGCACGCCCATGTCCCGGTAGACCCTGGCGGCGGCGTAGTTCATGCAGCTTGCCTGGGTGGAGAGGTGGATCTCCAGCGCCGGCGCGGCCCTTTTCACGGTGTCGATGACCCCCAGGTCCGAGGCGATGACCGCGTCCGCCCCCGCGTCCCGCAGAAAGCGGGCGTAGTCGGAAAGGGCGTCGATCTCCCCGTTGCGGGCCAGGGAATTGACCGCCACGTAAAGGCGCTTCCCGGCGGCGTGGAGCGTCTGCGCGGCCATCAGAAGCCCCGCCCGGTCGAAGCCGGCGGCTTTCGCGCGCAGCTGCAGCGCCTCGCCGCCCACATACACCGCGTCCGCGCCAAACCGCACCGCCGCCGTCAGGCTCTCCATATCCCCGGCGGGGGCCAACAGCTCAGCCTTGACCATCTCGCGCCTCCTACATCTTTTTTAATAGAGTATACCATTTTCCCCCGCCCTTCGCAACGCAAATTCCCGGTCCCCCGGCGAAAAAATCCTTGCGTATTCCGGGAGAGTGTGATAAACTGACAGGGAAATATGGCGTTGAAGAGGAAAATAGCGGAAAGCGTTCCGTCAGAGAGGGGAGGCCGCGGCTGAAAGCCCCCCGGAAAAGCCCCGCCTGGTTCGCCTCCGAGCCCCGGCCAATCCCCGGCGTCAGCCCGCGTTAAGGGCGTCGAGCGCGCGCGAAAGCGCGAATTTGGGTGGTACCGCGGAAGCTCCTTCCGTCCCATGGCGGGATGGGGGAGCTTTTGATTTTGACGGAGGTATCCATGGAAAGAGCCGTGCTGCGGGAGCTGCCCTTCAAGACCAGAGACGAGGCGCTGGCGTTCCTGAAAAAGCTGTGGGGACAGCAGGGGGCGGAATGCCCGATATGCGGAGGCTCCCTGGAGCTTCTGCACAGGAAAGCAAAGAAAAGCGCCTGCGATTGGCAGTGCAGGAGCTGCGATAAGACCTACAAAACGATTTATTTGCTGGATGAGAACAACGAGCGGTTTCCGGTGTGACGGTTTCTTGCGGAGGTCCGGACGCACGAGGGATTTGTTTTCGCGGCGGTGAAAGGCGATCACGGAGAGGCGGCCCGTTGAGGAAAACGTGGACCTTATTACATCCTTTTTATGATAGGGCGAATGCTTGAGGAGGAAAAAATGACCGGCGTTTACACATCTCAAAGCCTTGAAATCGCGGAATCCGCCAAGTGGGCCATCGCCCTTTACGGGGGCGAGGACGGCGATGTCCTCGGCGCGAAGCTCTACTTTGGAACGGAGAACGAAAAACGGCTCATCGGCATAGCCGAGCGGCGGAAAGCGGAGAAGCTGACCCTGTATGCCTTTGAGGGCCCCGCCGGCGCGGTGGTCACCAACGACCCGGAGGGGGTGAGACGGGCGATCGGGGAGCGGCTTGCGCCGCCGAGGGACGGTATGAGGCTCATTGACGAGATCCGCCCCTCCGGGCCATATACCCCGCCAACCGTCACGGAGGCGGGGATCGAAAGCTGCCTGTTCAGCTGGCGGCTGGGGGTGACCTATGACATCGCGCCGGATCACATCGGCTTTTCCATGGTCACCGACAGGATCGAGTACGTCTTCTCCATCCGGCCGGAGGACACCAACATCTACTGCGGCGCGTCGATCAACATCCCGCGTCCCGAGGGGTTGTTCGGGCAGGGGCAGTATTTCCGCCTGCGGAATTTTGGAGACAATTCAGCCCCTTTCTGCGCTTTTTTCGCCGACCTGGGCGGCGACGCGGCCTGGAGGCCGGTCCCAAAGCTCGTCTGCGAGAACGGCGATTGCACGAACACCGACGACGGTATCTACTGGCCTGTCAAACGGTTTACCGACGAGGAGATCGTCCTCGCCGGCTGTGGCGGCGACGAGTACGTCTACTACCGCCGGGACGGCGCGAAGCGCGAGTGGTTCGCGCCGCCCCTCAAATAACAGGTTTGTCAAATCTTATACATTTATATATGGAGTGATACCATGAGAGAACAATTGGCAAAGATCCGCGAGGAGGCGTTGGCGAAGCTCTCCGCTGTGACGAGCGCCGCCGAGCTGGAGGAGCTGCGGGTGCGGTATCTGGGGAAGAAGGGCGAGATGACCGCCATTTTGAAGCAGATGGGCGGTCTGCCCGCCGAGGAGCGGCCCAAGATGGGGCAGCTGGCCAACGAGGTCCGCGCCGCCATCGAGGAAAAGCTTGCCGAGGCCAAGCGTGAGGTGGAAGCCCGCGCTCTGGAGCACCGCCTGCGCGCCGAGGCCGTGGACGTCACCGTCCCCGGCAAGAGCGTGAAGGTGGGCCACCGGCATCCCATGTATATCGCCCTGGACGAGATGAAGGAGATCTTCATCGGCATGGGCTTTACCGTGGTGGACGGCCCGGAGATCGAGCTTGCGGAGCTCAACTTTGATCGCCTCAACGCCGAGGAGGGCCACCCCAGCCGCGACTGGTCCGACACCTTCTACTTTGACCGGGAGGAGAAGGTCATGCTGCGCTCGCAGACGAGCCCCATGCAGGTCCGGGCCATGGACACCCTGCCCCTGCCCATCCGCATGGTCGCCCCCGGCCGGGTCTACCGCAAGGACGAGGTGGACGCCACCCACTCCCCCATGTTCCACCAGGTGGAGGGCATGGTCATAGATAAGGGTGTCACCATGGCCGACCTCAAGGGCACTCTCAATACCGTGGTCAAGAGCCTCTACGGCGAGGACACCCAGACCCGCTTCCGCCCCCATCACTTCCCCTTCACGGAGCCCAGCTGCGAGATGGACGTCCAGTGCCACAAGTGCGGCGGCGTGGGCTGTCCCACCTGCAAGGGCGAGGGCTGGATCGAGCTTCTGGGTGCGGGGATGATCCATCCGCACGTCTTAGAGATGGCCGGCATCGACCCCGACGTCTGGTCCGGCTGGGCCTTCGGCTTCGGGCTGGAGAGGCTGGCCATGCGGCGGTTCAAGATCGACGACCTGCGGCTCATTTTTGAAAATGACGTGCGCTTTTTGGAGCAGTTTTAAGGAGGTGCCCCCATGAATTTAAGCAGAAAATGGCTCAATGAGTTCGTCAAGGTGGACGCCTCCGACCGGGAATTTGCCGAGGCCATGACCCTCTCCGGCTCCAAGGTGGAGACGACGGAGGACCTGGGGGCGGAGATCAGCAACGTGGTCGTGGGGCGCATCGTGTCCATGGAGAAGCACCCCAACTCCGACCATATGTGGGTCTGTCAGCTGGACGTGGGCCGGGACGAGCCCGTGCAGATCGTCACCGGCGCGTGGAACGTCCACGTGGGCGACCTGGTGCCCGTGGCGCTCCACAAATCCACACTCCCCGGCGGGAAAAAAATCGAAAAGGGCAACCTCCGGGGCGTCAAGTCCAACGGGATGCTCTGCTCCCTCAAGGAATTGGGCCTGGACGAGCGGGATTTCCCCTATGCCGTCATCACCGCCGCCGCCCTTTTGAATGACTACCACCCCATTGACCCCGAAAAGCCCAGCATCCCCGCGGACATCCAGCCGGGGGACAAGGTGTTTGGACCGGTCGTGGCCGCCAAGGTCACCGACTGCGCCCCGAACCCCGACGGCACCTTCACCCTGACGCTGGACCCCGCCGCGACGGTGACCACCGCCTGCCAGAACGTCCACGCCGGGGACATGGTGGCCTACAACACCAAGACAAACGCCGTCTGCACCCTCGCCGACCTGCGCGCCGAGCAGCGGGAGTTCCCCCACTGCATTGAGGACGGCATCTTCGTCCTCCGGGAGGACTGCAAACCCGGCGACGACATCAAGCCCGTCATCAACGCCGACGACAGCGTGGTGGAGTTTGAGATCACCCCCAACCGCCCGGACTGCCTCAGTGTCATCGGCCTTGCCCGGGAGGCGGCGGCGACATTTGACAAACCTTTGACGCTCCATACCCCCGTGGTCAAGGGCGGCGGACCCGGCGTGCTTACCGATTTGCTGACCGTGGAGACGCCGGACCCGGACCTCTGCCCGCGCTACACCGCCCGGATGGTGCGCAACGTGAAGATCGCCCCCTCCCCCAAGTGGATGCGGGAGCGCCTTCGCTCCATGGGCGTGCGGCCCATCAACAACATCGTGGACATCACCAACTACGTGATGCTGGAGTACGGCCAGCCCATGCACGCCTTCGATTACCGCTACGTCAAGGGCGGCAAGATCGTGGTCCGCAGGGCCCGGGCCGGCGAGGAGCTCACCACCCTGGACGGCAACGTGCGCAAGCTGAACCAAAACCACCTGGTCATCGCCGACGACACCCGCGCCGTGGGCCTTGCCGGCATCATGGGCGGCCTCAACAGTGAGATCGTGGCGGACACCGCCGACGTGGTCTTCGAATCGGCCAACTTTGACGGGACCTGCATCCGCAAGGGCGCTCTGGCCCTGGGGATGCGCACCGAGGCCAGCGCCAAATTCGAAAAGGGCCTGGACATCGAAAATACCCTCCCCGCCGTGGACCGCGCCTGCGAGCTGGTGGAGATGCTGGGCGCCGGCGAGGTCCTGGACGGCGTCATCGACATCCGCAACCGCGCGCCGGAGCCCTACCGCATGGAGCTGGAGCCGGAGAAGATCAACGCCCTTTTAGGCACCGACGTTCCCGAGGACGAGATGGTCCGCATCCTCCGCAAGCTGGACTTTGAGGTGGAGGGCCGGACCGTCACCGTCCCCAGCTTCCGGGGCGACGTGCGGCGCATGGCGGACCTGGCGGAGGAGGTCGCCCGGTTCCACGGCTACAACAACATCCCCGTGACCCTCATGCGCGGCCAGACCACGCGGGGCGGCTACAACCGGGAGCAGAAGCTGGAGAATAAGCTGGGGGCGCTGTGCCGCGACGCCGGTTTTGACGAGATCATCACCTACTCCTTCATCTCCCCCACCGCCTACGACAAGATCGGCTGGGCCGCCGACGACCCCCGCCGCAAGTCCTTCAAAATTTTGAACCCCCTGGGGGAGGACACCTCCATCATGCGCACCTCCGCCCTCCCGTCCATGCTGGAGATTCTGGCGCGCAACTATCATTACAGGAATAAGGACGTGCGCCTTTACGAGCTGGGCCGCGTCTACCTCCCCGACCCGGACAGCGACCTTGCCAAAGAAAACCGGGTCCTCACGCTGGGCGCTTACGGCGAGGGCGTGGATTTCTACGACCTGAAGGGCGTCGTTGAGGCTGTTTTGCGGGGCATCCGCGCCGAGGACGTGGTTTTCGAGCCCTGCTCGGATAACCCCTCCTACCATCCCGGCCGGTGCGCCACGGTCTATGCCGGGGAGCGCGTCATCGGCGTGCTGGGCCAGATCCACCCCGTTGTTGCCAAAAACTACGGCGTGGACGCGGAAGCGTACTGCGCGGAGCTGGACTTCGGGGCGCTCCTCCAAAGCCAGGGCCCGGACCCGGAGTACCGGCCCCTGCCCAAGTACCCCTCCGTCACCCGCGACCTGGCCCTCATCGCGCCCCATGAGGTCACCGTCGGCCAGATCGAGCGCTGCATCCGCGAAAACGGCGGGCAGTACCTCAAATCCGTCTCCCTCTTCGACATCTACGAGGGCCCCGGCATCCCGGAGGGCAAGCGCTCCACCGCCTATTCCCTGGTCCTCCGGTCCGACGAGGGCACCCTCACCGACGACCACGCCGACGAGACGGTCAAGGCCGTCCTCGCCGCCCTGGAGAAAAATCTGGGCGCCGTTCTCCGGTAAACCCCGCGCACGGGCGCGTCAAATAACTATTTATTAAAGGAGCGATCACCATGAACAAGAAGACCACTGACATCGTCGCGTACATCACCTGGATCGGCCTCATCATCGCCATCGTCGCCGGCGACATGAACGCCTCCAAATTCCACATCAACCAGGCCATGGTCATTTGGCTGGGGGCCCTTTGCGTCAGCATCGCCTCCACCGTCATCTCCCTGATCATCCCCGTGCTGGGCGGCATCGTCGGGTCCCTGGGCGGCGTGGCGGTCCTCGTCTTCGCCATCCTCGGCCTCGTCAGCGCCGTCAACGGCGAGGAGAAGCCCCTGCCGGTCATCGGCGCCATCAAGATCCTCAAATAAAAAAACTCCAAAAAATTTGAAAAAAAGACTTGCAAATTCGTGTAAAACGAGTAAAATGACTATATTGGGGTTCGTCTCTCGGGGAAAAATCCGACGCGTTTCAAAAAATTTCTGATATTTTTTGTTACATTTTTAAAATTTTTTCCGCGAGGAAAAATGAGCCAAACCCCAAACCCCTTGGCGCTCTAGGAATTTCCGGCACTTCCGGCCAGGTTACGATTTTGTAACTTATTTTCCCCAAAATGTTGACATTGGCCGCGCCATGTGCTAGAATATATCCAACGTCCGCAAGGTACGCCCGGTTTTCGGCCGGGAGGACCCCCCGGACAGGCCCCAGGGGCCGCAGCTCAAGGCAGGGTCGGACAGATCCGCTCCGAAAAGCACGCGGGGCGGTGACAGTCTTCATTATGCAAGTGTACGGCGGAGGTTCTCGGAACCGCCCAACCGCGGATCTCCGCCGTACTCCTCCTTTTAGAAAAATTTCTAAAATTTTTCGTGAATAAAAAGGGAACAAACGACCCGGCGGTAAAGTCAAAAGGGCGTAACGAGCAAAAACCACGGTGTATATGCCGACCGGCTCCGGTCCGGCGTTTACATAATAAACAGTCCGGTTCATGTAACGGGCGAAAATTTCATCAACAATTTTTATTAAGGAGGAAACACTACATGAAGACTCTGAAAAAGACCCTGTGCTTGGTCTTGGCGGTAGTCATGGTAGTCGGCGTGCTGATCTTACCTGCCAGCGCGGCGACTTACGAGGACGACGCGAAGATCACCCACAAAGAGGCTGTTGAAGTGCTGACAGCTCTCAAGATCCTCACGGGCGACGCGGAGGGGTTCCGTCCCGGCGATACCCTGAGCCGCGCTGAGGCGGCGACGGTCATCACCAAGCTGCTGCAGACCCCCGCCATTGCCGCGCGGTATCCCGCCGGCAAGACCGGTTTTGCCGATGTGGACGGCGACAAGACCGTTGACTGGGCGTCTGGGTTCATTGCTTTCGCCGCTTCCCAGGGCATCATCAACGGCACCGAGAAGGGCTTTGAGCCCAATGACAACGTCACCGGCACCGAGTTTGCCAAGATGCTCCTCTGCGCGCTGGGCTACGATGCCGTGACCGAGGGCTACATCGGCAATCTTTGGGATGTCAACGTCATCAGCCGCGCCCTGACCGTGAAGCTGGACGACGGCATCGAGGACTTCGAGTATGACGAGGACCTCACCCGCGACAACATGGCTCAGATGGCCTACAACGCCCTGAACGCCACCATGGTCGGCTACGACAATCTGGGCAAGCTTGCTGACCGCACCGGCGCTGACAACAAACCCCTCACCCTGAACAGCCAGAACGGCTACGATGTTGAGGAAGCCGAGGTTGGTCACAACGAGATCGGTGTCCCCGAGACATACGTCGTTACGGTGGGCGATAAGGCTGTCTACACCACCTATGCCACGGCTGTGAAGACCTACAACACTGCCAAGACCTTTGGCGACATTCTCAAGGACATCAAGGGCGACAAGGCCACTCCGGCCGATATGCCCGCGAAGTACTTTGTGGACGGTGTTCCGTCTTACTACTCCAATAGCACGCCGTTTGGTAGTGAGTATAAGGCTCAGCCTTTTACCAATGACAAAGGTTCGTCTGCCTGCGCTATCGGCAGCACTACCACCGTGTATACCGTCAAGGAGATACCGGAAGGCGGTACTGCAAAGACCGATGTCTACTACATCGTTCGTGTTAATGACAAGTATAAACCTGTTGTGACTGAGGGCGCTACAGCCAACTACAAGGACGGCGTTCTGACCCTTGAGGGTTCTGGCACAACCGCGTTGACCGTCAAGATTGAGGCCAAGAAGGGCGATATCGTTGTTTACAACACCGGCAAGAATGCGAAGGACGAGACTGTCGTTGTTGGCAAGCCCTATGTGGCTACCGTCCTCAATGGCACTATCACCGGCAAGGGCACGGATGTCGATACAAATACCTACATTCGTATCAACGGCGATACCAGCAAGATATACAAGGCCGTTGCGACTCCCGTGAAAGACACACTTGACATTGTCGAATTGAATGTCAGTGCCGATACCAAGTATAACTTCTATCTGGACAACAACGGGAACATCATCAATGTTGCGGCCGAGAAGGCTCCTGAGACCACTTCTGTAGTGAAGTACACCTACCTTCTTTCTTACAAAGAGCAGGAGCACGAAGATGCCGTGGATGCCAAGACTGATATCTTCGGCAACGTGACTGCAGGTTCTCCCGAGAAGCCCGCTATGGCTGTTGCGGTTGTGATGGATCTTGCTACCGGTAAGGTTTCCAGCGTGAATCTTCCGCTCTACAGTGTCGCAGATGCTACTGGTGTCAAGTACTATCTCGCCGACAAAGATGGGCACCAGGCCAACACTAACGAGATTGGCTCGAACAAGAACACGTTTGAAGCTGGCTTCTATAAGTATGAGGAGAATGCCGCTGGTGAGATGGTGCTCGGCGAGGCTGTGACGAGCCAGACCGTTTCTGATTATACAAAGGGCGCTCTTACAATGACCATTGGTGGTACTGCGCTCTATCTGTCCGAGACGACCAAGCTCACCGTGTTTACTCACACGTCTGGTACTGACGCGGATCACCTTGATGACAAGTTCACTCCCACTCAGTATACCGGCTATACTCAGTTCCCGGCGTTGACTGGTACCAATGTTGATAAGGCAATCGTCCTCACCGACAGCAAGAATGAGAAGATGGCCACCGATATCTATGTGATTCTTAAGGGTACGTCCGCATCGGACGAGAAAACTCTCGAGCCGACTGATCTTGCGATCTTTGTTGGCCAGGGCGAGCAGACCCTCACCGGTACGTCTTTCAGCTTCATCGTTGGCGGTAAGGTCGAGACCTATGTTGCCGACAACACCGATGCCGCTGCGATTACAACTGCAGTTAGTGCTGGCACGAGCAACTTGGGGCAGGTGTATAAGCTTACCCTCAAGGACGGCAAGCTTAAATCCGTTGCCACTGTCGCATGCACGAATAAGAATAAGGTAATATCTTTCGCTACTGCTTCCTACATCCTGTTTAAGAATGCAGAGGGTGAAGATGAGGCTGATCCCGTTAAAGTTGGTTCGCCTTGTGTCGTTGTTGACGCCCACAAGGCTGGTGTATGGCCCACTGTCGGCGCGCTTCCCACTGACCTGACAAAGAATAAGGTTACGGTCAGCTACTACACCGAAAAGGTGAATGGCGTGGATTACATCACCCTTATCGTCATCACTGGCCTCGAGGAAATCAAAGACTAACCAATAATCCAGCAACACCCATTCCGGCCCCCGGGTTCATCCCCGGGGGCCGGATTTTTTGTGTTCATATGTGTTTCCACGCGGCAACCGGGACAGCGCCGGAGGTTGTCGGTATTTGTGTCTTACGTGTGTCTTACCCCGAAAAAACCACACTCTTCCAGACTAAAACTTCCGCGATTGGGGATACTATCGGCGGGGGAAAAGTGGGATAATCTCCTTACATCTTTATTAGGGAGGTTTGACCATGAAAAATCCAAACGGGTACGGCGGCGTGACGAAGCTGCCGGGGGCGCGGCGGCGGCCCTATCGGGCGCGGGTGACGGTGGGGTGGTCGGAGCGCGAGGGGCAAAGGCCGCTCCAGAGCTTCGCAACCATCGGCTACTACGCCACGCGGTCGGAGGCCATGATGGCCCTGGCGCAGTATAACCGCTCGCCCTACGACACCGACGCGCGCCGCGTGACCTTCCGGGAGGCCTACTTACAGTGGAGCCCGGACTACTACCTCAAATTCCCATCCACCGGCAAGGTCATGAGCTGCGCCATGGTCTTCTGCCGGTCCATCTGGGACGTGCCCCTGCGGGACCTGCGGGTGACGCAGCTCCAGAACGTCATCAACCGCATGGACCGCAGCCGGGGGTACCAGTCCAAGGTCCGGTCGCTCATGCACATGATCTACCGCTGGGGCATGGGGCGCAACATCGTGGACCGGGACTGGAGCCAGTTCGTGGAGCTCACCGCCGAGGCCTCCGACACGCCCCGGCGGGTCTTCACGCCGGAGGAGATCGACGCCCTCTGGCGGCTGTGGCGGTCCGGGGCGGAGGTGCCGGGGGAGGCGCCGCGCTTCCGGGGGCTGGGGCTTCTGGGGTCGGTGCTCCTGCTGCTCTACACCGGCCTGCGGGTCGGGGAGCTGCTGACCCTGCGGCGGGAGGACGTGGACATGGACCGCCGGTGCATCAACCTCCGGGGCACCAAGACCCGCGCCGCCCGCCGGCGCGTCCCCCTCCACCGGGAGATCGTCCCCGTCATGGCCGCGCTGCTCGCCCGCGCCGGGGAGCAGTCGCTCCTCACCGACCGCGACGGGGAGCCCATGACCTACGCCAGCTACAAATACGGCTGGTTCGACCGGGTCACCGCCGCCCTGGGCTTCCCCCACACGCCCCACGACACGCGCCACACCTTTGTCTCCGCCCTGGACACCGCCGGCGTCCGCCCCGGCGCCCTCCGCTTCATCGTCGGCCACTCCCAGCGCGACGTCACCGACCGCTACACCCACAAGGACCTCCCGGAGCTCCTCCGCGAGATAGACAAGGTCGCCTACGCCGTGGGTTGAAAAACGGTAAGACACACGTAAGACACAAATTTCGACAGGTTCCGACGCGAGCTGTGTTTCCACGTGGAAACACACCAAAAAGGCAAAAATCCGGCCCCCGGGATGAACCCGGGGGCCGGAGGTGCGTGTTAGGGGGTAATGATGGGCTGAATGCTTTACCGCTCGGAAGCAATCACGTAGATGGTAACAATACCAGTGATAGCTTCGGTGGTCGCATCAATGGTCACAACCATGCAGACCGTATCTTTCTCGTTCAGCTCAGCAGGATTCGTGGGAACAGTCTTATCTGTCAGATTCACCACGGTAGCGCCAGTCACAGGAACGTCAGTGACATTGCTGCCAGACGCAAGAGTGATCAAGCCGCTATACATGTTTTCGACCTTGTAACCAGTCGAACCACCAATCAGATTCTCTTGCTCAGTGGCTCTAGCAAGGGTATAGAGCCGGTCAACCTTATCGCTGATCGTGTAGAAGCCAGTCAACTTAGTCTTATCAGCAGTGAGGATTTCGGTCTTCACGCCGTCAATGTAAACGGTGTGGACATAACCAGACCCTGTGGTATCAGCAGAAGCGGCGTAAGGAGCCTGAGTGGTGGAGTCGCCAGCCTCGTTAGCAAACACGACCTCTTTGTAAACGGTTTTAGGAGGTTCGGGCGTAGCTGCAGCGTCTTTGGAAGATTTCTCAACGAACACGACGCTGACGGTGTAGTTTTGTGTATCGCCGACTTGGATAGCAACGTACTCCATTGGTACGTTCTCTTTAATAGCCTGAACGCCAGTTTTAATTTCAGGATTCAAATCACCAAGAACGCCATTGACATAGATAAACTTAACATCGCTGGTGAAGTAGTGGTTGGTATTAAACTTAATGGCAGTAGCTGCAAGAGGACCGTTTGCATTATAGCACTTGCTTGTGAGATCTTCGAAAGTGGGATAAGTAGTCGCGCTGGCAGCGGGAACGACTTTCTTAAGTGCCATGATCTTACCATCCCCATCTGTGAACCCGTCGTAAGTCGCTTTGGCAACCTCAATAATACGAATATCGCCATTCAGCTCAAGAGCCTGGACATAGTACTTGGTCGCACCCGGTTTGCCATAGGCATCAACGGCACCAGTAATCGCATACTTGGCTACCGCGTACACAATGTCATCTGCGGGGGTGGGCTCAGTAGCGCCGGGCGTAAGCGTAGCAACGAAGTAGTAGCTGTTGCTTCCGTCAGGAACAATGTAAAGGTCATAGGAGTCGGTGAAGTTAGCGGTTGTTCTGAGGGAGGTGGTCTTGTCCGCATCCTTATAGGACTTCACTGCTGCGCCAGCCTGCTGGTAAGCCTTGCCGCCGATGCTCAGGGTCGTAGCGCCGATTCCTTCGAGCTTGCCGCTGACCTTCTGGACAGGCAGGATGTGATAGACAGTACCGGTCTTGTAGTAGGCGACGACATCTTCCTCTTTCATGCCCTCGTACTCATCAACAATGTCCTTGG
The DNA here is from genome assembly GCA_947632175.1 of uncultured Oscillospiraceae bacterium. Classification (GTDB taxonomy): domain Bacteria; phylum Bacillota; class Clostridia; order Oscillospirales; family Oscillospiraceae; genus RUG626. The sequence continues at coordinate 30,828 of CANROC010000014.1, read as the reverse complement.
TGGCATTGTTGCTGAGCGCAGCAAGAGTTTCACCTTCAGCAAGGGTAAGGCCAGTACTATCGAGGGTCACGGTTCCCTTGGTGGCATCGATATCGGTGACCTTGGTCAGGGTGTAAGAGGTGGTGCCAAACTTAGCAACAACCTTACCGTTGAATACGATGTAGCTGCCGGTACCATCAACTGTCCATTCGCCGCCGCTCTTCATGACAGGGTTGTAATCGTTAATCACATAGCCCTTCTGCATGTTCTTGCCAATCTTGGCTTCAATATCGGCAGTAGCAACATCCTTGACGGTCTTCAGCTCAGAGGCGTCCTCGGAAAGGTAAACGGTCTCAGCGTCCGCGTAGTAGACCTTGAGAACGTGGCCGATCATGTCGAGGCCAGTCTCAATGTTGTAGAGGACAGGGTTGTCTTCGAAAGAAAGAATATCATCGGTGATTGCGTTTTTAATCTTCTTAAGATTGGTTCCCTTAAGGCCGGTAGCCTGGTTGCCTACAACAACGCCGTAAAGGACCTGGCCCTTATAAGTCTCGGTGTAAAGGGTCCTTTGATCTTCGTATTCCTGGGCCTTACCGTTTTCACCGTACCAAACCATTTTGGCATTCAGCGCATTGTTGATCATAGTGATCACGTCAGCGCGAATGAGGGGAGCCTTCAGGTTCTTGATGCCCTTGCTGACGCCGGTCTTGTTGGCCAGGATCTCGACGTTGGTCTCAAAGGTGACGCCGATGAAGCCTTCCTTCTCCGCGTCGTAGCCCATGGCGCACAGAAGCATCTTGGCCATCTCATGTCCGGTCACGCCGCGATCGGGCTCAAAGCCCTTGTCGGTGCCTTGGAGAATGTGCTGGGCAAAGCAGTAAGCGATGGACGGAACAGCCCATGCCACGCCGCCGCAGTCCGTAAAGGGAGTGCTGGTGCTGGAGAAGGTCTCCATAAACGCCGGGGTCGCGACCAGACGGGCCATGAACGTGGCAGCCTGAGCGCGGGTGACCGCCTTCTCGGGGCTTACGCCGTCCTCGTCGCCCAGGAGAATGCCCATGCCCTGGAGCAAGTTGGCGGCCTCTTCGTCGTACTCGACCGTGGCAGTAGCATCGACCGCGCTGGCAGGTAAGATCAGCACGCCGACTACCATGACTACCGCCAAGACCAAGCACAGGGTCTTTTTCAGAGTCTTCATGTAGTGTTTCCTCCTTAATAAAACGGCGGGGGAGGGGAGGGAGAACTTTTGAGGCGGGAAAAGGGCATATTTTAGGCTTGATTTGGCGGAAATCGGAACACTTGGCGGCGGATTTTTTCGGCGTTTGTGTCTTACGCGTGTCTTAGACAAGTTCTGGAAGTGGGTTGCGGAGGGGAAAAGGGTGTGGTATAATGGGGTCGGAAAGAAATTTTGCCAGCGGAGGGGAACTATGGAACAGCGTATCGTGGAGTTTTTTGAGAGGAACCGCGCCGCGATTCTGGCGGATATCCGGCGGCTCGTGGCGGTGGACAGCGTCCGGGGGGAGAGCGCCCCCGGCGCGCCCTTCGGGCCGGGGCCCAGGCGGGCGCTGGACGAGGCGCTGGCCATCGCCCGTGAGCACGGGCTTTCCGGCGAGATTCGCGGCGACCGGATGCTGGTCATCGAGGCCGGCGAGGGCGAGGCGGAGCTGGCGCTGCTGGCGCATCTGGACGTGGTGCCCCCGGCGGGGGAGTGGACCGTCACCGCGCCCTATGAGATGCGGGAGCTGGACGGGCGGATCTACGGCCGAGGCGTCATTGACGACAAGGGGCCGGCGGTGGTGTCCCTGTGGGCGATCTTGTGCGCCCGGGAGCTGGGGCTTTTGAAGCGAAAGGTCCAGCTTTTGCTGGGGTCCGACGAGGAGTGCGGGTCCTCGGATCTTGCGTGGTATCTGGAGCATTACCCCGTCCCGGGCAAGGTGTTCACGCCGGACGGGTCCTTCCCCGTGGCGAATACGGAAAAGGGCCGGATGCACTTCACGCTGACGGCCCCGGCGTATGATGGCGAAGAGCTGCACGTGGTGAGCCTCACCGGCGGGTCCGTGCCCAACGCCGTCCCCGCCCGGTGCGAGGCGGTGCTGTCCGACGGCACGCGCCTGGAGACGGTGGGCCGCGCCGCCCACGGGAGCCTGCCCCAGGAGGGCGACAACGCCGCCACGCGGATGATCGAAAAGCTCGCCGCCCTGCCGGGACCGGGCTTCGACGTCTTCCGCGCCCTGCAAAGGGCGTTCCCCCACGGGGACGTGAACGGGTCCGCCGTGGGCGTCACCTGCCGGGATGAGCTCTCCGGGGAGCTGACGGTGAATCTGGGGGTTTTGAAGGTCGATGAGACCGGCCTGCGGGCCGACGTGGACTGCCGCATCCCCGTCTGCGGCGACGGGAACGCCATCGCGGACGGGTTCGCCCGCGCGCTGGAGGGCGTGGAGCTCCAAATCCTCTCCCTCTCCAGGCCCCACCACACGCCGGCGGACTCGGACTTCGTCCGGGGGCTTCTCAGGATCTACGAGGACTACACCGGCGAGCCGGGCCAGGCGTTTTCCATGGGCGGCGGCACCTACGTCCATGAGATCGACGGCGGCGTGGCTTTCGGCGCGGAGTTCCCCGGCGCGGACGTGCGGATGCACGAGCCCGACGAGCGCGTGGAGGTCGCCCAGCTTATGCTGGCCGGCCAGATGTACGCCGCCGCCGTGGCGGAATTTTGCGGGTGATCCCAATACTCCGTCCCTCGGGACGAAAGGATGAACCATTCGATGAAAAAGCTCAAGCGGGCCGTCACCGTTGTCGTGGATTTTCTGGACGGCATCGGCCGGCGGCAGATCTGGACCTTCGCGGCGGCGGCGACCTTCTACCTGTTCCTGTCGCTGGCGCCGATCCTGGGCCTTGTGTGCTCCCTCCTGCCCTACACGCCCCTGACGGAGGAGGCGTTGCTGCGCTACATCTCCCGCGTGGCCCCCGGCGAGGTCTACGCCTTTCTGGAGAGCGTCATCACCAGCATCTACGACAGCTCCGTGACGACCCTGTCCATCACGGCGGTGGCGACGGTCTGGACGGCGGGGCTGTCCATGCAGGCGCTGATGCGGGGCATGGACGCGGCCTACGACCTGAAGCGGCGGGAAAACTTCCTGCTCTTCCGCCTCCGGGCGTGCTTCTTCATGGTCATCGCCCTGGCGGCGGTGCTGTTGACCCTCTGCGCCCTGGTCTACGGCGGCATGATCTTGAACCTCATCAGCCGGAGCCTGGACGGCACCCTGGCGGAGACGATCCTGCTGGGCGTGGTGAAGGTCATCCGCTATCCTTTCATGATGCTCTTCCTCTATTTCGTCTTCCTGGTCTTCTATAAGTGGATGCCCACCGGCAAGCGCTCCCTGCGCCGCCAGTGGCCCGGGGCGCTGTTCGCCACGCTTGCGTGGCTCGTCTTCTCCTGGGGGTTCTCCATCTATCTCGATTATTCCGACCGCTTCGGCGTCTACGGCATCCTGGGCGCGGTCATCGTGGCCCTGCTGTGGATGTACTACTGCCTCTTCATCCTCCTCGTGGGCGCGTACATCAACCGCTTCTCCCGCGAGGAGCGGGAAAAGCTCCACCCGGCGGCGTTGGCGGAGCCCGAGGGGGAAGCACCGCAAGCAGAGTAGGGGCGGGTTCCAAACCCGCCCTTTACCCCCCGTGGGGGAGGTGGCGCGAAGCGCCGGAAGGGTCGCCGCGGAACCACCCCTGCCGCTTGGCGGCTGTCCACGACCTTGGAGGGGCTGACGTGTCGGGGGCGGGTGGCGTTTTATCGGAACCGTTCCCGTCACGAAACGTGGGCACGGGCGGACACATGGGTCCGCCCCTACGGTGTAAATAGGGCGGATTCGATATAACCGAACCGTTCTGTCATCGCAACCCATTTTGCCCCTCCCAGGTCGGGGTGGCGCGAAGCGCCGGGGTGGTTCCGAAATGCGCTTCCCGGAAGCGTCCGTTACGCTACACGGGCTCGAATACCCCGCCGCCGCGGCGGCACCCCTTTTTCCGAAAAAGGGGTCGGGGGAATAAGGTTGCGGCGCTACGCGCCGCCTTTATAAAAATTGCGCCGCAAAGCAGCGCAAAACTTTTTTGGTAGGGGCGGGTTCCCGCCCGTGTGGAGGGGGTTGGATTTTGCTTATTTGAATGGCATTGAGCTCATTTTCCTTTTCCTCCCCTATTTCCTCCGCACCCACTTGCCCAGGAGCGTTTTTTTGAATTTCAGGAGCTCCTCCTTCGCCGGGGGGTAGTCGCCGGTCTTTTGGAGCAGGGCCACGCCCTTTGGGAGGTCCTCCGCCGTGCCAAGGCCCTCGGCGTAGATACAGCCGAGGCAGTATTGGACCTCCCGGCTGGCGGCGTTTGCCTTCTCAAGTACCTCACGGGCCTTGACGTAATCCTGCCCGACACCCCGGCCGTAGAAGTACATCTGGCCCAGGCAGTCCGCGCCCCAGGTGTTGCCGTCGTTCCAGGCGAAGCTCAAAAGCTGGAAGGCCCTGCCGTAGTCCGGCTCGACCCCGCCGGTCCCCTCGTAGAGGATGCGGCCCAGGCGGTTGCAGCCGGCGGTGTTCATGCCGTCCTCCAGGTACTTCTCGTACCACCCCACGGCCTTGCGGATGTCCTTTTCCGTGCCCTGTCCCAGCTCGTAATATTTGGCAAGATGGAACATGGAGACCACCTCGCCGCCCTCGGCGGAGGCTTTATACCACTGGAAGGCCCCGTCGTGATCTCCGGCCTTATCCAGGCGCTCGGCCAGGAAGCGCTGGTGAACCGGGTAGCCGAGTTCCGCCCCGTGTTCAAAGATCCCCTCCGCCAGCTCCGGGCGGGGCGGGATCAGATTTTTCTCGCCCTCTAAGTAGAAGTTGCGCAGGTTGTTCCCCGCCAGCCACATGCCGCCCTCAAAGGCGCGCTTAAACCAGGGCTCGCATTGGAGGATATTCTCCCTGAGGTATTCGTTGTACACCTCCTGGCTGGGGAAAGCATTCCGGCCCTTGCCGAAGACGCGGACGAAGTCCCACCAGAAGTACATGTTGCCCACTGTGTACTGGCAGAACGCCTCGCCCGCCTCCGCCTTCTCCAGCACCGCGTTGAAGGCGTCCTCCAGGCTTGCGAAGGGCATGCTCTTCTCCAGCGTCGGAGTCAAAAGCCCCGCCCGCAGGGCGCAGAGAACGCCCAGGGCGCTGCCCTGCTTGACGGACAGGCGCATCAGGCTGTCGCCGCGCTTCTGGTCCACCGGGAAGCCGTGGCATGCCCATATGTACTGCCCGCCCCAATAGCACCGGGCCAGGACGCAGCTGGCGTCCCCGTCCCCGGCGGCGCTGGCCTTCTCCAAAAGCGCCAGCCCCTCCCGGCCCTTTTGAAGCCGCTCCTGGTAGCAGACGTATTGAAGGCCCTGCTCTACCTCGTCACTGAAAAATTTACCCATGTTTACGCTCCTATCTCTTTCAGGATTTTTCTTGTGATATCTTTCCATTCCGGCTTTGCCGGACGGAATTTGCCGTCGTAATAGTCCAGAAGGTACCGGGCGGCCTGCCGGTCCGAGCACTTCAGGGTATAAAACCGAAGCCTCCCGCCGGCATCGTCGGTGGCGGTGACGGTACAGCGCCCGTCCGTTTTGTCGCCGGGCTCCACGCGGAAGAGGAGGTACCCGCCGGGGAGGGTCAGGTCCACCGCCCTGTACGTTCCGTCGCAAAGCCCCTCCGCCGAGGCCTCCACGTCCTCACGCTCGAAGCTGTCGTGGGACTGCAAAACGCCTGTGGCGGACTCCAGGGCGAGCCTGGGCGGCCGGGGCTCCGGTCTCCTTTGAGGCGGCTCCCAGGCGCGGATATCGACGGGCAGCCAGCCCGACACGTCCGGGACCGATCCGTGAAACCAGTCCAGCAGAGTCCGCTCCGCCTCGTCGTAGGCGCAGTCCAGCACAAAGGCGGCCTCCGGCGGCTGGCCCGGCTCCGGCTTGACACCGGCGATCAGATAGATCTCCGCCTCGCCCCTCAGATCGTCCTCGTCAAAATCCGGGTCGTCCACGCCCAGCGCAAAGCATTGCAGGAAGGAAAGCCGCCTGCCGCCGGTTTCATAGGGGACCGTGGGGGCCAGGGTGAAGATCGTCACGTCGTCGGAACGGACTGCGTCCCGAAGCGCCGTGGTCACCATGTCCTCGGTGACGCGGGAGATGTCGGTCCCGTCGGGGCGGGTGAACACCATGGTCTGCGCCTCCGGCGCCTTTGGCGCGGGGGCGTCCTCCCGTTTGGCCCTCCGGGCCTCAAACGCCCGGTTGACGGCATCCCACTCCTCCGGGGATTTGGCCGCGTAGTCCGCAAACTGCCCATAGGGCAGGAACAGCGCGTCGGGCGCCCGCAGGCGAAGGCATTCCAGCAGCGCTTTCAGCTCATTGGGATTCCTGAGGCCCGTGGTCTGGACCTGGTGCCTGTCGTCTATGATATAGAGTTGAATTACCTCGCTGGGAATACTGCGGCCGCCCGCCTGGCGGCGCTGGATCTCGTCCCTGCCGAATACCGCCCGGACGCGGGGGATGTAGGTCGCGTCGTCGCCCAGGATCCACTCCCTGCCCACGGCCACCCGGTCGAACCACACGCCGTTTTCCAAAATATCCTTGTCCACCATGGCGAAGAGCTCCCGCACCGGCGGGGCCTCGTCGGGGTAGGGGAGCTGGGAGCGGATGGACTTGGCCAGCCTGCTCTTCGACGGAAAGAAGGTGTCCCTGATCGAGACGGCCCCCTCATATATCCCCGTTGCCAGGGTCAAAAGCCCGAGAACAGGGCTCAAAATGGCCTTGACCCAATCCCCGGCTTTCCAATATGACCGGTCGGATCCCCAGCATAAAGCGGCGTAGGCCAGCAGTGCCAGGGCGCCAAAGAGGAAAAGGACGGCCCAAAGGAGGTTGACGATCCTTTTTCGCGTTCGTTCTAAGCAGACGCTTTTGGATGTGTGATGCTGCGCCATAAAAATGTCCTCCTGTCATACTAATATCTAATTAAAAGTAGCCATTCGCGACGGTCTTTTTCGCGCCATGCTGCGTCAGCCGCCTTGGGAATACACAAAGTATTCCCTGCGGCGTCTTCCTTGCCTGACGCGAAAAATCCTCGCCGCTCGGTGTCTACTTTTAAATAGATATTAGTATCAAAATACATGATTACCATAAATCACCTGTCGGAAAAAGTCAAGTACGCTTTCAAATTCCGTATGGGTGCCCGCGGAAATCAAAAAACTACGGAGCAAGGGTACTCCGTAGTTTCGTTTTTGACCGTTGCCGGCCCTTACACCATCTTCTCCTGCTTGACCTTCTTGTCGATGACATGCCGAGAGGCGAGCTCGGTCTTGAGCTCGTCCAAGCTGATGCCGGACTCCACCATGAGGACCATGGCGTGGTAGGCGAGGTCCGCCAGCTCGTAGACGGTCTCGCGCTTGTCCTGGGCCTTGGCGGCGATGATGACCTCGGTGGACTCCTCGCCGATCTTCTTTAAGATTTTGTCCAAGCCCTTATCGAAGAGGTAATTGGTGTAGCTGCCTTCCTTGGGGTGGGCGCGCCGCTCCTCCAGAAGGCCGTAGAGCCCCTCGTAGGTGAATGCCTCCGGCGCGTCCTGCGCCTCAAAAACGGGGGCGGTGAAGCAGGAGTCCGTGCCCAGGTGGCAGGCGGGGCCGTCCTTGCGGACCTCCACCACCAGCGCGTCCCGGTCGCAGTCGGCGGTGACGGAGACGATGTGCTGATAGTTGCCGCTTGTCTCGCCCTTGAGCCACAGCGTCTGCCGGGAGCGGGACCAGAAGCAGGTGAGGCCCCGTTCCAGGGAGATTTCCAGACTCTCCCGGTTCATGTAGGCCAGCGTCAGCACCTTTTTGCTGTCCGCGTCCACCACAATGGCGGGGATGAGCCCCTTTTCGTCGAATTTCAGTTCAGAGATGTCCAGCATCGAATCAGATCCTCACATTGACGCCCTCGTCCCGGAGGGCTTTTTTGATGTCCGCCACGGTGACCTCGCCGAAGTGGAGGATGGAAGCCGCCAGCCCCGCGTCCACACGGGGAAGCGTCTTGAAGAGCGTGACGAAATCCGCCACGCACCCGGCCCCGCCGGAGGCGATCACCGGCACGTCCACCGCGTCGCTGACGGCGCGGAGCATCTCCAGGTCGAAGCCGCCCCGGACGCCGTCGGTGTCGATGGAGTTGAGGACCACCTCGCCGGCGCCCTCGCCCACGCACCGCCGGATCCACTCGATAGCCTCGCGCCCGGTGTTGTCCCGCCCGCCCCGGGCAAAGACGGTGAAAACGCCGTCCACGCGCTTGACGTCCGCCGAGATGACCACACACTGGTCGCCGTAGCGCCGCGCCGCGCGGGAGATAAGCGTCGGGTCCCGCAGCGCCCCGGAGTTGACGGACACCTTGTCCGCGCCGCACTTCAAGACCCGGTCGAAGTCCTCCAGCGTGTTGATGCCGCCGCCCACGGTGAGGGGGATGAAGACGGACCTGGCCGTCTCGGTGAGCACATCCGTGAAAAGCCGCCGCCCCTCGGCGCTGGCGGTGATGTCGTAGAAGACGAGCTCGTCCGCGCCGGAGTCGGAGTAAGTCCGGGCCAGCTCCACCGGGGAGCTCACGTCCCGGATGCCCTCGAAGTTCACGCCCTTGACCACCCGGCCGTCCCGGACGTCCAGGCAGGGGATGATGCGCTTTGTGATCATTTGGCGGCCTCGATGGCCTCTTTGAGGTCGATCTTCCCGGCGTAGAGGGCCCTGCCGATGGTGGCGCCGGCCAGGCCCGCGTCCCGGAGGGCGCGCACATCGTCCAGCGTCGTGACGCCGCCGGAGGCGATGACGTTCAGGTCGAAGCGGTCGTTGAGGCTCTTGAAGAGCTCCACGTTGGTGCCGCTCATGGCCCCGTCCTTGGAGATATCCGTACACATGATGGTCTTCACGCCCATGTCCGCGAGGCGGGAGACAAAGTCAAAGCACTCCACCTGGCTCACGTGGGTCCAGCCCCGCACGGCCACGAAGCCGTGGCGCACGTCCACGCCCACCACGATCTTTTCCCCGTACTTGGCCACCATATTGGCCAGAAAATCCGGGTCCTCCATGGCGGAGGTGCCCAGAATGACCCGGAAGAAGCCCACGTCCAGGGCGCGTTTCACGGTCTCCTCGTCCCGGATGCCGCCGCCGAGCTCGGTCTTGAGGCCGGGGATGCGGGCGATCTCGGCGGCCTTGTCAAAGTTCTTGCTGACGCCGTCCCTGGCCCCCTGCAGGTCCACCAGGTGCAGATACTCCGCCCCGGCCAGCCGAAACTCCATGGCTTTCAGCTCGGGGGCGTCGGAATAGACGGTCATGCGGCTGTACTCGCCGTGCATGAGCCGGACGGCCATGCCGTCATAAAGGTCGATCGCGGGAAAAATCTTCATGGCGCACCTCACATGTTCGCAAAATTTTTGAGGATGGCAAGCCCCACCTGTCCGCTCTTCTCAGGATGGAACTGACAGCCCGCTACATTGTCCCGCTGGACCGAGGCCGTCAGGAGCCCGCCGTACTCCGTCACCGCCGTGGTGAACGCCTCGCACCCCACGGCGTGATAGGAGTGGACGAAGTAGACATGGGAGCCCTCCTCCACACCCTCCAATATACCTGATTTATGCCGAAATTGCAAGGCATTCCAGCCGATATGGGGAATTTTCAGGCCGGGGGCGACGGTTTTCGCGATGGGCTCCACCCGTCCGGGGATGAGCCCCAGACCCTGGTGCTCGCCGTACTCGAAGCTCTTTTCAAAGAGGAGCTGCATCCCGAGGCAAATCCCCATCAGCGGCTTTCCCCTTTGGGCCTCCTCGATCACCAGATCGAAAAGCCCGCTCCGGCGCAGCTTGTCCGCCGCGTCGGCGAAGGCCCCCACGCCAGGGAGAATGAGCCGGTCGGCCCTGCGGATCTCCGCCGGGTCCCCGGTGACGACGCACGCCTCCCCGATGGCGGCGAAAGAGCTCCGGAGGGAAAAGAGGTTCCCCACGCCGTAGTCGATGATCCCGATCATAGCACACCCTTGGAGCTGGGCACCGCGCCGTCCAGCGCCGGGTCCGCCGCCACCGCCGCCCGCATGGCCCGGGCGAAGGCCTTGAACGCTCCCTCCACGATGTGGTGGGCGTTGCGGCCGGCCAGATACCGGATGTGGAGCGTCACGCCGGCCTCCCGGACGAAAGCGGTGAAAAACTCCTCCACAAGCTCCGTGTCAAAGTCGCCGATCTTCTGAGTAGGGACGGGCAGCTCAAAGCCCAGACACCCCCGCCCGGAGATGTCCACGGCGGCCAAAATAAGCGCCTCGTCCATGGGGATGACGGCGTGGCCGTAGCGGGTAATGCCCGCGCGGTCCCCCAGCGCGGCCTTGAACGCCTGCCCCAGGCAGATGCCCACGTCCTCCACGCTGTGGTGTCCGTCCACATGGGTATCGCCCGCGCACCGGACGGTCAGGTCGAACCGCCCGTGGACGGCAAAGAGCGTCAGCATGTGGTCCAGAAACCCCACGCCCGTGTCAATATCGCACCGCCCCGCGCCGTCCAGGTCCAGCATTAGAACAACGTCCGTCTCGCCGGTCTTTCTGCGTATGTCAGCTTGTCTCATAAGGAACCTCCTTGTTAGCTTGTCCGTCCTCCGCCTTAGCCTTCCCCGCAGGGCGGGGAAAGTGGCGCCCGCAGGCGCCGGATGAGGTGGGAGTGCGCGTTCATCGCAACCGCTCAAAAGGCCCGACCTTCGCTTCCCCCCTGCCCCCCCTCCTACGAGGAGGGGGCTTAAAAAGGTTGCGGCTTCGCCGCATCTTTTCTTGTCCGCGCGGCGGGGACGGGCGGCGGGCCCGTGTGCCCGCCCGTGCGCGGTCGCGGGACGGAACGGTTTCGACAACCCGCATCCGCCCCCGTCCCGGTGCCCCCCTCCTCGTAGGAGGGGGGCAGGGGGGAAGCGAGCGTTGGATGACAGAACGGTTCCGATAAACGGTACCCGCTTCCGTCACGCCGTAGGGGTCGCCGTCTCGGCGACCCGCGTTTCAATGACCTCCGATGTCGGTTGAATGGGATAACTTTCCCCATTCCCCGTAGGGGCGGACCGCCCGTGCGCGGTCGCGGGGCGGAACGGTTTCGACAACCCGCACCTGCCCCCGTCCCGGTGCCCCCTCCTCGTAGGAGGGGGGCAGGGGGGAAGCGAGCGTTGGATGACAGAACGGTTCCGACAAACCGCGCCTGCCTCCGTCAACCTCCGGGGCCTTTACCGCCCCGCCTCCAAAATCTCCTTCACCGCCTCCACCAGCGCCGCCATCTCCTCCGGTGACCCCACGGTGACACGGTTATAGTCCTCAATGCCCGGCTTGGAGAAGTGCCGGACCAGAATGCCCCGCTCCCGCAGCTGTTCATAGAGCGCCGCGCCGCCGACGGACGGGTGGTGGATGAAGAGGAAGTTGGCCAGGGAGTCAGTGAGGTCGAAGCCCAGGGCGCGCAGCTGCGCCGCCGTCCGGTCGCGGGTCTCGGCCACGCGCCGGCAGTTGTCCATATAATAGCCGTTGTCCATAAAGGCGGCGACGCCGGCGGCCTGGGTCATGGCGTTGACGTTGTAGGGGTTGGTGGAGTCCTTCACCGCCGTCAGGTCCGCGATGAGCGCCGGGTCCCCGATGCCAAAGCCCAGCCGCGCCCCCGCCAGGGAGTGGGACTTGGAGAAGGTGCGTGTCACCAGGAGATTGTCGTACTTCTTCGTGAGCGGTATGGCGCTCTCGGCCCCGAAGTCCACATACGCCTCGTCGATGACCACGGCGCGGTCCCGGTTGGCGCGGACGATCTCCTCGATTTGCGAAATCGCGAGGGCCATGCCCGTTGGGGCGTTGGGGTTGGCGATAACGACGGTGCTCCGAAGACCCAGATAGTCATGAAAATCTACGGAAAAGTCGCTTTTCAGCGGGATTTCCGCCTTTTTGACGCCATGGAAGTCCGCCAGGACCGGGTAAAAGCCGTAGCTCGTCTCCGGGTAGGCCACGCCCACGCGCTCGTCGCAAAAGGCCATGAAGGCGAAGTTCAGGATCTCGTCCGACCCGTTCACCGGCAGGACCGCCTCCGGCTCCACGCCGTAAACCCGCGCCGCCGCCTCCCGCAGACGCAGGGCCGTAGGGTCGCAGTAGAGCCGCAGGGTCCCGGCGGCCCTCGCCGCCGCCTCCAGGACGGCGGGGGAGGGGGGATAGGGGGACTCGTTGGTGTTGAGCTTGATGTACCGCCGCTCCCGGGGCTGTTCCCCGGGGACGTAGGCGTTGAGGCGGGCAAAGCGGCTGGAGCGGAACCGGCTCATCGTCCCCACCTCGCAAGACGCCGCTCCACGCTGGCGGCGTGGCCGTCCAGCCGCTCGGCGTGGGCAAAGAGGGCGATGTCCCCGCCCTCCCGCGTCAGCGCCGCCGGGTCGTAGCGCATGAACTGGGACTTTTTCACAAAATCGTCTACGCTCAGGGGCGAGGAGAACCGGGCGGTGCCCCCGGTAGGCAGAGTGTGGTTGCACCCGGCATAGTAGTCCCCCACCGCCTCGGGGCAGGATTCGCCCACGAAGACGGACCCGGCGTTGGTGACCTTTTCGAGATACGCCATGGGGTCCCGCGTGTAGATCTCCATGTGCTCCGGCGCGATGCGGTTGGCCACCTCCACGGCGCGGTTGAGGTCGTCTGTGACGATGATCTTGCCGTTTTTGTCAACGGAGGCCCTGGCGATCTCCCGTCGGGGAAGCGCCGGGATCTGCCGTTCCAGCTCCGCCCGGACCGCCTCGGCCAGGGCTGAGCTGTCCGTGACCAGCACGGCGGAGGCATTCTTGTCGTGCTCGGCCTGACTGAGAAGGTCGGCGGCCACGAACTCCGGGTCCGCGCTGTCGTCGGCCAGGATCAAAATCTCGCTGGGCCCCGCGATCATGTCGATGGCCACCTGCCCGAAGACCTGCCGCTTGGCCTCGGCCACGAAGGCGTTGCCGGGCCCCACGATCTTGTCCACACGGGGCACGCTCTCGGTGCCGTAGGCCAGAGCCGCCACCGCCTGGGCGCCGCCCAGCTTGAAGACCCGGTCCACTCCGGCGATCCGCGCCGCCGCCAAAATCTCCGCCGCCACGACGCCGCCCTTTGCGGGCGTGGTCATGACGATTTCCCGACAGCCGGCGATCTTGGCCGGCACCGCGCTCATGAGAACGCTGGAAAAGAGCGGCGCGGTGCCGCCGGGGACGTAGAGCCCTACCTTTTCGATGGGGTGGACGCGCTCGCCCAGCGTCACGCCGGGGCGGGGGGAGAGGGTATAGCCCTCCCGCCGCTGTTTTTCGTGGAAGACCCGGATGTTGGCCTCCGCCCGCCGCATGACCTGGATGAATTTGGGGTCCAGGCTCGCCACGGCGGCGTCCAGCTCCTCCGCCGTCGCCTCCAAAGACGCCGGCGCGCCGCCGTCAAAGCGCTCGCAATACTCCCGCAGGGCCGCGTCGCCACGGGCGCGCACGTTTTGGATGATCTCGGCCACAGGCCCGGACACGTCCAGCTTCTCCTGGACGCGGGCGAAGATCTCCGCCTCCGGGACCTCGTTTAATTTCATAAGCTTGATCATAGCTTCTCCTCGATGCAGTCGGAAAGCCGCCGCGCAAGCGCCGTCACGGCCTCGTATTTGAATTTATAGCTTGGCTTGTTGGCGATGAACCGGGCGGAGACGGGCAGAATCTCCGTGAGCACCGCAAGCCCGTTTTCCCGCAGGGTCGCCCCCGTCTCCACGATGTCCACGATCACGTCGGACAGCCCCAAAATGGGCGCCAGCTCGATGGAGCCGTTTAAGTGGATGAGGTCCACGCTCCGCCCCTGGGAGGCGTAGTAGTCCCTGGTGATGCGGGTAAACTTGGTGGCCACCCGCAGGGACCCCTCGCCGCTGTCGGCATGGTCCGGCTTCCCGCACACACACATCCGGCACCGCCCCAGGCCCAGGTCCAGAAGCTCATAGACATCGGGCCGGTACTCCAGCAGGATGTCCTTCCCCGCCACGCCCACGTCCGCCGCGCCCCGTTCCACGTAGATCGCCACGTCGGAGGGCTTGACGAAGAAGTACCGCACCCCCCGTTCCGGGGACTCGAACACCAGCCGCCGCCCCGGGTCCAGCACGTCCGGGCACCCGTACCCGGCCTTTTCGAAGAGGCCGTAGACCTTGTCGCCCAGCCGCCCCTTGGGCAGGGCCACGTTCAGAAGCTCACTCACGGGCCTCACCCCCTTGAAAACGCACGAGCCTCGTATACCGGAACCCCTCCGGCACCGCCCGGTCCACCCGGACGCGCGCTCCGGAGGCCGTGAGCTCCCGCACATACCGCAGGAGCGCCGCGCTGTCCGCCCCCTCGTCCAGAATGAGCACGTCCGCGTCCGGCCCCGGACGCCCCGGCGCCAGCCGGTCCAGGAGATTCAGATAGACCGCGAACCCCATGGCCCCGGCATCCCGCCCGAGCCGGCGCACCAGCCCGTCGTACCGCCCGCCGGAGAGGACCGCGCTGGGCACGCCGGGGAGATACCCCCGCAGGACCACGCCGTTATAGTACCGCGTGTCCGCCTTCAGGGAGAGGTCCAGCCAGATCCCCGGCACCTCCCGCAGCGCCACCGCCAAACTCGCAAGCTCGGAGAGGGCGTCGGCGGCGCGGGGTCCCAGGGGCAGGGCGGACAGCTCCCGCACCCCCTCCTCAAGGGGCGCGCGCAGATGCACCAGCCTCCGGAAGGTCTCCGCGGACGTATCGGAGAGGCCCCAGGCGTCCCCCCGGACCTCGTGTGTGTTCTTCGCCTCCGCCAGCGTCAGGAGCTTGTCCCAATGCGCCTCCGGGATGCCCTCGTCGGCGAAAAATCCCCGCAGGAGCCCCAGATGCGTCACGTCCAGAATGTACGCGCTTGCCAAAAGCCCCAAACTCTCGGCGGCCAGGGAGACGATCTCCGCCACGCTGTATTCGTCGAGCTTGCCGATGCACTCCAGGCCCGCCTGCTGGATCTCGGCAAAGCCGCTCTCCGGGTCCGGGGCGCGGAAGACGCTCTCGGCGTAGTAGAGCTTTCGGAGGCTCTCCCCCACCGGGGTATTTTTGATGACGGAGAGGGTCACGTCGGGCTTTAAGGCCATGAGCCGGCCGTCGGTGTCGGTGAAGGTGAGGATGGCGCTGCCGGTGATGAAGCTGCGGTTTTTGGCGTAGAGGTCGTATTCCTCGAACCGCCCCACCCGGTAGCGGGCGTAGCCGTGTTTTTCATAGAGCGCCAACAGCCGCCGCTTGGGGGTATCGGCGGCAAAAAGTGCGGGATTTTCCATGCTTGTGCCTCGATTCCGTGATTTTACCCATTATACGAAATGTCAACGCGTTAGTCAAGTGAAGAACCGACAGAGAAAAAAGGGATTTTCGAAAAATGTTTGTGAGGTTTCGATTGACAAAGGCAAAAGCCCGTGGTATACTGTCATGGAATCGGTTTGGAGAGATACCGAAGCGGTCATAACGGAGCGGTCTTGAAAACCGTCGGCGGGCAACCGTCCGTGGGTTCGAATCCCACTCTCTCCGCCACAAGTGCCCGGTCCCCGGACATTTGTGGCGGCGAGAGTGGCAAATTAAATAACGATGCGGAAGTACCCAAGTGGCCGAAGGGGCTCCCCTGCTAAGGGAGTAGACGTCTAAACCGCGTGCGAGGGTTCAAATCCCTCCTTCCGCGCCAAAAGTGCCTAAAAACTACTAAGCAGGTGGTTTTTGGGCACTTTTTGTATATATTTGTTCCGAGGAGCTTGTTGCACGGCGGGAGTAGAAAATACTGTGACGTACTCTAAAACTCTGCAAAAACCTATTTTATAGTCAACATTATAGTTATCGTTTTTGACCGTACTTTTTGGCTCTGCGGCCCATGGTATCTGCGGCGGCGTGAGGTGAAAGGGCATACAGGACGAAAGTAAGAAATGTTTGCCTGGAAAAAGACTTGCTATTGTCCATACAATCGTGTATAATATATACAGAGCAACTGAAAGGAGCTGCGGAAAATGGCAAAAACAGCAAATCTGTACGCGAGGATCGAACCAGAACTCAAGGAGCAGGCGGAGAAAATCCTTTTGACCCTCGGCATCCCGGCCTCCAACGCCATCACCATGTTTTACAGGCAAATCGTCCTTCAACGTGGACTGCCCTTTGACGTGAAGCTTCCGGCGAATGTTCCTGTGGATGTGAGCAAGCTCACGGAGGAGGAGCTGGACGCGGAGCTTGAGAAAGGGTATGCCGATGTAAAGGCCGGAAAGGCCCGTGACGCCGGGAGTGTCTTTGCGGATATACGAAGGGACTACGGTGTATGACGTACCGCGTGACGGTCTCCGCCCAAGCGGAAGCGGACTTGCGCGGGATCTATGAGTATATCGCGTTCAAGCTTCGCTCCACAATCAACGCCGCGGGGCAGCTTGAGCGGCTGGAGAAGGCCATCAACGGGCTTGACACGATGCCGGAGCGGTATGCCCCATATAGCAAAGGCAAATGGGCGGAGCGCGGGCTTCGCAAAATGCCGGTGGGTAACTATCTCGTTTTCTACATTCCGAATAACGAGGCCCAAACCGTCCATGTACTCCGGAACATGTACGGCGGGATGGATGTGAAACGGGAGTTGGAAAGCAACACGTGAACACAACGAGAAACGCCCTAATGAGAAGTAGGAGTTTTAACCACCTACTCCAAAGCTGGCTTGAAAGGGCTTTGCCCTTCCAATGCCAAGGGGAACGTGCGGAAAGCCCTCCTTGAAAGGTCTGCGGACCTTTCGAGGAGGGCTTTCCTGCTGTCACGCGGCGCGCCCCTGCGGGGCGTACTTGCGTGACAAAAGGGCTTTTCCGACGTACATGACGACGGAAAAAATGGATCGATGGGAGTTTTTAACCTCCCCCCTGGGGGAGGTGGCGCGAAGCGCCGGAAGGGCCCCCGCGCGGCGAAAGGTTTGCGCCTGCGGCGCATTCTTTGACTCCCCACCCGCCCGCCCCCGCCGCGTCACCTGCCTGCGAAATCCGCCGTAGGGGTCGCCGTCCCCGGCGACCCGCCCCTCCGATAACCACCATTTTCCGTTTTGTCGGAACCGTTCCCATCACGCAACGTTGCATGGGCGGACACATGGGTCCGCCCCTACGGGGGATGGGGAAAGTTGTTCCATTCAACCAACATCGGATGTCATCGCAACGCGGGTCGCCGAGGACGGCGACCCCTACGGCGTAAATGGGGCGGATTTGTTTTATCGGAACCGCTCTGTCATCCAACGTTCGCTGCCCCCCTGCCCCCCTCCTACGAGGAGGGGGCACCGGGACGGGGGCGGTGCGAGTTTTCGGACCCGTTCTGGTAACGCACCCTGTAGGGGCCGCCACTCTTGGCGGCCCGCACGCAACACATTCGGTTTCCCGAAAGCCCCAGCGACGCTCCACGGGCTCGAATACCCCGCCGCCGCGGCGGCACCCCTTTTTCCGAAAAAGGGGTCAAGGGGAATAAGGATGCGGCGCTTTGCGCCGCTTTTATAAAAATTTGCGCCGCAAAGCGGCGCAAAACCTTTTTAAAAGCCCCCTCCTCGTAGGAGGGGGGCAGGGGGGCAGCGAGCGTGGGATCTGCGATACCTCACCCCTTCGGCGCCGTCAGCGTCTCGTCCTCCACTGCCAACACCAGGAAGCGGGTGGTGTTGGGGGTGGCGCAGGTGCTGAGGATGAGGAAGCGGCTGTCCTCCGTCCAGGGGACGGTGTCGTCCAGGGCGGCGGGGGAGGCGAGGGCGGCATCCAGGAAGGCCCGGAGGCCCGTGGGGGAGAAGTAGTCGAACTGCGCCGGCAGGTAGGCGCTGGACCAGTCCACGGCGGCGAAGACGCGGTAGTGGTACTCCGCCTCCGGCGTGTAGACGGAGACGATCTGGTGCTCCCGCATGTAGTCCAGGCTCCGGTAATTTTTCAGCGTCCCGAACATGGTGCCGTTGCGCATGTTGTGCCCGTAGACGACGGTGGCGGGGTCCAGGAAGGTCTTGGTGTTCCAGCTCTCGGTGTAGATGGCGCAGGGGCGCTTTTTGACGCCCTCGATGGTGTGCTCCAGGTAATATTCGTCGTCGGTGGGGTGCCGGAGGACGGGGTAGGAGATATTCGTATAGGGGATGTCGATCCAGGCGTAGACGTCGGCGTTTATCTCCCACAGCGGCGCAAAATCCACCGGGGAGACGTAGGGCGGCTCGGTGGGGAGCGGCTCGGTGGGGGCGGGGTCCGTCCCGGCGGGGGCCGTGGGGACGGTGGCGGGCGGGGCGGTGGGGGCCGGCGCGGTGACCGGCGGGAGAGTGACGCGCTCGCGCAGCTCCTCGTAGATCTCGCCGGGGTCCCGCCGCCCCGGGAGGAGGACCAGGAGCGCCGCGGCCGCCGCGGCGGCCAGACCCAGGCCCAAAAGCAGGAGCTTCTTCCTTGTCAACGCCGTTCCCTCCCTTCGCGATGCTTCCGCTATTGTACCACATCCCGCCGCGCAAGGCAAGCGGCTTTGTCATGAGCTACAAAAATTTCAAAAATATTTTGGGAATCTGTTGACAGATTGTATAAAAATCAATAAAATATTGGTAAGAGCAGGCACGGATGTCCGTCCGCGCGCAGTTTTAAAAAGGAGGCAACCCGGTATGAAAAAATCCATCATCGCGCTCCTGTTGGTCGTTTCCATGGTCCTGGGCTTCACCCTGACCGCTTTTGCCGATGCGGGGGGGGTAGAATCTGGAAATAAAATGGATGACCTTACGGTCGGGGTCTATAACACAGCCCGCACCGATTCCGTCCCTCTGAAAGATGGAGATAGTTATACCATTACATTTCATAATGTTTCTAACGATTTAACGCCATGGCAAAACTATTATAACTTTGTTCTCGTGTTAAGCGCAACGCAACCGGATGAAGAGGAAGAGAAAGATATACTGTATATTAGGGCGGATCGTTGGTGCAACCTTGGAGTAAATACAAAGTACTTCCCTGCTGATACAAGTTGGGCGTTTGGCTATGGACCTGATTGGAATATATTTGCAACCGAAAGCAAGGCCGGTTTTGACGTAAGGATTGTTCTTAGCCGGGTAGGTAACCAAATTTATTACGATTCCGTTATGGGAAGCGGTGCTGTTAGAATGGTCGCTACTGCGGCTGAGAATTTGCCCGAGGTGGTGAATGTTGCCTTGACCGGTCAGGAGTGCGTCCTGACTAACATTGTGTTCACAAAGGGGACCTATGTTGCCCCTCAAGATGGCACAGAGCCATTGACAATTACCGGGTTTCTCAGCGCACACAAGGACGCTGTGGCTCTGAGCAATGGGAAAAGTGTGACCTTAAAATTCCACCACAGGTCCACCGGACTCGAGTCTTTTCAAAACTTTGCCCTGCAAGTCAAGGACGCCGAAACCTTTGATACCGCCAACGAGATTGTGACCATTCGTGCTGACAACTTCGGATGGGGTAATGGTACATATTACCCGGTATTTGCTAGCGGCATCGGCGCCTTTGAACCCGCTATTGATTTGCCTTGGCTGGCGATGAATGCCCGAGGTGGGTATGACGTTGAAGTTACCTTGAGCAAAAACGGTAATGATTTGATTTATTCCGCAACGCTTGGCGGCAACCAGGTCGCCAAGAAGACCGCTACGGCGTCTCCCACTGCCTTACCGGATACTGTGTATGTCTTCCTGACCGGCGAACAGTGTGTTATTTCGGACTATACCGTTACTGAGGGCACCTACACACCGCCTGAAACGGAGGAGCCGCAGCAAGCCGAAGTTGTTAAGCCGGGCGAGCTGAATATTGTCGGCTTTAATACTGTAAAAAGCGATTCCGTGGCTTTAGCGGACGGCACCAGCGTAACTTTTAAATTCCACAATGTATCCACCAATTCGGCTGAGAATTATCATAACTTCGTACTTATCACCAACGGTACCGACAAGACCGGTATTCCCCAGGATGTTTTGTCTATCCGGGCGGACAACTTTGGCTGGGGCAACGGCATATATTTCCCCGTGATTGGAGGCAGTACCCCCGGCACCTTGACCTTTAATACCAACATCAAAGACTGGGAAGCCTTTAAGGAGGCGGCCAAAGCGGGCTTTGATGTGGAACTCACGCTTAGCAGGAGCGGCAAGAATTTGACGTATGCGGCCAAGATGGGCGAGTATACCGTTGACCTGGTGGCCGTTGCCGGGGAGGAATTGCCCGAGCTCTTGAATGTATATCTGACCGGCCAGGAGTGCAAGCTCAGCAACATTTCTTATGAGGTCACCTCCAATGAGCTGGGGAGCGCCGGGTCCGAGGAAAAGGCTTTGAGGAATGGCGGAAATTATACCTTTACCTTTAATTCAAAAGCTGCGGCGGACGTTGAGACAAGTACCTATGCGTTCCTCGTGAAAGACGGAGCTAAAACACTTCTTACGATTTATGCTGACGGCACATATGAGGGCGATGGGACCATCTTCCCCAAAAAAGATCCAGCTGCAGCCATTGCGACGCTTGCAAACATGCCCGATGGGACTGGAGCATCCGAAGCTGAACCCGCCAGGGTCGATATCAGCAGGACGGATAATGCCATTACATATACGATCTATTCAGGTGAGGGAAAGGTCGCCGAGAAGACAGTAGAGGCCCTTGCTGAACAGACAGTTCCTGATACGGTCACTGTTTCCTTGACTGGTGAAGGCTGCACCTTAAGCGATATTATTGTAAAGGGTAACGAGGGACAGGCGCTTCCGGCTAAACCTTTCACAGAGGTTACTGCGATCAGCGGTGACTTGACCGTCAAAGGGATCAGCACCGAGAAAACCGATGCCATTCCAATGAAAGACGGCGAGGGCTATACCATCACATTCCATAATGTCTCCCGCGGAGCGAGTAACTGGCATAATTTTATCCTGGGCATTTCCGACGCCGTTGGAAACAGTTATATTGCGAACACGAATGATATAGCATTTATCCGTGCCGACAGCTGGATCGACTGGGGCGGTGGAAATTATGGCAGCGGCGAAGCGAACTTTAAGAATGACATTCCGGATTGGGCAGATTTCCAGAAGGATGCCCACAACGGCGTCGATGTCGAGCTCACCATTACGAGAGTCGAGGACACTCTTTCCTATTATGCTGCAATCGGAAAGTACCATGTCAAGACAAGCGTGACCTCCAGCAAAGAACTTCCTGAGACTGTTTATGTGTATCTGACGGGCCAGTTTTGCGCCCTGACCGACATTACCAGCGTAAAAGGCACTGCGGAGACGCTCAATGCCGCGATGCCCGACGTTACGCCTCCCTCTCCCCCCGTCCCCACTCTCCCTCCCGTGGTCACCGATCCGGTGGACGGGGTGACGGAGGTGGAGAAGCTCCAGGGGAGTCTGACCGCCAACGACTTCTTCAACCGCAAGACCGGCGCCGTGGCGCTCAAGAGCGGCGAGAGCCTGACGCTGACCTTCAAGAACCAGTCCCGCGGCGTTGAGAATTTCCACAACTACACCCTCGCTCTGGTGGGCGCCACCGGCGCCGACTACACCGGCATCGACCAGGAGATCCTCATCATCCGCGCCGACAACTACGGCTGGGGCGGCGGCCTGGGCGACTTCGGGACGCTGAACTTCGTGACCAACGTGACGGACTGGGCCGCCTTCGTGGCCGCCGCCCAGGCGGGCCTGGACGTGGAGATCCTCGTGGAGCGCGTGGACGACACCGTCCATTACCTCTCCAAGATGGGCGACTACACCTTTGAGCTCACCGCCACCTCCGCCAAGGCCCTGCCGGAGACCGTCTACGTCTTCCTCACCGGCGAAAAGGTGAGCCTCACCAATATCGCCTCCGTCAAGGGCGAGGCCGGCGACATCGAGCCCATCGTCCCCGAACCCCCCGAGACCGCCGAGAAGATCGAGGGCGACCTGACCGTCGGCGCGTTCCGGAGCGCCGCGTCCGCCAACATCCCCCTGTGGGACGGCGGCGAGTACACTTTCAAATTCCACAACAAGTCCGTGGGCGCCGCCAACTGGGAGAACTTCGTTCTGGGCGTCACCACAGGCCGCGAGGACGTGATCGTCTTCCGCGCGGACAACTGGATCCTTGGCGGCGGCAAATACTATGACGAAGGCTTCATGGAGTGCGACATCGACGACTGGGCCGCCTTCGTGGCCGCCGCCCAGGCGGGCTTCGACGTGGAGCTCACCCTGAAGCGCGACGGCGACACGCTGTCCTACACCGCCAAGATGGGCGACTACACCGTCACCATGACCTCCGCGGCCAAGACGGCCCTCCCGGAGACGGTCTACGTCTTCCTCTCCGGCGAGAAGGTCGAGCTCACCGGCATCACCACCGAGGGCGACCCGGGGACCATGCCCGAGGGCTACGAGCCCGCCGAGCCCGACACCCCCGACGAGCCCGATACCCCGGAGCTCGTGGAGAAGATCGAGGGCGACCTTGCCGTCAAGGCCTTCGATTCCGCCAGGACGGACGCCATCCCGCTTTATGACGGCGGCGCGTATACCCTCAAATTCCACGCCAAGTCCACCGGCGACCTGAACTGGCACAACTTCGTCCTGGGCGTCACCTCCGACGAGGGCGACATCATCTTCCTCCGCGCGGACAACTACATCCTGGGCCGCGGCGGCGCGTACTTCGACGACGGCTTCATGGAGTGCAACATCGACGACTGGGCCGCGTTCCTGGCCGACGCCCAGGCCGGCTTCGACGTGGAGCTCACCCTGAGCCGTGAGGGCAATACCCTGATCTACACCGCGCGGATGGGCGACCTCAACGCCAAGGCCCGGATGGGCAGCTACACCGTCACCCTGACGGCCACTGCCAAGAAAGCCCTGCCGGCGAAGCTCTCCGTCTTCCTCACCGGCGAGGAGGTCGAGATGACCGGCATCACCACCGAGGGCGCCGCCGGCACCGTCCCCACCGAGCCCGACGAGCCCGACGAGCCCACTACGCCCACTGAGCCCGAGACCACCGAGCCCGAGACCTACTCCCCGAAGATCGAGGGCACGCTGGACATCACCGGCTTCTTCAGCGCCAAGACCAACATGGTCCCCCTGAGGAGCGGCGAGAGCTACACTTTCACCTTCACCAACACCTCCAAGGGCTCCAGCAACTGGGAAAACTTCGTCCTGGCAGTGGTGGGCGCCACTGGCGCGGCCTACACCGGGGCGGAGCAGGAGATCCTAATCCTCCGTGCCGATAACTGGGGCTGGGGCGGCGGCATGTCCGACTTCGTGGCCCCTGACGCGGCCGAGGGCAACAAGCTTGTCTTCGACTCCAACATCGATTGGGACCAGTGGGTCGCGGCCTGCAAGGCCGGCGTGCCTGTCACCGTCACCATCAGCCGCAAGGGCGACACCCTGACCTATGACGCGACCATCGGCGAGTGGTACGTCAAGCTCACCGCCACCTCCGGCAAGGCCCTGCCCAAGACGGCCTACGTCTTCTTCACCGGCGAGAACTGCACGCTCAGCGACATCCAGACCGTCTCCGCCCCCACCTACACCAGCCCCAAGACCGGCGACACTCCCCCCGCGATCCTCTGGGTCGCCCTCCTCTCCCTCCTCGCCGCCCTCTCCGCCGCCGGCGTGGTCGTGACGAAGAAGCTTCTGAAGAAATAAGCGCAGACCCCTATAACACACCCCCGCCGCTCTACGCGGCGGGGGGTTTTTCATATCCGGCCCAACAAAAAATTCCCCCTCCCGTTGGGAGGGGGCGCGTTTATACTAATATCTATTTAAAAGAAGACACCGAGCGGCGAGGATTTTTCGCGTCAGGCAAGGAAGACGCCGCAGGGAATACCCATTGGTATTTTCAAGGCGGCTGACGCAGCATGACGCGAAAAAGACCGTCGCGAATGGCTTCTTTTAATTAGATATTAGTATTATTCATAGTATGTCCACATGCGCAGGACCTTGACGGTTTTTCCCGTCACCTGGTAGACGATCCGGTGTTGGCGGTTGAGCCGGCGGGAGTAGAAGCCGGCCAGGTCGCCCACCAGCTTTTCAAAGGGCGGGGGACTGGCGAAAGGATCCCGCGCCATCAGGTTCAAAAGCGCCTTGGCGCGGGCCTCAAGCCCCGCCTCCGCCACGGGCCGCCGGTCCTTCATGGCCTGACGGGTCAAGAGGACCTCGTACATCACCACGCCTCCTCCGGGTCGTAGGGGACGCAGTCCTCCACCGGCTCCGCGGCGGCGGCCTTGATGCTCTCCGTCATACCGGGGATGGAGGTGAGATGCAGCGTCTCCAGAAGGCTCCTGTACTCCTGCTCGCTGAGGATCACCGCGTTGCCGTTCTTGGTGGTGACGTTGACCACCTCCCCATAGGTGACGGCCTGGTCCACAAAGCCAAAAACATTCTTCCGAAAGGCCGTGATGTTCGTATTCGTCATCCCGACACCCCCCTTATCATGATATGTACATTATAGCGTACATATTCGTGCCTGTCAAGACAAACAAAAGGCCCGGAACCTGACGGTTCCGGGCCTGGTGCGAGAGATGAGACTTGAACTCACACGTCGTATTGACACACGCACCTCAAACGTGCCTGTCTGCCTATTCCAGCACTCTCGCAAAAGCATGATTATTATAGCAGATTCTTTGATTTTGTCAACAGTTTTTCGAAAATAAAAAATTCCGGAAAAATTTCCGGAGGGGCTTGACAAGAACAGATCAAAATGGTATAATAAGCTGATTTCTTGCCCCCGAGGGGGACAGTCTCCCAGCTTCTTTATGCTCTTAGGATACCACAAATCGGCAAAATGTCAAGGGGGAGCATGGAGAATATAACAACCGTGCCGGGAGTTTCTTTTTGAACCTGTGAAAAATCCGCAAAAGGAGTGAAGTCAGTGCCAAAGGACGTATGGTACGGCAAGACTCTGCGAAAGAGCTTTGCCAAGTCTGAGGAGATCCGGGAGATGCCCAACCTCCTGGAGATCCAGAAGGATTCCTACAACTGGTTTTTGGAGACGGGGCTTCGGGAGGTCTTCAAGGACGTGGGGGCCATCACGGACTACACCGGGAACCTGGAGCTCACCTTCCTGGACTACCGGATGGACGAGGAGCCCAAGTATTCCGTGGAGGAGTGCAAGGCCCGGGACGCCAACTACGCCGCGCCCATCCGGGTCAGCGTGTGCCTGCGCAACCGTGAGACGGAGGAGATCAAGGAGCAGGAGATCTTCATGGGGGACTTCCCCCTGATGACCGACGGCGGCACTTTCATCGTCAACGGCGCGGAGCGCGTCATCGTCTCCCAGATTATCCGTTCCCCCGGCGTCTACTACGAGCGCACCATCGACAAGACGGGCACGCCCATCTACGCCACCACCGTCATCCCCTACCGGGGCGCGTGGCTGGAGTATGAGACGGACCCCCAGGACATGTTCAACGTCCGCATCGACAAGAACCGCAAGCTGCCCATCACCTGCTTCCTGCGGGCCTGCGGCCAGCGGACCGAGGACCCCTACACATGGCTTTCCATGTCCGGCAGCGAGGCCGGCGCGGACACCAACGAGAAGCTCTTCGACATCTTCGGCCGGGACGAGCGGATGGTCTCCACCATCGAGAAGGACGCCTGCAAGACCCGGGAGGACTCCCTTTTGGAGATCTACCGCAAGCTGCGTCCCGGCGATCCCCCCACCGTGGATTCGGCGGAGACGCTGCTCTATAACCTCTTCTTCGACCCCCGGCGCTACGACATCTCCGTGGCCGGGCGGTATAAGTTCAACAAGAAGCTGGCCGTTTGGCCGCGCCTCATGGGCAAGAAGCTGGCGCAGCCCGTGGCCGACCCCCTCACCGGCGAGATCGTGGCCGAGGCCGGCGAGGTCATCACCCGCAAGCGGGCGGAGGAGCTGGATAAGCTCGGCGTCATCGAGGCTGTCATCGAGGCCGATGCCGGCCATGAGACGAAGGAAGTAAAGATCTTCTCCAACGGCATGGTGTGGCTGGACCGCTTCGTGGACTTCGACCCCGTGGCGGAGCTGGGCATCAAGGAGCGGGTCCGCTGGATCGTGCTCAAGGACCTCCTGGACAAGTATTCCGGCGAGGAGCTCAAGGACGCCATCCGGGAGAACATCGCCCTGCTGGTGCCCAAGTTTATCATCCCCGACGACATCTTCGCCTCCGTCAACTACCTGAACACACTGGCCCACGGCGCCGGCACGGTGGACGACATCGACCACCTGGGCAACCGCCGGCTTCGCAGCGTGGGCGAGCTCCTGCAAAACCAGTTCCGCGTGGGCTTCTCCCGCATGGAGCGTGTCATCCGCGAGCGCATGACTTTGCAGGACACCGACGTCATCACCCCCCAGAGCCTCATCAACATCCGGCCCGTGACGGCGGCCATCAAGGAGTTCTTTGGCTCCTCGCCGCTTTCTCAGTTCATGGACCAGAATAACCCCCTGGCGGAGCTTACCCACAAGCGGCGTCTGTCCGCGCTCGGCCCCGGCGGCCTTTCCCGTGAGCGCGCCTCCTTCGACGTGCGCGACGTCCATTACAGCCACTATGGCCGCATGTGCCCCGTGGAGACGCCGGAGGGCCCCAACATCGGCCTCATCTCGTACCTTGCCTCCTACGCCAAGGTCAACGAGTACGGCTTCCTCGTGGCTCCCTACCAGCGGGTGGACAAGGAGACGGGCGTCGTCACCGACGAGGTGGAATACCTCACCGCCGACGCCGAGGACCAGTATTACGTGGCCCAGGCCAGCGAGCCCCGGGACGAGCAGGGCCGGCTCCTCAACCAGCGTATCATCTGCCGCCACCGGGACGAGATCATCGACGTGGACCGCAAGCGCGTGGACTACATCGACATCTCCCCCCGCCAGATGGTCTCCGTGGCCACGGCCATGATCCCGTTTTTGCAGAACGACGACGCCAACCGCGCCCTCATGGGCGCCAATATGCAGCGCCAGGCGGTGCCGCTGATGGTCACCGAGGCCCCCATCGTGGCCACCGGCATCGAGCACAAGTGCGCCATCGACTCGGCTGTCTCCGTGCTGGCCGAGGGCGAGGGCGTGGTGACCTACGTGGACGCCGACACCGTCACCGTCCGGTATGACGACGGCAATATCAAGGACTACCACCTCATCAAATTCTCCCGCTCCAACCAGGGCACCTGCGTCAACCAGCGCCCCGCCGTGAGCGTGGGCGAGCGCGTCAAGGCCAAGGACGTGCTGGCCGACGGCCCCGCCACCAAGGACGGCGAGCTGGCCTTGGGCAAGAACATCCTGGTGGGCTTCATGACCTGGGAGGGCTACAACTACGAGGACGCCATCCTCCTCAACGAGCGTCTGGCCATGGAGGACGTCTTCACCTCCATCCACATCGAGGAGCACGAGGTGGACGCCCGGGACACCAAGCTGGGCCCCGAGGAGATCACCCGGGACATCCCCGGCGTGGGCGAGGATTCCCTCAAATACCTGGACGAGCGCGGCATTATCTGCATCGGCGCGGAGGTCCGTGCCGGCGACATTCTCGTCGGTAAGGTCACGCCCAAGGGCGAGACCGACCTCACCGCCGAGGAGCGGCTGCTGCGGGCCATCTTCGGCGAGAAGGCCCGGGAGGTCCGGGACACCTCCCTGAAGGTCCCCCACGGCGAGAGCGGTATCGTGGTGGACGTGAAGGTCTTCACCCGGGAGAACGGCGACGAGCTGAACCCCTCCGTCAACGAGGTGGTCCGCGTCTACATTGCCCAGAAGCGCAAGATCAGCGTGGGCGACAAGATGGCCGGCCGCCACGGCAACAAGGGCGTCGTCTCCCGCATCCTCCCCAAGGAGGATATGCCCTACATGCCCGACGGAACGCCCCTGGACATCGTCCTGAACCCCCTGGGCGTGCCCTCCCGTATGAACATCGGGCAGGTGCTGGAGGTCCACCTGGGCTACGCCGCCCAGGCGCTGGGCTGGAAGGTGGCCACCCCCATCTTCAACGGCGCCGACGAGCACGAGATCCGCGACCTTCTGGGTCAGGCGGGCCTGCGCACCGACGGCAAGAGCGTCCTCTACGACGGGCGCACCGGCGACCCCTTTGACAACCCGGTCACCGTGGGCTACGTCTACTTCCTCAAGCTCCACCACCTGGTGGACGACAAGATCCACGCCCGCTCCACCGGCCCCTACTCCCTGGTGACCCAGCAGCCTCTGGGCGGCAAGGCCCAGTTCGGCGGCCAGCGCTTCGGCGAGATGGAGGTCTGGGCCCTGGAGGCCTACGGCGCGGCCTACACCCTCCAGGAGATTTTGACCGTCAAGTCCGACGACGTCACCGGGCGCGTGCGCACCTACGAGGCCATCGTCAAGGGCCACAACATTCCCCAGCCCGGCGTGCCCGAGTCCTTCAAGGTCCTCATCAAGGAGCTCCAGTCCCTGTGCCTGGACGTGAACGTCCTGGATGCCGACGGCAATCCCATTGAGCTCAAGGACGACGAGGAGGACGAATACGCCCACGGCTTCCGGGATGTGGAGAACGAGCGCTACACCTCCTCCGACGACGAGTTTGAGTCCGCGGGCTTCGGCATCGAGGACGTGGAGGACGTGGACGATGAGGAGGACGAGGACGACGACGAGGACGACGACGATTTCGGGCTCCTCAACGACTACGACGACGATGAGGAGGAGCAGGACAGTTTTAACGAGGAGGATGACGAGATATGAGCTACGCCCCTTTTGACTCCATTCAAATCGGTATCGCGTCTCCCGAGAAGATCCGCGAGTGGTCCCACGGCGAGGTGAAAAAGCCGGAGACCATCAACTACCGCACCTTAAAGCCCGAGCGGGACGGCCTTTTCTGCGAGCGCATTTTCGGGCCCACCAAGGACTGGGAGTGCCACTGCGGCAAATATAAGAAGATCCGCTTCAAGGGCAAGATCTGCGACCGCTGCGGCGTGGAGGTCACCCGCGCCAAGGTCCGCCGGGAGCGCATGGGCCACATCGAGCTTGCCGCCCCGGTGAGCCACATCTGGTATTTCAAGGGCATCCCCTCCCGGATGGGCCTCATCCTGGACCTGACGCCCCGGATTCTCGAGCGTGTTTTGTACTTCGCGGCGTATATCGTCACCGACCCCGGCGATACGCCGCTCCAGAAGAACCAGCTCCTCACCGAGGCCGAGTACCGGGACATGCGGGAGAAGTACGAGAACGACTTCAAGGCCGGCATGGGCGCGGAGGCCATCAAGCAGCTTCTCCAGGACATCGACTGCGCCGAGCTCTCCGCCCAGCTTCGCGAGGAGCTGAAGACCGCCGGCGGCCAGAAGAAGGCCAAGATCGTCAAGCGCCTGGAGGTGGTGGAGTCCTTCCTCAAGTCCGGCAACAAGCCGGAGTGGATGATCATCGACGCCCTGCCCGTGATCCCGCCGGACATCCGGCCCATGGTCCAGCTGGACGGCGGCCGGTTCGCCACCAGCGACTTAAACGACCTCTACCGCCGGGTCATCAACCGGAATAACCGCTTAAAGCGTCTCATCGAGCTCAACGCCCCGGACATCATCGTCCGCAACGAGAAGCGTATGCTCCAGGAGGCCGTGGACGCCCTCATGGACAACGGCAGGCGCGGCCGCGCCGTCACCGGCGCCAACTCCCGGCCCCTCAAGTCCCTCTCCGATATGCTCAAGGGCAAGCAGGGCCGCTTCCGCCAGAACCTCCTGGGCAAGCGCGTGGACTACTCCGGCCGCTCCGTCATCGTCGTGGGCCCGGACCTGAAGCTCTATCAGTGCGGCGTGCCCAAGGAAATGGCCATCGAGCTCTTCCGGCCCTTCGTCATGAAGAAGCTGGTGGAGGACGGCGTGGCCAACAACATCAAATCCGCCAAGAAGATGGTGGACCGGGGCAAGACCGAGGTCTGGGACGCCCTGGAGGTCGTCATCAAGGAGCATCCGGTGCTCTTAAACCGCGCCCCCACGCTCCACCGCTTGGGCATCCAGGCCTTCGAGCCGGTGCTGGTGGAGGGCCGCGCCCTCAAGCTCCACCCCCTGGTGTGTACCGCCTTCAACGCCGACTTCGACGGCGACCAGATGGCCATCCATGTGCCCTTGTCCGCCGAGGCCCAGGCCGAGGCCCGCATCCTCATGCTTTCCGCCCACAACCTCCTGCACCCCCGTGACGGCAAGCCCGTCACCGTCCCCACCCAGGACATGGTGCTGGGCTCCTACTACCTCACCTTCGTCCGGGAGGAGAAAGGCACCGGCAAGGCGTTCATCTCCCCCGAGGAGGCCATCATGGCCTATCACGCCGGGGACGTGGGGATGCACGCGCCCATCAAGGTCCGCATGAAGCGCACGGTGGACGGCGTGGAGCGCACCGGCCTCATCGAGACCACCGTGGGCCGCATCATCTTCAACAACCCCATCCCCCAGGACCTGGGCTTTGTGGACCGCTCCGACCCCGACCACGTGCTGGATCTGGAGATCGGCTTCAAGGTGGGCAAGAAGCAGCTGGAGAAGATCATCGACCGGTGCATCGAGAAGCACGGCTTCGAGATCTCCGTGGAGATGCTGGACAACGTGAAGGCCCAGGGCTACAAATACTCCACCCAGGGCGCCATCACCATCTCCATCGCCGACATGACCGTCCCCGAGGAGAAGCGCAACCTCATCGCCGCCTCCGAGCGCAAGGTGGTGGAGATCGAGAACTACTACCACCAGGGCTTCATCACCGACGACGAGCGCTACCGTCTGGTGGTCCACGAGTGGGAGGAGACCACCAAGAAGGTGGCCGACGCTTTGCAGAACAACCTGGACGAGTTCAACCCCATCTTCATGATGGCCGACTCCGGCGCCCGCGGCTCCATGGCGCAGATAAGGCAGCTGGCCGGTATGCGCGGCCTCATCGCCAACACCGCCGGTAAGACCATCGAGATCCCCATCAAGGCCAACTACCG
>CANROC010000013.1 GCA_947632175.1 uncultured Oscillospiraceae bacterium | reverse complement strand
GCGTCCGGCATCAGCTATCAGCAATGCTTGCAGCTTTTTGTGCAGGAGGAGTTTTTAAGGAAGCTATCTAAATCCGGATATACCGAGTTTCTGATACTGAAAGGCGGTCTGTTCATTTATACGCTGACCAACTTTGAAAGCCGGGCGACGATCGATGCGGACTTCCTTCTGCGTGGCTTTTCAAATTTCATAGAAGATGTGAAGGAATTGATTGAGACGATTCTTGCCACTCCAACCGGCAACGACTATATTTCTATGACGGCCAAGGGGTTTGAGGAAATCTCTCCGCAGAGGAAATACCGCGGGATCAGCGCACAAATCATAGGGCAAATCAAAAATGTCCGTGTGCCTTTTAATGTAGACATCGGTGTAGGAGATGTGATCGTACCCAAAGCGGAGCAACGCACGATCCACACACAACTTCCCGATTTTGAAGCGCCTGTGATCAATACCTATTCCCTTGAAAGCACCATAGCCGAAAAGTTTGACGCTATCCTGCAACGTTTTGAGCTGACAAGCCGCATGAAAGATTTTTACGATCTATATTATCTGGCAAGGACCTTTGATTTTGACGGCGCAAGACTGCAAAAAGCGATCATTGAAACCTTGCAGAACCGTGGCACGCCCTATGATAGAGACAGCTTCCAGCGTATTGCCGCGCTTGCCGACGACGAGGCTATGCAGAAACGGTGGAAGTACTTCTTGAAAAACATAAAAGATGATACGCTTGAATTTTCAGTAGTCATTGCAGAAATCCAAACTTTCCTTGAGCCTGTGTTTGAAGCGGTTGTGAATGAGGATGAGTGGCAAAGACGCTGGGCAGGAGCACAGAATGAATGGTGCTAAGATGTTCAAGGAAATAGGTTAAATTTTGCCTAATATGTGTTTTACTATAACCTGCGCTACATGGAGTCCGCTAATCCCCTCTTTTAGATAAGGCCCTGTAAATTTTGCGCCCCTTTCTTTGGTGGAAAGGGGCGCTGACCACATTACCGACCATAACCGCGTTCGGAGCACGTGGAAACAGTGGAGACAAGAGCTACGGAGAGTAACCGAAACGTAGTGGAAAGGGCCAGAAATGGCTGTTTATCAAACAAAAAAGTAATCTGCTGCGGTTTGGGAGCATGAGGCCGCGGGTTCTAATCTCATGCGTCGTTCCATATTCTCTCAATTCCCTGTATCGCTCCGCTTCTTTCGGCGGATCAGCCTGATCAGGGCGATGCTGTCGATCGCAAAAACGACCGCTCCGATCCCCGCGCAGGCTACCGAAAGCCAGCCCCAAAAATCGGATTTGAAAACGACCCGCGACGGCTCCCCGTTTTTGTTCATGCGGTTGATTGCCCTGCCGGATTCATTGATCTCGTACAAAACGCTCTCCCGGGCATGGCCTTTTGACACGGAGGCGGCATAGGTGATCCCTTTGCCGACTGGCACGCCGGCGTAGGCCGTCTCGCTCAGGCTCTCGTTGGCAGCCCCGTCCAACACCTGCTGCTCGTAGTCCATCGTGCCCTCGCCGGTGCCCACGAAGATGATCGTGTACTCCACCTCCTGGGAGGCGATCACGTATTTTTCATCGCCGTCCGTCATGACAAGGGCCTTGGGATCATCGCCGTAAAAGACGCTCTCCCCCTCCGTCCAAGCCATAAGAGTCCCGTCCGGCGCGCAGATCCTGATGTCCACCGGACAGTGCACGGACGATAAGCTGTACCGGTTGACGGCGCCCTCGCCCATATTGGCGGGGGTATCGGACACCATACAGGCAAGATATGTCAACAAGTCGTGCTCATGGCCGATATTGAAATTGATGTCCAGCAGATACGCGCCGAGGCCGTAAAGCGTCAGCTGCTGGCCGGAGTACATGGTGGAGACGTAATACCAATCGTGCCCATAGCGTTTATAGCCCAAGGGCAGCTGCGGAACCAGATCATAAACGTTTATGATATTATGGACATTCCTGTAAGCGTCGGTGTCGTCGGCAAAGGTCTCATATTTTGGCGAGGCAAAGGTGTAATCAAATATCCTGTTTCTCTTGGCGCAGATGATCTCCAGCATTTTCGCAAGCTGCCCCGCCACCGCCCCGCCCTGGCTGTGACCGGTGATGAACAGTGTGGTGTTTTCGTTGCTTACATCGATGCCGTAATACTCGTCAAGGCCGTTATAATACTCCTTGAACTCCTCCGCCACATTGTGTCCCGCCGGGAAAAAGCCGTTGAAGGGCGAGTTGAAGTTTGTGCCCCGGTCCGGAAGATCCGCGCTGCCGCGTACTACGATGGCGGCGATGACGGTCGTCTTGCCGTTCAAGGTCACTGCCCGTGAGGCAAAGGTGATCCCCGGGTTATTCTGATCCCCGTCCGTAAGGTCATACCACTTGGAGGACATGTTTTCAAAGCCCAGGGCGCTCAGTCTTTCCTCCACATCGGACATGCCCATCTCCGCGGCCTTACTCAGGATCAGCGCCGCCATGGCGAGGTCATGGTCGTATTCGTAGGCGTCCTTTTCAAAAAGCCCCCACCCCCAGTTCAGGTCCACATGGCGCTCCTGGTCAAACTTCACCTGTCTTACCGAGGGCTCTACGTCGTCAAACGAGCCCAGAAAGCCGTATTCGGACTTCGTGACGTACAGGCCGAAAACGGAAAGCGTCTTTTCGCCGTCGGACGGATGTACCCAGTGCTTAAATCCTTCCGGGAGCTCACTCAGACTTGCGCCGGGGGTGTAGAGATAGACCGTCTCGCCCTCGCTGAACGTTGCGCTTTCAATGAAAACATTGCGTATCGGGTTTACGCCGTCGGCGCTGTATTCATCGCTCATGGTCACGTCTCCATCTGTACCCTTATAATCAATGGGTCCCACCTCGAAGGAGTAGGTGTAGTCGTTGAGCTTCATTGGGTTTTGGAAGGAGCCGGTATATTCGGAATAATAAACAGTGCCTGAATAGCCCTCGCCGGTGTCGCCGATGTCCGTGTCCTGGTAATATCCGGTGAAGCTGCCGTCAGAGTGAACGGTCAGCTGGGAGTGCCAAAAGCCAACATCTCCGCTAAGCCAAAATGTGGACGGCATCTCCGAAAATATCTCCGGGGCCGGCGTCCCGTCGCCCGCTTCATGTCCGATGCCGAGCAGCCCGCGCAGAACTTCTATGGCTTCCCCGCATGTCATGGCCGGGCATCTGTTTTCCGCCACGAAATCGTTTACAAAGGCGGGTACGTCGTCGCTGTAGATCAGCACCTCCGAGGTGGCGCCCTCGAGCTCTTTTACCTTGCGTTCGTACCTCGCCTCTGTCGCTTCCCGGCCGTCTACCCTGTAAAACGATCCGCTGTTTTCATAACTGCGATCAGCCTCATATTCGCACACCGTGCCCAGCTCCAATGTCCCGTCCGGCCTTTCCGAAAAGCACATATAGGAGGTCACCCAAACCTCGTCCCCCGAACTGGTGTAGGCGTACAGGCGGTCATCGCCCCGCTGCTTGAACAGGTAATAGTGGTGCCCTCCCCCCGCCTGGACATCCCAGCCTTCAGAGGAAAAAAGCATTTTTATTTCGCCGTCGCCCGCGGTCACTATGTAGAGGACCGCGCACTCCATATATCCGTGCCCGTTGTCCTTGCCCTCCATGTAGATGAGCTCCGGGACATCGTCTCCCGCCACATCGGAGAGCACGACCCCTCGGGTAAGACCCTCAACGGGATAGGACCTTTGCCAATCGTACCCGTCGATGTCCTTGCGTCTGTCGAGAAGAAGGTCCAGATAGGCCGTATATGCCACCGTCAGCCGATCCGGCTCCGTCGGCCCTGCCTCGCCCCCATCCGCCGGTCCCGCGGTGGGCGCGCCGGGTATCGACGGCGTCGGAAACGTCTCCACGGCGGATGCCTGAAAGGCCGCGCCCGCTGTTCCTCCCGCCATCATAGAGACCGCCAGGACGGCCGCGGCGGCGCGGGACAGGACGCCCTTTCCGAACCGCTTCGCCGAGGCCTTCAGCGCGGACCTCGCCGCGCCATTCGTGACCGCGCCGTTTGCGGCCGCCTGGCCGGTGACCGTCCGGCTGACCGTCTTGAATAAAGCGGCCGCCGCGCCGGCGCTCAGGCCCTCCGCCTCGACCTTTTGCCGAAACAACACCGCGAACGGGACCAGCGGAACGCCAACGCCGTAGAATTTCTGACCGCTTTTGCGCTCCTGCTCCCCGATCTCCGTGCGGATCGCTTTCCTGGCGAGAAAGAGCCGTGATTTTACGGTCCCCTCGCTCACCTCCATCGTCCTGGCGATCTCCTCGACGGACAGGCCGCTGAAGTAATACAGCGTCAGCGTCTGCCTCTGCACATCGCTGAGCTCATCAATGATCCGGCCAAGCCGTTCCTTTAAGTCCGCTTTCTCGGCATACGCCTCCGGGAGCGTCATGTCGGAGGCCGCCTCGGCGTCCGCCGCCTGCGCGTCGTCCGTCTCGATCTCCGCCATGACGGGGACCCGGACCCGGCGCTTTCGCAGCAGCGTATAGCAGTGGTTCAGGCAGATGCGCTGAAGCCACGTGTTAAACGCGTTGGCGTCCGCCAGCCTTCCGATGTTCTGCCACGCGCTGATAAACGTCTGCTGGAGGATATCCTCCGCGTCGGCTTCGTTCTTCACCGTCATACGGGCCAGCGCGAAGACCTTCTGATAATAGAGCTGATAAAGCTCCTCAAAGCTCGTTTCGTTGCCGTTCCTGGCGGCAGAAACCAGCGCCTGTTCAAAGCCGCGGTCCCCGCTCCCCTGTCCGCGCCCGTTCCTGACCGGCATCCCGCAGGCAGGGCAAAAGCTCACCCCGTCCTTCAATTGGTTCCCGCATGAGATACAAAACATAGTCCCTCTCCTCCTGTCGGAAAAGCCGCCGGCTCACGCCGCCGACCGCGGTCCCTGATCACCTCAGCAGATACAAAACAGCGAAATACGCGGCAACATAGATCAGGATCATCAATATGGGCCACGCGATGGCGCCGGCCAGCGCGCCCTTTCCGCAGGACTTTGCCCGGCGCGGGTATTGGTCCTTCCAGACGAGATACAAGACCAGCCCGATAACCGGGACCAGGAAGCACAGTACTCCGAACCCGCCGGAGGGGGCGTCGTCCGCCGCCGGCGTATTCACGGGCGCGAAATAGCCGGCCGTCTGAGGCACAAAGCCGTTGGGCGCGAAGCCGCTCACGGCGGCGGGGGTCTTTTCCTGCCGGGGTGAGCGCCTGAGCCGGAACGCCTCATCGCCGCACCGGATGCCGCCAGCCGCCACAACGGCAAAGCAAAGGCAGCTGACAAGCCGCACGCCGATCGCCAGCCACGCCGCGGATGTGTGCAGATCCGGCGTTGCGAACGCCTCCTGGGCGGGAACATATTCGCTCCAATACGCGGGCATCTCCCCCAAAAGGGGAACGAACAGCCCAAAGGACAGGCAGAACAGCGCCGCGGCAAGCCCGGAAAGGATCTTCCGCTCTTTCCCTTTCATAAATACGGCGATCGCATAAAAAGCGGCGGCGTTGGGCATCACGATCCGAACGGCTGTGTCCATCAGATCGCCGATATTCGGAGCGGAATAGGCGTAAATAAAGGCTTCGACCGGGCGCTGAAGGTGGTAGAGGCCCTGCCGGAACGTCAAAAAGTCCATCGCCGCG
This sequence comes from uncultured Oscillospiraceae bacterium, assembly GCA_947632175.1. GTDB lineage: Bacteria > Bacillota > Clostridia > Oscillospirales > Oscillospiraceae > RUG626. The sequence continues at coordinate 102,891 of CANROC010000013.1, read as the reverse complement.
AGCAGACACACCGGCAAAAACGAGAAGACCGGCTTCTTTTTCAGCAGTAGAGTGCTCACCAGGGACAAAAGCGCGACGACCACGGTGATGCCGTTATACACGGTGATCAGCACATCCGTCCGCATGCTCCGCATGTAAGCGCTCAACGCGGCCAGAGATAAGGCGGCGCCGATGCCCGCCAAAACGACAGCCGCGATCATGGCCGGGGTGCCGAACGTCCGGACAGCCTTGGGCGCTTTGCTTTTCCCCGCTTCCGGGCCCGGAGCTCCCACAGCCGCGCTCCCCGCCGTAACGGGCCCGCCCGACGCCGGGCTCCTCACCGCCGCCCCGCACTCCTGGCAAAACCGCGCGGCCTCCGAAAGCTTCGCTCCACAATTTGCGCAAAACATATGTTTGACCTCCCTTTTTTGACTCGCAATTTGTGATCTCACCTGATAGACGCTTATACTAATATCTAATTAAAAGAAGCCATTCGCGCCGGTCTTTTTCGCGCCATGCTGCGTCAGCCGCCTTGGGAATACATACAGTATTCCCTGCGGCGTCTTCCTTGCCTGACGCGAAAAATCCTCGCCGCTCGGTGTCTCCTTTTAAATAGATATTAGTATTAAAGTCGAAACTCGGTTTAATGTTTTTTCTCTTTTTTCAAAAAATCCCCGTCCCCGCGACGAAAGCCCGTCACGAAAAAAGCGGCTTGCCATCGCAAGCCGCTTTTTTCACGGATCAAGTGGTTAAACATCCTACTTTTCAAAAAGCCTTGCGGCGCAAGGAATTTGGACTTTTTTGTATAATCGTTAGAGAAGCGGGATCGATTCATTCTTCACGTTTATAATGGGGCTGCGGCTCGTACTTTTCTCTTTGGTATTTCGCGTATTTTTCACTGCCGGTATCGACAGAGGCCGGCGCGTCCAAGGATTCAACAGAGTATTCGATCGGTTCCTCGCATATAGCGTCAGACAAAATCTTCTCCAGATGCTCAACTTCCGAATATTTGTCAAGGGAAGCCATCACGAAAGCGTCCCTCACATACCCGGCGCAGGAGGCCAGGAGCTCCTGGTCCATAAAATAGCCGTAATGTTCCACGAAAAACGTGAGCATCATCACGACCGTCCGCGTGTTCCCCTCCCTGAAAGGGTATATCCGCCACAGCTTGGAAAATTCCGCGGTCACAGCTTTCACAAACTCGTCGTGGGTCATGCCGGACCAACTATGGGCGTTTATGTCCCGGAAAGCGTCGGTCAACTCCCGCAGTATGTCCTCGTCATTGCTGTACCACACGCTGCGTCCGGCAAGGAGCTTTTCCCGCTTCTCGATGTTGATGATCCTGTACTGTCCGGCCCACTCGTAGACCTTCCCGAAAAGGAACCGGTGGATCCGGCACAGCCCCGCGGGAGAGAAATCATCAAAACCCCGCTTGTAGAGAATGGCCATGTTCTGCCGGGACTGCTCCGCCTCGATCAGCTCCAGGACCTTGTCATCCTTGATGCCCAGCTTGTTTTTGAGGACGGGCGCATCGTCATAGAGATACGGGTCAGGCATGGCCGTTCACCCGCTCCGCAATCTGCTGGTGGTAGATCCAGAGAGCGTCCTGCGCCTGCTCGTCTGTCAGCTCCCCCCTGGCCCAGCTGTTGGAGAGCTTTCTCGCGAAGTCGGAGATGGGCGCGCCCTCAATGGCGTTGATGGCATCCGCGGTCTTTATGGCGGCAATCCGCCTTTTTTGTTCGGCTGTTGTCATCCATAATCACCTCACGGATTCATTAAAGAAAAGACCGCCGAAAGGCGGTCTGCGGTCTTTTCTTTTTGGTGGAGACGGTCGGGATCGAACCGATGACCTCCTGAATGCCATTCAGGCGCTCTCCCAGCTGAGCTACGCCCCCATACGCTGTTGTTCACAGCGTTAGAGATAATACCATAAAGCGCCGGGGTTGTCAAGGGGATTTTTGAATTTTTTCGATTTTTATTTTCCCTGAAAAAGGTCCTCGTCGGCGGCGGTGAAGGTGTAGACGGCGTCGCAGAAGCGGCACTTGACCTCGATGCGGCCGTCCTCCTCGAGCATGTCCTCCAGCTCCTCCCGGGTGACGCCGGAGAGGGCGCCGAGGACGCGCCGGCGGGAGCAGTCGCACCGGTAACCCACCGCGTCCGTCTCCACGAGGCTCGGCTCGAAGCCCGCCAAAACCCGCAGGGCCATGTCCTCCGCCGTGCCGGCCATGAGCTGGCCGGTGACGGACCCGGCGGAGCGCACGTTGTCCTCCAGGCGCGCCGCCGTCTCCTCCGTGGCCCCCGGCATGAGCTGGGCGATATACCCGCCGGCGCGCAGGACGTGCTGGTCCCGGTCCACCAGGACCCCCAGGGCGCAGGCGGTGGGGATCTGCTCGCTGTCCACGAAGTACCGGGCGAAGTCCTCGGCGATCTCGCCGCTGACCAGCTCCACGCTGCCGCTGACCGGCTCGCCAAAGCCCATGTCCCGGATGACAGTGAGCATCCCGTCCCGGCCCACGGCGGCGCCCACATCGAGCTTCCCGTCGGGCCTCAAAGGCAGGTCCACCGCGGGGTTCTGGGCGTAGCCGCGCACGTTCCCCCGGCTGTCGGATACCACTAAAATCGTCCCCGCGGGCCCGCCGCCGTTTATCCGAACGGTGAGGCTGTCCCCCGCGTCCTTCAGGGCGTTGCCCATCATGGACGCGGCGCACATGGTCCTGCCCAGCGCCGCCGTCACCACCGGCAGGGTCCGGTGGATGCGTCTCGCCCGCTCCACGGCGTCGGTGAGGTCCACCGCCGCGATCTTCACCAGACCGTCCCTGGACAGGGCCCGTATCACGCGATCCATGCAATTCCTCCCCTAAAGCTTATCTCTTCCCGTCGCCGCCGCAGCTCGAGCAGTTGACCTTGCCGCTACCGTGGCAGGTGGAGCAGTTGCCCGTGCCGCCCACGCCGCCGTAGCCGTAGCCATAACCGGCCCTGCCGCTGCCGCCGCAGCTGGGGCAGAAGACCTTCCCGGTCCCGCCGCAGATGGGGCATTCGTCGTCAAAGATTCCCGGCCCGTCGTCCCCGGAGGGCTTAGTCTCCCCCGGCTTCACCGTGCCCAGCACACCGGTAAGAAGGCCGTCACCGTCCTTGCCCGTCAGTCGTTCCGGGTACCGGTCGCCGAAATCGGCGAAGGTGAGGCCGTCGGCCATGTACCAGATATCCATTTGCATCACGCCGTTATTGGAAAATCCCAGAAAGTAAATCGCGCACGAGGAAATGTATTTATCGTACAAGATGGGAAAGTCCTCGATCTGCTTGTCTCCGGCGTAGTCGAAGATCCAGTTTACGCTCTGGTACTCATATTCCGTTTTGGTCCGCGTCGGCGTAAGCCCGTAGCGCTCATCGTTCAAAAGATTCAGATATGCCAATATCGGTTCGATGGAGGGCTCCTTATAATAAAAAGTGATGTAAATCTCATTTCCTTTGGCTTCGTAAGAATAGGAGAGGTCCCCATTGAAGAAGCTGTACGGGTCCGGCAGGACGCCGTCGAAGTCCACCGGGTCCGGTTCCGGCTCCGGTTCAGGCTTGGTCTCCGGTTCCGGTTTGGGTTCCGGTTTGGTTTCCGGTTGGGGTTCCGGTTTAGTTGCCGGTTCCGGCTCAGGCTCCGGTCTGGTTTCCGGTTCAGGCTCCGGGTCCGGGGCAGGGGCGTCAGACGGGTCAAAGATCTCATCCGGTTCCACAAGGTTGAGCACCTTCCCGCCGTCCGACTCCTCAAGGAACCGCACCCTCACGTTATCCGGTAAAGAATGCAAATCGATCCTCACATTGTAGTCAGCATTTCCCGTCTTATCGGCGGGGCGCAGCAGCAGCTCATCGTCCCTGTCGTAGATGATCGTAAAGCCGTATTCCTCCGTCAGCAGCCGCACGTAGGCCTCCGCCGCCTCCCTGGCAGTCTCCTCGTCCACGTTTTTTCTGACGTAGAAATATTTCGACAATTTCTCGCGGTCGTAAAGCTGAGAAGCGTAGAACACCTTTTCAAAATACGCCGCCGGATCCGGAAGGTCGTAGACCTCCGGAGCGGGCCCGCAGGAGGCCAGGGCCGCCGTCATCAACAGCGCGGCGAGGGCAAGCGCCGTTATGTTTCGTATCCTCATTTCTATCCTATCCTCTCTATCCTCTTTTTCTCTCCCGCGGGCGGCCTCAGAGGCGCCGCGCGGCGATGAAGACGCGCTGCTCATTCTCCCGGGGCGGCGCGTCCCGCAGCTCGCCGAAGACGCGTATCTCCCCGAAGCCGTGGGCCTCCAGCTCCCGGCTCAGCGCCTGCTGTGTGTGCAAATACTCCGTGTGCTCCTCGAAATCCCGCTCCCAGGCCCCGTCCGGGCGCAGGGAGAAGAGGTCCATCCCGTATGTCAGCGCCCCGCCGTCCTCGGAAAGCTGGGCCCGCCAGACGCAGTAGACGTCCTCCGTCTCGTCCAGGAACACCTGCCCGTCCAGGGCCAGGAGCTTGGCCGGCGTGTTCACGTCAAAGATGAAAAGTCCCCCCGGCTCCACAAAGAGCCGAAGGCGCTCAAAAACCGCCCCCAGGCGCTCCGGCGGCAGGTAGTTCACCCCGTCCAGGGAGCACACCGCCGCGGACACCGTGCCGTAAAGGTCCAGCTCCTCCATGGACTGCTCAAGGAAGATGGGCGCGACGGGTACGTCCGCCCCCTCGCCCTTCTCCATGGCCTCCGCCAGCATGTCCGGGGAGGCGTCCACGCCGATCATCTCGTAGCCCCTTTGGGCCAGCTCCCAGGTGAGCGTCCCGGTGCCGCAGGCCAGATCCAGCACCAGCGTGGGACGGACGGCGTACCGTTGGAAGATGAGCTCGTAAAAATCCGCGAATCTCCCGTAAGGCACGTCGCCCGTCAGGCTGTCGTAATGGGCCGCCAGGGACTCGTAGGCGCTCACTCGCCCCGGTCCTCCGTCTTGCCCTCCTGCTCGGCCAGACGCCGGAAGACCACCTCGTAGCCGTCGTTGCCGTACCGGAGGGAGCGGTTGACGCGGCTGATGGTGGCGCTGGACGCGCCGGTGAGCTCCAGGATGTCGTTGTAGATGAGGCCCTGGTTCAGAAGCTCCGCCACATAGTAGCGCTGTTCCATGGCCCGCAGCTCCGACACACTGCACAGGTCATCGAGGAAGAGCTGTGCCTCCTCCGGCGTGCGCAGGGCGGCAATGGCCTTGTAGAGATCCTCGTTTTTGGGCTGATAGGTGCGTTTACTCATAAGTATCCTCCCTTTCTATGGACCGTTATATTGATGCCTATTTTTCCTGGGCCTTTTGCTCCTGTTCTTTCTGTTCCCTGGCCGCCTCTTCCTCCTCCAGGACGCGGTAGGCCACCTTGCCCACCAGCGTCTTGGGAAGCTCGTCCCGGAACTCGATCTCCCGGGGCATGGCGTACTTGGCGATGTTCTTGCGGCAGTGGGCCATGATGATCTCCCGCGTCTCGTCGGACTTGGCAACGCCGGGCTTGAGCATGACGAAGGCCTTGACCCTCTGCATCCGGTAGGGGTCCTTGACGCCGATGACACAGCTCATCTGCACCGGCTCGCAGGCGTCGATGATGTTCTCCAACTGCGCCGGGTAGACGTTGTAGCCGGAGGTGATGATCATCCGCTTGGCGCGGCCCTTGAAGTAGACGAAGCCCTCGTCGTCCATGGTCCCCAGGTCCCCGGTGTAGACCCAGGTGAGCCCGTCGGCATGGCGGCGCAGGGTCTGGGCCGTCTCCTCCGGGTGCTTGATATACTCCCGCATGACGGTGGGGCCGGAGAGCAGAATCTCCCCCTCCTCCCCATAGGGGACCTCCTCGTCGGTGCCGGGCTTCACGATCTTGATGAAGGTATCCGGGAAGGGCAGGCCGATGGACCCCTCCTTATAGATGTGCGGCGGGGTGAGGCAGCAGGCCGTCACCGTCTCGGTGGTGCCGTAGCCCTCCCGGACCTGGATGGCGCAGTGGTGGTCGTAGAGGAACTTGTCCATCTTCTTTTTAAGCTCGATGGACAGCGAATCGCCGCCGGAGAAGACGCCCTTCAAAGAGCTCAGGTCCGCCTTCTCCATGCTGGGGAGCCTCAGCAGCGCCTCAAAGAGCGTGGGCACGCCGGCGATGAAGTTGCACCGCTCCTTGACGATGAGCTTGCCGTAGCTCTTGGGCGTAAAGCGCGGCACTAAAAGGCACCGCCCGCCGGAGGCCAGCATGGTGTGGATGCACACCCCCAGGCCGAAGCCGTGGAAGACGGGCATGGCCGCCAGCATCTTGTCGCCGGGGCGGAACATGGGGTTCACCGCGATGACCTGGGCGGCCAGGGCGTTGAAGTTGTAGTTGGTGAGCAAAATGCCCTTGGTGGTGCCGGTGGTGCCGCCGGAATAGAGGATGACGGCGGGGTCGTCGGCGGTCTTCTTGACCTTGTAATTCCAGAAGCACGCGTTCCCCAGCCGCATGAACTCGTTCCACATGATGACGGGCGCGTCGGCGGGGATCTTCTGGATCTTCCGCCCCTCGGTGAGCATATACCCGGTCTTAAGGGGCTGTGCCAGCTCGTCCTTGATGCGGGCGATGATGACGTTGACGATGGAGGTGTTCTGCCGGATGGCCTCGATCTTGTGGTAGAACTGGTCCAAGGTGATGACGGTGACGGACTTGGACTCGTTGAGGTAAAATTCGATCTCGTTCTCCGAGGAGAGCGGATGGATCATGTTGGCCACGGCGCCGATGCGGTTCACCGCGTAGAACATGTAAATGGCCTGGGGGCAGTTGGGCAGGGCGATGGTCACCCGGTCGTCCTCCCGCACGCCGATGGTCCGCAGGGCCTTGGCGCACTGGTCAATGCGCTCCATCATCCGCCGGTAGGTGGTGGGCCGGCCCATGAAGTCGAAGGCCACGTAGTCGGGGTACTTCTCCGCCACGGCGGCCACCATCTCATAGAGGGACCCCTTGAAATACTCAAGATGCGCGGGCATGTCCCCGAGGCTTTGGAGCCACGGGGTCTTCACGGTCGTGTCGCTCATTCGTAATCGACCTCCTCGTTCATAGGCTTTTCCAGCAGCTCCGGATGCTCCAGGAGGTGCTTTAACAATCTCACGGATTTGGAATAATAATACCCGTCCGCCAGCCGCTCGTCGATGGTGAGCCCCAGATCCAGCGTCTCCTTCATCTCAAAGGTCCCGTCCGGCGCGTACACCGGGTTCATCCCTTTCTCCCCGATGATGCAGAAAAGCGAGCAGGTCCCCCAGTTCGTCAGGTGATGATAGCCCGAGTGGAGCTTGATGGACCCGAGGTTGGAGATGACAACGCTTGCGTAGTAGGGGTCCGTGGCGATGAGCACGTTGGGCACCCAGCCGTGCCGGTCGAGGAACGTCACGAAGTGTACCGCCGTCTTGGAGACGAACCGCGGCAGCTTCGTGAAAAACTCCATGGAGTCCGTGGACCGGTCCTTCTGCTCCGAGCGGCAGAACATCACCTGGCCGCGGATGTTCTCGTGGATGGTGTCCACGGTGTCCTCGTCCTTGGCGTGGATGAACGCCAGCGCCTCCTCGCCCCTGTCCGAAAACTGCTTCTTCACCACAAAGGACGCGGAGACCTCGTTGCGCTGATACATATTCTTGTTCTGGATGAACCGGTTGAGCTTGGGCCGCAAGGTGATGGTCTTCACCAGCGCTGCCAGGATCACGTGGAACATGGTATAGGGAAACTCCGTCTCCCCCGCGTTCTTCCGGGCCAAAAAGGCGTTGATGGCCGTCAGGTCCACCCGCTCGGAGATGTACGCCTCGTTGTCGCACCGGTTGGGATACAACAGCGGCGTCACGAAGTGCATCGCGTCCAGATCCCGCACCAGCGCCCCGTCCTTCCGGTCGCCCAACCGTCTCTTTTTCTTCTTATCTTCCATTTTCCCTCTCCCTACCCCGCATGATACTAATCACCAATTAAAATCTTTCATTCGCGACGGTCTTTTTCGCATCATGCTGCGTCAGCCGCCTTGGAAATACCAAAGGGTATTCCCTGCGGCGTCTTCCTTGCCTGACACGAAAAATCCTCGCCGCTCGGTTAAAGATTTTAACCGGCGATTAGTATAAGCGGAAAAAACTGTCTCTTTACCCCTATATAGTATCACTGTACGACCAAAAAATCAAGCTGTTTTACTAAAGCCCCCACAATTTTCGACCATTCCCTGCCCCGGCGGGCAAATAAAAATTGCGGCGAAGCCGCATCCTTTTTCGCCCCCTCCTCGTAGGAGGGGGGGCAGGGGGGGCAGGGGGGGAAGCGAAGGTTGGATGACAGAGTGGCCATACTTTGCTATACTAAAATGTTCCACGTGGAACATTTCACTAAACTAAAGCATTCCCGGCTTCGGCTGCAAGCAGGAAGCCCTCCGCGAAAGGTCTGCGGACCTTTCGCGGAGGGCTTTTCGCTCGTTCCCCCTGACCGGAAAGGCGCACCGCGCCTTTTCAGTCCGTCACTTTCTGTGTCCAGCCCCGCGTATCGGGCCTGGTGCCCCACTGGATGCCGGTGAGCTCGTCGTAGAAGCGCTGGGTCAGCTCCCCGATGCCGCCGTCGCCGATGGGCAGGTCCCGGCCCTCGTAGTAGATGTGGCCCACGGGGGACACCACCGCGGCGGTGCCTGTGCCCCACATCTCCTCCATGTGGCCGTTCGCGGCCGTCTCCAGCACCTCGTCGATGGAGATGAGGCGCTCCTCCACCTCATAGCCCCAGTCCCGGGCCACCTCCAGGATGGACTTCCTGGTGATGCCGGGGAGGACGGAGCCCTGGAGCATGGGCGTGACAACCTTGCCGTCGATCTTGAACATGATGTTCATGGAGCCCACCTCCTCGATGTACTTGCGGTGGACGCCGTCCAGCCACAGCACCTGGGAGTAGCCCTTCTGCGCCGCCCGCTCGCCGGCGCGGATGGAGGCGGCGTAGTTGCCGCCGCACTTGGTAAAGCCCGTGCCGCCCCGGACGGCGCGGACGTCCTCGTCCTCGATGGCGATATGCACCGGGTCAAGCCCCTCGGGATAGTAGTTGCCGGAGGGGGACAGGATGATGCAGAAGAGATACGTCTTGCTGGCGTGGACGCCCACGGTGCAGTCCGTGGCGATGATGAAGGGCCGGATGTAGAGGCTGGCGCCCTTCTGGTCGGGCACCCAGTCCTTTTCCAGGGCCACCAGCTGCCGGACGGCTTCCACGCAGAAGTCCACGTCGATCTCCGGGATGCTCATGCGCACGGCGGAGTTGTTCATGCGCTTGAAGTTCTCCTCGGGCCGGAAGAGCCAGATGGACCCGTCGGCGCGCCTGTACGCCTTCAGCCCCTCGAAGATCTCCTGGGCGTAGTGGAACACCATGCAGCTGGGGTCCAGCGTAAAGGGCCCGTAGGGCACGATGCGCGGGTCATGCCAGCCCTGGCCCTCGGTGTAGTCCATCAGGAACATGTGGTCGGAGAAGAACTTTCCAAAGGGCAGCGGGTCCAGATGGGGCTTCTCCTTGGGGTTCTTCGTCAGTTCAACGCGGATCTTTTCCATATTTGTACGCTCCTCTTCTAGAATATGTGAAGGATAAGGGAACAGGCCGGCACGGCGTCCGGCCCGAGGCTGTGGCTGTTTATCACATTAAAGTTCATTTTATCACCGCTCCCGGGAAAACGCAAGAAGTAACTCGCATATTTCCGGGCCCTTTTTGCGGGAACTTTCTGGCAGTTCATTAAAAAACGTGTTTTTCTCCCCCCTCTCTTGCTTTTTCCGGCTCAATTCGCTACAATACGGGCTGAAAACGATCCTGACGACAGGAGGAATCGAACCATGAACGCCGTAAAAAAGCTGACGGTACTGATGCTCGTCCTCGCCGCGCTCCTCTCCCTGGCGGCCTGCCGAATCGGCGAACCGGGCAAGGTCCCGGAGACCGCCCCCTCCGCCCCCATCCAGACGCAGGGCGATGAACCCGCCGAGCCGGAGCCCACCCAACCGGAGCCTACCGAGCCGGAGCCTACCCAGGCCCCGGAACCCACTCAGCCGGAGCCCACCGACGCCCCGGAGCCCACTCAGCCGGAGCCCACCGACGCCCCGGAGCAGCACGTCCACACCTGGGCGGACGCCACCTGCACCAAGCCCCGGACCTGCACCGCCTGCGGCGCCACGGAGGGCGAGGCCCTGGGGCACACCTGGACGGACGCCACCTGCACGGCCCCCAAGACCTGCACTGTCTGCGGCGCCACCCAGGGCCGGGCGCTGGGACACGCGATGCTGCCCGCCACCACCGAGGCCCCGGCCACCTGCTCCCGCTGCGGGTACACCGAGGGGGAGCCGCTGGCCAAAAGCATGGACTGGAACCTGCTGATCCTGGCCTGCCGCCATGCCGAGGGCGCATACAGGGGCGAGGATGGTCAGGAGAAGGCCCTTGATTACACCATGCCTGACGAGGAGCTCAGGCTCTATGAAGAGACCGCGAAGGCGGTGGAGCGGGATCTTGCCGGCATGAGCGGCGGCGTCATCGTCCCCCACGTGACCTTCAAGGTCGCGGAAGCGACCCTCACAACGTCCTTCTTAAAGGATGACGGCGACGGCTTCGGCGCGTATCTGGACACGGCGGAGGCGGAAGCTTTCCTGCGCGGTGAGATCGACCTGAACGCCTATGACCATGTGACGGTCATCGCGGACCTGGACGAGATGCCCTGCGGGTACTGGGGCCTCACCCTGGCGCGCTTTTCCCAGGAGACGGGCTACGCGTTTATCAACAACGGCAATTATGAAACCTTCTCCGGGTACTTCTTTGACGAGGAGAACTATTGGACCTCCGGCCCCGTCATCCACGAGTTCCTGCACTTTATGGAGGGCTGGTCCGAGAAGCGCGGCAGGCCCGTCGGCTACAACAAAAACGGAAACACCATCGTGGACAGCGGGGAAACGCTGGGCTACGAGCCGGACGAATACTACGACTTCAAGACGTTTTACACCGACCTCATCAACTGCGCCGTGACGCTCCCTGACGGGACCCTGGACGGGATCGACCCGGCCATGTGGCGCGAGCCCCCGCGCTTATACCGGTAACGGCCTGTCAGAAAAGGCCGTTGGCCTTTTCTGACAAGGGGGAACGTGCGGGAAATTCCGCGTGAATTTTGCGAAATTCACGCGGAATTTCCCTGCCGTCGCCCCGCGCGCTCCGTTTCCGCTTGTATGAAACTTTCCCCCGCAGGAAATACTACACCCGTCAGATAAAAAGACGAGGGGGCAGTTTTTCTTGCAGGGGAAGGTCGAGATCTGCGGGATCAATACATCCAAGCTTCCGGTGCTGAAAAATGAGGAGACCATGGAGCTGCTGCGCCGCGCCCGCGCGGGGGACAGCGCCGCCCGGGAGGAGCTCATCCAGGGGAACCTGCGGCTCGTTTTGTCCGTGATCCAGAAATTCATGGGCCGGGGCGAGAACGCCGACGACATCTTTCAGGTGGGCTGTATCGGCCTCATCAAGGCCATCGACAACTTCAACCTGGACGTGGGCGTCATGTTCTCCACCTACGGCGTGCCCATGATCATCGGGGAGATCCGCCGGTTTCTGCGGGACAACTCCCCCCTGCGCGTCAGCCGGAGCATCCGGGACACGGCGTATAAGATCCTCCAGGCCAAGGAGAAGCTGATGCTGGAGACCCAGCGGGAGCCCACGGTGGAGGAGATCGCCGCCGCTCTCGGCCTGCGGCGGGAGGAGGTGGTGGTGGCCATGGACGCCGTAGCCGACCCCGTCAGCCTCTACGAGCCCATCTACTCCGAGTCCGGCGACGCCGTCTGCGGCATGGACCAGATCGGCGACACGAAAAATACCGACGAGGCGTGGCTGGAGCAGATCGCCCTCAGCGAGGCCATCGACCGCCTCTCCGACAGGGAAAAGCGCATCCTGAACCTCAGGTTCTACGAGGGCAAGACCCAAATGCAGGTCGCCGCCGAGGTCGGCATCAGCCAGGCCCAGGTCTCCCGCTTAGAAAAAAACGCCATCACCCAAATCAAAAAAAGCCTCTGACCGCCATAAGGGCCGCCTCTCCTGGCGACCCGCGTTTCGATGATTTCCAATGTTGGTTGAATGGGATAACTTTCCACATTCCCCGTAGGGGCGGACCCACGTGTCCGCCCGTGGCACGTTGCGTGACGGAAACGATTGCGATAAAACGGGGATTGGCAGTCAACGGGGGAAAGGCCGCCGTGGGCCTGCGCCCGCAGGCGCGCATCACAGCGCAACCGCCGCGCAGCGGCGGCTCTTAGCGCGGAGATGACGGCGACCCCTACGGCGGATATCGCAAGCCGGTGACGCGGCGGCGGGGGCGGGCGGGTGGGGAATATAAAGAATGCGGCGCAAGCCGCAAACCTTTTCCCGCCGCCACGCGGACCCTTCCGGCGCTTCGCGCCACCTCCCCCACGGGGGAGGTTATTAAGCTCCCCCCTGGGGCTGCGCCCGCAGGCGCGTGTCGGAGGCCAACCGCCCCGCAGGGGCGGCTCTTAGGCCGGAGACGAACTGGCACGGCCGAAGGCCGTGACTGAAGGGTCCCCCATCGAGCCATTTTTTCCGGCGGCATGTACGTCGGAAAAAATACCTTTTGTTTTGCGGAGTGTGCGGCCCGGGGTCCCCGGCGGGCGAAGCCCGCTGGGGGGAGGAGGAGCGATGCCAGCGCCCGAGGGCGACCGGAGGGAGCCCGAGGCAAAGCGGCATCAGCGACGACGAGGCCGTGCGCGGAGCAAAACGGCAGAAAGGCCCTGCTCGAATTCCGCGGAATTCGAGCAGGGCCTTTCGCACGTATCCCCTTGTCCATGGAAAGCCGCTTCGCGGCTTTCCATGGACAGTTTTTTATCCGTTCCCGTAATGCCCCTCGCCCCACTCATCCTCCTCGTCGGTGGGATCGGGTTCGGGGTCGTCCAGGCCAGGCTCATCGGGGTCCGTCTCCTCCGGGTCCGTGGTCTCGGGGGCGGTGGTCTCCGGTCCTGTTGTCTCCGGGTCCGTGGTTTCGGGTCCCGTGGTCACGGGATCCGTTGTCTCCGGCTGTGTGGGCTCGGGCTGTGTGGGCTCGGGCTGTGTGGGCTCGGGCTGTGTGGTCACGGGGTCCGTTGTCTCGGGACCCGCGGGCTCAGCCGGCTCAGGACCCACGGCGACAATCTTCTTCTCGGCGGCGTAGGTGTCCTTCGAGACAAACACCCGCTTGATGAGGTTCCCCTCGCCATCGTAATAGAGCTTATACGTCTCGGAGACACAGCCGGTCTTGCCCTTGCTGATGACCTTGGTCTGACCGGGCTTCAGCGTCTCGTCAACCCGCTCCTCCACCTTGGGCTCGATGGTCTCCAGGGTATTCGACTCGAGCTCGATGGTGATGTCGTTCTCCCTGGTGCCCCAGATCTCCACGTAGAGCGCCTTATCCTTGACCCAGGCATCGATGCGGATGGGGTAATTCCGGTTGTTTTTGAATTTGAAGTCGATGCTCCCCCAGCTGACGGTGGCGTCCAGTCCGGCGGGCAGGTAGCTGACGGTGAGGCCGTGGTTGGCGCGGTTGGTGATCTCCAGGTCGCTGAGGAGCGTGCAGTAGTAGATGGTGGAGCTCACCTGGCAGATGCCGCCGCCCACCATGGGGACGGTGGTGCCGCCGGCGTATCCGGTGGCCTGCTTGTAGCCCCTCTCCGCCGTGCGCCTGCCCACAACGCCGTTGAAGCTGAACTCCTCGCCGGGGTTGAGCACCGTGCCGTTGACGGCCTGGGCGGCCAGGGAGACGTTGCTGATCCGGTTGGCGCTACTGCCGGAGAGGGAGGTGTCCTTCTCCGCCAGCTTATCCCGGAAGAGCATGTTGTTGATATCCTCGCCGGAGATGTCAGGGTCGGTGTAGATGAGCGGGACGGTCATGGTCTCCCCGGCGTCCAAGTTGGCAAACAGCTCCTTCGCCGCGGCGACGTCGAAGCTCACGCCCTGGGCGGCGGCCGCGGCGGCCCCGCTCTCCGGGTCAAAGTAAGCGTTCTGCGGCTCCTTGAAGACCTCGGCGTACATAGCGTCGAAATCCGGGTCCTGGCCGGGGATCCCGGGGGCCACGCCCTCCGCGAACTCGTCCGTCTCATCGGACAGGCCCGTCAGGAGGGTGCTCTTGATATACTCATAGACGGCCTCCTGGTCCACGGTGTAGCCGTCGCGGCCGCGGGTGACGAGGATCTCGTCCCCGGAAAGCTGCCAGGAGGCGTCCTCGGCGGGGTGGTCGGCCAGCTTGGCCTGCTCGGCGATGATGGCCCTGACGCCGGACTCGTTGAACTGGGAGGAGGAAGTGATCTCATGGGGCCTGCGCAGGCAGTCGAGATAGGAGAACATGTCCGCGAAGAACCCCTCGCCCCGCCCGACGGCGTAGGCCGTGTCCACCGCGTCCGTCACGGAATAGGTGAGCCCCGCCTCATCGCTGGTGACGGAGACGGACACAAGGTCCGTGAGCTTCGCCGTGGCCGTGACCCCGGCGGGCACGCCCAGATCGGCGTTCAGCAGGGTGCTGTGCGCCTTGTCGTAGCTCATGCCGCTGATATCCACGCCGGCCACGGTGATATTGGGGTAGACGGTGTCCAGCCCCGCCACATAAGCGCCCAGGCCCAGCACGCCGGCCACGGCCGCGGCCACGATGACCGCCAGCACGATGACCGCCACGGTGCTGCCGCTGACGCGCGTCTTCTTTTGTCTCTTTCCTCTTGCCATCTCTTCATCCCTTTTTATCTAATGAACGGCTTTTTCCTGACCAACCCATCATACCCGCAACCGCCGCAAAAATCAACAGGCAAAGTGTTAATTTTTGAGGAACATCCGATTACAGAAGATGACAACTTTCGTCCTTGCTTCAGCTGATCCCGTTGAACAGCTGGACCTCGCCGGGGCGCTTGGAGAACATGGAGAACTGGTACGCCTCGTCCTCCTCCCGTTTCCAGGGGGAGACGATGTTCATCCGCTGCTTCGTCTGGGCGTCCAGGATCTCCCCGATGAGCACGTTGGAGAGCAGAAATCCCTCCGGCGTGAAGCTCCAGCGGTCCTCATTGCGGGTCATCCACCCCCGCGCCACATAGTCGTCCATGAGCTTTTGCGCCATATCGAACTTGCAGGGGAAGATGTCGTAATACTCCTGCTCGGAGATGCCCCTGGTGGTCCGGAGCCCCAGCATCAGGTACTCCCCCGCCCGCTCGAAGTCCGTGACGGACTCGGCGTGGTCCACCACGCTCCTGCCCTTGAGGATGTTGTCGGCGTAGAGCTCCATGTCGGCGATGCAGCTGTACCGCTGGCCGGAGACGCAGGAGTGCGCCGCCGCGCCGAAGCCCATGTACTCCCCCATCTGCCAATACTTCAGGTTGTGCCGGGACATGAACCCCCGGCGGGCGAAGTTGGACACCTCATACTGCCGGTAGCCGTTGCGGTTCAGGGCGTCCACGGCGTAGAGGTACATATCCGCCTGGAGGTCGTCGTCGGGGATAAAGGGCGAGTCCTTGAAGGGGTAGAGGGCCGTGCCCTCCTCGATCTTCAGCCCGTAACAGCTCAGGTGGTCCGGCTTTAAGGCCATGGCCTTGGTGAGGGTATCGGCCCAGTCGTCCCGGGTCTGGCTGGGAAGGCCGTAGATGAGGTCTAAGGACACGTTCTCAAACCCCGCCTTCCGGGCGTTCAGCACCGTCTCCTCCACACGGGCGAAGTTGTGGAGCCGCCCGAT
Source organism: uncultured Oscillospiraceae bacterium (assembly GCA_947632175.1). Taxonomy (GTDB): domain Bacteria; phylum Bacillota; class Clostridia; order Oscillospirales; family Oscillospiraceae; genus RUG626. Next base: position 87,217 of record CANROC010000013.1, on the reverse strand, counting down.
GCTCTTCAAAATGCCGTCGTTGGCCGACTGCGCCCCCACGGACAGGCGGTTGAACCCGGCGCGGCGGAGCTTCACCATCTGTTGATAGTCGATGCTCTCGGGGTTTACCTCCACCGTGAACTCCCCGTCCACCATGACACGGCCGTACTTTTTCAGTGCCGCCATCAGCGCCGTCAGGTTCTTCGCCCCGTAAAAGCTGGGGGTCCCGCCGCCGATGTAGATCGTGTCGATGATATAGCCCTGGAGCTGCTGGGAGGACTCCCGGATGTGCTGGAGGAGGGCCTTCTGGTAGCGCGGGATCATGTCCTCCCGGCCCACCAGGGAGTAAAAGTCGCAGTACGCGCACTTCCCGGCGCAGAACGGGATATGGATATAGATCCCCAGCCGCTTGTCCGTATGCCCCACCTCCCGCAAATTTCGTCATTTTATATCATACACCCTCCCTGAGGAAAACGCAAGATTGACATAAGTTTTTTCGGCGGATTGACATGAGTTTTTTTCACCGGGGACTTTCTTTTTCCCCTCCGCCGTGCTAAAATAGACGCATATTTGCGCTTTCGTATGAAAGGAGAACGGCTATGGAAAAGCTCATGCGGATCCTGGAGGACTGCTGCCCCGGCGTGGATTTCACCGGCTCCGACCGGCTCATCGACGACGACATCATCACCTCCCTCAACATCGTCATGATCGTCGGGGAGATCAACAGCGAATTTGGCGTCTCCATCTCCGTCAACGACCTGGTGCCGGAGAATTTCAACTCCGCTCAGGCCATGTACGACCTCATCGTCCGGCTGGGAGGGGGAGAATAAACGGCCATGTCCATTATGAGCGGCGTCTTCCTGCTCTTTCTGGCCGCCGCCGTGGCGGTCTACTACCTGACGCCAAAAAAGGTCCGCTGGCTAGTGCTTCTGGCCGCCAGCGCCGTTTTCTACCTCTCCGCCAGCGTGAAGGCCGGGGCGTATCTCCTGCTGACCATCGCCGTGACCTACGCCGCCGCGCGGGTCCTCGGCGCGCTTCTGGAGCGGGAGCGCGCCGCCCTGGCCGTCCCCGGCGCCCCGGCGGCTCAGCTCCGGCGGCGGGGCCTTCGGCGGCGCAGGCTGGTCCTCGCCGGGGCGCTCGTACTCAATTTCGGCACCCTGGCGGTCCTCAAATACCTGGACAGCTGGCTGGCCTCCGCCCAGAGACTGCTGGGTCTCACCGCGCCGCGTCTGGGCCTTCTGCTCCCCCTGGGCATCTCCTTCTACATCTTCCAGACCTCCGGGTATCTCATGGACGTCTACCGGGGCAAAATCAAGCCGGAGAGGAACCTCCTGAAATACGCCCTCTTCACCGCCTGGTTCCCCCAGATGGTCCAGGGGCCCATCAACCGCTATGACAAGCTGGCCCCGCAGCTTTTCGCGGGGAACGATTTCGACCCCGACGGGGTCAAATACGGCCTCCAGCTCATCCTCTGGGGGATGCTGAAGAAGATGCTCATCGCGGACAAGCTGGCCCCTGGGGTCAACGCCGTCTTCGCTGACCCCACCGCCTACACCGGCGCCATCACGGGCCTTGCGGCGGTGCTCTACTCCATCCAGCTCTACTGCGACTTCTCCGGCGGCGTGGACCTGGTTCGCGGCGCCTCCCGCCTTTTCGGCGTGGACATGGCGGAGAACTTCAACCGCCCCTATTTCGCCGTCTCCATCGACGACTTCTGGCGGCGCTGGCACATCTCCCTGGGGGAGTGGATGAAGGACTACCTCTTCTACCCCCTGGCCCTGTCCAAGCCCCTCAACCGCCTGGGGAAGCGCCTGCGCGGCGTCTTCGGACGGCGGGCGGGACAGCTCTTCGTGCCCTGTGTCTCCACCGTCCTCGTCTTTCTGGCCGTGGGGCTGTGGCAGGGGCCGGGCTTCGGAAACATCGCCTACGGGCTGTGGAACGGCGGGCTCATGTCCCTGGGGATGATCTGCGCGCCGGCGTGCGCCAGGCTCCGCGCCGCCCTGCGCCTCCGGGACGACTCCAAACTCCTGCGCATCTTCCGCTCTCTCCGGACCTTCGCCCTCGTCGCCATTGGCCGGTGCTTCTCCCAGGCGCCCACCTTCCGGCTGGGCGTGTGGATGCTGGCCCACACCGTGGCGGCCTTCGGCCCCAAGGACCCGGCGCTGCTGGTGTCCTTCGGCATCGGCTCCGTGGACTGGATCGTGGCCCTGACGGCCCTGGCGGTGGTCTTCGCCGTGAGCCTGGCGGGGGAACGGGGCGTCAGCGTCCGGGCCTGGCTGGACCGGCGGCACCCCGTCCTCCAGTTCGCCGTGGTCTTCCTCGCCGTCCTGATCATCGTCGCCGGCCTCAGCGAGGGCTACGTCCCCATCAGCTACGTCTATGAAAACATATAGGAGGCCGCCATGTCGTCAAAGAAATGGTTAGTGATGTTCCCCTGCGCCGTGGCGCTGGCCGTCCTCACGGTGGCCCTCTTCAACATTCTGGTGGACCCCTTCGGCATCTTCGGGGACCCCATCTACGACTGGTACAGCTACGACGAGACCAACAACCCCCGCATCGCCAAGGTGCGCTGGCTGGAGGACCACCCGGAGGACTATGACTCCTTCATCCTCGGCTCCAGCTCCGCCGCCTCCTACGATCCGGAGCAGCTGAACGGCTATCTGGACGCCTCCTTCTACAACCTCTTCGCCTACGGGGCGGACACCAAGGACTACCGGGACATGACGAAATACCTCCTGGAGAACTACCGGGTCAAAAACATCGTCCTGAACCTGGGCATCAACGAATGCTTCAACTACGACGTGGGCGAGGACACCATGAATAACCGGATGCACGCCAAGGTGACCGGCGGGAGTCTTCTGGCGTTCACCCTTAAGTTTGCCCTGACCACCACGCAAAATTCCATTGAAAAGGTCCTCTCCCGGCCCCGGGACACCGAGCTTCCCCAGGCCTTCGACGTCTTCGTTCCGGAGACCGGCGTCTACGACAAGCGCGTCCGGGACACCGAGCCCATCGGGGACCTGGCGGCCTATGAGAGTATATACGCCGCGGACTTTGCCTTCTCCACGGCCGTGCGGGAAATGCCCCACATCGACGAGTGCCTGGCCAGCGTGCGCGAGATCTCGGACATGTGCCGCAAGGCCGGCGTCAACCTCATCGTCGTGGTGAATCCGGAGTATATCGCCCGGTGGAACAGCGTCTCGGAGGCCTCCATGCGCCGCTTCCGGGAGGGACTGGCCCAGATCACGGATTACTGGGACTTCGCCCTGTCCTCCCTCTCCCTGGACAGCCGGTATTACTACGATGTGGACCACTTCCGCAACGCCGCCGGGACCATGGCCATGGCCAGGATCTTCTCCGACCCGGAGGTCTATGTCCCCGAGGATTACGGTGCCTTCGTGACGGAGGAGACGGTGGACGCCTACCTTGACCGCCTCTTTTCCGAGCCTCCCCAGGCGCGGATGGAGGACTACACCCGCACGCTGCCCATCCTGATGTACCACCACCTGGAGGAGGACCCCGCGACCTCCGCCAACGTCTCCCCGGAGACCTTCGAGGCCCACCTGAAGCTCCTGCTGGAGCACGGCTATACCCCCGTCTCCCTGCGGGAGATGGAGGACTTTGTCACCCGCGGCGGCGAGCTCCCGGAAAAGCCCGTCCTCATCACCTTTGACGACGGGTACGAGAGCAACTACGAGCTCGCCTTCCCGATCCTCCAAAAGTACGGCGCGAAGGCCGTCATCTTCCCCATCGGCGTCTCCGTGGGCAAGACCCTCTACAAGGACACGGACTACGTCATGACACCCCACTTCGGCTTTGACGAGATGCGGGAGATGGTGTCCTCCGGCCTTGTGGAGATCGGCTCCCACACCTGGGACATGCACCAGTGGCCGCCCTTCGAGTCCGGGGACGGTGTCCGGGAGAACATTCTCCCCCTCTCCGGCGAGAGCGAGGAGGACTACCTCGCCGCCCTCCGGGCGGACCTTGCCCAATACGACGCGGTCATCCGCCGGGAGCTTGGCCAGGAGGGCTTCCTGGCCCTGGCCTACCCCAGCGGCCAGTATAACACTCTCTCCGAGGTCGTCCTCTACGAAAACGCCATTCCCATCACCCTCACCGTCCGCACCGACCGCCCCAACGTCCTCATCCGCGGCCTCCCCCAGTCCCTCCGCGCCCTCTCCCGCTGGTCCGTAGACAACGCCACCACCCCGGAGGAGCTTTTGAAGATCCTGGGAGCCTGACCCCGCCTCTTACGCGACGCCCCCGACCTTGTCGTCGGGGGCTGATGCGATTTATTGGAACCGTTTCCGTAACCCAACGCAGCACGGGCGGACACATGGGTCCGCCCCTACGGGGGATGGGGAAAGGTATCCCATTCAGCCAACGCCGGAAATCATCGCAACGCGGGCCGCCAGGAGTGGCGGCCCCTACGGCGTAATTGGGGCGGATTCGGTTTATCGGAACCGCTCTCATGTCCAACGTTCGCTGCCCCCCTGCCCCCCTCCTACGAGGAGGGGGCACCGGGACGGGGGCGGTGCGCGATTTTTTGGACCAGTTCCGTCAACGTACCTTGTAGGGGCCGCCACTCTTGGCGGCCCGCACGCAGTATATCTCGTTTACCGGAAACATCAGTTACGCCCCACGGGCTCGAATACCCCGCCGCCGCGGCGGCACCCCTTTTTCCGAAAAAGGGGTCAAGGGGAATAAGGTTGCGGCGCTTCGCGCCGCCTTTATAAAAAATTGCGCCGCAAAGCGGCGCAAAACCTTTTTCGCCCCCTCCTCGTAGGAGGGGGGCAGGGGGGAAGCGAGGGCCGCGGGATAGAGCGGTTTCCATGAACGCGCTCTCCCACCCCATCCGGCGTAAATCAAAACCTCCGGCCAAGCCGGAGGTTTTGCCAGCCTGTCGAAAAAGGCCTGCGGCCTTTTCCGACAAAGGGGAACGTGCGAAAAAGATTTTGGAAATGTCTGCGGACATTTCCAAAATCTTTTTCTGCTGTTTTGCTCCGCGCACGGCCCCTTTGGGGCCGCACACTCCGCAAAACAAAAGGTATTTTTTCCGACGTACATGCCGCCGGAAAAAATGCTCGATTTGAGTTTTTTGACAGACTGTCAAAACCTCCGGCTTGGCCGGAGGTTTTGCGCGTTTCTCAGTATTTATATATCCCGCCGCCGATGAACTCGCGCAGGAGCGACGTGGGGGGGACGTAGGACTCGTCCATGGGGGTGAAGCGGCGGAGGAGGGGGATGAGGTCGCGGACCTCGTCGAAGGCGCTCTTGCCGGCGGTGAGCTCCTCGAAGAGGGGCAGGGCCAGGGGGGCCAGGACGCTCATCTCGTACTCCAGGGCGGTGTCGAAGCTCATGTTTGCCTTGGGGATGAACGGTGTGATGTGCTCCCGCTCGCCGCGCATGACGTTCTTCCACAAGGAGAGCGTATACGCCGCGTCCGCGCCACGGAAGTTGTTGTCCCGCACCACACGGCGCACAAGGCGGATCCACTCGGGCCGGAAGACCTGTCCGTCCGGGAAGACGATGGGAGAGCTGGCGGAGATGTAGAGCTTGAACGCGCCGGGGTTTTTGTCGGTGATCTCGTCGTTGAGGGCGTGGATGCCCTCGAAGATGGCCACCTCGTTTTCCCGCAGGCGCATGGGGGTGAAGCGGCTGGCCGAGCGCTTCTGCCGGGTGAACATGAAGTAGGGGACGTGGATCTCCTCCCCCCGGGCCAGCATGGCGAAGTGCTCGTTGAGAAGCTCCAGGTCCATGAGGCGCGGGGACTCGAAGTCGATGTCCCCCTCCGGCGTCCGGGGGCAGGTGCGCTGGTCCAGGGTGTTGAAGTAGTTGTCCATGGAGATGGTGTGGGAGTTGACGCCCCGGCGCTCCAGCTCCGTCTCGATGTTCTTGGCGGTGGTGGTCTTCCCCGCCCCGCTGGGGCCGGAGAGGAGGACGATGGGGCAGCGCGCCAGGTTCCCGCAGATGGCGTCGGCGGCACGGTTTACCCGGTCGAAGTAGTTTTCATCCGCCAGGCGCACCAGCGCCGCCGGGTCCGAGCTTGCCAGAGCGTTTATCTTCTCGATGTCAAATGCCATTGCCGGCGCCTCCCGTCTCCTTGTAGAACGTGGCGATCTTCTCCTTGTCCGCCACGATCCTGTCCATGTTTTCCACGTACTCCTTGGGGTATTTGGGGTCGAAAATGCGCTCGATGCGGCCGCTTTTCCGGTCCACCAGCTTGGTGGAGGCCCCGCCGCCCATGGCCAGGACGGTGCAAAGCTCCTCCATAATGAGGATGTTATAGAGGCTCTCCGTCCCCGGCTTGGCCCAGCCCACGTTCTCAAAGCCGCCGGACATGAATTTCTGCCGGTAGAGGTAGTAGGGCGCGTACCCGGCGGCGGTGAGGCGCGCGCCGGCGGTGTCCAGCATCCGCGCCACCGCCTCCCCGTCCGGGCGGGCAGTGTCCTCCTCCGTGATCTTGGACCCCTTTTTCAGGGCCAGTGTGTGGACGGTGACGTTCTCCGGGGCCAGAGCCAGGACCTCCTCCACCGTCCGCTCGAACCCCTCCGGCGTGTCCGCCGGAAGGCCGGCGATGAGGTCCATGTTGATCTGGAAATCCCCGCTCTCCCGGGCTAAGGCGTAGGCCGCGCGGATGTCCTGCGCCGTGTGGCGGCGTCCGATGGCCGCCAGCACCGCGTCCGACATGGACTGGGGGTTGATGCTCAGCCTCGTCACGCCCCGGAGGGCGCGCAGCTTCTCCGCCGTGACCGTGTCCGGCCTTCCGGCCTCCACGCAAAACTCCCGGACCGCCGAGAGGTCAAATTCCTCCAAAAGCCAGCCGATCAGCGCCTTAAGCTGGTCAGCCGACAGCGTGGTGGGCGTACCGCCGCCGAAGTAGACGCTCACCGGCCGGAGATTCAGCCGGCGGGCCGTCTCAGCCGTGGCCCTGATCTCCCGGCGGAGCGCCTCCAGAAAGGCGGGGATGAGGCCCATGGACTTCTCCACGCTCTGGCTCACGAAAGAGCAGTAGGCACAGCGGGTGGGGCAAAAGGGGATGCCCACGTAGAGCGCCACGTCCCGGGGCTCAAGCGCCCGCTCCGCCGCCAGGGAGGCCTTGGCCGTGTCGAGGCACAGCCGCGCGCGCTCCGGGGCCACGAAGTATTCCTCCTCCATCCGCCGCAGGGCCGCCTCCTCGGAGAGGCCCTCCGACAGCATCCGGGTCATCAGCGTCCCCGGACGGATGCCCGTGAGCGCGCCCCAGACGGGCTTTTTCGGCAGGAGCTCCATGGCCGCCCGGTAAAAGGCGAGCTTCAGGGCCTTCTGCTCCTCCCGTACTTTAAAATGTTCCACGTGGAACATTTTATCCGAGTAAAGTTGCTTAGCTTCGCTTTTCTTTCCGTCAACGCACAGCTCCGCCGTACAGCAGTTGCCCGAAAGCTCCACCCGTGCCCAGTTCTCCCCCGCCGCCGGGGGCGCGTCCGGGTACTCCGGGCGCTCGCCGGGAAAGAGGGCAAGGAGGATCTGCTCCACGGCGTATTTGTAGTCGTGTCCCACAAGATACAGCTTCATAGGCCCTTGGCGTACCTCACATAGGGGTTAGAGGCCTTCTCCACGTCCAGGGTGGTGGGCTCCATGTGGCCGGGGTAGACCTCGTAACTCCCCGGCAGGTCCCCGAGCCTGCGGAGGGACATCATCAGCGCGTCCGTGTCCCCGCCGGGGAGGTCCGTCCGGCCGCAGGAGCCGGCGAAGAGGGTATCCCCGGTGAACAGGCAGTCCTCACACACCAGCGTCACGGACCCGGGCGAGTGGCCCGGCGTCTCCATGACCCGGAAGCGCAGGGACCCCACCGTCACCACGTCCCCGTCGGACCAGAAGCGGGTATCCGCGGGACCGGCGTAGCGGCAGGCCTCCGGCGTTTCACAAAAATCCGCCTTGTGGATGAAAATGGGCGCGCCTGTCTCCTCATGGAGCGCGGCGGCGGCGCCGGTGTGGTCGTAGTGGCCGTGGGTCAGGAAAATGGCCCGGGGGACAAGCTTCGTCTCCTCCAGGTAGTCCATCACGGTGTTGAACTCATCGCCCGGGTCAATGACGGCGCACTCCAGCGTCCTCTCGTCCGCCACCACGTAGCAGTTGGCCTCCATATGCCCAAGGGGTAAGGTCTTTATCAGCATAAAACGCTCCTTTCTGCCCTCCCCGTCTGGGCGGGGAGGGGTAGGGGTGAGGTGGGAGCCTCGGCGTCAGCCGAAACCTTTCATCCTCTCGTATCCAGTAGTATAGTCACCGGCCCGTCGTTGACGGAGGCGACCTTCATATCCGCGCCGAACTCACCGTGCTCCACGGCAAAGCCCCTCTCCCGGCACTGGGCCATGAAGAGCTCGTAGAGCGGCACCGCCGTGTCGGGCCGCGCCGCCTCCGTAAAGCCCGGGCGGCGGGAGCTGGTGTCCGCGAAGAGCGTGAATTGGGAGACGCACAGGATGCTTCCCCCCACGCTGGCTAAGTTCAGGTTCATCTTCCCGTTCCCGTCCCGGAAGACGCGAAGGCCGCAGACCTTGTCCGCCAGCCTTCTGGCGTCCTCCAACCTGTCGTCCCGGTGGACCCCCAGGAGCACCAGGAATCCCCGTCCGATCTGTCCCACGGTCTCCCCGTCGATCTCCACCGACGCGGAGGATACCCTTGTCACCACAGCGCGCAAGCCGATCCCTCCTTTGAAGCCCTTTCAGGCTGGTTCAATTTCCTTGCCGCTTGACCTCTTTCACATTCCGCACGTTCATGATCTTGGTCATGGCGGCGGCCAGCTCCGATTTGTCGTGGACGCGCATGGTGATGTAGACGGTGGCCAGGCCCTGCTGGTTCCGGGCGGTGAGGGCGTCCACCTTCACCTTCAGGGAGCTTAAGACCGTGGCGATGTCCATGACCAGGCCGTCCCGGTCCTCGGCGGTGATGGCCACGGCGGTGGAGTATAGGTCGTCCTCCCCCGGCGCCCAGTGGACCCGGATCCAGCGGTCCCGCTCCTCCTCGCGCTGGGCGGAGGAGGCGTAGTTCCGGCAGTCCGTCCGGTGGATGGAGACGCCGTAGCCCCGGGTGATGAAGCCCACCACCTCGTCCCCCGGCACGGGCATACAGCAGTGGGAGAATTTCACGAGACAGTTGTCGATGCCCTCCACCACGATGCCGTTCACCGGGCGGGGCTGTTTGCCGTCGGCGCTGGCCCAGACGGGGGAAGCGCCCAGCTTTTTGGCGGTGCGCTCGATGAGGCGCATCTCGTCCTTGATGTTGTTCACAGTCTTCTGGGCCGAAAGGCCGCCGTAGCCGATGGAGGCGTACACGTCGTCCATGGCGGAGACGGACAGGCGCTCCAAAAGCCTGGGCAGGGTCTTCTCGTCGCCAAGGACGGTGAGGGGCACCGCCTGGCGGCGCATCTCCGCCTCAAAGGCGGCGCGGCCGGTGACGATGTTCTCCTCCCGGCGCTCCTTTTTGAACCACTGGCGGATCTTGTTGCGGGCCTCGGAGGACTTCACCAGCGTCAGCCAGTCGCGGCTGGGGCCCTTGGAGGTGCTGGAGGTGATGACCTCCACCACGTCGCCGTTTTGCAGGACGTGGGAGAAGGGCACGATGCGCCCGTTGACCTTGGCGCAGGTCATGCGGTTGCCGATGGCGGAATGGATGGAGTAGGCGAAGTCGATGGGCGTGGCCCCGGCGGGGAGGGCCTTCACGTCCCCGTGGGGGGTGAAGACGTAGACCTCGTCGGCGAACATGTCCACCTTGAGGTTGGAGATGAAGTCCGAGGCGTCCGAGTCCTCCTGCGTCTCCAAAAGGTTGCGGATCCAGGCGAATTTGTCCTCGTCGGCCCGGCCCTGGATGCCGTCCTTATACTTCCAGTGGGCGGCGATGCCGTACTCGGCGGTGCGGTGCATCTCCCAGGTGCGGATCTGGACCTCAAAGGGAATGCCCTCCGTGCCGATGACGGTGGTGTGGAGGGACTGGTACATGTTGGGCTTGGGCGTGCCGATGTAGTCCTTGAACCGCCCCGGCACGGGCTTATAGAGCTCGTGGATGCACCCCAAGACGTTGTAGCACTCGGCGATGTCGTCCACGATGACGCGGAAGGCGTAGATGTCCATGATCTCCTCAAATTCCATGGACTTGCCGTACATCTTGCGGTAGATGGAGTAGATGTCCTTGGTGCGGGACTGGACGGTGCAGGCGATGTGTGCCTCCTCCATCCGCCGGCGGATGGAGGCCTCGGTGCGCTCCATAAAGCCGGCGTTCTTCGTCTCCCGCTCCTGAAGCGCCGCCTCGATCTCCCGGTAGCCCACGGGGTCGAGGTACAGGAGGGACAGGTCCTCCAGCTCCAGCTTTATCTTCTGCATCCCCAGCCGGTGGGCGATGGGGGCGTAGATCTCCATGGTCTCCCGGGACTTCTCCAGCTGCTTCTCCTTGGACTGGTACTCCATGGTGCGCATGTTGTGGAGGCGGTCGGCCATTTTGATGAGCACCACCCGGATGTCCCTGGCCATGGCCAGGAGCATCTTCCGGAGGTTCTCCATCTGCTCCTCCTCCTTGGAGGTGTAGCGCATTTTGGTGAGCTTGGTGACGCCCTCCACGATGGCGGCCACGGACTCGCCGAACTGCTTGGCTACGTCCTCGTGGGTCACCTCGGTATCCTCGATCACGTCGTGGAGAAGCGCGGCGATGACGGACTCCTCATCCAGGCCCATCTCCGCCACGATGACGGCGGCGGCCAGGGGGTGGGTGATGTAGGGGCTGCCGTCCTTGCGAAGCTGGTCGCCGTGGGCGGCGCGGGCGTATTCATACGCCCTGCGGATGCGCTCGGTGCTCCTTATCTGCGTGGATTGGGCGATGGCCTCCTCCAGCCTTTGGTAGCGCTCCTCGCACAGGGCGTCGATTTGCGTTTTTTGATCGGAAATGTCCATAATGTCACCTGAAAAGCGATGATTTGACCGGGACGAAATCCGTAAGGCACAGCTGGACGCTCCGGCGGCCGCGGAAATCGTTGATCTGGGGGGTAAAGGCGATGTGGGCGCGCTCCCCCACGCGCACGCCCAGCTCCTCCGGGCTCCTGCCGAAGAAGACGGCCTCGAAGACCTGGCCGTGGAGGCTGGCCCAGAGCTTGGTGTGGCGGCCCTCGGAGAGGGCGGCGGCGTTCTCCACGGTGACGTCCCGCATACAAAGGACCGGCTGGGGGTTCCCGGGGCCGTAGGGCTCCAGCTCCTCCAGGGCCTCCACGTTGCGCAAGGAGAGAAGCTCGGGCTTCACGACCTCCAGGTCGATGGTCAGGGTACGCTGGGCCTCCTTGAGCTCCAGGGCGGCGTACCGCTCCCCCAGGGCGCGGCGCAGGTCGCCCACACGCTCGGCCCGGACGGTGAGGCCGGCGGCCATCTCATGGCCCCCGAAGCCCAGGAGCGTATCCTGGCAGGCGGAGAGGGCGTCGAAGAGGTTGAAGCCCTCCACGCTCCGGCAGGAGCCCCGGCCCACGCCGTCCTTTAAGCAGATCATCACGGCGGGCAGGCCGAAGCGCTCGGAAAGCCGCGAGGCCACGATGCCGCAGACGCCCTGGTGCCATGCGTCGGAGGCCAGGACGATGGGCCGCCCCTCCGGGGGGTCCGTCTCCAGCATATGAAGGGCCTCCTCGAACATCTCCCCCTCGATGCGCTGGCGCTCCCGGTTCATGTCGCACAGCCGCGCGGCGAGCTCGGCGGCGCGGCGGGAGTCGTCCGTCAGCAGCAGCTCCACCGCCACGTCGGTACTGCCCAACCGTCCGGCGGCGTTGATGCGGGGGGCCAGGGCGAAGCCCACGTTGCTCACGCTGGGGGCCTTGCCCTCCTGGCCGGCGGCGGCCCGCAGCTCCCGGAGGCCGGGGCGCAGGCCCAGGGCCATGCGCTCAAGGCCGCGCTTGATGAGGACGCGGTTTTCGCCGGTGACGGGCATCACGTCCGCCACGGTGCCGGTGGCCACGAGGTCCGAAAAGCGCTCCAAAAGCGCCTCCTCCCGCCCCGGGCCCTCCACGGCGCAGATGAGCTTGAAGGCCACGCCCACGCCGGCCAGGCCCTTGGAAACGGAGGGGCAGTCCGGGCGCTTGGGGTCCACCGCCGCCACCGCCTCCGGGAGGGCCCCCACGCACTCGTGGTGGTCGGTGATCACCAGGTCAAGGCCGATGTCACGGGCGTGCCTTGCCTCCTCCACGGCGGTGATGCCGCAGTCCACGGTGATGACCAGGGTCACCCCCTGGCTCCTGACCGCGTCCAGGGCCGCGGACCGGACGCCGTAGCCCTCCTCCAGGCGCTCCGGTATGTAGATGTCGCAGACAAGGCCATAGCCCCGCAGGTACTCGGCCACCATGGAGCTGGCGGTGATGCCGTCCACGTCATAGTCGCCGTAGACGGCCACGTGCTCGCGCTCCTCAATGGCCCGGGCCACACGGGCGGCGGCCTTGTCCATGTCGATCATGTCCATGGGGTCTGACAGCGCCGTAAGGCCGTCGTCCAGGAACCGGCGCACCGTCTCCATATCCGAGACGCCCCGGCTTGCCAGCACCACCGCCGACAGCGGATTCACCCCGCCCCGGCACAGCCCCACCGCCGCGTCCCGGTCAAACCCCCGTATCTTCCATACGTAACTCACTTTCGGCTCTACTCCTTATTGGGGTACTATTCTCATAAAATCATATTATAACAAAAAAAGCAAGGGAGTACAAGAGCAGGGGGAAAGAAATTATTTGATTTTTGTGGGAAAATGGGGCGGGGAACGAAGTACGGGCGGGTTGGGGACCCGCCCGTACTTATAAATACTAAAAAAATACTTGACAAATCGTTTATTTTGTGGTATAATACCGATAGCTGGGGAGAGGGGTCACGACATGCCTAAAAGGCGCTTTTCGCGGGAGTGGCAGGTGAAGAGGATGATCTGGCGGGTCTGGGACATGTCCTGAAGGAGGTCCAGGGCGGCCTTGCAGCGGGCGTCGTCGAAGTTTGCCAGGGCGTCGTCCAGGATGATGGGACAGGGGTCGTCGCCGCCCAGGAGGAGGTCGCACATGGCCAGGCGCAGGGAGAGGTAGACCTCGTCCGCCGTGCCGTCGGAGAGGGTGAGGACGTTGCGGGACTCGGGGCTGGCGGCCTCCTTGGCGCCGGCGTCGAAGCCCTTGTCGAAGGTGAGCTTTTCGTACTTGCCGGCGGTGAGCTTTTCCATGATCTGGCTGGCGCGGCGGCTGACCTCCGGGGAGAAGCGGGTCTGGATGGCGGTGTTGGCCTCCCGGAGGGCCCCCACGGCCAGGTCCAGGGCGTTGTAGCGGCGGTTCTCCTCCTCCAGGCGCTCGGTGAGGGCGCGGATGCGGCCCTCGATGACGGCGGGGTCCCCCTGGACCCGCTGGGCACCCACGGCCAGGTCGTAGGCGCGGGTGGCCTCGGTGAGGGAGGCTTTCGCCCGCTCCAGCGCCGCCAGGGTGTCCTCCCGGTTGCGCATGGGCATGGGCAGATAGGAGTCGTCCACCTCCACGGTGTCGTCGTACTCGGCTTTCAGCGTCTCGTAGATGTTCCGGGCGGAGGTGGCGTCAAAGCGGGCGCGGGAGAGCTCGTCCAGGGCCCGCTCGGCCTCCGTCAGGGCCTCCTGGACGGCCTCGCCGGAGCTCACCTCCGGCATGAAGCGGGCGACGAAGTCCACCGCCTCCCGGCCGGCCTCCTGGGCGGCCTCACGGGCGGCGTCGTAGCTTTGGCGGGCCGCGTCCCGTTCGGCGCGGCGCTGGTCCTCCTCCCGGCCAAGCGCCAGGTACGTCTCATGGAGGGAGGAGAGCTTGTCCAGGCTCATGACGCCGTAGCCGGCCAGGAGCTCCTCCAGCTCGTCGGCGGCGGAGCGCTTCCGGGGGGGCTTGACGAAAAAGAGGATGAGGCCCGCCGCCCCCACGAGAAGCGAGGCGGCGATGCCGATGAGGTTGAAAGAGAAGAGGGCGGCCAGGGTCCCGGCGCCCTTGAAAAGCGGCGCCAGAAGGCCGGTGGACAGCACTAAGCCCGCCACGGCCAGGACCCAGAGGAGGATGGGGATGACGAGGGGGATCCGGGGCTCCTTGGTCTTTTGGGCGCGCTCGGCCAGGTCCCGGCCCCGCTGGAGGTCCGCCGCCACGGTTTTTTCGTCGAAGCCGTTGAGGGGCGACGCCTCCCGGCGGTTGGCGGCGTCCACCAGGGCCTTCTCCGCCCGCCACAGGGTGCGCTCGGCCTCCCCCGCCACCTTTTGCAGGGGGCCGATGGCGGCGGCCTTCTCCCGGATGGCGTTGGTGTCCTCCCGGGTCATCAGGTGTCCGTCCCGGGTGAGGAAATCCGTGAGCTCAGAAACATGCCTGTCCGCCGCGTCGGCGTTGACGCGGGCCTTCTCCAGCTCCTTGGCGGCGTTGCGCTGGGCCAGCTTTTCGTGGACCTTCAGGTCCTCCCGCATGAGCTCGATCTGCTTTTCCTGGCGGGCCATGTTGGTCCGCAGGCCGGCCACGGTCTCGCCGGAGGCCTCGATCTTCTCAAGCTCGGCCCGGGCCTCCCGAAGCTCCTGCTCCAGGGCGGGGATGGAGCCGGACTTATTGAAGCGCAGCCTGCGCTGCCACAGGCGCAAAAGCTCGTCGGAACGGGTGTAGGAGGTGTTCTCGTCGCCGGTGGAGACGAGGGCGGCGATCTTGCTCTCCAGCTCCGAGGTCTGGTTGACCCGCAGGTCCGGGCGGCGGATGAAGGCCGTGCGCTCGAAGACCTGGCGGGATACGCCGGTGAGGGCCTCGCCGGCGGTGTCGCCGTCGTAATCGCGGATGAAGTCGGCGGTGTGGGAGTAGACGGCGTAGAAGTTCTTCATGGGCGCGGCGCCCCGGCCCGTGCGCTGGATGGTGATCTCCCTGCCGTCCTTGACAAGCTCCACGGTGCCCACCATGGCCCCGCCGTCCCAGGGGCGGTAGCGGGTCTTCACGGACAGGCGGCCGGCCTTGTCCCGCTCGGAGGTGTCGATGCCGTAGAGCATGGCGTTCAAAAAGGCGCACCAGGTGGTCTTGCCGGACTCGTTGGGGGCCTCGATGATGTTGAGGCCGGGGTCGAGCTCCAGCGTCTCGTTTTTCAGCTTGCCGAAAGTGGCCGTCATTTTGCGGATCTTCACGGTCTCCACTCCTCTCTGCCCTCCAGGGCGGCAAGGCCGTAACGGGCCGCCAGCAAAAGGGCCTCGCGGCTTTCCTCGTCCGGGGCCTCGTCGTACCGGGCCTTCAGGTCGGCGAGGAAAAGGCCGGTCAGGGTGTCGTCCCCCGCCCCGTCCCATACGCCCCGGCGGGGGCGGGTCAGGTCCTTCACCGTGAGATGGAAAAACTTGTCCGACAGGGCCCGCTCGATGGCGGAGGCGTCCACCTCGCCGGAAAATTCGCCCTTCAAGAGAAGCCGCGCCACGTCTCTGGGACTCCCCTGCCCCACGGCGGCTTTGGCGGCCTCCAGGGCGTCGACGGCGTCGGTAAGGTCGGCCTCCAGGACCCGGTACTCCCGTGTGGCCAGGGGCACGAAGTCCAGGGCGCACGCGTCCTTCCCGATCTCCCCCCGGATGAAGCCCTTGGGGCCCGTCTCGTCAAAGCCCCGGCCCTCCAGGCATCCGGGGTAGGCGTAAAAGGTCCTCCCGGCCTTGCGGATGCCGGAATAGGCGTGGACGTGGCCCAGGGCCAGGTAATCAAGGCCCGAGGCGGCGATGTCCTCCGGGGTGATGGGGTCGTAGCGGGAGGCGGGGGCGAGGTCGGCGTGGAGGACCATGAGCTCCACAAGGCCGCTTTGCGGGACGCGGAAGCCCCGCAGGAGGTTCTCCGAGCCCGTGGAGACGAAGCCCGCGCCCCAGACGCGCATGCCCAGGTCCGGCAGCTCAAAGGAGCGCATCTGGGGGACCTTGAAGACGTGGACGTTCTCCGGCAGGTCCATGAAGGCGTAGGGGGAACGGGACGTGTAGTAGTCGTGGTTGCCGGGGGCGATGAAGACCTGGGCCTTCAGGGACCCCAGGACGTTTTTCAGCGTCTCGCAGGTCTCCCAATACCCGGCGTTGGAGTCGAAGAGGTCCCCGGCCAGGAGGACGACGTCCACGTCCTCCGCCTGGGCGGCCAGCTTCTCCAGCAGCTCCCGCTGTTCCCGCCGCCGGAGGGCCGCCTTTTCCTCCGGGAGGGAGTAAAAGGGCGAGTCCATGTGGAAATCCGCGGCGTGGAGGATCTTTACCATTTCTTTCACCTCCGGTCACATCAGGGGCGCGACGATCTTTAAAAGCCCCCCAAAGAGTTTGACGTGGAATTTTTCGTGGGCGACGTCCTCCCGGGTCACCCGGTGGGACTTTGCCAAGGTGTCCTCAAAGTCTGCCCGGATGTCCGCAAGGCATGGGGTGTCGATGAGCAGGGCCCCGCACTCGAAGTGGTGGTAGAGACTGCGGTAGTCCAGGTTCACCGTGCCCACGGTGCCCATGCGGTCATCGGCCAGGAAGACCTTGGCGTGGACGAAGCCGGGGGTGTACTCATAGAGCTTCACGCCGGCGTTGACCAGCTCCCGGTAATGGCTCTTGGCCAGCCAGAAGGCGTACTTCTTGTCCGGGATGTGGGGGAGGATGAGGCGCACGTCCACGCCGCGCTTGGCGGCGATGGTCAGGGCGGCGACGGTCTCCCCGTCCAGGATGAGGTAGGGCGTCATGATCCAGACGTAGTCCCGGGCGGTGCTGAGCAGGTGCAGATACACCGTCTCCCCTACCCGCTCCCGGTCCATGGGGCTGTCGCCGTAAGGGATGACGGCCCCGGGGGCGTCCACGGCGATGTCCTCCGGCGCGGGGAGGTACCGGTCATAGCAGCAGCCGGCGGCGCGCTCGTTGGCGTTCCACATCTGGAGGAACATGAGGGTAAAGGACCGCACCGCCTCCCCGCGGATACGGATGGCCGTGTCCTTCCAGTGGCCGAAGCGGAGCTTTTCGTTGATGTACTCGTCGCCGATGTTGACCCCGCCGGTGTAGGCGACCTTGCCGTCCACCACCAGGATCTTCCGGTGGTCCCGGTTGTTGTAGTGGGTGGAGACTAAAGGACGCACCGGGGCGAACATCTTACAGCGGATGCCCAGGGCCTCCAGCTCCTTGGGGTAGGAGTAGGGCAGGTCCCCGAAAGCGCAGGTGCCGTCGTACATGAAGCGGACCTCCACGCCGGCCCGGACCTTGCGCTTCAGGATGTCCAGAATGGCGTCCCACATCCGGCCGGGGGAGAGGATGAAATACTCCATGAAGATGAAGCTCTCGGCGGACTCCAGGTCCCGGAGCATGGCCTCGAACTTCCGCTCCCCTACGGGGAAATAGGTGACCTCGCTGTGCTCATAGGGCGGGAAGCCGGCGGTGGCGGTGAGGTAATGGGCGATGGACGCGGCCTCCGGCAGGGTGGCGCGGAGCTTCTTCGTCACGTCCCGGTCCTCCTCCGGGTGGAGGGGGAAGTAGGCCGCCGTCTCCTGGATCTGGCGGGAGATGGACTTCTGCACCGCCCGGTGGCCCAGGTCAAGCTTGATGTAGAAGTAGAGGGGGATCCCCAGCACGGGGACCAGGGCGATGATGAAGCTCCAGGTCAGCTTCACCGTGGGGTCGGAGTCGGTGTTCATGATGTAGATGAGCATCACCGCCGAGGCGAAGACGGACCCCAAGTGGATGTACTCCCCCAGCCGCTCGATCCCCCAAACGAGCAGGCCCACCTGGATGAGGAGCAGAAGCGCAATGAGGAACGTGCGCCCGGTGACGACGGTGAAGAACCCGTGCTTGATCTTCTTTTTGTTCTCTGTGATCACAGGTGCGGACATGGCGGCCTCCCAAAACGATGTGATTATGTAAATCCCATTATACCACCATATCTTCCGATGTAAAAGCCGTTTTTTGATTTTTTTCGGCAAATTTTTTCCTGCCCGCCTCCCTTTTCCCGGAAAAGGCCGCCGGACGGCCCGGGGCCGTCCGGCGGGAGGGGGTTACGCTTCGATGGACTGGTTGGCGGCGGCTTTGGCGCCCAGGAAGGAGGACAGGAGGGTGGCAAGGTCGATGCCGGTGGACTCGCGCATGCCGTCCACCACCTGGTTGGCGGTGCCCATGACGTCGCGGATGAGCTTGGTGGAGTTGCCGTCGCCGTACATGACGATCTTGTCGGTCTGGGCAAGGGGGCCGGCGGCGCTGGCGACGACCTCCGGGAGGGCCTTCAGGTACATCTCCAGGATGGACGCCTCGCCCATCTTCTTCTGGGCCTCGGCCTTCTTCTCGATGGCCTCCGCCTCGGCCATGCCGCGGGCGCGGATGCCCTCGGCCTCCTGCTCCATGGCGTAGCGGAGGGCTTCCGCCTCGGCCCTTTTGGCTTCGGCCTGCTGCTCGGCCTCGTAGCGCTGGGCCTCGGCCTCCCGCTGGCGGCGGATGAGGTCGGCCTCGGCCTCTTTCTCGGCCTTGTACTTGAGGGCGTCTGCCTCCTTGCGGACCTCGGCGTCCAGCTTGCGCTCCCGCAGGGCGATCTCCCGCTCGGCAAGCTCCGCTTCCTTCTCGCGGCGGGCGATGTCGGCGTTGGCCTTCGTGACCTCGATGGTCTTGCGCTGCTGCTCCTGCTGGATGGAGTAGGCCGCGTCGGCCTCGGCCTTCTTGGTGTCGGCCCGGACCTTCATGTCGGCCTGCTGGACGGCAAGCTCGGCGTTCTGCTCGGCAATCATCTTGTCGGCCTGGACCTTGACGGCGTTGGCCTCCTGCTCGGCGTTGGCGTTGGCGATGGCGATGTCACGCTGGGCGTTGGCCTTGGCGATCTGGGCGTTCTTGCGGATCTGCTCCACGTTGTCGATACCCATGTTCTCGATGGTGCCCGCGCCGTCCTTAAAGTTCTGGATGTTGAAGTTGACCACTTCAATGCCCAGCTTCTGCATGTCGGGGACCACGTTCTCCGTGATCTTCTTGGCCACGCCCTGGCGGTCCTGGACCATCTCCTTGAGGCCCACGGAGCCCACGATCTCGCGCATGTTGCCCTCCAGGACCTGGGTCACAAGACTGACAAGCTCCTGGCGGTTCATGCCCAACAGGGCCTCCGACGCCTTTTTCAGGAGCTCCGGGTCGGAGCTTATTTTGATGTTGGCCACGCCGTCTACGGTGACGTTGATGAACTCGTTGGTGGGCACGGCCTCGCTGGTCTTCACGTCCACCTGCATGACCCGGAGGGACAATTTGTCCACCCGCTCAAAGAACGGGACGCGCCAGCCGGCCTTGCCGATGAGGATGCGCTTTTTGCCAAGGCCCGAGATGATGTACGCGGTGTCCGGGGGCGCTTTCAGGTAGCCCATGACCAGGAGCGCGACGACGAGGACGCCGGCGAGGACGCCGAGAACGGCGCCGAGGGGGA
Organism: uncultured Oscillospiraceae bacterium; assembly: GCA_947632175.1. Taxonomy (GTDB): domain Bacteria; phylum Bacillota; class Clostridia; order Oscillospirales; family Oscillospiraceae; genus RUG626. The sequence goes on along the minus strand of CANROC010000013.1, from coordinate 67,881 downwards.
TGTGGATGTTTGGCATAGATGTGACCTCCTTAAAAAATAGATGTGTGGTGTTTGGGAGGAGGCCGGATAAACAAAAAAGACGCTCACGGCAATTCTGCCGTAAACGTCTCGCTGTCGATCCGACCGCGCCGCCGGGTCCTGTGGAGGACCGTGTTGTCAGCGCCGCGACCCCTTTCGGGGAGCTACTCCCTGTTTACGTTAAAAATATAACACACTTTGGAGCGGCTGTCAAGGGGGGTTGTTAAAAAATTATCGAAATTTGTCGGCTGGGTCCCGGCAGAGGAGATAGTCGGTGGTCACGTTGAGGATGTCAGCAAGCTGGACCAGCTTATCCACCGGCGGGTAGACCCGTCCGCTTTCGTATTTGCGGTAATTGCTCAAGGTAACGTGGATCAGGTCCGCCATTTGTTGAGCGGTGTAGCCTCTTTCCTTACGCGCCGCGTTCAGGCGTTTTCCGAGCATCATTGATGGTCCCCCGTCTCCTCGTCCCGACAGAGCAGGTAGTCGGTGGTCACGCCGAGGATGTCGGCAAGCTGGACCAGCGTTCCCAGTGAAGGGCTGGTCGTGTCGCTTTCATAATTGCGGTACGTCCTGATGGTGATGTGGAGCATATCCGCCATTTGCTGGGCGGTGAAGCCTTTTTGCTTGCGCACTGCGTTCAATCGTTTTCCGAACATACTGCGTCACCTTTTCCTCTTGACAGTGCAATTATTTTACACTATAATGCAGATACATCACAGTGCATGATTCTTGCACTGTCAAAGAGGGGAGATATCTTTATGCCGCGCATTTACGATGAAAACTGGTTCGAAAAACTGCTCCATGACCACCCGCCGGAGCATTACAGGCTGACTATCGCGGAGGTCATCGGGCTTCTCTGTAACAGCGGCGATATTTGCTATACCCTGGCCGCCTGCTACAACTGCGGCTTCCGGCGGGGGCGAAATTTTGAGAGGAACGCCGGAAAGAAAAGGCAGGGGTGACAGGCGGCTGCCGGGGACGATCTGTTGTCCGACGCTCGCTTCCCCCCTGCCCCCCCTCCTACGAGGAGGGGGCGAAAAAGGTTGCGCCTGCGGCGCATTCTTGGATTTGCTCGCGCGGCGGGGACGGGGGACGAAAGGCGGGCGGGTTTGGAACCCGCCCCTACAGAGAAAATGGAAGACAATCCCAACCAAATGACATCGGAGTTCTTCGAAATGCGGGTCGCCGGGGACGGCGACCCGCGTTGCGACAACATCCAATGTCGGTTGAATGGGATAACATTCCCTATTTCCCGTAGGGGCGGACCCATGTGTCCGCCCGTGGAACGTTGTGTGACGGGAACGGTTTCGATAAAACGGTACATGTCGGTTATCGGGGGCATGGGCCGCCGTGGGCGCTGCGTCCGCAGACGCGCATCACGAGCGCAACCGCCGCGCAGCGGCGGCTCTTGGCGCGGAGATGCGGCCCGTACGGCGTTGATTGGGACGTGTCAATAGACGATGGGCGGGTCGCCCAGGAGGGCGACCCCTACGGCGGAGATCACAAGCCGGTGGCGTGGCGGTGGGGGCGGGCGGGTGGGGAATCAAAAAATGCGGTGCAAGCCGCAAACCTTTCCCCGCCGCCTTTCCAACGGGGAAAGTTATGGTATTTCGCGTCATCTTCGCTCATTTCGCCATTGATTTCGGAAAATCTGTATGATAAAATGAGTTTTTAGTCTGACAGGAAAGGAAATTGGCACATGAGCGAAGAGGTACGCGCCCGGCGTCTCACGGGGGAGAGGGCGCTTTTTATGAGCCGGGGACTGAAGATTTTTGACACCATCTTTGACGACGGGGAGTCGCCCTTGAAGGAAAGCCGGGACATCGAGCTTACGAACTGCATGTTCAAGTGGAAGTATCCCCTGTGGTACTGCCGGGGCGTTCGGGTCCGGGACTGCCAGTGGTTCGAGATGGCCCGGGCGGGGGTGTGGTATACGGAGGATATGGAGGTCACGCGGGCCGTCATCGAGGCGCCCAAGAACTTCCGGCGGTGCCGGGGGCTGGTCCTCCGGGATGTGGACATGCCCAACGCCGCCGAGACGCTGTGGAGCTGCCGGGACGTGACGCTGGAGAACGTGGGCGCCAAGGGCGACTACTTTGCCATGAACTGCGAGGACGTGCGGGTGCGCAACCTCCGGCTGGTGGGGAATTACTCCTTTGACGGGGCGAAAAACGTCACGGTGGAGGACTCGCGGCTTCTCTCCAAGGACGCCTTCTGGAACAGCGAGAACGTGACGGTGCGGGACAGCTTCATTTCCGGCGAGTATCTGGGCTGGAACGGGAAAAACCTCACCTTTGAAAACTGCACCATCGAGAGCCTCCAGGGCATGTGTTACATTGAGAACCTGACCATGCGCAACTGCAAGCTCCTCAACACCACTCTGGCTTTCGAGTATTCCACCGTGGAGGCGGACATCGTGGGGCAGGTGGATTCCGTCATCAACCCCACCTCCGGGACCATCCGGGCCGACGCCATCGGGGAGCTCATCATCGAGAAGGACAAGGTGGATCCGGGGAAGACGCGGATCGTTGTGCGACAGTAAGGGGGGCGCGGGATGTACGATTTTGACAGCCTGCCCGACCGGTCCGGGACTGGGTCCTTAAAGTGGGACGAGTGCAAGCCCGGGGAGCTGCCGCTGTGGGTGGCGGATATGGACTTCCCCGCCGCGCCGGAGATCCGGGCGGCCATCGAGGCCCGGGCGGCCCACGGGGTCTTCGGGTACAACGTGGTCCCGGACGAATGGGCCGAAAGTTATGTAAACTGGTGGCGGGAGCGGCATCAGTTTGAGATGGACCCTCAGGGGCTCATCTTCTGCGCCGGCGTGGTGCCGGCGATCTCCACCTGTGTGCGCAAGCTCACCACTCCGGCGGAAAAGGTGCTCATCGAGACGCCGGTGTACAATATTTTCTTCAACTCCATTTTGAATAACGGCCGGGTCCCGCTGGAGTGCCCGCTTGCGCGGGAGAACGGGGCGTATAGCCGGGACTTTGACCGGCTGGAGCGGGCCATGGCCGACCCCCAGTGCTCCCTCATGATCCTCTGCAACCCCCACAACCCGGTGGGGCGCATCTGGACAGCGGAGGAGCTGGCGCGGGTGGGCGAGCTTGCGAAAAAGTACGGCGTCACGGTGATCTCCGACGAGATCCACTGCGACCTCACGGACCCCGGCTGGGGGTATGTGCCCTTCGCCTCCGTCTCGGATGTGTGCCGGGAGGTGTCCGTCACCTGTATCGCCCCCACCAAGGCCTTCAACATCGCCGGCATCCAGACGGCGGCGGTGTACGTGCCGGAGGCGCATCTGCGGCACAAGGTCTGGCGGGCGCTGAACACCGACGAGGTGGCGGAGCCCAACACCTTCGCCGTCTGCGCCGCCGTGGCGGCCTTCCGAAAGGGCGGGCCGTGGCTGGACGAGCTGCGGGCGTATCTTCTGGAGAACAAAAAGCTGGCCGTGGGGACGTTGGCGGAGGCCTTGCCGGAGATCGGCGTCACGAAAAGCCGCGCCACGTATCTACTCTGGCTGGACTGCTCCGCCGTCACCCACGACACGGACGGGCTGTGCGGCTTCCTCCGGGCCGAGACGGGGCTGGTCCTCTCCCCCGGCGCTCAGTTCGGCGCCGACGGGCACGACTTCATACGCCTCAACCTGGCCACCTCCCGGGCGCGGCTGCAGGACGCCCTGGGGCGCTTCGTCCGTGGCGTGGAGGCGTACAAAAAGCAGTAAAAAGCTCAAAAATGGTGATATTTGGGGATGACTGTTGATTTCCCACCTTCCTTGTGGTATAATAGGCCATAGGAAAGGGGGCGGGACCATGCTGATCTCCACCAGAGGGCGCTACGCCCTGCGGGTCATGATCGACCTGGCCGAGCACCGGGAGGACGGGTTCATCCCGCTGAAGGTCATCTCTGAGCGGCAGGGCATCTCGGAAAAGTATCTGGAGAGCATCACGAAGCTCCTGGTCCGTGCCAAGCTCCTCTCAGGCCTGCGCGGCAAGGGCGGCGGGTACATGCTGACGCGGCCGCCGGAACAGTACACCGTGGGCGCCATTTTGCGCCTCACCGAGGATTCCCTGGCCCCCGTCTCCTGCCTCGCCCCCGGCGCGGACCCCTGTCCCCGCGCCGCCGACTGCCGCACTCTCCCCCTCTGGCAGGGCCTGGACAAGGTCATCGCCGAGTACCTGGACTCCGTCCCCCTCTCCGCTCTCACCCGCCCCGCGGGGGAGTGGAATGAGGGCGCGATGTAAGGTGAGTTTTTTGATAGACAGACACGGACCCGGCCTCATTTGGGCCGGGTCCACGTCTTGATGATGGAGGAGAAGAAGCTGTAAAGAAAGTGTGGGTCAAATTACCTCTGTGCGTTGAATCGCGGTACTGATGCCATAGGGGCCCTCGGCGTAAAAGTAGACCCTGGCATAGTATGGGATATTGAGGTATATGGTGGAATAGGCGATCGTTACTTGACACGAAGAATCGTCAGAGTCCAGCATATCGGGATAATCCTCGGCGGAAATAGTCTCCTCTATTTCCCATTTGCCGTTCAGATAGCGGTAGATCTCCACCTTGCTGGCGCCGAGCACATCCATCTTTGTCGAACAAACAATGGAGTAAAAAATTCCCATGCGGCCGGGGGTGGTATTAGACCAGGCGACAGCGGCATGGGTTACCGCAATTTGACTGCTCCCCTGCAACTCGGCGTCTGCCGCATAAGCCGGGAAAGAGCATACTATCGAAAAAACTAACAGTAAAGACAATAAAATTAGGTGCTTTCTTCGCATATTAACTACCTTCCTTATGATTACAAAATAAACATGGATTTAGCGATGCGCGTAAGGTCGTTTTCGTTATCGCCGCAAATCTGAAATTCGTATTTTTCTGATTCCCATGTAAGTGTAATGTTGTTTTCGTTTTCAATAAGGTACATCGTGATGCCTTCAATTTCAATGTCTTTAACATTCTCAGAATCATTTTGGATCTGCCCGGGGGATACGTCTTCATATTGAGAAATGAGAATCTCGATTCTTGCGTATTCATCATTCGTATTTGTATATAATGCGCGGATTAGGAAAAAGCCAAACTCCCGTTGATCAGTAACATTAACCATATCCAGCGCATACCCATCAGGAATCCATGACGGCTCCCTGACCTCGGTGATACCGAATGTATTCAGGGCCTTTTGAAAATCCGACAACTCATCGGCATCAATTTGGTCAACGTCAACATTATCTCTTGTATCATTACCCTTTGGCGTGTCCGACGTCTCCTCAAGAAAATCTTTCCCGAAGCTGAACGTCTCCTTGGTCCATCTGGCAATGCTTCCAAATACGTCCACGCCCGCAGCCTGGACGGTGATCATGGCGGCGAACACAGCCGCTATGGCGACGACGGCGACAAGGGCCACTCTGAGGATGCCTTTGTAGCTGCGGCGCTTGACCTGCTTCTGCGGCTCACCTCCAGTCAGCTTCAAAAAGCTCTCATAGGCCGCCTTGGCGTCAGGGTGGTCAGGCATGGGGGCCTTGCGGTCGAGGGCATCGAGATACGCGTCGATGAGCTCCCCATCATAGGAGTCTTCGTCCATCTCGCCCCATACACGTTCCATCTCCTCAGCCAGCTCCACGGCCGACATAGCATCCAGATCCTTACCGCGCACGGATCCGTCACGAGGCAAATTTGACTTGCCGTTCCCGGTATTTTCCACGTTTTCCATAAGCACACCTCATTTCCCTCTACTATGTACATGTTTCGGCAGCGCCCATTCGTTACAGGAATTTTTTATTTTTCCTGGAAAATTCAAAGAATTTTTTTCATCTTCTTGACGAGCCTGTTCATTCTCGTCCGGCTGGCGGCCTCGGAGATGCCCAACGCCTCAGCGATCTCCCGGTGGCTCATTTTCTGTTCAAAGCGCATGGTGAGCAGCCGCTTCTCGTCCTCCCGCAGCTTTTTCGGCATGATCTCAAAAAGGCCGGAGGGGATTTCCGCCGCCAGAGCGTCGCACATCTGGTCCAGGGACACGTTCCGTGAATTATCCCACAGCCGGCGGTCGTTCATGGCCAAATTGAAAAGGACCGTGGCCAGCCATGCCCTGGGGCAGGGATGGGCGGCCAGCTCCTCATAGTGGAGCAAGGCGAAAAGGAATGTCTCCTGTACAAGATCCTGCGCCCTATGTATGTCTCCCGAAAGCCTGAAGGCTCTCCTGATCAGATACTCGTACTCCTCCTTATAGAGCTTCTCGATCAGCTCATCCCTTCCTGCCATTTCCCTGCCTCCAACTGTGTAAGATAGAAGATGTCGAATGTTGTCAATTGTTTGAACACAGTATAACATATTTTGGTGGAAAAGAAAACAGAAAAGTAAAAACTTTTATTTTATCGCTTCATAGCGTAAAATCCCTATCTTTTTCCGGCGGCATGTACGGAAAGAAACCCTTTCAAAACGAAACGCGAGCTCAGCAAAGCGGGTCGCGTTTTGGGAGACGGAGCGAAGTGAGCGAGTGAGAACGAAGGCAACCGCCTTTGGCGATTGCCTTCGTTCTCACTATCGCGACATTAAGCGACGGCGATGGAGTAAGTGGTTAAAACTCCTATCTTATACTTATAAACCAAAAACAGATCAATCCATCAATACAAAGCAGACATTAGGTGATTTTTCGTGCAACTCATCAAAAATCTTGAGCATCGTCACACAGTATCCTTTCAGCTCCTCATTCATTGACGAAAACCCATAAAGTTCAATCAGAACTGTTCCCATTCCGTCAAACCGCCCATCGAGGCAATCCCAAAGGGCGTCCCAGTTTTCTCCGTAGTATTCCGGAAATCCGAATTTTGCTTTGAGTAATCTATGGACCTCCCCCAAGTATTTGCAATCGGAAAAATCAAGAATGATGCGGTTTTTTGTGGGCTTGAACCGGATCTCATCTGTTTCAAGATTGCCGGCCATCTTTTCGCCTCTCTTTGTATTGTTATCTTTAAAAATGTCGTATCAGAGCTTATTCCATATCGGCCGTATCCCCAAACAGGATACGCAGATAGTCCCGGCGTCCGTAAAGGATGCGGTCTACAAATACATCCTTTCCTTGGACGGATTGCCCAGCTCCTCTGTGATGCACTGTCTGATCTCAACGAGATTCTCCTGGGTCTTCTTCGAAAGGTGCAGGTCATTCACCGGCAATTCCGAGATGCTCCTCTACGGCCTCCAAGGTCAGCCAGCCCTCCGCTTCACCGGACCTGCGGTTCCTCGCCAGCTCGCTCAAAAGGCGAAGCGTCGCCTGCGTTTTCTCATAGTCCGCCATGTCCAGAATGGCATATCTGCCCCGTCCGTTTTTGGTCAAAAAGACCGGCTCCCCCACGGCTACATCATGCAGCACATCGGTGTAATTGCGCAGATCGGAAACACGTTTTATATTCGGCATACCGTTCAGCCCTTTTCATCCTCTAGTATACCGCAATTTGTCGTAAAATTCAACCGTATATTTTACAGCAGCACCCATGCCTGCCCGCCGGCGCGCGTCAAAAAAGGCGGGCGGGTTTGGAACCCGCCCCTACTCCCCTATCGAGCATTTTTCCCGGCGGCATGTACGTCGGGAAAAATACCTTTTGTTTTGCGGAGTGGGCAGCGTTACGAGTGCGCGGAGCAAAACGGCGGGAAAGGCGCGGGCTCATGCTGACGAATCTTTGACCTGTTTCTCGTCCTATTGACGGGTGCTGTGTACCGTATTTTCCCTTTTTCATTCGGCCGAAGCCGGAATCTCAATTTGGATGGTGAGCCGCCCGCCCAGGGCCGCCGCGATGCGCTCCAGCGTCGACACGGAGGGGTTTGCCGTGCCGCGCTCGATTTTGGAAATGTCCGACTGGTCGATGCCGGTGAGCGAGGAGAGCTCCTTCTGGGATATGCCCGCCAACGCCCTGACCGACGCCACGGCACGGGAGGAGGCCCTGTGGAGCTGAACGTCTTCCCGGCCAACGGTTTCGCCGTCCTCATAGACGGTCTCCGCCTCGATATCCAGGTCGTCGTTCCAGCTGATACCGTATGGCCCCATGAGCCTGCCGGAGAGGAACAGAGACCGATCCTCCAGCGCCTTGAGCTGCGGATACTTGGAATACAGCGCCCGCATATCATATCTCTTGACAGTCCCGTCCTCAAACGTCACAGCCATAGCGGTCCCGTCCAGGAATTTGAGGTCGATCGCCTTATGAAACATATAAACGCCTCCTGCCTGAGAAGTATTATTTGAGCGGCGGCAGCTTGACATACTTCTCGGTCTCCCACATCTCCATAAGCTCTTTTTGCTACAGCATAACAAATTCTTTTACCAGTCCCTGCGCTTTCGGTGGGAACTCGCCCTCCATGAGCTCGCCCGTGGCGATGGAAAACGGCGCGTCAAAGTCCTGCGTGATCGCGTGAATATGGGGAGGATTATGCTCCTTGTTACGTAAGTACATCACAATGATGATTCCATAGAAGTGGCTGATCGTCGGCATTGCGGTTCTCCTTTCGCTTTGGCTTATCTACAGTATAGGGGATAAATCCCCTATTGTCAACAGTTTTCCTCGAATTTATACTAATATCTATTTAAAAGAAGACACCGAGCGGCGAGGATTTTTCGCGTCAGGCAAGGAAGACGCCGCAGGGAATACTTTGTGTATTCCCAAGGCGGCTGACGCACCGGGGGTCCCCGGCGGGCAAAGCCCGCCGGGGAGAGGAGGAGCGAACACAGCGCCTGAGGGCGACCAAAGGGAGCCCGAAGCAAAGCGTGTTCAGCGACGACGATGCGAAAAAGACCGGCGCGAATGTCTTATTTTAATTAGATATTAGTATTAATTGTGTCCTCAGCTTGTAAAAAACTCTCATCGATCATTTTTTCCGGCGGCATGTACGTCGGGAAAAATACCTTTTGTTTTGCGGAGTGTGCGGCCCGGGGCCCCCGGCGGGCGAAGCCCGTTGGGGGGAGGAGGAGCGATGCCAGCGCCTGAGCCCGACCAAAGGGAGGGCGAAGCAAAGCGGCATCAGCGACGACGAGGCCGTGCGCGGAGCAAAACGGCAGGAAAGCCTTCGGCGAAAGGTCCGCAGACCTTTCGCCGAAGGCTTTCCGCACGTTTCCCCTTGGCATTTGAAAGCGCGAAGCGCCTTCAAAGCCAGCTTTGGTGCCGGTGACCGGGATCGAACCGGTACGATGTTGCCATCACGGGATTTTAAGTCCCGGGCGTCTGCCAGTTCCGCCACACCGGCGTGTCAGGGCTTTTTGGGGAGGGGGCGCTTGGCGCCGCGGTCGTCTACGAGGTAGGTATTCTCCAGCTGGGTCTCCAGGCTGCGCTTGACACTGGCGATGTACTCCGCGCGAAGAGCGGCGCGCTCGGCAAGCTCTTCTGCGGTCAGGGGGCGCTCACGGGAGATGCGGGTGAGCTCGCTGATGCGGTCTATGCGCTTTTGGTCCATAACAACACCTCGTGTCCATCTATTTTACCTTTGGGAGGCGGGTTTGTCAACTCTTTTTCCGTTCTTCGGCGCTATGCCCCGGTTTGGGGGGCAAATAATTTAAAGTTTGTTAACTCTTTCCCAGCGGGCGGAGGTATAATAGTGCTGAAAAAATTTTGTGAAATGGGATGCGCTATGCTGAAACTTACCAACATCACCAAAACCTACATAACCGGCGCCCTCACCCAACAGGCACTGGACGGGATCTCCATCTCCTTCCGCAAAAGCGAGTTCGTGTCCGTTCTGGGCCCGTCGGGCTCGGGCAAGACCACGCTTTTGAACATCATCGGGGGGCTGGACCAGTACACCTCCGGGGACCTCATCATCAACGGCAAGTCCACCAAGGAATATAACGACGGTGACTGGGACACCTACCGCAACCACTCCGTGGGCTTTGTGTTCCAGAGCTACAACCTCATCCCCCACCAGACGGTCCTCCGGAACGTGGAGCTGGCGCTGACGCTCTCCGGCGTATCCAAGAGTGAGCGGCGGCGCCGGGCCGTGGAGGCCCTGAAAGCCGTGGGGCTGGATGAGCACATCTACAAAAAGCCCAACCAGATGTCCGGCGGGCAGATGCAGCGCGTCTCCATCGCCCGGGCCCTCATCAACAATCCGGACATCCTTCTGGCCGACGAGCCCACCGGGGCGCTGGATTCCGAGACGAGCCTCCAGGTCATGGAGCTTTTGAAGGAGATCGCCCGGGACCGGCTGGTCATCATGGTCACCCACAACCCGGAGCTGGCCCAGACGTACTCCACCCGCATCGTCAAGCTCCTGGACGGCAGGATCATCGACGACTCTGACCCCTACGAGGACGATTCCGTGGCCCAGGTCCTCACCAAAAAGGAGCAGAAGCGGCAAAAGAGCGAGAAGAAGAAAAAGTCCATGTCCTTCTTCACCGCCCTCAGCCTCTCCCTCAACAACCTGATGACCAAAAAGGGGCGCACGTTCCTCACCAGCTTCGCCGGGTCCATCGGCATCATCGGCATCGCCCTCATTCTCTCCGTGTCTGCCGGGTTCCAGGCGTACATCGACCAGGTCCAGGAGGACACCCTCACCAGCTACCCCATCACCATCGAGGCGGAGAGCGTGGATATGTCCGCCATGCTCATGAGCTTCATGAACTCCCGGCAGGAGGCCATGGAGGAGGAGCGCGAGCCCGACCGGGTCTACTCCTCCACCGTCATGTACGACATGCTCAGCTCCATGATGACCGCCCAGACGAAGACAAACAACCTCACCGCCTTTAAAAAGTTCCTGGACGAGGGTGGCAACGGCATCATGGACGTGGCGCGGGTCCACTACTCCTACGACTTCAAGTTCGACGTCTACACTCAGGACAAGGACGGGGGCGTGGTGAAGTCCGATGTCATGGAGATGATGCAGCAGGCCATGATGGGGATGTTCGGCGGCGACTTCTCCAGCTATTTTGACACCATGGGCGGGATGTACCAGCAGTTCAACGTCTGGAACGAGCTTCTGCCCGAGGCCGACGGCACGGGCGTGGCCCAGTCCGTCCGGGACCAGTACGACGTCCTTTACGGCAAGTGGCCGGAGAACTACGATGAGGTCGTCATTTTCGTGGACCGGCACAATGAGATCTCCGACCTCATGCTCTACGCCCTGGGCTTCATCTCCACTCAGGAGATGAACGAGACGATGCAGGCCATGATGGCCGGCAATCCCGTGGAATCCGAGACCTTGAGCTGGAGCTATGAGGAGCTTTGCGACACAAGCTTCAAGTTCATCCTCCCCTCGGAATACTACGAGCTCGACCCCGTCAGCGGCGGCTATGTGGACATGACCGCCAACGAGACGGGCATGAGCTACCTCTACACCAACCCCGAGGTGGGCATCCCGCTGAAGGTCGTGGGCATCGTCCGCCCCACCGAGGACGGTGAGGGCGGCTCCGTCTCCGGCCAGATCGGCTACACGGCGGCCCTGACCCAGTACGCCATGGCCGAGACGGCCAAGCAGGAGAGCGTCCAAAAGCAGCTGGCTGATGAGACCGTGGATGTCTTCACGGGTCTTCCTTTCCGCACTCCCGACGACCCGGAGCTCACCAACGCCCAGAAGGTCGCGGATTTCAAGGCGTATTATGAGGGGCTGGAGCCGGCGGAGCGCGTCTCCCTCTTTGTGAAGATGTCCTGCGTCCCCACGGACGAGGCTCTGGACGCCGATGTGGAGCAGAGGCTCGCCGGCCTTGACCGCCAGGGCGTCACGGAGATGATGATCGGCTTCTACGCCCAGCAGATGGGCATCACCGACACCTCGCGGATCGAGGCGTACTTTGCCAACATGACCGATGAGGAGCTTATGGGCGCCGCGCGGGACGGCCTGCGCCAGATGGCCGCCGCGGGCTATGCCCAGCAGCAGGCGGCGAAGTTCGCCGCGATGACACCGGAGGCGCTGGCCGCCGAGATGGCTTCCGCCGCCTTTACCGACAGCCAGTACCTCACCTTCTATGACCAGTTCATGCCGGCCACGGTGTCGGAGGCCAACCTGGAGCAGAACCTGGAGGCCCTGGGCTACGCCACCCCCGATTCCCCCAGCCGCGTCAGCCTCTATGTCACGTCCTTTGAAGACAAGGACACCATCGCCCGGCTTATCGAGGAGTACAATAAGGGCGTGGCCGAGGAGGACGAGATTGAGTACACCGACCTTGTGGCCCTCCTGATGGACTCCGTCACCACCATCATCGATGCCGTGAGCTATGTGCTCATCGCCTTCGTCTCCATCTCCCTGGTGGTCAGCTCCATCATGATCGGCATCATCACCTACATCTCCGTCCTGGAGCGCACCAAGGAGATCGGCATCCTCCGCGCCATTGGCGCCTCCAAGCGGGATGTGGGCCGCGTCTTCAACGCCGAGACGCTCATCGTGGGCTTTGGGGCCGGCCTCATCGGCATCCTGGCCTCCCTCATCATCATTCTGCCCATCAACCTCATCCTTCACAGCCTCACCGGCATCAACGAGCTCTCCGCCGTCCTGCCGGCGGGCGCGGCGGCGATTTTGGTGCTCATCAGCATGTTCCTCACCTTCATCGCCGGCCTCGTCCCATCCCGCATCGCCTCCCGCAAGAACCCGGTGGAAGCGCTGAGGACGGAATAAAACAGACACCCGCCCGAAAAGCGAAACGGCCCGCGCCGTTTCGCTTTTTTTCTGCCACAGTGTGATAAGGGCGGGGATCAGGGCGTTATATGGTTGTCGCGGCAAAAAAGAGAAAAAAGGGGGAATGTGAGCATGGACAGCGAGGAGGCCGGGAGGCTTTTCCGGCTCTACGGCGACGACGTCTATCGGCTGGCGCTGAGTATCCTTGGCTCACGCCAGGACGCGGAGGATGTGTGTCAAAGCGTCTTCCTGCGGCTTTTGGAGGGCCGGATGCGGCGGCAGGAGGGAAAGGAGCGGCAGTGGCTCCTCACCTGCGCCGCCAACGAGGCCAAAAGCGCTCTGCGCCGCCTGTCCCGGCGGGCGGAGCTCACGGAAAACATCCCCGCGCCGGAGGCGGGGACAAGCGAGGTGCTGGACGCGGTCTGGCGGCTCCCGGAAAAGTACCGGGCCGTGGTGCATCTCTACTGCTTTGAGGGGCTTGGCCAGGCCCAGATCGCGAAGATTCTGAAAATCACCCGCACGGCGGTGCAGACACGCCTTGCCCGTGCGCGGGAGAGGCTGAGAAAGGAGCTTCAGGATGAGTTTTAAAGAAAAATACAGGGAGGACATGGAACAGCAGCGCCTGAGCGATGAAAAGCGCCTTGAGATCCAGGCCCAGCTCGCCGGCGTAGGTGAGAAGGCTCCGCGCCGCAGGAAGAGCAGGCCCTGGCGCATGGTGCTCATCGCCGCCGCGCTCACCGCAACGCTGGCGCTGACGGCGGCGGCCGCGGTACACACGTATCTGGGCGACTGGGAGGATTTCGGCGACGGATTTTTGCGCCGCGGTCTCTTTGGCAACGCGCGCCTGGTGGGGGCGGAAACCATCGAGCTGCCTCACTTCCTTTTCGCCGACCATGTCAGCGACAATGAGGACGAGCTGAAGATTTATGTCTTCCTGGCCAGGGACGAGGAGACGCTGTTCGACCGCATCATCGATGTGAAGGACGAGGTAGACGCCTCCCCGGACCACACCTACACCTACCGCTATGAGGACGACAACGTCCGCGCGTCCTTCACCGTCAAGCGCATCGAAGACGGCGTCATCGTCGAGCGCGACTACGCCATCCGGGACCTGTGTACCGGCGAGTGGAAGACGGACAACAGCATCGTCACCAGAGGCGGCAGCACCGGCCACGCCGGGGAGGGCACCATGGATTACGTCATCTACGCCAGCGACGACCCCGACCATACCCCCTGCTACGTCCCCATCACCTGGTCCCGCGGCGACACCGTCACAGGCTACGGCATCGACAGCTTCCAGGAGGAGGAATAAGCGCTTGCCCCCGCCCCTCCTGACCGGAGGGGCGAGGGCGTCGGGGCTGGTGCGGATTCTCGGAACCGCTCGGTCATCCAACGCTCGCTTCCCCCCTGCCCCCCTCCTACGAGGAGGGGGCTCCAAGACGGGGGCTGGTGCGGGTTATCGGAATCGGTCCCGTCATGCAACGTGGGCACGGGCGGACACATGGAACCCGCCCCTACGGTGGATTTGGGAGGTTATCCCATTCAACCAACACCGGAGATCATTGAAACGCGGGCCGCCAAGAGTGGCGGCCCCTACGGCGTTTATCGGGGGCAATCCGGGCCCTGCAACATGGGCCGCCGTGGGCCTGCGCCCGCAGGCGCGCATCACGAGCGCAACCGCCGTGCAGCGGCGGCTCTTAGCGCGGAGATGCGGCCCGTACGGCGTTGATTGGAAACATTCCAAAAACTGTAGGGGCGGGTTCTAAACCCGCCCGTCCCCCTTCCCCCGTCCCCCGTCCCCCCGTCCCCGCCGCGCGGGCAAATCAAAATCTGCGGCGAAGCCGCAACCTTTTTCGCCCCCTCCTCGTAGGAGGGGGGCAGGGGGGCAGCGAAGGTGGGTTGACAGGTCGGCCGCCAATCATTTTGACCCCCTTGACAACCCCTACTCTTTGTGCTATCCTGTCCTCAACAACAACTTGGAGGTGCAGGGATGAATTCTTTTCTCGCTTAAATTTTAAGGCGCACATGGAGGGGCCAGCTGTGCCCTGAGCGCCGGTGGCGGGAAGAAATACCATCCTTTTGCACTCTTTCAGGGCGTCCGAGCGCCCTTTTGTGAGTCGCGGGATCTTCCCGCGGCTCATTTTTTATGAAAGGCGCAACTATGCTGATCGACGTCACAAATTTCACCTTTGCCTATGAGGGCAGTCACGACAACATCTTTGAAAACGTCTCCTTCCGCCTGGACACGGACTGGCGGCTGGGCTTCACCGGGCGAAACGGGCGGGGGAAGACCACGTTTTTGCGGTGTCTCCTGGGGGAACTCCCCTACTCCGGCACCATCTTCGCCCCCGGCCTCGTCTTTGAATACTTCCCCGTCCGTGCGGAGGACCCGGCTCTTCCCACGGCGCGGGCCCTCCGCACCGGCGTGGAGGGGGTGGAGGAATGGCGGCTTTTGCGGGAGCTTGCCAAGCTGGGCATCGACGGGGAGCTTTTGGACCGTCCCCTGGGGACCCTCTCCGGCGGGGAGCGGACACGGGCGGAGCTGGCGGCGCTTTTTGCCGCGCCCGACGCCTTCCCCCTCATCGACGAGCCCACGAACCACCTGGATATGGCCGCCAGGGAGCTGGTGGGGGACTATCTGGCGCGGAAAAAGGGCTTTATTCTTGTCAGCCACGACCGGGCGCTGCTGGACCGGTGCACCGACCACACCCTGAGCATCAACCGCACGAACATCGAGGTGACGCGGGGGTCCTTCTCCGTCTGGTGGGAGAACAAGCGGCGGCAGGACGACTGGGAGCGGGCGGAGAACGAGAAGCTGCGCGGCGAGATCGCGCGTCTCACCGACGCGGCCCGTGAGCACGCCCAGTGGTCGGACAAGGCCGAGCGTTCCAAGTACCTCTCCCACACCGACAAGGCCGACGTGAAGAAGGGCTGGGCCCCCAAGCAGGCCGCCAAGGCCGCCAAACAGCAAAAGCGCTCCAAGGCCATCGAGGAGCGCCGGGAGCGGGCTGTGGAGGACAAGTCCAAGCTCCTGCGGAACATCGAGCGGGACGAGGAGCTGAAGCTCTCTCCCCTCACTCACCGGGCCACGCGGGTCGTGGAGCTGCGGGACGTGTCCGTCGCCTACGGCGGGCGGGAGGTGGTGCGCGGCCTCACGTTCGAGCTCCGCCCCGGTGAGCGTCTGGCCCTCACCGGCCCCAATGGGTGCGGGAAGACCAGCGTCCTGCGGCTCATTTTGGGGGAGGACGTGCCCCACACGGGGCTTGTGAGCACCGCCTCCGGCCTCACCGTCTCCTACGTGAGCCAGGACACCTCCCATCTGCGTGGCAGTCTGGAGGCTTACGCCGCCGGGTTCGACATTGACCGCAGTATCTTCCAGTCCATCCTTCGCAAGCTGGGATTCGAGCGGGCGCAGTTTGAAAAGCCCCTGGAGACCTGGTCCCAGGGGCAGAAAAAGAAGGCCCTCCTGGCCCGGTCCCTGGCCGAACGGGCCCACCTTTACATCTGGGACGAGCCATTGAACTACGTGGACGTGATCTCCCGGATGCAGATTGAGGCGCTCCTGACCCGCTTTGCCCCCACCATGCTTTTTGTGGAGCACGACCGGGCCTTCGTGGAGAATGTGGCCACCGGGCGCGTGGCGCTGTGTTGAAAACGACGAATTTGTCTCTTTCCGTGCGCAAGATTTGCAAAGTTAGTCCGCAAAAAACACTATTTCTATTGCGCGGAAAATGCCTATAATAAGGGGCGTCGTTAGGAACGACGCAACAATTCTTTGGAGGCATTGACTATGAAAAAGCATGATACTAACAGGAAAGGAAACGCCAGAAGAAACACCGTCAGTGTGGAGCGCGAGCTTACGCAGGGACTTCGTTTCGTGGCTGCCATCGGCGGCGTAGAGCGGCTTCGGAACCCCGAGCTCTGGAGATGACCGCCCCGCCGGCGCTGAAGTATCACGCCGGATAATTGAATAGTGAATAAAGAATGCCCGGCCGCCAACGATGACGGCCGGGCGATTTTTTTACGACTGAGAGCGCAAATTCAGAAAACGCCCTTGTTGTACTTGCGCTGTACCGCGACGATCGAGCCGGCCCCGATGCACAAGCCCACGAGCAGGACCGCGACAGCGGCCATTCCCAGAGGCTTCGTGTCGGCAAACAGGCCCACGAGCCCGCTGAGCACCATCGCCAGGGCAAAGCAGGACAGCGCTTTTCCGAAGGCCCTGCCGTAAGCGGCCTTGTCCCGGACCTTGGCCTGATGATACGCGTGGATCAGATCGGTCCTGCCCTTATAGATCGCCACGCTGAACGCGGAAAAAAGAGCCGCCGCCAAAAACATAATGATGGAATACGCCAGCATCGTCAAAGCACCTCCGATAAGACCGGTTTGTCCATGGATTTCCTCTTTCTGAGTGATATGATATCACAGATCGCGCCGGCTGTCAATCGCCCGCCCCTTGTCCGCAATTTTTTATCTCCCCGCCTTGCGAAGGCGGGGAGATGCTGGTATAATGGGGAAAAATGACGTAAAAAGGAGGGTGAGGGACTGTGGACAGGGAATTTTACCGGGGCAACCGGGAGCGGCTGTATGGGATAATGAAGCCGGGGTCGGTGCTGGCGCTCTTTTCCGGGGTGGAGGTGCGCAAGACGAACGACGAGTTTTACCCTTTCTACGCCCACCGGAGCTTTGTGTATCTCACGGGCCTGGAGGGACGGGAGCTGGCGCTGTTGGCGTGGAAGGACGCAGGCGGGGCGGTGACGGAGAAGCTCTTCCTCCTGCCGCCGGACCTGATGGCGGAGCGCTGGACGGGCCGGCGCGTCAAGCCCGACGAGGCCGTGGCGCTCTCCGGCGTGGAGAACATTGGTTACGCCGCCGAGTTTGAGGGGGAGCTTCACCGGCTCGCCACCTCCGGGCGGTTTGAAAGCCTCTATCTGGACCTCTACCGCGCCGCGCCCTCGGACCGGGACGCGCCGGCCCACCGGCTTTTGCGGCGGGTCCGGTCGGACTACCCCTTTTTGCGAGTGGAGAACGCCGACGCCCTCATCCGCCGTCTGCGGCTTGTGAAACAGCCCTGCGAGCTGGCGGCCATGCGTCAGGCCGAGGCGATCACCGCCGAGGGCATCAAGGCCATGATGCGCACCTCCAAACCGGGGATGTATGAGTACCAGTATAAGGCGGTGTGGGACTACGTCCTGGGCCAGTACGGCCCTCAGGGGCCGGCCTTCCCCTCCATCATTTCCGCCGGACGCAACAACTTCTGCATCCACTACAATGCCTACACCGGCCAGGCCCTGGACGGCGACATGGTCCTCAACGACGTGGGGGCGTGGCACGATCACCTCATGACCGACGTCTCCCGTGGCTGGCCCTGCAACGGGCGCTTTACGGAGCGCCAGAGGCGGCTTTTCAACTGCGCCCTGGACACCTCCGACCATATGTTTTCTGTTATCAAACCCGGGATGCCCATGGCCGAGGTGGACCGGGAGATCCGCCGCTTCTGCGCCGACAGGCTGGTGGAGGCCGGGGCGCTGGACGATGTGAAGAACGTCTCCCGCCTCATGTGGCACGGCGGGGCCCATCACGTGGGCTTTGACGTCCACGACGCGGTGGAGACGCCGGAGGTCATCGGACCCAACATGGTCTTCTGCGTGGATGTGGGCATCTACCACGAGGAGTGGGGCGTCGGTTTCCGGCTGGAGGACAACTGCCTTGTGACCGAGACGGGGTGCGAAAATCTCTCCGCCGCCACGCCCCGGACCGTGGAGGCCATCGAGGACGAGATGCGGAAAGGGTTTGCGGCGTTTTCATGATCAACCGTGTTTTGATGATCGTCATGTCCGTTGGCATCGTGCTGGGCGGGCTTGACCGTATCCTGGGCAACAAATTCGGCCTGGGGGCGCAATTTGAAAAGGGCTTTGAGCTTCTGGGGCCCATGGCCCTCTCCATGACCGGCATCATCAGCCTGGCCCCGGCGCTGGCAAGCGCGTTGGGGAAGGTCATTACCCCGGTCTACACCGCCATCGGCGTGGACCCGGCCATGTTTGGCAGCGTCCTCTCCATCGACATGGGCGGCTACCAGCTGGCCTCTGAGCTCGCCCTGGACCCCCTGGTGGGGCGTTACGCCGGCATCGTGGCGGCGTCCATCTTCGGGTGTACCATGGTCTTCACCATCCCCGTGGGCATGGGGATGATTGACAAGGAGTCCCAGGCCCCCTTTGCCCGGGGGATCATGCTGGGGCTTGCCACCATGCCCGTGGGGCTGGTGCTGGGGGGCCTTTGCTGCGGACTGCCCCTGGGGACGTGCCTCTGGCAGAACGTGCCCATCTTCGTCATGTCCCTGCTGCTGGGGCTGGGGCTTTGGAAAATCCCGGAGAAGATGGTGAAGGGCTTTTACGCCGTGGCGGCGGGCATCAAGGTCGTCGTCACCTGCGGGCTCATCCTGGCCGCCGTGGAGTCCCTCACCGGCTGGAACCCGGTGAAGGGCATGACGCCCATCTCCGAATCCCTGGCCGTGGTGGCCTCCATCGGCGTGGTACAGCTGGGGTCCCTGCCCATGGCGGAGCTTCTGCGCCGCGCCCTTGCCAAGCCCTTTACCTGGCTGGGGCGCAAGCTGGGGCTGAGCTCCCAGAGCCTCACGGGGATGCTCATCGGCCTTGCCACGCCCCTGCCCACGCTCACGGAGTTTGACGGCATGGGTAAGCGCGGCCAGATCGCCGCCGCCGCGTTCCTGGTCTCCGGCGCCAGCCTCCTGGCCGCCCACATGGGCTTCGTCGTCAGCACCGAGCCGGACCTGCTCTCCCCGCTCATCGCGGCCAAGCTCTCCGGGGCTTTTGCCGCCGCCGTGCTGGCCGTGGCGGTGACGAGGAAGGAGAAAGCCGCGTGACAAGGATACTCTTTATCTGCCACGGAAACATCTGCCGGTCCCCCATGGCGGAATTTGTGATGAAAAAGCTGGTCAGGGACGCGGGACTGGAGCGGGACTTCGTCATCGAATCCGCCGCCACCAGCACGGAGGAGCTGGGCAACCCCGTCTATCCCCCGGCGCGGCGGGAGCTTATGCGCCACGGCCTTTCCTGCGAGGGCAAGACCGCCCGGCAGGTGACGGCGGAGGACTACCGGCGGTTCGACCTCCTGGTGTGCATGGACCGGGCCAACTTTCGCAACACCCAGCGCCTCACGGGTCCGGACCGGGAGGGGAAGATACGGCTCCTTCTCGACTACACCGGCGAGGGCCGGGACGTGGCCGACCCCTGGTACACCGGGGACTTCGAAGCCACGTGGCGGGACGTGACGGCGGGCTGTGAGGCCCTTTTGCGGGCGCTCACGGAGAAAGGATGAGGCGTATGGAGCAAAAAAGGATCGACGACGCCGTCCGAAAGGCGCTGGCCTGGGCCGATGCCCTCACCGTGAATTCCCCGGTGAACGTGCCGGAGCAGGTGGTGGCGGACACCGGGCGCTTTTTCACCTGGGACAACGAGCACCGCGCCCCGGCGCGGGACCCCTACCTCTTTGACTGGAGCTACTACACCGGCGTGGTCATGGAGGGGCTTTTCGACCTGGCGGAGGCGGGCGTGCCCGAGGCGGCGCGGTATAAAGACTACGTCCGGCGGTACGTGGACGCCCTCCTGGTCCCCGGCCCCGACGGGCGCTGGCACATAAGCCGGGAGCTGGGCGGGTATGTGGACTACCACGGCGCGGACTGCTATAAGACGGCGGCGCTGTTGGCGCGGCTCTCCGAAGACCCGCGAACCGCGGACGTCTGCCGGGAGCTCTATCGGGATCTGACGGATACGCATTATGTCAACTCGGTCGGGCATAATGTGGCCACGGAACACACGAACGAGGCCCTGGGCGGCAACTACTGGCACACCTGGGCCAAGCTCAGGCCGCCGCGTTACGCCGTGTGGCTGGACGGCATCTACATGCTCCAGCCCTTTATCGCCCACTACGCCGCTCTCATTGGGGACGAGCACCAGCTTGCGCTGGTGGACCGGCGGCTCAGCTGGGTGGCGCGGGAGCTTCGCGCGCCGAACGGGCTATACTACCACGCCGGGAACGGATCCACGGACGCCTGTCCCTGGTTCTGGACGCGCTCCATGGGCTGGTACGGCATGGCCATGGCCGACCTCATCGACGTGACGCCGGCGCGGTACGTCCCCGCCCGGAAAGAGGCGCTGCGGCAGTTCGTGGACGGGCTCCTCCCCTACCAGCGCCCGGACGGGCTTTGGACGAACCTCACGGACCGGCCCGCCTCGGAAACCAACCGCCCGGAGACCAGCGGCACGGCGATGCTGGCCTACACCATCCTCAAGGCCGTGCGCCTGGGGTGGCTCGACAAGGAGTATATCGAACCCGCCCTCAGGGCTTTCGTGGGCCTTGCGGAGACGAAGCTTCAGGGCGGACACCTCAAGGACATCTACCTCAAGGCCTCCGCCAACGGCTCTGACAACTACGAAAACCCGGCGTATTACATGACCGACGAGGGCAAAGGCGCGGGGCCGTTCCTCATGGCGCTGTCGGAGATGATGCGCAAGGCTCAGGGGGAACGTGGGGGCCGCCGAGACCCTGAAACCGTAAACGAAACTTTTGTGGGAAAAATATAAAGATCGTCTTGCCGATTTTTGTCGAATGAAATATAATAAAATTGGTTCATAATTTTCCCGGTACAGCCGGGGGAATGCCTCTCCCTCCCAGATTTTTCCGAGGGAGGGGCGCTTTATTTTTTATAGAGGTGAGAAGTATGAACATCAGAAGCTGCAAACTATCGGCATTTCTATGGACTGTCTGCCTTGTGATGGCCCTGGCGCCGGCTTCGGCGGTCTCCGCGGCGGGGGCTGAAGGGTTCGGGGAGACCGGGGGGAAAGTCATCGCGACCGTGGAGCAGGGCGATGCCGGTGAGTTTCTGGCATGGCTCCGGGGCGCAGATGATACGACGCATACCCTGACCACCGACATGACGATAGAGGATCAAGCTGAACCTATCCGGGTGTCGGGAACGAAGGTCCTGGATCTTGCCGGTCATAAGCTGACCTTTGCCGACCACACCGGCCGGTGGCTGGAGCTTGCCGAGGGCGCGAGCCTGACCATTTACGGCAACGGGAAAGACACGGCGCAGTCTAAGCCGGAAACTGCCAATATCATTTTTCCCGTCATCAACAACGACAAGGACGGCACGGCAAATTATGAGGTCATCTATGCCGGGAAAAATACTGACCTGTATTTCTACGGCGTGTACATCCATGTGCAAAACGCCCACGGGCCTGCCAAGGCTGTCTACACCCAGGGCGACCTGACGGCGAAGAACTCGGCGTTCGAGCTGGACGCGGGCACCTGCGCGCTGTGCATGGACAGTTCGACTCCTAAAGCTCCTTGTAAAGACAATCCCTACAACGCCATCTACGGCAAAGGCGGAACCCTGACCATCACCGACAGCGACGTCAAGGTGAGCGTCCTTAAGGAGGCCACCGCAAGCCGTGAGGACCCCGATCAGACGGGAGGACGTAAGACTACCTATTGCCACACTCTCACCCTGGCGCTGGAGTCCGAGGAAGCGAATGTGACCGTCACCGGCGGCTCTCTTGTCATAGAGGACGAGCTGCCGGATGAGAGTGAGCGGAAGGATTCTACATTGTACAATCGTCAGGGCGCGTCAGGTCTTTACGCCGTCGGTACGGGCAGTCAGACCGTGACCCTCAATCATACAAGGATCTCGTCTGACCCTTACCAAAGGTACTCAACCTGGAATTACGGTATCCGCTGTGACAACGTCCAGGTCGTTCTGGACAATATCGACCTTCAGATGGGAGCCAAGGAGGTCGGCATCAACGGTTTTACTTACAGCTGCCTCAACTATAGGGCCTGCGGCCTCTACCTGCTGGAGTGCGGCAAGGTGGACATCAGGAACATCGCCGACGATCATTTCAAGTTAATTACCTCCGGCTTCGATATGGTCGGCGTCTACATGAGCGACTGCGAAAATGTTACGATCAATGGCTTCGGCACAAAGGATGGGGAGAACAAACCCTCTCTGACGGCAAAGAAAGAACCGATTACGGCACCCGGTCAACTTTTAAACTTGGATCTGACCATGTTCCAGTTCTCCGGCTCCACTCACGTGACGACGATGAAGGACGTCTACTTCACGGTGAACGGCGAAGCCAGTAAAGGCAGCTCCTCTCCCAATCTTGGCCCCTGCGGCATATACGTTAACGGCGCCACGATCGATGAGATCGAGAACATGAGTATGGAATGCCGCACGACAAGCAGCGAGCTCAATTCCTCCTCCAGCGTCAAGTACCCGGGATGTGGCATCTACCAGACCAGCGGCACCGTCGGTACGGTGAAGAACGCGACCTTAGACCTCTATAACGGCTGCATCAGCGGCATCAAAGTGAAAGAATCCACCGGAGATAACATGAGCGTAGACGGGATGAAGATCAATCTGCATGATCTGTACGGCGCGGGGGACGTCTACGCCATTGGAGACATATCCTCTTTGGGCTCCATCAAGGCGCTGAACGATGTTCAGATCACTCTGACACTGCACGGGGAGCCCAACAACTGGAGAGTGAAATTCAGAGGTCTCCTTAACACCAACGCGAAAAGCCCCATACTCATTGGGGAAAATGTCTCCATCACCGTTCCTTCGGACGCAAATTACGGGGAAAACTGCGCAAGCTACACTGTGGGGATCTACTCGGCGTCGGGACTTACATTCCCCACGCCGGCGGACAGCACCACCCCGCAGAAGCTGGTGAAAACGACCGTAGACGGGAACGACGTCTGGTCGTTGGGCTATCCTCCCCGGGGAGACGGCGACGGATGTATCTGCGATGAGGGATGCACCAATGAGAAGTGGCACCATTTCTGTCCTGTCTGCGCCAGGGAGGACGGCGGCAGAAGCGAAAACCCCTGCCAGGCGTTTGTCCGGGTGAGCTCCTGGGCGGAGCTGTGCAAGCTCATGAGCGAAGGGACGATCAACTTCACCCTGACGCAGACCATAGAGGTCTCCGGCCGGCCCGCCACGGTGCCTGAGGGCAAGGCCGTGGTCATCAAGGGCCTTGCCGCCTCCGGCGGCGACCCCTCCGGCACCGACGCCGCCCCCGCCATCAGGAGGATGGACGACCTCTAGGATGCGCTCTTCACATTCGCGGGCGACACGGGCTCGCTGACCCTCAACAATGTGAGGCTCATCGGCGCGGAGACTCCCGAAAGCGAAGCATCCACCCGTGAGCACGCCGTGATC
The DNA here is from genome assembly GCA_947632175.1 of uncultured Oscillospiraceae bacterium. Lineage (GTDB taxonomy): Bacteria > Bacillota > Clostridia > Oscillospirales > Oscillospiraceae > RUG626. Next base: position 44,039 of record CANROC010000013.1, on the reverse strand, counting down.
GAGCTTCAGGGCGCGAATGAGCTGACCCTGGGAGGGTATTCCTCCATCTGCAGCTCCTATGGCGGCGCCATCCGCGCCGGTTCGGAAGAAAAGCCCTTCACGGGCAGAATCGTCATGCAGGACGATACGGTCATCAGCGGTCATCAGGTGACCGGCAAAAACGGCGGCGCGGTCTATGTTTACGGCAGTGATACCCGGAAGCCCGAGATCTCGGTCAGGAACATTACGATCTGCGCCGCAAACGCCTCCTCCGCCGGGGAAGGGGGACAGGGCGGCGCCGTCTGGGCGAGGAACGCCATCGTCGCCGTTGGCGGCGTCAACACCGACAACACGGCCTCCGGGGAGGGCGGCTTCCTCTATGCCGAGGACTGCGAGCTGCGTCTGGACGCTGTCGTAGACCTGGATCTTCAGACGCTTTCCTCCCGTTCCGACGGCGGCGCCGTTTACGCCAAAAGCTGTGACGTTGACTTCGCCGGCGGCGCCTATACCGGCAAGGTCAGCGGCAACGGCGGCGCGGTATATATCCACGGCGGCACGGTGACCGTCTCCAGCAGCGCGGTCTTTCAAGACAGCGCCGCCGCGAAGGGAGCGGGCCTCTATCTGACCGGCGTCGCCGCAATTACCCTTGACAACGAAAAAATTGAATTTACCGATAACACCGCAAGCGAGCTTGGCGGCGGTCTTTATATCGATAACGCCAACGTCACCATCTCCGGAGCGGCCTTCACAAATAACAAGGTCGCCGGAGAAGACAGCAAGGGCGGCGGTATCTACCTCAAGAGCGGCGCCGTCAGCATCACCGGCGGCGTTTACACCGGCAACACCGCCGACGCCGGCAGCGTCGTTTACGCCGCGGCCGGGGCCGCCCTCTCCGTCACCGGCGGCGCCATGCAGTATGGCGGCATCAACAACAACGTGAACACGTTCGGTACCGTTGCCGCCGACAAAAGCGTCGCCGCCATCACCGTGGGCGGCAATTTGGATCTCCCGGAGCCCGCCGTCGGGAACGGACACGGCGTCTATCTGGCGGAGGGGCAAAAGCTGGAGCTGGAAGCGTTCACCGGCGGCAAGCAGATCTATTTCTACGTGGACACCGGCTCAGAGACAGATATGCAGATCACCGCCAACGGCTTCTCAGAGCGCGATGCGAACGTTCTCAAGCCCGAGAGCACAGTCATCGGCCTGAAGATGGGGCTCCGGGAGGACAATACCTGGCACCTGACCGAGCCGCCGTCCGAGGAGGATCCGGACCGGCAGAGGTTTTCTGTCCGGGCCGAAGGCGGGGCTCCCATCTACTTCTATGACCTCGCCGATGCCTTTCTCAAGCTGGGGCGGATGCCCGGAGGGGCCGCTGTCGTCACGGTCCTGAAGGGCGATGACGGCACGGACAGGACGCTTACGCTCAACGCTGTCGCCACCGCACGGGTGCAGAGGGGCACGGTCGCCACATTGGACCTGAACGGCTTCACCATCGACGCCGTCACGTCCGTCGGTGAGCTGATCACCGTGGACGGGACTCTTACCGTGACGGATTCGACCGTCCGGGAAAGTCCCGACTATACAGGCAATGAGAAACGGCGCGGCGCGCCGAATAACGCCGGCAAAATCATCCTCCATGACGCCGGAACCACCAGGCGCGACCTGATCCATGTCAGTGAGGGCGGCGTTTTGAACGTGGAAAATGTCACTCTCCAGGTGACCAAACCAATGGACAGCCTCGCCAAAGGCGTGGCCGTCGCGCTGGGCTTCAAGGCGGAGCTGACGCTGACAAACAGCACGGTGGAGGCCCCGTGGTTTGGCGTTGCGGACATTGCGGACTATTCGGACAGCGCCAACTACAACCGGGGCGGGGTCGTCAAAAGCGTTAAAAACTGTGTCATTATCCAGACGAACCCCACGGACTCCGACTACATGGATGAGGGCGCGGCGCTGTGTGTGGGCTTCGGCAGGGTCCGAGTGGGGAACGGATGGGAGTATAAAGAGCCCACCTCCCTCGGCACACTGGAAAACAGCACCTTCAAGGGCAGTTTGATCGGCGTGCATATCAACTGCCGCTTCGAGGAGATCAAAAACTGCGACATTGCGGGCGGCTCCTCCTTCGGACTTTGGATCACCCGAGACGAGAAGGATCACGACGCCGCAGCATCGGGCGATATCGTCGGCGTCAACGTCTACACCGGCGGGCCTACGGCGATCTGTATCGACAAAGCCGCCGCGATGGGAAAGCTCGCTCAGATCACAGCGGAGACATCGGACACCGCCAGCGGCCAGGCTATGTATGTGCGCGGCACCTCCGTTGCAAAAATCGTTGACTCCGTTTTCACCGGCGGAGCGGCAACCTCTTCCGCGCTGTTTTTCTTTGATGCCCGGATCGGCGACCCCAACGGCGAAAAGACCACGGAGGACGGCGCCGACTTCTATGAAGACAATGCCATCGAAAACGTCACCGTCAACGCCCACGGCGAAATGGGCCTCCATACCCGGGGTACGGAGTTCTACGGCAATGTTGTGAAGCTGGATGTTGTCTGCGATAAAGAGGAGCCCGGCCTCGGTTACTGCGTTTCCCGCGCGAGCGGGGATGATTCCAATATCTACGGTACGGTCAGGGACTGCTATTTCTACACCACCGGGAAGGTGGCCGTTGAGGTCGGCGGTATCTGGGGCGGCATCGAGAACTGCGTCATTATCTCCGATTACCGTCCCGGCGCGGGTGAAGCGGCGAGCGGAACGGCCGTCCATATGGACGACTTTGGCTACGTCTGGGGTTGGGAATCGCTTCTGATCCACGGCATCAAGGATTCCACCCTGTCCGTGCGGGGCGCCCTCGTCCAGGGCCGGCAGACCCTTACGCCCAGACCGCTTGACCTGCTTTCCGACTACCATGATTACACTCTTGACCTGGACAACGTCACCTTCTACATCGGCGCGAATGAGGCTGACCTTGTGGAGCCTGCGGATGGGAGCGGCAAATATGCCGGCGCGTTTGAGACAAACGCTCTTCACGCCCGCGTGGACAAGTTTACGCTCCAAAGTGTGGGAGGCAGCGATAAACACTCCGACGGCAGAATGGGCGATCAGAACGGCGTTGTGGAAATTTACGAGCTTGCCGAGCCCAAACTCATATTCCCGCTGGACATGACCGGTCAGAACACAAGCGCAACCGGCGATGGGGACGGGATCGGCAAAGCCACCAACGAGTACGGCAGGACCCTGACCCTCAGGTATATGGGTTCGGAACCGCTCGAGCTCAAGACCCCCGTCACCGTGACGGGCGGCATTGAGAACGGCGAGCTGAGGCTTGAGAACTTCACCCTGACCAAGGCCGCAACCTTTGCGGGCAAGGCCGCGTCCGACGGTTTCTCCACGGTGGTCACGCTGGGCACGGATTCCGGTGCGCCCTCCGTCAAAACCGATGGGAACGTGCGCCTCACGGATAACGCCTCCGTCAGCGGAACCGTGGAGGCCGGGGAGAAAATCTACGTCTCCGGCACCGCGACGGCGAATGTAACCCTCAAGGCCGGCCAGACGGTCACCCTGGAAAACGGCGGTCTGGCTGCCGGCGCGAAAATCACCGTCACCCCGGCGGCCTGGCCGGCACCGGGCAGCCCCGTACAGATCACCACCGCGGAGACGGGGAGCGAGCTGTACAAGACCAGCGCGGGGTATGTCTTCTCCGGCAACGATGGTTATGCCGTGGTCACAAATGAGACCGAGAAAGCGCTTGAGCTCCGTGTGGCGTACACCGTGACCGTCAACGAGACGGCGCAGGAAAAGGCCGCCGACGGGCTGGACTACACCTACACCATCCCCGATTATGACGCGAACGGCATCTATACGTACTCTGTGACCGTGGGCGGCGAGAGCGTTGAGGCAACCATGAAAGACGGCGTCCTCACCGTCCCGGGCGAGAGCGTCACCGGAGAGATCGCCATCACATGTGAAAATATGAACGGAAAGGACGTCACCCTGACGCTCCACGGCAACGGCGGAACATTCGGCGCTTCGGACACGAAGACCGAGACTGCAAAGATCGGCGAGACCTTCCCCAAGCTGACCGAGCCTGTCCGGGCAGGGTATACTTTCACCGGCTGGAGCACGGATGCTGACGGGAACATCATTGTGGACACCACCGGCAAGGTCACCTTCGTGGAGGGGATCGATCTCTACGCCCAGTGGACGGTAAACGAGTATACAGTGACGCTGTATCTCAATTACAGCGCCGAGGATAGTGAAACCATAACCTATACCGAAAAGGTCCCCTACGGCGGAAATTACGGCACTCTGCCCACCCCGGAAAGAACCGGGTACACTTTCCAGGGCTGGTTTACCAAGCGGGACGGCGGCACGCAAATCAAAACCGGCGACCCGTTCTCCGGGACTGAAAACGTTGAGCTCTATGCCCACTGGAAGGCAAACGAGTATACCGTGACGTTGTATCTCAATTACGACGCCGAGGACAAGGACACTATGACCGGCACAAAGGTCACCTATGGCGAGACTTACGAATTGCCCAACCCGCCGGCCAGGACCGGGTACAGCTTCCAAGGCTGGTTTACCGACCGTGTCGGCGGCACGCAGGTAAACTCAGGCGAAAAATTCACCGGAACTGCAAACGTTGAGCTCTACGCCCACTGGTCAGCGAATGAGTATGACGTAACGTTGTATCTCAATTATAACGATGATGATTCAAGCACTATGACCGGCACAACGGTCACCTACGGCGGGACATACACCCTGCCTGACCCGTCCGCCAGGACCGGGTACAGCTTCCAAGGCTGGTTCACCGCCCGCGTCGGCGGCACGCAGGTCCAAACCGGCGACCTGTTCGACGGGACTGCCGATGTTTCACTTTACGCCCACTGGCTCCGGGGTGCCATTACCCTGACGCTGGACGCCGGGGAGGGCAGTTTCGGCGAGGACGAGAACGGCGACCCTGTCACCAGGAAAGAGGTCCAAGCCGAAGCCGGCGAAGCGTATGACCTGCCTGAACCCAGCCGTACCGGGTACACCTTTGACGGCTGGTACACCAATCCCACCGATGAAAGCTCCAAGGTGGAACCCGACGGAACCGTTGCCTTCGCCGGCGATGTGACCCTCCACGCCAAGTGGACGATCAACAGCTACAATGTGGCCTTTGATCTGAACTATGAGGGAGCGACGAACCCGGCCGGCGCGGCTGTCGAATACAATTCCGCGTTTACCGCCTTCCCCACAGTGGTCTCCCCGCGTGTTGCCGCCAACGGCGAGAGGTTCCAGTTTGAGGGCTGGGAGTACACGGCGACGACCGCGCTGTACAAGAGCGGGAACAGCTTCACCATGCCGGCAAATGACGTCGAATTTGTCGCCAAATGGACCCAAATCGGCCAGATCGATGTGGAGATCACAAAGCCGGACGACCGGTATGTGAAGATCTACATCCAGGGCGTGAACGGGGAGAGCGCCGCGTTTGAGCAGGTCACCGGTTTGTCCCACGCCAAGAGGTTTGAGGACCTGCCCTACGGCGTTTACAACGTGGCGGTGGAGGTCAGCGATAACGCCGCCGGAGAAAATCCCATTGTCAACACCTTTACGGTGGAGCTGACGGAGCCCACGTTCACGCTTTGGGTCACCCTGCCGGAGGCGTACTTCAATTACAGCGTGGCCACGGACGTCGGCGCCGCGGCGGACAATCTGGAGAACACGGTCGATGTGGCGCTTGACGACCTGAAGCCCCGGGAGACCGACGGACAGACCGAGGTCAAGGTCGTGGACGTTGAACTGACGGCGAAGGAGCTGTCAGAGGACACCATCAGGGCCGATGAGGATTTTGATGAAACGACCGACACGGTCGAAAGCATAAAGAACGAGATCAATCATGCCGCTGAAAACAGGAACGCCGGGCTCATCGGCGAGGCGTTTACAAAATTCGTCAATGTTATCGTCACGCAAACCGAGACAACGTACACAAAAGAGGCGGCAGGAAATTGGACGGCCGATACATCAACGCAGAAGCAGGAACAGCTCCCCGAGACCGATGACCTCATCACCATCAGCTTTCCGGTGACAAGGCTTGGCGTCAGGGAGGTCATTGCCAGGGCAAACGAGGAGCGTCTCGCCGAAAACGCGGACGCGGAGCTTGTGACGCTTGGCAACATCGTCGTCTACCGTATGCACGACGGTCGAATCGAGCCCATGCGCAAGGTCAGCAGCGCGGTGGGGCAGAATGCCGGCTTTGAGTGCTACTACGTCCATACCGTGACCGGCAGGGACGGGACGCAGGTCGATTACATCACCGTCAAGGCGCGGAGGTTCTCGGTCTACGCCTTTGGCGTCTCGAACAAGCCCGTGGCGGAACAAAACGGCACCGGCGGCGTTTCGAGCTTCCCCGTGTTTCTCCCCGAGAACGTGGAGTTCGGCTCCGTCACCTCCGATTACCGCTACGCCCCCTCCGGCATCAAGGTCACCCTGACGGTCACGCCGGACCAGAAGTGCACTGTGGAGAGCCTGACCGTCACTGACAGCAAGGGCAACGTCATCGAACTCACCGACAACGGCGACGGGACGTACTCCTTCACCATGCCGGCGGACGGTGTGACGGTGAGCGCCATGTTCCACGAGTGCCCGTCCCTCCGGTTCCCGGACCTGGACGTGACCAAGTGGTATCACCAGTTCACGGACTACGTCATCGCCCACGCTATCATGAACGGCTACGACACCGGGCTCTTCCTCCCTGAGGGGACCGTGACGAGGGCCGAGATGGTGACGGTGCTGTGGCACATGGCGAAGAACGCCAAATCCGACAAGGCGATGTGGTACACCGACGTGGCCGAGGGCGAATGGTACTATGACGCCATCGCGTGGGCCACGGAGGCGGAGGTCGTGAACGGATACGAGGACGACACGTTCCGTCCCGACCAGGCGATCACGCGCGAGGAGATGGCCGTGATGCTCTACCGGTACGAGAAGAACGTCCTGAAGGGCGGCTTCGAGGACGGCTGGAGCTACGAGCTCACGTTCCCGGACAAGGACAAGGTGCAGACCTGGTCCCTGGAGGCCATGAGCTGGTGCGCCAAGAACGGGCTCTTTGAGGGCGATGAGGGAGGTTTCCTCACGCCCAAAAACAGGACCGAGCGCGCCGCCCTTTCTAAGATCCTTACCGTCTACATGAAGCTGAGAGAAGCGGACTGAACAAGGCAGTCCAAGAAAAATCATGGCGCAGCCGGATTTTGCGGTTTATTTTTCCGGGGTCCTGTGATACACTTAAGGTGGAAGGACGTGATCTCTTGAAAAAAATAGTTTTGTTTATGCTGGCCCTTGCGCTGGCGTTCTGCGCGGCGGGGTGCGCCAAGGAAGAGCCCACCGTCACCGGAGGGCTCCCGGAGGTGCCCAAGACGGCGGTCCTACAAGGCGAGGGGTGGTCCTTCACCTACGACTCGGCGCTTTTTGAGGCCGACGGGAGCGCGACGGTCCGCTACATCGGGGACGATTCGCCCATGCCGGTGTACCTCACCGTCCAGCTCTACCCCGACTACACCGCCGAGAAGCTGGCCGAGGGGCTGGTCCTCCAGTCCGGGAGCGACAGCGTCAAGGCGGAGGATGCCTCCGTGGGCCGGGACAGCCTCCCCGCCAAGGCGGTGACGGTGGAGCGCGTGGTGGGGGAGATCTCCGAGGTCACCCAGCTCCAGCGCTTCTACGCCGTGGATACGCCCGCCGGCGGCAGTGTCCTCATCGAGGCCGGGAGCTACGACGGCGCGCCGGAGGCGGCCCGGCAGGGCCTGGACGCCATGCTGGCCTCCTTTGTACTGGGATGAGCGTGAAGGATAGCGTAGAAAGATAGAGAAACATGGAAAAAGATAACGAGTTTCTGGGCACCGAGCCCGTAGGGCGGCTTCTCTGGCGGCTGGCGATCCCCACCATCGCGGCGCAGGTCATCAACATGCTCTACAACATCGTGGACCGCATCTACATAGGCCACATGGGGGCGGAGGGGGACATGGCGCTCACCGGCGTGGGCGTGGCCATGCCCGTCATCCTCTTCATCTCCGCCTTCGCCGCCCTCATCTCCAGCGGCGGCGCGCCCAGGGCGTCCATCTTCATGGGGCGCGGGGACACGCGCTCGGCCGAGCGCACCATGGGTGGGTGCTTCACGGCGCAGATCGCCGTCTCCCTGGCGCTGACGGCGGTATTGCTCCTCTGGAACAGGCCCCTGCTCCTGACCTTCGGGGCCAGCGAGAACACCATCGGCTACGCCGCCGACTACATGAGCGTCTACGCCCTGGGGACCCTCTTCGTGGAGGTGACGCTGGGGATGAACGCCTTCATCACCGCCCAGGGCTTCGCCAGGACGGGGATGCTCACGGTGCTCATCGGCGCGGTCTGCAACATCGCCTTAGACCCGCTCTTCATCTTCGCCTTCCACATGGGCGTGCGCGGCGCGGCGCTGGCCACGGTGCTGTCCCAGGCCGTCTCGGCGGTGTGGGTGACATGGTTTCTGGCCCGGGGCAAGTCTATTGTGCGCTTAAACCGGGATTCCCTGAAGCTCCGGCCCCGCCTCATCGCGCCATGCGTGGCGCTGGGCGTGGCGCCCTTTGTGATGCAGGCCAGCGAGAGCGTCATCACCGTGTGCTTCAACGCCTCCCTCCTCAAATACGGCTCCGACGTGGCGGTGGGGAGCATGACCATCCTCTACTCCGTCATGCAGTTCGCCATGATGCCCCTCCAGGGTCTGGCCCAGGGGGCCCAGCCCATCACCAGCTACAACTTCGGCGCGAAAAACGCCCCCCGCGTCCGGGAGGTGTTCCGGCGGCTCCTCACCGTGAGCCTTATCTATTCCACCGCCCTCTGGGCGCTGGTCATGGCTTTCCCCCGGGCTTTCGTCACCATGTTCAACTCCGACCCCGGCCTTGTGGACTACGCCTCCCGGGCGCTGCGGATCTACTGCGCGGTGCTCTTCCTCTTCGGGGCGCAGATCGCCTGCCAGATGACCTTCGTGAGTTTAGGCAAGGCCGCCATCAGCGCCGTGGTGGCGGTGGTGCGGAAATTCGTCCTGCTCCTGCCCCTCATCTACCTCATGCCGGCCCTCATGGCGGACAAGGCCACGGCGGTGTATCTGGCCGAGCCCATCGCGGACTTTTTGGCGGTGAGCTTCACGGTGACCAGCTTCGCCATCGTCTTCCGTAAGGCCATGAAACGTATAGAATAGGAGGAATTTGTATGTCTCTCCCCCCGCTTCGCAACATCTACACCTGCTTTCCCGGCGGCAAACACAAGGTCCTGACCATGAGCTACGACGACGGCAAGACCGAGGACCGCAGGCTCGTGGAGATTTTCAACAGGCACGGCATCCGCGGGACCTTCAACGTCAACGCCGGCCTCCAGGGCGACCCCCGGCGCATCCCCTTTTCCGAGTACCGGGACCTCTACGCCGGCCATGAGATCGCCTGCCACACCTACACCCACCCCACCATCGCCCGGGAGCCTTTGACCGAGGTGGCCCGCCAGGTCCTGCGGGACCGGATGGAGCTGGAGGACGTCGTCGGGCGGCCCGTCCGGGGCCTTGCCTATCCCAACGGGTCCTGGTCTAAGGAGATCATGGAGCTTCTGCCCATGCTGGGCATCCGCTACGCCCGGGTGGTGCCCACCACGGGGGGCTTCGACATGCCCGAAAACTTCCTTTGCTGGCACGCCACCTGCCACCACAACGGCCCGCTTCTGGACCTGGGGGAGCGGTTTACACAGCTTTATAAGACCCAGTACCTCTACATGATGTACGTCTGGGGCCACAGCTATGAGTTCGCCGACCGGGACAACTGGCAGGTGATGGAGGACTTCTGCGCCCTGGTGGGCGGCCGGGAGGACATCTGGTACGCCACCAACATCGAGATCGTAGACTACCTGGACGCCGCCGCGCGCCTACAGTTCACCGCCGCCGCCGACAAGGTCTGCAACCCCAGCGCCACCTCCGTCTGGCTGGAGGTGGACAAGCGCCACATAGAGGTCCCCGCCGGGGCTCTGGTAGAGCTGTGAAAGACGTCGGGGACGGTTTGTTGATGGAACATCTCTGTCATCCGCCCTTCGCTTCTCCCCCGCCCCCTCCTGCGAGGAGGGGGCGAAAAAGGTTGCGCCGCTTTGCGGCGCAATTTTTTATAAAGCCCTTGGCTCCTCTTTCGGAAAAACTACGCCCGCAGGCGCGGTTCGACGAAAGGCTTGCAATTTTCTTATTGGATTGCTATAATATTTTTATTCCCGCCGCGCCAAAGCGAAGCGCTTTTTAAGCCGCGGTGACGCGGCGATCGTCCGCCGAGGGCCGACGCAAAATGGGCAGTCTGAACGCAAGGAGAGAGGACTATGCGGCAATGTCCCGTGTGCAGATCTGAAACCGGCGATGACCCGGTGTGTCCGGTCTGCGGGTTTGACATCACATGTGACTACCAGCGGTTCCCGACCTTAGGGGCCGATGTACCCCGCGACCTGAAGGCCCGCGCCGCGCGGAAACTCGAAGGTGCCAAGGCTAACGCCGGGGAGGCCGGGAGGCCTGCGGGAAAACCGAAAAAGGCGAACGGATCCCCCGTCAGCCTTTTGAGCCAGAAAGAGATCGAGAACCGCATCTTCAACAGAGGAGCTTTCGCGGTCGCATTGGCGTTTGGTTCTTTTTTTGCTTCTTTGATCGTTTATACAGGGTTGGTCCTTCAGAAAATGACTCTTCCCGCCCTGTTGTCAACCGTTTTGTCACGTTTAGATCCTGAACGCCCTATGCGAACCGTGCTTTTTCTGGCATTGTTATGCTTGCTGTGCTTCATCTTATTAACAAGGTCTGTGAAAAAAATGAGGCCGGATGAGTGGGTCTGGAAAAAGCAAAACGACGGCAAGTGGATCGTTTTGAAAAAGGATGGTCCTGGCAGCGGGCAGGAGAAGAAGATGCTGACGGCGCTTCTGTTGTTCTACTTCGGATGGATGCTTGGCCTGGACATCCTGTATCTGGACGGATTTTCCAAAGGAAAATGGAAGCTTGTCATAAGGTGTCTGATCTCCTGCGGTGGATTTGCCATTATTTATCGGATCATGAACGCAACTGAAGCTTCAAAGAGCATATCCAACCTGACGATTATCGTAATGATCGTGATAATTTGGGCTTGGCTCATCTTCGCCTTTATCGTGCCCCTGGCACGCATCCTACGCCTGCCGCCTGAATTTGACAAGGGCGAATACTGACAGGTTTTTCCCGAAAAACTTGCATCTTTCGGGCCGATTTGATATACTGTTTTTTGAAACGGGGCGGTTTTTTCCGCCGGAAAGGGAGGGATCGTTGTGGGGCAGTGTCCCGTGTGCAAAACGGAGAACGGCGACCGGCCGGTGTGCCCGGTCTGCGGGTTTGACGCGACCTGTGATTACGAGCGGTTCCCCACCCTGTGCGCCGGAATCCCCCGGGACCTGAAGGCCCGCGCCCTGCAAAAGGCCGGCGGCGTCAAGAACGATATCGGAAAGACCGCGGAGCCCATTCCGAAGCCGGCGGATAACCCGCCCGTCAGCCTTTTGAGCCAGGCGGAGATCGGGAGGCTGACCTTTCGGAAAGGGCTTTACGCGCTGCTGTTTTCTATCGCCGTCATGTTTTTCATGGCGTTTATCATGGCGTCCGTCGAGAGCGTTTCCACATCCAAGCAGCGCCCGCCGGACGGTATGCTCGCCGCTATCGCCGTAACGGCGGGATTACTGGTTTTATTTTTTGTCCTGTTGAAAAAAACGCTGAAAAAAATGAAGCCGGACGAGTGGGTCTGGAAAAAGCAAAATACCGGCCAGTGGATCGTTCTGCCAAAAGATCCCGCCGGGACCGGCAGGAAAAAGAAGATGCTGGCATCTTTACTTTTGTTTAACCTTTTTGGTTGGGCTTTCGGTACGCACGCCTTTTATGAGGGCCATTATCTATGGGGACTCCTGCATTTGGCGCTCCTCCTGGGCGGAGCGGTCTCCTCCGGGTCGCTCCAGACGGGTATGGGGATCGTCCTCGTATTGATTTACTTTATTGACTTGTCCCATGTCATGGGATTGCCGCCTGAGTTTGACAAGGGCTCAGCGTGAAAAGGCAAAATACGCGGCTGCTTTTTCAGACGGTTACCGGGTACCGCCCCGGTATGGTGATCAGGATGAACCTTGGGGTCGATTTTGGCAGTACATATTCAAGCTTCGCAAAATACAACGCCGCCTCCTCCACGGTGGAGCTGTGCAAACCCACGCACAGCGAATCCGAGGCCGTCCCATCCATCGCGTGCCTCGATGAGGACGACAACATCATCACCGGACACGAGGCCCGCGCCCAGGTGTTGGAGGATGCCGATACCGTCAGCTTCGAGGCTTTCAAGATGCTCCTGACGGAGACGAACGCGGAGATACTGAGAAAGCGCGGCTACACCGACCAATACACGCCTTGGCTGATCACCGAGAGGTTTCTTGACCAGCAGATCAATAAGATATTATCCAACTCCAACGAGAGCGTCATCGATCAGTTGGTCATATGCGCTCCCGAGATCTGGACCACGAAGGAGTCCATAAACCGGGGAATGCTGGACGGCCGGTTTATTTTGAAGGACATCTGCAAGCGGATAGACGGCGTGAAAGAGGTGGAGGTCGTCAGCGAGCCCACCGCCGCCAGCGCGTATTTCGCCCACTACTATCATAAGCTCACCGGGAAAAGAATGACCGGGAACGTCCTGATCATCGACTACGGCGGAGGCACGCTGGACCTGACCCTGACAAGTGTGAGCCTGGGAAAGGGCGGAAACTCGGTGGAGATCGAGGTGAAGAACCGTACCGGCGTTGGGGAAAACCATCCGGGGAAGATCGGCGATGCCGGTATCGCCTACATGGAGGAGATCGTACGCCTTGCCGTCGCGGATTGCCGGGAGGCCGGGGTGGAGGATCCCGGCGCTGTCAGTCCCAGGGATCCGGACTTTCGAAGAGCCTACAACAACCTTGAGCGCAAGATAAAAAGCCAGGTAGCCGTCAGTTCCAACCGGAACGGGAGCGCGGAGGTCAATTTCAGGCTCTATAACGCCATCCAGGACTGCATTGACGACATTTCCCGGATGAAGGACAACCACGACTGCTTCACGACCATCAAATACGGGAAGGCCAAGGTGAACGTGACTTTCTCCCACCTCATCCTGGCCTACGACAAGATGATCCGCGGCAAGCTCGACCAGTGTCTTCGGGACATGACGGAGTATATGGACGAGGCGGGCATAGACTACCAAAGCTCCAACAGCGACAGCTTCCACGTGGTCGTGGTGGGGGGATTTGGGAAATTCATGTTTGTGCAGAACCAGATCCAGGAGTTTTTTGATTTTTCATCCACCGGTGACAAGAGATTCGCTTACGATCTGGGAGAAAGCCGGGAGTATGCCGTTGCCATGGGCGCGGCGCTGTTGGCGGACAAGGTCATCTCCATCAGGCACACGGCTCCTTACGCCATAGGGATCATCTCCCGCCTTGCGGACAACACACCCATCTGCAATTTCGCCATTAAGTACCGGCAGGAGATCGACGAGGGCACGGACTATTGGATCAGCGGTCCGGACGGGCCAAAGAAGTTCATCAATGCCAACGGGCGCGTGCAAAGGCTGTTGATCGGCTATGACATGAAAGGCCAGCAAAAAAACGAGCTGGTGATCAAGCCGGAGCTGGCCAACCTGATCAAGGCCGCCTATGAAAAGCTCTTCCAGGAATACGCGGCCGCGTATCCCGATTCCAGCGGACTTGGTCTGGAGCACAATCTGGGCTTTCAGATGGACAATTCTGAGATCGTGACGCTGCTGATACGCTCAGTGAGGACCAACACTACGGAACGCATCGTCTTGAAGAGCTATCAGGATATGTTTGAGTTGACAGAGGTATGATTGCCAGCTAGGAGGCACGACCGGTGAAGCTGAAGCTATTGAGCGAGGACCTGGAGAAATTCCGGTCCGTCAACTGCCTTGCCATTGACGATGTGCTCGGGATCCTTCAAAATGTGGGAAAGGATATCAAGAAGGAGACCGGGCAGTCCATGGAGGAGGCGTGCGCCATCCGTGACCCCGACAGGGTCATGGACCTTCTGATCTGGACGGTAAAGCTGTATTCCAGGATCTATGACGCCAACCGGCAGCCGTTGGACGGCGCCAGGCGGTTGGAGGAGTGTCAGACCGCGCAGGCGCGGTTGGCAGACGCCCTGGCCCAGCAGGAGCCCTATGAGCGGAAGATCCGGGAACTGAATGAGGAGCTGGACCGGATGCGGGCCTCCGTGGACGGGCAGATCCGGCAGAAGCGGGAATTCGAGGAGCTGGTCGCGGAGAAGACGCGTCTGGAGGAGCAGGTCGATGCTGTCCAGGCGAATACCCGGGATCTGAAGTCTCTGCGGGCCGCCGTTGCACTGCTGGAGGACGCGCGGAGGATCGACGATCTGACGGCGCAGCGGGATATGGTGCGCGCCCAGAGCGCGGAGATCAGGGAAAAGATCGGCGCGCTGGAGGGGGACCTTAAGGAGCTGCAGGATTCGGAGCTCCCGGCGCTGAAGATGATATACGCGGATAAGCTCCGCCAAAAAAACGCCTTGCAGGCTGAGGTGAGACAGCAAAACGAGGCCGTTGAGGGCGTCAAGGCGGACATGACGAAGCTCCTGGAGGAGACAGCCAGGATCACCCGGCAGAAGAAGGACAAAGAGGCCGAGTGGCTGGACTTGACGGACAGGCTCAACAGCGCTTACGGCCAGGCGGCGGATATGGACGAAAAGGTCAAAAATCTGCGGGAACAGATCGCCCAGCTTGAAGCGCAGCTCAAGGGAAAAAGCGAGGACGGACTTGCGAAGACTCTGGAGGCCCGCGCGGCTCAGTTGGAGGACCGCAAGGGCAGATGCGCCGATCTGGAAGCCCGGCTCACCCAGATGCAGCGTGATGTGGATGCGCAGGAGACGGCCCTTTCGGAAAAGGAGAAGGCGCTGACGGACCTAAAGGAACGGGCCAAATCAGTCGATGAGGCGCTGGAGCGCTGTGAAAAGGACCTTGGGACCCTGCCGCGCCGCGAGGAGGAGCTGAAGGCCCGGAAAAACCGCCTCGCTGCGCTCAAGCAGATCCAGCAGGCGTTGGACCGGCAGGCGGCCTATCTGACAGGCATCTCTCAAATCGAGGAATACACGGCGGCAGGCCGCGTAGACGAGCTTCTCCGGAGCGCGGACAGTATCCTGTCGGAAGTCGAGCAGGCGATCAAGCAATACGTGCGCATGACGAATAAGACCTTGGAGGAGATCAAATGAACTGTGTATCCTGCGGCAGAGAAGTGAGCGGATCGACCTGCCCCTATTGTCATTTCCCGGTTTACGAGATCCTCGGTGACGACACGGCGGAGGCGGGCGCTCAAATCAACGCGCTGGCCAAGATCCACCGGTCGCAATATCTGGACGACATGGAGATCGGCATCATCCTGTACAGGTGGAAGGAGGCCGGCGGAAAAATCGTGGAAGATCACAGCGCGCCGGTCTATTTCGCCACAGGGAAAGAGCTGGAAAACGGAGAGGTCTGGTACCCGGAGGCCCTCGCCAGGATCCCCGACGTGCAGACATTGCCCGTGAGCGTCGTGATCAAAAAAGGCGCCTGCCAGGACCAGAAGGACATCGTGATACGCAATTTGAAAGAGGCGTCCCTCCAGCGGATTGGCTTTCGTCTGGAGGAGGCCCTCCATGTTCGGGTGCTTCTGAAAAACAGCTATGGGCTCGCCGAGTCGGAGCCCATATCCGTCGCGATCGGTTAACGGGCTCGAATACGCCGAAGGACCGGAGGTGAGGAGCGTGCCCCTGTTTTCTGCCCATGAAAAGCTGTATTTTGTGTTTGCCGGGGAACGGGACAGGTTTTTCCTCGACAGCACGCTCCAGCCGGATACCACCGCCTATTTGTGGATGGAGCTTCGGGAGAGCCAATACGACCGGATCTTCTTTCTGAGGGCCGCCAACGGGGCCTTCACGGTCAGGGCCATCGATGGCGATTCCATGCGGGCATATAACGCGCACCGCCGGTCTCTTCTGTCAAGAGGGCCAGAGATGCGCCCGGACGCCGACACGGTCCAGATGGACGCCGGACCTCTCAGGAAATGGATCGCCGATGTTCTGCGAAAACCCTCCGGCCATCCGACAGCGGTCATTTTCCCGCTGGAGGCTTTCGCGGCCCTATACTCCGGCGCCAAGGGAAAGCCGTATCTGGATGCGCTCATCGACCTTTCCCGCAACGGCCACTCGATCCTTCTCCTCTCCCCCATGCATCTGCGGGAGGAACAGCAAAGGCTGTTGACTGACCGCTCCGGTGTCTTCGCGTACCGGGCCCCCTCCGGCAGGGCGCTTTGCGGAGAATTGAGGGACTTTCTGCTGTCTGATGAGGCCGTGGCGCTCCTGGGGGCGCTGAAAAGGCGCCTGGGAGACCGTTTCGTAGAGCTGGGCGCCGTGACATACGCGCGTCTTAAGTCCCTGATGCGGTGCGTCAGGTTCCACAGATGTGAGAATTGGCCCGATGACCGGCTGCTGAAATACACAAATTTCCTCTATAACTGGTGGTACCTGTCCGAACTCCCCCAGGGGCTCCCCCTCGCCTTTCGCAATATGTGGGCCCAGCTCTTTTTCCGGGAGCGTCAGCGTGAAGACGTGTACGCCGCCCTTTACGAGAGCCTGTGCAGTGAGAGCGGATGGAAAGCCTTTCACGAGCGCGTGGAAAAAACCAGTAAGGACTTGGAGCCTAAGTTCCTCTACTCCCTGAACAGGCAGGAGGTGGAGGAGCGGTGCCACGTGACCATTGCGGATCCCGTTTTATTGGCTGTCGCGCGCCTTCAGTGGCCGGAGGAGCTTCTGCCGGAACGGATAAAGGATCTGAGGATCGATCCCGCTGTCAGTATTCCCACAAAAAACGAGTGGGACGGTATGCGCTCCTCGCTCCTGGCACCTTTCAACCGGCCCATTATGGAAAAACGGCTGCGGAGCATGGATAAATACCATGCCCATTTCACCCGGGCAAAAGAGTGGGGGGACTGGAACACCCTCTGTCGGGCGATGAACGCGATGCTCTATGGCGGGAAATATCTGTACAGCGACTCCGATGACTTTGACTACGACCTGCGATTTGAGCTGTATGAGAAATATCTGGACGAGTCTCACAGATCGTTTGAAATACGAACCGCTCTACAGCGCGTCCGCTATGACCCGTCGTCCGTTTCTGCTGCGGAAACCGGTATGTATATGATCCATTCGAAAAGAATCAACGAATGCGACAAGATGTTGAAAACGATGGACGCTTTCTTGAAAATAAGCCCTCAAACGGCAAAAAAGGCGGACACCGGCCAGATGCAGAAAATGATTTTGGAGCTGGAGCAGGCAACGGGCCAAAACAACCAAGCCGGCGCTCCTCTGTATGCGGACGATGCGGGGATGTCCGTGGAGGAGGCTGACGCGATCCTGAGGGAAAAGTACCTGAACCGGCATTGACCGATCCTATATTTACGCCACTCACCCGAAAAAGAGCATATGCAATAAGGAGGACTTGACCATGGCAAAAAATTCAGGCGGCTTGAAGTCATTTTTTGACGCTTTATCCGGACGGCAGACCACGGCGTCTCCCGGCAAGATCGCGGAACAAAACCGGGACACAGGGGAGAAGATCGTCGCCGCGCTCAAAACCGTGGATTTTTCTCTGTTGAGAAACGAAGAGGGCATGACGGATGAAAAGCTGGACGAAATGCGCACCAGCGTAAAGGCGCTGATCGTGAAGCTCCAGAACTCCCCCACTATTTTTGACGATATTTCCGCCCTTGACAACATCCTGCTGAACGCGGCGGATACGTTGAAAACGGCCGCGGAGTACGGATATGTCGATCAGGCCGAGTGGTGCATCAACGCGATCAGTACCGGCCTGCTTCTCCTCCGCGACAACGTCCCGCCACAAAGGCAAGCTGATCGGGAGCAGATCATTGAAAAGCGCGTTCACTATATGGAAAATTATTCCTCCCTTATCGTGTTGTACGGCAAGATCGATGAAACAAGGAAATCCATGTCGCAGGCCAATGAGACGATCCGTCAGCTGGAGGCGGAATATACCCCCAAAAAACAACGCTTCAAGGAGCTTACCTCTACCGTGGAGGGCAATGCTTCCATCGCCAGGATCAAAGCCAACACCAACACTCCGGATAAGCTCAGCAAAGAGGACCAGGAGCTTGCCATATTTATAAAGCAGACCGGGGATCTGGCGAAGCTGCTCAACAGATTGCGTTCCAGGCAGTACGCCAGGAGAATAGATTACGAAAGCCAACTCTCCATGGCTAAGGGATACCGCACGGCACTTGACGAGAGGCCGCCGCTCTACGACCAGGACATCATCGCGGAGTTCAAGGATGTGATGGATGAGATCGTCTCCGGCATGAACAGGATGCTCACCGAGGCTGACGCAGTGCAGGATATTGAAGCGGATTTTGACAGAAAGATGGAGGGCGTTCTGCGCGGAGAAGCAAGCACAAACACCATGGCGCACATCTCCGAAACAATAGATAAGCTCATTATGCCGGAAGACAACATCTCGCGCAGGGATCTGCAGGAGGCAGAGCTGCTCAAGAGCAAGATGGACAGGGCCCGCCAGAAGGAGCTTGAAAATCAGCAGATCCTCACTCAAATTGTAAACGCTTTACAGGAGAACACATCTGAAAACGAGGACATTAACTTTGCCGAAAATGTCCCGGCCAACAGCAATGAGGAGACCGACGCGCTCAGCGAAGAGAACTATAATCTGAATTCATAAGGGAGGCAAGGCGTTATGGGTATCATCAATAAGCTTCTGGGAAAAAGCGATGAGCAGGTCCGCAAGGAAAAGTTCCGCAAGGAGATCGACAAAAAGGCCCAGGAGAACATGTCGATCGCCGAATATTACGCGATCCTCGGCTCCTGCAAGGACTCCTTTGAGAAGACCATCCGCGTTGAGCGGCTGAACGCGCTGGAGCGGAGGGACAAGCGGATCGGGGACGCCAGTCAGAAAAGCCGCATCCACGACGCGGCTGTGGGACTCGTCGCCATTGAAGAGGCGGAAATAGCGTTAAAGAGTGTCGCGCAGGTCAGCGATTTGGCCGACGCCAAGAAAAAGCTGGGCTTTGTGGTCCGTCAGCTTGGAAAGCTCGACCCCAACGCCTCCCTGTCAAAGAAAAACCTTAAATCGCAGATGGACTTCGACTTTGACGATACAGGCGAGACGGAGAGCTTCATTGAGAGGGCGGGCCTCGTAGACGAGCAATTTGTGGAGTACCTGATCCAAGGCTATTCCATGGAGGAATGCATGGAGAAAAAGCTTACGGGAACAGCATCGGGCTCTGTCGGTGCTTATGATTTTACCAGCGGCGATCCTGAGGCCGACGCGAAATACATTGACGATATTCTTCGTAAGAATGTGGACAAGCGATGAAAAGCGAGGTGCGCCTTGGATATTGAAAAGATCAATCGGTTGAACAACGAATACCGCTCCCTCATTCGTGAGGCGAAGGAGATCCGGAAAGAAACCGGGACCCCGTCGAGGGAGGAGGGCCTGTGCTATCAGAACGCTTCCGCCAAGGCAGGCCAGCTGGCAACCATGAGTATAGGCGCGGAAACCCAGCACTGGCTTAGCGAGCAGACTATGTGCAATCAGAAGATGCACGAGATCTGGATCAGCCTGAACCCGGAAGAGGCCAGGCCCAAGCCCGCGCCCGCCGCGAGCCCCGCGACGCGCGCGCCCAACGCTTCGGCAATCCCATCCGGCGCAAATCCCAAGAAAAACGACATTCCCGACGAGACGGTGGCAAGATGGTTCCAGGAGGACCCGGGATACGGTTTTGACCAGGTCGTAGGCATGGAGACGCTCAAAGAGCTCCTGAGGAACTGCGTCCGGGATGTGTCTCTGGATTCGCTCAACAGCTATCTGGGCATTCCCACGGTGCAATCTTTCTTTTTCTACGGCCCTCCGGGATGCGGCAAGACCTTTATCATCGAGGCGTTCGCCCACGAGCTCATGCAAAACGGCTATAAATTTATGAAGCTGGAGAGCGCCGACATTCACAGCAAATTCTCCGGGGAAGCGGACAAGATCGTCAAGCGCGCCTTCGCGGAGGCGGTGGAAAACGCCCCCTGCATCCTCTTTATGGATGAGATCGACGGCATTTGCCAAAGCCGGTCCATGCCGAATCTCTCCGATTTCAACATGACCCTTACCACCACCTTCCTGACGTCCTATAATAATCTGATCCGTGCCAATAAGGACGCTCGCAGTGTGGTATTCATCGGAGCCACCAACTACCCGTCCAACGTGGACATCGCCATGCTCGACCGGGTGGAGCTGGTGCAGGTGCCTCTGCCGGATGAGGAGCTGCGCGCTTTCTCCTTCCGCCAGAAGTTTGACTCCATCATAAGGCTGGGAGACGACCTCACCTGGGAGGAGATGGCCGACGCCACGGAGGGGTACAATCAGCGGGACATCAACCGGGTATCCGACCATCTCAGGCAGCTCATCCGCACGGGCGTCGCGGACTTTGCCTCCGGCGATCACGCGGTGGAAGCCCTCAGAAACGGTGAATTTCGTCTTACCAGGGCGTTGTTTGAGGAGGCCATGACAAGATACAAGCCCGCGCCCAAGGACGAGATTGAGAAGTCGCTCAACGAGTTTGAAAACAAAATGAGGTACGCCTGATGCCGGATCGTCAATGGGACTTTCAAAGGCTGTCCGATCACGCGAGATTGAGGACGCAAAGGCTGGAGCTTCTTCCGGAAACGAGCTTCTGGAAGCACCGGCTTATGGGGCTTTTCTCGGGCGGCGGTCCATGGAGTGTAATCGAGCAGGAGAACCGTGGCATAACCATTTTTTCCGGCCCTGTCGGTTCGGGACGGCATATGACAGGCAGCGCGCTGATTGGAGAGCTCCCTGCGTTTTACGGAGTTGACGCATTCAATACCCTTTTCCTGCGGGTGCTTGAAAAGGATTTCCCTGAATCCATAACCGCCGAAGAGGCCGCCGATCGGGTAGACGATCTTTTCAGGACCGCGGAAAACGCTCCGCTCCGTATCGTGGTTTTTGACGCCATGGACCGGTATGGACAGCTCCGGGTCGTTGCGGAGGCGATCGCAAAGTATGTAGAGGAAAACGAGGCCAAAGCGCGGAAGCTGGCTGTTGTCTGCTATGTGGAGAATATAGCCTCCCTGCCCTCCGACCTCCGCTCCCTCGCTTTTGTGGTCCGGACAAGCCTCCCATCCGCTCGTCAGAGAAAGGAATTTCTTCAATCGAAAATCAGCTGGGATGTGCAGGTTTCCAAAAAAGCCTTCATGGCCGAAATGGTTTTCAAGGATATGACTGTTGACGAGCTTGCTGAGAAAACGGAAGGCATGTCCTATGGAGATCTTACACTGCTCATCCAATATATCAGACTTTCCGCAGACATTCAGGCGGAAGATACACGGATCCTGCGTCTGAACTGTGACAGGGACTCGGTCCTGGACTGCGTACAGATGCTGACGCCTGAAAAACCCGCGGCAGGACAGATTGTTCAGTCTAGCGAGCCGTCCCGCGTTTCTCAAATAAGTGGATCCCGAAGCGAAAATAGTGTTGACGCCAGGGCAGCCGCTTTGTCGGAGAAAGAAAATAGGACTTTTACGGAGGACATGGAGCTGATAGATATCACTGATTGACAATACTTAAACTTCACCGTGGGAGAAAGGACTGTTTTTTGCATGGCAACTTATATTTCTCCGGGGATGTGGAACGCAGGAAAGACGCTTGCCGGCGAGGGAAAGGTAAGAAAAGTAGAGCGCGTTCCGTCAGAGGACGGTCAGGTGACTTTACGTGCCCATGTGACCGGCGCCTTTGGCTTTGTTCATCACCCGATGGTCCGTTTTGACCCGGCCGGGGCCGCCTTGACAGGCTTTGCGTGTGACTGCCAAAACGGTACGAAGCTCTGCGTCCATTGCGCGGCCTTGCTGGCTGAAGAATACGGCGATCAGCAGATCAGGATCGAAGCAGATGCGCGGGAGAACCGGCGGTTTTCCGGGAATGCCATGCCATTGACGGATGCAAAGGGGCCAGTCGCCGCTTCGCCGGACAGGGCCGTCATTTTAAGCGATACCCTCTGGGAACCGGGCATGAGGACCGTCAAGGGAAAAGTGAAATGCGACTTTGGCTTTACCCATTATCCGGAACTTGTTTTTCATGACGGGGAACTCGTAGACATGAGCTGTGACTGTTATCACACGTCCAGCCGTTTCCGGCCGTGTCCCCATTGTGAGCTTCTCCTTGACCTGCTAGGCGAAAAGGGGCCGGGGCCCATCGACTCCCATGAAACGGAAGAGCCCGTCAGACCCGCCGGGGAGGACCGGGAAAACGATCTTACGGACACGGGGGAGGAAAAACCTGTCTACCGTTTCCCCGCGGTCGATTTTTTGGACGAGCCTGTCGTTTCGGACGATGACGCCATCCAGGACGAGCTCACGGCCACCAAGGAGCGGCTGGAGCTGTGTCTGCGGTCCTTCGGCATCAACGTGAACATCTCCAACATCGTCCACGGCCCCAGCATCACCCGGTACGAGATGGAGCTGGAGATCGGCGTGAAGCTCAACAAGCTCACGAACCTGGCCGACGACATCGCCCTGGCCCTGGGCGTTTCCGGCGTGCGCATCGCCGCCATCCCCAACCGCATCAGCACCGTGGGCATCGAGGTGCCCAACAAGAATGTCTCCACCGTCTACCTCCGAGAGATCATCACCGCCCCGGAGTTCACGAACGCCAAGTCCAAGCTCACCTTCGCCATCGGGAAGAACATCTCCGGCGACGTGATGGTGGGCAATATCTCCAAGCTGCCCCACCTCCTGGTGGCCGGCACCACCGGCTCGGGCAAATCGGTGTGCTTAAACTCCCTCATCCTCAGCCTCCTCTATAAGGCCACGCCGGAGGAGGTCAAGTTCATCATGGTGGACCCGAAGATGGTGGAGTTCAAGATCTACAACGGCATCCCGCACCTGTTGATCCCCGTGGTGACGGAGGCCAAGAAGGCCGCCGGGGCGCTGCAGTGGGCGGTGGTGGAGATGATGAAGCGCTACCGGACCTTCTCCGACGCCGGGGCCAGGGACATCTCCAGCTACAACCAGCAGCTGGACGCGGACACGCCGAAGATGCCGCAGATCGTGATCATCATCGACGAGCTGGCCGACCTTATGATGATCGCCGCCAAGGAGGTGGAGGAATCCATCTGCCGGGTGGCACAGATGGGCCGCGCCGCCGGCGTACATTTGGTCATCGCCACGCAGAGCCCCCGGGCGGACGTGATCACCGGCCTTATGAAGGCCAACATCCCCAGCCGCATCGCGCTGAAGGTCGCCTCCTCGTTGGAGTCCCGGATCATCCTGGACGCCGGCGGCGCGGCGGACAAGCTGGTGGGCAACGGCGATATGCTCTTCGCCCCCATCGGCGCCTCGAAGCCCGCCCGCATCCAAGGGGCCTGGGTATCTGATGAGGAACGGGAGCAGATTGTTGCGTTTATCAAGCGATCTTACAAGGTCACGTATTCCGAGAATGTGATTCAAGAGATCGAGAAAGCCGTCCGGGATCGGGAGGACAACGTCGCAAACGCCCAACTCCCCCACGGAAAGCCCCAGCGGCTTGGCAGCAAGGCGAAAAACGAAAAACTGTAAAGCTCACTTGGACAGTAATACTAATATCTATTTAAAAGGAGACACCGAGCGGCGAGGATTTTTCGCGTCAGGCAAGGAAGACGCCGCAGGGAATACTGTATGTATTCCCAAGGCGGCTGACGCACCGGGGGTCCCCGGCGGGCAAAGCCCGCTGGGGAGAGGAGGAGCCGAGCCAGCGCCTGAGGGCGACCAAAGGGAGCCCGAGGTAAAGCGGCTCGAGCGACGACGATGCGAAAAAAACCGTCGCGAATGGCTTGTTTTAATTAGATATTAGTATAAGATCATTGATCCGCCATTTTTCTGACGATTCAAGAATATCTTTATGCATGGGGCCGCTCTCACCGAGCGGCCCCATGATTTGTCTTGCTTTGCAACGAACGCCCGGACAATCCTTATCGCTACTCCTCATACTAATATCTATTTAAAAGAAGACACCGAGCGGCGAGGATTTTTCGCGTCAGGCAAGGAAGACGCCGCAGGGAATACTTTGTGTATTCCCAAGGCGGCTGACGCCGCATGACGCGAAAAAGACCGGCGCGAATGTCTTATTTTAATTAGATATTAGTATCATTCCATCGGTTGTAAAGCCGGCGTATTTCCTCCATCTCCTGGTCGATTCGGGAGATGCTAATGCCAAACATCTCCGCCAACTCGGACGACTCGTGGCCTCTCATACTGAGCGTAAGGATCCCTCTGGCCAGGGGCGGAAGACTCAGCAGAAATTCATCCACCTCGCTCCCGGTAAAATCCGTCGGCGTTGAGGGGATGAGGCAGTATCCCTCAAACGTTTCACCGGTCTTGTCGGAAAAGACGGCGTCCAGGGAGCAGTGGTCAAACCGGGGAGACGGCGCGCGCCGGTTGAGCTCTCCCATTTTCACCTCCAAATCAGCTCTGAACTCCTCCAGGAAACGCCCGGTGTTCAGCGGCATGGTCCGCAGGTCCTCTAAGAAGATCCGGCAGGCCTCGGAGACTCTGTCCTGATACTCCAGCTTTTCCCATCTCCCCTCGCAAAGCTTCCGGATGGCGGGAACAGCCGCCTCCATGATGCGGGCCTCGGCAGTGTCAACAGAGCTTCCCATGGTTCAGGCCCTCCAGAATGTACTTTTCCTGGGACTTGCTGATCCTCCGTGACCTGGCTGCCTTCTTGCGCTTGGAGGTCCCGGGCTTCGAGGGCTTCGGCGCCCTCAACTCCCCGAACAGCATCCCGTCCTCGGCGTAAAAAACATACCGCGCCGGAAGGATCACGCCGGCGTCCTCTATGTCCCGCTGAAGCTTCGGAAGCTTCCTGCTGCCGTTCTTTCTCAGAGTGATGGTGCCCTCCTCCGACTCCACGATGCACATCACCCGCTTGTCCGGTGAGACGCAGAGCTGGAACCGCTCCGGCAGCTGCCTCTGAAGCGCGGCGTTAAACCGGAGTCCACAGGAATCGGACACGCCGATCCTCATCTCCTGCCTCTTGGGTTCCTGGTCGTACCAGGTGAATGTACTGATGTCGTATTTTGCCATACAAAATACCTCCTAAAATTTAATAGGAGGGTATTATAGCAGATCGGCACAAAAAATGGAATGACCTGACGAAGTGCGGCCCCGTGCGGTACATCGTGGACACCAAAAGCGGGCGTTTTCACATTTTGTGATTCCGCGTTACAAGGACACAGCTTCCGGCGATCAGCGGCATTCAGGACACCTACGCGGGGATCGTGGAGAACGACGCCGCTCCTGCCAACCGGCTTCCACACGTTCCCCTTGGCATCGCAAGCCCGTCATAGCTTTTGAGCCAGTCATAATGATGTACCGCCGTCGTCTGCGGGGCTACGCGGAGCTGGGGTACAAGGTGAAGCAGGGCGGCCGCGACGACGCGCCCTGCGCTATTTATACTGGAAATGAATATTTGGAACCATTTACGGCGGATCTGTCAAGCGCGGCCCGGGAGATCGTCATCTCCAGCCCTTACCTCCAGAAAAACCGGGTAAAATCCCTGCTGCCGCTCTTAACAGGCGTCCCCGCCACGGTCTACACAGCCCCGCCGGAGAGCTGCTGTATACCCTGACCGGCTTGGCGGAACAGCTTGGTATGGAAGAGGTATGATGAAAGTGCCATTCATCCGGTCAACGTCCAGGCATACACCGGGTACAAAGAGAATTTTTCCGCGATGCCAAAGCCAAGGGCGGACAGGACACAGGGGGCGGCGAGGATGAGAAACGCGAGGAAAATCGTTTGAATATGGCTTCTGCGCCAAAGGGACAGCATCGCGACGATCAGCGCCATAAGCGCGCCGCAGAGCATCTGGACCGTCAGCTTTGCCGCTCCCAGGGCCGCCGTGGGAATGGCGGTGGGGAGATTACGGTAAAGGGGGATCATCCGGGCCGGGGTGAAAGGATCGTGTATGGGAAACGCGCTGATTGTGGAGACGGCCCGGAACACAAAGGGAACGGCGGCGAAGATCGCCCCGGCAAGGGCACAGAGAACCAGCTTTCGCCGCAAAACGTCTCTGCCGCCTGTTTTTGTGACATTGAGGACGCTCCACGCGCCGCTTGAAAACTCCATGGCCCCGGCGCCCGACAGGGCGAGAATGAGGCCTAGCGTCAAAAGCAGAAAACCCGGCAGCTCCGGCATACCCAGCGCCCCCAGGAGGTAAAGCCAGCCGGTGTCATAGAGAAACACGCCGCCATTTTTGACAAGCTCGTATTGATCCAAGACCCGCTCAAAGGCGGGGTAAAAGGCGGTGACGGCCTGCCATTTGGCCTTCAGCGTATCGCCCACATCCTCCGAAAGCTCGCCGGAGGCCACGGCGGCGTTGATCTGGCGGATTTCCTCAAACGCCTCTTCAAACCGGGCTTTCTCTGAGGCGATGAGCGCCTCCTTTTCCCCCGTCAGCTCCCCCTCCAGGCTCAGCATGACGCTTTGATAATATTGCTCCGTGGAGGAGGGAGTGTAGGTATTGGAAAGACTCTGCGCGGCGATGAGACAGACAAACGCCAGCAGTATGGCAAGGCCGTGATTGGTGATGAGAAGCTTGTACGCCTCATGCCGCGTGAGGGAGGCGTGGGGTCGGAAAGGCAGTGGACGGGGCCGCAAGGCCCGCGCCGCGGACTGCCCAATGGGACGCCGGTACAGGAGAAGGTCGAGGGCGACGCCCACAAGGGCTATGGCCAACCCAAGTCCCAGGCTTAAAACCATGCGTGAAACGGGCATCCCGCCCAAATCCAGATTCAGATAGGCACCGAAGATGCTTTCCGTCCGCAGGAGGGCAAAGAGATTCAGGTGCTTTGCGGGACTTGCCGCCGAGGCCGCCGGGACAAAGCGCCAAAGCGCGAAGCTTACGACCCACAGGACCGCGCCTCCAAAGTACGGGACGGTCACGCGGCCGCTGACGACGCAAAGCCCGGTAATCAGCGCGAAGGCCGCGAACAGCGTGAGGCTCTTTGCGACCACGGACAGGACGTAGAACTCTAAGACGCTGATATGGAGACTGCTCTCCATGTACGCGGATACCGATTGAAGCCTGACCGTCAGATCCCACCAGCCGGCGGTGACGCCGGAAAAGAGGACGTTCACGGTGAAAAACACCGTCTCCGTCACAACGCAGTAGACAAGCAGGGCCAGGAGTTTGGCGGAAATGGTGGGAACGACGCCGCGCTTCGTGACCCTCGTGACGGTCGCCAACCCCTTTTGCTTCTCATCGGACACAAGACCGGTGACGAAAAGAAAGGTCAGCGCAATCAGCAGAAGGTCGGACCACATATTTTGCGCCGGCGCGGTAATGGGCGCGGAGGGGGTCCAACTGACGCCCTGCGTATTTAATGCCGCGTGGTCGGCGGCGCTTTTTTTGATGTTCCGGGAGGAAAAGCTGTCCTCGTTTTGGGCGTTTGCGAAAATGGAGATACCGCCCAGAAGATTTTCCCGCTCCTGGACCTCCTGAAGATACGACCCATAACCGTAAACCTTGCTCTCCTCGCTGTAGATCCTGTCAATGAACGTCTTTTCCGCCGCCAGGGAATCGGTATAGCGCAGGTAAGCCCCGGAGGTATAGAGGTCATAGTATCTCTCAAAGACGCCGGGGTTCTCCGCAAGCTCCATCTCGGCGAACTGCTCCCCCATCCCGGAGGAACGCAGGAGCAGAATGTTCTCTACAAACGATACGCCGTCGATGGTTTCCCGGAGCTTGCCCACATAGGTGTGCTTCTCCTCCTCGCTCATGCCGGAGATGTGGTTGTAAAGCTCCTTGTAAGCCGTCAGCCCCGGCGCGGACGCGTTCTCAAGGCCAGAATACCACAGGAGGAAGACATTGACCGCCAGCAGCGCCAGCGCGGAGAGAACAAACGCCCTCCGCCGCCACACCTTGGAAAGCTCAAACAGCGTGAGGCGTACCATCCTCCCCCTCCTCTCCAAAGAGCCTCATATACACATCCTCCAACGTCGCGGCGCCATGGCGGCGGCAAAGCTCCTCCACCGTCCCGCGGTCCACGATCTCGCCGCTTTTGAGCAGCAGGATCTCGTCCGCGATCGTCTCAATATCCGAAACCACATGGGTGGAGACAAGGATGATCCGTCCCTCCGAAAGCTGGGCGATCCGCTCCCGGATCCTCACCCGCTCCTTGGGGTCCAGCCCCGCCGTGGGCTCGTCGAGGATGACGAGCCGTGGGTCGCCCAAAATGGCCTGGGCAATCAAAAGCCGCTGTTTCATGCCGCCGGAATAGGTGCCGATGATGCGGCCGGCGTTCTCAGTCATGTTGACATACCGCAGGACGCGCTCAATTTCTCCCGGCTGTTCCCGGCGGCGGATCGCCTTGAGGGTGGCCATGTAGCTTAAAAACCGCCGCCCGGTAAAGGCGTCGTACATCCCCTGCTGCTGGGGTGCAAAGCCCAGAATGGCCCGATACTCAGCCCCAAGAGCGCCAATCTCCGTCCCGTTCCACAGTACCCTGCCGCCCGTGGGGCGCAGATTGCCGGTGATGATGTTCATGAGCGTAGATTTCCCCGCCCCGTTGGGGCCCAAAAGCCCGTAAACACCGTTATGAAGCGTGAGGTTTATGCCGGTGAGCGCCAGCTTGTCCTTATACCTTTTGGAAATCTCGCAAAGCTCCAGCATGGTCACATCCCTGCCTCCACCATTTTGATGGGGGCGTAGTTTCCCCGCCCGGCAATGAGGTCGGCAAGGCTTATGAGGCCGAAATAGTTTTGCTTCGTGGAGAAGGACCCGTCCGGCCGGAAAGCGGCGTCGCTGTCGTAGATGACAAGGACCTGACCGCCCGCCTCGGCCATGATCTCGAGGTGGACGCCTGTGGTCTTATTTTTCAGCCCGCAATGGCTGATGCTCCCGCTGGCGGGGTCGATGAAATAGAAGCCGTCCTCTTGCTCCCAGGTGTAGGGTCTGCCGCCTACAACGCCCCAAATCTTATCATGGGCGGTCTTGCACAGGACCCGCTCCTGCCCGTCTGCGACGGAGACGGCCAAAATCTCTTTGCTTCCATCCACGGAGTAATAGAGCGTCTTCCCGTCCAGCGCCCAGCTTCGGGATTTCGGATACTTCACCCGGTAGAACTCCCGGAGCTTGCCGGTATCCACATCCAGCGCGGCAAAAACATCGCAGGCGTTGTCGTAGATGCCGCGGTCGTCCTTGATTTCCTGGCTTGTCACCGCCCGTCCAAAGTCGATGCCGCTGAGGATAAGCTCCCGGCCATACGCGCCCGCCGGGCTCCAGTCCACATGGTCTCCGAAGTCCATGTCGCAGACCGTGGAAAGCTTCCCACTGGACAAATCCATCTGGACAAGCTTCCTGTCGGTGGCGGTGAAATAGGTGCTTCCGCCGGACGATTGCGTGGACACCTTCTTGGTGATGAAATAGAGTCCACTGCCGTCCCCGGCGGCAAAGCTCTCCACAGTGAGATTGGCCCCGAAGGTATAGATTTTCTTTCTGCCCGTGCCGTCGGCGTTCATCTGATAAAGCTCCGCCCGGCCACTCTGCGTGGAAGTCCCACCGGAGGAGCCCATCACGACGACGCCCTCCCGGTCAGGCTGGCTTACGAGCATATAGAGCTTTCCGTTCATGGTGAAAAGCATAACATTGCTGTGCTGGAAGTCGTCTGTGGGAAATACCGACGTGCAGTCGGCGGTGTTGTGGGCGCAGGAGGGGTCACTGCACAGATAGACCTCCCGCCTTGTGGCATAGTCAATATACATGAGGTGGTGTCCGTCCCGCCCGTCGGTAAGCCGTCCGGCGCCCAGCGTCAGATAGTAAAACCCCGTCTCCGTGCCGCACCCCACAAAGCTCCTCCCCTCCCCCGTCAGTACGGTCAGGGAGTTGGAGGGCAGAGGCTCAGTGGACTGTTGAGGTTCCGTCTGCTTCGGCGGTTCGGTCTGTTTGGGCGGCTCCGTCTCTTTGGACGGCTCCGTCTCCTTGGGCGGTTCCGTCTCCTTGGGCGGTTGCGTCTCCTTGGGAGGTTGCGTCTCTTTGGGCGGCTCCGTATTCTCAGGCGGCTCCGTTTCCTCGGAAGGCCGCGTTTCCTCTGGAGGCTGTGTTCCCTCAGACGGCTGCGTTTCCATAGGAGACTGCGTATCTTCCGGCGGCTGTGCGGTCTCCCGCGGCAGGGTATCCTCAGGGACCACCGCCGTCCCTATGGGCTCACTGCCTCCGCCGCCTGTTTCCGAAGGCTTCTGCGTCTCTGTCCCGCAACTCACAAGCAGAGCGGCGAGCAGGGCCATAACAAGTACCACTTTTTGTTTCATTAGAAGGACTCCTTTCCTGTGGTTTACCGTAATCATAAAATCAAACGGTCAAAAAACGGACAAGGACAGCAAAAAAGCCGCCCACTTTTTTGTGAGCGGCTTTTTGCCCTATATTCTTTTGACTGCCACCGTGATCTCCACCACGGCCCCGCCCTCCGGGCGGTTCATGATCCTGAGCCCTCCCCCGTGAAGCCCACATAGGATCTTGCCGGTTGCAAGGCCCAACCCCATATGTTCGCCGGAGGCATCCTCGGAGTAATAGAGGCTTGACTTCTTTTTTAACATTTCCGGAGAAAAACCGGGGCCGTCGTCGGTGATTTTAGCAAAAAGCGTCTCCCCGCGAAGCTCAAACGCAAGCTCAATACGACTTTGAGCGTATCTCACGGCGTTAGAGAAGACATTTTCCAACACCCGGTAGAAAATCTCCCGGTCCAGCTCAATGACCCCCTCCGGTACATCATAGGACACGCTGACCGTCAGGTTCTTCGGCTCAGCCAGCACCCGCACGCCCTCCGCCGCCTCCCTGAGAAAGTCCGGCAGGGCCGCCTCGGTCGTGGTGATCTCCGTGTCCTCAAGGGCGGCAAGGTCCCGGATATAATCTGTGTACCGCTCCATGCGCTTGGCGGTGACAGCCACGGTTTCCAGGGCGGCGTCCAGCTTGTCCCCCGTCAGCTCTCCGGTGGGGGCCAGGGCGCGTATATGCTCCACGGTCCCCTCCATGATAGCCAAGGGATTTCTCAAATCGTGGGCCACCGACGCCTGCATGGTCCGCCGCTCCTCCATGGTCCGCCAGAGTTTCCGGTTGTTATCACAGAGGGCGCGGCGCATCTTTTCAAAGGAGCCGCAAAGCCGGCCCAGCTCATTATGGACAGGACACTCCACGGTGAAGTCCAGGTCCTGCTCGCTTATGTGCCTTGTGGCGTCGTCAAGGACTGAGATAGCCGGCGCCAACCGCTTGCGGTAGAACCACAGCGCGCACAGGACCGTCCCCGCCAGGGCGTAGACCGCCGGCAGGATACCCATAGCCGCCCCGGCGGTGATATAAGCCGCCTTTCGCCTGGGGCCGTTTGTCCCGATCCCGTACTCCACGCTCTCAACGCGGAACGCCATGTCCTCTATATCATACGCGCCCGCGAGAAGGACGCC
This sequence comes from uncultured Oscillospiraceae bacterium, assembly GCA_947632175.1. Taxonomy (GTDB): domain Bacteria; phylum Bacillota; class Clostridia; order Oscillospirales; family Oscillospiraceae; genus RUG626. The sequence goes on along the minus strand of CANROC010000013.1, from coordinate 12,496 downwards.
ATTCTTTTTTTCTTTGATAAAGTTGTAGCGTTGGGACCCGCCGTCGATCTCACAGCGCATACTCCCGCGCTTTATCTCTCCGCCGGTCGTCGTCATCTCCATGTTGAGCATCACATAATTTGTATCCGGCACCAGCCACCTTTGGAACCGCAGGCAGCCCCACACCGTCAGCGCGGAGAGGACGGTCACAAGCACCAGCGTCACCGCCACGGCGGCAAAAAACTGGGTTTTCAGGGAACCCCTCTTCACTTCTTCCATCTGTACCCCATCCCCCAAACCGTCTCGATAAACTCCCGCCCCGTGACCTCCAGGAGCTTTTGGCGTATTTTGCGGATATGTTCCTTGATAACCTTGCTGTCGCCCTCGGCGTCCAGCCCCCAGATGAGCTCATACATCCGCTCCCGGTCAAAGATTTGGTTTTGGTTCGTGACGAGAAACTCTATGATCTCGTATTCCCGCCTGGAGAAGCGTATCTCCGCCCCCTCCCACAGCACCCGCCGGCCGGCAAGGTCCACAAGGAGCCCGTGGGAGGACACGAGGCTCGTATTCCGATTTTGCCTCTCATCCCGCCGAAGATGGGCCTCGACCCGTGCCGTGAGCTCGGCGAGGCTGAAGGGCTTGGTGATGTAGTCGTCGCCCCCGGCCTGAAATCCCCGGATCTTGTCCTGCTCCGTGATCCGCGCCGTGAGGAACAGGATGGGACAGCTCACCGCGTCCCGTATGGCCCTGCACAGCTCCAGTCCGTCCGTTCCCGGCATATTGATGTCCAGCAAAATAAGATCCGGCCGCGCCCCCAGCCTGTCCATCACTTCCCCGCTGTTCTTCGCCCGTATGACCGCATACCCCTCCCGCTCCAAATGCGCCGAAAGAATATCCACCAGCATCGCCTCATCATCAGCTACCAAAATCTTGTACGCCATACCGTCACCTCGCTGTCATGTTAGAAACATAGCACAAAAAAGTCAAGAAAAAGTCAAAAAGGAGACATACGGCATGGCAAAGCACTTAAAATGACGCGGGTAGAGCGGATGGAAACACGGTTGGCGGCGGATTCGGGCAGGGTCGAAGCTGCCGGTCATGGGTCCTTGTCCGCAATCTCTTTCTCTATCCTTTTCACCAGCTCATAAGGCCTCATATCAAGAGCGGAAGCGAGCCGCCAGATCGTCTCCAGCGTGGGCTTCCTCTCTCCCCTTTCAATGGCGCTCTGATGCGTCCTGCCTATATCCGCAAGGCCGCTGAGCACCTCCTGTGTGAGCTTCTTTTCCTGCCTGATCTTCGCAATCGCCAAGCCCACCTTGACAGGATCAAGTTGTTGTTCCGACATATCTGCACCCCTATTAGAGTGTAGGACATCATGCCGCTAAAAATGAATACATTTGTTGACATTAGAACACAAATGTGTTATTATATTGCTGTTCCATCCAACCATGAGTGCACTGGTGGGCAGAGACGGCAAGGTCACGGCAGCCCTGGGCAGCGCCGCGGCGGTCTATGTGTCCCCGTACTGAGACTTTAAAAAAGTACGCAAGCTGCGTACCAAAAGCGCTGTGAAGCCGTGTATAATTGGCAGGCAATGGTATCTGCGCATTTCCCCACGACACAGTGGGGACGATATAAACCGCGAAAGGAGACAGAATCATGAAGAAGATCGTTTCGGGAATCCTTACACTGTCTATGCTGATGGCCCTCCTGCCGCTGGGCGGGAGTGTGACCGCCAGGGCGGAGAGCTCGCCCAGGACGGCTGTGGAGGCCGTGGCGGAAATGACCTGGGGCGCGAATCTGGTGGAGCTTTATATGACAGACGCGATCCTCAAGGAGAAAGAAAAGGGATATGACTATGACTATAAGGACACCATACAGGCGGACGTCTATCCCGCGATATGGATAACCTCAAACTACATATGGCCGAATCCCGAGCTTGAGTACGTGGAAGAAGCGGGTGAAGGCAAGGCCAAATTCAAATTCAGCGTGCAGATCCCCAATTACAGTGATCTTGGGGCTCCGAGTTGGGCATTGTTCCAAATCGCTCTTGGCACGCAAAACGCGGCATACAGCGGCCAGCAGATTTCCTTTGACCTGTCCGACGTGAAGATAACCCGAAAGGATGGCACTACCGCTTACATGCCTTCGATGAGCAGAACGTATTCATTTACCTTTAAATCCGATGGCACATCCTGTCTCGCTTGTGATGAAGATGGTCATTATATATGGCCATCGATAAATTACGCCACGGAGGAAAACGGCCCGGAGAACACTCTGCTTACCACCGGTACTGAGTGGGATGGCGCGACGCTCTCCGCTGTTGTGACCCTGGACGACAGCCATTACAAACTGGCCACAAAGGTCGATCATTATTTCCAGCAGGACAGTATTCCCTTTGATCAGAAGGAGCTGGCTGATATATTCCTCAATGAGGGCGCGAACGTTATCCGTCTGCCGGTTACATGGACTTATTTTGTCGAAGACCAGACATTTAAGATAGACCAGGAGTGGCTGGACGCTGTCGCCGAGGAGGTAAACTACATCCTGAGCAAGGGCGCCTACTGCATCATCAATATGCACGATGACTACCTGGGCCGCTCTTATGTCGCGGAGAAGGGGAGCGACGGTCAGTGGACGAACTTCCAATGGACCAGGGACTGGATGGATAGTAAGTACAAACCCTACGTAGACGCGAGGTACCAGGAGGTCTGGCGGCAAATCGCGGAATACTTTAAAGAGTATCCCGACAAGCTGATTTTTGAGATGGCAAATGAGCCCACGATGGCCTTCCAGGGAGGATATTACAGCGAAGACAATATATGGGTCGAGCAGGGACAGCGCGTCAACGAGATGAACCAGCTGTTCGTGGACACTGTGCGCGCCACCGGCGGCAACAATGCCACGCGGCTTTTGAGCCTTTCGTCGGTGGAATACGACCAGTACAAATATTTGGATCGGCTCACCGTCCCGGAGGACGATCCGTATCTCATCATGCAGATCCACTCCTACGCCGAGATGGAGGGCAATTTGGATGAAAATAACGACCGGCCCACGAATTTTGACTATCAGACGGAAACCGATAAATTATTTACGGCTGTTGACGCCTTCCGGGCAAAGCATCCGAATATTCCGGTGATCATAGGCGAAACGGGCATTTCCTACACAACGCGTTACGACAATAGTGAAAAGGCTGCCCGTGTCAAATATTTCTTCGAAAAGGCCGTTGAAAACGGCGTCCCGGCCCTGTGGTGGGAAGGTTATTTCACACAAACAGAGGGGCAGAGCTACCCGAGCTCATATTGGATATATGATAAGGCCAAACACGATTGGGGGCGGCCGGAGCTGCTGGCGGCCATCAAGTCGGCTTTCGAAAACGCGCCAAAGAAGCTGAGCTCCGTGAGTCTGAGCCAGGATACCGTGACAGTGGCCGGTGGGAATGTGGCAGATATTACAGTCCTCGCCACGGCCAAGGACCAAACCGGTGGGACATATACCGATGTTGTATGGAGCATTTCCGACGGCGATACCGGCAACGTGACGATCGACGCCGGTACCGGCCAGATCACCGTAAAGGCGAAGGCCAAGGCCGGTGAGTATACCGTTACGGCGACGCCCCAAGCGGAGGGCGAGGCCAGGACCGCGACACTGCGGGTCGCTCGTGCAGCCGCCAAAGCCTCCTCCGTTACCGTGACCGGCGGCTCGGCAAGTCTGGATGTCCCCGCCGACGGAGGTGATGCCAATACCTCCGCCGCCTTCCAGACTGAGGTGACAGACCAGTTTGGCGACATCTATACAGGCGATGTGGAGTGGAGCATAACGCCCAACATCGACGGCGTGTCCATCGCGAATGGCATAGTGACCGTCACCAACGCCGCCAAGGCCGCCATTCAGAACACGGCCGGCCAAGAGCTGACCGTTCAGGCCTCCTGTGACGGCGTCAATGGCAGCGCGTCCATCCAGGTCCGGAGATCGGAGCCCGTTATCACCGCCATTTCCCTGACCCGGGACGGCACCGACGTGGAGGGGACTGACACGCTGGTCATACCAGCCGAGGGGTCAACCGACTATACATATACCGCCAAGGTTCTGGACCAGTATGGGGCGGAGATGGCGGACGAGGAAGTGAGCTGGAGCTTCACGCCCTCCACGCAGGACGGAAAAGTAACCTTTGACGGCGGCAAGGTGACAGTCACCGCCGGGGCCATGGCGGACGGCACCTTCACTCTGAAAGCCGAAGCAGGGGGAAAGAGCGTGGAGCTCACCGTCTCCCTGGCGGATATCGCCATCGTGTGGCCCACGGCCAGCGTGGCCGGCGAGCCCACCTACGGGCAGACGTGGAGCGAGATCGTGACCCTCTCAGGCGGCAGTGCCTCGCTGAACGGGCAGGATGTGCCGGGCAGCTTTACCCTTAAGGAGAACGGCGTCTATCCCGCCGCGGGCTCCCAAACCTACACGGTGAATTTCCGCTCCGCTGACGGCGCTTACGATATCGATAAGGTATTCGACCCGGTCACGATCGCCAAGAAGCCCGTTACGGTGACGGTGGTTCCGGCAGAGAAAGTCTACGGCGGGAAAAACCCGGTGTTTGATTTCACTGTGCCGGCAGGCGCCCTTGTGGGCAGCGATACCAAAGAAGGGCTCGGCCTGACGCTGACGTCCGAGGCGGACACTACGTCCGATGTGGGCAGTTATGCCGTCACCAAGCAGACGCAGACGTCCGAAAATTATGAAGTGACCGTGGCGCAGAATACCGCCCTCGCGGTCACTCCCAAGGAGCTGACGGCAAGCCTGACCGGCACGGCGGAGAAGGAGTATGACGGGACTACTGCCTATACCGGCGATGGCGTGACCGTGGAGCTTGAGGGCGTTATCAACGACGATACGGTCACCGCCGCCCCCGGGGCGCTCACCTTCGATTCCGCCGCCGCGGGCAACAATAAGACCGTCACCGCCGCCGGTGTGACGCTGAGCGGCGCGGACGCCGGGAACTATACCGTCGGTGCGGGAACCCTCACCGTCACCGGCTCCATCACCAAGGCCACGGCCACGGCGAAGGACGCCACGATGAACGTCACCAACCACCTGGCCAAGACCTATGAGTTCGATCTGACGGCGCTGCTGCCCGAGATCGCCACGCCCAAAGTGCTGGGGACTGTGACCTATGCGCTGGGCACGGTGTCCATCACGAAGGATGGATATGTTGAGGATTCCGACGTCAAGGTCGAGAGCACGAAGCTGACCGTGGCTGTCAAAGACGTGGTCAGCGACGTGGAGGGCGAGATCGGCACCGTTCAGGTGGTCATCAAGTCCGAAAACTACAACGATATGACCGCCACGGTGACCATCAGCGCCGTCAATAAAGCCGTTGTGACCATCACCGGCATCACCAAGGCTGACGCGGTCTATGACGGCGAGGCGCACGCCGGCTACACAGGCACTCCTGCCGCCGGGGAGTATACGGGCGAGCTTGAGATCGCCTACACCGGCGAGAAGGCCGACGGTACGCAGTACAGTGATACCGCCGCCCCCGTGGACGCGGGCACCTACACCGTCACCTTCACCGTCCCCGCCTCCGATCCCGAGTTTACCGGCTCTGCGTCGGTGCAATTCACCGTCGCCCGGAAGCAGCTCACCTGGGCCGGCGCACTCACCGCTTATAAGCAGCAGGGCGAACACGATGAAACAGTTGTTTATGGGACGCCCGAGGTCGCCGGCCTGGTGGGTCAGGACCGGATCACAGTGACCGGCACAGGGTTCACGACCTCCGGCTTTGCGGAGAAAACCGAACCGGGCGAATATGAGGTGGAGGCCGTCCCTCAGGGCGGAAGCTGGACCTTTGAGCCCGCCGTGCCCGCGAATTATCTGCCCCCCGTAGGCAATCCCAAGGTGACCGCCACCGTCAACAAGGTGGAGAACGTGGAAATTGAGACCGAGGACGGGGAAGACCCGCTCCGCCTTGAGGTCGAGGCCGGTCTGTCCCAGGTGCCGGAGGGGCTTGCCGGCAAAGAGACCCTGAACACCCCTGAGAAGATAACCCAGGCGCTCGTCGAGGCGGCGAAATCCGCGGGCGCTTCCGGCGCGGAGGAGAATTCCGTTACCTTGGACGTGACACTCCAGATCCAGGAGGGCAATGCCTGGAAGGATGTGACGGACAGCGACTTCCCCTCTGAAGGTATCACCGTCTCTCTTCCATATCCCGAGGGGACGGGCGCCAGCTATACCTTCACCGTGATCCATATGCTTAGCAGCGGGACAGAGGCGGGAAAAACGGAGAAGCTGACGGTCAAAAAAGGCGCGGACAGGATCAGTTTCGTGGTGACGAGCCTGTCGCCCATCTGCATCGCCTGGACTGCCCCGGCGCACGCCGCCCCGTCCGCCCCCACTTACATAGTCGGGATCCCCCAGGCCGAAAACGGCGCCGTGAAAGCTGACACGCTCCGAGCGGCCGCCAACGGAAAGGTGACGCTGACCGTGACGCCTGACGACGGCTATGTGCTGGATTCCCTCACCGTCACCGACAGCACCGGCAAGGCTGTGACTGTCACCGACAACGGCGACGGGACGTACACCTTTACCATGCCTCAGGGCGGCGTGACGGTAGAAGCCGCGTTCAAGCTCAAGCCCTGTGACGGCGGCGAGGCCTGTCCCAGCCGCAAGTTCACCGATCTTGATGCAAACGCCTGGTATCACGAATACACCGATTACGTCATCACGGCGGATCTGATGCGCGGCATCGGGGGCGGCCTGTTTGATCCCGACGGCACGGTGGAACGCGCTCAGATGGTCACGGTGCTGTGGCATATGCAGGGCGATCCGGTGGTCAACTTCGCCATGGCCTATTCGGACGTGGCCGAGGATGACTGGTACGCCGAGGCAGTCCGCTGGGCGGCCAGCGAGGGCATCGCCGGCGGCTACGGCGACGGAATGTTCGGCCCCACTGACCCCATCACCCGCGAGCAGATGGCAACCATGCTCTACCGCTATGCCAAGCAGTACGGTGGGAGCGGCTTTGACGCCGGTGAGCCGTATGAGCTCCCGTTTGCCGATGCCGCGAAGGTGAGCGACTGGGCCGTTGAGGCATCTGTCTGGTGCAGTAGAAAGGGCATTCTGACCGGCAAGGAACACAACCTCCTTGACCCCTTCGGAACCGCCAAACGCTGTGAAATGGCCGCCATCCTTATGCGCTATTGTCAAAAGGCCACGACGGGTGAGGAATAAAAACGCAGGAGAAAAGCTGCAGTATAGCTGCGCGGATGTCACAAAACCGCGCGTGACCGTGCAAGCGCCGGGGAGCGATCCCCGGCGCTTTTCTGTATAAACGCCGGTTGAGAAACCGCAGCGGGATCGGCAGAATCCTGTTGTCTGGCTCGAAAAGCGCTGAATGGCCACAATTGCACCGCGCCCCGGGCATCATGCCGCACTGAGAGCCGGCGATATCAAGCAGGCAAAGCTGACAGGCAGAGACATGCAGAAGATGTGCCATGATGTTAAAGTCAATGCTCCCCCTCTCAAGCGCAAGTTGAGTAGATCACGAAAAAATAACCGTCCCGGTTATTGAAAATCCTCCGAATCGCCTGTATATTAAACTTATAGGTGGCCATTTGATATATTTTTGGAGGGATAACATGGATACACAGGCAGTGGGACGTCAGATTTCCGACCTGCGTCGGGCCAAGGGGCTGACGCAGGCCGAGCTGGGTGAGCGTCTGGGCGTCACCTATCAGGCTGTGAGCAAGTGGGAAAGGGCCGAAACATTGCCGGACACAGCGATATTGCCGGAGCTGGCGGAGGTGCTGGAGACTACAGTGGATAACCTCCTGCGGGGCGGACAGAGGACGGTGGCTTACACGAAAAAGCTCACGGTGGAGGACCTCAAGCATGCCATTCGGTGCTTAGACGACATGGGCCGCCTCATGGGCCGGGACAACCCCATCTATCTCGCCGCTGTAGAGGGCATCAATACCCGCATGAACAGCGAGATCCGGGACGCTTTCTCCGACAGGCACATTTTCGAGGTCTTCGTCGCCGAGGCAGCCATTCAAGGCCTCATGGCCGGCGCCTATCTGGACCCAACCGACGTGAGGAACGGCTTCGAAAGCGTCAAACTCCGCGACATCGTCCTTTCCAAGTGCGCCGAGTATGGGATAAAATGAGATATTTTCAAAACGCAAGGCCGCGGGACGCAAACTCCCACAGCCTTGTGCTGTTCCGCCCTTTCCGTTCCAAATTCCCGTTGGGGTCAGAAGTGGGTCATGGAAACAGCGGCACCGAGTAAAACAGCCAAAAAAGTACCGGATTTCCCGGTTTTCTCAGGAAATCCGGTGGGTATTGGAGCTGGATGCGAGATTCGAACTCGCGACCTCATGATTACGAAGACGCAAATAATCATTTTTTGCTTGCGAAACAGCACTTTTTAGCCCTTTTCGCTACGAACAGATTACTCTCTGGCAATCTTTCCTCCACTGTTTCCGCCCACTCCGAAAGAGGTTATGGTCGGAAATGTGGTCTGACGCATTTAGCCGTGTCCCTTCCGCCATTCCCTCTCGATTGCGTCAGTACCTTTTCCGGCAGCTTTGGCAAAAAGGTAAAACCGCTTCCATATCAAGTCCTGTTTCAGGTTATCTGCGGATGCGCTGGCAATGCTTACCCCACTGCTGCGCGGTTGACTTGGCGCAGAGCCAAATGTTATCAGATTATAAAGGCGAAAATTCTCCGGGTGCTTTAAATTGACTTCACAAATCACGTCTCTGGCGGTCTGCGTATCAAAAATCTCCGCTGAGAGGATCCCACTGATCCTTTCCGCGGTTTTTCTCATATCCGCAATATCACACGCTGTTTTAAGAATATCATTATTCCTCTGCTCCATATTCCCTCCGCACAATATCCGGCAAAATTTACCTCGCCTTATCTAAAAGAGCCTTTCGGCGAGTAAGTCCATGTTACCTTGCCATAAATAAGAAGTCAAGACGTTTCTCCCTTTTGCCAGAATGATTGTTCTCGACTTTCTGCGCCCTCTGCGGTATTGTGTGTTGCGAGGAGGGATAAAGATGGATGACCTTATCAACGAGCTTTATTACGGCAACATATGCCCGGTTGAGCAAATGGGCAGGCCCACGCCGGAGGAAAAGGAAATTTTAAAGCGGATACATGAAAACGAGGAAAAACTACAGGCATCTCTCGACGAGCAGGATAGAGCAATTCTCGATGCAATCAAGGATAACTGCCTCAGCGTGGCAAGCTCCATGGGTGAAAGACGTTTTCGAGAAGCATTCAGCTTGGGGGTGAGGTTGATGGCGGAAATAATGAGGATAGATAATAACAAGGTAAGTTTTTAGCGGTCACCACGCGCAAATACAAATTGATACTTATATATGTTAAGAACCGGTATGCCAGAAAGTTGAGGTGGGTTGTAATATTCTTGCTTTTCGGAATTTTTTCGGCTATAATATACACAATGTTATTACGTTTTCAAAGAGGTATGAGGAATGGCAACCGCAAACAATAAACGAATAGAAGAAAGCGCGGTCAATGCAGTTAAAGCCGCCCTTTTGCGATGCCCAATTTTGGATGCGTATATTGATGAAAATGATAAAACACCGTCATGGGATGGAACTGTTTTTGCATATAAGAATGGGGAACAAAAGAAATGTGACTTGCTTGGTCGTGTACCAGTCCAGGTTAAAGGAACCGAGAATCAAATTATATCTGATACCGCATCTTTTTCCTGCAGTTTGGTCGATTTAAGGAATTATTACCAAGACGGAGGATGCATTTTCTTTTTAGTCAGTACCATTCCTGCGACAGGTGAGCACAAAATCTTCTATGCGAGTCTCTTAGTATATGATTTAAAAAAGATTATTGATCATGCAGATAAGCAAAAAAGCACTACCATCAAGTTGGAGACCTTCCCAGAACATAACCCAGATGAGATGGGAAATATCTTTCTGTCATTTATTCACGATTATCCCAAGCAAAGAGGATTTGTTGGGAAGCCCATTTTATCTGTGGAAGATCTCAAAGCAAAAGGCGTAGAAATTGACTCCCTCTCTTTTGGAACTACAAGTCTTAAAACTTCAGCTTTTAATATAGGGACGTTTGCATCCACGCATGACTTTTATTTGTACGCTAAACCCCGCGGGCTGGATATTGAAATTCCTGTTGATAAAATTAGTAATGCTATTATTTCAAAAATAATACCAATCCCGGTTTCAATTAAAGGGATAGAGTATTATGATCATTATTCAGTAACCTACAAAAACGGAACGTCAAACATTTGGGTAGGCAAAGGAATCAGTGTCAAACTATCTCCACCTGACAAAAAGTCAATGGTAAATTTTAGGCCGAACGGAACCTTGTCTGATTTTATTAAAGATGCTACTTTCATGGTTGAACTTATAAAGCAGAAAGAAATTGATTTTGGTGATGTTAAAATCCCACTTCACGATTTAACGGAAATAGATACTGAAAAATATAGTAATAGTCTTGCCTATTACAAAGATGTCAAAAAAATGCTTGATGTGCTTGGCGTTACGGAGGAATTAGATTGTGAGCAACTCACTAAAAATGATGAGGTCAATTTAAGAAATTTTGTTTTGGCGGTTCTTTATAATAAGAACATCCGTTTCCCAAATATAAATGATCCTATCATTCATGGGCCAATCAAGATAGCAAATCTTTCTATTTGGATTTGGGGAATCCGACAAGAAAGCGGAGATTATAAAATTGAAAATTTCTTTGAGCCACACTCTATTGCAGCATTTCAAATGGATGATAACAAACACGAGCATCCATTACCGGTGTCGCACTATGTGTTGTTAGATAAATCTGCTTTTACTCATGCTTCAAATATTAATTATCAAGCAATCGAAGATGACCTTTTATCTACAAAATTAGCTTCTGGTTTGATAAGTAGTATCACATCACTGCTCTTGGAAATGCTTAGAGGGTATGATGAAATGGAATATAAGAGGCCAGAGCTTCTGACATTGGCAGAAAAGACTTGCACATGGATTTCAGCCTCCGAGGCAGGCGCAGATATGGAAATTGTCGCCTTAAACAGATTGCAAATCATCAAGCGTCAGCGTGATTTTTCTATCTCTGAAATTATGGAACTTGGAAAAATCATTGAGTCTAGTCAGTCACCCAATATTCTTTGTGGTGCCTATCTTTTGCTCGATAACAATGAATCTGCTCAAAGATATTTTGAACAATTAGAACCTCAAAACCAAGAAGAATTCTTAACATATCCCATCTGTCATTTTGGAAAATTAACGATTAAGCAGAAGGACTCCAAAGAATAAGTTGAGGAGATAATTATGGCAAACAAACTTGAACTCACCTGGGTCGGCAAGGACGAGCCTATTCGAATCGAGCCGCGGCTGCTGATTGAGAGGCCGGAGCTGTCCAACACTGCTGCTGATCCCGATACAACAAATATGCTCATTCATGGGGATAATCTGTTGGCGCTGAAAGCGTTGGAGAGCAAGTATGCCGGACAGGTGAAGTGCATCTATATTGATATGATCTTGCTGATTTTGATACAAAGGGAGAGCCGGACCGATATGAAAATTGTTGTATTTGACTTAGGCGGAACGTTAATGGAATATGTAAATATGCCGCTGTCATGGGTTGATTATTATCATGAAGGACTTGACGCAATAGTCCAAAAGTATAATTGCTCTGTTACAGAGAGGCAAATAGAAGAAGCATTTCAGCGATTAAAAACATTCAATCCGCGAATCACTTATAGAGAAATCGAGTACTCTGCGCAATATATTTTTACCCAAGCCTTAGAGGGTTGGAATTTGCAGGTCCACGTTAAGGATTGCATAGATGTTTTTTGGAAAGGTATGCAGTTAACGCCGGTAGTATTTACGGATTCCGTTTTCGTCTTAAATGCGCTGAAGAAAAGAGGATATGCTATATCAGCATTAACCGATCTGCCAAGTGCTTATCCGGATAGCTTGTTTCAAAAAGACATCGCAGGCCTTTTACCGTATTTCGATTATTATGTTTCATCAGCAATATGTGGATTTAGGAAGCCGAATTGTACCGGTTTAAAGAAGATTGCAAAACACTTCAATACCCCTGTTTCAGAATTAGTCTTTGTAGGTGATGAAGAAAAAGACAGAGAAACTGCGCAAAATGCAGGTTGTAAATTTATCCGTATCAATAGAAATGGCGCTGATGGCGTGCCGAATCTTTTGGCTTTACTTGAAGTGTTGGGATAATGCGTGTATTTTGGGATTATCTCGTGTTTTGCAAGATATGCCCGTTTGAAAAAATATCTTACAAATGGGGAAAAGGATCCCGTCTGTATCAAAGTCGCAAGAAACATAGATCCGCCGTATAATACGGGCTATGCATTCAGCCAGTATGACGACAACCTTGAGCATAGCCAGTGGTTAAACTTGATGCGGCCTCGCCTTGAAATCCTTTGGAATATGCTTTCAGAAGAAGGAAGCATTTGGATTAGCATTGATGATGACGAACAAGCATATATGAAAGTGCTTTG
>CANROC010000012.1 GCA_947632175.1 uncultured Oscillospiraceae bacterium | reverse complement strand
GTTGTTCTGCCAAGGGCATAGCTGGGTAGCTATGTACGGACGAGATAAACGCTGAAAGCATCTAAGCGTGAAACTTTACCTGAGATAAGTTCTCCCATCTCTTTAAGAGAGTAAGGGTCGGTGTAGACTATACCGTTGATAGGCCGAAGGTGTAAGCGCCGCAAGGCGTTCAGCTGATCGGTACTAATAACCCGAGGGCTTGACCTATTGAAGAATAGCAGGCTCTACGCTTCGCTCCCCCCCTCCATTTGTTCAGTTCTCAGGGTGTAAGCCCTGAAAAGTTGGTGTTGATTGCGGTGAGGGTCCACCTGTTCCCATTCCGAACACAGAAGTTAAGCTCACTGGCGCCGAAAATACTTGGCTGGCAACGGCCCGGGAAAATAGGTAGACGCCAACACAAAGCGAGGCCCGCTTAACAGCGGGTTTCGCCATTTGCCTCCTTAGCTCAGTCGGTAGAGCACGCGGCTGTTAACCGCGGTGTCGTAGGTTCGAGTCCTACAGGAGGCGCCAACGGCAAAGCCGCTGCCATAAGGCGGCGGCTTTCCTTTTGACGCGCTGTGGGCCTTTAGCTCAGTTGGTTAGAGCAACCGGCTCATAACCGGTCGGTCCTGGGTTCGAGTCCCCGAAGGCCCACCATCGTCGTCGTCGCTGAACCGGCTCTGCTTCGGGGCTCGGCTGACGCCAAAGGCGCCCGCTTCACCCCTCAGTCGCACGGTTCGCTCCTCCTCTCCAAACGCGACTCGCTTCGCTGGACTCGCGTTTGGGAATAATCATATAGGGGTTTAGCTCAGCTGGTAGAGCGGCGGTCTCCAAAACCGTAGGCCGAGGGTTCGATCCCTTCAACCCCTGCCAAAACGGGACCTGTGAAAACAGGTCCCGTTTTGTTGTATGCGTCGCGGGCAGGGCGGCGGATGATTTTTTTCTTTACTTTCGCGAAGTATGTGATATGATGGTGAAAAAAGGGGGGATCTGCCTTGGCAACGTATGTGGAATTTTATAAGATGGCCTTTGAAAACAGGGCCGGGCAACCTACCGGACGTGACGTCATGGACTTCCTCAAGAAAATCGAGACGCTGAGCAGGACGGACGTCAAGGCCATCGAACGCAAGGTGCTTGGGGAGAGATACCGCATTTCCTCCTATTATTGGCCGGATGTGGGGGAGCGTTTTGTGGTCATTCCCATCGGAAAGGTCAAGCACGGAGTGCCCTACGTGGCGGCCGAGGACGGGCGGAGCCTCAAGGAGCTGGACAGGAGCGTCTATGATGTCAACGTGCTGGCTTACGATACAAAGCACAAGGTCATGGTCCTGACGAACCACAAATCCGCGCCGGGCTATGATGAGATCGAGGACTACTTCAACACGTTCCTGGACCCGGAGGACCCGATCCATCTGCGGATCACCCCCATCGAGTACCGCGGCGGGGTCGATGTGATAGCGCACGCCGACAGGGTCAGCAGCGTGGTCATCACGCTGGACCTGCGGGCCGGGTTCGCCGATATGCTCAGGGCTCACGCGGACGAGCCCTCCTCCATGGCCCATTTTTTCAAGGCCATGGCCAAAGACTCGCGGGATGAGATCAGCGGCAACCAGATGAAGCTTGAGATCAGCCTGGGCAGGGCCAAGAAGCGCGCCACATTGGACAAGGACGCGATCCTGGACCTGATCGGGGAGCTGAATATTGACTCAAACGCCGTCAAGGAGATCGAGGTCCGCTATTACGGGGGCGGGAGCCAGCGTGTGGACAGGACCAGGCTCAAGGAGTCCGTGATGACGCTGAAGCACTCGTTTCCCCTCGAGGGGAGCCAGGTGGGGGCGGAGTATTTAAAAAATCACCTTGAGGCGGCCCTCTACGACAAGTACGGAAAATATTCGGATATACTGGATCAATATTTTCAAAGGGAAGTGCTGGGGAAGGAGGATAACAACTATGTGTTCGTGGAAAAGTGGGAGGAAAAGGGCGAAGGAGATCGTTAGGATCGCGATACATAACCAGGCCGTTGAGCTGCTTATATTGGCGCTGGCAATCCTGGCGTATTGCCTGAAGGGCGTCGTTGGACCTCTGGGCACGTTTTTCCACAAGACGCTTCCCGCGTTTTACAGCGGTGACAAAATCAGCCTGATGGTCAGCGCGGCCTCAGTCATGCTGGGGATCTACGTGGCCGTGATCTCCATCATCGCCACCTCGGTCCTGGGGATCACGAGGAGCATGGTCCAAAGAGGCCGGCATTACGAGCTTCTTCAAATCTTTTCTTTCGGCATGTTTGTCAACGTCCTGCTGGTCCTCCTGTGCATCCTGGACGGCGCCGGCACCGCGTGGGGCGCGGCGGGGATCAGCGTGCTGTTCGCCCTCTCCGCCGTCTCGTTTCTGAATTTCGTCCGGCTGATCGGCCTCATCTTCCTGGCCAATATGAAGGCCATGACCGAAACCATCAATGAGCGCCAGCGCTCCGAGGAACGCCTGTTTACGATCCTGAACAAAATAGAAGAAAAGCAGAAATAAGTTGGGACCGGCCCCGTTTTCGAGAAAAATGCTCGAAAACGGGGCCGCATTCATGGACGGACCCCGGACCTCTCGGCCCTGCCTGCGCATCTGCGTGGCCCGGCTCATCGGGGAAAACGGCGAGACGATGCCGGCCTTTTTCGCATCGTCGTCGCTGAACACGCTTTGCTTCGGGCTCCCTTTGGTCGCCCTCAGGCGCTGTGTTCGCTCCTCCTCTCCCCGGCGGGCTTTGCCCACCGGGGACCCCGGTTGCGTCAGCCGCCTTGGGAATACACAAAGTATTCCCTGCGGCGTCTTCCTTGCCTGACGCGAAAAATCCTCGCCGCTCGGTGTCTTCTTTTAAATAGATATTAGTATTACGCGGTGATTTTGATGAAATCATAACTTTTTTTGAAATTTGAGAAATCATCTTGTTACGAAACCGCGGTCTGAACACATAAATAGATATAGCGAGAAAATGGAGGTGTACAAAATGGCATGCTATAAACTTTGCAAGTTGCGTTCCGGCGGGACGATCCTGTGGCAGATCGTGGGAAACTCAGACTTCGCGGTCACAGCATCGCTCGAGGGCCCAAGGAGGAGGACCTATTTCTCCGAAAGGGTGAAAGACTGCACCATGCGCGTTCCCAATGTCCAAGGCGCGAAAAAATGTCTCGATCAGATACTTAATCTGACGATCTCCCCCCTCAACGCCGATCAAGTGCAGGAGAGCGTTGAGGAGCTCCTCGACGAAAAGGGCAGGAAATTTGGCCGCGCCTTCCACTATACCGCCGCCGACAAAAGCTTCCACATCGACATCACGTATCTGGTTCCGCCAGAAACCTCCCAGGATAAGAATGAGATGCTTTACATCTGTGAGTATTTTTATCAATACCTGACGATGAAAGACAGGTATCTGTTCAACTATCTGTCGGACAAACAGGTGATCGACTGGTATGAAAGTCTTCTGGCGCGTCCCCCCAGGTATATCAATGTCTGGTATGAGGATAGACTGGTCGATATCCGCTCGGATGAAGAGGAGTTTAAGCTCATCCTGGCGGTCCTTCTCTACTACGACAGAACGGCCCGCGTGAGCAGCACGATCGAATACTACAGGGTCAAGGACCTGATGATCGCCTTTGGTGAGAAAATCTGGGCCGAGCCGAAAACCACGGTTGCGAGCTGCCCCTTCAATCACATACGGGGACTGCTGCTGGAGGACGCGTCGCTGCTTCCGCCCAGCCCCGTGAGTATCCACCGCTTCCCAATAAAGCTTTTTTCCGACGGCACGCTCCGGGCGGCCGCTTCCCACGGCCGTGCCGCCGCCAAATTGAACCTCAGTGTCAGCAGGCCCATCGGCTTTGAAAACGCGGGACTGCATGTCGAGGCGAGCAGCCTCTCCGAACAGAAGACGATCATAGAGAAAAGCATTCAAACGGCCAAAGAGAACGCCGACGTGCTCATCTTCCCGGAGCTGTCCATAAACGAGGACACCGTCGAATTCCTCCTGGACAGCCTCAAGCAATACGGCGGCGGCCTTAAGCTGGTGGTGGGCGGGAGCCACTACACGGCGGGCGGAAAGGCGTACAACACGGCGCCCATCTTCGTCAACGACGGAGGTTGGAAGCAAGTCGCGTCGTATAACAAGATCATCCCGTTTTCCATGGGCTACTCAGAGAAGGTGGCGAGGGACTACCACATCGACACGGAAAAATACCCCTTGGACAAATTCAGGATGCTTTCCGAGGATATCATCATGGAGGACAAGGTGACGATCCTGCCCTTTGAGGACTGCGTTGTCGGCGTGGCGATATGCCGCGACGTACTGGACCCTTTGGACAAGCATAACCCGCTCCACAAATACTGCGACTTCGTGGACGTGATGCTTGTTATATCCGACAACAACGGCGACACCAACATGTTCGTGGGTACGGCGGAGTGCCTGGCCAGATGGCACAACTGCGCTACCGTCTACACAAACTCGGTGGCCGAGACAGGCGAAAGCGCCTCGCCGGATACGCATCTTGAGGTCTCCTTCGCCCTATATCCCCTCAAGGGGAAAAATGTCGTCGGCTCCACCTTGGTGAGCGGCGAGATCACCTACATAAAACTGCCCTTCATCATACCGGACCGGCCGCCGAAGGAGATCCATGACACCGATGAGGTCAAGTACGCCGCCCTTGACAAAGATCTTGAAAACTGTTGCAAGATCTATGATCTGAAAGCTCCGGAAAATTGAGAGAACAGGAGGTCAATATCGGATGGATGAGCCGGAAATGATGGAAAACAGCGCGGCCGCGCCAGAGGCCGACAGGGAAAGAGAGGTCAAAAGGCTCCGGGAACGGCTCCGGGAGACGGAACGGCAGAGAAGAAGCGTTGCGTTTTTTGCCGCCATAGTGCTCCCGTTCGTTTTGCTGGCGGTGCTGATCTGCTTTGCAAATTCCCGGAACATGGCCTACGCGCCCGCCATTGACTATGTTCTGTCGGCCGCCGTGGGGCTGGTCCTCGGACTCCTTTTTTATCTCTTTACCGTTTTAATACTGATGACAAAGGAGAACGCCATACGTCATGAGCTTATAGAGAACGAGACGGTCACTGTTCAGAGCTCGCTTTCCGATTCCGACGCGTACCATAACCTGATCAAAATGAGCTTCAAGAATCTGGACCAGTATTACCAGCAGACCAGGGAACACGCCCAGCGGGGCTTTATCGCCACAATGCTCGTCTCGCTCTTCGGCGCTCTGCTCATCATGGCGGGGGTCGTCGCCGTCTTCCTGGGCTTCACTGAGTCCGCCGCCGTGACATCCGCCTCCGGTATCATCACGGAGTTCATATCGGCGGTTTTCTTCTATTTCTATAACAAGACCGTGGCCGGCATGAGCAACTACCACAACAAGCTTGTCATGACCCAGAACATCTCCATCGCCCTCGCCGCCGCGGATTCCCTTCCCGAGGACCGGCAGGCCGAGGAGAAAGTGGCTATCATCGGAGAGCTTATCAAAAACATTAACGAGCTTCTGCTCGGCAGGGACGGCTGACCCTCCTGACCGTGGCTGGCGAGGAAGATCGCGCGGCCTACGTCCCGCGTTTGCCTGATACTATTCTCCCATAAAAAGTAGACTTAAAAAAAGATTAGTATAAAATACAAAACGCGAGTCCAGCAAAGCGAGTCGCGTTTTGAGAGGAAGAGCGAAGTCGGCGAGTGAGAAAAGAGGCAGGAGCCTTTGGCTTCTGCCTCTTTTCGAGCCATCGAGACTTCCGCGACGACGTGGCGGACATGAAGGGACTCGATCCATCGACCTCTCGGAGCGAGGCGAACGATCTCGCTCATTGGCAAGTTTTGCGCGCGGGGTGCGGCCGCACAGCTTTTCGAGGACATTTGTCATCGTTTAGGTTCCCGGGTGCTTTGTGAACGACGTTAGCCGCGGGGGAATGTCTCGGGTCCGGGGGTGGACATGGCAAGGCGCGGGAAGCGGCCCTCACGCGGGCAGCGGAAATGTTCGGGCGCTCAAGTCTGTTGTGACGTTCTCAGTATTTCGGCGACCCTTCTCAAGGTCTCCATGGCCTGCTCCAGGTCCTTTTCGTCTATCTCGTCCCGGATCCGTTTGTAAGCGGTTTTCATTTTGCGGCTCTCGTCGTCCATGAGCTCCACCGCCTTGCTGGTGAGCTTGACATAGGTCTGTCCGGCGGCGCGGTCCGTCTTCCAGGTCACAAAGCCCTTGTCCTGGAGCCGCTCGATGGTTTTGGACAGCGTCGGGATGGGCATATTGAGCCCATCGGCAAGGTCGGCAAGGTAGGTCCGGCCGGGCTTGCCCCGCTCCCCCTCCCGGCTTCGTATGGCGCGCAGGAAGAGGTAGTCCGCGCGCTTGATGGTGCTGAATATCCTGTCGGTGTTGAAATACTCCAGAAAGAAGAGCTCCCAGCTCTCCTGCGCGGTTTTGTTCCCGTCCATCTTCCGCTCCTTTCACCGTTCCTCGATCTTCATGTATTCCCGCCTCCTGCAAAGGCTCTTGTAGGCGGGGCGGACGATCTTGTTGGCGCTGACCAGCTCCTCCAGCCGGTGGGCGCTCCAGCCGGCGATGCGGGCCACGGCGAAGATCGGCGTATAGAGCTCCACCGGGATGCCCAGCATGTCGTAGACAAAGCCGCTGTAAAAGTCCACGTTGGGGCTGACGCCCTTGTAGATGCGGCGCTTTTCGGCGATGAGCCGTGGGGCGTTCTTCTCGATGGCGTTATAAAGGGCCAGATCCCGCTCCCGGCCCTTCTCCCGGGCCAGCCTCTCCACAAAGCCCTTGAACACCACCTCTCTCGGGTCGGAGAGGGAGTAGACCGCGTGGCCCATGCCGTATATGAGGCCCTGCCTGTCGAAAGCCTCGCCGCTCAGGAGCTTTACGAGGTACGCCGACACCTCCTCCTCGTCGGCCCAGTCGCGGACGTGGGCTTTTATGTCCTCCATCATGCGCATGACCATGATGTTGGCCCCGCCGTGGCGCGCGCCCTTCAGCGAACACAGGGCCGCGGCGATGGCGGAGTAGGTGTCGGAGCCGGAGGAGGTGACCACGCGGGTGGTGAAGGTGGAGTTGTTGCCGCCGCCGTGCTCGGCGTGAAGGAGAAGGGCCACGTCCAGGACCCGCGCCTCAAGGGGCGTGTAGGACATGTCGGGCCGGAGAAGACGCAGGAAGTTCTCCGCCGTGGAAAGGGCCGGGTCGGGACGGTGGATGTACATACTCCCGTCCAGCTCGTAGTGGTTATAGGCGTGGTGGGCGTACACCGCCAGCATGGGGAGGACGCTCATGAGCTGTACGCACTGCCTGAGCACGTTGGGAAGGCTCAGGTCGCCGGCCAGCGGGTCGTAGGAGGCCAGGGTCAGGACGCTTTTCGTCATGGAGTTCATGATGTCCGCGCTGGGGGCCTTCATGATCACGTCGCGGGTGAAATTCGTGGGCATCATCCGCTTTTCCGCCAGCACGCGGATGAACTCTTCAAGCCGCGCCCTTGAAGGCAGGTCCCCGAACAGCAGAAGATACGCCGCCTCCTCAAAGGCAAAGCGGGAGCTTCCGCGAATGAGGTCCCGCACGTCGTAACCCCGGTAGAGAAGCTCACCGTCGCAGGGCGTCTTGACGCCGTCTATATACTTGAACGCCGTCACCTCGGATATGTTGGTAAGGCCGGTGAGGACCCCCTTGCCGTTTTCGTCCCGTAAGCCCGTCTTGACGCCAAATTCCGCGTAGAGCTCCCGGCTTATGCTGTCGGATGACGCGCATTTTGCCGCCTGTTCCTCAAAATACCGGTCGTTCTCGTTCAAATCGTCCACTTTTTCGCTCCTTTCCATCCATAACGGATCACGCTAATACTGTTAGCTTCTTATGTATGAAACGGCCGCAGCCAAAATGAGCTGCGGCCTTGTGTCTATTTATGGTCCTGGCAGATCTCGTTCATTCGTTTCAGTATCCGTATCAGCTCCGCGGCGTCCTCCGGGCCGAGGGCCTTCAGCACGTCGGAAAGGGATGACAGCGTCTGTTCGCGCCGCCGGCGCATCTCGCCGCGCCCCTCGTCGGTCAGGGAGACCAGTATGTGTCGGTCGTCCGAGATGTCGGCCCGCCTCACGATCCAGCCCTTCTCCTCCATGTCCCGGAGCATGGCCGCGATACGCGCGGTGCTGACGGACAGCTCGTCGCTGAGCTTTCGGGGATAGACCCCGCCGTCATGCTCCTGAAGGCAGTACAGCGCCAGAAGCTCCCCCTGCGTGAGCCTCATAGTCTGCCGCCAGACGGCGCTTTTAAGCTGTTCGGCCCGGAGCCTCAGCAGCTCCGCGGCCAGTTCCTCATAGTCCATGGGACGCTCCAACCGGCTAATAGTATTAGCTATCATAAGCTTTTTTGACCGTTTTGTCAAGATAACAGACCGCAATTCATAATTTGTTTAGATTTCCGTGTTATGATGCTCAAAAAACAGGGAGGCGCGGAATGTTTCACATACTTGTGGCAGATGACGATAAGAACACCCGCAGGCTCATGCGGGCGGTGCTGGAATCGGACGGGTACACCGTCGCCACGGCCGAAAATGGCCAGGCGGCGCTGGAGATGATGGACCGGGAGCATTTTGACCTTGTGGTGCTGGATATCATGATGCCGGTCATGGACGGGTATGAGCTCACGAGGACCCTCCGGGAGAATCGGAGCGACCTGCCGATTCTGATGGTCACGGCAAAACAGCTTCCGGACGACCGATATAAGGGCTTTCTTGTGGGGACAGACGACTATATCACAAAACCCATCGACAGGCGGGAGATGCTCCTGCGCATCAAGGCTCTTCTGCGCCGGTCGAAGATCGTCAGCGAGCGGAAGATCGAGATAGGGGACGTGACGTTGCGTTACGACGATTTCACAGTCACGAAAAACGGCGTGACACAGGAGCTGCCGCAGAAGGAGTTCCTGCTGCTCTACAAGCTCCTCAGCTACCCCGGCAAGACGTTCACACGCATCCAGCTCATGGACGACATCTGGGGCGCGGACTCGGACGCGGGGTGGGAGACCATCACCGTCCACATCTCCCGCCTGCGGCGGCGGTTCGAGGGGTGGAAGGAATTTGAAATCCAGTCCGTCCGGGGACTGGGCTACAAGGCGGTGAGGATGGTATGAAAAAAGGATGCGGGAAGCGCAAGCCCAGGCTCGCGCTGACGTTCCTCTTCTCCGCGGTCATACTGCTTTTCATGCTGGTCACCTCCCTCCTTGTGGGCGCGGTGACGATGTACCGGGTCCGCAACGGCCTTTTTACCCCTGATGAGACTATGCCCGCGCCCAACCGGATCGTCCTGACCATGGTCATCTGGAGCACCGCGCTGGGCGCGGTCCTCAGCGTCGTGCTGGGGAGGATCTCCCTGTGGCCTGTGAACAGGGTCATCGACGCCATGGATTCCCTGGCTCATGGAAATTTCAAGACAAGGCTCGCCTTTCCCTCCAGGCTGGGCCGCCACCCCACGGCGGTGGAGGTGACGGACTCCTTTAATCATATGGCGGAGGAGCTGGAGAAGACAGAGATGCTCCGCTCGGATTTTGTCAACAACTTTTCCCATGAGTTCAAGACGCCCATCGTCTCCATCGCCGGGTTCGCGGACCTGCTGTTGGAGGAAAAGCTGACGGAGGAGGAGCGGTGGGAGTACATACGCATCATCTCCGAGGAATCCCACAGGCTCAGCGACATGGCGACAAATGTTCTGAACCTGACGAAGATCGAAAACCAGACGATCCTGACGGATGTGACCCGCTTCAATCTCTCCGAGCAGATCAGAGGCTGTCTTCTCCTGCTGGAAAATAAGTGGACAGAGAAGGAGCTGGAGCTGAAGGTGGACTTCGGGGAGTACGAATACGCCGGTAACCGTGAGCTTCTGCGCGAGGTGTGGCTGAACCTCCTGGACAACGCGGTGAAATTCGCGTATCGCGGCGGAACGATCAAAATAGACGTCACCGAGACCCCGGAAAATTTGCTCGTCTCCGTCAGCGACACGGGCCCGGAGATACCACGGGAGAGCGTGGACCGCATTTTCAACAAGTTTTATCAGGCCGACGAGTCCCATGCCCTCAAGGGCTACGGCGTCGGTCTGTCCATCGTCCGCGCCGTTGTGGAGCTCCACGGCGGGAAGGTCCTGGCCTCCAGCGGCGGAGGGTGGACCGTATTCACGGCGGCGCTTCCGATCCGTTGAAAATCCGCCTGTTTTTATGTGGGCGTAAGGTTTAGTTTAGATTTGTCTGGTATACTATAAGACAGTAAACCGGAAACGGAGGTCAAGTCCTTGATAAAGATTTTCAAAAACCTTAAGAAAAACGACTGGCTCTTCCTGGCCTGCGCCGTGGCGCTGATCGTGGCGCAGGTCTGGCTGGAGCTGAAGATGCCGGACTACACGGCAAAGCTGACGGAGTCCGTGTCCTCCGGGGCCATCGTGCAGTCGGAGATATGGAAAAACGGCGGGCTCATGCTCGCGTGCGCCTTCGGGAATATGGCGGCGGCCATCGCCACGGGGTTCTTCTCCTCCCACATCGCGGCCAACTTCTCCCGCTCCCTGCGCACGGAGCTTTTCAACAAGATTTCCACGTTCTCGGACAAGGAGATGAATTACTTCACCACCCCCAGTCTCATCACACGCACCACCAACGACGTGGTACAGATGCAGATGCTCATCGCCATGGGCCTCCAGACGCTGATCAAGGCCCCCATCCTGGCGGTGTGGGCCATCTGCAAGATCAGCGCCACCTCCGTTGAGTGGACCATGGCGGTGCTGATCACGGTGCTCGTGATGGTGGTCACCATCGCCGTCGTGGTCTCCCTGGCCTTCCCCAAGTTCAAGGTTATCCAGAAGCTCACCGACGACCTGAACGACATCACGCGGGAGAACATCTCCGGCGTGCGCGTGGTCCGGGCCTTCAACGCCGAGAGCTATCAGGAGGACAAATTCAACAGGGTCAACCGGGCCGTCACCCGCAACCACCTCTTCACCAGCCGCGTCATAGGGGCCATGATGCCCGTGATGACCATGGCCATGAACGGCCTGACGCTGTCCATCTATTGGATCGGCGCGGTGCTGATGAACCGGGCCGGGGACGCCATGGCGCGGGTCACGGTCATCGGGAACATGACCGCCTTCACCCAGTACGCCATGCAGATCGTGATGGCCTTTATGATGATCGTGATGATCTTCATCCTCATGCCCAGGGCTATGGTGTCCGCGCGGCGTATCAACGAGGTGCTGGATACCCAGCCCTCCATCACCTACCCCGCCGGCGGGCACGGGAAGGGCCAAAAGGGCGAGGTGGAATTTCGGAACGTGAGCTTTACATACCCGGACGCCTCCACGCCGTGCCTTACGAACATCAGCTTCAGAATCGAGCCGGGGCAGACCTTCGCCATCATCGGCGCCACGGGCTCAGGCAAGTCCTCGGTGGTGAACCTCCTGCCGCGCTTTTACGACTGCACGGAGGGGGAGGTGCTCCTGGACGGGGTGAATATCAAGGAATACGGCAAGCGGGAGCTGGAGGAGCGCGTCTCCATCGCGCCTCAGAAGGCCACTCTCTTCATGGGGGACATCAAGTCCAACATCACCTACGGGGCCGGGACAGATATAGCGGACGACGACCCGCGCATCCGGCGGGCGCTGGAGATATCCCAGGCCGAGTTCGTGGGGAACCTCGGAGAGGGCATCCACGCAGACGTGGCCCAGGGCGGCGCCAACTTCTCCGGCGGGCAGAAGCAGCGCCTCAGCATCGCCCGCGCCGTCTTCAAGGACGCCGGGATCGTCATCTTTGACGACACCTTCTCCGCCCTCGACTACAAGACCGACATGCTGGTCCGGCGCCAGATCCGTGAGAAGATGGCGGGCGCCACGGTCATCATCGTGGCCCAGCGCATCGGCACCATCAAGGACGCCGACCAGATCCTGGTGCTGGACGAGGGGCGCGTGGCGGGACTGGGCCGCCACGAGGAGCTTTTGGAGACCTGCCCCGTGTACCGGGAAATCGCCCTCAGCCAGCTTTCAAAGGAGGAGCTTTAATATGCCGCCCAGAGGAATGAACAGACATATGCCCCAAAGCCGTGAGAAAGCGGATTTCGGGGCCTTAAAAAAGCTGGCAGTCTACTGCAAGCCATATTTTCCGGCCATTTTGACCGCCGTGCTCTTCGCCGCCGGCGGGTCGGTGTGCACCATCATCGGGCCGGAGAAGATCGGGGACCTGATGAATACTCTCACCGCCGGGATCCTTACGGGCGTGGATATGGACGCTTTTTTTGACATATGCGCCGCCCTTTTGACCATCTACGGGGTCGGGGCGGTCCTCAACTACGGTCAGCAGTTCATCATGGCCACCGTCACCCAGCACACGGGCCGGAGACTCCGGGACGACATCGACAAAAAGATCAACAAGATCCCCTTAAAATTCTTCGACACCACCACACGCGGCAACATCCTCTCTGTGGTGACCAACGACGTGGACACCATCGGCCAGACGCTGGCGTCCTCCACGGCAAACCTGGTCAGCGCCCTGGCGCTCTTCGTGGGCGTGGTCTACAAGATGTTCGCCACCAACCTGGTGCTGACGGTGGTGACCATCGTCACCTCCCTGGTGGGCTTCATGGCCATGGGCGTGATCCTCATGAAGAGCCAGAAATATTTTGTCCGCCGCCAGCGGCATCTGGGCGAGATGAACGGTCAAATCGAGGAGGTCTACACCAACCACCGCATCGTCAACAGCTTCGGTGCGGCGCAGGCTGAGCGGGAGCGGTTTGCCGGGACCAACGACAAAATCTATGAGGACAACTGGAAATCTCAGATCCTCTCCGGCATGATGATGCACATTATGACCTTCGTGGGCAACCTTTCCTACGTGCTCATCTTCGTGGTGGGGGTGGAGTTCATTCTGCGTGGCTCCGACGCGGTGGACCTGGGGACCATCATCTCCTTTGTGCTTTACTCCCGGCTCTTCTCCCAGCCCCTTTCCACCTTGGGCCAGGCCATGACCTCTATCCAACAGGCCAGCGCCGCCTCGGGGCGGGTGTTCGGATTTTTGGGCCAGGAGGAGCTCTCCGACGAGACGGGCAAGACGGCCAAGCTCGACAAGGTGCGCGGCGACGTGTCTTTCCGGAATGTGCGCTTCGGCTACACGCCGGATAAGGAGATCATCCACGGCTTCTCCGCCGATCTGAAAGCGGGACAGAAGGCGGCCATCGTGGGCCCCACCGGAGCGGGGAAGACCACCGTCGTGAATCTGCTCATGCGGTTTTATGAGCTTAATTCCGGCAACATAACCGTGGACGGCGTGTCCACCGGGGATATGAAGCGGGAGGACGTCCACGACCTCTTCGACATGATATTGCAGGACACCTGGCTCTTCAACGGCACCATCCGGGAAAATCTCGTCTACAACAAGGAGGGCGTCACCGACGAGGCGTTGGACGAGGCCTGCAAGGCCGTGGGCCTTCGGAAATTCATCGAGACGCTGCCCAACGGCTATGATACCTCGTTGGATGAAAAGCTCAACCTCTCCGAGGGGCAGAAGCAGCAGATGACCATCGCCAGAGCCATGATCAAGGACGCGCCGCTGCTCATCCTTGACGAGGCCACCTCCAGCGTGGACACCCGCACGGAGCTCATCATCCAGCGGGCCATGGACGAGCTGACAAAGGGCCGCACCAGCTTCGTCATTGCCCACCGGCTCTCCACCATCAGGAACGCCGACGTCATATTGGTGGTCCGGGACGGCAATATCGTGGAGCAGGGCGACCACAAAACGCTTCTCGCAAAGGGCGGCTTCTACGCCGAGCTCTACAACAGTCAGTTTGAAAAAACGGCGTAACGCGCTGGCAATCGTTTAAGGAGAGAGGACTATGAGCAGAGTCATCGGAATAGACCTGGGCACCACCAACAGCTGTGTGTCGGTGGTGGAGGGAGGAAAGCCCGTCATCATTCCCAATGAAAACGGGGGGCGGACGACCCCTAGCGTTGTGTCCTTCACGAAGGAGGGGGAACGGCTGGTGGGGGACGCGGCGGTCCGGCAGGCTGTGGTCAACTCCGCCCGGACGGTGCGGAGCGTGAAGCGCCGCATGGGCACGGACTGGCGGTTTACGGTGGACGGCAGGGCCTTCACCCCCCAGGAGATAAGCGCCATGATCCTCTCAAAGCTGAGATCCGACGCGGAGAGCTTCCTGGGCGGTCCGGTGACGGACGCGGTCATCACGGTCCCAGCCTACTTCAACGACATCCAGCGGCAGGCCACCAAGGACGCCGGACGCATCGCGGGCCTCAACGTCCTGCGCATCATCAACGAGCCCACCAGCGCCGCCCTGGCCTACGGCCTCGACAACGGCGCTGCCCAAAAGGTCATGGTCTACGACCTGGGCGGCGGGACCTTCGACGTCTCCGTCATCGAGATCGGCGGCGGGGTCATCGAGGTCCTGGCCACCAACGGCGACAACCACCTGGGCGGCGACGACTTCGACGAGGTCATCACCGAAGAGCTGTGCTCCCTTATCAAATCCCAGCACCGCTTCGACCCCCGGCGGGACCCGGCGGCCCTCCAGCGGGTCAGGGACGCGGCGGAGCAGGCGAAAAAGGAGCTGTCCGCCTCCCAGGCAGCGTATATCTCCCTTCCGTACCTCACCACCGTCCGGGGCGAGCCGGTGAATTTTGAGCACACGTTGACGCGCGCCCGCTTTAACGAGCTTACCCGCCATCTGGTGGAGCGTACAGCCGGCCCCGTCCGCGCCGCCCTGGCCGACGCGGGGCTTTCACCCATAGAGCTGAGCCGGGTCATCCTGGTGGGAGGCTCCACCCGCATACCCGCGGTGCAGGACGAGGTCCGCAAGCTGACGGGCAAGGAGCCCTCCAGGTCCATCAACCCCGACGAGTGCGTGGCCCAGGGCGCCGCGGCCCAGGGGTCGAACCTGTCCGGCGGGGGACTCGTCCTCTCAAACGGCGCCTTGAGGCGGCCCAGCGGCGGGAGCGGGCTTTTGCTGCTGGATGTGACGCCCCTGAGCCTGTCCATCGAGACGGTGGGCGGCGTGGCCACAAGGCTTGTTGAGCGCAACACCACCCTGCCCGTCCACTATTCAAAGGTCTTCTCCACCGCCGCGCCCTACCAGTCCAATGTGGAGATAAACGTCCTCCAGGGGGAGCGCCCCATGGCACGGGACAACAAGTCCATCGGCAAATTCAGGCTGAACGGCATCCGCCGCGCCCCGGCGGGAGTGCCCCAGATCGAGGTGACCTTCGACATCGACGCCAACGGCATCCTGAAGGTCACGGCCCGTGACCTGGACACCCGGCAGGAGCAGTCCATCACCATCTCCGGCGCCGAGCGCATGAGCGAGGCCGAGATCGACGCCGCCATCCGCGACGCCCGGCGCTACGCCGCCCAGGATGGGGTGCGCCGAAGCCTCCTGGAGGCCAACGCGGAGGCCAACCGAACCCTGGCGGATGCCCGGAAGGTCCTTGAAAGGGCCAAAAAGAAGCTCCCCAAGGAGGAGAAGAGAACCTTGAAGAGCGGTATCTCCGACCTTGAAAAGCTCCTGGCCTCCGAAAAGCCGGACAGGATGGGAGAGAGCGACGTCACGCGGATAAAAGAGGCCGCGGACCGCCTGCGCGCCATGTCGGACCGCTGCGCGCCCTACGCGGAGTAAAGCCATGAACACGATAACAAAGAGACTTATACGAACGGTTTATCAAAAGCTTTAACCGAAGCGAGGCCGCAAGGCCATCCATGTCAAGAGCACCTGAGACAGCGTATTCAAGCAATTCAAGGACCTGTGGCATCGGGAGGACAAGAAAATACTGGTAAGCGTTTCTTAATAAAAAGTTCGGGAAAACCTCAAAAAAGGCTTTCCCGAACGAAAATGGTGGACCTAAAGGGACTCGAACCCTCGACCTCTCGGTGCGAGGCGAACGCTCTAACAACAGAATTAGACGCCATTCGACATTTTTGGGTTAAAGAAACATCGTGCGATTAAGGAATATTGTTATTAATGCTATCTACAAAAACGGCCGCTAAGACGAGTATCGTCTGAGCGGCTATTTTCTCGCTTTAACGTAGCATAAATCCAAGTTCACGCATCATTGAGTATAAATCAACGGTTTCAACTCCAAATTCAGATGCGACGTCTGGAATCTTAGCATTTTTGCTGGGATTCCTGGCGTTCAGCCCATCATTAGGCTTCTCAAAAGTGACTATTGTATATTGATTAACGGCAGCTACAGCAATCAGCCAAGGATCGGCGACAGTTCCCTTTGACCATTCTTGTAAAGCTGATGTTTTATAGCAGGGATTCGATTGGATATATTGCAAAACAGCACTATATTTTTCAATGATTGGCGGTTGTCTTCGGTCAATGTACGTTCCCATCTCAAGCGCACTGACCCAATCTCTCAACTTGTCATTTCCTTGAAGCAACTCATTTTTGACTAAATCCAAAACAGCTATTTTTCCGCCCTCAATAAATCGCGCCATCTGTTCCCAAAAGCCCGGCGCAAAATCAAAAGGATAGTACTTTAGAAATGGCTCAATAAGTGAGTTTGTATCAATAAGATATATTTTGTTACTCATCTACGGCCACCTCCAATGTTGTCAATGAGGTTGGAGAAAGTAGACCGATTCGTATTAGTAAGCCTGAAAGCGTCAGTGTAAAGGGTCTTTCCCGCATGAATACTGTTAACTAGTGTATTAAGAAAGCGACGATCAACACGGCTTGCTAAAGTGCGATAATAGTCGCCGCCATTATCACCGCGTTCCTTTTTTAGCTTTTTGTTATGCTGATATGCCTGTATTGCTATGCGAGCCACACTTTGATAATGTTGGAAATCAATAAATTTATTATCATACGCTTTTCTGGCGATGACAGTTTTCCCACACTTAAAATAGCGAGCGAGGGAAGAAATCGCACTATCTGCATCAGGATTTTCCGTGATAGCAGATCTCCATTTTTCTATGAGGGCTGTTTGAGGGACAAGTATTTCTGCGGCAACGGCATTGCAAACTGTTTCCACCTTTTTGACCCTGCTGCCGGAGCTGTATCGTTCATTAAACAGACTGTTTTCTCCAATACATATATGGGTAAATTCATGTATCAAGGAGAACATCCTACCACTGACGGTGTCATTGGAATTTATGAATATCAATGGTGCATAGCTATCGACACAAGCAAAGGCTCTAAATTCATCTGTATTCAGTGGACGATGAGTGTTGTTGCCAACAATACCGTTCATCATTACAATCGTTCCGGCGTTACTAATTGCGCCCCTCAAGTAGTTGAATGCTTCTTCCTGTGTACGGACACTTTCATACCAATTAAGCGCAATGTCTAAGATATCTCTGACAGATTTGGCAAACGCCTCGACGGAACTTTCATCCTTTAGACTGCCAACAAAGCCAAGCGGAGCAAATCCCTCAGATATCAAATAATCGTGCATCCATACTTGTACCTGCTCCATATCGTGCAGGGTATCAATTAAATCACGACTCGGGTTTTTTAGTTCAGCACTATCAACTGTCCGGTATTCAACAATGGACAAATCTTCAGTCGGCGGAGTTTGCAGGAAAAAATAGCCCAACGGAATTCCAGTGGCCTTACTGACATCTTCGACTTGATTGAATGTAGGCTTTTTTTCACCACTTTGCCATTGGAACAAATAGTCTACAATTTTAGGCTGAAGTGTATCTGGCTGCATATTGGAAATGACCCATGTTAGTATTTGAGGAGAAATATTAACATATGTTTGCATTCAAATCCACCTCCTAAAATAGTTTTTTCCCAAAAAAGAATTATTCGTTTGATGCATCCTGCGATAATAATGTATTATATGTCAATAGGCAACCAAACATATTTAGTTTGGTTGCCTACTTTCTTGGTGGACCTGAAGAGACTCGAACTCTCGACCTCTCGGATGCGAACCGAACGCTCTCCCAGCTGAGCTACAGGCCCAGATTTTTCCAATTATTCAATTTTCAGCGGTGCGAACCGGATGCCTGCGGATGAGTTGCGGGGGTAGATTGTTGGGGGCTATAAGCGGCCCGTATCCTCTCCCAGCTGAGCTACAGGCCCATGGGCTGCCCTCGGGGGACAGCTTTATTATTGTACCACAATTTTTCGATTTGTAAAGGGTTATTTTTCGTCCCGGAGATAAATTTCCGCTTTGAGGACGGCCAGGACGGTTTTGGCGTCGGTGAGGGCGCCGGACATGGCCATGTCGTGGAGCTGCGGGAGGGTATAGTACTCCACATTCAAAAACTCGTCCTCGTCGAGATGCGCCCGGCCGGGGGTGAGGTCCAGGGCCAGGTAGAGGTACAGCGTCTCGGCGCAGTAGCCGGGGGAGGGCAGGAGCGACCCCAGGGACACGAAACGTCCCGCCGTGTAGCCCGTCTCCTCGGAAAGCTCCCGCACGGCGCATTGGAGGGGCTCCTCGCCCCGCTCCAGCTTTCCCGCCGGGACCTCCAGCGTCTCGGCCATGAAAGGGTAGCGGAACTGGCGCACCATGGGCACGCGGCCGTCCGGCGTGACGCCGATGATCCCCACGCCGCCGGTGTGGTCCACCACCTCCCGGAAGGCCGTGTCGCCGTTCTGGAGCTCCACGGTGTCCCGCCGGACCCGCAGGATCGAGCCCTCGTACTTCACTTCGCTCGCCAACGTCTTCTCAAAAAACGCCATACCGCCGCCGCCTTTCCCCGCAGGTCGTGTTGACCCATATTATAGTACATCCGGGCCTCGGCGTCAAAGCTGAGGCGGATTTTTGACGTGTTGCACAATTTTGAGGGTTCATTTTTAGCGATTTTGTCAGGATAGGCCGTTTATTTTTTCGGATTCCAGGCGTATAATACGACATGAAGGTCAGGAAAAACCGTTCGACAGGCCATACACCGGTTGGCCGGTAGAAGGAGGTTCAGCCATGTTCAAGAGATTTGCCAGGGGCCTGACCAGGCTATTCTCCGACCGCGTGCTCACTGTCCTGCGCCGCGACACTTCCTCGGGAAGCTACGTGGAGGACAAGGATTACCCGGTCTACCTCAAGTCCCGGAAAAAGGGCTGAGGAAAGCGCGGAAGGGGCGCCTTCCACGAAAGCGACATATCTTCCGGCGGACTATGTAGGCGGCTGAGGCTGCCGAAAGCTTAAAGCCGGAGAGATATAAAGCGGCTTTGGAGCCCTGACGGGTTTCAAAAGCCACGGGGAAACGTGCGGAAAGCCCTCCTCGAAAGGTCTGCGGACCTTTCGAGGAGGGCTTTCCCGCTGCCCGATCCCGCGCCTTGTGACTGTCCGATTTGGGCTCTTTTTTGGCGGATTTGGCAGGAACAGGTATGTTGACACGCTCTGTTTTCTTTGATAAAATATAAAAATATGTCGAACCCACCGCACTCGGAGAAAAGGAGCGAAAACCTTGCAGATTGCATTATGCGACGACGAAAAAGCATGCCACAAAACAATACAAGATCTGATCGGGCAGTACAGGCAGGCAAATCCTGACCGCTCGCTTTTGCTGTCGTCCTTCTATTCCGGGAAAGAGCTTTTGAACCATGTGGACGAGCGCGGCGGCTTCGACCTCTACATCCTCGATTGCATCATGCCGGAGATGGACGGCATAGAGCTCGGAACGGCGCTGCGCAAACGCAACGATCATGGGCTGTTTTTCTACCTGACCACGTCTCCCGACTTTGCCCTGGACTCCTACCGGGTGGACGCCCTCGATTACCTCTTAAAGCCCGTGGACGAGCCGCTTTTCTTCCGGAGCCTCGACAAGGCGTTTGCCTCCTTTTCCCGGACCGCGCGGGAGATGGTCCCCGTCAAGACCGCGGGCAGTGTCCGCATCCTTCCCGTTGCGGATATCCGGTACGCGGAACGCGCCGGGAAACGGATCTGCTACTACATGGCCGATGGGAGCATGATCCCCGGCATGACCTTCAACGGCTCCTTTATGGACGCGGTATCGGACCTCCTCACCCGCAACGGGATGCTCCTTGTGGGCTCCTCCTTCGTGGTGAACCTGATCCACGTCACGGAAGTCACGAAGACGGATATGGTTTTGACCGGAAACCTGCGCGTTCCCATTCCGCGCCGCCTCTATGACGCCGTCAAGAAGGAATGGGCGGCCTTTTGGCTGAACGGAGGAAAATACCGTGCTTTTTGAGAATAACCTTACTTTTCTGGTCCTGAAGGTCCTGATCATCTTTGCGGGCACGATCGCCATGATGGTATCCACGACCACGTTCAAGGTCATTCGAAAGAAGACCGTTTTCGTTATCGCGGGCTATGCCGTTTTTGTCGTCCTCTCCACCTTTTTGATACTATATTATTTTGATTACGAGCATTTCCTGCGGGTGTTTCTCGTCACCATATCATGCCCGGCGGTCCTTCTTCTGCGCTATATCTCCGACGAGCCGTTTGCAAAGCTCGTCTTTACCGGGGCGACGCATATTCTGGCTTCCCTGTACATTTCCGCCACGGTCACCCTGATGAATACCGTCCTGCACGGAAACGAGCTGTCGGACATCCTGCTGCGCCTGGCCGCCTATCTGCTCATAACGCTGTTTGAGTTTCGCTTTGTGAGGCGCGTCTGGCTGGATTTTGTGGGCATGATCAAAAAGGGCTGGGGCGTCCTTTCCCTAATCCCCTGCGCGTTCATCATCCTTTCCGTGACGGTCGCCTTTTACCCGGAGCATTATACGAAACGGCCCCTGAGCATTGTCACCATCTACCTGCTGGGCGCGGTCATCCTGGCCGTCTACTTTTCCATCGGAAGGTACCTGTCCATGCAGTACAGCCGGCTGCAGTCAGAGCAGAACAAGGAGATCCTGGAGCTCCAGCTGGAAAACATACGCAGGGAAAACGCCGACATCAAGGCGCTTGAAAAGCAAACAAAGATCATCCGGCACGACCTGCGCCACATCCTCTCCACGGTGGCCGCCCTCGCGGAAAGCGGCGATACGCAGGCGATCCTTGATTTTGTCAACAAAACCGCGAAGCTGTCTGAGGACGCCCCAAAGCCCCGCCGTTATTGCGGCGATCCCATTCTGGACGCCACGCTCTCCGGCTGCCTTGCCTCCGCGAGAGAGGCGGGCATCGAGCTTGAGACATCCCTTTCCCTTCCGGACGTCCTGCCGGTGGACGCCTCCGAGCTTTCCGTCTGCTTTGCCGGTATGCTGGAAAACGCCGTCCACGCCTGCATGGAGCTTCCCGAGGGGGAGAGGAGGATGAGCGTCCGGTGCATCCACAGCCCAAAGCTGATGATCGAGGTCACGTATCCGTTTCAGGGCAAAATGCCGCTGGATAAAAACGGGCTTCCCAAGCCGCCGGGCGGAGGCTCAAACAGCGGCTTCCGCTCCATCGTATCGTTCTGCGAGAGACATGACGCCGTTTATTCGTTTACGGCGGAAAACGGCCGGTTCCGGATCATGGTGGCACTTTAAGCAAAGGGAGGAGATCGGGCATGAAAGCCTTTTGGGCATTCCCGAGATTCGCTTTATCAAGGCGGAGGGACTGGACATCCGGGGGAACGATCCGGATGAGCTCCTGCGGGAGGCAATAGAAAGCATATAGGGTCATCCGAGCGGCTCTCGGATATAGAAAGACTGAAAGGAGGCCGGGTATGATCTTTGACAACAATACCGCATACCAGGCGTACAGGGTCCTTGTCGCCATCTTCGGCACCCTCGGTATGGTCGTTTCCGTCAGCAGGATCAAGGAGAATAAAAAGAAAAATCTGCTGATCCTCGGCGGATATGCGGTTTATTCCATCGTTTTTTCCGTCCTGTGCATACGTTTCCTCGGCTTCATGCCCTTTCTGCGCGGCGCTATCGTCACGATCTCCGTCCCCGGAGTCATCATAACCTTCCTGATCGCGGACGAATCCCTTTCAAGGCATATCTTCTGCTGCCTGTCGCAGCTCCTCATGTCCCTGTATCTGATCGTCGGCGTGACGCAGCTGGGCACGCTGTTGGGCGGCGGCCTTGTGGCCAATTCCCTGCTGCTCCTCGCCGCCTACCTGATCGTGATCTTACTGGATGTCTTCTTCCTGCGCCATATTTTCCTGACGGTGGCGGACACCGTCTCCGGCGGTTGGGGGATCCTCGCCATGATCCCCTGTTCTTTTTTCCTGCTGGTCATGGTGCTCGCGCTCTACCCGGCGCATTATACGCAGAACGAGTCCTTTCCCGTCCTGTTTGCGCTGTCAGGCGCGGTCCTTATCGTCATCTATTACGCCATCTTCCGATATCTGCAGCTCCAGTACAGATACCGGATGGAGGAGCAGGACCGCGACCTTTTATGGCTGCAGATAGGGAACATCCGAAAACAGGCCAAGGGCACCGAAAGAAAGGCGCAGGAGCTGAGGAACGCAAGGCGGGACATCCGCCAGATGCTGTCCGCGGTGGCCGGACTGGCGGAGGAGGGAAATGCCGCGGCGATCCTCGCTTATATCCGGGAGGCGTCCACGCGCATCGACATCCCCGCGCCTGTCCGGTATTGCGGCGATCCCATCCTAAACGCCACCCTCGCGACCTATTTGGGCCGCGCTGAGCGCGCCGGCATCGCGGTGGAGGAGCGGATCTTCTTCCCGGACACGCTGTCCGTTGATTTCGCCGAGCTTGCGATCTGCTTCTCAAATGCCCTGGAAAACGCCATAAACGCCTGCGAAAAGCTCCCGGAGGACCAGCGGAAGATCGCCATCCGGTGCTTCAACAGAACGCAGTTCATCTTCGAGATCGAAAACACCTACCGCGGACGGGTCTCCTTTGGCAGGGACGGACTCCCGCAATCGCACAGACCCGGCCACGGGATCGGTACGCGCTCCATTATGGCCTTCTGCGAAAAGCACAACGCCTTTTATTCGTTCAGCGCGGAGAACGGCTGGTTCAAGCTCGTGATCGCCTTATGAAAGCTCCCGCTTTTTCGCGCGTTCCGAACGGATCATATACACCAGGAAGACGATCAGCAGTCCTGCCGCCGCCGCGACGCCCGCCGGATAGGCGATTTTCGTGGAAAGCCTGAAGCCCTCGTCCGCCATGAGGATGTACGTGACGGAAACCGCGCTCATAAACGCCGCGGGGAACGCCGCGACCAGGGAATACCAGCTTCTTTTCGCGCTGCGGACCAGATAGGCGGACATCGCCCACAGCACGATCATCGCCAGTGTCTGATTGGACCAGGAAAAATACCGCCAGATGATGTCAAAATCGATCTGCGTCAAGACGGCGGCGACGCCGATCAGGGGAAGGGCTAAAAGCAGCCTCTTTCCAAGGCTCGACTGATCCAGCTTCAACCAGTCCGCAAGGGTCAGCCGCGCGCTCCTGAACGCCGTGTCCCCCGTAGAGATCGGGCAGACGACCACGCCGATGACAGCCAGCGCCCCGCCGACCTTTCCCAGCACGCCCACCGAAATGTCATAGACCACGCCCGACTGGCCAAGCGATGACAAAGCCCCCAACAGGCCGTTGGGATCGCCGTAAAAGCCCAGGCCGGCCGCCGCCCATACCATGGCGATCACGGCCTCCACAAGCATCGCTCCGTAAAAGACCGCGCGCCCCTGCTTCTCATGCTCGATGCACCGCGCCATCATGGGCGACTGCGTGGAATGAAAGCCCGACACCGCGCCGCAGGCTACCGTGACGAACATGTAGGCCCAGATGGGCTTCCCCTCCGGATGCAGGTTGGCAAAGACCGCCGGAGTCAGCTCCGGGAGCGTATAGCCTCCGAAGACCAGGCCGCCGATGATCCCCGCCGCCATGAACATCAGCACCACGCCGAACACGGGATAGAGCTTTCCGATGACCTTGTCGATGGGAAGCAGTGTCGCCAGCACATAATAGGCCATGATGACAACGATCCAAAAGGTGGTGTTCATAAAATCCGGCGTAAGGCTCGCAAGGAGCGTGGCCGGGCTCGTGGTAAATACCGCTCCCACGCATACGAGCAGGACGACCGAGAAGATACGCATGACCTGCTTGGCCGCGGTGCCCAGATATTTGCCGACGATCTCCGATATGGAAGCGCCGTCGTTCCTGACGGAGGCCATTCCGGACAGATAATCATGCACGGCTCCGCCCAGTATGGACCCGAACACGATCCACAGGAAGACCACCGGCCCGAAGACCGCCCCCATCAGCGGCCCGAAGATCGGCCCCGTTCCGGCGATGTTCAGGAGCTGGATCAAAAACACCCGCCATTTTTTCATGGGCGTGAAGTCCACCCCGTCCGGATGGGCTATTGCCGGCGTGGGATCGTCGGTGGGAGCGACGATCTTTTCCACCAGGCGTCCATAGAGGTGATATCCCACCAGCAAAAGAAGCAGTGCTGCGATAAATGTGATCATATTTTTTCTCCGTCCATATCTTTATTTGATGACGATCCGGCCCTGGGGAAGCGCGTACTCGTCTCCCACGGTTCCGTTCAGGCCGTCCATAAGATACGTCATCAGGATCTCGTAATCTATCATGCCCTCATCGGTCGTCAGGGCGTTGTCCGTGAACATCGTGAGCCCGTCCCCGCCCTGCTTGATGAGGTAGTTGTGGGAGGCAACCGTATAGACCTTATCCGGCACAAGCGCCGTATAGCCGCCGTCCTCCCCAAGGACCATGACGTCCTTGACTCTCCGGACGGCTCCGCAGGAGAGGAAATTGCCCTGCTCATCCGTCTCTACCGTGGATTCCACGGAGGTGTCGATGGTATATGTAAGCCCCGACACCTGCAAAAAGCCTCCGTTCTCGCCCACCGCGTTTTCCCCGTCGTTCGCGTTGGGCAGGCAGAAGCGGCTGGCCATCTCCAGGGCGTCCAGGATCTCCTGCCCCGTGGCCTCTGCCACGCAGAGCGTATTCCCGTAGGGGTGTACGCTCAGGATATCCCCGTAGGTGATCTCTCCGGCGGAGATATCCGCCCGGATGCCGCCGCCGTTCACAAGGGCGATATCCGCCCCCGATACGGCCCGGTACGCGTCCGCGCAGAAATCCCCCAGGTTTGTCTCCCTGTTCCGGACGAGCCGCATACCGGCATCGGAGACGGTCGTAAGCGCCACGCTCGTGGCGCCGATGCTCTTCGCAAGCTCCGCTTCAAACCTGTCCTCCATGCGCTCGATGCACTCCGCCATGTCGCTGTCCTTTTCCGGATACGCCCCGATGAGCCCCGCCTGGAGGCTCCCGTTCGCGGTGATGGTGAGGCGGCCGATGTTGCAAAGTCCCGTGCCCGTGGAGGACAGAAGCACGTTTTCCCCATCAGCGTTTTCCACGATATCGCAGGGGATCTCGCTGTGGGAATGGCCGTCCAGCACGGCGTCGATGCCCCTGGTGTTCTCGATCAGCTCGCGGGACGTGAAGGGCGAGGAGGACTCGTCCGTCCCGAGATGGGCAAGGACCACGACGCGGTCCGCGCCGGCCTTTAGACAGGCGTCCACGTTCTCCTGCACGCATCCGTACAGCGCCTCTCCGCTTTCCCCGCAGAAATCGTACACATACCTCCCGGACTCGTCACGGAAGTATGCCGGAACGGATTTTACGATGCTCTCCGGCGTTGAGACCCCGATAAAGGCGACCTTCACCTTGCCGTAGGTCACGATCTTGTACGGCAGGAGCCGGGAAAGAAACGCCGCGCCGTCCTCCCCTGTAAAGCGGATATTACAGCCCAGATACTGAGCGCCGCTGAGCTCCATGAGCCGGTCGAGCTGCTCCATCCCGTAGTCGAACTCGTGGTTCCCGAGCACCGCGAAGTCATATCCCGCGCGTTCCATCAGCTCCGCCGGATATTCCCCGTCGGAGACCGCGCCGATCACATCTCCCTGCAGGGCGTCTCCGCAGTCTACCAGCGCGACATACGGTGTGCTCTTCTCGCACTGCCGCTTGTATGCCGTAAGCCCTGCGTAGCCGATATCCTTATCCACCGCGCAATGCACGTCATTTGTATATAAAATGATGATGTCGTTCGCGTTTGCCTTGCCCTTTGAACACCCGCCCAGGATCAGTACGAGGGCAAGGATAACAGCCAGCAAGCATGGCTGTTTTTTCTTGCTGATCTTCATTCTTTCTCTCCTCAAAACCAGTCTCAGAATACAACGGTCACCGTATTGACCCCGTCGGCATAGGCGTGGGCACTGCGCTTGGTCCGGCTGACAGCCAGCGCCGCGCTGAGCTCGTCCCCCTGCGTCAGCGGGTCGAACTCTTCCCCGGTCCAGCGGATGACGGCCTCGCATTCGCTTCCGTCCTCACTGCAAAGGGCGTCGAAGCTCAGCTGGCACCCGTTCTCCGGCAGGATCGGCAGGATGCTCGTCACGCACAGCTCCTCAAAGATCTGCTGGTACTTGAGGGACTGCTGGGCGCTGAGCAGCTGCTTGCGGACAAAGCGGTCGATGTCGGTCGCCGCGCCGATGAAGTCGAACTCCTTGGAGGCGATATCGAGATGGAGGGTCTTCAGGCGGTGGACAAACGCCCGGCAGCGGTCGGTCTTCGGATGATCGAACACCTGATCCGGCGTCCCCTCCTCGTAGACGATGCCCTGGTCCATGTAAAACACCCGCGTGGACACATCCCGGGCAAACTTCATCTCATGGGTCACGATCAGCATGGTCAGCCCCTGCTCGGCCAGAGAGCGGATGACCGCCAGCACCTCTCCTACCATGGTCGGGTCCAGCGCGCTGGTGGGCTCGTCGAAGAGCACGATCTCCGGCTGCATACCCAGCGTCCGGGCAATGGCCACGCGCTGTTTCTGGCCGCCGGAAAGCTCGTCCGGATAGTTGAGCGCCTTTTCCGCCAAGCCCACGCTGGTGAGCAGGCGCATCCCCCGTTCGTAAGCCTCCTGCCTGGTGCGGCCAAGAAGCTCCACCTGGCCCAGCATGATATTCTCGATCACCGTCAGATGGGCGAACAGGTTAAAGCTCTGGAACACCATGCCCATGCGCCGGCGCACGGCGCCGAGCTGTGCCGGCTTTACGCCGGTCACGGGCTGGCCGAACACCTCGATCCGCCCCTCCGTCGGCGTCTCCAACCGGTTGATGCACCGCAGAAGAGTGCTCTTTCCCGTGCCGGACGGCCCGATGATGGAGATAACGTCCCCCTGGTTGATGACGGTATTCACATCCTTCAGGGGCGTCGCGTTGGGGAATACCTTCTTCAGATGGGAGATGGTGATCACCGGCTCCCCGCTTGGCACGGCCTTCGGTTCTTCCGGGATCTCCGACAGGGCGGCTGACCTGTCTACCCCCTTCGGTTCCCGCCGCCGGCGGCGGGGATCGATCTTCCTCTCCACCACACTCAGCAGGAGGGTCATGCACCACGCCAGCAGGAAATACAGGACGGCGGTCAGAATCAGCGGGAAAAACGCCTCGAAGGTGCGGCTGCGGATCAGGTCAGTGGCCTTGGTCAGGTCCTGCACCGTGATATACCCCACCACGGAGGTCATTTTGACCATGGAAATAAATTCGCCCTTGTATACCGGCAGAATATGGCGCGCCGCCTGGGGGGCGATGATCTTTGTAAAGGTCTTGACCCGCCCGAAGCCCATGGCGGACGCCGCTTCCCACTGGCCGGGGTCCACGGCGTTGATGCCGGTGCGGATCATTTCTGAAACGTAGACGGCAAAGTTGATGGAGAAGCCGACAATGGACACGACGATCCCGTCCAGCCGCGCGCCGGCGAATACGATGTAGAACAGCACCATCAGCAGCACCAGGACCGGGACCCCCTGGACGAGCCTGACAAAGGCCGCCGTGACCCCGGAGGCGATCTTACTGCGGCTGCGGCGCAGCAGGCACAGGCCGAAGCCCAGCACCGTGCCGAACAAGGCCGAAAAGACGGATATGACGAAGGTGACGCCAAGGCCGGAGAGGATCATCTTCCAGCGGCTTTCCTGAATGAAGTTTTTATAAAAGCTGTTTTTCAGTCCGGTCCAGAAGCCCGTCTTTTCCTGCTCCACGGCCTTGCCCACGTCCTCTCCCCGGACAACGAGTACCGTGCCGCCCACATAGTGTGCGGGGGAAAAATCTATGCTCTCACGCCGCTCGTCGGTGATGCTGAGGGAACCTGATACGATGTCCGCCCGTCCGCTGGTCAGCATCTGGATCAGCGAATTGAAGGTGCTCTGCGTGATCTCCAGCTTCATCCCCAGCTCTTTGGCGATGAGCGTGACCAGCTCCACCTCATATCCAAGGGACTGCCCGTTGCCACCCACATAGCTCATGGGCTCCATCGTGGAGTCATGGGCATACCGCAAGGTGCCGTTGGGGGCGTCGTATTCCCCCACGTCGATGGTCTTGATGCTGTCGTCGGCGCCCAGCCACTTTTCCCGCAGGGCGTCCAGCGTGCCGTCCGCGGCATATCTCTCAATGATGGCGCTGACCTTATCCGTCAGCGGGCTGTCCTTTTGAAGGCCCAGGCCGTAGGTGTCGGACGCCACCGTCTCGGGGAACACCGCCAGATCGGGCTGTCTTGCCGTCGCCAGCTGGGCCACGGGCAAATCGTGCGCCACGGCGTCCACGATGCCCGACTGAAGCGCCAGGAACGAAGCGGAGGCGTCGTCGTAATACTTAAATTCACAGCCGCTTACCACGCCGCTCACAAGCTCGTCCGTAATACCGCCCGACATAACGCCCACGGTCGTGCCCGCGAAATCCTGAAGCGTTTTGAAGCGCGCCTCAAACTGCCCGCGATTGGCCACCACCGCCACCACGCCGCCGGTGTAGCTCGGCTGGGCGAAGTTCACGCTCTCCGCCCGCTCCTCCGTCACCGTCATGCCGGTTGCCGATACGTCGTATGTACCGGTGGACAGACCCGCGAAAATGGACGCGATCTCCGCGCTGGTCACCTCCAGCCCATAGCCGCGTGCCTTGCAGAAGCGGACAACAATATCAATATCATACCCGACGATCTGGTTGTCCTTGATATAGCTGAAGGGCGCCACGTCGGTCTTGACCGCCATGCGGACAACGCCGTTCTCCGCCGGGAAGGACGTCCAGTCCTCCACCACCTTTTTGCTTTCGTCGGTGCCTATCCAGATATTGTCGATCTCCTCCAGCGTGCCGTCCGCCTTGATCTGCGCCAGAAATTCGTTGTACTCATCCCTCAGCGCCGCCCCACGCTCGTTCTTGGAAAAGGCGGCGGCGTAGCTCTCCTGCACCAGCACATCGGGCAGGTACGTCACCGCCGGGTTTTCCTGGCACAGCAGGCGCGCGATGGGCTCGTCCATCAAAAAGCCGGCGATCTTCCCCTGCTCCACCGCCAGAGCCAGATCCGGCACCCGGTCGTAGTACTGCTTGTCCGCGTCCTCGATGAGGTTGTCGGTATGGACGTCGAAGCTGGAGCCGGTCATCACGCCGATGGTCTGCCCGTCCAGCTGACGGACATCGGTGATCGCCTCGCTCTTCCCGCCGCTTCCCGCACAGCTTCCAAGCAGCAGGGATATCAACAGGACGGACAGGGTCAGGTAAAGGGAAAATCTCTTTTTCAATCGGATCACTCCTCTTTTTATTTTCCGGATCGTTTGCTGTTTTTCCTCGCGGCGGAAAAGCCGTTTTGTCTCATTTCCCGGCTTCCGCGCTGTCCTTTAAATAGTCTGCGAACGCGTCTGTGGTCAAGGTAAACGCAATCTGCGTCCGCGAGGGGTCGCGCACCAGAAATTCCGTCAGCCCGTATTCCTGCGTCCCGCCCCAGTCGTAGGTATAGCCCAGTCTTGTCCAGGGGTAATCGCTTTCAAAATACGAAAACAGGATGTTGGAATCGAACCATTCCTTCCACTCCCCGGCGACGAGGCTGTAATCGTTCACCATCTGCTTTGTCACATCCGTGACAAACGCCGGACGCACGACATCCCGCGGCGACACCCAGAAGGCGGTAAATCTGGTGTAGTCCTCATCCTCATGCACGCCGAGAAGCTGTGAAAACCGAAGCGCGGGGTCCTGCATCTTCTCCCCGTTTTCACTGTACCAATCTATCATTTCGCCCAGCGAGGTGGCCCAAATATCGCCGTATTCCCCGATGGGCGTTCCGGGATCGCACGCGTCCGGATAATCATGCCACGTCAGGAGCAGGACCCGTTCCCCGGTATCGTCCCAGATCACCCGGTCGTCCCCGGCCGTCAGCGTCACGAGCGGACGGACCTCCTCATCCTCGGCGAAGACCGCGTCGCTCATGGCCGCCTGCCACGGGGAAACAGACGCGTTCTCCGCCTTCTGCCCGCAGGAGGCCAAAAGCGCCGTCAGCGCAAGCGCCGCCGCCCACAGCCTAAAGCGCCTCTTCATCCCGATCCACCTTCTCTCTCAACAGCATCTGATCGGTCT
Source organism: uncultured Oscillospiraceae bacterium (assembly GCA_947632175.1). Lineage (GTDB taxonomy): Bacteria > Bacillota > Clostridia > Oscillospirales > Oscillospiraceae > RUG626. Next base: position 80,468 of record CANROC010000012.1, on the reverse strand, counting down.
TATGCCGCAGGAGCAGCAGCATATCCAACTGACTTGGATCGATGACCAGTCCGTTTTCCCGAAAGGACAGCAGGAGCTTCCTCCGGTACTCCTTCTCGCTGAGATTCGCATACTGCTTCGCAAGCTCGTCCAGATTCTTCCTCAACTCGGCGTTCGTGTCCATTTCCCAGTTGAATTTGGCGACCTCCTCAAAGGAAAGCCTTTTCTTTTTTCGGGACCATTTCATGTCAGATCTCCTCTCTGCAGGTTTTCCGATCCGCTGTGTCTCCTCCGTCCTCAAGCGCCTGTCCATATGCGCGGGCTGTGAAAAAGTCAGTACCATTCTATCACAGATTTCCTCTGAAAAGCTCCTTTTTGCGGATTTGGTATGGTTTTTTGCCGATATGGCGCCGCGAAGGCGCGCCTTGCGGCCCGCTTTTTGCCGGCGCGTATAAAAAATTTGCAAATCGTTAGGATTTCGTTAAAAACATCCTGTATACTATCCCCAGGAGGGGTGGCACATGAGAAAAACACTGCTCATCATAGACGACGAAAAGGACATCGGCGCGATGCTCAAGCAGTATTTCGAGCTGAAGGATTATCAAGTCATGCTGGCGGAAAACGGCCTTGCCGGGATCGAGAAGGCCGGCAAACAGCCGGATCTGATCCTGCTGGACATCAACATGCCGGATGTGGACGGGATCGAGGTCTGCCGCCGGATCCGGGACGTGGTGGCGTGCCCCATCCTCTTCCTGACCGCCAGGGTCGAGGACCAGGACAAGCTGGCGGGCTTCGCGGCGGGCGGCGACGATTACATCGTCAAGCCCTTCTCCGTCAGCGAGCTGGGGGCGCGGGTAGCCGCCCACTTGCGCCGGGAGGACCGGAGCGGCCAGCGGGCGCACAGGCTCATGCTGGACGACAACTTTATGATCGACTACACCACCCGCCAGGTCAGCTTCAAGGGCGCGGTCATCCCCTTGACGCCAAAGGAGTACGAGATCGCGGAGCTTTTGTCCATGCACCCGGGACAGCTCTTCAGCAAGGACCGCATCTTTGACCGCCTGTGGAAATTGGACAGCGACGCGGACCCGAACACGGCCATGGAGCACATCAGCCGCCTGCGGGCGAAGCTGGCCGCCGCGGGCTGTAAGCCGTATATCCAGACTGTTTGGGGGGTGGGCTACAAATGGGTAAAATAAAGGCGTGGTATCGCAGTATCCCGATCTGGCTTGCGTTTATCCTCTTCGCCCTGGCGGGGCTTGGCGCCTCCGCGTTTCTCGCCAACCGCGTGACGGGCGCGAAATACTATGAGCTCGTCCAGCTCAAGGCGGGCACGGACTACTTAAACGCCGGCTCCTCCGAATCGTTCCAGGAATGGGAGGGGACCTACAAGGTCACTGTGCCCGCGGACACGGTGGATGTGAGGGTCGCGTCCGAGGGGAGCACCAGCGTGAATCAGTACTGGGCCGAGATCGACACTCTTCCCCAAAGCGTCAAGGCGGAGTACCGGTACACCATGACGGAGGCCAAGCTGGTGCCCGTCCTCATCTACGTCACGGGGCTATTGCTGGCGTCCATGCTTTTCTGGTTCACAAAGCTGCGCAAGCCCCTGCGGATGCTGGAGGCGGCCTCGGAGCGGATCGCGGCCAACGAGCTGGACTTTTCCCTGGACTATCCGGGACACGACGAGATGGCCCGGCTGTGCGCCGCCTTTGAGCGGATGCGTTCGGCGCTGGACGAGAACAACCGCCATATGCTGCGCATGATCGACGAACAGCACCAGCTCAACGACGCCTACACCCACGACCTGCGTACCCCCATCGCCGTGTTGAAGGGCTATACGGACACGCTCACGGAGTACCTCCCCACCGACCGCCTCCCCAAGGAGCGGGTGCTGGAGACCGTCCACACCATGTCCGCCCACGTGGAGCGGCTGGAGCAGTTCGTCAACAGCATGAACACGGCGCAAAAGCTGGCGGACCTCACCATCCGGCGGGAGTCCGTGCCGACCGGGGATTTCGTCAAGAGCCTGCGGGAGACGACGGCGCTTTTGTGCGAAAAGCAGGATATTGCCTGCGACATGACCGCCGATCTCAAAGCCAAGGCGCTGGACATCGACCCCGCGGCGGTGACGCAGGTCTATGAAAATCTGCTGGGCAACGCCCTCCGGTTCGCCAGAACGAGGATCACGGCTCAGCTTGAAAGCGACGGGGAAACCTTGACCCTCCGCGTCGCCGACGACGGGCGCGGCTTCCAGGAAAAGGAGCTGGTCTCCGCCGCGAAGCCCTATTTCAGCGGCGAGCAGACGGAAAAGACGTACCATTTCGGCTTGGGGCTCTATATTTGCCAGACGATCTGTGAAAAGCACGGCGGCGGCCTGGAGCTTAAAAACGCCGAGGGCGGCGGCGCCGCCGTCACGGCCCGATTTTCCCTGTGATTTCGGCTTTTTTCAAATCGTTAGCTTTTCGTTAAAACCGGATTGTAAAATGATCGCGCGGATGGGAGGACCGTCCGCGCGATCATTTCTTTTTAGGGGGTCTGCGCATGACGAGAAAACCGCTCGCCGCCCTGTTGGCGGTCCTTATAGCCCTCTCCCTCGCCGCCTGCGAGGAGGAGGCTGACAGGGGTGACAGGGAACCGCCCCCTTTGGAGGATGTGGACACGTCGGTGTTTCAGAAAAATATGCACCAATCGGGGACCGGGGACCTGGACGGGATCTGCGAGACAAAGGAGGGCTTCTACCTCAACTGCGCCTGGGCCCGGGGCTCAATTTCCGGCTCTATTACCTGGACAAGGCCACGGGAAAGGTCGCCGTCCTGTGCGCCAAGCCCGACTGCGTTCACGCGGACCCCGACGCCTGCGACGCCCTCGTGGACGCCACGGCTCTTTGGACCGACGGGACGCGGCTTTACTATGTTCGGTCGGAGCGGGACGGAGGCAAGCGCGTCTACTCCGAAGCCCTCAACGGCTCGGAGCGCCGGGAGGTCATGGATCTGGGGGCGGCGGCCTATGACAGGCCCATCTATCACCGGGGAGAGGTCTATTTCGTCTCCGGCGGCGTCATTTATGCCGTCAAGCCGGGCGGGGACCTGGAGGACGCGCGGCGCATCTGGGGGCGGGACTACGCCTCCGAGGCCCCGGCCGGCGGCTACGGGGCCTACGACCCCAGTGAGCCCCATTATACCCTCTGGGCCGACGGGGACGCCCTCTATTTCATGGTCAACGTCCCTCAGGACGACGGCACACAGAAGGACACTCTCTTTTCCTGTCCCCTGGACGGCGGCGAGGCGAAAAAGGTCTGGCAGACGCCGGACAAGGAGGACGTGGGCGAGTGGGAAACCACCGGCGTCTCTGTCAGCCAGTGGTACGTCACCAATGGGAGCATCTACTTCTACCTCTCCGGCGGCGATTTCTGGCGCTCGGACCTCGCCACCGGCGAGACGGTGAAGCTGGCGGACACCAGTGAGAAGACGCTCTACGGCAGCGCCGTCTTCTCCGACAGCTGCCTGTGCCTTTTGAACGACCGCCCCCTATCAAACCCCTTTGACGGCGCCCTCATGGTGGGCGTCCCCCTCCACGAGGGCGGGGATACCGTCCTCGTCTACGACCTGGAGGGCACGCTTTTAAAGGAGTTGTCCCTGAAAACCCTGGGCCCCGTCAACGGCTTCTCCCTCCTCTTCTGCGACGGAAAGTCCCTCTACTTCAACGCCGCCGCCGGCCCCGACCCCTCAACCACCACCCTCTGCTCCCTCAACCTCGCCACCGGCGCCATCACGCAAATCTATACCTGGCAATAAGGAGGAAAACATGAAAACCAGATTTCTTTCCGCGCTCCTCGCGTCTCTCCTCACCCTCTCCCTCGCCGCCTGCCAAAAGGAGGTTGGCGGGGAGGCGGATATGCCCGCTGTCCAAACCGCAAGCGGCGATTTTCAGAAGAATATGCACCAGTCAATCACCACCAAATTCCTCAGCGTTGCCGCCGAGACGGACGACGGCTTCTATGTACAGCTCAACGGCATGTTCATCTATTACATTGAAAAGGCGACAAAGGCTATGACTATCCTTTGCAATAAGCCTGAGTGCAAACATGAGGACATCACTTGCAATGCCTTCTTTCACGCCCAGGCGCTCTGGGCCTCCGGCGACAAGCTGTATTATTCAAATGGAGACTATGTGGAAGAAAACGGTCAATATGTGAACTACGGCGAACGGCTCTATTCCGCGGATTTTGACGGGACAAGCCGGCGGACGGTCCAGAATCTGGAGTTCACACCCAGCGGCGACACCTCCTCATGGATACCCCTGGCCATGGGACACCGGGGGATCGTGTATTTCACTTACAGCGGCGTCCTCTACGCCATGCCCCTGGGCGGAGACATTGAGAGGGATGCCGTGGCCGTCTGGGGCGAGGAGAGCGCCGACGCCGGCCAGAGCCTCAATCTCAGCGCCCCAAAGTACACCCTCTGGGCCGACGGGGACACGATGTATTTCAAGGTAAATATCCCACAAACCGACGGAACCTATAAAGACACGCTGTTTGCCTATGACCCCGAAACTGGGGAAGTTTCTCAGGTTTGGCAGACGCCGGACGGGTCCGAGGTGGGCCAGTGGGTATCTACGGGCGTTTCCGTAAGTCAATGGTATGTGCTGGAAGGATACATCTACTTCTACCTCTCCGGCAACGACTTTTGGCGCACGAATCTGGAGACCGGAGAACACGAGAAGCTGGCCGATACCAGTGATAAGACCGAGTACGGCACGGCTATATTCTCCGACGACTACCTTTGCCTTATGAATGACACCCCGGAGGATAAGAGCGGCCAACAATACGGCATCGGCGGCAATAATTACATCGGCGGGGACACGATCTATGTCTACGGCCTGGACGGGACGCTCGTCAAGGAGGTGTCCTTAAAATCCCTGTACGGGGAGATCGACGGTATCAAGCATTGCGAGATGGTTTTCTGCTCAGGGAATGAAATCTATTTTGTAGCCGACGCCAGTGCGCAGACCTGGTCAAGTGGTTCCGGCACCATGAATTGGAACCGCGCCCTCTGTTGCGTGAACATAGACACCGGCGAGATAACACAAATTTATAATTGGTAATGAGGAAAATATTATGAAAACATCGAAAAGACTTCTTTCTGCGCTTCTTGCAGCGCTACTCACGTTCTCCCTCGCTGCCTGCAATAAGGACGGCGACGGAAAACTGAATATTCCCGTCAATCAAAACGGGAGTAAAGATTTTCAAAAAAATATGCACCAATCAGACTCTCTCGAATTTGGCAGAGTTAGTGAAACGGAGGACGGCATCTACATTCAGCTTGATTGGGATTATATGTATTATATTGACAAGGCCACAAAGGGTATCACCATCCTCTGCGGCAAACCTGAATGTGAACACAATGACAACACCTGCAATGCCTACACATATTCAAACAGTATCTGGTTCGCGGGTGACAAGTTGTATTTCATCAACAGCGATTCCATCATGGAAAACGGCAGCTATGTGGACTATGGACTGCGCCTCTACTGCGTCGATCCCAACGGCGAAAACCGCCGCGTAGTCCAAAAGCTCCAGTTTGAAGTTGGCGGAGAAACCTCCTCCTGGGCGCCTTTTCCGATCCAACACCGGGGAATCGTGTATTTCCCCTACTGTGGTGTTCTCTATGCCATGCCTATGGGCGGAGACATTGAGAAAGACGCTATGGCCATCTGGGGGGAGAAGAGCGCGGACGCCGGGCAGAGCTTTAACCTGAGCGCCCCGCGATACACCCTATGGGCCGATGGGGATTTCATGTATTTCATGGTGAACATCCAGCAAGCTGACAAAACGTACAAGGACACGCTCTTTCAATATGACCCAAGCTCCAGGGCGGTCGAACAGGTCTGGCAGGTGCCAGGCAAGGACAAGGTCGGTGAGTGGACATCAACAGGCGTCTCCGTCAGCCAGTGGTACGTCAAGGACGGGACAATCTACTTCTATCTTTCCGGAGGTGACTTCTGGAAAACCGATCTTGACACCGGCGAAACGGTGAAGCTGGCGGACAGCCACGAAAAAACCAAGTACGGAAAGGCTGTCTTCTCTGACGACTACCTATGCCTCATAAACAGCACCCCGGAGGATGAGGACGGCGGGCAGCAATACGGCATCGGCGGCGACGATTACCTGGGCGGGGACACCATCTACGTCTACGGGCTGGATGGAACATTCGTCAAGGAGCTGTCACTGAAGTCCCTCTACGACGAATTTGACACTCTTGAAAGCTGCGAGCTGGTCTTTTGCTCCGGCAGCGACATCTACTTTGTTGCCGATGCCAGTACGAAAACCTGGTCGGGCAACGTCGGCAAAAGGGAAGGGAATTTTATCCTCTGCTGCATCAACATCGAAACCGGCGAAATTACGCAGATTTATAACTTTGATTAAGGAGGACTACATGATAAAAGAATTACTTTCTGTGTTGCTTGCGGCTCTTCTCACACTTTCCCTCACCGCCTGCCAAAAGGAGGTTGGCGGGAAGGCGGATATGCCCGCTGTCCAAACCGCAAGCGGCGATTTCCAGAAGAATATGCGCCAATCCAAATACTTTTACATCACAGATATGTGCGAGACGGAGGACGGGGTCATTTTTGACCGCGACGGGTTTCTCTATTATCTGGACAAGGAGGAAAAACGCGCCACGATCCTCTGCGCCAAGCCGGACTGTCCGCACACGGGGAAGGACTGCAACGCGAAGCTCAATACCCGGGGAATGTGGTCCTGCGGGGACAGGCTCTACTGCGTCACCTACACCGACGGCGGCAACGGCGGGAAGCTCGTGACCTCCATGGAGCGGGACGGCACGGGACGCCGGGACGTGCAGGAGCTTCTCTTCGCCCCCGGCGGCTCCCAGTCCTCCTATGACAGGCCCGTTTTTTACGGCGGAGACGTCTATTACGTCTATAACGACGTCCTCTACCGCGTCCCTCTGGGCGGGAAAAAGGAGGATGCGCAGGCCCTCTGGGGAGAGGATGCCGGCAATGGGAACGATGGGCCTTTCCTGTTCACCGGGAACGAGCTCCACCTGACCCTTTGGCCGGACGGAGAGTTCGTTTACTTCATGGCGAACCTGGAGCAGTCCGACGGGACCTATAAGGACACGCTGTTTGCCTACGGCATAAAGGATCGGCAGGTCCGGCAGGTCTGGGCCACGCCGGAGGAGGCGGAGGTGGGCGCCTGGGACACCGCCGGCGTGTCGGTGAGCGCGTGGTATGTGCTGGACGGGACGATCTACTTCTATCTGGCCGGAAACGGCTTCTGGCGGAGCAGTCTCACCGGCGGAGGGACCGAGCTCCTGGCGGCCACAGGCGACAAGGCGGCATACGGCACCGTTTTGTTTTCGGATGACTACATGTGCCTTTTGAACGACCTGCCCGGCGACCGCGTCGGGCGCATTGAGAACGAGGGCGGGGACGCGATTTTCGTCTACGGGCTGGACGGTACGCTCCAAAAGGAGCTCCCGCTCGCCGCGCTGTTCGACGAGGTTCCGGGGATCGCGGGCTTCGCGCCGCTTTTCATCTCCCACCACGAACTCTACTTCATAGCCGACGCCGGCGCGTGGGGCGACATTGTCAACGGGACCCAGTACAAGGCCAAACAGGATATCCTCTGCGTCCTCAACCTCGACACCGGCGCAATCACGCAAATCTATACCTGGCAATAAGGAGGTCGCATCATGAAAAACCGCATCTTTATCGTACTTTTTGCCCTGCTTTTGCTTCTGCTTCTCATTCTGCTCCTGGCCTCCTGCGGGAAGGAGGACGTGAAGCTCCCGACCGACCAGGTCGGCAGCGAGGAGTTTCAGAAGAATATGCACCAGTCCAACTCCTCGTATCTGTTGTTTGCCTGCGAGACGGAGGACGGGTATTACTTTACGGAGGACGCCTACGTCTATTTTATGGACAGGGAGACGAAGCGGGTGACCGTCGTCTGCGGAAAGCCGGAGTGCGCGCACCGGGGCACGACGTGCAACGCGTGGGTCAACGCCCACAGCCTCTGGTTTTATGACGGAAGGCTATATTATGCCAACGGAGACGCCGTGGAGGAAAACGGGAGCTTTGTGGACTACGGGGAGCGGCTCTACTCCCTGGCCCCGGACGGGACGGGCCGCCGGGCGGTGCAGGCGCTGGAGCGGGTGCCCGGAGGGAACACCGCGCTTAAGCTCACAAGCCCCATTCTGCACCGGGGCGTCACGTACTTTGCCTATTGCGAGGCCCTGTACGCCCTGCCCCTGGGCGGCGACTTCAAGGATGCCAAGAAGATTTGGGGAGACGAGCGGGACGCCCATTCCGGCGACATTTACCTCTATGACCCCAACGAGACCGCCTTTGACCTGTGGGCCGACGGGGAGCTCATTTATTTCATGGTAAACCGGCTCCAGCCCGACGGGGCCTACAAGGACACGCTCTTCGCCTACGACCCCGAAACGGGGGAGGTATCCCAGGTCTGGCAGACGCCGGACGCCGATGAGGTGGGCCCATGGGAGACGACGGGCGTGTCGGTGAGCCAGTGGTACGTCATGGACGGCCAAATCTACTTCTACTTATCCGGCGGGGATTTCTGGAAGACCGACCTTGCCACCGGCGAGACGGTGAAGCTGGCCGACACTCACGAGAAGACGCTCTACGGCAGCGCGATCTTCTCTGACGAAGCTATGTGCCTCTTAAACGACGGCCCCGACCCGGCACTGGAGGGCGCCGTGTCCGTTTTCGGCGGCGTGTCCCACACCGGCGGGGACACGGTCTATGTGTACGGCATGGACGGGCATTTTGAAAAAGAGCTGTCCCTTGCCGGCCTCTACGAGGAAAAGGAGGAGCTTCGCGAGTGCGAGCTTGTCTTCTGCGCGGACCGCGAGATCGCCTTCGTAGCCAACGCGGGGCACTACGGCCCCGACGGCTATATCCGCGACCTGACCCTCTACAGTGTCAACATCGACACCGGCGAGATCACGGAGATTTACAACTGGCAATGAGGAGGTACAAAACACATGAAAACGGCAAAAAGATTTGTTACTGCGTTTCTTGCAACGCTTCTCACTCTCTCCCTCGCCGCCTGCGATAGGGGCGGCGGGGAGGTGAACATTCCCACCGTCCAAACCGGCACCGACGACTTTCAGAAAAATCTGCATCAATCTGAAGAGTTAAGTTTTCTTGAGACAGACGCAGGATACTATTTCTCATGGGGTTCGCTTTTCTACATTGAAAAGGAAACCATGAAAGCCACAAGAGTCTGCGCAAAGCCTGATTGCGACCACACCGACCCCGCTATCTGCAATTCACGCATCCGTGCTGACTATCTCCTGACAGGCGGTGAGAGAATCTACTACGTTGGAGCTGTAAACAGCAGCTCCGAACCAAAGCAGGTCCGATCCGTGAAATATGACGCCACGGAGCGTGAGGTCATCCAGGAGCTGAAATTTCGTGAGACCTCCGCTGCCCAGTCCTCCTATGACCAGGCCATTTATCACCGGGGCTATATCTACTATGTAAGCGACGACATTCTTTATCGCGTAAAGCTGGGCGGAGAAAAGGATTCGGCGGAGGAGATTTGGAAGCCGGAGAACGCAGGTTCGGTCCAATCCCACGGCGGACAGATAGATATTGACCCCAACGGGATACACTACACCCTCTGGGCTGACGACGACACCCTTTACTTCATGGCCAACGTCCAGATCACCGATGGGACATATAAGGATGTACTCTTTCAGTGTGACCTGACCGATATGAGCGTCAAACAGGTCTGGGTCACCCCGAACAAGGAGGACGTTGGCGAGTGGGAGGAAACCGGCGTCTCGGTCAGCCAGTGGTATGTGATGAATGGATACATATATTTCTACCTCTCTGGCGGCGATATGTGGCGGACTGAGTTATCTTCCGGCAAGACCGAAAAGCTGGCCGACACCCATGAGCAGGCACAATACGGCAGCGCCATATTCTCGGACGACTATATGTGCCTCTTAAACGACTACCCAGTAGCCTTTTACGGCGACCCGACGCCGGTGCCCGGCGGTATGTTCCGCTCTTACGGGGACACCATCTTCATCTACGGGATGGACGGGACTTTTGTCAAGGAGATTTCTCTCAAGGGCCTCTATGACGATCCCAACGCCATGGCCGAAACGCACCTGCTCTGCTGCGCGGGAAGTGACATCTTCTTTCTCACCATCGGCCGGACCCCCGCCGGCGGTTCCGGCATGGTCAGCGCCACCACCAAGCAGGGCGACACAAACCTCTGCCACGCCAATATGGAAACCGGCGAGGTTGAAGTGATCTATACGTTGAGGAAAGGACAATAAAAAATGAAACCGGCAAAAAGACTTCTCGCCGCTGTTCTTGCGGCCCTGCTCGCCCTCTCCCTCGCCGCCTGCCAAAAGGACGGTGAAAAGGTGAACATCCCCGCCAACCAGACCAGCACCGACGACTTCCAGAAGAACCTGCACCAGTCCGACAAGGGGAGCTTTCTGGAGACGGACGCGGGGTATTATTTTACTTACGGAAGCCTCTACTTCATCGCGAAGGACACCGGGACAGCCACCATCGTCTGCGCAAAGCCCGACTGCGACCACACGGACGACAGCATCTGCAACGCCCACATCCACGCGGATTATCTTCTGACAGGCGGGGAGATCTTGTACTATGTGGGATATGTAAACGGCAGCACACAGCCGAAGCTGGTCTATTCCGTGAAAAACGACGCCACAGACCGTCAGACCGTGCAGGAGCTGAAATACAATGAGACCTCCACTTCCCGGTCCTCCAAGGATACGGCGATCTACCACAGGGGCTACATCTACTACGTCAGCGACGATATTCTGTATCGGGTCAAGCTGGGCGGCGAGAAGGACTCGGCTGAGATCATTTGGAGCCCGGAGAACGCCGGAGCTACCCAATCCTACGGCGGAATGGTTCAATTCAATCCCAACGCCATCCGCTATACGCTTTGGGCAGAGGAAGACACTCTCTATTTTATGGCGAATGTCCAGACAAATGACGGTACATACAAGGACGTTTTGTTCCGGTGCGACCTCAATGACCTGAGCGTCAAACAAATCTGGGCCACCCCCGGCGCGGACGAGGTGGGCGAGTGGGAAACCACCGGCGTCTGCGTCAGTCAGTGGTATGTCACGGACGGATACATCTACTTCTACCTCTCCGGAGGCGATATGTGGCGGGCAGAGCTTGCCACCGGGGAGCTTACAAGGTTAGCGGACACCCACGAAAAGATGAAGTACGGCAGCGCGATCTTTTCCGACGAGTATATGGCCCTTTTGAACGATATGCCCACAGATTCCTACGGCAATTTTGCCATCGGCGGTATCTTTCGCACGAACGCGGACACCATCTATCTCTACGGGCTGGACGGGTCATTTATCAAGGAAATTTCTCTGAAAAAGCTGCTCGCCGATCTTGGCGAGGGCCTGGAGATCGACCTCTTGATGTGCGACAGCACCGACGTCTATTTTCTGACCACCGGCTATACCTATGACGACCCGAACAGTCCCACTCTCGCCACCGGCAGGACCATCACCCTGTGCCGTGCCAATGTGGAAACCGGCGATGTCTTGAAGCTTTACAAATTGCAATAAAAAGGAGAACAACAACATGAAAACAACGAAAAAACCGCTTGCCGCTGTTCTTGCGGCGCTATTGACCCTCTCCCTGGCCGGATGCGGAAAGGACGGCGGACTGGACATCCCCGCCGGCCAGACCGTCAGCGAGGATTTCCAGCGGAACACGCACCAGTCCGTCTCCCCGGTGATCGACACGATGTGCGAGACGGAGGCTGGCATCTACTTCATGGGCCCCCATTCCAGGGCCTACTACCTGGACAAGGCCGCGAAGCGGGCCGTCATCCTGTGCGGCAAGCCGGAGTGCGACCATCAGGACGATACCTGCGGGGCGGACCTGGGCGCTTACGCCATGTGGTTTTATGAAAACAGGCTCTACTTCACCAACGCCGACTACGTCCACGAGGACGGCGTCATGGAGAACGGCGGCTATGTGAACTATGGGGAGCGGGTCTACAGCGTGGGGCCGGACGGTACCGGGCGGCGCGTCGAACAGGACCTGGAGTTCGTCCCCAGCGGGGACAAGGTCAACGCCGCCAGCCCCATCCTCCACCGGGGCGTGGTGTACTTCTCCTACAACGGCGACCTGTACGCCCTGCCCCTGGGCGGGGACATCGAGGACGCGGAGAAGCTTTGGAGCCAGGAGCTCCCGGAGGTGGAGACCGATGGGCACGGCATCCCGGTCGTAGGCGCCCGTTCCCTGAGCTATGACCTCTGGGCCGACGGGGACACACTCTACTTCATGACGGCCCTGGAGCAGTCCGACGGGACCTGGCGGGACACGCTCTTTGCCTGTGACCTGAACACCAGGGAAATCTCGGAGGTCTGGCGGACCCCCGACGCCGCCGAGGCGGGGACCTGGGACACCGCCGGCGCCGCCCCGACGCAGTGGTACATTTTAGACGGCGTCCTCTACTTCTACCTCTCCGGCAACGGCCTTTGGCGGACCGACCTTGCAAGCGGCGAGACGGTGAAGCTTGCCGACACCAGCCAGATCGCCCCCCACGGCACCGCCGTCTTCTCCGACGACTTTCTCTGCGTGCTCAATGACGTGCCGGAGAGCCATGAGCTTTTCAGCTACTCCGACTTCACCGACCACGCCGGCGGCGACACACTTACCGTCTACGGCCTGGACGGGACGCTCAAGGCGGAGCTTTCCTTAAAATCCCTCTATGAAAAGTTCGACCCCCTGAACCACATCCAGCTCATCTGCTGTACCGGGGACGACATCTACTTCCTCGTGGACGCCACCGGCCGCGGGACCCTGGGCGGGAGCGCCCAGATGGGCGACGTGATGGGCAGCGAGATGAAGTACGTCCGTCAATATATCCTCTACTCCGTCAGCATCTCCACCGGAAAGCTTACGGAGATCGAAGCCTGGAAATGGTAAGAAAGGAGCGCCCCATGAAAAAACAATTTCTCGCCGCCGTTATGGCGGCCCTGCTCACCCTCTCCCTCGCCGCCTGCGATAAGGATGGCGGGCAGGTAGACATTCCCGCTACTATAACCGGCAGCGGGGATTTTCAGAAGAACCTTCATCAGACCGACAAACTCAGCTTTTTAGAGACGGACGGGGGGTACTATTTTTCCTGGAGCTCACTCTACTACCTTGACAAGGGCAGTATGAGGGTCACCGAGGTCTGCGGTAAGCCCGACTGCGACCACACGGACGACACTTGCAACGCGGCCATCCACGCGGATTACCTCCTGACGGGCGGGGAGCGGATCTATTACGTCGGATACGACCACGACCCCAAAACTGTCGGATCCGTGAAGCCCGACGCCACGGACCGTGAGACAGTCCAGGAGCTCAAATTCAATGAGTTTTCCAGCTCCCAGTCCTCCTACGACCTGGCGATCTATCACCGTGGTTACATCTACTATATCAGCGACGATATCCTCTACCGAGTGAAGCTGGGCGGGAAGAAGGACTCAGCGGAGGAAGTCTGGAAGCCGGCGGATGCCGGAAGTACCCAATCCTACGGCAATCAGGTTCAATACAACCCCAACGCCATCCGCTACACACTCTGGGCCGACGGCGATACCCTCTACTTCATGGCCAACGTCCAGACCGCCGACGGGACATATAAGGACGTGCTTTTCCAGTGCGGGCTGGACGGCTCGGATGTACAACAGGTCTGGGTCACTCCCGGCGCGGACCAGGTCGGCGAGTGGACCAGGACCGGCGTCTCGGTGAGCCAGTGGTACGTCATGGACGGGACTATCTACTTCTACCTCTCCGGCGGGGATTTCTGGCGGACGGAATTAGCCACCGGCAAGCTGGAGAAGCTGGCGGACACCCACGAGCAGACGCTCTACGGCAGCGCGATCTTTTCAGACGACCACATGGCCCTTTTGAGCGAGCTGCCCTCGGATTTCTACGGCGAGGTCACGGAGGGCGGCCGGTACCGCGTCCCGGGGGACAGCATTTTCCTCTACGGAATCGACGGGACCTTGCAAAAGGAACTCTCCATCGAGCCGCTCCATGAGGCGTTGGACGGCAAGATCGACGTGGATCTGCTCATGTGCGACAGCACGGACGTCTATTTCCTCGCCACCACCACGATCTATTCAGGTTCCGTGGGCAACACCGGCTCCATCACCCTATGGCGGGCCAATTACGAGACCGGCGAGGTCACACAGCTTTACAAATTGCGATAAGGAGAAAACGCCATGAAAACAACGAAAAGATGTCTGACCGCCCTCCTGGCGGCGCTTCTCACACTCTCCCTCGCCGCCTGCGATAAGGACAACGGCGGGAAAGTGGACATTCCCACGACAATGACCGGCACCGGGGATTTTCAGAAGAATCTGCATCAGGCTATAAGGACGCACGGGGGCTTGCCGACCTTTATCGAGACAGACACAGGTTATTATGTGGGCTATGGGTGGCTCTACTACGTTGAGAAAGCCACAATGAAAACTACTATTGTCTGCGCGAAACCCGACTGTGACCACCAGGACCCCGATACCTGCAACGCCCTCATCGACGCCAACTATCTTCTGACCGGCGGGGATCAGCTTTATTATGTGAGCAACATCGTGAATCCCACCAAGATGGTCTGGTCAGTGAAACCCGATGGGACGGCGCGTCAGAAGGTCCAGGATCTGAAATTCAACGAGACATCCAGTTCTCAGTCATCCAACGACCTTGCCATCTATCACCGCGGTTACATTTACTACGTCAGCGACGACATTCTATACCGGGTCAAGCTTGGTGGGGAAAAAGATACCGCGGAGGAGCTTTGGAAGCCGGAGGATGCCGGTTCGTCCCAGTCCCATGCCGACGGGAGGGTCGATTTTAACCCCAACGCCATCCGCTACACCCTTTGGGCCGACGGCGACCTTCTCTACTTTATGGCAAATGTCCAGACCTCCGATGGTACATACAAAGACGTGCTTTTCCAGTGCGGGCTGGACGGCTCGGACGTAAAGCAGGTTTGGGTCACCCCGGATGCTGAGACCGTCGGCGAGTGGGAGGAAACCGGCGTATCCGTATCCCAATGGTACATCACAAACGGAACCATCTACTTCTACCTCTCCGGCGGCGATATGTGGCGGACAGAGCTTTCAAGCGGCAAGACTGAAAAGCTGGCCGACACCCATGAGCAGACCCAGTACGGCAGCGCCATCTTCTCGGACGATTATATGTGCCTTCTGAACGACTACCCCATAGCCTTTTACGGGGACCCGACGCTGGTGCCCGGAGGTCAATATCGCTCTTATGGGGACACTATTTTCGTCTATGGCCTGGACGGTACTCTTGTAAAAGAAATTCCTTTGAGCAATCTTTATGACGATTCCGACGAAATGGCCCAAATGCACATGCTGTGCTGCATAGGGAGCGACATATTCTTTCTTACCATTGGCAGGCACGTCGTAAGCGGCTCTGGCCTCATCACTTCTCAAGCGAAACAGGGCGCCGTCAACCTCTGCCACGCCAACATTGAAACCGGCGATGTTGAGGTTATATACAATTTCAGATAGGAGAAAAGACATGAAGATAACCAAAAAGCTGCTTGCCGCTGTTCTTGCGGCACTATTAACCCTCTCCCTCGCCGCCTGCGATAAGGGCGGGCTGGGCATCCCCTCCGGGCAGGTCACCACCGACGATTTCCAGAAAAATCTCCACCAGACGGACAGAGTGACCTTTGTGGAGACGGACACGGGCTTCTATTTCGCCTACGGCTGGCTCTACTACATGGAAAAGGGGGACCTGAGGACCACCCTTGTCTGCAGCAAGCCCGAGTGCGACCACCAGGACGAGGATATCTGCAACGGCATCATCAACGGCTCCATGCTGTGCGGCGGGGACAAGCTTCACTTCTTGACGCTGAAATGGACCGACGGCGCGCCCGCCAGACTCGTCCACTCCATCGGCTGGGACGGCACGGGCCGGGAGACCGTCCAGGCGCTGAAATTCCAGGAGACCTCCGCGTCCCAGTCCTCCTACGACCCGGAGATCTATCACCGGGGATACATCTACTACGTCAGCGACGATGTGCTCTACCGGGTCAAGCTGGGCGGCGAGAAAGACTCGGCGGAGGCGATCTGGAAGCCGGAGAACGCCGGGCAGGCCCAGTCCCACGACGGAATAATCGACTTCGACCCCAACGCCATCCATTTCACCCTCTGGGCTGACGGGGAAACCCTCTACTTCATGGTCAACGCCCAGACGGAAGACGGGACGTATAAAGATGTGCTTTTTCAGTGCGATCTGGACGGCTCGGATGTCCGTCAGGTCTGGGTCACGCCGGACAAGGAGGACGTGGGAGAGTGGGAGACCACCGGCGTGGAGGTCAGCCAGTGGTACATTACGGATGGGTATATCTACTTCTACCTGGCCGGGAACGGTTTCTGGCGGACGGAGCTGGCCAGCGGGAAAAACGAGAGATTGGCGGATACAAGCGAAAAAGTGCCCTACGGCAGTGCCATCTTCTCCGACGACTATATGTGCGTGTTCAACGATTACCCCATCCTCTTTTACGGCGTCCCCACGCCGACGCCGGGAGGCATGTTCCGTTCCTACGGGGACACCGTCTTCGTCTACGGGTTGGACGGGACTTTTGTCAAGGAAATTTCCCTCAAAAATCTCTACGACGACCCCAACGCCATGGCCGAAACGCACCTGCTCTGCTGCGCGGGAAACGACATCTTCTTCCTCACCATCGGCCGGACCCCCGCGGCCGGTTCCGGCATGGTCAGCGCCACCACCAAACAGGGCGACACAAACCTCTGCCACGCCAATATCGAGACCGGCGAGGTCGAAGTTATCTACACGTTGAGAAAAGGACAGTGACGATATGAAAACAGCAAAAAGAGTACTAGCCGCCCTCCTCGCGGCCCTATTGCCCCTCTCCCTCGCCGGGTGCAATAAGGACGGCGGCGGGAAGATTGACATTCCTGCCAACCAGACTGGCAACGAGGATTTTCAGAAAAACCTCCACCAGTACATAAAGCCCGACCACGATTTCAGCTTTGTGGAGACGGACGCGGGATATTATATGGGTTACAGCTCGCTCTATTATATTGAAAAGGGCACAAATAAAGTCACAAGAGTC
Organism: uncultured Oscillospiraceae bacterium; assembly: GCA_947632175.1. Lineage (GTDB taxonomy): Bacteria > Bacillota > Clostridia > Oscillospirales > Oscillospiraceae > RUG626. Next base: position 63,322 of record CANROC010000012.1, on the reverse strand, counting down.
TGCGCAAAGCCGGACTGCGACCACACGGACGACAACATCTGCAACGCCCGTATCCACGCGCGGTATCTCTTATTCGGCGGCGAGAGCATCTATTTCGTGGCGTTTGGCGACCCAAAGATGGTGAGGTCCGTGAAGTATGACGCAACGGACCGGGAGGACATCCAAGAGCTGAAATCCAATGAGACATCCGCCTCCCAGTCCTCCTACGACCAGGCCATATACCACAGAGGGTACATCTATTATGTCAGCGATGACGTCCTCTACCGGGTAAAGCTTGGCGGTGAAAAGGATTCGGCGGAGGAGATTTGGAGGCCGGAGAATGCCGGGGAAACCGAGATACAGAACGGGATACAGGTCGTGACCGGGAATGAAATACATTACACCCTTTGGGCGGACGACGAAACCCTCTACTTCATGGTCAACCTTTTGACTGACGACAATACCAGCAAGGACGTACTTTTCCGGTGCGATCTGGCCGATCTGGGCGTAAAGCAGGTCTGGGCCGTCCCGGACAAGGAGAACGTGGGCGAGTGGGAGGAAACCGGTGTGGAGGTCAATCAGTGGTACATCACAGGCGGGAGCATCTATTTCTACCTGGCTGGAAACGGTTTATGGCGGACGGAGTTAGAGAGCGGAAAAACGGAAAAGCTGGCGGACACCGGGGAGAAGATCCCCTACGGCAGCGCGGTCTATTCGGATGAGTATGTGTACATTCTGAACGATGTTCCCAAGTTTTTGAACTTCTCCTCGGAGCCCTACCCCGGCAGTCCTTTCCGCTATGACGGGGACACTTTCTTTGTGTACAAGCTGGACGGGACGTTTGCGAAAGAGATCTCCATAACGTCTTTGGAGGGGCTGACAGACACGACATCCATCGATCTGCTCCTTTGCGACAGCGAGGGCGTGTACTTCGCGGCCACGACGGAGAGCTTTGACGACCCAAACGATCCGAATCTCGGCACCGGCAGGACCATCACCCTGTGCCGGGCGGATTTTGAAACCGGCGAGGTCACGCAAATATGCAAACTTCGATAAGGAGGTAAGCAGCATGAAAACAGCAAAACGACTACTGACTGCGCTTCTTGCGGTACTACTCACGTTCTCCCTCGCCGCGTGTCATAACGACGGCGGGGAGGTGGACATTCCCACCTCTCAAACTGGGAGTGACGATTTTCAAAAAAATTTACATCAATCCGAAGTGTTGAGTTTTCTTGAGACGGACACAGGATATTATTTCTCCTACGGCAATCTCTACTACATTGTCAAAGAGGACATGTGAACCACCATCGTCTGCGCGAAGCCCGACTGTGACCACAAGGACGATAACATCTGCAATGCCCGCCTCCATGCGAATTATCTTCTGACGGGCGGAGACAGGATACATTATATTGAATTTATGAATCGCAGCACCGGCCCTAAATACGTGCAATCCGTGAAGTTTGATGCCACGCAGCGGCAAACGGTTCAGGAACTGAAATATCACGAGATGAACGCCTCGCCGTCCTCAGACGATTTTGCCATTTACCACAGGGGATATGTATATTATGTCAGCGATGACATTTTGTATCGTGTGGTTCTCGGCGGAGAAAAGGACGATGCGGAGGTTATCTGGAGCCCGGAAAAAGTCGATGACACGGAGATATTGAACGGAACTCCCATCTTTACGGGGAATACGCTGGAATACACCCTTTGGGCGGACGGGGATTTTATCTACTTCATGGTAAACATACAGAACGCTGAGGGGTTGACACGGTACTCGCTCTTTGCTGTGGATACCGCAAACCTGAACGTCAGTCAAGTCTGGGCTACCCCGGACAAGGGCGAAGTCGGTGAATGGGAAACCACGGGCGTCAAAGTCAGCCAGTGGTACGTCATGAGCGGATATATCTACTTCTACCTTTCCGGTGGAGATATGTGGCGCACAGAATTGGAGAGCGGGAAAACAGAAAAACTGGCGGATACCCACGAGCAGACAAAATACGGCAGCGCCATCTTCTCCGATGATTATATGTGTCTTTTGAACGATAAACCTGTATCCTTCTATGGAAGCACCGAGGTAGTCCCCGGCAGTATGTTCCGCTCAGACGCTGACACCATCTTCGTCTACGCCTTGGACGGGACGTTAACCAAAGAGATATCCCTGAAAGGGCTCTATGACGATCCCGGCGATATGGCTCAAATTGACATGATTTGCTGTTCGGAGAATAATATCTTCTTTCTCACCACCGGCATGACAGCTTCTGCGGGCGCGGGACCATTCGCCGGCTTCACAGGCCACAAGGGGGACATCAACCTCTGTCGTGCCGACATCGAGACAGGCAAAGTTGAAGTTATCTACACGTTGAGGAAAGGACAATAGCAGTGAGGTGCGGAACATGAAACTTGAACTAATCAATCTTACAAAGCAATATGGCAATTTCACCGCCCTTGACCATGTGAATATCACCTTTACCGAGGGCATTTACGGCATCCTCGGCGCCAACGGGGCGGGGAAATCCACTATGATGAACCTTTTGACCGACAACATCCCCCGGACGGAGGGGCAAATACTCTTTGACGGGACGGATATTTTGAAGCTGGGCAAGGACTTCCGGCGCGCCCTCGGATATATGCCCCAGCAGCAGGGGTACTATGAACACATGACGGCACAGACGTTTCTTTCCTACATGGCCGACCTGAAAGCCATCCCGAAACGTGAGGCCAGAGCGGAAATTGAAAAGCTGCTGGAAATCACAAATCTGTCCGATGTGCGCCACAAGAAGCTGGGCGGCTACTCCGGCGGCATGAAGCAGCGGGTACTGCTGGCGCAGGCGCTTTTGGGCGATCCCAAGGTGGTCATTCTCGACGAACCCACGGCGGGGCTTGACCCCAAGGAGCGTATCCGCATCCGCAATTTCATCGCCGACCTCTCCCGCGAGCGGATCATATTGCTGGCCACCCACATCGTCAGCGACATTGAATCCATCTCCGACCGGATTTTGATGATGAAGCGCGGCCGCGTCGTGGGCATGGACCGGCCGGACCGGCTCATCGAGAACGTGGCCCAGGAGGTGCGGGAGAGCGTGGTACCGGGGCACTTCAGCCTGGAGGACGTGTACCTCTACTATTTGGGGGAGTGAGCCATGAGAGAGCTTGGACGTATTTTCTCCCGGCGGCGGCTGGTACTGGGCCTTGCGCTGATCCTGCTTCTCAACGGCCTTCTCTTCGTCCGCGAACAGCGGAAAAACGACTACGGCCTTGATATCACTCTGCCCGTCAGCGGCGGGATCTTCTTCTTTGACGGAACCTTTACCGTGACCCAGGAGCCGGTGGACGCATGGGCGGCATATCAGCGGTATTCGGAATGGATCGACCGGGCGCGGAAGCTGCCCCTTGCCGACGCCGTTACCATGTTGACCGATGAAAAGGCGGCGCTTTCCGCGAAGATCACCGGGGACACTGACACCGAGAACGACCGGCTGGACTATGTGGCGGTCAACAATTTATTGAGCCAGACCGATTACCTGACCGGCTACGGCGATTGGCTTGAAAACATCCAAAAAAATAAAGACAACCTCCTGACCTTCTCCATCTTCAACGACCCCAACAGCTTCTCCGGGCGGAACATCATCAAAACGGCGGATGAATTTGAAAAGCTGCAAGGCGTGGAGTTGACCCTGGGGACGGACGGCGCAGTGGATTCGTTCATGTCCTTTCGGCTCACGGATTACTTTCTGCTGTTGATGCTTCTCCTGATTGGACTGTCCTTTTTGGAGGAACGCAAGGCGGGATTGTGGAGCGTTGTCCACGCCGCGCCAAACGGGAGATTCAAGCTGGCAATTCGCCGGACGCTGATCCTGTTCGGCACATCCGTCGTCGGAGTGCTGCTGCTCTACGGCACAGATCTTGCGCTGGGCTTCTCCCTTTACGGCGGTTTTGGAGATTTGGGCCGCGCGGTGCAATCCGTGGAGACGTTGGGCCGGCTGCCCATGCTCACAACGGTGGGCGGCTTTCTTGCCCGCTTCTTCCTCCTTCGCATCGCCGCCGCCTTTTTGGTGAGCCTTCTTCTCTGGCTCATGCTGACGGCCATCAACAACGTGAAATACACCATCATCGTGGCGGCGAGTGTGCTTGTGGTTGAATATGGACTATATACGTTCCTGCCCGTGCAGAGCGCATTTAACATATTCAAATATTTCAACCTGTTTACCTACATCAGCCTGTCCGACCTCTACACGAACTATCTGAACATCGACATTTTCAGCTATCCGCTGGGAATACGAAGCATTTCACAGCTCGCCTTAATTCCGCTGTGCCTGATTCTGGCGGCGGTATGTGTCTACGTTCACTGTCACAAAAAGCCTGCTGCTGGACATGACTTGCTGGGACGTGTAGCCTATGGTATTAACAGCGTCACGGATAAGTTTTTACGCCGTCTGCACTTGTTCGGCATGGAGCTTCACAAAACGCTGTGGATTCAAAAGGGCGTGGTCATTGCCGCCCTGCTGGTCTATGTGGTTTTCGGCCTGTCCTATACGGTGAGCATCCCCATTATGTCCTCTGCGGAACAGGCGGCGAAGCAGTACACCACCCAGTTTGCCGGTCCCGTCACCGACGACACCTTTGCCCGGATGGACGCGGAGCAGACGCTGCTTAACAACGCCATCGCCGCTCACAAGGACGCGCAGGCCGCCTTTGACGCCGGCCTCATCGAGTACCCGGAGCTGGACAAGTATGCCCGCGAGGCGTCCACGGCGCAGACGAAGAGCGAGGGCCTCTCCAAGGTCCGCTCCCGCGCCCAGGAGCTGCGGGACAAAGGCGCGGCGGAGGGCTTCGCCCCGTGGCTCGTGGACGAGACGCCCTTTGAGAGCGTCTACGGCGCCCGCGCCGAGGCAAACCAGCAGAAAGCCGCCCTCGTGGCGGTCCTGGCCCTGACCCTGCTCCTTGCCGGGAGCATGGCCTACGAGCGGCAGTCCGGCATGACATACCTCCTGAGATCCACCGCCCGTGGACGCGGCGCGCTGGTCCTCCGCAAGCTCCTTCTGGCAGCTGGAATGACCACCCTTGTTTGGGCTGTTGTCTATGGCATGGAGGTCTACGCCCTGCTGTCCGGCTTTGATAACCCCGCATGGAGCGCCCCGGCAAAGAATCTCTCCATGCTGACGGCGTTTCCGCTGAACTGCTCCATCACCGCGTGGCTGGTCATGCTCTACGTCTACCGCTGGCTGAGCCTCTTCTGCTGCGCGGTCCTTGTGCTCTTGATCTCCAGCCTTCTCCGTCGCCTGGAGGTCGCCTATATCGCCGCCAGCGCCGTGACGCTGGTCCCGTCCGTCCTTTCCACCTACGTGGGCATCGCCGCGCTGCGCCCCCTGTCCGTCACATTACCCGTGTCGGCCATGCCCCTCATCCTCAGCGCCAACGGGGGCCTGACGCGCGCGGGCCTTGCCGCCCTCGTGCTCCTTTTGACAGCCGCGGGGTCCGCGGCTTGCCTTTCCGGGCAGGGGAGAGGGCCGCGTTTGCGTTTATTTTTGATAAAGCGTGGACAAGCGCGGGGCGGCGGGGTATAATGGAGACAAAGGGGGCGGAGAGATGGGGGAGAGCGTGGAGATGAAGGTCGTTGCCCGGCTCCGGGGCGACTTTGATACCAAGTTCGGCGTGCCGCGGCAGAGCGGGCTGGCCTCTCAGGTGATCTCACGGGTGGTTTTCGAGCCGGAGTACCGCAACGTCGACGCCCTGCGGGGGTTGGAGGGCTTTTCCCATCTGTGGCTCATCTGGGGCTTCGACCGGGTGGAGCGAAAAACCTGGTCCCCCACGGTCCGGCCGCCGCGTCTGGGGGGCAACGCCCGCGTGGGCGTCTTCGCCACACGCTCGCCCTTCCGGCCCAACCCCGTGGGGCTCTCCTGCGTGGAGCTGCGCGGCGTCCAGCCGGACACCCCCGAGGGCCCCGTCCTCCTGGTGGCCGGCGCGGACATGGTGGACCGCACGCCCATCTTCGACATCAAGCCCTACCTCCCCTATGCCGACGCCCGCCCGGACGCCCGGGGCGGGTACACCGATACCCTGCCGGACAGGCTCCTGGCGGTGGACTTCCCCCCGGCGCTTCAGGGCCGGGTCCCGGCGGAGAAGCTCCCCGGCCTTCTGGAGGTCCTGTCCCACGACCCCCGGCCCAGCTACCAGTCCGACCCGGACCGGCGCTACGGCCTTTCCTTCGGCGGCCTGGACGTGCGCTTCACCGTCTCGGACGGCGCGATACATGTCTTTGACGTGATAGAACCCCAAACCGCAAAATGACCGAAAAAATTCCCCCGTTCCCCATTTTTTTGTCACCACTTTCAGCCGCCCGTCTGGTATAATGAAAATACCGAAAAATATGGAGGGAAAACCGATGATTTCACACGGCAAGGATATCAAGATTTTCTCCGGCAATTCCAACAGGACTCTGGCAGAGGCCATCTGCCGCAACATGGGCACGCGCCTGGGGGACATGAGCGTCTCGCACTTCTCCGACGGCGAGGTGTCCTTGTCTCTTTATGAGACGGTCCGCGGCTCCGACGTTTTTCTCGTGCAATCCACCTGCGCCCCGGTCAACGACAACCTGATGGAGCTCCTGGTCATGATCGACGCCTGCCGCCGTGCCAGCGCGGGGCGCATCACCGCCGTGATGCCCTACTTCGGCTACGCCCGCCAGGACCGCAAGGCCAAGAGCCACGACCCCATCTCCGCCAAGCTCGTCGCCAACCTCATCACCTCCGCCGGCGCGGACCGGGTCCTGACCATGGACCTCCACGCCCCCCAGATCCAGGGCTTCTTCGACATCCCCGTGGACAACCTGGCCGGCGCGCCCATCTTTGCCGATTACTACTCCCACAAATTCGGGGAGAACGCCCCCGGCGTCATGGTCGTCTCCCCCGACGTGGGCTCCGTGGCCCGGGCCCGCAACTTCGCCCACCGCCTGGGGCTGAGCCTCGCCATCGTGGACAAGCGCCGGGAGCGGGCCAACCAGTCCGAGGTCATGAACATCATCGGCCAGGTGCGGGACATGGACGTCATCCTCTTTGACGACATGGTGGACACCGCCGGGTCTCTCTGCGGCGCGGCCAAGGCCCTGGTGGAGATCGGCGGGGCGAAGAACGTCTACGCCTGCGCCTCCCACGCCGTCCTCTCCGGCCCCGCCATCGAGCGCATCAACGAAAGCTATATCCACGAGCTGGTGCTCCTCGACTCCATCCCCGAGATCGAATCCAAGAAATCCGACAAGATCAAGTTCCTCTCCATCGCCCCCATGTTCGCCGAGGCCATCGACCGGGTGTATGAGGAGGTCTCCATGTCCACACTCTACAAATAAGATGCTGTTTTCCAAGGACAAGCCGAATCTGGACTGGATCGTCGCCTTTCTGGGCAACCCCGGCCCCAAATACGCGATGACCCGGCACAACGCCGGGTTCCTCGCCGCCGAGGCGTTCGAGAAGCTCCACAACGTCCGCATCGACCGGGCCAAGCACCACGCCCTGACGGCGGCCTGCGAGGTATCGGGGCAAAAGGTCCTCCTGATGAAGCCCCAGACCTTCATGAACCTCTCCGGCGACGCCGTCGCCGACGCCATGCGGTTTTATAAGGTCCCCTTAGAGCGCGTTTTAGTCGTCTCCGACGACATCCACCTGGACCTGGGGCGCCTGCGCGTCCGCCCCTCCGGCTCCGCCGGCGGCCACAACGGCCTTCGGGACATCATCGCCAAGTGCGGCGGCGAGGGCTTCCCCCGCATCCGTCTCGGCGTCGGCGCCGTGCCCCCCGACTGGCAGCAGGTGGACTGGGTCCTCTCCGTCTTCCGCAACGAGGACGCCGAGACCATCCTGACCGCCGCCGACAAAGCCGCCCGCGCCGTGGCCTGCGTCCTGGAAAAGGGCGTCCCCGAGGCCATGAACAGGTTCAACGGATGATCTGATACGAAAACGCCCCTCCCAAACGGGAGGGGCTGTTACTTTATTATACTAAAATGTTCCACGTGGAACATTTTAGTATAATAAAGTATTGGGCGGAGTCTAACCCGCCGGCGCTTTTTGAAAAGGCTCTGTCCTCCCACCTTCGCTTCCCCCCTGCCCCCCTCCTACGAGGAGGGGGCCCTGAGACGGGGGTTGTGCGAGTTTTCGGACCCGTTCTGGTAACGCACCTTGTAGGGGCCGCCACATCTCCGCGCTAAGAGCCGCCGCTTCGCGGCGGTTGCGCTGTGATGCGCGCCTGCGGGCACAGTCTTGGCGGCCCGCACGCAGTAGGTTTCGTTTACCGGAAGCATCCGTTACGCTCCACTGGCTCGAATACCCCGGCCCTGCGGGGCCACCCCTTTTTCCGAAAGTCCCAATTCGACTTTGCGTTCCCGGCTAAAATCGTGAGTTATTTTCAATCAGCATGAATAAAACCCCATCACTTCCACCTGACGAGTAGTAGATTTCTTCACATTTGGATGGTATATTAAATATTGAACATGCGACTGCTCGACAAATTGGAAATTTTCAGGAGGCATAAGAATGGACATCACTTATATTTCCGGACACGAAAAGTTTAATTATAGGGTTTGTGCTGTCATACTTTCGGACAACAAAATTCTGGCAATGCACGACGAGCGTTCTCCATACTTTTACCTGCCAGGGGGCAGAGTTCAGATGGGAGAAACCGCTGAGCACGCGGTTGTCAGAGAAGTGGAGGAAGAGCTGAATATCACACCCCAAATAATTCGTCCTCTATGGTTGGATCAGAGCTTTTTCACTGAAGATGTTGACCATCTTCATTATCATGAGATATGCATTTATTTTCTAATGGATATTGCCAGAACAGGGTTATTGGAGAGAGGGGAACGGTTTACGCTCCATGAAGGCCGCCATACACATGACTTTGAATGGCTTGCCTTTGAACGGCTGCGGGATGAATATTTCTATCCGATATTCCTGAAAACAGAGATTTTTGATCTTCCCGAACAGTTTACCATTAGAACAGAGCGTGAGTGATTGGTCAAATTCCCGTTTGTTGAGACGATGCAAAACCCATTATGAAATAAATGGCGCACATCTATATGTGGCAGTAGGGTATTTTGCATCATCACCCGTCAGAAATTATGCTGGCGGGTAATTCTTTATTCACTTCGCTGGATAAATATTCACTCCAGTCGTGTCTCAGATACTCCGGGAACACAAAAGGGAATTGGGAGTTTCGGAAAAGGGGTCGGGGGAATAAGGTTGCGGTTTCGCCGCGCTTGAATTAATTGCGCCTCCGGCGCAATAAAATCGAGAATGCGCCGCAAAGCGGCGCAACCTTTTTAAGCCCCCTCCTCGTAGGAGGGGGGCAGGGGGGAAGCGAGCGTTGGATGACAGAGCGGTCCCGGCGATCCGTATCCGCCCCGATCCACGCCGTAGGGGCCGCCCCTTTTGGCGGCCCACAGTTTGATTTCTGCTTAAATTATACTAAAAAATACTTGACAAATCGCTTAATTTGTGGTATAATACGCACATCGGGGAAAACTCATTTGCCGACGCAGAAGCGGTGGAAGATGCGGTCGGTGAGGTCGGGGGTGAGGGAGCGGCCGGAGAGGCGGCCAAGGGCGGTGAGGGCGGACTCCAGCTCCGTGAGGACGGCGTCGGGGGTGACGCCGGCGAGGAGGGCCGTGAGGGCGGCGCGGACGGAGTCCAAAGCGGCGGAGACCTCGGCGGCCTGGCGGGCGTTGGTCAAAATCCCGCCGGCGGGGGCGTCGGGAGCCTGGGGGAGGAGGGCCGCCACGGCGTCGGAGAGGGCGGCGAGGCCCTCGCCGGTCTTGGCGCTGACGCTCACCGCCGGGATGGACGCAAGCTCCGGGGGGAGCCGGAGACGGCGGGGCAGGTCGGACTTGTTGAGGACGAGGAGCGAGGCTTTTGCGGCAAGGGCCCGGTCCTCCCCGGTGAGGGGCTGGGAGGCGTCCAGCACCGTGAGGACCAGCTGCGCCGAGGCCATGGCCTCCCGGCTTCGCTCCACGCCGAGGCGCTCCACCGCGTCGGCGCACTCCCGGATGCCGGCGGTGTCCACAAGGCGCAAAAGCGTCCCGCCCAGCACGCAGGTCTCCTCCACCGTGTCCCGTGTGGTGCCGGGGACGTCGGTGACGATGGCCCGGTCGAAGCCCAAAAGAGCGTTGAGGAGCGAGGACTTGCCCACGTTGGGCCGGCCCACGATGGCGGTGCGCACGCCGTCCCGGAGGAGGCGGCCGCGCTCAAAGGTGCCGAGCAGCTGCTCTAAAGCCGCCTCGGCGGAACGGAGGGTGCCGAGGTAGCTTTGGAGCTGGAAGTCCTCGATGTCCTCGTCGGGCCAGTCCACCACCGCGTGGAAGTGGGCGGCGATGTCCAGCAGGGCGGCGTACACCGCGTCGGTGCGGCGGGTGACAGCGCCGGAGAGCTGTCCGGAGGCGTTTTTCGCGGCCTCGACGGTCTCCGCGTCGATGAGGTCGATGACGGCCTCGGCCTGGGTGAGGTCCAGCTTGCCATTCAAAAAGGCGCGCTTGGTGAACTCCCCCGGCAGGGCCTGACGGGCGCCGTTTCGGAAAAGCTCCGTCAAAATGGCCCCCAGCGCCGTGGGGGAGCCGTGGCACTGGAGCTCCGCCGTGTCCTCGCCGGTATAGCTGTGGGGGGCGCGGGCCACGGTACACAGGGCCGTGTCCAGCACCGCGCCGAATCCGTCGCAAACCGTGCCGTAAATAAGCCGGTTGGAGGCGGTATCCGCCATTTTCCGGCCGGATTTGGCCCGGAAAACGCTGTCGGCGCAGGCAATGGCGCCCTCGCCGGACAGGCGAATGATGCCGATGGCGGACCGGACCGGACCGGTAGCCACGGCGGCGATGAGGCCGCTCATGAAAGGGCCTCCAGCTCGTCGAGCCACGCTTTTGCCACGGCGTCCGAGGGCATCCGCCAGTCGCCACGGGGGCTGAGGGCCACACTCCCCACCTTGGGCCCGTCGGGCAGGCAGGAGCGCTTAAACTGCTGGGCGAAGAAGCGGCGGACAAAGGTTTTGAGCCATTTCAAGATCGTGGCGTCGTCGTAGACGCCGGCGAAGGCGTATTTGGCCAGGCGGTAAATTTTCCCCGGCCCCATGCCGAAGCGGAGGAAGTGGTAGAGGAAGAAGTCGTGGAGCTCGTAGGGGCCCACCAGGTCCTCGGTTTTCTGGGAAATTTCGCCGTTCTCCGCCGGCAGGAGCTCCGGAGAGACGGGGGTGGCCAGAATGTCGTTCAGCACCGCCGAGAGCTCCGGGTCGCCGCAGGTGTCGGCGTACCAGCCCACCACGTAGCGCACCAGCGTCTTGGGCACGCCGGCGTTGACGCCGTACATGCTCATGTGGTCGCCGTTGTAGGTGGCCCAGCCCAGGGCCAGCTCCGAAAGGTCCCCGGTGCCCACCACAAGGCCGTTTATGGCGTTGGCGATATCCATCAGGACCTGAGTGCGCTCCCGGGCCTGGGCGTTTTCGTAGGTGACGGACCGGTCTTTTTCATCGTGGCCGATGTCCTTGAAATGTTGGCGGACGGAGTTCGTGATGTCCACCACGCGAAGCTCCGCGCCCAGCTTCTCGGCAAGGAGCATGGCGTTGGACTTGGTGCGCTGTGTGGTGCCGAAGCACGGCATGGTGACGGCCAGCAGGGCGTCCGAGGGCAGACCCAGCTCCCGCGCCGCCATGGCGGAGACGAGCATGGCGAGGGTGGAATCGAGCCCCCCGGAGACGCCGACGACCAGCTTCTTGCAGCCCGTGTGCTCCATCCGCTTTTTGAGGCCCTGGGTCTGGATGGCGAAGATCTCCCCGCACCGCCCGTCGCGCTCGTCCTTTTCCGAGGGGACGAAGGGACTGCGGGCCACGGGGCGGGTGAGGACGGTGTCGGTGAGCTCCAGGTCAAAGGGGGCCCGCCAAAACTCCTCCGCCAGCTTCTTTTTGGTGAAGGTGGTGTTCCGGCGGCGGTCGAAGAGGAGGCGCTTTACGTCGATTTCCGATACCGTGAGGCCGGTTTTGAACCGGCTCTCCGCTAAAATCGTGCCGTTTTCGGCGATGATATCGTGGCCCGCGAACACCAGGTCCGTGGAGCTCTCCCCCTCCCCGGCGTCGGCGTAGATGTAGGCGCAGTGGAGGCGGGCGGACTGGTTCTTCACCAGCTCCCGGCGGTAGGCGGCCTTGCCCACCAGCTCATTGGAGGCGGAGAGGTTGAGAATCACCGTGGCCCCCGCCCGGGCCAGGGCCGTGGAGGGCGGGTCCGGGGCCCATAGGTCCTCGCAGATCTCCACGCCCACGGCGAGGTCCGGGAGGGCCTCGCAGGAGAAATAGCCGTCGGTGTCGATGCGTGCGTCAAAGCGCTGGCCCGCGAGCTTCACGTCGCCGCTCCAGCCCTCGCCGCCGGCGGTGAACCAGCGTTGCTCGTAAAATTCCCCGTAGTTGGGAAGCATCATTTTCGGGCGCAGTCCCCGCACCTTGCCGCGATTGAGAAGAGCCGCGCAGTTGTAGAGCTTGCCGCTCCACCGATCCCGCACCGGGCACCCCAGGGCGATGAGCATGTCAAGCCCCGCCGTCTCCTCCGCGACGCGCGCAAGGGCCCCGGCGGCGGCATCGATGAGCGTGTCCTGCAGGAAGAGGTCCCCGCAGGTGTAGCCCGTGACGCAAAGCTCCGGGAAAACGAGGATCTTCACGCCCAGCGCGGCGGCCTCGCGGCACAGCCGCACGATCTCCCCGGCGTTATACGCGCAGTCGGCCACCCTGATCTTCGGCGTGGCCGCCGCGACCTTCACAAATCCGTCCCGCATGTCGATCCCTCCGGACAGGTCAATTTTTTTCAGCATACCTCAGTATACCACAAAAAACCGGAAAAGCAACGCTTTCCCACTTGACAGGGGAGGTTTAATGTGTTAAACTTGGTCTAACACATTAAACCTGGAGGCGTAAAAGAATGGACATTCCTAAGATTTTTGACAGCGAGTACCGCTTCTGCCTCCTGCTCTGGGAGGTAGAGCCGGTGAACTCCACGACGCTCACGAAGCTGGCCCGGGAGCGGCTGGGCTGGTCCAAGGCCACGACCTACACCGTCATCCGCAGGCTTTGCGAGCGGGGCGTCATCCGAAACGAGAACGCCACGGTGACGAGCCTTGTGACCAAGGCCCAGGTGCAGGAGGCCCGGATGGAGGAGCTGATGGACGGGACCTTCGAGGGGTCGGTGCCGGCCTTTGTGGCGGCCTTTGCCCACCACCGGGGCGTGACGAAAAAGGAGCTGGAGGACATCCGGCGGCTCATCGACGAATTTGAGGGGGAGTGAGCGTGGACGCGGTCTTTTTGAAGCTTCTCAATCTCAGCGTGGAGGCCGGCTGGCTGGCGCTGGCGGTGGCCGCCGCGCGGCTTCTGCTGGGCCGGACGCGCACGCCAAGATCCGTTTTCTGCCTCATGTGGGCGCTGGTGGGACTGCGGCTGGTCCTGCCGTTCTCGGTGGAGAGCCCGCTGAGCCTCATCCCCAGCCGGGAGGTCCTCCCTCTGGACGTGGCGCGGTATGATCCCGCGCCCTCGGTCCACACGGGGCTGGCGTTTGTGAACGAGGCGGTGAACCCCGGCTTTGCCGGCGCCTTCGCCCCGCGCCCCGGCGACAGCGTCAACCCCCTGCGGGTGCTGGCAACCGTGGCGGGATGGGTGTGGCTGGCGGGGCTTGTGGGGATGGTCCTCTATTTCGCCGTCTCCGCCCTCCGGTTGAAGCGCCGGGTGAGCGGGGCCGTGGAGGTGGAGACAGGCGTCCGGGAATCCGAGGCCGTGCCCGCGCCTTTTGTGTTTGGGTTTTTAAGGCCCGTTATCTACCTCCCGGCGGGGTTGGACGGGACGGACCGGACCTATGTGCTGGCCCACGAGCGGGCCCACATCCGCCGGCGGGACTACCTCATTAAGCCCCTGGCGTTCCTCCTGCTGGCGGTCTACTGGTTTGACCCGGTTTTGTGGCTGGCCTACGGGCTTTTCAGCCGGGACATGGAGCTTGCCTGCGACGAGAAGGTCCTCCGGGAGCTGGGGCCGGAGGCGAAAAAGCCCTACGCCCAGGCGCTTTTATCCGCCGTGGCCTTCCACAGGCCCGTGGCGGCCTGTCCCGTGGCCTTCGGGGAGGGGCGGCTCAAGAGCCGGGTGAAAAGCGTCCTGCGGTGGAAAAAGCCCCTCCCGCTCCTGGCCGTGCTGTCGCTGGCGCTGTGCCTTATGCTGGGGGCGTGCTTCCTCACCGACCCCGTGGAGACGGGCGCGGCGGACCTTGTGGGCGGGTACAAATTCGCCGGGGAGATTCCCGAGGAGTTCGGGCCCAGCGTGTTCGGCATCGACCTTTTTGAGGACCGGACCTTTTCCTATTTTGAGACGATCTTCTCCAGCCACGTCGGCATGGGCCGCTGGTCCTACGCCGACGGCGTTGTGACCCTCACCGAACAGCGGACCCACCTGGTGGGCGGTCAGGAGGTGGAGATCAGCGACAGCGTCACCATGGTGGAGGGCGGGCACTATGAGCAGTACGAGGCCGCCCTGCGCTTTCAGGTGACCCCGGAGGGCCTCGTATACCTGGCCGAGGGGTCGGACGGGTTTACGTACGTCCGGCTGCGGGGCGGGGAGGTGTTCCGGAGGGAGGAGTGAGAGCACGGGCGGGTTTGGAACCCGCCCCTACGGTTTGAATTGCGTTCAATCAACGCCGTAGGGGCCGCCACTCCTGGCGGCCCGCGTTTCGATGACCTCCGATGCTGTTTAAATAGGAAAACCTTCCATATCCTCTGTAGGGGCGGGTTCTAAACCCGCCCGTGCCACGTGGCGGGACGGACCGGCTCCGATAAATCGCACCAGCCCCCGGTACGTTTGTCCCTCCGGGAGGGATGGGCTTTGGCGTGTGCGTTCATCAATGCCGCCCTGGCATCCGACCTTCGCTGCCCCCCCTGTCCCCCTCCTATGAGGAGGGGGCTTTTTAAAAGGTTTGCGCCGCTATGCGGCGCATTCTTTGATTTATCCGCTGCGGCGGGGACGGGGGCTCGAATCCCCCCTACCCCCTTTTCCGAAAAGGGGGTCAAAAAGGTTTGCGCCTGCGGTGCATTCTCAATTTTATTGCGCCGCAGGCGCAATTGAATATAAGCGCGGCGAAGCCGCATCCTTTTTGACAGCTCCCTTTCGTAAAGGGAGCTGTCGCGAAGCGACTGAGGAATCGAAAGTTGGACGATAGAGCCCTATCGACCCACGCTCGCTACCCCCCTGCCCCACCTCCTACGAGGAGGGGGCGAAAAAGGTTTGCGGCTTCGCCGCAGCTTTTATTATCCGCGCGGCGGGGACGGGAGACCCTTCAGTCACGGCCTTTGGCCGTGCCAGCTCGTCTCCAGCCTAAGAGCCGCCGCTACGCGGCGGTTGGCCTCCGACACGCGCCTGCGGGCGTAGCCCCACGGGAGAGCTTATTAACCTCCCCCGTGGGGGAGGTGCCGAGCGAAGCGAGGCGGAAGGGTTACCCCCTTTTAAAAAGGTTTTGCGCCGCTTTGCGGCGCAATTTTTTATAAAGGCGGCGCGAAGCGCCGCAACCTTATTCTCCTTGGCCCCTTTTTCGGAAAAAGGGGTGCCGCCGCAGCGGCGGGGTATTCGAGCCCTCGTTCCCCGTCTTGCCCCTCCCCGCCTAAGCGGGGAGGGGTCTAAACCGGGGGCGGTGACCCCTACACTTTCCCCTTTTTCCTCCTCACAAAATACAACGTGAACTCAAACACGATCATGCACGTCCAGCCGGCGGCGCAGGCGTAGGCTTCGCCGACGATGCCCATTTGGGGGACCAGGAGCCAGACGAAGACGGTGCGGACGCCGATCTGGATGACGGTGGAGATGAGGACCACCGTCATGGACCCCACGCCGCGGAAGAAGCCCTGGATGGCGTTGGTGAGGCCGGGCATGATGAAAAACCAGGACTTCACCGCCAAGTACGCGACCCCCGCCTCCACGATGGCGTCGCTGCCCTTGGGGGAGAGGAGGCGCATGGCGGGGACCTTGAGGAGCTGGACTAAAACGAAGATGATGGGGTAGTAGACGCAGGCGATGAGGAGGCCCTTTTTGAAGCTCTCCCGCACACGCTCCCGGTCCCCCGCGCCGCGGTTCTGGGCGGTGCAGGTCATGATGGCGCTGCCCATGCTCTGGGTGGGGATGCGGGCGTAGTCGTCGATGCGGCAGGCGTTGTTGAAGGCGTCCACCGCCACCACGCCCTGGAGGTTGACGGTGCGCTGGATGAGGAGCTTGCCCACTGGCTGGGCCGCCTGCTGGAGCGCCGTCAAAGCGCCGTTTTTCACCGTCTCCAGGAGGAGGGGCTTATCGACCTTGAACTCCCGCCGCCCCATGGAAAGCTCCGGGATGCGTTTGCGGATCCAGACGACGCAGAGGATGACGCTTGTGGCCTCGGCGATGACGGTGGCCAATCCAGCCCCGGCCACGCCCAGGTGGAAGACCATGATGAAGAGCATGTCGAGGCAGATGTTGATGCCGCAGGAGATGCCCAGGAACCACACCGACGTGCGGGAGTCCCCGATGGCCCGGAGGGCGGAGGAGAGGATGTTGTACTGGAACGTGAAGAGGAACCCCACGAAGATGATCCGCAGATACGTCAGCGCCATGTCGTAGGCCTCCGCCGGGGCCTTGATGAGCCGCAGAAGCTCCCCGGCGAAGGCGAAGCCCAGCAGGAATACCGCCAGGGAAAAGAAAAGACCGAAAATCACGGTGGTGGAAAACTCCCGGCGCAGCTTTTCCCGGTCCCCCGCGCCGTAGAAGCGGCTCATGAGCACCGACGCGCCGATCCCCACGCCGGAGGCGCCCAGCACCATCACCGTCATGATGGGGTCCGACACGCTCACCGCCGCCAGGGCCTCGTCGCCCAGATTTTTCCCGATGATCACCGAGTCCGCCGCGTTGTACGTCAGCTGCATGATGTTCCCCAGCACCATGGGGACCGTGTATTCCAGCAGATGCCTGGTGATCGATCCGTGGGTCATGTCCACCTTCGCCAAGAAATCGCCTCCCGGAGGGATTTTTAGCTATTATACTATGGTTTTGCGGGATTGTCACCTGGCGGGACCACAAAAAAATCGCGGTTCCCATGGATTCCCGGCCACATCTGTGCTATAATGGGGAAAACAGCCAAAGGAGGCGGACGTATGTCCGATTTGATCGACTATATCGCCTGGCGGGGGGATATCCCGCTGGAGGCGGACGGGCTCAACGAGGCGGACGCGGCGATCCTGGCGCGGTTTTCCTACATCCCCTTTGAATACCTGGAAAAGCCGCCGGCGGAGGAGCTTGTCCCGGTCTCGGACCTGATGCGGATGACGCTGGGGACCGAAAGCCTTGACCGGGAGGGGCGGTGGAAGCTCCGGGACCGGGAGCTGATGGCCGCCATGGGCATGAGCCGCCGGTTCGGGTCCCTGCGGGCGGGGCGGTTCGTGGACCGCTTCGACGAGCGGCTCCAGACCCAGTTCTCCGCCATCACCGTGGCGCTGGGGGACGGGCGGCACGCTGTGGTCTTCCGGGGCACGGACAACACCGTGGTGGGCTGGAAGGAGGACCTCAACATGTCCTACCTCTGCCCCATCCCCGGCCAGCGCTACGCCGTGGAGTACCTGGACAAGATCGCGGGGGAGATCCCCGGGCCGCTGCTGCTCATCGGCCACTCCAAGGGCGGCAACCTGGCGTGCTTCGCCGGGGCCTTCGGCGGCGAGGCGGTCCAGGAGCGGATCGAGACGGTCTACAACTTTGACGGCCCCGGCTTTTTCGACAACATCCTGGAAACGCCGGACTACCAGCGCATCTGGCCCAGGATCCGCACGGTCATCCCCCAGTTCTCCGTGGTGGGGATGCTCCTGGGGCGGGACGAGGAATCCAGGGTCGTCCACAGCACCGGAAACGGCCTGCACCAGCACGACATGTACACCTGGGAGACGCTGGGCCCCGGGTTCGTCCACCTGGGGACCGTCACCGGCGGCAGTAAATTCGTGGACTCCGCCCTGAAGGCGTGGATCGCCGAGATGACGCCGGAGCAGTTCGAGCTCTTCGCGGACACGGTGTACAAATTCATGGCGGACACCAACTCCCGGACCCTCCACCAGATGCGGGAGAACCTCCTGGACACCCTCAAAAGCTTTGCCCGGTCCCTGGGCAACATGGACGAGGAGACCCGCCGCGCCGTCATCGAGTGCGTCAAGCTCCTCCTCCTCAACGCCGGCCGCGAGGTCAAGGAACGCGGCTGGCGGGACAATGCCAAGTAGGGGCGGGTTCTAAACCCGCCCGCGCTTTTCGATACCGCCCTGTCAACCAACGCTCGCTTCCCCCCTGCCCCCCTCCTACGAGGAGGGGGCTTTTTGAAAGGATTGCGCCGCTTTGCGGCGCAATTTTTTATAAAGGCGGCGCGAAGCGCCGCAACCTTATTCCCCCGACCCCTTTTTCGGAAAAAGGGGTGCCGCCGCAGCGGCGGGGTATTCGAGCCCGTGGAGCGTAACGGACGCTTCCGGGAAACCGGATGTGCTGCGTGCGGGCCGCCAAGAGTGGCGGCCCCTACAAGGTGTGTTGTCGGAACGGTTCCGGAAATTCGCGCCCGCCCCGTCCCGGAGCCCCCTCCTCGTAGGAGGGGGGCAGGGGGAAGCGAGCGTTGGATGACAGAGCGGTTCCGACAAATCGAACCCGTTCCATTCACGCCGTAGGGGCCGCCACTCCTGGCGGCCCGCATTACAGGGCTCGGATTGCTTCCGATAAACGCCGTAGGGGTCGCCGTCCCCGGCGACCCGCGTTCCGACAACCTCCCATGTCGGTTAAATGGAATAACATTCCACATCCCCCGTAGGGGCGGACCCATGTGTCCGCCCGTGCGCGGTTGCGGGACGGGAACGGTTTCGATAAAACGGGAAATGGCGGTTATTGGGGGCAAGGGCCGCTGTGGGCAGCGGCCCGTACGGCGTTGATTGGGACGTGTCATTTGTCGAAAGGCGGGTCGCCGGGGACGGCGACCCCTACGGCGGATAAGGCAAACCGACAAAATAGACGCCCCCACCCTGCTCATCGCTTCGCTCGGGCACCCCTCCCGGAGGGAGGGGCAAAAAAGGCGCGTTGACGGAACTGGTTCGAAAAATCGCACCCGCCCCCGTCTCGGAGCCCCCTCCTCGTAGGAGGGGGGCAGGGGGGCAGCGAGCGTTGGATGACAGAGCGGTTCTGACAAAACGAATCCGTCCAAATTACGCCGTAGGGGCCGCCACTCCTGGCGGCCCGCGTTGTTGTTTCGGATTGCCCCCAATCAACGCCGTAGGGGTCGCCGTCCTCGGCGACCCGCGTTGCGACAACATCCAATGTCAGTTGAATGGGATAACATTCCCTATCCCCCGTAGGGGCGGACCCATGTGTCCGCCCGTGCGCGGTTGCGGGACGGAAACGGTTCCGAAAAAACGGAATATGTCGGTCAACGGAGGCATGGGCCGCCGTGGGCCTGCGTCCGCAGACGCGCATCACGAGCACAACCGCCGCGAAGCGGCGGCTCTTAGCGCGGAGATGCGGCCCGTACGGCGTTGATTGGGACGTGTCATTTGTCGATGGGCGGGTCGCCGGGGACGGCGACCCCTACGGCGGCGGGGGCGGGCGGGTGGGAAACATAAAAATGCGGCGAAGCCGCAAACCTTTTTTCCCGCCGCTGTCGAGACATTTTTTCCGGCGGCATGCACGTCGGAAAAAATTCCTTTTGTTTTGCGGAGCGCACGGCCCCGACGGGGCCGTGCGCGGAGCAAAACAGCAGAAAAAGATTTTGGAAATGTCCGCAGACATTTCCAAAATCTTTTTTGCACGTTCCCCTTTGGCAAGAAAATGGCGCAGCTATTTTTTGCCGGTTATTCTTCATCCAGCTCGTGGCTGAGCAGGTGCTCGGTGTAGCACATGAGGAAAGGAGCGACGCCCTTGGCGTCGTTTTCGACGATGGGCTCGGAGATGTAATACTCATAGGACCCGTCGCGGCGGCGGTTGTTCTCCGGGCCGAGGCCGGCGACGAGACAGATGCCGCCGAGATTGAGCTTGCCGTCGCGCTCGGTGAGGTAGCGGTCGCAGATGGACTGGAAGATGGCCTCGCCGCGGGGGCAGCAGCTGTACTCCAGGATGCCCAGGCGCGCGCCCTTGAGGAAGAAGTAGGCCACCATGGCGCTGCCGGAGGTCTCGGGGTAGTTGCCCTCCCGGCCCACCTGGTTGGGGACCTGATAGAGCATGCCGGAGTCCAGGTCGATATAGGGGATGAGGTTGTGGGCAAGCTCCCGGGCGATGGCGATCATCTCGTTTTTGAAGTCGTCGTGGCCGGGGGCGATGTAGCCGATGACGTCCACCAGGGCCGCGGCGAACCAGCCCAGAGAGCGCAGCCAGGGGTTTTTGGACTTGCCGTCCTCGCCGGCCCAGAAGGCCTTATGGCTGGCGTCGTAGCCGTGGCGGTAAAGGCCCGTCTCGGGGTCCAGCATCTTCTCGTGGACGGTGTGGAACTGGCGGCGGATATCGTCGTAGCCGGCGCAGTTTTCAAACTCCGTGGTGTAGCGGGTGTTGAAGACCTGGGCCATGTAGAGGCCGTCGAGCCAGACCTGGTTGGGGTAAATGGCCTTGTGCCAGAAGTTCCCCTCCACGGTGCGGGGCTGGTGGAGGAGCTGGTCGTGGAGGACCTCGATGGCCTTGCGGTACTTCTCCTTGCCGGTGGCGGCGTAGAGGTCGAAGAGGACCCGGCCCTCGCAGATGTTGTCCAGGTTGTAGTCCTCCTCGTGGTAGCCCAGGAGCGTGCCGTCCTCGTGGACGTAGAAGTCGATGAAGTTGTCCACGAAGTCGAGGTAGCGCTTCTCGCCGGTGATGTTGTAGAGGTTGAGAAGGGAGATCATCATACAGCCGTCGATGTAGTTCCAGCCGTTGATTTTGCCCTCCTTGATCTTCTCGATGTTCCACAGGGGCGTGCTGGGGGTGGAGTCGGCCATGACCCGCTCCACATAGCGTTCAATGGTGTTCATGTAATGGCCTCCTTTATTTCAGGTCCTGGGTGGGGATGCCGTCCATATCGTCGAAGTCCTGGTTCTCGCCGCACATGCCCCAGATGAAGGTGTAGTTGGCGGTGCCCACGCCGGAGTGGATGGACCAGCTGGGGGAGATGACGGCCTCCTCGTTGTGCATGACCAGGTGCCGGGTCTCCTGGGGCTGACCCATCATGTGGAAGACGCACTGGTCCGGGGCGACCTCGAAGTACATGTAGACCTCCATGCGGCGCTCGTGGGTGTGGCTGGGCATGGTGTTCCAGACGTTGCCGGGGAGGAGCGCGGTCATGCCCATGGAAAGCTGGCAGCTTTCGCACACGGCGGGGTGAATGTACTGGCGCAGGATGCGCTCGTTCACCGTCTCCTGGCTGCCCAGGTGGTTGTAGCGGGCCTTCTCCATGGGGATGAGGACCGTGGGGCAGGTGCGGTGGGCGGGGGAGGAGTTGACGTAGAACTTGGCCGGGTTATTTTTATCCTCGGACTTGAAGACAAGCTCCTTCGTGCCCATGCCCACGTAGATGCCGTCCTTGGTGCCGACCTTGTACTCCGCGCCGTCCAGCACCATGACGCCGGGGCCGCCGATGTTGATGGCGCCCAGCTCCCGGCGCTCCAGGAAGTAGGGGGCCGCCAGCTCCTTGAAGGAGCCGAGCGTGAGGTCCTCCTCCACCGGCATGATGCCGCCGGCAATGATGCGGTCCTGGTGGGAGTAGGTCAGGTTGATGGAGTTCGGCTCGAAGATGTGGGAGATGTGGTAGTGCCGGCGCAGGTCGGCGGTGGTGTAGTGCTTGGAGTCGTCGGGGTGGTTGGCGTAGCGGACGTCGAAATTGATATGCATAGAGGTCCCTCCTAAACAGATTCATTTTTTCGCCGAATTTGTGCAAACAGCCCAAACACGGCGTCATTTTTATCCATTATACCAGCAACATATCACTTAATCAAGAGGTTTTTCGTTCAAATTTGCGGCCGGCCTGGCGGCACAGCGCTTGGCGAAGGCGGAGGGGGAGCAGCCGTAGTGCTTGTTGAAGACACGGGAGAAGTAGAGAGGGTCTGAGTAGCCGCACATCTCCGCCACCTCGGCTACGGAGTAGTCCCGGCTCCAGGCGGAGGAGAGCATGGTCTCCGCCTTCTTCATGCGAAGGCCGGTCATGTACTCTAAGGGCGTGACGCCCACCTCTTTTTTGAAGAGCTTGCGCAGATAGTCGTAGTGGAAGGGAAGCTCCCGGATGGTCTCGTCCAGGGCGAAGTCCGGCTGGGTGTAGGAGTGCATGATAGCGACCCGGATCTGCTCCACGGGCTCAGAGAAGCCGGAGTTGGAAAGGCGCACCATGAAGTAGCTGGCGATGAGATCCCCCAGCGCCTCCAGCACCAGCTCCTTTTTCGTCACGTCCGCGCCGTAAAAGTACTTGGCCTCCCGGAAGGCGAAGCCGAAGCGGCCTTCGGCGTCGTCGGACATGCGGAAGGCACTCTTGGCGTGGAAAGCCGGTGTGTCCATACGCATGTGAATATTTGTGAAGCCGTCGGAGCTTAAGTTGGTGTGGGGGGTCCTGGGCGGGATGACCACCACGTCCCCCTCCCGGTAGGCGATGGAGGCGCCGCCCTCGAACTGGAAGGCCCCCTCCCCGCCGGTGCAGTAGACCAGCTCCCACTCCTGGTGGGTGTGCCACAGCACCTCGAAAGTCTTGGCGTGCTCCCCCACGTAGAGGATGGAGTTCATCGCGCCACCTCCTCGTCGTGGACGCGAAGGCCCGTCTCCTCAAAAAAGCGGATCAGCGCCTCCGGCCAGCCGGCGACGTCCCAGCTTAAGTCCGGCACATCGAAGTCCGGGTTCGTGACCACGTCCCCGGTGGAGACGCCGTGGCGGCCGTGGTCGTAGATGTGCAGGGCGTAGCGCACGCCCTGTTCGGAGAGGGCGGCGGCTGTCAGAACGCTGTTGCGGCTGGGCACCGCGTTGTCGTCCCGGGTGTGCCAGAGGAAGGTGGGGGGCATGTCCGGCCGCACCAGCTTCTCTAAGCTCAGCCGCGCCCGGAGCGCCCGGTCCCCGCCGGAGATGTTCTCAAAACTGTCCTCGTGGGTGGGGCCCCAGCTCACCGCCACGGGGTAGCAAAGTCCCAGGGCGTCGGGGCGGACCGCCTCCGCCGGGGCGATGTCCCGGACCTCGGGGCAGTCGTACATGGTCCCCAGGGTGCCGCACAGGTGCCCGCCGGCGGAAAAGCCGACGGCCGCCGCCATGTGGGGGTCGATGCCGTTTTCCGGAGCCGTCTTGCGGATATACGCCATGGCCGCGGCGGCCTCCCGGAGGGAGGTGGGGAAGCGGTGGGGCGCGCAGGAGTACTCCAGCACGAAAGCCGCCCAGCCCCGGGCGCAAAAGCGCATGGCCACGGGCTCGGCCTCCCGGGGCGAGCACCAGGCGTAGGCCCCGCCGGGCAGGATCAGCACCGCCGGCCGCGTCCTCTTGGCCACCAAAGGCATGGCCGGCCCCTCCGGCACGTAGGCCGTCAGCGTCCCGGCGGCGCCGGCCGGTCTTTCAAGCCCGGTGAGCGCATAAATATTTTCCTTGAAGACCTTCATCGTTCCCGTTTCCTCCC
Organism: uncultured Oscillospiraceae bacterium; assembly: GCA_947632175.1. Taxonomy (GTDB): domain Bacteria; phylum Bacillota; class Clostridia; order Oscillospirales; family Oscillospiraceae; genus RUG626. Next base: position 39,729 of record CANROC010000012.1, on the reverse strand, counting down.
CGGGCCGTGAGCCCAGATAATCCATGCCTGTTTTCCGGAATGTCCATTCCTGCCCCCATCATACCGCAAACCGCCCGCCGCGTCAACCCTATTTTCCCGGTTTGTCCGCCCGGCGGAGGGGAAAAAGGCCGCGGGCGGGAAAAAAGTGTCGGAAATTGGGGAAAAAGCGTTGACGAATCAGGAAAAATTTAATAAAATACAGGATTGGACCCAATTTTTGATTTTGAGGTGATCTCCCATGCCTGCTTTGAAAAAAAGCGTGCGATCCATCGCGCTTCTTCTCGTCCTCGCGGTGGCCCTCTCCTTCAGCGCCACGGCGCTGGAGCTGGAGACGTTTCCGGACGGGGTGGGCCACTGGGCCGAGCCCTATCTGCGCCGGGCCGTGGCCGAGGGACTGCTGGCCGGCGATGAGCGGGGCATGCTGGCCCCGGACGACCCGGCCACCATGGCCCAGACCCTGACCATTCTCTGCCGCCTGCTGTGGCCGGACGCCCAGGTCGCGCCGGAGGATGAGGGCGTGCCCGCCGGGAAGTGGTACGCCGGCTACGCCGCCGCGGCCCGGGCCATGGACATCGACTTTGGCAACGATGAGCTGGAGAGTACCGGCTTCCCCCGGGCCAGGGCCTTCAACATCCTGGCCCAGGCCTTCCGCCTCATCCCCGCCGAGCCGGATTACACGGTGCTGGACGTCTTTTCCGACGCCGGGACGCTGGCGGACGAGGACCGTCCCGCCGCGGCGGCGCTGGTGGCCGCGGGCTTCGTCAACGGTTCGGACGGGCGCCTGGAGCCCTACTCCTCCGTCTCCCGCGCCGAGCTTGTGACCATGATCCTGCGGATAGCGGAGGCCACGCTTGATGCCCCGGCGGAGACCCTCCCCGGGGCCGCCGTCCTGCTCAGCGCCAAGGGGCTTTCGGGGAAGACGCTCAATAAGACCGTGTGGCTGGCCTGCGGGGCCGGAGAGACGGACCTCCGGGGCGTCAAGGCCGGGACGGTGGTGGTCCTCTCCCGTGACGCCGCCGTCCTCACCGACTACAACACCGACATCGACCGCCTGGTCCTGGCCGGCGGCGCCGGCGACAGCCTGACCCTGGAGGGCGGCCATGTGGGCACGCTGGTCATCGCCCCCGGCGCGCCCAAATCCGTCACCGTCCGCAACGCCGACCGGGTGGAGCTCACCGCCGACGGGCGCACCGTGACGGCTGTCTCCGCCAAGGCCCTGGTCATCTCCGGCAAGGGGAACACCGTGACCGCCACCGGCGGGGCCAACGCGGCGCTGACCCTCACCGACCGGGCGGAGAACAACCGGGTCGCCGCCCAGGCTTACCTCTCCCGGCTGGAGCTGGACGGCGTGCGCAACACCGTCAACCTCACCGGCGGGTGCGCCGGCGCCACGGTAGGCGGGCGCGCCTGCGCACTGAACGGCGGGACGACCATATGGGACCTGACCGTCACCTCCCGTTCCGCCAGGATCGGCGTCCCAGGAACCCCCCGGGAGGAGTACCCCGCCGGCGCTCAGGGGCTCTATGTGGAGCTGGACGTGCCCGAGACCTTTGACGCCGCCGCCGTATTGCCGGTGACGCTGAACGTCACGGGCTTCGAGAAGGCGTCCTGCACGCTCAACTGGACCGTGGACGGCGTCTCCGCCGGCGCGGCCAGGACCATCCGGGTAAAGGACGGCGAGAACAGCTTCACCTTCTACCTCCCGCTGGAGCTCTTCCCCGGCATGTCCGAATACCGGCGGGTGGGGGTCGTCCTCACCTATCCCGACGGGACCACCGAGACACGGAACGGCAACGTCCGGCTGACGGGCATCGACAGCCTCCTCTCCGACGCGTCCATCGCCCTCCAGGCCGTTGACCACAACGGATGGGACCGAGTGGTCGCCTCCGCCACGGTCACGAACCCGGTGAGCGTCACCTGCCTTGCCTCCTGGTACGTTGACGGGCGGCTTTTGGAGAGCCGCAACGTCCAGATCGGTCCCGCGCCCGTGACCCTCTCCATCGACCGGGAGCTGGGCTTCCGGCCCAATGCCGCCACGGGACGCCTGGAGCTCCGCCTGACCCTGAACGGCGCGGCGGCCTCCGCCGGCACCACCGCCAAGCTGGAGGGCGTCACCGCCGCGTACGCCCTGAGCGTCGTTACCCACGATTACGCCGGGGACTACACCCTGGAGTGGGCCCTGGCCCACGACTACGACGAGGGCGTGAAGACCGCCTGGATCAACGCCAAGGACTACGCCAGCGACACACAGTACATCATCTGGGTCAACCGGACCTACCAGCGGGTCAACGTCTTCGAGGGCAGTCAGGGCAGTTGGCGGCTCATCAAGACCTTCCTGTGCGGCACGGGCCGCGCCGGCCACGCAACGCCGGTGAGCGTCTCCAAGGTCCGCCACCGCCTGCCGGGCGGCTGGGTCCACCCCACATACAGCGTGCGGCCTGTGGTCTACTTCCTCACCGGCGGCTACGCCTTCCACTCGCGCCTCTGGAACCGCAACCACACCGCCCTGACGGACCCCTCCATCGGCTACCCCATCAGCAAGGGCTGTGTGCGGATGTACGACGAGGACATCCAGTGGATCTTCGACACCATCCCCGAGGGGACAACGGTGGTCGTACATTGAGCTGGCATTTGAAGGCCGCTTTGCGGCCTTCAAATGCCAAGGGGGAACGTGCGGAAAGCCTCTCGTGAAAGGTCTGCGGACCTTTCACGAGGGGCTTTCCTGCTGTCACGCTGCGCGCGCCGCAAGCGGCACACTTGCGTGACAAAAGGTATTTTTTCCGACGTACATGCCGCCGGAAAAAATGGCTCGACGGGCGGCGGGAAAAAGGTTTGCGGCTTCGCCGCATTCTTTGATTCCCCACCCGCCCACCCCCGCCGCCACGCGAAAGCCCCTCCCTCTGGGAGGGGTGGCCGCGCGAAGCGACGGCCAGGGTGGGCGCGTCTATGATACCGCTCAAAAACCTCAACCTTCGCTTCCCCCCTGCCCCCCTCCTACGAGGAGGGGGCTCCGAGACGGGGGCGGGTGCGGTTTGTCGGAACCGTTGCGACAACGCACCTTGTAGGGGCCGCCACTCCTGGCGGCCCGCACGCAGTAAGTTTCGTCTACCGGAAACATCCGTTACGCTCCACGGGCTCGAATACCCCGCCGCTGCGGCGGCACCCCTTTTTCCGAAAAAGGGGTCAAGGGGAATAAGGATGCGGCGCTTCGCGCCGCGTTTATAAAAAATGCGCCGCATAGCGGCGCAAACCTTTTAAAAAGCCCCCTCCTCATAGGAGGGGGACAGGGGGCAGCGAAGGTCGGATGCCAGGGCGGCATTGATGAACGCACACGCCAAAGCCCATCCCTCCCGGAGGGACAAACGTACCGGGGGCTGGTGCGATTTATCGGAGCCGGTCCGTCCCGCCACGTGGCACGGGCGGGTTTAGAACCCGCCCCTACAGAGGATATGGAAGGTTTTCCTATTTAAACAGCATCGGAGGTCATCGAAACGCGGGCCGCCAGGAGTGGCGGCCCCTACGGCGTTGATTGAACGCAATTCAAACCGTAGGGGCGGGTTCCAAACCCGCCCGTCCCCCGTCCCCGCCGCAGCGGACAAATCAAAGACTGCGCCGCAGGCGCAACCTTTTTCGCCCCCTCCTCGTAGGAGGGGGGCAGGGGGGTAGCGAGCGTGGGACATCGGGGCGGTTCCGATAGAACGCGCGGCCCCATTTGCGCCGCGCGGGCCGTCTCTGCCGGCCCGTCTATTCCCGCGCTTGCGAAAATCGCAGCTCTCCCGCCGTCAGGTTGTGGGCCAGGAGGCGCAGGGCGCCGTTTTCGGACGCCAGGACGCAGACGCCGGCGTTCAGGAGGCGGGTCTTGCCGCTGCCGAGGGTCCCGGCGGTGAGGGCGCGCAGGCAGGCGTTGATGGCGCCGCCGTGGCTGACGGCGGCGAAGTCGCCGGGGAGCTCATTGGCGTACCGGCGGAGGACCGCCAGGACGCGGGCGGCCACGTCGTCCAGGGGCTCTAAGTCCGTGGCGTACTTCTCCGGGTTGAAGATGTCCACCACCCGGCCGCTGACGCTGCCGAAGTCCCGCTCGGTGAGGTCCGGCTCCACGTAAACCTCCGTGCCGGCGGCGGAGGCGATGAGCTCCGCCGTTTTCCGGGCGCGCAGGAGGGGACTGGTGAGGACGGCGGTCAGGGGGGCGCGTCTGAACGCCTCCGCCAGCGCCCGGGCCTGGTCGAGGCCCTCGCCGTCCAGGGGCACGTCCTCCCGGCCCTGGATGCGGCTCTCCCGGTTCCAGGCCGTCTCCCCGTGGCGGATGAGGTAGATTTTCAAGAGCTCTCCCCCTCGCGCCGTTTGTACCGGTGCTCCACCGGCGGCTGGATGCGCGCAAGGTCCACGAAGCCGCTGACGCCGTAGTTGCACAGGTCCGTCAGGATCGCCGCCAGCTCCTCCGGGGAGGACTCCGCCCCCTGGGCTAGCCACTCCTGGAGGAGCTTCACCACGCCGTAGGCGATGAAGGAGTAGAGCTTCTCCAGCACCTCCCGGGACGCCTCGGGGCTGACGCCGCTCCACTGGACGATGCACATGTCGTGGGCCACACGGACCACGCGGGTGAGAAAATCCCGGTCCCCGTTGGGGCCGAAGAGGACGCTGGCCAGCTCCCGGCGGTCCTTGAGGGCGTAGAGGGCCTTGGTGAAGATGCGCTCCACGTCGTCGGCCTGCTGGAAGGACGCCACCTCGGTCAAAAGGTCCAAATAAAACTCGTTTTCCACCTGGGCCAACAGCTGTTCCGGGCTTGCGTAGTGGGCGTAAAACGTCCCCCGGTTGATGTCCGCCGCCGCGCAAAGCTCCTTCACCGTGACGCGGTTGACGGGCTTTTCCAGCATCAGCTCCAAAAGCGCCCGTCTCAGGGCCTCCCGCGTGTAGAGGGACCGGCGGTTATCCTTGATATTGGCCATTTTCCTCCCCCTTTGTCTTGATAACCCCATCATGATAGCACAAAACTGTTAAAAAATCAACAGCATGTCTTAATTATAGCGAATTGAGAAAAAAAGATTGCTTCTTATTCGAAAATCATATATACTTTTACCATCTATGCGAAGAATAGGGGGAAACACCATGTCCAAAAAAGAAAAGACGCCTGTTTTTCCGAAAAACAAGCCCGGCCGGCGCATCCGGACCATGTCCCCGTACATGCGCATCACCGCCTTCGTCATGCGCGACCGGGACGACGCCTCCAACTACTTCCGGGACAGCGTGGAGGTGACGGAGCTGGAGAGGTTCATGCGGGAGAAGCGCCGCAACGGCTGCCCCGGCCTCGGGATGCTCCACATGTTCATCGCCGCCTACGTGCGCACCATCAGCCAGAAGCCCCAGCTCAACCGGTACATCAACGGCCAGCGGGCCTACGCCCGGAAAAATATCGAGGTGGTCATGACCGTCAAAAAGACCATGGAGGAGAACGGCGGCGAGACGTCCATCAAGGTCATCTTCGACCCCACCGACACGGTCTACGACGTGTATACCAAGCTCAACGCCGCCATCGACCAGGTGAAGAACGGGTCCGAGACGGCCACCGGGGACCTGGCGGGACTTTTGGTGAAGATCCCCCGCCTGCTCCTGAAGTTCATCGTCTGGGTCCTCTGCATCCTGGACTACTTCCACATCATGCCCAAGCTCGTGCTGGAGGCCAGCCCCTTCCACGGCTCCATGATTATCACGGACATCGGCTCCCTCGGCATCCCGCCCATCTACCATCATCTCTATAACTTCGGGAACCTGCCCATCTTCATCGCCTTCGGCGCCAAGCGGCGGGTCTATGAGCTCAACAAGGACGGCGCGGTGGAGGAGAAGCGCTACGTGGATTACACCATCGTCACCGACGAGCGCATCTGCGACGGCTACAACTACGCCCAGGGCCTCAAGATGCTCAAGCACAACCTGATGCACCCGGAGCGCCTGGAGGTCCCGCCGGAGAAGGTCGTCCAGGACATCTACTGATATGGCCGCCAAACCGGAAAAAACCAACGTCATGCGCATTCTCGACCAGCACGGCATCGCTTACACCGCCAGGGACTACACCAAGACCGGCGCCGTCAGCGGCGCGGAGGTGGCGCGGGCGCTGGGCCTGGACCCGGACGCCGTCTTCAAGACGCTGGTCACCGTGGCCGCCTCCGGCGAGCACTACGTCTTCATGGTGCCCGTGGAGCGGGAGCTGGACCTCAAGAAAGCCGCCCGGGCGGTGGGGGAGAAGAGCGTCCGCATGATCCCCCAAAAGGAGCTCCTGCCCCTCACCGGCTACATCCACGGCGGCTGTTCTCCCATCGGCATGAAAAAGCAGTTCGTCACCGTCATCGACGAGACGGCCCTGCTTTACGACGCCGTCACTTTCTCCGCCGGCAAGGTGGGGTACCAGGTGGAGCTGAGCCTATCAGACCTCCAAAGGGTCGTTCCGGCGGCGTGCGCGGACATTTGCGAGGCGTGACCGGCCGGCGCGCCCTTAATTGACATCGAATGGCACTTAATTGACGGGTACAGGGGGTTGCAATCGTTCCCGGGAAACGATACACTATACAATAGAATCATCATTTGGACGCCCATCGGACCTGCGAAAACAGGGGCACACGAAAGAGGGAGGAGAAATCCCCATGTCACAGATCCATCAGGAACGCCGCAGGGTCGATACGGCGCCGCCGGCGTCTGCCTTTAAGACCAGCGCCCCCGGCCCCTCCATCCAGGAGCTGGCGGCGGGAGCGCGGCCCAGTGACGCCCAGATGGGCCACCGGGTGGACCTGCCGGAGGCGATCCGGGAGAAGATGGAGAGCTCCTTCGGGGCGGATTTCTCCAACGTCAAGCTCTATGAGAGCCAGACCGTCAGGGACGCCGGGGCCAAAGCCATGACCCAGGGGACCAACATCGCCTTCGCCCCCGGCCAGCTGGACCTTGCCAGCACCGCCGGCCAGGCGCTTTTGGGACACGAGCTTTCCCACGTGGTCAGCCAGGCCCGGGGCGAGAGCACAGGGCGCGGCTTTTTGAAGGACGCCCATCTGGAGTCCCAGGCCGACCGCCAGGGCATGATGGCCGCCCAGGGGGAGAGCGTCTACACGGGGCCCGTGACCCCCGTCGGCACAAGCTCCCCCATGTCCGCCGCGGGGCCCATGCAGGCGGAGAAGCTCACCGAGTTTGAAAAAGCGCGGGCCGAACGATACGCCTTGCATAACTATGCGTATGATTTAGGGGGACATAATGGCTATGATAGGTCTAAACATTCTCCCTATGAGATACTCTCCAAGGCGCATCCCATTCAGCGCAACAAGTTCCTTCAAGAGATGAACAGCGAGATGGGCCCCGACCAATACAATGCCGATCTCCATACCGGTTACTTGCGGGCCATGGCAGCGGGAGATGTGCAGGAAGCAAAGCGCGTCAAGAAGATGAAGAAGTTCAACGATAAGTTTAGGACAGCGCAAATGAGAGGGCGGTATAGCAAGTGGCTCAATATGGCCGTTGAAGGGCGGGATAAAGGATATTTGCAATTTGACAATCCGAAATTTTATTTTACCAGGTCGAACATGAAAGCAAGGAAAGCCGTTGACAAATTCATTAAGAAGCATGGCGGCGACGAGGGAATAGAATTTTTTATGCCGGAGCGTTGACAAAGGATGGTTGGCACACAGAGCCCGGATACAGCCCTCAGACAGCATGATTCGTTTCAAACAAAGCCGCGCCATTTTTGGCGCGGCTTTTTCCTGTTTTCCTTTTGCCGGACGAGCGCGTTGCAAAGGAGCGCGCCCGGACGGAGAGCAGCTGTTCCGTCTGCTCGAAGCGGTCGATGAGCAGCCGGTCCCGGATGGTGCGGCCGAACAGGACGCAGGTGAGGACGATCACCGCGCAAAAGCCTCAAAAGGCGGGGTAATACGCCGGGCGCTGAGTGATGGGGGCCGGCACAACGGGCAGCTCCGGCCCGATATAAAAGACGACCGAGACGGTGGAGACGTTCCGCGGAGTTTCCATAGCCGCCCCTCCTAGCCCAGGATGCAGTCCAGGTATTTCTTCCGGGCCTCGGTATATTTCCGGGTGATGCGGCAGGAGCTCCCGTCGCTCATGATGAAGCTGTCCCCGGCGAGCTGACGGACGTGATCGAGATTGATGATAAAGCTGGCGGAGATCTTCAAGAAGGAGGGGGAGGTGTGGAAGACCTCCGCGATGCTCTCAAAGGAGCCGCGCTTGTAGCCGGAGACCAGCCGGCGCCCGCCGGTGAGGCGGTAGATCAGGCAGTGGTTGGAATACTCCACGGAGATCACGTCGTCCATATACACCGCCTCGGTGACGGTGTCGTCGCCCCGGCGGACCTCCAGGGCGCAGCAGCGCCGTTCCTCCCGGCCGGCGCAGGCGTCCGGCTCGGAAAAGAGCCGCCCGCGCTCCACCGGCTTGAGCAGGTAGGAGAAGGCGTGGACCGAGAAAGCGTCCATGGCGTATTCCGAGGAGCTCGTCAGGTAGATGATGACCGCCTCCCGGTACCGGTCCCGCAGGCGCATGCCCAGGGAGATCCCGTCGATCCCCGGCATGATGATGTCCAGCAGGTAGACGTCCGCCCGGGGCATCTCCTCCATCAGGGCGGCGGCGGAGGTGTAGACTGAGGTGTTCCAGACCAGGGAGCGCAGGGCGATATATTCCTTCACCAGGGCGGTGACGGTTTCCGCGGTCCGGGCGTCGTCGTCGCAGATCACGATTTTCAAAACGCTCACATCCTCTTGCCAAACGGCGCGAATACGGTTTTATTATAACACATTCTCACGGAAAATGGAAATCTCCGTTCACCGCCTTTCGCGCTGATCGGGAGCTTTTCGCGGTGGGGGAGGCATGGACATGTCGCATTGCTCCAAAGCCGCCGGGCCCGGTGAATCGCGGACCGGCGGGAGGGCCGGCGCTTGCTTTTTTGCCGGAGGAACGCAATTTTATTGCACAGCGTATTGACGGGAGAAAGAACCATACTGTATAATATCCCGTGAAAAAGCCGCGCGCGGGCGGGGGAGGAGAGAGACGCAGATGAGAAGAACAACGATCAAGGACGTGGCGAAAGCGGCCGGCGTGTCCATCACCACCGTCTCCCACGCCCTTTCCGGCGGCACGGACGTGAAGCAGGAGACACGGGAGCGCATCGAGAAGCTGGCCGCCCAGATGAACTACATGCCCAGCTTCAGCGGCCGGAACCTGAAAAACGCCAGGACAGGCGTCATAGGGCTCTATTCAAGATACATACGCGGCTTCTACGGCGTGCTGGCCGACGCCATGTGCGACGCCTGCCAGGAGGCCGGCTTTGAGCTGGACGTCATCCTGGCGGAGAGCGGCGACATGGTCATGAGCAGCATCCTCAGCAAGCGGGTGGACGGAGCGATCATCCTCCATTCCGGCTTTGGGGACCGGCACACGGAGGTCCTGCGGGAGACGGAGCTGCCCGCCGTGTTCCTGGACAGGGAGTTCTCGGCCGGCCGTATCTCCAGCGTCCTCTTCGACTCCTACAAGACCGGCTGTCAGGCGGCGGACTACCTGTGCGGCCTGGGCCACAGGGAGTTTATGTTCATCAAGGGACAGGACACCTACGACGGCGTGGAGCGCCGCCGGGGGTTTTATCAGCGCCTGCGGGAGCGGGGCATCGACCTGCCGCCCGAGCGGGAGCTGGAGGGCGCCTTTGACCGCACCACCGCCCAGCGGTCCATGGAGCGGTTCATCGCCTCCGGCGCGCCCATGCCCACGGGCATCTTCGCCGCCAACGACGACAGCGCCATCGGCTGTATCCTGGCGCTCACCGCCGCGGGCTACCGCGTACCGGAGGATGTGAGCGTCCTGGGCTGCGACAACATCGAGCTGGGCCAGTGGTATACCCCCTCCCTGACCACCATGAAGACCGGCATCTCCACCATGGGACGCCTGGCGGCGCAGGAGACCGTCGCCCTCATCAACGGCGAGCACCCCGGCCGCATCACAAAGACCGAAAGCACCATCGTGGAGCGCGGCTCCTGCGCCGGAGCGCCCTTGTCCGAAGCGGCGGCCCCGGCGGGCTGAACGCCCGCGTTTTTGGACACCCTGCACAAAAATCTGCCGGACTTTTCCGCCCCGGGCCCTGGGCCCGGGGCTTTTTTTGCGGCCTGAGGCGGGGGGACAATATCTTTTTCCACAAATTTGAGGGGCGAAATTTGTGCAGATGCGACAAAATTTAAAAAACCAAAACGTTTTGGATTGACAGATAGACGGTCCGGATGTATGATTGGTTTACGAAAACGCGCCGAGCGGGCGCGAAAAAACTCAAAAACTAAATGGAGGTAGCACTATGAAAATGAAAAAGGCGATCTCGCTGCTGCTTGCGCTCATGATGATCCTCTGCGTGATCAGCGCCTGCAACAACGGCGACACACCGAACACCACCGGAGGTTCCGCTACCGGCGGTACCCCCGGCGGAGAGACTCAGCCCGGCGGCGAGCCCGTTCCGGAGGCCAAGCCCTTCTGGCAGTCCATGGACCCCAACACCTCCGGCACGCTTGATGTCATGTGCTGGTCCGGCGACGGCGTCTATCACGAGGACCTGGGCCATGAGGATCTCAAGCCCGAGGACATCACCGCCCAGAACGTGGCCGCCATCTACGCCCTGGCCAAGAAGTTCAACGAGTTCTATCCCAACGTGAAGATCAACCTCTACTCCAAGCCCGACGATCCCAACGCCAACGACACCACCTGGACCCAGGAGCTGGAGAACTTCAAGGCCGAGCACGGCAAGTATCCCGACGTGTACGCCGCCAATGACCTCCTCAACGACACCGCCCGCGGCCTCGTGGCCGACCTGTCCGTCTACCAGGACGACCCCCTCTACAAGACCTTCAACACCTCCATCATGGCGACCATGAACTACTACGGCTTCCAGGCCGGCCTTCCCCAGTTCACCCAGCCCTGGGGCGTCTGGGTCAACAAGCAGCTGGCCGAGGACAACAACATCGACGTCCCCGACCCCGACTGGGACCTTGACGACTTCACCGACTTCATCACCAAGGCCAACAACAAGACCTTCTGGGGCACCATGGACTTTGCCCAGCTCATCACCTTCATCGGCACCGGCACCACCACCGTCTCCGCCCAGATGTCCAAGTACTCCGGCGAGGGCGACCGCGTGAACATCGCCTCCGATGAGGTCATGGACCTCCTGGACTACCTTCCCAAGTGGGCTCCCACCGAGATCTGGGCCCAGAACGGCGCCGGCGCCGTGGATTCCGCCATCATGGACGACGGCTGGTGGTGGGGCTACCGCTTCTTCTGCCGCAACTACCTGCTTACATACCCCGGCGACCCCTGGATGATCATGAACGCGGACATCCCGCAGAATGAGGACGGCACCTGGCCCGCCAACGCCGTTGAGTCCGCCGACTGGGATATCTATCCCCGTCCCGCCACGCCCTATCAGCCCAACACCATCGGCATCTGCCTTGACCCCATGGCCATCCACAACTTCGCCATGGACGACGGCGACCCCGCCTGGTCCGACGCCGAGAAGGCCAATCTGGACCTCGCCTACGCCTTCGGCTCCTTCTGGTGCGGCTCCACCGAGTCCATGCAGGCCCGCGCCGACCAGATGTACGCCAACAACGGCACCCTGATCTCCTGCCTCAACGACTCCTTCCCCATGGTCACCGGAGCGGAGTTCGACAAGCAGATGGACATCTGGTACTCCGTGGACATCCACGCCCGCTATAAGGACGCGGACCTCATGCCCGGCTTCCAGGAGGTCGTGCGCCTCTGGGAGGAGAGCCAGTTCTGGGATATCTCCGACAAGTGCTACCCCTACTATGTCTACATCGACGGCACCCAGACCCCGTGCCTCCAGGAGTGGAACCACATCACCGAGGCCGACTATGTGGGCGTGGGCGTCACCGATCCCGCCTGGCTCGACACCATCAAGGCCAACCTGCCTGACTACAACAAGACCATCAACGAGCGCTTTGTCCAGGCCGAGCAGGTCCTGAAGGACGGCCTCAAGCAGTTCTACGGCTTCACCGACGCGGACTTCACCTGAGAGCGTATCTCACCGCGCTTCTCAGAATCTGAGAAACCGGCCCGCCGCCTTTGGCGGCGGGCCGGACTTTTTTCCAGGCTTACAGGGGAAACGAAGTCAAAAAGGAGTGAAACCACACATGCTCAGAAAGATCGTGATCTGGGTGGTGGTCATCGCGCTGATCGCAGGCGGGGCGTGGCTTATCTTCTTCAACGAGCAGGCCGCATATGTTGAGGATATAAGTCCGGAGGAGCTCCGCCGGTCCTACGAGCTGCTATCCGGGTCTCTGAACACGCAAAGCTACAAATATACGGACTTCCTTCTGGACAGGACCGCGCCTGACGGCAGCGGCTCGGCGGAGGCGGCCCCGTCAGGCGGCGCGCCTGTGGGGAAGCTGGGCCTTGAAAACGCCGATCCGGCGGTTTTGGCCTATCCGGGGGACGCCCTGTTGACGAACTATCTGGACGAGGCAAAATATACGGTGAACGTCCCCACGGCGGGCGTCTACGTCCTGGCGCTGGAGTACGCCTCCCGGGGGGAGAGCTATCTTGATTTCACCGTGACCGTCGCCGTCAACGGGGTGAGCCAGTACCAGGAGCTCCAGACGGTAGAGCTGCCCCTATACTGGCGGGACTCCGTGGAGGAGTTCCAGACCGACCGGTACGGGGACGAGATCGCGCCCAGCCAGGACCGGGTGGCCGGCTGGCGGCGCACGTATCTTTATAACAACACCTGCGCCACGGTGGCGCCGCTGCTGGTGGAGCTCAAGGCGGGGGAGAACACCGTCACCGTGACGAACGTCTCCAACGACGGGCTCCTTTTGGGCAAGCTCACCGCGGAGGCCCCCGCCGCCCAGGCCCCGACCTACCAGGAGTACCTGGCCGCCCTGGGCAAGCCCGTGACGCCGGTCTCCGGGGAGGCCGTGGCCATCAACGCCGTGGACTATGTGGAGAAAAATTCGGCGCAGATCATCTATGAGACCACCTCCTCCCCGGCGGTGACGCCCTACGACCCGGAGTACAAGAAGCTCAACACTCTCTCCTGGACCGGCGCGGGGGACTGCATCGATTACGCCTTCACCGTTCCGGCGGACGGATTTTATACCCTGGGCCTGCATTACCGCAACGAGAAGGAGGAGTTCAACTCCTACGAGACGATCCTCATCGACGGGGCCGCGCCCTTCCGGGAGCTGGAGTGCTACGCCTTCGGCTATACCGGCACCTCCTGGGGCAACGAGGTCCTGTCCGACGGGGAGGGGAACCCCTACTACATCTACCTGACGGCGGGGGAGCACACCCTGACGCTGAAGGCGGAGCTGGAGCCCGTCACCGCCGCCATGCGTTACGGGCAGCTCATCGCCGAGCACGTCACCAAGTTCGCCCTGGACATCAAGAAGATCGCCGGCACCGACGCCGACGAGTACCGCACCTGGAAGATGACGGAGTATATCCCGGAGATCCCCAGTTACCTGGAGGCCTACAAGCTCCTGATGCGGCACATCCGGTATCTCCTGCAGGACGAGACGGAAAACGGCATCAACGGCGCGCTGCTGTCGTACCTCGACAAGGCGGAGAAGTTCGTGGACGAGATCTACGAGTACCCGGACGAGATCGCCCTGCACGTCAACAGCATGACGGGGCGGGACAACTCCATCCTCGTGGCCGTGAGCAACTTCAACTCCGCCATCATCAAGCTGGACTTCTCCCTGGACATGATCTATCTGTCCGGGGACGGCCAGATGCCGCGGGCGAACCCCAACGCGCTCCAGAGCCTCGGCAACACCGCGAAAACGACCTACTACTCCTTTGTGACGGATAAATACAGCGTCAACAACGAAACGCCGGAGACGCTGACCGTCTGGGTCAACAGGGCCGTCACCCATGTGGACCTTTTGCAGAAGATGGTCGATACCGGCTTCACACAGGAGACCGGCATCCCCGTGAAGCTCTCCGTCATGCCGGACCCCACGAAGCTCACCCTGGCCGCGGCGGCGGACGTGACGCCCGACGTGGCGCTGGGGCTGGCCTCCCACATGCCCTTCGACATGGCCTGCCGCGGGGCGCTCTATGACATGACGCAGTTCCCCGACTTCTGGCAGGTCGCCAACCGCTTCGTGGCCGGCGCCATGGTGCCCTACGTCTACAACGAGGGCGTCTACGCCATCCCGGAGACGCTGGATTTCGGCGCGGTCATCTACCGCACGGACATCTTCAACAGCCTTGGCCTCCAGGTCCCGGATACCTGGGACGAGCTCCGGGCCATGCTCCCCGCCCTCCAGCGCTACGGCATGAACTTCTACCACAACATCTCCTCCGGCGTGGGGTACAAGTGGTTCTTCCAGACCACGCCCCTCATCTTCCAGAACGGCGGGAAGCTCTACAACGACGAGGGCACGGCCACGGCCATCGATTCCCCCGCGTCCGTGGCGGGGCTCAAGGAGCTGGGGGACCTCTTCGTGGCGTACTCCCTGGATACCCAGGTCAACGAGTTTTTCAACTCCTTCCGCTACAACGTCCTGCCCATCGGCATCGTGGACTCCAACACCTATAACCTCATCAAAAACGGCGCCGTGGAGCTGGACGGACAGTGGGAGCTCTCGCCCTACCTCGGCACCGTCCAGGAGGACGGCTCCATCGACCGCTGGTACGTGGCCAACGGCACCGGAGGGGTCATCTTCGCCGACACCGACAAGGCCCAGGCCGCCTGGGATTTCCTGAAGTGGTGGACCCGGGAGGACACTCAGATAGAGTACACCTACAACCTGCGCTCCACCTACGGCAACACGTATTTCTGGCTGCCCTCCAACCTGGAGGCGCTCCGTCAGGCCCCCATCGACCAGGAGGACAAGATGGTGATCCTGGATATGGTCCAGTGGCTGCGGGACGTGCCCAGAACGCCTGGACAGTACCTTTTGGAGCGCTCCATATCGGACATCTGGAACGCCATGGTCCTGGACGGGTCCTCCGCCCAGGTGGTGGCCGATGAAAAGAGCATCGACATCAACCGCGAGATCCGAAAGAAGATGCAGGAGATGGGCTTTTACGACAAGGACGGCAATCTCCTGAAGCCCTATGTCATCCGCGACGTGGACTGGATCCAGGAGCAGATGGACAGGGCGGGAAAGGAGGAGTCGTGACATGAGGGTCAAAGAAAAGGTTTACGCGGCCGAGACCCTTGAGACCCTGGAGGAGGGGAAGAAGCGGTTTTTCACCGCCAAGGACGGAAAGGCGTATCTGCTGCTCCTGCCCTACATCCTGCTCTTCACCACCTTCATCCTGGTCCCGGTGCTGATGACCGTCTATCTGTCGTTCACCTACTTCGACGTCTATAACCCCTCGCAGTTCACCGGCCTTCTCAACTACATCACGCTCCTGACGCAGGACGAGGTGTTCGCCAAGTTCGTCTTCCCCAACACCGTCCTCTACGCGCTGGTGGTGGGCGTGGGCGGCTATGTGCTGAGCTTCTTCATCGCCTGGATGCTCTCCCAGATCCAGGCCCTGCCCAGGACCATCCTGGCGCTGTGCATCTACACGCCCTCCATGCTGGGGCAGGTGTTCATCGGCGTCATCTGGAAGACCATCTTCTCCGGCGACCAGTCCGGCTGGGCCAACAGCCTGCTCATGCAGCTGGGGCTTATCGACACGCCCATCCAGTTTTTGCTCACCAAGGACTACTTCATGCTCATCATGATCATCGTCTCCCTGTGGTCCAGCATGGGCATCGGCTTCCTCTCCATGCTCTCCGGTATGCTCAACGTGGACCGGGAGATCTACGAGGCGGCCTACATCGACGGGCTCAGGAACCGCTTCCAGGAGATCGTCTACATCACCATCCCCTCCATGAAGCCCCAGATGCTCTTCGGCGCGGTCATGGCGATCGTGAACGCCTTCAACATGGGGTGGATCGGCGTGACGCTCTCCGGCGCCAACCCCACGCCCGAATACTCAGGTCAGCTCATCACCAACCACATCGACGACTACGGCTTCATCCGATACGAGATGGGCTACGCCGCCGCCATATCCGTGGTGCTGCTGATCATCGTCTACTGCTTCAACCTGCTGGCGCACCGATTCTTCGGTGAAAAGGACTGAGGGAGGGATGCACATGAAAAAGCGTGAAAAAGTGGTAAGCGGCCACCTGAAGGCCACACAGATCGACCCCCGGCATTTCGCCGCGGGGCAGATAAAGTTCTACTGCATTTTGATCCCTCTGGCGATGTTCATGGTCCTCCCGGTGATCATGACTGTGAACCGGGCGTTCATGCCCCTGGGCGAGCTTTTCGCCTTCCCACCGCACATCTTCGCCAAGGAGCCGACCCTCAATAACTTCAAGAGCCTCTTCGCCGTGTCAAGCACCACGGGCGTGCCCATGAGCCGGTACCTTTTGAACTCCGTGCTCGTCACGGTGCTGACGGTCCTGTTAAACCTGGTCATCACCATCCTGGGCGCCTACGCCTTTTCGAAAAAGCGCTTTCGCGGCAAGGGCCTGCTCTTTGAGACGAACCAGCTGGCGCTGATGTTCGTGCCCACGGCGGTGTCCATCTCCCGGTATCTCGTGATCGTGAAGCTGGGGCTGACGGACAACTGGCTGGTACACGTGCTGCCTCTGGCGGCCATGCCGGTGGGCCTCTTCCTTGTCAAGCAGTTCATGGACCAGATCCCCAACGAGCTCATCGAGGCGGCGGTCATCGACGGGGCCAATGAGTGGACGGTCATCATGCGCATCGTGGTGCCCGTGGTGAAGCCCGCTCTCGCCACCTCCGTGGTGCTGACCTTCCAGCAGGTCTGGATGGCGGTGGAGGCGTCCAACAACTACATCACGGACGACTCCATGAGGACGCTGGCGTACTTTTTGAGCTCCCTGTCCACCAACAACACCGTGGCGGCGGCCGGCATGGCCGCGGCGGCGTCGGTGATCCTGTTCCTGCCGAACCTCATCATCTTCATCTGCATGCAGTCGCAGGTCACGAACACCATGAGCCACTCCGGCATCAAGTGAGAGGAGGGGACTTCATGAGAAAAGATCACAGGGCGGCCGGGCTTTTACGGCGTCTCATCCCGGCGGCGCTGAGCGTACTCCTGCTGGCGTGCCTTCTCCCCACCTCCGCACGGGCCGAGGAGGCCACCTCCTACACCTACATGTGGGACGAGGAGGACGGCTGGTTCCGCACCCAGGACGCCTACCTGCCCGAGCGGACGGTGACGGAGCTGGGGCTGAAGGACCCCGGCGATATGTTCATCGATGAGCGGGATATGCTCTACATCGCCGATACGGGCAACCGGCGGGTCATTTTGTACGACATCGGGAAGGGCGTCGTGGCCGCCGAGGTGTCTGGCCCCGAGATGACGGCCCCCACGGGGGTATTCGTCACGGCAAAGGGCGAGCTCTACGTGGCCGACTCCGGCGCCAAAAAGGTGCTGGTCTATGACCGGGACCTGAAGCTGGACCGGGAATACGGCAAGCCCACCGCGCCCATCTTCCAGAACACCAACTTCGAGCCCAAGCGCGTGGCGGTGGACTCCGGCGGCAGTATGTATATCATCTCCGAGGGCGTCTACTCCGGCGTCATACAGCTTGCCAACACCGGCGAGTTTCTGGGTTATTTCGCCGTCAACGACGCAAACCTCACCCTCTCCCAGCGCATCCAGCGGCTCCTGTTCACCAGAGCGCAGCTGGCCAACCTCATCGACGCCAACCCCGCGGTCTTCACCAACGTCTTTGTGGACAAGGACGGCGTCGTCTACACCGCCACCGCCGGTATCGAGATGAACGGCATGAAAAAGCACTCCACCGACGGCGGAAACATGTTCAAGGACCCGGTGTGGTCCAACGAGGCCCTCGTGGACGTGTACGTGGACAAGGACGGCCTCATCTACACCTGCGGCACCCAGGGCTACATCGAGGTCTATTCCCGGGCGGGGGAGATGATCTTCGAGTTCGGCTCCCAGGTGACCAATTCCGACGTGGTGGGCCTCTTCAACAGGCTGGCCTCCGTGGCGGTGGACAGCCGCGGGTACATCTGGGGCCTGGACGCCGGAAAGGGGTACTTACAGTCCTTCAAGCCCACGGAATACGCCCAGACGGTCTACGACGCCATGAACCTCTACGAGGCCGGCCACTATGAGGAGGCCATGGTCAAGTGGAACGAGGTCCTGGCCCTGAACCAGATGTCAACCCTCGCGCACAACGGCGTGGGCAAGGCGTACCTCCACGCCGAGGAGTACGACCAGGCCCTGGAGCACTTCAAGGTCGCCAACAACAAGGCCCAGTATTCCGAGGCCTTCTGGGAGGTCCGCAACACTTGGCTCCAGAACAACCTGGGCTGGATGATCATAACGCTCCTGGTCCTGCTCATCGCCTGGAAGGTCCTGAAGCTCTTCGACAGGAAAAAGCGCATCGACGCCTGCAAGGAGAAGCTCAGCGACACGCTCCACCGCACGCCTATCGTGAAGGACCTGCTCTTCGCGTTCAAGTCCCTGCGCCACCCGATGGACTGCTTCTACGACATCCGCCGGGGCCGGCAGGGCTCGGCGGTGCTGGCCACCATCATCTACGCCGTGTTTTTCCTGGTGTTCATGCTCTTTGAGACGAGCAAGGGCTTCATCTACCAGCAGGTGAAGGTGGAGAATATGGACATCGGCTCCATCGTTCTGGGCTTCTTCGCCATTCTCATCCTCTTTTTGACCTGCAATTACCTGGACATCAGCATCCACGACGGCAGCGGCAGCATGAAGCAGATCTACATCGTCCCGGCCTACGGGCTCCTGCCCACGCTGGGGGCGCTGGCCCTGGTGACGGTGGTGTCCTACGGGCTCACCTATAACGAGTCTTTCCTGCTCACCATCATCCTGATGGTGGGGATCGCCTGGAGCGCGGTCATCATCTTCACCGGCCTTCAGACGATACACGACTATGAGTTCGGCCAGGCCGTGCGAAGCCTCATCATGACCTTCGTATTCATGGTGATCATCGCGGTCATCGGCATCATCCTGTCCATCATGTGGGACAGCTTATACAGGTTCCTGACATCCGTAGGAAAGGAGCTGATCCAGAATGTTCTGTCGTAAAAACGTGAAAAGAGCTCTCGCGGTCCTTCTGGCGGGGGCCATTGCGGCGGGATGCTTCGGCCTTGCCATGGCCGCGGGCGGCGCCTCGTCCGAGGGCCCCGGGGATGTGCTTCCGCCGGCGGAGGGGGCGTACGTCCCCACGAACCGGGACACGCGGCCCGCTCCGGAGCGGGCTGAGATCGGCGCAGCCGATCTCATGGGCTTCTCCATTCTGTATGAGACGGACCTGGTCCGCTACTACTGGCGGGACGACCGGGACGTGATCGCGGTGCAGGATAAGGCCAGCGGCTGCACCATGAAAACGGGGGTGGACCTGCCCTACAAGGACGAGGTGACGGACGCCGTCAAGGCCCTCAAGAAGTCCGGCGCCTCGGATGAGGAGATCATCGCGGCGGCCCGGAGCTACGCCGACGACCTCAACACCACCTATGTGGGCATCGCCAACTCCCTGGTGAGCGTGGAGTATTATGACGGAAGCCGCACGGCCTTTATGGGCTCGGCGGCGCAGGAGGGCGTGACCTCCACCCTGAGCCCCGTCCCCGGCACGGACAACAGGTTCGTTCTCCACGTGGACTACCAAAAGCCGGACATCGACCTCAACGTCTACCTGACCCTTGAGGAAAGCTCCATTACCTACGAGATCCCCCGAGAGGAGATGGGCGGCGCGGACCTTGGCAGGATGCTGTCCGTGATCTTCACGCCCTTCCTGGGCGCCAGCGGCGGCCGCCTCAACGTCTTCGACCCGGAGACCATGGACTATGTGAAAGAGGACGCCTACCGCGTGCCCGGCTACGTGCTGGTGCGGACGGCAGCGGCGCGCTCATCCGTTTCATGGACAATACCTCCGTGTTCGATCCCTACGTGGGGGACGTCTACGGCAGGGACCCGGCCACGTCCACCTATTATAACTACACGCTGATGGACAACGTGCCCATCAATGACCCGGTGATGCCGGTGTTCGGCATCGCCCACGGCCGCGACCAGATGGGCTTCGTGGCCTGGGCCGACCAGGGCGGGGAGTACATGGAGATCGTGGTCAACCCCGACGGCACCAAGTCCACCACCTACACCTGGGCCTACCCGAGATTTGAGTACAACGTGGAGTACTACCAGCTCTACGACGAGCTGGGGAACGGCTTTTTCGACCATCTGAAGGAGCCCTTTGACTACGACGTGCGCATGACCTACTCCTTCCTCTTCGGAGACGGCACCGGCGCCACCCCGGCGGCGGATTACGCCGGCATGGCCCTGGAGTACCGCCAGCACCTCATCGAGACCGGGGAGCTCACCCCGGCGGGGCTCACGGGGGACATCCCCCTGCGGCTGGATTTCATCATGGCCGATTCCGAGAGCGGCATCATCGGCACGAGCCAGGTGGTCGTCACCACCGCGGACGATGTGCGCGACATCCTCACCGAGGTGGTCCGCGGCGGCATCACCAACGTAAACTCCGGCCTCCTCGGTTGGCAGAAGAAGGGCGAGAGCCTGTCGAAGCCCTACAAGGCCAACTTCTCCATGGCCATCGGCACCCGGGGAGACTTTGAGAGCATGATGGAGGACATGGCGGCGCTGGGAGTGGACGTGTCCTTCTCCCGGGACATGACCACCATCAACCAGGAGATGATCGGCTATTACAACACCGCCGTCAAGTGCGTGAGCAACTGGTATGCCAGCGTGGACAAGAGCTGGCTTCTGCCGGATAACCTCCCCACGCTGGTGTTCGGATACGCCACGCCTACGAAGACGGCGGAGTGGGTGCGCAAGCTCACGGACAAGGTGGGGGACATGAGCGGGAGCCTGACCCTCTCCGGCATTTCCAACGTCCTCAGCTCCAACTACTCCCGCACAGGCGCGGTGACCACCCTCCCGGAGGCCGTCGCGCTCTACCGCGAGACTCTGGAGGACGTCTCCGGCGGCATGAAGCTCAACCTCACCCGGCCCAACCAGTACCTCTGGAGGTACACCTCGCGCTATCTCCAGATGCCCGTGGGCAACTCCAAATACATCTTTGAGACGGACGCGGTGCCGTTTTTGCAGATGGTGCTCGCCGGGACCATGGAGCTTTACGCCCCCTACGCCAACTTCTCCTTCTACACCCAGGACTGCATCCTCCGGATGATCGACTACAACGTATCCCCGTCCTTCATCCTCTCCAAGGACCCCTCCTGGAACCTGTCGGATACCTATTCGGCCAACCTGTACTCCACGGAGTACGAGCTCTACAAGGAGAAGATCGCGGACATTTACGGCCAGGTCAACGGCATCCTGCGCGAGGTCCAGGGTATGGACTGGGTCTCCCGGGAGGTCATTGAAAACGGCGTCGTGGTCAACACCTACCGCAAGGACGGTGTGGAGCGCACCGTTATCATCAACTACACCGGCTCCCCCGTGAGCGTCGGCGGGACCACGGTCCCCGCCGAGAGCGCGGTGGCGGCCGGGTAAAGGAGGGGACGGAACATGGCAAGAAAAAACAAAGCGGAGTCCGAGCCCAGAAGCCTCTACCGGCGCCGTGAGAACATACGGGGGTACGTATTCATGCTCCCGTGGATCATCGGGTTCGTCGTCTTTTCGCTCATACCCTTCATCGCCACCATCGTGCTGAGCTTCATGAACGTCAGCTCCACCGTGGAGGGCTACTCCATCACCCCGGCGGGCTTTTCCAACTATTATACCGCCTTTTTCCGCAACACGGAGTTCGTCCCGGCGCTTCTGAGCTTTTTGGGCATGGTGATCCCCTACACCTTCGTCATCATCGTAGTCTCCTTCATCATCGCCTATCTGCTCAATAAAATACAGCTGGGGCGGGGACTCATGCGGACCATCTACTTTTTGCCCGTCATCATCATGTCGGGCCCCGTGATGAGCCAGATCCTGGAGCGCGCCGACGAGTCCGTGGAGGCGGCCCAGGGCATGAGCGGCTATGAGGGCGTGTTCATCCTGGAGATGATCCGCAGCTACTCCCCGGCGGTGGCCAACTTCATGGAGGGCGTCTTTGACGAGCTGACCATGATTTTGTGGTTCACGGGCATCCCCATCGTCCTCTTTATCAGCGCCCTCCAGCGCATCAACCACACTCTGTACGAGGCGGCGAAGATCGACCAGGCCAACGAGTGGCAGACCCTCTGGAAGATCACCATCCCCATGGTGAAGCCCACGGCGCTTGTGGCCACCATCTTCACCATCGCGCAGCTTGGCACCTATGATACCAGCGCCATCTACAACCTCATCAAGACGGCCACGGGCAACACCCAGAGCGGCTTCGGCTTCGCGGCGACCTATTCGTGGATCTACTGCCTGGTGGTGCTGATCGTCATTGGATGCTCGTTCCTCATTTTCAGGGAACGCGAACCGAGGAGGCGAAAATAATGAAGAGCTTTAGAGATTCCTCCGGCGTCATCATGGTCGGCAAGCGGCCGCTCAGGTGGTACGGACGTCTGGCGGTGCAGATCCTCATCTATTTTATCCTCATCATCATCGGCTTTGTGTATCTGGAGCCCATCTTTGAGATCATCGCCAAGACTTTCATGTCCGCGGACGACATCATCGACCCCTCCACCACCTGGATCCCCAAGAAGCTCTCCCTGGACAATCTGAAGATCGCGGCGGACGTCCTGGACATCTGGCCCACGCTTTTGTGCACGGTCCTCTTCTCCGGCGCCATGGCGGCGGCGCAGACCTTCGTCTCGGCGCTGACGGGCTTTGCCCTGTCCCGGTATAAGTTCAAGGGCAAGTCCATCTGGATGATCATGCTGGTGCTGACTTTCATCGTGCCGGTACCGGTGCTGATGATCCCGCGCCTGATGATGTTCGTCACGGCCCAGGAGGCCACGGGCATCCAGATGATCGGCACGGTCCTGCCCCAGGGCATCATGGCGCTCCTGGGCCAGGGCGTCTACTCGGCGGTGCTGATCCTCATCTTCTACACGTCCTTCAACATGATTCCCAAGGTCCTGGACGAGGCCGCGCGCATCGACGGCGCGTCCATGTTCAAGGTCTTCTGGTTCGTGGTGGTGCGCATCTCCGCCAGCACCATCCTGGTGGTGTTCCTCTTCTCCTTTGTCTGGAACTGGAACGAGACGTATATCACCGGCACGTTCCTCCGGGGACACCTGCCGCTCCTGCCGGGGAAGCTGGCGCTCTTCAACAGCGAGTTCGACAGCGTCGTCTCCGCCCAGGGCACGGCCTTCCGCCTCAACGAGGCGTACAAGATGGCCGCGACGCTCCTCTCCATCAGCCCCCTGCTCCTGATGTACGCCTTTGTCCAGCGCAAGTTCATCGAGGGCATCGAGAACACCGGTATTACGGGAGAATAAGCCATGGAACATAAGACCGCGAGACTTTCGGCCCTCTTCCTCGCCTGCGCTATGCTGCTTGCGTGCCTTGCCGGCTGCGCGGGGCCCGGGGACGGGACCGAACCCACCGACACCCAGTCCCCCGCCACGCAGCCCCCCTCGGGGAGCGGGGGCATCGAGAAAAACGACGACGGCTACCGCCAGGGCGGCCAGGTCTCCGACGCCTTTGTGGACCCGGAGAAGACCGGGCCGCAGCCGGAGGACGTGAAGGCCCAGGGGTACGTCTATGACAGGGACCAACTGACCTATGAGCTGGTCTGGTCCGACGAGTTCGACTACGAGGGCGCCCCCGACCCGGCCAAGTGGGGCTACGACATAGGCGGCAGCGGTTGGGGCAACCAGGAGCTGCAGTATTACACCCCCGGCGACAACGTCACGGTGGGCGGCGGGGTCCTGACCATCGAGCTTCGAAACGAGAAGGTCAACAACATGGACTACACCTCCACGCGCCTGGTGACCCGGCAAAAGGGCGACTGGCTCTATTGCAAGGTGGAGGTCTCCGCCAAGCTCCCCACGGGGCGGGGCACCTGGCCGGCCATCTGGATGCTCCCCACCGACAGGCGCTACGGCGAGTGGCCGGCCTCCGGGGAGATCGACATCATGGAGCACGTGGGCTACGACCAGGACAACATCGTCCAGACCGTCCACTGCGGGAAATATTACGGCGGAAGTCCCAAGAGCCACACCGTCCGCACGGCGGGCGTCAGCGAGGAATTTCACACCTATACCCTGGAGTGGCTGCCGGATAAGCTCATCTTCTCGGTGGATGGGGTCGAGCAGTTCACCTACGACCCCAACAGGTTTACGAGCAAGCCTACCCGCGAATACTGGCCCTTTGACCAGCGCTTCCACCTGCTCATCAACCTGGCCTACGGCGGGACCTGGGGCGGCGCCCGGGGCGTGGACGACTCCTGCCTGCCGGCGGAGTATCAGATCGACTACGTCCGCGTCTACCAGAGCCCGGAGATCCTGAAGCTGACGGAACAGGCCGGAGAGCCCGGAGGGGACGACATGCCCGGAAATGTCACGCAGCCCGGGGAGGGGAACCTCCCCGCCAGAACGAATTTCCACCTGGACGCCTTTGGGGAGAACGTCTGGATCTTCTCCCCCAACGACGACCCGGAGGCCGTGAACGCGGAGCTTGCGAAGATCTGGGCCCAACAGGAGACGAACCAGTTCGGGGACCAGCGGTACGCCGTCTATTTCCTGCCGGGGACGTATGACGAGAGCATCGAGCCCAAGGTGGGCTTCTATACCCAGATCGCGGGGCTCGGCGTCCTGCCGGACGACGTGTCCCTCCGGAGCGTCGGCTGTGACGCCAGGTGGCTGGGGGACGACGGCAACCACAACGCCACCTGCAACTTCTGGCGGGGGGTGGAGAACCTCTCCGCCAGGCACTACGTCACCTGGGCGGTGTCCCAGGCCACCTTCATGCGGCGGGTACACCTGGAAAAGACCCTGTACCTCCACGACGCCAACGGCTGGGCCAGCGGCGGCTTCCTGGCCAACAGCCAGGTGGACCTGGCGGTCAATTCCGGCAGCCAACAGCAGTGGCTCTCCCGGAACTGCGACTGGACCTCCTGGATGGGCGAGAACTGGAACATCGTCTTTGCCGGCATCGAGCCCGGCAAGGCCCCCGCGACCACCTGGCCGGAGCACGCCTATACAGCCGTCCCGGTGGTGGAGGAGATCCGGGAGAAGCCCTTCCTCACCTTTGACGGGGAGCGGGGCTTCGGGGTCTACGTACCGGGGACACGGCAAAACGCCGTGGGCGTGGATTGGGATCCGGGAGAGTTTCTCCCCATGGACGCCTTTTACATCGCCAAGCCCGGCATCGACTCCGCCAAAACCGTCAACGAGGCCGTCGCCGCGGGCAAGCACATCTTTTTGACCCCCGGCGTCTATGAGCTCACCGAGCCCATCGTCCTCGACCGGGAGGGCGCGATCCTCCTGGGGTCCGGCCTTGCGACCCTGCGCTCCATGGAGGGGAACGCCTGCCTGGAGGTGCCGGGGAACACCAGTGTCACCGTGGCGGGGATCCTCTTCGACGCCGGTCCCAAGCCTGCGGACCACCTCCTGGCCGTGGGCACGGAGGGCGTCTCCTCCGATGGGGAGGACCGGGAGGCCACGCTTCTGGCGGACGTCTTCTTCCGCGTGGGCGGCGCCAAGGGGTACGACACCGAGGTGGATTGCTGCGTGGAGCTCCATCAGGACGGCATCATCGGCGACAACTTCTGGGTCTGGCGGGCCGACCACGGCTCCGGCGTGGGCTGGGAGCGCAACCGCGCCAAAAACGGCATCCGCGTCACCGGCGACGGCGTGACGGTCTACGCCCTGATGGTGGAGCACTTCCGGGAGTACCAGACCATTTGGGAGGGCGAAGAGGGGAAGATCGTCTTTTATCAGTGCGAGATCCCCTACGATGTGCCCTCGCAGGAGGTCTGGATGAGCCACGGCGGGACGGTGAACGGCTACGCCTCCATCAAGATCGCCGACACGGTGAAAAACCACGAATCCTGGGGCCTGGGGATCTACCTCTATAACCGGGACGCCACCGTGGACCTGCACACCGCCATGGAGGCGCCGGCCTCTCCGGGCGTTCGCGTCCACAACATCTGCACCGTCATGCTCACCGGCAACCCCGGCATGAGCCACATCATCAACGACGACGGCGACGCCGTCACCTGGGCCGGCGCCCGGTCGATCCTCACCGAGTGGCAGGGCGGGACACAGTAAACCATACCGGGAAGGGTTAATCCCTTCCCGGACAGGATCGCGCAGGGCCTGTTGCAAAACGGAGAGAAAATGAATATTACGATTGAAAAACTTTCAAGATCCAATATGGCGGACTTCTTTGATTTCTTTGACAACAGGGCTTTTTCAGACGGTTCACCTTTTGCGCCTTGCTACTGCAACGCGTTTTACCTGACGGCCGAGGAGGTCCGAGACGGCATAGAAAAGCGGTCGGAGACGCTTGGCGGAGGCCTTGAAGGTATTACGCTTGCGTTAAAGGAATCCGCAAAAGAGCTTATAGAAAAAGGGATCATGCAGGGCTATCTTGCCTATGAGGACGGAATTTCCATCGGTTGGTGCAACGCAAACGACAGGCAGAATTATGTCCGTGTAGGTCAGTTTGATCCCGGCAGGAAACGTGACGAGGACTACTATATCTCAAATGGCGAGCGCGGGAAAATAAAATCCCTGGTATGCTTTGAGATCGCTCCGGAATATCGCGGAAAGGGCGTTGCAAAGGCACTTTTGCAGCGGGTCTGCGACGACGCCGAAAAGGACGGCTACGAATTTGTCGAGGTGTACCCGCAGATCACGGAAAAATATTCCGTCCTTGATTTTACCGGGCCTGCGGAAATGTACGGTCATTTCGGTTTTCAAGAAACGGACCGGCACGGAACAACCGTGGTTATGAGGAAAAAATGTTCGTGAATTTACTGTGAAAGAAAGACATCCAAAACGTTTTGGGAGGAGATCGGTATGGACAACACGAAGTACGCTCTTGAAAAGGACAGGTTCATTCTGGAGGATTACGACCGTCTCCCGGCGTTTTCCGGCTTTTTGCCGGGGTTGGCGGGGGTACGCGGCATCCCTCTGTGGTCCTTCTACACAAACCGCGGGCAGGGGATCTCCAGCTTCGGCATCCACAACAAGGCAAACGCGATGATGGAGTTCAACTCCGCCGTCACCGGCTATGAGAACACCACCCTCCGGGGCTTTCGGACCTTTGTGAGGGCGGACGGGGCGTATTTTGAGCCCTTCGCCGACCTGGGGACGCGCGCCCGCCGCCGCATGGAGATCGAGAAAAACGTCCTCTCCGTCACGGAGGAGAGCCACGGCCTGCGCTTTACCGTCCGGTACTTCATCCTGCCCGGGGAGGACATCGGCGCCCTCGTCCGGGAGGTGACGGTGGAGAATTTGGGAGAGGCCCGGCATGTGGAGCTTCTGGACGGAATGCCCCAGATCATCCTCTACGGCATCTCCAACGGCCAGTACAAGGAGATGGCCAATCTCTATAAAAGCTGGGCCGACATCAAAAATCTGGAACACAACGCGCCCATCTACACCATGCGCGCCTCCTCCGACGATTCGGCGGAGGTCTCGGAGATCCGGGGCGGCTGGTATTACTGCGCCGTCCGGGACGGGGCGCTTCAAACGATCGTTTACGACAAGTCCGCCGTCTTCGGCCAGGAGCTCACCATGCGCCTGCCGGAGGTGTTCGCCGAGGGCGGGCTCAAGGCGGTGCTGGGGGTGTCCCCCTGCTTTGCCAACAAGGTCCCCTGCGCCTTCGTGCCCATCGAGGCGGACCTGGGGGCGGGGGAGAAGCTCACCTTCACGGCCTTCGCGGGCTTTGCCGCCTCGGAGCGGCTTTTGAACCGCAAGACGGCGGATTTCTGCCGGGAGGGATACGTTTCCCGGAAGCTCGGCGAGGCCCGCGAGGCCGCCGACGCCCTCACGCGGGACGTGCGCACCTACACATCTGACCCGGTGTTCGACCAGTACATCGAGCAGTGCTACATGGACAACTTCCTCCGGGGCGGGTACCCCTTTGTGTTCGGCGCGGGGGAGGAGGCCAGGGTCCTCCATCTCTTCAGCCGGAAGCACGGCGACCCGGAGCGGGACTATAACTTCTTCTCCATCGCCGGGGAGTATTACTCCCAGGGCAACGGGAATTACCGGGACGTCTGCCAGAACAGGCGGCTGGACGTGTTCTTCAACCCCCGAGTGGGGGACTTTGACGTGCGGCAGTTTTACGATCTCATTCAGATCGACGGCTACAACCCTCTGGAGATCCGCCCCAGCACCTTCGTGCTGGAGGGGGAGCGCCTCAAGGAGGCCAAGGAGCTGCTGCGGGCGTATCTGGGGGAGAACGCCCCCCTGGTGGAGAAGGTCATCTCCGCCCCCTTCACCCCCGGCGCGGTCACCAACACCATCGCCGCCCGGGAGCTCCCCGTCGCGGGGGACGAAAGCGCCCTTGTGGAGCGCCTGGTCACTCTGGCCCAGCAGCGGGAGGAGGCCGGCTTCGGGGAGGGGTACTGGAGCGACCACTGGGACTATAACCTGGACCTGGTGGAAAACTACCTGCTCGTTTACCCCGAGAAAAAGGCCCGGCTCCTCTTCGATGACGGCAAGTACCGCTTTTATGACAGCGTGGGCGTGGTCCGCCCGCGGCGGGATACTTGCGTCCTCGCCGGGAACGGCGTCCGGCAGTACGGGGCCGTGGAGCGCTCGGAGGAAAAGCGCGCGAGGCCCGGATTCGATGAAAACGGCACGAACTGGCTCAAGGACCGAAACGGCGCGGTGGTGACGACCTCGCTTTTCGGGAAGATGCTGACTCTGGCCGTCAACAAATTCGCCCTGCTGGACCCCGAGGGGCTGGGCGTGGAGATGGAGGGCGGCAAGCCCGGCTGGAACGACGCCATGAACGGGCTTCCCGGCCTCTTCGGAAGCTCCATGCCTGAGACGCTGGAGCTGAGAAGGCTCGTGACCTTCATGGTCAAGGCCCTCCGGGAGCAGGAGGACCGCACCGTCGCCGTACCGGAGGAGCTGGCGGAGCTTATGGACGGGCTCTATGACAACCTGAGCCGCGCCTGTACGCCCTTTGACCGCTGGGACAGGGCGGCCTCCCTCCGGGAGGAGCTCCGGGAGCGGACAAAGCTCACTGTCAGCGGCGCGCGGCGGGAGATCGGCCATACGCGGCTCCTGGAGGTCCTGACGGCCTTCTCCGAGAGGCTGGACGATGCCGTGGAGCGGGCCATGGAGATCGGGCAGGGGATCATGCCCACCTACTTCACCTACGAGGCCACGGCGTGGGAAAAGCAGAAGGATCCCGACGGCGCCGACCGGATGAGCCCCTACGGCCTGCCGGCGGTGAAGGTATTCGCGTTCCGGCGGGTAGACGTGCCCTATTTCCTGGAGGGCCCCGCCAGGATGCTGGCGGACTGCCGCCCCGGGGAGCGGGAGCGCGCCCGGGAGATGTGCGCGAAGATCCGCGAGACGGACCTCTACGACAAAAAGCTCAAAATGTACAAGACCTCCGCCTCCATCGAGGACCTTTCCATGGAGTACGGCCGCGTCCGGGCCTTCACCCCCGGCTGGCTGGAGCGGGAGAGTATCTTCCTCCACATGGAGTATAAGTACCTGCTGGGGATGCTGAAGGCGGGCCTGCGGGACGAATTTTATGACGCCGCGGCGGACGCCCTGATCCCGTATCTGGACCCGGCGGTCTACAAGCGCAGTACGCTGGAGAACTCCTCCTTCCTGGCCTCCTCGGCCAACCCCGACCCCTCGGTCCACGGCCAGGGCTTTGTGGGGCGGCTCTCCGGCTCCACGGCGGAGATGCTCACCATGTGGCTGCGGATGTTCCTGGGCCGCGGCGGCTTCGTGACGCGCAAGGGAGCCCTCGGCCTGCGGCTCGCGCCGGAGCTTTCCGGGCAGATGTTCGATGAAAAGGGCGACGCGGCCTTTACCCTGTGCGGGAAGTGCCGGGTGGTCTATCATAACCCGCTGCGGAAGAACACCTACGGCGTTGGCGGGGCGCGAGTGCGTTATATGACCGTCCTGCGGGACGGGCTCCTCACGCGGGTGGAGGGCGATACCCTCCCCGAGGAGCTGGCGCTGGCCGTGCGGGAGGGGGAGATCGAGCGGATCGACGCGTGGCTTACACCGGATAGGCAGTTCCCCTTCGGCCGCGCGGTCTGCTACTCCGGCTACCGCCGGGGGCAGAGCCCCCGGGACAACATCGTCCCCTCGGAGGCCCAGATCGGGGAGGACCTTGACATCCTCGTCTCCCGTGGCTTCTCTTTCATCCGCATGTACGATCCCAACGAGCACGCGGAGCGTGTGGTCAAGCTCATCCGGGAGCGCGGCCTGCCCTTGCGGTGCATGGTGGGGATGGACCCGGCGGCGGAGTTTTATAATCCCGGCTGCGCCTGGGCGCGGCGTCAGGAGGACGCGGTCTACGAGGCCAACCGGGCGCGGAACGACCGGGAGCTTGACAAGCTCATCGACCTTGCCAACCGCTATCCCGACGTGATCATAGCCCTCTCCGTGGGCAACGAGAACCGGCCCGGCTGGGGCTCGGACCTGGTGGAGCCCGAGAGGCTTTTGGACTGGGCGCTGAAGCTCAGAGGGAGCACAGGCCAGATGGTGACCTACACCGAGGGAGCCCCGGAGTGGCCGCGTCTCCCGGAGCTTGCCGAGGCGGTGGACTTCATCAGCATCCACAGCTACCCCCTTTGGAACCGGGTGGGCGTCGCGGACGCGGTGGCGTTCAACGAGGCCGACTACGAGAAGATCCGGGCCTGCTATCCCGACAAACAGATCATTTTCACCGAGTGCGGCTGGGCGACCCGGTGCAACGACGCCATGGACAAGAACGAGGTCAGCGAGGAAAACCAGGCCGCGTACATCCAAAAGCTCCTGGCCTGGGCGGACGGCAGGGAGATACCCGTCTTCCTCTTCGAGGCCTTCGACGAGCCCTGGAAAGGCAGCGAGGCCGAGGACGAGCCGGAAAAGCACTGGGGCATCTTCAACGAGGACAGAACCCCCAAAAAAGCGGGATCACTTTTCGGGAGGACTGAGAGTGGAACAACGATATGAGTTTATAGACCGGGACGGGAGCTTTCGGCTGGAGCACCCGGAGCGCACCAGCGGGCTTTATTTCCCGCTGGCCGGGGAGGCGGGGCTCAAAAGCTGCGTCACGCCGAACCTGGGCGGCGACAGCAAGCTGGACCAGAACGCCTTTCTCCTGCAGCCGGTGAGTGTGGAGGACCTCCACAACAACCGCTCCACCAGGAGCTTCTGGCTCATCCTGGAGGGGCGCGGCGTCTGGTCCGCCACCGGCGGCAGTGCCGAAAGCGAGGCCGCGCGGGGCACGCCCCGAGAGGACGAGGTCACGCTGGAGGCCGGCCTTCTGTGGCAGACGGTACTGAGACGCTCGGGGGTATACGGCGTCAGCGCCCGCGTCACGTCCTTTGTCCCCCCGGACCCCGGCGCGCCGGAGATCATGGAGGTCACCGTCAAAAACGAGTCCGGCGGCGCGCTTACCGTCACGCCCATCGCGGCCATTCCGCTCTATTGCCGGGGCGCCGACAGGCTTCGGGATCACCGGCACGTGACGAGCCTCCTGCACAGGGCGCGCACGGTCCCCGGAGGCGTGGAGGTCACGCCGACACTGAGCTTTGACGAGCGGGGCCACAGCGAAAACCGCAGGACCTACTACGTCTACGGCGCGGACGGGGACGGCGCGCCCGCGCGGGAGTATTGCGCCGATGCCTCGGCCTTCCTGGGGGAGGGCGGGAGCTACGCCCGGCCCCTGGCGGTCTACGGGGACGCCGATGTCTGGACCGGCCCCGGCGCGGCGGTCGCCGGCTGTGAGGCCGTGGGGGCCCTCCGCTTTGAGACAGTCCGCCTGGCCCCCGGCGGGGAGCGGACGTGGACCGTCCTCATGGGCATCACGGACAAGGACCGCGCCGCCCAGCGCCGCCAGGAGCTTTTGGCGCTCTATGCCGGCGGGGAGAAGTGCCGCGCGGCCCTGGAGCGGACACGCGCGTATTGGCGGGATAAGGTGAACGTCCGCTATGAATCCGGGGACCCGGACCGGGACTGCCTCATGCGCTGGGTGACGTTTCAGCCCATCCTCCGGCGGATCTTCGGCTGCTCCTTCCTCCCGTACCACGATTACGGCAAGGGCGGCCGGGGCTGGCGGGACCTGTGGCAGGACTGCATCGCGCTGCTGCTGATGGCCCCGGAGGGCGTCCGGGAGAAGCTCATCGACTACTGCGCGGGGATCCGGATGGACGGCACCAACGCCACCATCATCGGCTACCGCCAGGGAGAGTTTATCGCCGACAGGAACGATATCCTGCGCGTCTGGATGGACCACGGTTTCTGGCCTTTCCAGACCATCAGCCTTTATATCCACCAGACCGGGGACCTGGGCATCCTTCTGGAGGAGGCCGGGTATTTCAAGGATAAGCTTATATGCCGCGGGGAGCGGACGGATATGCTCTGGCGGGAGGAGCAGGGCGTCCGGCAAAGGGACGGCGCGGGACGGGAGATCGTCGGGAGCGTCCTGGAGCACGTCCTCATCGAGAACGTCACCGCCTTCTTCGATGTGGGGGAGCACAACCACATCCGCCTGCGGGGCGCGGACTGGAACGACGCGCTGGACATGGCCCCCCACCGGGGCGAGAGCGTGGCCTTCACCGCCGCCTACGCCGGAAATCTGGCGGAGCTGGCGGACGTCACGGAAAGACTTGCCGCCACAACGCCCACCCTTATGCTCCACAGCGTCCTCCTGCCGCTCCTGACGGCGCCGGAGGAGGTCTTCGACGACCCGGCGCGCAAGACGGAGCTCCTGCGCGCATACGGCGAGAGCTGTGCCCACGCTGTCCCCGGCGGGAAGGAGCCCGTGTCCCTCCGGGACCTCTCCGCGCACCTCCGGGCCATGGCGGATTGGATCCGCGCCCACATCCGCGCCACGGAGTGGCAGTCCACGCCTGAGGGGAGCTTCTTCAACGGCTACTATGACGACAACGGCCGGCGCCTGGAGGGCATCGTAGGAGGCGTCACCAGAATGGGCCTCACCGCCCAGGTGTTCCCGGTCATGTTCGGGACCGCCTCGGACGGGCAGGTGCGGGACATCATCCGCAGCGCCGACCGGCTCTTATGCCGGGAGGAGATCGGCGGCTACCGCCTCAACACCGACTACGGGGAGGTGCCGGCCATGGGGCGCGCCTTCAGCTTTGCTTACGGCCACAAGGAGAACGGCGCCGTCTTTTCCCACATGTCGGTGATGTACGCCAACGCCCTCTACCGGCGGGGCTTTGTCCGGGAGGGCCGCCGTGTGCTGGACGCCCTGTGCCGCCAGGCCGGGAGCTTTGAAAAGAGCCGCTGCTACCCGGGCATCCCGGAGTATTTCAGCGACCGGGGCAGGGGGATGTACCCCTACCTCACGGGCTCGGCCAGCTGGCTCATGCTCACCGCCGTCACCCAGCAGTACGGCGTCCGGGGCCTGTGGGGGGATCTGGAGATCGCCCCCAAGCTCCTGCGGGAGCAGCTGGACGCGCATCTCCGATGCGCCCTCTCCGTCTCCTTTGCCGGCGTGGCCCTCCGGGTGAGCTTCCTTGCCCGCGGCGAGGCGCCCGTCTATACGGCCGTCCGGGAGCTCACGCTCAACGGCGAGCGCGTAGAGGGGACGGTCATCCCCCGGGCGCGGCTTGCCGAGTGCGGGGAGAAGGCGGAGATCACGGTCATTCTATGAGGAGGCAATCATGGAGCTAAAGGAGTATCGCCTTGTCTGGCACGACGAATTTGACTATGAAGGCCGCCCGGACCCCGAGAAATGGAACTACGATGTGGGCAACCGCAAATGGGCCAACAATGAGCTCCAGGCGTACACCGACCGGGCGGCCAACGTGGAGGTCCGGGACGGAAAGCTCCTCATGCGCGCCCTGAAGGAGCGGGACGGCGAGCGGGAGTACACCTCCGTGCGCATGACGACGTGGGAGAGGCAGTCCTGGCAGTACGGGTACTTTGAGATCCGCGCCAAGCTCCCCTCCGGGCGCGGCTCCTGGCCGGCCTTCTGGTTTCTGGCCGACGACATCCGCCGGGGCGTGCGCTGGCCTCTGTGCGGGGAGATCGACATGATGGAGCACACGGTCATGGAGAAAAACCGCCTTGTTTACAGCCTCCACTCCCAAAAGCACAACCACACCCGCCACGACACGAGACAGTACTCCACCGGGTACGTCTGCCCCGGTGTGTGCGAGGAGTTCCACGTCTACGGCATGGAATGGACGCCTGAGTATGTGGAGTATTTTCTGGACGGCGTCAGCGTGTGCAAATACCGTAAGACCGACGATACGGAGGATAGGACCGAGACGGCCTGGCCGTATGACAAGCCCTACTACATGATTTTGAACATCGCCGTGGGCGGCTTCATGGGCGGCCCCGTGGCGGAGGAGGATATGCCTTTCGTCATGGAGGTGGACTACGTGCGGGTGTACCAGAAGGAGGAGAACGATGCCTGAGATAAAAAAGGTGTTCCGGGACCCGGTCCCCGCCCTTCGGTTCATCGGGAAGAGACATCAGGATTTTGACCACTGGGGCGAGTGGTTCTGCTGCGGCTGGTTCGACACCGTCGAGCGGGCCATGGGCGGCGCTGAGGCCGTTTTGAAGGTCTGGGAGAACGGCGGCGGCTACGTGGGGCTGGAAAGACGCCGGAACGGGGAGCTTACGGACTATTGGATCGGCATGTTCGCGCCCGCAGGCACGGCGGCGCCGGAGGGGTTTGAGTACCTGGACCTGCCCGCCGGGGCCTTCGGCACCGCGTGGATCTACGGCCCGGAAGGGGAGGTCCACTCCTTGATCCCCGCCTGCCGGGAGGCACTCTTGGAGGCGGGCCTGGAGCCGGTCACGAATGCCGGCGGCTTTGAGATATCTTTCGAAAACGGGCTCTGCCCCCGCTTCACCACCCCGGACGAGCGGGGATGCGTGATCCTGGACTACTGCTTTATTGTGGCGTAGAAGAGGTGCCTTATGGAAAATAAAGCGCGTGTCTTTCCCACACACATCATCGCCGCCGCCGGGGTCGTCCTCAACGACCAAGACCAGGTCCTGATGGTCAAGACCTACAACTACGATTGGGTCTTCCCCGGCGGACAGGTGGAGGTGGGGGAGAATGTGATCGACGCCGTGAGGCGCGAGATCATGGAGGAGGCCGGCATCGATGTAGAGGTAGGGGAGGTCTTTTGTATCGCGTCCAACACCGGCAAGTATCCCGGGTACAACGGCGTCAAGGAGATTCCCACAAAGATCATGTTGGATTTTATCTGCCGCTATGTGGGCGGGGAACCCAGGCCCTCCGACGAAAACTCGGAATCGGCCTGGGTCCCGAAGAACAAGGTTCTGGAACGCATAAAGGGCCCGGCGATCATCGAGCGGTACAAGGCGTTTTTGGAGTACACCGGCCGGCCTGTCTATATGGAATACAGGACAAGGCCGGCCTTTGAGCTGCGGCTGAAGAGGACGGTCTGATGAAGGTCATATCCGTCGCCGCCGTCACCGCCGGGGGCAAGACAACGGCCACAGCGATTTAGGGGACGGGAACACCGTCATTCTCCGCATAGACCTCACCGAGGCTGTTCTCCTCTCCCGCGGGGTAAGATACGATCAGAAGTCAGAATCGTATAAAAAGGCTTATTTCCAAATAAAAAGCTATAATTGCGAGGTGTCACTATGAAAGCCACATTGACTGTTACGGACCTGAGCAGAGGGATATATTGGCAGGAGAGTGAGCTGGAGCCCGGGCCCGTCAACTGCGTAAATCAGATCAGCGTCTATCCGGACCTGCGCCGCCAGCGTGTGGAGGGCTTCGGCGGGGCCTTCACCGAGGCGTCCGGGGTCAATTATCTGAAGCTGCCGGAGGAAAAGCGCCGGGAGTTTATTGAGGCTTACTTTGGGGAGAGCGGCCTGCGCTACGCACTGGGCCGGGTCCACATCGGCAGCTGCGACTTCGCCCTGGGCAATTACGCCTGCATGGAGTCGCCGGAGGACCCGGACTTCCACACGGTCCGGGACGAACAGTACCTCCTGCCCCTCCTCCGGGACGCCCAGGCCGCGGCGGGGAGGCCCATCGGGCTCCTCTTGAGCCCCTGGAGCCCCCCGGCCTTTATGAAGACAAACGGGGAGATGAACCACGGTGGGAAGCTTTTGCCCGAGTACCGGGAGCTCTGGGCCTCCTGCATGGCCAAATACGCCGCCTTTTACCGCAAGGCCGGTTGCGATGTGCGCCTCGTCTCCATCCAGAACGAGCCCGCCGCCACTCAGACCTGGGACTCCTGCCTCTATTCGGGAGCCG
Source organism: uncultured Oscillospiraceae bacterium (assembly GCA_947632175.1). Classification (GTDB taxonomy): domain Bacteria; phylum Bacillota; class Clostridia; order Oscillospirales; family Oscillospiraceae; genus RUG626. The sequence continues at coordinate 3,408 of CANROC010000012.1, read as the reverse complement.
AGGAGGGGGCCTTCGCGCCGCTTCTGCGCGCCGCCCTTGACCGGGAGGGCCTGGGGGACGTGAAGATCCTCGCCTGGGACCACAACAAGGAGGTCCTCCTGTGGCGGGCCGCCGAGACCCTGTCCGTCCCGGGAGCGGAGAGCGCGGTGGACGGCTTCGGCGTCCACTGGTACACCGGGGAGCACTTCGACGCGGTGCGGCTTTGCCGGGAGCGCTGGCCGGAGAAGGAGGTCTGGTTCACCGAGGGGTGCGTGGAGTACAGCCGCTTTTCGGATGCCGGCAGCGTCCGCAAGGCGGAGATGTACGCCCGGGACATGATCGGGAACCTGAACGCCGGCATCTCCGGGTCCATGGACTGGAACCTCCTGCTGGACGCCAAGGGCGGCCCCAACCACGTGGGGAACTTCTGCGAGGCGCCCGTGATGCTCACGGAGGACGGGCGGGACTTTCGGCTCATGGGCGAATACTGGTATATCGGCCAGATCACCAGGGCCGCCGCGCCGGGGTGCGTTTGCCTGGGCGTCTCCGTTCCCACGGCTGTCCTGATGGCCGCGGCCTTTGAAAACCCCGACGGCACGCGCTCCTGCGTGGTCCTGAACCCCACGGACGCGCCCCGCTTCGTCAGCGTCACCGACAACGCCGCGCAAGGGTACAGCTTTACCCTGGAGCCCCACACCATCGCCACGGTGCGTTGGGGAGCGGAGGGGAGATGAGCGCGTGAGCGGACAGATCCCCCGTCCGGAGCATCCAAGGCCGGATTTCAGGCGGGACACCTTTTATAACCTCAACGGTGCGTGGCAGTTTGCCTTTGACGATGACGACAGGGGTCTGCGGGAGGCGTGGTACAGGCCGGAGCATGAGCTCGCGAGGACCATTACCGTGCCTTTCTGCTACCAATGCGCGGCCAGCGGCATCGGACCTACGGACGAGATCCACCCGATCTTGTGGTACAGACGGACCTTTACCGTGCCGGAGGAGCCGCGGGGCGGCCGTGTCCTCCTGCGGTTCGGCGCCGTGGACTGGGAGGCGCGGGTCTACCTGAACGGCCGGCAGGCCGGCGGACACGCCGGCGGCTATACGCCCTTTACCGTGGACGCCACGGACTATGTAAGGCCCGGCGAGAACGATCTCTGCCTGCGGGTCACGGATTTCCCGGACAGGACGAAGCCCAGGGGCAAGCAGTATTGGGACCGGGGCCTCATGGGGTGCTGGTACACCCCAGTCAGCGGCATCTGGCAGACCGTGTACATGGAGGAGGCGGGGGAAGTGCGCGTAGAGGCCCTCCGCGTGACGCCCGACATAGACACAGGACGCGCCGTCGCGGAGCTTACGTTGAACGAGACCCCGGGCGCGGATGTCCGTGTGGCGCTTACGGTTTCCATGAACGGTGAAATATGCGCCGCGGTCCATGCGGCGGCGGAGGGCCGGCGTGTCCGGGCGGAGTTGGACGTCTCCCGCTTTCTGCGGCTTTGGGAGCCGGACGACCCGGCGCTCTACGATCTGCGGGCGGAGGTTTTCTCCGGGGACCGCCGGATCGACGCGGTCAGCACCTATTTCGGGATGCGGAAGGTGGAGACGGTGAACGGGCAGGTGCTCCTGAACCGCCGCCCCTTATACCAGCGCCTGGTCCTGGACCAGGGCTACTGGCCCAATACGCTCCTGACGCCGCCCGGCGACGAGGCCATCCGGGCGGACATAGCCTTAACAAAGCGCCTGGGCTTCAACGGCGCCAGAAAGCATCAGAAGGCGGAGGACCCCCGCTATTATTACTGGGCGGACAAAATGGGCCTCCTTGTCTGGGGCGAGGTGCCCAGCGCCTACGACTTTTCAGACGAGACGGTGGAGAATCTGGCGAGACTGACGCTGGAGTTCATCCGCCGGGACTATAACCACCCCTCGCTCATCGTCTGGACCGTCCTCAATGAGAGCTGGGGCGTGTCGGACATCGGGACGAACCCCGCCCAGCAGGCCGCGGCAAACGCCCTTTTCTACCTCACGAAGGCGGCGGACGGCACGCGTCTTTGCTCGGGAAACGACGGTTGGGAGCAGACGGTGACCGACCTTCTGACCGCCCACGACTACAGCGCCGCCGGGGCGGAGCTGACGGCGCATCTTCAGGACCGCACCGGCACCGAGACGGTCGATGCCGGCCGCCGGCCGCTCTGGGCCGCCGGCTGGGGGCCGAGAGGCGACGAGGCTTTCCTGGTGACGGAGTACGGCGGCATCGCCTTCGCAAGCCCCGGGGAACAGGAAAAAGTGGGCGGCGTGGAGGCCTGGGGCTACAACGACAAGGTCCCGGACGAGGAGGCGTTTTTCCGCCGGGTCCGGGAGCAGACGGAGGCCCTGAAGGCGCTTCCCGGCTGCCAGGGCTTCTGCTATACCCAGCTTACGGACGTGATGCAGGAGGTAAACGGCCTGCTGACGCCCGACCGCCGCCCCAAGGCCGACCCGGACAGAATGAGAGAGATATTCGCCGGTTGATCGGCATCATAAGTGGCTCAACCCGCCATACGGCGGTTTGACATAGTATTTCATGGCGGTCCGCCACTCCATTTTTATGGCGGTCCGTACATCAAAAAGGAGGTCAAAAAACTCCCGGCGTTCCGGGTGCGGCACTGTGGAGACGTGCCGTAAAAGCGGGTATCACTCCATCGGGTACCCGTGAGGCGCAAGGCAAGTTCACCTTTCGCCAGAACGAGAAAAAATGTCAGAAGTCATCCTGAAAAACTTAAAGAAGGTCTATGAGGGCAACGTCACGGCGGTCCACGACGTGAATTTGACCATCAAGGACAAGGAGTTCATCGTCCTGGTCGGCCCCTCCGGCTGCGGAAAGTCCACCACCTTGAGAATGGTGGCCGGCCTGGAGGAGATCAGCGGCGGCGAGCTCTACATCGACGGGAAGCTCTGCAACAACGTGGAGCCCAAGGACCGGGACATCGCCATGGTCTTCCAGTCCTACGCCCTCTACCCCCACATGACCGTCTACAACAACATGGCCTTCGCCCTCAAGCTCAAGAAGGTCCCGAAGGACGAGATCGACAAGAAGGTAAGAGAAGTCGCCGAGATCCTCGACATCACCCAGTACTTAGAGCGCAAGCCCAAGGCCCTGTCCGGCGGCCAGAGACAGCGTGTCGCCATTGGCCGCGCCATGGTCCGCGACCCCAAGGTGTTTCTTATGGACGAGCCGCTTTCGAACCTCGATGCCAAATTGAGGAACCAGATGCGCGCCGAGATCATCAAGCTCCGCTCCCGCATCAACACCACGTTCATGTACGTCACCCACGACCAGACCGAGGCCATGACGCTGGGCGACCGCATCGTCATCATGAAGGACGGCTTTGTGAACCAGATCGGCACGCCCACGGAGGTGTTTGATAAGCCCGTGAACCTCTTCGTGGCCGGCTTTAT
>CANROC010000011.1 GCA_947632175.1 uncultured Oscillospiraceae bacterium | reverse complement strand
GTCCCCCAAACGGCTTGAACCGTCGGGCAACCGCCGGTCTAGATTAATGGCTGTCCACGACAGAACCCGGCTTACAGACCCGCTCGCCGCTTATAAGGTTTGGGTGACGTAGAGTCACCCAAATTTTTTAAGAATGATTTCCCTCAAATTGGAATCACCATAATGTGTTTCGATAAATACAAGACAAGATCGTCGTCATTGCGACAAGCGGCATAGGGCTCACAAATCTGATCCTGATACCAGACGCCGCTCCCGTCCGGGATGTATCCCCGCTTGACATACATTCTCTGGGCGCTTCCGTATCCGCTGTGCAGTCCCACACCCAGGTATATCACGTCCGAATAAGAAAACGCGATCTGTTCCGCCACATCCATGAGCCTGCCGCCGATTCCTCTGCGTCTGTATTTCTCCAAAACGGCGAAGTCAACGATCTCCGCCCAGCCGCGATTGGCAAACGCGCCGCTTTTGGCGTCGGGATAGACGTTGATATATCCGGCAACGCTGCCGTTCCATTCGGCGGCCAGGGCGACCGCCTTGCCCTCGGCCTGGTGCCTCAGCCGCGTTTCGAATTTGTCTATCGTCGCGTCCCAGCCCTGCGCGAGTTCTTCCTCCGTCAGGATTTGGGCATCGCTCGAGCGCAGATCCCGAATGACGATCCCATTTTGATCGAAATAGACCATACTTGTACCACCTCACTACTTGGTAACGAGTCTTTTTGTGCCGATCTGTCAGAAACGGGTTTCAACCCCGCCCCGCACGGAAACTCCACGCAAAAAACACAGCCACCCGCGTATGGGCGGCTGTGTTTGATTCATTTTAGGCGTTCCTCAATCCTCGTCCCAGTTGTGCCAGACGTTCTGGATGTCGTCGTTGTCGTCCATGAGCTCCAGCATCTTCTCGAACTTCTTGATGTTCTCCTCGTCGGTGAGCTTGACGTAGTTCTGGGGGACCATCTCCACCTGGGCGGAAACGAACTTGTACTTCTTGGCCTCCAGCGCCTCCAGGACGGCGGGGAAGCTGTCGGGGTCGGTCGTCACCTCGAAAGTCTCCTCCTCGGCGGACATATCCTCGGCGCCGGCCTCCAGCGCGTCCATCATGACGGTGTCCTCGTCGTAGTCCTCGTCCTCGTTGTCGATGACGATGACGCCCTTCTTCTCGAAGGACCAGCTGACGCACCCGGCGGCGCCCATGTTTCCGCCGTATTTATCGAAGAGATGGCGCACCTCGGAGGCGGTGCGGTTGCGGTTATCGGTCATGGCGTCCACAATGACGGCCACGCCCTCGGGGCCGTAGCCCTCATAGGTGACGGACTCGAAGTTGTCCCCGCCGGCGCTGCCCGCGGCCTTCTCCAGCGTGCGCTTGATGTTGTCGTTGGGCATGTTGGCGGCCTTGGCCTTGGCGATGACGGTGGCAAGGCGGGAGTTGTTGGCCGGGTCGATGGACCCGCCGCCCTCTTTCACCGCCACGATCATCTCGCGGGCGATCTTGGTGAAGGCCTGGGCGCGTTTGGCGTCCGCCGCGCCCTTGGTTTTTTGTATGTTATGCCATTTGGAATGTCCTGACATATGCTTTCATCCTTCCTTGGTAACACAGATATGGTTACTATACCACATCTTTTTTTCTTTTGCAACGTATAATTCCCTATTTTTTTGGCAAACCTAATCTCAACCTCAGGAGGTGAGTTTCAATGAGCAACCAGCAGAACAACCGCAACAACCAGCAGAATAACAATAACCGCAACAATCAGCAGCAGAACAACAACCAGCAGAACCAGCAGCAGAACAACAATCAGCAGAACAACCAGCGGTAAGCGCTGAAAAAGGCGGGGCCCGTGCCCCGCCTACATATTTTATCGAGTCAGCATCTGGGGATGAGGAGGACGCTTCCGGGCTCCGGATCCGCGTCGTCGGCAAGGGCGTTGGCCTCCCGAATGCGGGAGACGGTGGACATGTGGGCGCGGGCTAGGTCCCAGAGGGATCGGGAGCCGGCGCGTGTCACCGTCACGTTGGGAAGCTGCGTGAGGTCCAACGTCTCATTCTCGTTAAGCTCCACGCTCTCCACCCGGTCCATCGCGGCGCGGCCGCGCTTGAGTGTGGTGAGCTCCAGAGGGACGCGTACCTCCACGGCCCCGTTGGCGGCGGCGGTGAATATCTCCGGCCCGACGTTGGCGTCCAGCTCCTGTCCGGGCTCCAGAGGCCGTTCCAGCTCCACCCGTTTGGAGGCGGAAAGGACCTCCCCGCCGGGCTCTGAGTAGAGGACGGTGACCGCCGCCACCGCCGACCAGACAGGCCCCTCCGGCCCCTCCCGGACGCCGGAGGAAGCCAGCCGCGCCGTGGCGGCGTGGACCGTCTCCACCTCGCCGGACACCGGCACAGAGGCTTTAAGCGTCTCGGACGCAGTCTCCGGCGCGGCCTCGAGATAGGAAAGCTCCAGACCGGCGCGCCGGGTCTCCAGGGGGTGCTTTGTGCTGTATACGTCCGTCACGCCCTCCAGCTCACAGGCTGCGTAGGCCACGCACTGGGCCACGGCGTGGAGCTCCAGGCTCAGCGTCTCTCCCCCGTCGCCGGAGGCGTAGCCGCGACTCACGTGGGCGCCGGTGAGGCAAAGGGCCAGCTCAAAGTCCGCCGCGTCCCCCGTGGCGTCCGTCTCCACGATCTGGGAAAAGGGCGTGGCGATCAGCTCCCGGCACAGCGCCCCGTCGTCCCGGGACTCGTAAAGGAGTGTAGTGAGGGCACTGCCCTTGACCACCGCCCTGCTCCCCACGGGCTTGACGCTCTCCACCGTCAGCCCCACCGTGGTCCGCAAAAGCTCCCCGATGGCCGGCGCGGAGGCGGGCAGGCGTGCTTCGTCGGTAAAGACGAAGGCTTTTTCGTTCACCGCCACGGGCAGACATACTTTCAGGCTCTCGGTCTTGTAGTAGACGCCCTCCTGCTCCCGCGGGGCGGTGCGGTAGACCGTCTCCGGCAGGTAGAGCGCCGCCTCCGCCGCCGCCTCCATCCGCACCACCAGCTTCCGGGGGTTCACCGTGCGGGCGTCGCATGCGATGAGCCGGAGCTTGGCCGTGATAAGGCAGTCGGCGGTGACGGCCTCGGACTCGGCGAAAGCGGAGAAAGGTATCTCCACGTTCACCCGCCGCACGCCCTTGCCGGACTCCGGCACGTAGAGTACCGTAAGCTCGGCGACGCCTGAGACTGTCACCCGCCCCGCCTCGCAGTCCTTGCCCCGCAGATAGACGGTGCCGTCGGTGTCCAAGATACGCAGCACGTCCGGCTGGGCGTCGGGTACGATGACCTCCACCGTCTCCTCCTTGGTGAAGCGCCGCTTGAAGACGCAGGTTTGATAGCACAGCTTATCGCTTTTAAGGTCAATGTTCACCTTTCACTCTCTCCAATCCTCAAATAATGGCCTGGGCCTTTCGAGAGAGTATATGACCTTTGTCCCCGGTCTAGAACTAACACCTTTTCATGACCGTGATGCCCACGCAGATGAGGAACACCCCCAGAATGAACCACCAAAAGGACGTGGGCAGCACCAGCGACAAGATCACCATCACCCCGGCGCAGGCCAAAATGCGCCCGATCGTCTTCGTATGCCGCCGCATACCATCGCCTCCCGTTGAAAGAACCTTCCGCTCCAGTCTATGCGCGGGAAAGGGAAAATGTGCCTGACAAACGAAAAACCTCCGCGGCCATAAAGGCCGCGGCGAAAAAACATTGATTTTACGCGATCTCCCGGTAGCCCTGCGCCTGCTTTTCAAACATCTCGGCGTAGAGGCCGCCTTGGGCCATGAGCTCGTCGTGGGTGCCGGTCTCGGCCACGCTGCCACTGTCGATCACGACGATGCGGTCCATGTCCCGGACGCTGGAGAGCCTGTGGGCGATGAGGAGCGTGGTGGCCCCCCGCGTGCTCTGTACGATCATACGGTTCATCTCATACTCCGCAATGGGGTCCAGAGCCGAGGAGGGCTCGTCCAGCATGAGCATCCCGAAGCGGGCGGTGTAGAGCCTGGCGATAGCCACCTTCTGGGCCTCGCCGCCGGAGAGGACCACGCCCTTCTCGTCAAATTCCCTGGTGAGCTCGGTGTCCATGGACGCCCCGTTTTTCTCAAGCACGCCCCGGAGCGCCAGCTTATCCACGATTTGGGAAAGCTCCTCGTTGCTTGCCTCGTGGGCGAGGGTGATGTTCTCCGCGAAGGTCATGGCGTAGACGTTGGTGTTCTGGAAGGCCGCGCCAATCCTCTCCCGGAGCTTGTGGACGTCGTACTCCCGCACGTCCACGCCGTCAATGAGTATGGCCCCCTCCGTCACGTCATAGAGCCGCAGGAGGAGCTTCACCAGCGTGGACTTGCCCGCGCCGTTCTCCCCCACCACCGCCAGCCGCTCGCCGGCCCGGACGGTCAGGTCAAGGTGCCGAAGAATCCAGGGGCCTGAGTCGGTGTAGCGGAAGGACACATCCCGGAGCTCCACCGTAAACGCCCCCTCCGGGGCGTCGCCGGCGGCGTCCATGGCCTCGATTTTGGAGGGCAGGTCGAAAAACTCCCGCACCTTCGCGCCGTAGTTGGCCACCTTGTCAAAGCCCTTCACCACGTCCAGGATGTCCCACAGGTCAATATCCAGGGTATTGGCCGCCATAAAGAGGGTAATGAGCATGGCGGCGTTCTCGATCTCGCCCCGGTAAAAGGACAGAACGATGAGGAGCATGGTGAGAAATTGGGAGGCCACGTTGAAGACCCGCTGGGCCATTTCCAGGGCGATGTAGCGCTTTTGGATGCCGCTCATGACGCTCACCTTGTCCCTGGCGTACCGGTCGTAATACTCCCGCGAGCGCCGGGGCAGATGGGTGGCGCGCAGGTCGGAGGCGTAGTCCTTCATGTAGAAGAGCCTGTGGATGTAATCAAGCCTCCGGTTGTGCTTGACCGTCTTCTCGTCACGCTCCAGGTCCAGCTTATTGTACTTGAGGTGAAAGCCGATCCGAATGGCCCCGTAAGCGGCCACCACCAGCACCACCCAGGGCGACACCGTGGCGATGATTGCCGCCAGGGCGGAGATTGCCACCACGCCGCGCACCAATTCGTTCAGCATCTGGACGGCCTCGCCGGACTTGTCGGCGTAGTTGTCCATGGCCCACTTGTACTTATCGTAGAACTTGGGGTCGTCGATGCAGGCGTAGTCGGTCTTCTCAGCCTTGTCGTAGACCTGGCGCTTGAGGGCCAGCTTCACCCGCTCGCCCCCCACGGGCTCCACGTAGTCCCAAAGAATGTCGTGGGTGACGTACGCAAGGTACGCCACCGCGTGGATAGCGGCCATGAGCCCGACGACGGTCCAGATCCCCCGCCCGTCCTCCAGAGCGTTCACCACGATCTGCGGCAGATAGACGGAAAGGATGTCCCTCAGCGGCCAGATAACGCCGTTGGCGAAGAGCCCGAAGAGCACCACGCCCTTGCCGTGTTTCCAGTAGGACGCGATGAGCCACAGGATGCTTTTCGCGTTTTTATGGTAAGTCTTTATGAAATTCAATGCCGGTCAATTCCTTTCTTTTTTGGAAAAAAAGATGAGGCGACGACCGGCGTCAGCCTAAATCATCGCCTCATTCAACGATGTCTTTGCTATGCCGAAAGACCGTATACAATCGTAAATTGGACATGTTTTAACCTCCTTTCCATAATTTTAATAGTTTGTGTATAGATTTCGCAAGCTGCCGACCTCCTTTCCGCAACCCAACGTATAGTTTACACAAATTGCGGAAAATGTCAAGAAAAAAACATCGGAATGACCCAAAATCACTCCGATGTCTCAAAAAAATTACGTATTTACAGGTTTCCGTTCCCACTCGTTGACGGTTTTAAGCTGCTCATAAAGCCGCACGTAGCTTTTGTGGCGGGTGGGCTCCAGCTTTCCGGCCCGCAAAGCTTCAAGCACGGCGCAACCGGCCTCTTTGGTGTGGGAACAGCCGGTGAAGCGGCACTGATCGAGATACGGGGCAAAGTCCGGGAAGGCGTACTGGAGGTCCTCCGGGCTCAGAAGCTCCATGCGCTCTACATCAAAGGCGGAGAAGCCGGGAGTGTCGGCGATGAGCGCCCCATCGGCGGTGCGGAAGATCTCCACATGCCGGGTGGTGTGGCGGCCGCGGCCCAGCTTCTGGCTCACCTCCCCGGTGGGGATGGAAAAGGCCGGGTCGAGGGCGTTGAGGACGCTGGATTTCCCCACGCCGGAGTTGCCGGTAAAGACGCAAAAGCGCCCGCGAAGGCGCTCCCGCAGCGCCCCGATGCCCTCCCCCGTGAGGGCGCTGACGCGCAGGACGTCCATCCCCGCGCGGGTATAGATGCCGTAGAGCTCGTCGGCGGGGTCCAAATCGCACTTATTGAGCACCACCAGCGTCCCGGCCCCGGCGTGGGCGGCGATGGCCGCCATGCGGTCGATGAGGTACGGCTCCGTCACCGGAATGACGTTGGCGGCCAGGATGACCATCTCATCGATATTGGCCACCGGCGGGCGGGTGAAGCTGTTTTTCCGGGGCAGGATCTCACAGAGCGCCCCCTCCCCGGCGGCGGTGGGCGTGACAGCGACCCGGTCGCCCACCAGGGGCGTCAGCTTTTCGTAGCGCATCCGTCCGCGGGCGCGGCAGGTGAGGACGCCGGAGGGCGTCTCCACGTAGTAAAACCCGCTGAGGGCCTTGATCACCGTGCCGTCAACCACTGGGCTGGATCCCCTCTCCCCCATCGTCGCCGGTCTCGGTCTCCGGCGGGCCGGAGGGCTCGGAGTCCTCCGGGCCTGTCTCCGGGGGCGCTTCGGTGGCAGGCGGCGTTGCAGGCGTGGTTTCAGGCGGCTGGGTCTCCGGCGGCCGGGTAGTGGCGGGGTCGGGGCCCAGGGAGACGAAGAACTCGATCTCTGTCCCCTGCTCCACCTCTGTGTCGGCGGCGTAGTTCTGGAAGCAGACGCGCCCTTTCTGGACGGTGTCGTCATAGTCCTCCATCCGCCTGCCGGTAAGTCCCCGGGCCTCCAACAGCGACATGGCGGTGGCCTCCGTCAGGTTATAGAGGTCCGGGACCTTCACCTTGGGCACCTCGGGACCGCTGGAATAGGTGAGGTAGACGGACATGCCCGCCTCCAGCTCCGTCCCGGCCTCGGGCACCTGCTCAAAGATGTAGCCCTTGGTGTACTCCTCGCTGGCCACGGCCTCCACATGGATCTCCAGGTTGAGGTTCAGCCCCCGCAGTTGACTCTCCGCCATGCGGTAGTCCTTGTTGAGGAAGTCCGGCATGTACTGCGCCTGACGGCCGGAGGAGACGGTGAGCGTGATGAGCTTCTTATTCTCCGAGGGCGTCACGGAACGGCCCGCCACGGGGTCCTGCTTGAGGATGTAGCCCACAGGGTAATCGCTGGTCTCCTCCACCTTCTCAAAGCGGTAGTATTTCGTATAATCCGGGTCAGAGGTGACCGTATCGAACATCTGGCCCACGAAGGACGGGACGGTGATGGTGTCCGGAGTGGAGGGCATCAGCCAGTCCTTGATGGCGTAGTTCCACATGAACCAGACGATGAGCGCTAAAAGCGCCGCGATGCACAAGATCCCCACCAGCATGGTGGTCCGCCCCGAGCGTTTTTTGTTCTCCCGGTACTCCTCCGATGTGACACGGGACCTGGTGGCGCCGTTGCCGCTGACGCGCCGGCGGACGCGCTCCGTCTCCGTCACGGGCTTGACGGGCACTCGGCGGGTGGCATCGATATCGTTGTCCGCCAGGGATGGGATGTTGGAGTAGTTGAAGCGCACCGAGGGGTTCTTGCGGAAGTCCTCCAGGTCCGCCAACAGCTCCGTCGCGGACTGGTAGCGGGTATTGAGGTTGGGGGACATGGCCTTCATGGTGATCTCCTCCAGCCCCACGGGGATGTTGGGGTTAATCTCCCTGGGCTGGAGCGGGATGGAGCTGATGTGCTGGATGGCGATGGAGACGGCGGAGTCCCCCTCAAAGGGCAGGCGCGAGGTGAGCATCTCGTACATCACCACGCCCACGGAGTAGATATCGCTCCTCGCGTCCGCCGCGCCTCCCTTGGCCTGCTCCGGGGAGATGTAGTGGACGGACCCCAGAGTCTGCTTGGTGAGGGTATTTTGTGTGGTCAAAAGCCGCGCGATGCCGAAGTCAGCCACCTTCACGTTGCCGTCCTTGAGGATCATGATGTTGTGGGGCTTGATATCCCGGTGGATGATCCCGCGGGAGTGGGCGTGCTCCAGGGCCTTGGCGATCTGTGTGGTGAAGTGCAGGGCCTCCTTCCAGTTGAGGATCCCCTTGCGGTTTATGTATTGCTTTAAGGTGATGCCCTCGATGAGCTCCATGACGATATAGTCAACGCCCTCGGAGTGGTTCACGTCGTAGACGGAGACGATATTGGGATGGGAGAGCATGGCGACGGCCTGACTCTCCGCGTGGAAGCGCCGGCGCAGATCGGGGTCCTGGGCCATGTCGGCCTTGAGGATCTTGATGGCCACAAAGCGGTTGAGCCTGTGGTCCAGCGCCTTGTAGACCACGGCCATGCCGCCGGAGCCGATCCGCTCCAGGATCTCGTAACGCTCGTCCAGCGTCTTGCCTATATACATGTCATCCATTGAAGTGACCTCCCAACGTACTTTGGGGTTTTTCGGCGCGGCGGTTCATCGTCTGAGCACCGCCACCGTCACGTTATCCGGTGCGCCGCGCTGGAGCGCTAAGTCCAGGAGCCTCTCCGCCACGTCCTCGGCAGTGGCGCACTCCATCTGGGCCGCCAGGATCTCCTCCTCCGTGACCTCGTTGGAGAGGCCGTCGGAACAGAGGATGAGGGCGTCGCCCTCCCGCAGAGCCACGGAGAAAAAGTCCGCCTCCAGCTCCGGCACCGTGCCCACGGCACGGGTAATCAGGTTCTTGCTGGGGTGTGTCCGGGACTGCTCCCGTGTGATGTCGCCCCGGCGGACCATGTCCTCCACCACGGAGTGGTCCCTGGTGACCTGGCGGATGGCGCCGGCGCTGACGTGATAGGCGCGGCTGTCGCCTACGTTCATCACCGTGGCGTCCTTGTCCATGACGACGGCGGACACCACCGTGGTCCCCATCCCCCGGCAGTCGGGCTCCGTGAGGCTGAGCTTGTAGACGGCGCTGTTGGCCGCCCGCAGGGCGCCTTTCATGAGACTGCACACAGCGCCGGTGACCTTGGCGTTCAAAAGTCCCTCCTGGACCTCCCCGGCAAAGACCGTGGCGGTCAAAGAGCTCGCCACATTGCCGGCCCTGTGCCCGCCCATGCCGTCGCAGACGAGCATCAGCGCGCAATCCTCGTCCTGGCTGTAAATATAGCAGGAATCCTGGTTCTCCTTCCGGACGATGCCCTTATCGGTCCTGGCCGAAAGCTCCATAGACCCACCTCATTTCCTCTCTCTTTCCCGGCGCAGCTGTCCGCAGCTGGCCTCGATATCCGGACCCAGCTTGCGCCGCACCGTCACATTGATCCCCCGCCCCGTGAGCGTCCCCATAAACCGCCGCACCGTCTCCGGCGTGGAGGGCGAAAGCGCGCTCTCCGGCACGTCGTTTAAGGGAATGAGATTCACATGACATCCGGTCCCGGCAAGCTTCTGAGCCAGAAGCTGGGCGTGGCGGGGCGTGTCGTTCACGTCCCGGATCATGGCGTACTCAAAGGACACGCGACGGCCCGTGCGGTCAAAGTACCGCCGGCAGGCGTCCAGCACCGTATCCACGCCATAGGCACGGTTGACGGGCATGATCTTCGACCTTGTCTCGTCGTCCGGGGCGTGGAGGGATACCGACAAGGTCAATTGTAAATCAAACCCGGCCAGTTTGTCAATCTTTTCTGCCAAACCGCAGGTGGACAGCGAAATATGCCGCATCCCGATGTTCAGTCCGTCCGGGTCGTTGACCAGCTTCAAAAACCGGATGGTGTTGTCGAAATTGTCCAGCGGCTCGCCGATGCCCATCATGACGATGTTGGAAATTTTGAGCCCGGAGTCGGCCTGGGCGTACATCACCTGGTCGAGAATTTCCGACGCGGCGAGATTTCGCACCTTGCCCCCGATGGTGGAGGCGCAGAAGGCACAGCCCATGGGGCACCCCACCTCGCAGGAGACGCACACGGTGTTGCCGTGCTCGTAGCGCATGACCACGCTCTCCACAAAGTTCCCGTCGCCAAGCCGCCAGAGATACTTCACCGTCCCGTCGAGCCGCGAGACCTGCTTGCGCTCGATCTCCGGCGCGGTAATAGTGAAGGCCCCGTTAAGCTTTTCCCGGAGGCTCTTGGGGAGGTTCGTCATCTCGTCGAAGCTCCTGACGCCCCGCCAGAGCCAGGTGAAGATCTGCTTTTCCCGGAATCCCGGCTCCCCCATGACGGAAAGCCTTTCGGCAAGCTCGTCCCTCAAAAGGGATTTTATATCACACCGGTCCGTTTTTTCTGTCACTTTTTCCGCAGAACACATATAAAAAACCCGTCCGTTTGGCCCTCGAAGGGCAAGATGGTCCGCATTCCCCCGCAAAGCCCGAAAGGCTCCGGCAGGGTGAAGGGCTCCGGCTCAAAATCCGTCCGCTCCCGCAAAAAGGCGTCCGCCACGTCGCCGTTTTCCCGTCTGAGAATGGTGCAGGTGGAGTAGACGAGCTTTCCGCCGGGCTTGACGTAATCAGCGCATGTCCGCAAAATGTCCAGCTGTATGGCAGGCAGGCGCTCCAGGTCCCCCGGCGCTTTGGCGCGGATCTCCGGCTTTTTGCGCACCACGCCAAAGCCGGAACAGGGCACGTCGCAGATAACCGCGTCGGCGATGCTGAAAAGCTCCGGCCTCGCCTCCCTGGCGTCCCCGGAGGCGGCGGTCAAAATCGAGATGCCCAGCCTCTCCGCGCCGCTTTGCACCAGCGCCGCCTTTTTGGCGTGGATATCGAAAGCGAGGATTTTTCCCCGGTTTTCCATGGCCATGGCCGCGGCGAAGGACTTGCCTCCCGGCGCGGCGCACATATCGAGGACCGTGTCATGAGGCCTCACGCCGGCGGCTGTCACCGCCATCCGCGCCGCCGGGTCCTGGATGTAGAAAAGGCCTTTCCGGAACGCCTCCAGCTCCCCGATGTCCCCGGTGCCGGAGAGCGTCAGCGCGTCCTCAAAATAGGGGCAGGGCGCCGTCTCCACCCCGGCCTTCCCAAGCTCCTCCGCCAGCTCCCGGGCGGTAGTCCGCAGGGTGTTGACCTGGGCGGTGATGGGCGGCGTCTCGTTGTCGGCGGCAAGGACCCTCTCGCAGGCCTCCGCGCCGTACTCCTCCGTGAGCGCCCGCACAAGCCACAGGGGGTGGCTGTACCGGATGGACAACGCCTCCTCGGGGCCCTTCCCCTCGATGGGCGCGTCCCTCCCCTCCTCGCAGACCCGCCGCAGGACGGCGTTCACCACCCCGGCGGCGTGGGGGGCGGTCCTCTTGGCAAGCTCCACGCCCTCGCTCACCGCCGCCCGGTCCGGTACCCGGTCCAGAAACAGGATCTGGTAGGCGGACAGCCGCAGGATCTCCCGTGCTACCGGCGGCAGCTTTTTGAAGTTCGTCGCTTTGGAGGCGAGGACGTAGTCGAGATACATTTCGTTTTGCAAAACGCCGTTGACGATCTTCGCCGCCAGCGCCCGCTCCCTGGGGTCCTCCGGCCCGTGATGGGCCAGCACCGCCTCTGGGCGGGCTCCCCGTGTCCTCACGGCCAACAGCGTCTCCAGCGCGGCCTTGCGGGCGTTCACAGGCATAGGGGATGCCCCCTCAGATACTCCCCCGCCGCCATCCGCCGGCCGCCGGGGGCCTGGAGCTGGGTAACGGTGACGGACCCGTCGCTGACCGCAAGCTCGATGCCGTCCTTCCCCGCATTGAGCACCGTCCCCGGCGGGGCGGCGACGGGCTTTTCGGTGTGGAACGCCTTGAATATTTTAAAGTTCACGCCCCCGATCTCCGCTGTGGCCACGGGCCAGGGGTCCATGCCGCGAATGTGGCTGACCACCAGCCTTCCGGGCTTGGCAAAGTCGATTTTGGCCAGCTCCCTGGTGAGCGGCGGGGCGAAGGTGGCCTCCTTCTCATTTTGCGGGACGCGGGGGACGCTCCCTTTCTCCATCGCCCGCAGCGTTTCGCACAGGAGCTGTGCCCCCAGGGGCGCGAGCCTGTCAAAGAGCTCCCCCGCCGTCTCCTCCGGGCCGATGGGAGTCCTTTTGACGCCGATGATGTCCCCGGCGTCCAGAGCCTCGGCCATAAACTGGGCGGTTACGCCCGTCTCGGCCTCCCCGTTGATGACGGCCCACTGGATGGGCGCCGCGCCCCGGTATTTGGGCAAAAGCGAGCCGTGGATGTTGACGCACCCCAGGGGCGGCAGGTCCAGAATGGCCTTGGGCAGGATGCGCCCGTAGGCCACCACGGCGATGACGTCCGGGGCCAGCTCCCGCAGAATGTTCTCCGCCGTGCCGTCCCGGAGCTTCACCGGCTGCCAGACGGGGATATTGTTTTGAAGCGCCAGCGTCTTCACCGGCGGCGGCGTCAGGACCTGCCTTCTCCCCACGGGCTTGTCCGGCTGGGTGAACACACCGACCACGTCGAACCCGCCGTCAATGAGCGCCCTGAGGGACGTTTCCGCGAAATCCGGCGTCCCCATAAAAACGATTCTCATGCTCACTCGTCCCCGTTCATCTCCTGAAGCTCTTCCTCGGTCAGGAGGCGCTGGGCAAGCTCTGTGAAGAGGTGGCCGTCCAGGTGGTCCAGCTCGTGGCAGAAGCACCGGGCGGTGAGGCCCGTGCCCTCGCACTCAAAGGCGTTGCCGAAGCGGTCCTGGGCCCGAACCTTCACATGCTCCGGGCGGGTGACGATGCCGTAGACGCCGGGGACGGAGAGGCACCCCTCCTGCCCCGTCTGCTCCCCGTCGCTCTCCACGATCCGGGGGTTTATAAGCTCGATGATCTGCTCGTCGTCGGTGAGCCCCTCCTTGTTGGTGTCCATCACCAGCACAGCCCGGCGCAAAATGCCCACCTGCGGCGCGGCCAGCCCCACCCCGCCGGCCTGCAAAAGCGTCTCCCGCATGTCGTCCAGCAGAATGTGGAGCCGCTTGTCAAAATCGGTGACAGGCCGGGACTTCTTCAAAAGAATAGAGTCCCCCTCCTCGCGAATGTTACGTAAAGCCATATCGAATCTCCTTTATCTCAAACTCCTGATTCCCTTTTGTGTTCCCGGCGTATAAGCTAAAACCTAAAAGTGGATCAGCGGGACTTCATCAACAAGTATTTCACTACTTTCCGATATGAATATGAAGATTGTCCGCTTTCTCCTGATATGCGTATTATACCACAAAATGAGTAATTTGTCAAGTATTATTTTAGTATTTTGAAGTATTTTTGTCGGGGCGGGTTCCAAACCCGCCCGCGTTTTTCTCTGTCATCCCACGCTCGTTCCCCCTCACCCCCCTACGAGGAGGGAACAAAAAAGGTTTGCGGCTTTGCCGCATTCCTGGATTTGTCCGCGCGGCGGGGACGGGGGCGCACTTCCTCTTTGTCGGAAAAGACCAACGGCCTTTTTCGACAGGTTCATTCCAACGGGTCGGGGTCGGCGTAGACGGTGAGGTTCCGGCTCTCGCGGTCGCCGCGGAAAGCCCGCAGCTGCTCGCGGATGACCTCCCTCGCCCGGTGGTCGTTTTGGAGGGCCAGGGTCAGCTTGTAGCGGTAGCGGTTGTTGACCTTGGTGATGCCAGCCGGAGCGGGACCCAGGACCTCGGCATGTACCCCGAAGGCCCGCTTGAGGGCCTCGGAAAGCCGCACACAGCCCCGCAGGACCTCCGCCTCTTGCAGCCCCGTGACGGTGACGGTGACCATGTCGGAGGCAGGAGGGACGTTCAGGACCATTCTGGCGCGAATCTCGTGGTCGTAAAAGGCCATGTAGTCCTGCCGCGCGGCCATCACAAGCACCGGGTTGTCCGGCGTCAGCGTCTGCAAAACGGCGCGGCCCTCCTTCTCGCCCCTGCCGGACCGGCCCACCACCTGGGTAATCAGGGAGAAGGTGCGCTCGTGGGCGCGGAAGTCCCCGGCGTAGAGGGACTGGTCGGCGGAGATCACCGCCGCCAGCGTGACGTTGGCAAAGTCGAGCCCCTTGGTGACCATCTGGGTCCCCAGTAAAATGGGCACCCGCTCCTGCTGGAATTTGCTCAACAGCGCCTGGTGGGACCCGGCGCGCTGGACCGTGTCCGTGTCCATGCGGACGATGCCCACGCCGGGGAAGAGCTCTTTGAGCTCCTCCTCCAGCTTCTGTGTGCCCACGCCCACGAATTTCAGTTTCCCGTGGCACTGGGGGCACTCCTCCGGCACCGGCTGGGACCAGCCGCAGTGGTGGCACCGGAGCCGCCGGCCCACGGAGTGGTAAGTCATGGACACCGAGCAGTTGCGGCACTCAAAAGTATAGCCGCACTCCCCGCACATGACGAGGCTGGACGCCCCCCGGCGGTTCAAAAAGAGGATGCTCTGCTCCCCTTTTTCAAGATTTCTGGAAAGCTCCTCCCGCAAAACGCCGCTGACGGCGGTGTCGCTGCCGCTTTTGAGCTCCTCCCGCATGTCGGCGAAGAGAACTTTCGGCAAAGGCTGGGCGTTGTAGCGTTCCGAGAGGGTAAAGAGGCTGTACTTCCCCGTTTTGGCGGCGTACATGCTCTCCACGCTGGGGGTGGCGGAGCCGAGAACGAGGAGGGCGCCATTTTTGACGCACCGGTATTTGGCCACGTCCCTGGCGTGATAGCGGGGGGCGTTTTCGGACTTATAGGTGTGCTCCTGCTCCTCGTCGATGACGACGAGCCCGAGATCGGTGAGCGGCGCGAACACCGCCGAGCGGGTACCGATGACCACCTTCACCTGCCCCTTGCGTATGCGCTTCCACTCGTCGTACCGCTCCCCCACGGTGAGGGAGGAGTGGAGGACGGCGATGTCGTCCCCGAAGTGGGAGGAGAAGATGTGGAGAAGCTGGGGCGTCAAGGCGATCTCCGGCACCATCACCAGGGCCGTGCGGCCCATCTTAAGGGCCTCCCGCACCAGCCTTATATAGATGCTGGTCTTCCCGGACCCCGTGACGCCGTAGAGCAGCGCCGCCCCGGCCTGCCGCTTTCGCAAAAGCGCCAGGAGCCCCTCAAAGGCCCTCTCCTGCTCGTCATTGAGGACGATCTCCGGGGCGTGCTCCCCGGCGGCAATGACCGGCCGGCGGTAGACCTCCCGGAGGGAAAATTCCAAAAAACCCTGCTTTTCCAGGGCGTTCAAGGTGGACTGGTTGGTCCCGGTGAAGGCCAGGATGTCGGACACCGGCGCTTCGCCGATGCCGGCCATCAGCTCCAAAATCTCCGACTGCCTCGGCGAGCGCAGCCGCTTGTGGGCGGCGGCGTCCAGCGCCTCCTCCCCGGAGACGGCGAGGGCGGCAAACTTTTGCACCTTGTCCCCCACGCGCCGGCCGGCATCGGTGAACCACATCCCCGCCGGGAGCATGGCCCTGGCGGCCTCGTAGAGGGTGCAGAAGAACCGGTCCCGCACCCAGAGAGCGAGCTTCAGCATCTCCTCCGTGAAGACGGGCTCCCCGTCCAGGACCCCCTCCACGCACTTGAGCTCCCGCCGCTCCCCCTCCTCCTCCAGCGCCAGGACCACGCCCTCGGAGCGCTTGTTGCCCCGCCCAAAGGGGACGGTACAGCGCACGCCGGGGACGCATTTCTCCGTCAGCGCATCAGGCACCGCGTAGTCGTAGGGCTTGTCGATGGAGGGGATCGCCGCCGCCACGGCGATCTTCGCGATCGTCCTTCCCACTGAAAATCAGAGGGTCGCGGTGAGCTTTCCCTGGGCAATCTCGTCGATGGCCATGGAGACGGGCTTCTCGTCCAAGGGGATGCCGTGGGTCTCGGCGTCCAGGGAGATTTCCCGCGCCCGGTGGGCGATGACGTTCACCAGGAGGTAGCGGCTGTTGTTGACCTGCTTCAAAAGCTCAGGCATGGTGGGATAGAGCATCATTGTGAAAACTTCCTTTCAATCTTCCGTAATATGGCTTGCTTCTATGATGGACAAAAGCTCCCCGGCGGCGCGGCGGTAGTCGTCGTTGACCACCACGTGGTCATAATGCGCGGCCTCCTGAAGCTCTGTTTTGGCCGTTTCCAGGCGAAGGCGGATCTTCTCCTCGCTGTCCGTGGCGCGGCCGCGAAGACGCCGCTCCAGCTCCTCGAGGCTCGGCGGGGCGATGAACACGGACACCGCCTCAGGCATCCGCTCCTTCACCTGCCGCGCGCCCTGGACCTCGATGTCCATGATGACGTCGAAGCCCTCCGTGAGCTTCTCCTCCACCGGCGCCCGGGGGGTGCCGTAGGAGCACTTGGCGTAGCGGGCGTGCTCCAAAAGCTCTCCGCGCTCCACCATCCCGTCAAATTTTTCCTCGGTGATGAAAAAATATTCCACTCCGTCCGTCTCCCCCGGCCTCGGGGCGCGGGTGGTGGCGGAGACGGAGAAATAGAGCTTCTCCCGCCGCCTGAAGACCTCCCCCAACACCGTGCTCTTGCCCGTGCCGGAGGGGCCGGAGACGATGAACACGTGTCCCTTACGCATCCTCAAGCTCCTCCTTCTCCTCCTCGCCACGGTCGGGCTTGCCCGCCAAGCGCCCGGAGACCGTCTCCGGCTGGAGGGCGGAGAGGATCACATGGGCGCTGTCGCAGACCACCACGGCCTTCGTCTTGCGCCCGTAGGTGGCGTCAATGAGGCTCCCCCGCTCCCGGGCGTCGGTAATGATGCGCCGGATGGGCGCGGAATCGGGGCTCACCACCGCCACGATCCGCGCGGCGGCCACCATATTGCCAAAACCGATGTTCACAAGTCTCATAGGTCACTCCACATTCTGGATCTGCTCCCGGATCTTCTCGATCTCGGACTTTAAGTCCACCACGATCCGGGCCATTTGAAGGTCGTTGCCCTTGGACCCGATGGTGTTGGCCTCCCGGTTGAACTCCTGCACCAGGAAATCGAGCTTCCGCCCCACGGGCTCGTCCGACTCGATGAGCTCCCGGAGCTGAGATAAGTGACTGCGCAGGCGCACCGTCTCCTCCGCCACCGCCGTCTTGTCGGCGAAAACGGCGGCCTCGGTGACAAGGCGCGTCTCGTCCACGGACCTGTCCTCCAAAATCTCCCGCAGACGCGCCTCCAGCCGCTCCCGGTACTCCCGCACCGTCTGGGGCGAGCGCTCCTCGGCCAGGCCCACCAGGCGCTCCGTCTCGTCGGCCCGGGCGGCGATGTCGTCGTGGAGACGCCGGCCCTCCCTGGCCCGCATGGCGTTGAAGTCCTCCAGTGCCCGGCCCAAGATCTCATCGATATCCGCGCCCAGCTTCTCCATGTCCGTCTCCCGCCGTGTCACCGTCAGTACGTCCGGCATCCGGGACAGCTTGACGGCGGTGACGTCCGGCTCGATGCCGTACCTCACCGCCAGCTCCCGGAGCGCCGCCATGGTGGCGTCCGCCACGGGGGCGTTCACGGCGATGACGGTATCGTCGGCGGCGGAGGCGTCGATGGTGACGGTGACGTCCACCTTCCCCCGGGAGATGGACTTCTGCACCCGGGCCTTGATGGCGTCCTCCAGGCACGTGTAGAGCCGGGGGATGCGCACGGAGCAGTCGAGGAAGCGGTTGTTGACACTGCGCACCTCCACGGTGATCCCCAGCTTGTCCGAGGTCCCCTTGGCGCTGCCGTAACCGGTCATGCTTTTGATCATAGTCATACTCACTTTCAAGCTTATTTGATCTTGGGATGGATCCGCCCCATATACGCCCCGATGGCGCGGGAGACGGCAATATCGAACAAAAAGAAGACGGCGTTGCCGAGAACGTACAAGATTGTCTTGCCGAAGCGGATATGGGAGAGGTCAAAGATCGTCATCTTCAGGGCGAAGAGCGCCACGGTCAGGGCGGCGTTAAAGAAGAGGAGCTTGATCCCCCACTCCAAAAGCCGACTTTTCGGCTTCTCCGCCAGGGACTTGACCACGGGGTAGGCCCCGAAGAAGACGGCGTAGAGGAGCGCCAGATTCTTGGAGGGCGCGATGAGGAGCCCCAGAACGCTTCCCCCCACCCAGACGAAGAGCCCGCCGGGGAGGCCGTATTCCACCACGGCGGCCACGCCGCACAGGCTGGCAAGGCCCAGAAACCCCAGCTGACCCGTGGGCAGAAGGGCGGCCAGATAGATGAACGCCACGGCAAGCGCCGTGAACACGGCGGTGAAGGCCACCCGCCGAGCCGTTTTGTTACGCTTCATAGGCTCACCGGCACCCGTTGCACATCATGTTCACGCACATCATGGCGGTACACATATCGCACATGTCCATCCCCTGCTCGCTGGGGGGCCCGTAGCCCGTGCGGCGGTATGGGGAGTTCATCTGGGTCGCCATTTGGAGGGCCTGCTGGTACTCCATATTGCCCGGCTCCATGGCGCAGGCCCGCTGGAAGAAGCTCCTGGCGTCATCCAGCCACCCGCGCTTGTAGTTGAGGCTCCCCATGAGGAAGTTCCACTCCGCGTCCCGCGTGGAGCTGGCGTTCAGCAGCTGCTCGGCGTACTGGAGGTTCCCCTGGTTGATGGCCTGACGGACAGCGGCGTAGTTCCCCGCGCCCTGGTAGGCTGACCCGCCGGAGGAGTACCCGGAGGAATAGCCGCTCTGGCCGCCTCCGGCGTTCTTGCGGGACTTGGTGATGATGTCGTAGGCCTCGTTGATCTCCTTCATCTTCTCCTGGGCAAGGTCGGCCAGGGGGTTGTCCACATAGTTGTCCGGGTGATATTTCTTCGCAAGCTCCCTGTAAGCGCGCTTGACCTCCTCGTCGGAGGCGTTTTGGGGGATGCCCAGGGTCTTGTAGGGATCGGTCATGGTTCACTCTCCGTTCCGCCGGTCACTCTCTCCGGCTCTTTTGGAAGTCCAGGCTTTCTCACGCGGTAGGTCCCGTCCAGGACCTTAAGGATCATCTTCGGGATGCCGAGGTAGACGATGTTCTCCGTAACGGGCGTCCAGTACCCCGCCGGCAGGAGCTCAAAGGCCGCGGCGGCCAGCCGCGACGAGCCCATCAGGGTCGTCAGCACCGCCTCCCGGGCCTCGTTGGTGGGTTTCCCATCCGTCAAGCCGAATCTGGCGGCCACGGGATTATATTCCCCTTTTCGGAAGTCCTCCCCAAGGTCGGCCCAGGCGTCGGCGATGTAGACGATCCGGCCCACGTGGTACAAAAGCTCATGAAGCGGCCGTCTGGCGCTCTCGCCGGCCTCCCCGGCGGCGCAGGCCAGGAGGGAGGCGAACTTGTCCGCCGTGGCGTCCAGGCTCACGCTCCCCGCCTTTTCCAGCTCGTAGAGGGCGGCAAGCTCCCGGCGCACCGTTTCGTCAAAGGCCGGCCTTGCCAGGGCGGCTTTTTTGTAACTGCGGCTCAGGAACGCCCTTGCCAGCCGGTACCCCAGCTTTTTGAG
Source organism: uncultured Oscillospiraceae bacterium (assembly GCA_947632175.1). Lineage (GTDB taxonomy): Bacteria > Bacillota > Clostridia > Oscillospirales > Oscillospiraceae > RUG626. The sequence continues at coordinate 93,064 of CANROC010000011.1, read as the reverse complement.
TCCCCGGCTGTCTGCCACCCCGTCCTCCAGCTTCCGGTAGGCGAGGATGACGCTCATGTCCGCCGCGGCGGCCAGCGCCGGGGAGGCGGTGCAGACGCACCGGCGGCGGAGTGGATGGACCGGGCACCGGCGCATACAGTATGCGCATGTTTCCTCGCCTTCCGAAAGCAGGGCGGCGAGAAAGACGAAATCGTAGTTGAGGATCATGCGCCCCGTGAGCCCGTACCGGCGGCCCAGCTCGCGGCACAGCCCGCAGTAGAGGGCGCGGAAGCGCTGATACTCCCGGACCTTCAGCTCGGGAAGCTCCGGCGTCACATACCCGAACATCAGCTGATGAAGACGTTGACCTTGTACTCGCCCACCGGGTCCACCGTGGGGAAGCTGTCCACGTAGACCCTGGCCGGGACCTCAAAGTTCCCCTTGCGCCCCTGGTAGTCGGCAAGGTCGGCCACCACGCGGATGTTCTCCGGCATCACCTGGCCGATGATATCGCTGCAGCCCCGGATGATGACGGACATGGACTCGTTGAGGATCTCCACCGTGTCGCTGTCCCCGGCGTTCCGGTAGCCGATGTTCACGGTGTCCATGAGCCTGATCTCAATGGTGGGGTCCTGGATGGTGATGTTCACTCTGGCGGTGGTAAGGCCGCTTAAGTTGTTGGTGTCGTTGGGGATGCGGATCTGGAAGTCCTCGGAATAGGCGGTGGTGAAGCTCCTCAGGTCCACGGTGCCAAGGTTGATGACGTTCAGCCCCTCCAGGACCTCCGGGTCGCCGGAGAGCCGGATGGTGGCAGGCGAAATGTCGATGCTGATGTTTTTGTCGGTGACGGTCTGGGTCTCCACGATGTCGATCACCAGCGCCACGTCCTTGACCATCAGGACGTTCTGCGTGAAGTGGACCGTGTCGGAGGTGACGAAGGTGATGCCGGCCTGTGTCGGGTCGATGACGGCCCCGTCAGTATCCAGAAGCTCGATAGGCACCTCCTCGGTGACGGATTTGGAGAGGTTATCCCAGTTCAGTGTGGCGCGGGCGCTGTCGAGCTTGGCGATGGCGGCCTCGGTGCCCTCCACAGTCACGGAATCCCGGGACAGGATGGGCGTGGCGGCCATGTAATGCTCCGCGATGGAGCCCTCGAACATGGGCTTGACCTGGAGGGTCTTGGTGGCAAGCCGCTCCACGGTCACCCCCACCGTCTGGATGGAGGCCCGGTCCACGGTGAGCGTGCCGGTATTTTGATAGATGAGGTCATATTCCAGCGCGTGGGTACCGGTGGGCTCGGAATATTTGAGGATGTCGGTGAGGTCCACCACCGCCCGGACCTCCATATCCCCCACCTTGGAGATATCCCGGATCCGCCCGCCGAAGTAGACGGTGAGCTCCCGGGCGTCGATGTTGGAGACGATGAGGTCATAGTCCCGCAAAAGCTCCTCCCCGGTGAACTCGATGGGCACGTTGTCCACCTCCATGGGCTCGTCCAGCATGGGGTTGCCCACGTAGACCACGTACGTCCACAGGGCGATGGAGATCGCGATGGAGAAGATGATGTAGAGGATCTTCCTGCCTTTTTGTCCGCTCATATCATTCACCTGCCCGCTTCTTGCCCCGCCGGGCGATCTTATCCTTCAGCCGCGCGAAGAAGCCCCGCTTCTCCTCCTGCTGGGGCATGAGCTCCTGCCGCAGGAGCTTTTCGAAGGTCGCCGGCGACAGGCCCCGCTTGATGATGCCCTCGATGGCCACGGAGATGTCCCCCGTCTCCTCGGAGACGATGGCCACCACCGCGTCGGACCGCTCGCTCATGCCGATGCCCGCCCGGTGGCGCATCCCCAGGTCCCGGCTGATGTTGGCGTTGCCGGACAGCGGCAGCATACACGCCGCCCCCGCGATACGCCCGTCCCGGATGATGACCGCCCCGTCGTGCAGGGGCGCTTTATCGAAAAAGAGGTTCTTCAAAAGCTCCGCCGCCGGGGAGGCGTCCACGATGGTGCCGGTCTTGATATACGATTCCAGGTTGATGTCCCGCTCAAAGACCAGCAGCGCCCCGGTGCGGCTGCGGGACATGTCCGAACAGGCCAGCACCGTCTGAGTAATGGCGTTCTCGATGCTCTTTGTCTTCACCGGGTGGCCGAAGATGTCCTTGATGCTGCCGCCCACCTGCTCCAGGATGCGCCGAAGCTCCGGCTGGAAGAGGACGATGATGATGATAAGCCCCATCTCAAAGGTGTTGCCCAGCAGATAGGACACCACGGGCAGGTCCATCATGGTGGTGATGATCATGACGATTACCAGAATGAGGATGCCCTTCACCACGTTCATGGAGTTGGACTTCGAGAAGAAAGTGATGAGCTTGTAGACCAGAAACGCCACAATGGCCATGTCCAGAATGTCCGATGGCCTGATGGTCGCTATGAAGTTTTTGATAAACACGGCCAGCTCGTCCAGCTTACCCATAGACCGCACCGCCTTCTTTCAAGTGTCCGTGACTCCGGCAGACCTATTTTTCTAAATTACCATTATACTATATCCCGCTGTTTTTGGCAATGATTTTATTGAAAAAAACCTCGCTTCGCCCCCGGTCCGGACCGGGGGCGGTCATGTCACCGCCCTCGGACTGCCGCCTCCACGGCGTTCAGAAAGGCGTCGATCTCGCTTTTGGTGTTGAAGGCGGAGACGGAGGCCCGCACAGTGCCGCGCTTTATCGTCCCCACGGTCTTATGGGCCAGGGGCGCGCAGTGGAGCCCCGCCCGGACGGCGAACCCGGCCCGGTCCAGCCGCTCCGCCATTTCCTCGGCGGGAAGCCCCGGCGCCTCGAAGGACATCACCCCCGCCTGGTTCTCCGGGTCCCTGGCGGCGAAGACGCGCACGCCGGGAACGGCCTCCAGCCCCCCGGCCATCCGCCGGATGAGCCCCCGCTCGTATGCCCCGATGGCCTCCACGCCGGTGCGCGCGACGAACTCCAGCCCCGCGGAGAGCCCCGCGATCCCTGGCATGTTGTGGGTCCCGGCCTCCAGCCTGTCCGGGAGGTAGTCCGGCATGTCCGGGTTTTTCGAGTCGCTCCCGCTGCCGCCGTATAAAAGCGGCTTCGCCCTTTCTGAGGCGATGAGCAGACCCGTCCCCTGGGGGCCGTAGAGCCCCTTGTGCCCCGGCATGGCGATGAAATCCGCCCCCAGCGCCCCGGCGTCCACCGGGACGGCCCCGGCGGACTGTGAGGCGTCCACGATGAGCGGCACGCCCCGCTCCCGGCACAGCGCCGCGACGGCCTCCACCGGCAGGATATACCCGAAGACGTTGGAGACGTGGTCGATCATCACGGCCCTGGTGTTCCGGTCGATGAGCCGGTCAAAGGCCCTCGCCGTCTCCTCCGGCTCGAAGACCGGCCCGTCCGCCACTTGGATGTCCGCCCCCAGGGCGTGGAGGGGCCGGAGGACGCTGTTGTGCTCGTAGCCGGAGATGACCACCCGGTCCCCCGGCCCCACAAGACTGCGAATGGCGATGTTGAGCCCGTGGGTGGCGTTGAAGGTCACGGCGACGCGCTCCGGGTCCTCCACATGAAAAAGCCGCGCCGCCCGCTCCCGGCACTCAAAGAGTTTCTCCGAAGCCGCCATGGCCAGCCTGTGCCCGCCCCGTCCCGGGCTTGTGTAAAGCTCCGGGGCCGCGGCCATGGCTTTCTTCACGGCGGCGGGCTTTTGGAAGGTGGTGGCGGCGGCGTCCAAGTAGATCACACCGTCACCTCCTCGTAGCCCCCGGCGGCGGGCCGGTAGACGCGTCTGGGCGGGAGCTTGGCGGCGGCCAGGACGCTCATGGCCCGGCTCAGCGCGCGTCCCTGGATGCGCACGGCGTAGCCGCAGCCCTCACGGGACATGTTCTGGGGCGTGCGGATGATGGTATTTTGCACGCCGGCCGCCGCCAGCGCCCGGGAGACCCTCTGGGCGTAGGTCAGCGAACGGCAGGTGAGATAAAGGGGTTCCATAAAAACGATCCTCCCGGAAGGTTGTGAAAGTCAGTGTCATCACATCCTATGCCGGGAAGACCGGAATGTTTATAGATTTTTGACCCGCGGTGTCTCCGTCAAAAGCGCCACGGCGTGGGCGGCGATGCCGGGGCCGTCGGTGAAGCCCAGCCCCTCCTCCGTGGTGGCCTTGACGCTGACGCGGTCGATGGGCACGCCCATGTTGTCCGCCAGGGTCTGCCGCATCCGCTGGATGTAGGGGGAAAGCTTGGGGCGGCTGACCACGACGGTGACGTCGGCGTTGCCCAGGGCATAGCCCCTCTCGGCCAGAAGCCGTGTGACATGGCGCAGAAGCTCCATGCTGCTCACGCCGTGATACCGCTCGTCCGTGTCCGGGAAGTACCGCCCGATGTCCCCCAGCGCCGCCGCGCCCAGCAGGGCGTCCATCAGCGCGTGAGCGGCCACGTCCGCGTCGGAGTGGCCCAAGGGCCCGGTCTCGGAGGGGATCTCCACCCCGCACAGCACGCAGGGCCGCCCGGGGACCATCCTGTGTACGTCGTATCCGTGTCCGATCCTCATTTCGTCAACCTCGCCTCCACGATGGCCTCCGCCAGCTTCAGATCCAGCGGCCTTGTAATCTTGATGTTCTCCGGGGAGCCCAGGGACAGGGCCGGGGAGATGCCGATGGCCTCCGCCGCGCCGCAGTCGTCGGTGATCTCCAGCTTCTTGAGCTTGGCGTTGTGGAGCGCGGCCTTCAGCACCTCGGCGGAGAAGACCTGGGGCGTCTGGACGGCGAAGAGGCTCTTGCGGTCGGGCGTCTCGGCCACAAAACCGTCCTTGCCCACCTTCACCGTGTCCGTCACCGGAACGGCCGGACAGGCGGCGTGGTACTTGTAGGCTTTCCGGAAGGCGTCCTTGACGATCTCCCCGGTGACCAGCGGCCTTGCCCCGTCGTGTACGCCGATGTACTGCGCCTGGGGGTCGGCCTCGCCCACGCCGATGAGCACGGAATCGAGACGCGTTTCCCCGCCACGGACGATCTTGGTGGCCTTGGCGATCTCCAGCTCCGCGCACAGGTCCGCGATGGGGACGATGGACTCCTCCCTGGTCACCACCACGATCTCATGGATGTTCTCGCACCTCTGGAGCGCCCGCAGGGTCCAACCGATCACCGGAAGTCCCCGGAGAGAGGCGAAAAGCTTGTCCTCCCCCTCCATGCGCTCCGATGTCCCGGCGGCGGCCACAATGACCGTCCCGAAGGGCAGGTCGTTCCACGTCGCCGCCCGCTTGACCACTTTTCCCACGATCTTCTTAACGCCCATAAACCGCACCTCATCTTAAAGATATGAAAGCCTGACCAAATCATTCGCAAGATAATTCACAAGCGGCAACAAAAAGTTGCCGCTTGTATGTTTTTCTCAGAGCCGGCGCCGGTCTTTTATTCCTGAGGCATATTTTCGGGCGCGGGGGGATTTTCGGTGTCGTAGACGACGGCGGGGGCGTCGTCCTCCTCGGGCTCGGGCTGGGCCGGCGCGGCGGCGTCGGCCTCGGAGAGGGCGCGGATGGACAGAGAGACCTTCTTGTTCTCGTTGTCGATGTTGATGATCTTAGCCTTGACGATGTCGCCCTCGGCCAGCACATCCTCGGGTTTGCCGATACGGCGGTCCGCGATCTGGGAGATGTGGATGAGGCCGTCCACGCCGGGGACGATCTCGGCGAAAGCGCCGAAGGTCATGAGCTTAACGATGCGCACCTCGGCCACGCTGCCCACGGCGTAGTTGGTGGTGAACTTCACCCAGGGGTTCTCGTTGGGATCCTTGTAGCCCAGGGAGATCTTCTTTGTCTCCTTGTCGAAGGAGATGACGTAGACGTCGATCTCATCGCCGACCTTCAGTACGTCGGAGGGCTGATGGATGCGCTTCCAGCTGAGCTCGGACACATGGACCATGCCGTCCACGCCGCCGATGTCCACGAAAGCGCCGTAGCTGGTGAGGGACTTGACCACGCCGTGATAGCGCTTGCCCACCTCGATCTCGTTCCAGGTGGCCTCGGCCTTGGAGCGGCGCTCCATGACGGCCACGTCGCGGATGGAGCCCACCACGCGCTTGCGGGGCTGGTTGACCTCGCGGATGACCAGCTTCACCTTGCGCTTGACAAGCTCGGTCATGGGCGCGTCCTTGGGAAGGCCGGACTGGGAAGCGGGCACGAACACGCGTACGCCCTTGCAGTTGACGACCACGCCGCCCTTGTTCTCCTCCACCACGATGCCCTCCAGAATGGCGCGGGAGGCGCGGGCCTCTACGATGCTGTCCCAGTTCTTGGCGGAGTCAAGGCGCTTCTTGGAGAGCATCACGGTGCCCTCCACGTCGTTGACGCGCATGACATAGGCTTCGATCTCGTCGCCCACATGGATGGCGTCGGCCACATTCACGCCGGGCTCATCGGTGAACTCCGAGATGGGAATATATCCGGACTGCTTGGTGCCCAGATCCACTGAGATCTCGGTCTGGGTAATGGACGCAATGACGCCGCGGACCTTCTCCCCCGTATGTAAGGTTTTGATGGAACGCTCAAGCAGCTCTTCAAAGGAGGCCTCCCCCTCGGGCGCCTCCGGTGCGGTCTGCACGGGCTCAGCCGCGGGGGCCTCGGCCTCCTGCACGGCGTTCTCTTCGACGGCCTCCGCCGCCACGGGTACTTCTTCGACTGTCTCCACAGTCTTGTTCTCGTCACACATCTTCCTGTTGACCTCCTTAATGATCCACTCTGGTGTGGAGGCGCCGGCCGTGACGCCCACGCGCTTCACTCCCCGGAGGGCTTCGGTGTCCAGCTGGGAGGCGTTCTCGATGAGAAGGACCCTCCCGCAGGACTCCGCCGCCACTTGAGCGAGCTTGGCCGTATTGGCGCTGTGCCGTCCGCCTATTACGATCATCGCATCGACCTCGGCGGCGATTTTTCGCGCCTCCGCCTGCCGGTTTGATGTCGTATTGCATATTGTATCAAAAACTTCGAGGTTTGTACACTGTTTTTTCAGGATTTTAACACAATTTTCAAAACTTTTTCTCTCCCCGGTGGTCTGAGAGACGACTGAAAGGGGTTTTTGGGCCGTTTCCGGGTGTTCGGCCAGCCATTTTTCCGCGTCCTCCGGCCCCTCCAGCACCTGCGCGCCGCCGCAAAAGGCCGCCACGGCCCGCACCTCCGGGTGCTCGCGCTGTCCGACGATGAGGACCTCCCGGCCCTGGCCGCGCTTTTCCCGGACCAGCTTATGAATCCGCGCCACGTCCGGGCAAGTGGCGTCGATGACGGGACATCCCATGACCGCGAGCTTTTCATAGACCTCCGGCCCCGCGCCGTGGCTGCGGATGATGACCCGCTCGCCTGGCACGAGCTCCTCGAGGCTCTCCACGGTCCGCACGCCCTTTTCCGCAAGCGCGCGCACCACGTCGTCGTTGTGGATGAGCGGCCCCAAACACGCGCAGGGGCCGTATTTGGCGGCCTCCTCGGCCATGTTCACGGCCCTGCGGACGCCGAAGCAAAAGCCGGCTGTCTTGGCGGTGACGGTCTCCACGCTCACGCCCTCCCCACTGCCAATGTAGTATGCCCCAAAGCCGCGATCTTATCCATCAGCTCGTCCGCCACCCGCTCCAGGTCCTCGCCCTTGAGCCGCCCCATGGCCTTCACGTCGATGGGGTCCCCCACGATGATGGGGTTGCGGCGGAAAAACCTCTTCTTGCGCGGGATGAACATGGGCACCAGCGGCACGCCCATCTTCTGGGCGATGCGCACCGCCCCGGCCTTGGGGCTGACGGCCCCGTCCTCGGCCGAGCGCGTCCCCTCCGGGAAGATGCCCAGCTTATTGCCGGCCTTGAGGACATTGAGGGCGTTTTTCATGGCCTCCATGTCCGCCATGGCCTCCCGGTCCACCGGGAAGGTGCCGATGTGCCGCAGGAGAAAGCCCAGGGGCTTGAAGCGGAAGAGCTCCTTTTTCGCCATGAGGCACAGATGCTCCCGCCAGGGCACGGCGAAGGCCATGTAAAAGGGATCGGAGAAGCTGGAGTGGTTGGCGCAGATCACCGCCGGCCCCGCCGGAAGCTTCTCCCGGCAGACGATCCGGAAGGGCTTGAAAAGCCACACGAACGCCATCACAATGGCCCGCAGGAACACATAGAGCCCGTAGGTGGGGTCCCGGCGCTTCTCTTCCTTTTTCACTTCGTCAGCAGCCATGGTCAACCCTCTTTTTCACGGTGTCCAGGATGAGCTCCAGACTCGCCTCCAGGTCCAGCTCCGTGGTGTCGCACATCACCGCGTCCTCCGCCGGCCGCAGGGGGGCCAGGGCGCGGCCGGAGTCGTTTTTATCCCTGGTCTCCACGTCCCGCAGGACGTCCTCCAGCGCCACGTCCATCCCCTTTTCCCGAAGCTCCCGCCAACGCCGGAGGGCGCGCTCCCGGGCCGAGGCGGTGAGGAATATCTTGACATTTGCCTCCGGGAGGACCACGGTCCCGATGTCCCGCCCGTCCATGATCACGTCATACCGCCGCGCCATGTCTCGCTGGGTGTCCAGCAGAAAGGCCCGGACCGGTCCCAGGGCGGAGACCGCCGAGGCCGCCATGGACACCTCCGGCGTGCGGATGAGGTCGGAGACGTCCTCCCCGTTCAATACCATCCGCTGGACCCCGGCGCCGTCGTAGCGCATCTCGACCCGGATCTCCGGCAGGAGCGCCGCCACGGCCTGTTCGTCGTGTACGTCCGCCCCGTGCCGCAGAGCGTAGAGCCCCACGGTGCGGTAGAGCGCGCCGGTGTCCACGTAGATGTACCCCAGCTCCTTCGCCGCCATCCGCGCCAGGGTCGATTTCCCCGCCCCGGAGGGGCCGTCAATGGCAATGGCCATATGTCCCATATGTTACTCCTTTCCCGCCGCCATAGCCGCCGCGTAAGCGGTGGACCAGGCGATCTGCAGGTTGAATCCGCCGGTGTAGGCGTCCAGATCCAGGACCTCCCCGGCAAAATAGAGCCCCTTCACAAGCTTCGACTCCATGGTCCTCGGGTCGATCTCCCGCACGTCCACGCCCCCGGCGGTGACAATGGCCTCCTCCACGGGCCGCGCCCCGGCGATCTTCACCGGGAACGATTTGAAAAGCCGTACAAGGCCGCGCCTTTGCTCCTTTGTGACGGAGTTGACCTTCGTCTCCGGCGGGATGCCGGAGCGCTCCACCAGCACGGGGATCATGCTCCGTCCCGCAAGGTCCGTGAGGGCGTTTTGGAAGTCCCGGTTCTTGTACTTCTCAAAATCCCGCAAAATGCGTTTATCCAGCGTCTCCTCGTCCAGCGCGGGCTTTAAGTCGATATACGCGGTGTACCGGTTGCGCTCGAAGTCCCGCATGTGAGCCGAGGCCGAGAGCACCATAGGCCCGGAGAGGCCGAAATGGGTAAACAGCATCTCCCCGAAGTCCTCGTAAATTTTCCTCCCGTCCCCATCCTCCACACGGAGGCCCACATTCTTAAGGGCGAAGCCCTGCATCCGCCCGCACTCCTCCCCCTCCGCCACCAGAGGCACGAGGCTGGGGCGGGGCGGGACGACGGTGTGCCCCACCGCCTTGGCCATCCGGTAGCCGTCCCCGTCGGACCCCGTTGCGGGGTAGCTGAGACCCCCCGTGGCGACCAGGATACGGGGGGTAGGAAGGGTCCCGGAGGCCGTCCGGACCCCCCTGACACCCCCCTCGGAGACCATGATCTCAAGGGCTTTGTCGTGGATGAGCCTCACGCCGCCGGCCCTGCAAAACCGCCGCAGGGCCTCGCAGATGTCCTGGGCCCTGTCGGAAACCGGGAATACCCGGTTCCCCCGCTCCACCTTCAGGGGCACGCCCAGGCTCTCGAAAAGCTCCATCACAGCGCTGGGCGGGAAGGCCGTCACGGCGCTGTATAAAAACCTCCCGTTTCCCGGGATATTGGCTATCACCTCCCGGGGGGAGACGGCGTTGGTGACGTTGCACCGCCCCTTGCCGGTGATGCCCAGCTTCCGGGCGGTGTGGGCGGTCTTCTCCAAAACAGTGACGGACAGCCCCTCCCGGGCCGCCAGTCCCGCCGCCATGAGCCCCGCCGCGCCGCCGCCGACGACGGTCAGCTCAGGGCTCGTACTTTTCATAGACGTCAAACTCCGTCCAGATATTCTCCAGCCTCTGGAAGGACGCCTCCAGATCCTCGCTGGACGCCTCCGCCACCGCCAGAACCAGGGCGTTGATGAGGCTCAGGGGCGCCACCAGGGAGTCGAGGAAGGAGATCATGTCGCTGCGGGCGTAGAGCTTCAGATCGGCCAGCTGCGCCACTAGGGAGGACTCGGAGTCCGTGATGCCCACGATGCGCGCGCCCTTGTCCCGGGCGTAGCGCATGGCCATGATGGTCCGCCGGGAGTAGCGCGGGAAGGAGATGGCCACCAGCACGTCCCCCTCGCCGATGTGCAGGATCTGCTCGTAGATCTCGGAAAAGGCGCTCTGGGAGATGACCCGCACGTCGGGAAAGAGCTGGTTTAAGTAAAACCCCATGAAGTTGGAGAGCACCGCCGAGGACCGCACGCCCACGATATAGATGGTCCTGGCGCGGCTGATGGCCTGGGCGGCCCTGGCAAACTCCTCCCGGTCCAGCTCCTCCAGGGTGTGGCGGATCTTGGACATGTCGGAATTGAGCACCGTCTCCGGCACATCGGAGCCGGTGATGAGGTCACGGGCCACCTCGATGCGCTGGACGGTGGTGAGCCGGTTCTTCACCAGCTCCTGCATGGCCCGGCGCATCTCCGGGTACCCCTCGTACCCCAGGTCCGAGGCGAAGCGCACCACCGTGGATTCCGAGACCCCGGCGGCCTGGCCCAGCCTGCCCGCCGTCATGAAGGCGGCCTTTTCGTAGTATTCGGTAATATACGCGGCGATGCGCCGCTGCCCCTTGGAAAACGTGGGGCTCAGCGCCTTGATCGCCGCCAGAACATCCTTACCCATTTCGATCACCTTATCGCCTGTATTTTGCGCAAAGTCGGGCTTTCGCCTTTCAATTATAGGGCGACCCGCGAAAAATGCAAGCGATTTTTCATAAAAAACGAAATTTTTGCAAAATTCCCCTGCAAAAGGCTCATTTTCCCCGGAGGGCCCGGACTTCGTTATCCGTGAGCTCCCGCCAGTGTCCCCGGGGGAGCTTCCCCAGCGACACCGGCCCCACGCGCACACGCGTCAGGCGCTTGACGGTGAGGCCGGCTATGTCGCACATGCGGCGGATCTGCCGGTTTTTCCCCTCGTGGATGGTGATCTCCAGCGTGGCAAGGGCCCCCTCCCGGCGCAAAACCTCCACCTTGGGCTTTCCCGCCGGCTCGCCGTCCAGCTCCATGGGCTCCAGAAGCCTCTTCACTCCGGCGGCCACGTCGCCGGCGGCCAGCACACGGTAGACCTTCTCCTTTTCAAAGGACGGGTGGGTCACGAGGTTGGCGAAATCCCCGTCGTTGGTCATGAGCAGCAGGCCCTCGGAGTTTATGTCCAGCCGCCCCACCGGGTAGACCCTGGCGGGCACGTCCGCCACCAGCTCCGCCACCGTCCGCCGGCCCTTTTCATCCGACATGGTGGTGACGTAGCCCACAGGCTTATGGAGCATTATGTAGTACCGCCGCCCGGGCTTATTGCCGATGGCCTTCCCGTCCACGCAAATTTCATCCGTCTCCGGGTCGGCCTTATCGCCGAGACCCGCCACAGCGCCGTTGACGGTGACGCGTCCGGCGGCGATCATCTCCTCCGCCGCCCGCCGGGAGGCGATCCCGGCGGCGGATATGAGCTTTTGCAGTCTCTCTACCATCCCAAGCTCCTTTTGCATCTCTCCCAGAAGGTGAGCTCCTGGTCCCTGTCCCGCTTCACATCCCGGACGGCCGTCAGATCCACGGTGTCCACGACCTGACCGTTTCGCAAAATCTCCAGCCGCCCCAGCGTATCCCCCGCCTTCACGTCGGCGTAGACGAAAGCCGGGAGGCACACGCGCGTGGCGATCTCGTCCCCCTTGCGGCAGACGACGGACACGCCGCGCTTGGCACGGACCGGCACCTCGTCCTCCACGCCGGCAATGACGGGCACCGCCGCCGGGATCTCCCCGGCCCGGACGCAGACGCGCCGCTCAAAAGCGGCGAACCCCGCCTCATAGAGGGCGGCGTGGTCGTCCCAGTCGTCGCCGTCGTTCAGTGTGACGCACACGAGCCTCAACCCGTCGCGCTCAGCGCAGGTCACCAGCGTCCGTCCGGCGGCCTTGGTGTAGCCGGTCTTGCCGGCGACCGTCCCCTCAAAGCTCCCCAAAAGCTTGTTGTGGTTTTTGAGGCTCCGCCCCGCTATGGAAATACGCTCCGTGGAGGCGATTTGGACGAACGCGGGATCGGAGACGCACCGGGCCATGAGCTTTGCCAGGTCCCGCGCGGTGGACTGGTGCCCCTCCGCCGTGAGGCCGTGGGGGTTGACATAATGTGTCCTCTCCATCCCGAGCGCGGCGCCCTTTTCGTTCATGAGCTCCACGAACGATTCCACGCTCCCCGCCACATGGACGGCCAGCGCCACGGCGGCGTCGTTGCCGGACTCCAGGAGGAGCCCGTATAGGAGCTCCCGGACGGTGAGGGTCTCCCCCGCCTTGAGATAGAGGCTGGTCCCCTCCACGCCCTCGGCCTCTTTCGGCACGGTGACCGTCTCGGTCAGGGAGGCGTTTTCCAGGACCACCAGCGCCGTCATGAGCTTCGTGACGCTGGCGATGGGCCTGGGCGTGTCCGCGTCCTTTTCAAAGAGCACCTGCCCGGTTTGGGCCTCCGTCAAAATGGCGGACAGCGCGGACACCTCCGGCCACTCCCCCGCCGCCCGGGCCGGGAGGGGCGCGAAAACGACCATCGCCGCCGAGAGGGACATGGCGGCGATGAGCGATATGAGTTTTTTGCGATTTTTGGCCATACGGCACCACCTTCCGGTGTCAGTATGGGCCAAAATTCGAAAGATTATTCGTCGAAATCCTCCGCCTCGGCGGCCTCGGCTTCCTTTTTGGCCTTGTCGGCCTTGCGCTTATCGAGGGCGGCGGTGATCTTGTCCACGATCTCCGGCGCGCCGTCGATGAGGCGGTCGATGGTGGTGGACGCCGGCGGCTCGATGGTCATGACACGCACCTGGCTGTCCTTGATGACCACGAAGGCCAGGGGCTCGATCTTCACGCTTCCGCCTGTCCCCGCGCCGAAGGGGCTCGCCTGCCCGTCCTTCTGGTGCTTGCCGGTGAACTCGGACCCACCGGAGGCAAAGCCCATGCTCACACGGGAGACGGGGATGATGGTGATGCCGTCCGGCGTGACGATGCTCTCGCCGATGACGGTGCTGGTGTCCGCCATCTCCCGGAGCTTCTGCATCACACTGCCCATGAAGTCATTGATCGGATGATTGTCCATTTTTATCCACCTTTCTCTTGTTCAAAAATTGCCTGACGATGTTTTTGACCACCGGCCAGACCGCGAAGACGATGTAAAAAATCTCCCAAACCGCCAAGGTGAGCTGGGCGTCCACGTAGATGTCGCCCTCCGTTTTATCAAAGGTCACCGCGACGCCCACGTCCCGGTCCTTGACCTTGAAGATGTTCTCCACCGCCGGCATCAGGGCGTTTATCCCCGCGCTGGCGTACCCGAAGGTCATGGCGGCGTTGGCGGGGTCCTCGGCGGCCACGGTGTAGTGGACGGTGAGCTTGTCGATGGATATCTTCCGCCGGAGCCTCCCCAAAAGCTCCCCCAGGGCGGAAAGGACCGTGGAGATGAGCTCCATGTCCACCTTGACGGTACGCTCTTTTTTCTCCCGCTTCTCCTCTTCCCCCGCCTCGGCCTCGGCCTTTTTCTTTTTGGCCTTTTTGGCCTTTTTTTCCTTTTTGGCCACTTTTGTCTTTTTGGCCGTTTTGGGCTTCTTGGGCTTCTTCTGAGGCTTCTTTTTTGGCTTCTCTTCTCCCTCTTCTTCCTCTTCCTCTTCTTCGGCCTCTTTCTCCTTTTCGGCCTTGGGCAGGAGCGTGAGCTTCACAGGTCCCGCCAGGACCCGAAGGCCGAAGACCCCGTCCTCCAGCGTCGCCCGCGCCCCCACGCGCAGCATGGCGATGACAAAGTCGAGGAGCGCCCCCACGCCCAGGACGATGAGCGCCGCCTTCCACGCCCCGAAGCACAGAACCACGATCGCCGGTATGAGCAGTATCAGCGTCAAGCGCCCACCTCCTTATCCTTTCCAAAAAAGGCGTTTCCATCCAAAACTTCTTCTACTCTTCCTTGTCCGCCGTCAGGGCGTCGATGGATTCCTGGATGCGCAGCTGTTCCCCGTCCTCCGCGCCCTTTTGGGGAAGCTCGGGAAGCTCCTCAAGGCTCGTAAGGCCGAAGGTGCGCAGAAACGTGTTGGTCGTCCTGAACAGCGTAGGCCGCCCCGGCGCGTCCAGCGTGCCGCAGGGCTCGATGAGGCCCCGTTCCGTGAGGACGCCCACGGTGTAGCTGGAATCGGCCCCGCGCACGTCGTCGATATAGGCCCTGGTCACCGGCTGGAAGTAGGCCACGATGCTCAGCACCTCCAGCGCCGTCTGGGTGAGCTTGGGCGGCTTTCGCGTCTCCAGCGCCTGCCGGATGACGTCGGCGTACTCCGGCGCGGAGCACAGCTGGAGCTGGTCCTCCAGCCGGATGAGCCGGATGCCACGGCCCTCGTAGACGAGCCTGTCCGCCAGATGTTTGGCGGTATCGAAGACCAGCTCCTCATCCACGGCCAGCACCGCCGCCAGGCGCTTGACGTGGACCGCCTCGCCGGAGGCGAAGAGGATGCCCTCGATGGCGGCCTCCAATTCGTGTATCTCCATATCGTTCATTCCTCTTTGGTGTCAGTCTCCGGGACATAGGAGACCCAGGTGTCCTCCCCCTCGCCCTCCAGAAGGATACTGCCGTCCCTGGCAAGCTCCAAAAGGGCCACGAAAGTGGCCACCAGCTCCGTGCGGCTGCCGTTCTCCCGGAAAATGGTCCGCAGGGATGTGGAGCCCTTTGTCCGCAGCCGGTCCAGAAGCTCGTGGGACTTCTCCGTGACGGAGTAGACGATGCGCTCGGGGAAGCGAAAGCCCGTCTCGTTTTGGGCGATGGCCGCCGCCTCGCGCCCGGCCAGTACCCGCGCCATGGCGTCCAGAAGATCCGTGGGCTCGTGGACGTAGCGGTACTCCTTGTCCACCGGCAAATATTCCGGGGGCTTCACCATGGTCCCCGCGCCGCGGGTATACATGGCGGCGATCCGGGGGAAGACCTCTCGGAGGCGCTCGTAGACGTCCTTGTTTTTCAGCCTCTCCAGGGATTCGATGAGGGCCTCCAGCTCTCCCGTCTCCTCCCCGGCGGAGAGGAGCATCCGGGCCTTGATGTACACAAGATGGGAGGCCATCTGCACGAACTCCGAGGCGATCTCCAGGTCCATGGACTTCATCTCGTCAAGCCACGCCATATATTGGTCCAGCAGGTCCGAGATGCGGATGTCCTGGATCTCTATTTTGTTTTTTGCCAAAAGCTGGAGGATCAGCGTCAGCGGCCCCTCGAAATTCTCCATGTCCTCCCGGGTCCGCACCACGCCCTCCAGGTGGAAGGTGGGGTTTTCCATATGCACCTCAGATGAGATTCCCTAATCGGTTTCCAAGCTCGGCAAAAAACCACAGCTTGTCCATGGCCGCCCCCGCCAGTCTCCCCAGCGTCCCGTCCAGGGCGCCGGTGAACACCAGCACGATGAGCAGCAGCATCCCCCAGCGCTCGTAGCGCATGAGCTTCCAATAAGCGCTCTCCGGCAGGAACGCCCCCAGCACCTTGGAGCCGTCCAGCGGCGGGATGGGCAGGACGTTGAAGACAGCGAAGGAGACGCTGATGGCGCCGGTGCGGGCGATCATCTCCTCCACGGTCCGCCCGAAGCCGCTTTTGTAGAGGAACGGCCAGAGAAAGCCGTAGAGGAAGAGGAAGACAATGGCGATGAGGATGTTGGCGGCGGGTCCCGCCAGGGCCGTCAGCGCCATGCCCCGCTTGGGGTCGCGAAAGCGCCGCATGTCCACGGGCACGGGCTTGGCCCAGCCGAAGCCGGCTATGGCCATCATGAGAAAGCCCATGATGTCAAAATGCTTGAGGGGGTTGAGGCTCAGCCGCCCCATGTCCCTGGCCGTGGTGTCCCCCAGCCACAGCGCCACAACGCCGTGGGCGCACTCGTGCAGGGTGATGCAGATGAGCACGGGAATGGCGGACAGGAGGAGGTCCGTGAGCACCGACCAGTCCAGATTTCTTAAAATGTTCCCCATAGCGTTATTCCAGGGAAAGGGCCCCGTCCAGGGCCAGCAGCAGCGCTTCCCGTTCGGAATGGGTTTCCGCCGAGTAGTAGACGATGGGCGCGTCCTCGGAAAGGTCCAGCGTCTCCCGGATGCGGGCGATATTGCCGGGGACCTCCGACTTTTTGCATTTGTCCAGCTTGTTGGCCACCACCAGGGCGTCCACCTGAGACTGCTTGAACCAGTTCATCATGGTCACGTCGTCGGCGGTGGGCTTGTGGCGGATGTCCACGATCTGCACTCCCAGGGTGATGAGCCCGGAGGCGAAATACGATTCCATGAGCCGGCCCCAGCGGTCCCGCTCGGCCTTGCTCACCTGGGCGTAGCCGTACCCCGGCAGGTCCACGATGTAGAAGCGCTTGTCGATGAGAAAGTAGTTGATTTGGCTGGTCTTCCCCGGCGCGGAGCCCACACGGGCGAAGTTCTTCCGCCCCACGACGGAGTTGATGACGGAGGATTTGCCCACGTTGGAGCGCCCGGCGAAGGCGACCTGGGGCAGACCGTCCCGGATGAACCCCTCGGGGCTCACGGCGGACTTCACAAATTCGGCCTTGCGGTAGTCCATCTCACACCTCGCAACGGGCCCCGGGGGTCTCCTGGGGGCGCTTCGGCGTCCGGGGACGCTCGCAGGCCGCCTCGGGCTTGGCTCCCTCCGGGAACACCAGCGCCACGTCCAGAATGTCGTCCAGCCTCTCGGCGGTGACGAAGCTGAGCGCCCGCCGCACCGTCTGGTCGATCTCCTCCAGGTCCGGCTCGTTGTCCTTGGGGATGATGCACGTCTTAACGCCGAAGCGCAACGCCGCCATGGTCTTCTCCCGCAATCCCCCGATGGGCAGGACACGCCCCGTCAGGGTGATCTCCCCGGTCATGGCCACGTCGCGGCGCGCCGGCGCGCCGGTGAGGGCGGAGAGCACGGCGCAGGTGATGGCGATGCCCGCGCTGGGCCCGTCCTTGGGGACGGCGCCCTCGGGGAAATGGATGTGGATATCCTTGTTTTTGTAAAACTCCCTGTCGATGCCGAGCCGGTCGCACCTGGAGCGGATGAAGCTCACCGCCGCGTGGGCCGATTCGCGCATCACGTCGCCTAGATTGCCTGTCAGCTCGATCTTCCCCGTGCCCTCCAGGGCCAGGGCCTCCACCTCCAAAATCTCCCCGCCGGTCTCGGTCCAGGCAAGGCCGTTGACCACGCCCACGCTGTCCCGGCCGGAGACCTTTTCCGGCTTATATTTCCGGGGGCCCAGGAGGCCCTCCAGCTTCTCCGAGGTCACCGTCAGGCTCTTCGCCTCGCCGGAGGCCAGCACCATGTCCGCCTTGCGGCACAGCGCCGCGATCCGCCGCTCCAGCTGCCGCACGCCGGATTCCCTGGTGTACCCCGCGATCACGTCCCGCAGGACGTCCTCGCCGATCTTCAGCGTCCGGGCCGTGAGGCCGTGCTTTTTGCGCTGCTTGGGCAGGAGGTGGTCCGCGGCGATGCGCACCTTCTCCTCGTCGGTGTAGCTGGGAAGCTCGATGACCTCCATCCGGTCTAAAAGCGGCCGGGGGATGGTCTCCGTGGTGTTGGCGGTGGTGATGAACATGACGTTGGAAAGGTCGAAGGGCACCTCCAGATAGTGGTCCCGGAAGCTCACGTTCTGCTCCGGGTCCAGCGCCTCCAATAAGGCGCTGGCCGGGTCGCCCTTATAGTCCGACCCCAGCTTGTCGATCTCGTCCAGCAGCAGCAGCGGGTTATTGGACTTGGCCTGTGTAATGGCCGCCATGATACGCCCCGGCATGGCGCCGATGTACGTCTTCCGGTGGCCCCGGATGTCCGCCTCGTCGTGGACGCCGCCCAGGCTCATGCGGGCGAGCTTCCTGTTCATGGCCGAGGCGATGGAGATGGCCACAGACGTCTTCCCCACGCCGGGAGGCCCCACGAGGCACAATATCCCGCCCTTCATCTCCGGCGCTACGCACCGGACAGCCAGGTACTCCAGAATCCGCTCCTTGACCTTCGCAAGCCCGAAGTGGTCCCGGTCCAGCACCCGCCGGGCCGCGGCGATATCCAGCCGCTCCCTGGTGGATTTGTGCCAGGGAAGCTCCAGCACCGCGTCGAGATACGAGCGGATGACGGACCCCTCCGCCGAGCCGTAGGCCTGGTGGGAGAGCTTCTCCACTTCCTTGAGGAGCTTCTCCTCCACCTCGTCCTCCAGCCTCAGGGCCAGGATGCGGTCGTGGTACTCGTCCAGCTCACTGCCGCCCTCGCCCAGCTCCGCCTCGATGATCTGGAGCTGCTCCCGGAGGATGTTCTCCCGCCCCTGCCGGGCCATGCGCTCCCGGAGCTTCCGGGAGATGTCGTGCTCCACGCTGATGACCTCCAGCTCGTGGCGCAGGATCTCCATGACGGTGTCCAGCCTCTTCACCGGGTCCAGGACCTCCAGGATCCTCTGCTTCGTCTCCTGGGAGAAGGTGCCGTTCTGGGCGATATAGTCCGCCACATACCCCGGGTCCCGGTGCTCGGACAGCGCCAGGATGGTCTCCGGCACGGAGGAGCCGATGTACTTCAGATACTCCTCATAGAGCGCCAGCGCCCCGCGCATCAGCGCCTCCGCGCGGGTACTGGGGTCCGTCTCCTCCCGCTCCCGCACCAGCACCGTGGCCCAGGCGCACTCGCCCTCGGTCTCCAGGGACAAAAGCGCCGCCCGCTCCAGCCCGTCCACCATGACGCGCATCCCGCCGTTCTGTGTGCGCAGATACTGCCGGACCCGGCAGACCACGCCGATCTTGAATAAGCTCCTCGTCTCCTGGGCGTCGCTGTACATGTCCTTCCGGGACACGATAAAGACCCGCCCGTCCCCCTCCACGGCGGCGTCCAGCGCCGCCACGGACTGGGGCTTTTCCACATCGAAGCTAACGCTCATCTCCGGGAACACCGTGAGCCCGTAGAGCGCCAGCATGGGTATCCTTTCAAAGGGCGTAACGCCCGCATCTTCGTTCATGGCAGTACCTCAAAATTATCCGAAAAGGCCGCGCCGAAAAGCGTGGCCTATAGGTTCAACTTGCCGCCAGGTCCGGATCCAGCCTGGTCCGGGGCCTGCGGTGGAGCTGGGGCTTCGCCCCGTCGGTGACGCACGCCTTCGTCACGGTCACCCGGTCGATCCGCTCGTCGGACGGGACCTCGAACATGATGTCCGTCAGGATCCCCTCCACGATGGACCGCAGTCCCCTGGCGCCGATGTCCAGGGCGATGGCCTTGTCGGCGATGGCCTCCAGCGCCTCGTCCTCGAACTCCAGGTTCACCCGGTCGAAGCTCATCAGCGCCTTATATTGCCTGGTCAGGGCGTTTTTGGGCTCCTTGAGGATGCGCACCAGGTCCTCACGCCGCAGCTGCCGCATGGGCACGATCACCGGCATCCGCCCGATGAGCTCCGGGATGATGCCGAACTTCAAAAGGTCGTGGGACTGGATCTGCTCCAGAAGCTCGCTGACGTCCTTCTCCTGCTTCGTCTTGATCTCCGCGCCGAAGCCCATGGACTTTTTGTCCAGGCGGTGCTCGATGATCTTGTCGATGCCGTCGAAAGCCCCGCCGCAGATGAAGAGGATGTTGGAGGTGTCGATGGAGATGAACTCCTGATGGGGGTGCTTGCGCCCGCCCTGAGGCGGCACGTTGGCGACGGTCCCCTCCAGGATCTTCAACAGTGCCTGCTGGACGCCCTCCCCGGACACGTCCCGGGTGATGGAGGTATTTTCGCTCTTCCGGGCGATCTTATCCACCTCGTCGATGTAGATGATCCCCCGTTCGGCCAGGGCCACGTCGAAGTCCGCCGCCTGCAAAAGCCGCAGGAGGATGTTCTCCACGTCGTCCCCCACGTACCCGGCCTCGGTGAGGGTCGTGGCGTCGGCAATGGCGAAGGGCACCTCCAGGAGCTTGGCCAGCGTCTGGGCGAACATGGTCTTGCCCGAGCCCGTGGGCCCCACCAGCAGGATGTTGCTCTTCTGGATCTCGGCGGAGTTGTCGCCGCCCGAGCAGAAAATGCGCTTATAGTGGTTGTACACCGCCACGGACAGGGCGACCTTGGCCCGGTCCTGCCCGATGATATACTCGTCCAGATACTCCTTGATCTGGGCGGGCTTGGGCATGGATCTTGCCAGCTCGTAGGGGTCGATCTCCTGGGGCTGCGGCTCCTGCTCCGGCTCCACGTAGTGCTCGGCCATCAGCTCGTAGCAAAGGCTGACGCACTCCTCGCAGATGTTGGCGCTCTGGCCCTGGAAGAGCCGGACCTTGGCGCTCTGGGGCCGGCCGCAGAAGTCGCAGCGGCTCACGTGATTTTGTTCGTCTCTGTTATTGGGCATTGGCTTCCCTCTCCAAAAAAGCTCAAAGCGGGCGTCAGCGCTTGGCGATGACCTTGTCGATAAGGCCGAACTCCAGCGCCTCCTGGGCGGACATGAAATTGTCCCGCTCGCAGGCGTCCCGGACGGCCTCCACGCTCTTGCCGGTGTTGTCGGCCAGAATGGCGTTCATGCGCTCCTTGATGCGCTGGATGCGCGCAAGGTGGATCGCCATGTCGGTGACCTGTCCCTGAGTGCCGGCGGAGGGCTGGTGGATCATGATCTCCGTGTTGGGCAGCGCCAGGCGCTTGCCCTTGGTCCCGGAGCTCAGGAGAAACGCGGCCATGCTGGCCGCCATGCCGATGGCGATGGTGGAAACATCGCACTTGATATACTGCATGGTGTCATAGATCGCCATGCCGGCGGTGATGGAGCCGCCGGGGGAATTGATGTAGAACTGGATGTCCTTGTCCGGGTCCTGGGCCTCCAAAAAGAGGAACTGGGCCACCACCAGACTCGCCGTGGTGTCGTTGACCTCCTCGCCCAAAAAGACGATGCGGTCGTTGAGAAGGCGGGAAAAGATATCGTAGCTCCTCTCGCCCCGGCTCGTCTGCTCCACAACATACGGTACCAAACTCATGGTCAAACCTCCTGTACGCGCTAAATCTTGGTCGTTTCCTGATTATATCCAGCTTTTCCTCCGGGTATTCCCCCGAAGCTCACTCGGCCTCTCCCTCGGGCTCCTCTTCCTTCTTCTCCTTCTTCTCCACGGTGGCGGTGTCCAGCACCAGCTTCCTGGCGCGCTCCAGCTTCAGGCCGGTCTTCACGGAATCCACGGTGACGGCGCGGCGGACCTCCTCGTCCTTCATGTGGTACTCGTCGCACAGGCGCTTATACTCCGCCTCCACGTCCTCGTCGCTGACGGGGAAGTCCTCGGTCTTGGCGATGTGCTCGAAGGCCAGGTCCAGCCTGATCTGCTTTTCGGCGGTGGAGCGCATGTCCTTGCGGAAGGACGCCACGTCCATGCCCATCATGGACAGATACTGCTCCAGCTGCATCCCCTGCTGCATCAGGTTATAGCGGAAGTTCTGGACCATCTCGTCCAGGTGCGCCTCCACCATGGCGTCGGGGATGTCGGCCTCCACCTTGTCGGTGAGGCGGGAGAGGACAACCTCCTCGAAGCCCTTCTGGGCCTCCTCACGGCGGTGCTCGGAAAGCTCGGTCTTCACGCTGGCGGTGTACTCCTCCAGGGTGTCGTACTCGGACACGTCCTTGGCAAACTCGTCGTCCAGCGCCGGGAGCTCCTTCATCTTCACGTCGTTGACGTGGACCTTGAAGGTGGCGTCCTTGCCGGCAAGCTCGGGGGCGTAGGCCTCGGGGAAGGTGACGTTCACGTCGCAGTCCTCGCCGGCGGCCTTGCCGATAAGCTGGTCCTCGAAGCCGGGGATGAAGGTGCCGGAGCCCAGCTCCAGGTCGTGGCCCTCGCCCTTGCCGCCCTCGAAGGGCGTATCGCCCAAAAATCCCTCAAAGTCGATGTTCACGATGTCGCCCTTCTGGGCCGGGCGCTCCACGGTTTCGATGCGGGCGTTGCGCTCGCGCACCCGGTCGATCTCCCGCTCCACGTCCTTCTTGGTGACGCGCACGGCCATCTTGGGGGCGGCGATGCCTTTATAGCCCTCCAGCTTCACCTCGGGGTAAAGGGAGACAAGGAATTTGATGGTGAGCGCCTTGTCCTCGCCGATGTCGAAGTCCAGGATAGAGGGACGGCCCACGGTGGACAGCTCCTTCTCCTCGATGCCGGCCTCCAGGGCGTCGGGGGCCACGTCCTCCACGGCGTCCTCATAGAAGACGCCGGCGCCGTAGATGCTCTCGATCATTTTCCGGGGGGCCTTGCCCTTGCGGAAGCCGGGGAGCTGGATGCGGCCGCGGTTCTTCAGGTACGCCCGCTGGACGGCGGCGTCAAATTCCTCGGCGCTGACGAGCATGGTGAGCTCAGCGGTATTTTTCTCTTTTTTCTCAAATTCCTTGACGTTCACGGTTTTTCCTCCTACTGTATGTTACCTCTATGGGGCATCTTGTCTATTATAACAGAGATTCCCGGATTTGCAAACATTTTTCTCGGGATTCACATGATTTTTACGGGACAAAAGCCCAGATGGTCGGCGGAGATGAGCCGGTAGCGGATCCCGCGGTCCTCTCCCTCAAAGGCCAGCGCCCGTCCCGCGCCGTGGAGATGCCCGTAATAGCACTCCCGGACGCCGTAGCGCTCCATGACCTCCACCATCCCCTTGGCGTAGAGCTTTCCGAAGATGGGCGGGTAGTGGAGAAAGACGATCTTCCGCGCAATATCCCCCGCCGCCTTAAGGCTGGCCTCCAGCCGGCCGGTCTCCCGGTCCATGAGCTTTTTGTCGTGGGGGGCCGGGTTTTCGTTGGGGCACATCCAACCCTTGGTGCCGCACAGGGCGGCGTTTTCATAGAAAAAGCAGTTGTTGTAGAGAATATCGACGGAGCCGATGCCGTTTTCCTGAAAAAACGCTTTTGCCTTCGCGGCGGTGCTCCACCAGTAGTCGTGGTTGCCCTTTAAAATGATCTTCCGCCCCGGCAAAGCGTCGATGAAGCGGAAATCCTCCAGGCACTCCTCCATCCCCATCCCCCAGGTCAGATCCCCGCAGATGACGGTGGTGTCCTCCGGCCCCACGCGCCGGAACCCCTCCCGCAGGCGGTCTACATGCCCGGCCCAGTCCTTCCCGAAGACATCCATGGGCTTATTCGATTCAAAGGACAGATGAAGATCCCCGATGGTCCAGAGCATACGACCTCCCCTCCGGGAATAATCCGCCCCGGAGCGCGCAAAATAACAGGGACAACTTAAAAAGGAGCGACAGACATGAGCGATACCACCACGGGCCTCTGGAACGAGAAGCTCCCCGGCGTGGGCTGCGACGTGCAAAGCTGCACCTACCACGGCAAGGACGGCTGCTGCCACGCCCCCGCCATCAACGTGGAGTCCAAAAACGCCCTGCGCAAGGCGGAGACCTTCTGCGGCACCTTCGAGCCCAAGTCCATTATGTAAACCGGAATCCAATTCCGGTTTACATAATGTTAATTGTTAACATAACGTATCAAGTTAACATAACGTCATTTCAGGAAATTCCGCACCACGTCGGGAAGCCGCGCCTTGTCGAAGCTGTCCCGGAACCGGACGGTCTTCCCCGCCAGCGCCTTCAGGGGCATGGGCGCGGGGACGCCGCTTACTCGCTCCAGCTGTCCGATGAGCTCCGGGCCCTGGCTCTCCGGCCTCTCCCCCAGCGCCTCCAGCACGGCGGCGCAGAATTTGTAGGGGCTGGCGGTGGAGACCACGACGCAGGGCGTCTCATCCCCCGTCTCCCGCCTGTACTTCTCCAGCACCCCGTAGGCCACCGCCGTGTGGGTGTCGATGAGGTACCCGTGCTCCTTGAAGCACCGGGCGATGACGTCCTTCGTCTCCTCATCGTCGCAGGATCCGGCGGCGAAAAGCCCGTCCAGGGCGGTCTTGAGCTTGGCTGTGACCTCGTACCGCCCGTCTTTTTTCAGCGCCTCCATATACCCCGCCGTCTCCCGGTCGTCCATGCCGGTGAGGTCAAAGAGGAGCCGTTCCAGGTTGCTGGACACCAGAATGTCCATGGAGGGCGAGACGGTGGTATAGAAAGGCCGGTTCTTGTCGTAGACGCCGGTTTTGAGGAAATCCGTGAGCACGTCGTTTTTGTTGGAGGCGCACAGGAGCTTCCCCACGGGAAGGCCCATTTTTTTGGCGTAATACCCCGCCAGAATGTCCCCGAAATTCCCGGTGGGGACGGAGAAGTTGATTTTCTCCCCCGCTTTCACCGCCCCGGCGTTCAGAAGATCGCAGTAGGCGGAGATATAGTAGACGATCTGGGGCAAAAGCCGACCCCAGTTGATGGAGTTGGCGGAGGAGAGCATCCAGCCGCGTCGTGAAAGCTCCTCCCGCATGGCGGGGTCTGAGAAGATCTCCTTCACCGCCGCCTGGGCGTCGTCAAAGTTGCCGTTGACGGCGCAGACCAGCACGTTGGCGCCCTCCTGGCTCGTCATCTGGAGCTTCTGGATGTCGGAGACGCCGTCCCGGGGGTAGAAGACGCAGATTTTCGTGCCCTCCACGCCGGCGAAGCCCTCCAACGCCGCCTTGCCCGTGTCGCCGGAGGTGGCCACCAGGATGCAGACCTGCCGGTCCTCCCCGTTTTTGCCCATGGCGGCGGTGAGCAGGTACGGGAGCATCTGAAGCGCCATGTCCTTGAAGGCGCAGGTGGGCCCGTGCCACAGCTCCAGAACGTGTGTGGAAGCGTCCAGCGTCCGCACCGGCGCGATCTTCGGCGTGTCGAACCCCTTCGGACCGTAGGCCCGGGCGGCGAAATCCGCCAGCTCCGCCGTCGTGTAGTCCTCCAAAAAGAGCTTCATGACGTACACCGCCCGCTGGCGGTAGTCCATCCGGCACAGGCTCTCCAAAGCCCCCGTCGGAAGAGCGGGCAGCTGAGCCGGCACAAAAAGGCCGCCGTCGGCGCTCAGGCCCCGTTCGATGGCCATGGCGGCGGTGACGGCGCGGCCGGTATCCCTGGTGCTCACGTATTGCATAGTCGTTACCTCCCGGAAAACGCGTTTTCGATATGGTTGATCTGGGGCTTTTTCGTCTCCACGCCCTCCGGCGCGTAGACCTCCACGACGTCGAAGCGGGCGGGCCTGTCCGCCCCGTATTTGGCCATGTAGAGCTCCGCCGCCGCCAGGAGCCTGCGCTGTTTCGTCCCGGTGACGGCCTCCCGGGCCTGGGCGAAGCTTTCGTCCTTCCGGGTCTTCACCTCGACGAACACCAGCGTCCCCCGGTCCTCGGCGATGAGGTCTATTTCCCCCATCCGGGTCCGGTAGCCCACCCCTAAAAGCTTCCAGCCCTTCTTTTTCAGATAGTCCGCCGCCGCGGCCTCGCCCCAGCGGCCGATGAGCTTTGTGTTCAATGCGGCTTCCTCAAAAAGGTCGTCCGGTGGACGGGACTGGGTCCCAGCGCCCGGATGGCGGCGTAGTGGTCCTTCGTGCCGTAGCCCTTGTGCTTTTCAAACCCGTAGCCCGGGTACCGGGCCGCCAGCTCCTTCATATACCGGTCCCGGGAGACCTTCGCCAGGACCGACGCCGCCGCCACGTTGGCGGAGAGCCCGTCCCCGCCCACCAGCGTGACGCAGGGGACCTCGATGCCGGCGCACCGGTTGCCGTCGATGACGGTCATGTCCGGCACGGCCTTCAGCGCCCGAAGGGCCCGGTTCATGGCCAGGTACGTGGCGTTTAAGATGTTGAGCTCGTCGATCTCCTCCACGGACGCCCAGCCGATGCCGTAGTCCAGGGCCGTTTGGCGGATGACGTCAAAGAGCGTCTCGCGCTTTTTCTCCGTCAGCTTCTTGGAATCGTCAAGGCCGGGGATGTCCGCCTCCCAGGGGAGGACCACGGCGGCGGCGCAGACGGGTCCCGCGAGGGGTCCGCGACCTGCCTCGTCCACCCCCGCCAGTACCCTCGGAGCCCCCTCGGGACCCCCTGGGACCCCCCTCGGACCCCCCTCCAGGAGGGTCTTTTCAAACGCCCAAAAGTCCATATCAACCCTCCGGCGAACCGTCTATGGTCAAGCGGCCAAGCTTGCCGCCCCGGAACTCGTCTAAAAGCACCTTCGCCATTCTCTCCGTGTCCAGCTCCCCGCCGGCGATGAGGAATCCCCTGCGTCCGGCGCATTGCTCCAAGAGCTCGAACCCCGTGCTCTCGCCGGGGCTTTCGATGCCGAACCTGCCTGTCAGGGCCTGCGGGTAGAGGTCCCGGAGACGCTCGCAAAGCCTGGCGCCCAGGGTCTCCGTGTCTAAGATCTCGTCCCGCACGGCGCCGGTGAAGGCCAGGTTCTCCCCGGTGAGCTTGTCCTCGAACCGGGGCCAGAGGAGCCCCGGCGTGTCCAGGAGCTCCACTCCGCCGCCCAGGCTCACCCACTGCTTGCCCCGGGTGACGCCGGGCCGGTCGGCGGCCTCGGCGGCCTTGCGGCGGGCCACCTTGTTGATAAAGGAGGACTTGCCCACGTTGGGGATGCCCAGCACCATGACCCGCAGGGGCGCGCCCACCTGGCCCCGGGCGCGGAGCCTTTCGATCTTGTCCTTCAAAAGCTCCCGCACAAGGCCGGGAAAAGCCGCCGTGCCCTTGCCGGTCCGTGAGTCCGTCTCCAGCACCGCCGCGCCCTTTTGGCGGAAGGAGCGGCTCCAGAGCGGCGTTAAGGCGGGGTCGGCCTGGTCCACACGGTTGAGCACCACGATCCGGGGCTTGCCGGCGGTGAGGGCGTCGATCTCCGGGTTCCGGGAGGACCGGGGCACACGGGCGTCCACCACCTCGCAGACCGCGTCCACCAGCTTCAGGTTCTCCTGCACCATGCGCCGCGCCTTGGCCATGTGGCCGGGGAACCACTGGATAAGCATGGCCTCGTCCATCAGTAGATGCTCCCCAGGCGCGAAAGGTCGCGCTCCACGTCCTCCCCCAGGCCGCCCTTGGCGGAGGGGAAGACCACCATCAGCACCTTGCCGATGACGCACCGCTCGTCCACGAAGCCGATCCTGTTATCCCGGCTGTCGGTGGAGTGGTTGCGGTTATCGCCCATGAGGAAGAGGCACCCCTCCGGCACCGCCGTTTCCACGGAAAAATCGCCGGCGTTCTCGATGGCCGCGGCGATGTAGGGCTCGCTCAAGAGCTTACCGTCCACGAAAACGTCGCCGGTGTCCGGGTCGATGCGCACGGTCTGCCCGCCGGTGGCGATGACGCGCTTGACCAGCGGCTCGGACCCGTAGGTGTCCGTCTGGAACACCACCACATCCCCGTTTTTGGGGGTGTAGAGGAAATTGGTGGTCAGGATCATGTCCTCATCGTGGAGCGTGGGCCACATGGAGCTTCCGTCCACGTTCACCACCCGCACCAGGAACATAAAAATGAGGATACCCGCCACCAGCGCCCCGATGAGACACTGGATCCAGTCGTAAAGCTCCATTTTGTCGTCCGATTTCTTTTTCTTCTCCGCGTGACGCCCGCCCACGGCAGGCTCCGCCGGCGCGTCCTGAGACGGCGCGGCCTCCTCCGGCAGGGCGTTTTGCTCCTCGTCCATTGACTGATCCATCCCCTTTCCCGGTATCAAAAAAAGGGGGAAACGCTCCCCCTTTTTTTGTCAGATTCTTTCCTTGACTTTGGCGTTCTTGCCCACGCGGTCTCTCAGGTAGTAAAGCTTGGCCCGGCGGACCTTGCCGCGGCGGACCGTCTCCACCGAGACGATGCTGGGAGAATGCACAGGGAATACCTTCTCACAGCCCACGTTATAAGAGATGCGGCGGACGGTGATGGTCTCGTTGATGCCGCCGTGCTTCTTGGCGATGATGGTGCCCTCGAAAGCCTGATTGCGCTCGCGGTTGCCCTCCTTGACCCGGACGGTGACACGGACGGTGTCGCCCACGTTCATCTCGGGAAGCTCGGGCTTCATGTAGCGCTGGTTCAATGTCTCCACTAAGTTCATGCTTGGTTTCCTCCCCTCTTGATAGGCGTTCGTACCGCGTCACACGGCATAGGACCGCCCCGATGAGCAGTTGCTCTCTGCAAAAGCTTAGATATTATACCGCACTTTTTCCATAAAGTCAAGTATTTTTTTCAGCTTTCGCAAAAAAGTCAGGTGCCGGAGTGGAGGGACTTCAAAAGGCCGTAGCTGTGCTCGCCCAGGTCCTTTTTCATCTGGAGGGCGTCCACGATGTCTATATCGAACATCTTCTGCCCGTCGTAGCAGATGACCTTGTTGGTCATGCCCTGGGCCAGGACCTGGACGGCGGTGTAGCCGAAGTCGGCAGCCAGGACCCGGTCGCGCACGGAGGGGCGGCCGCCGCGCTGGACGTGGCCGATGACGGTGGCGCGGGTGTCCATGCCCGTCTCCTCGTTGATGATCTTGGCCACGGTGGTGGCGTGGGCGGCGCCCTCCGCCACGATGACAGCGTAGTTGGTGCGGCCGTGGAGCTGTCCCTCGCGGATGGGACGGATCACGTCCTCCTTGTAGTCGATGGGCTTTTCGGGGACCAGCACGGCGGTGGCGCCCACGGCCAGGCCCACGTAGAGCGCCAGGTACCCGGCCCGGTTGCCCATGACCTCCACCACGGAGCAGCGCTCGTGGGACTTCATGGTGTCGTTGAGCTTGTCGATGCAGTCGATGGCGGTGTTGCAGGCGGTGTCGAAGCCGATGGTGTAGCTGGTGCAGGCGATGTCGTTATCGATGGTGGCGGGGATGCCGCAGACGCTGATGCCGTACTTGGAAAGCTCCAGCGCGCCCCGGAAGGTGCCGTCGCCGCCCACGCACACGAGGCCGTCGATGCCACGGAAGCGGCAGATATCCGCCGCCCGCTGGACGCCCTCCGGCGTGCGGAACTCGGCGGACCGGGCGGTGTACAGGATGGTGCCGCCGAGGGATGTGATACCGGAGACGTCCTGGGGCGACAGCGGCTCCATATCGCCGGTGATAAGGCCGTGGTAGCCCCGGCGGATGCCGATGCACTCGACGCCCAGGCTGTGGGCGGTGCGGGCCACGGCGCGTATGGCGGAGTTCATCCCCGGCGCGTCGCCGCCGGAGGTGAGAACGCCTATCCTCTTCACTTTTGATTCCATAGTGGGATCCTCCATTCTCTATCTGAACAGGACCATGTCCTTGTCATAGACCTCGATCCGCCGGAAGGCCGCGTCGTCCGGCGCAAGCTCCGGGGCAAGCTGGGTAAGGGCGGAGAGAAGCTGGGCCGGCGACAGCGCCGGGTCCTGGGCCGCCAGACGCGCCCGCAGGAGCGCCGCGTGCTCCGCCTCGTCCGATATCTGCAGCGCGGCGATGAGGGGCTTGACGTCCACCCGCGCCGTGGAGCGCTTGGTCTTCTTCTCAACGACGATCTCCGGGGCGGCGTAGAAACCCCGGAGGGCCTCGGCCATCCACGTCTTCCTATCGTAAAACAATCTCGCCTCAATGTCAAGCCATTTGATGTCTTTAAATTTCCGCGGGGACTCATAGACCGCCGCGGCCTCGATGCCCTCGGGACTGACGGCGTTCAAAAGCGCCGGGAGGGCGGCGGGGTCGAAGCTTCCCGTGAGCTCAAAGTCCATGAGCTCGCAGACGCTCTCCGTCCCCACGGAAAGGGGCAGGGCGAAATTCATGTAGGGGTGGGGGTTGAAGCCCTCCGTGTGCCGGATGGGCAGGCCCGCCCGGAGAAAGACCCGCTGCATGGTGCGCATGAGGTCGAGGTGGGAGATGAACACCGCACGGCCCGTCTTTTTGAAAAGGAGCCTACTCATCGCACGCCCTCCTCTCCAAAAGACAATTGGCGCCGCAGCCCATGCACTGTACCCGGCAGTCCGGGGTGACGCGTCCGGCGTAAGCCTCCCGCCGCTCCCGGGCGAGATAGCCCTTGCGCACGCCCACGTCGATGACGTCCCAGGGGAAAAGCTCGTCCTCTCCCCGCTCCCGCAGGGCGTAGAAGGCCGGGTCCAGGCCGCGGGCCGCAAAGGCCTTGAGCCACCGGTCCATACTGAAGTAGTCGCTCCAGGAATCCAGCCTCCCGCCGGTTTTCCAGACCTCCTCCAGCACCGCGCCCATCCGCCGGTCGCCCCGGGAAAGGGCGGCCTCGATGAGGCTGACGTGGGGCTCGTGCCAGTTGTAGACGATGGAGCGGGAGTGGATGGACTCCCGCAGGAGCCTGACGCGCCGCAGATACTCCTCCACGGTCACCTGGGCCTCCCACTCAAAGGGCGTGTGGGGCTTGGGCACGAACATGGAGGTGCTGACGGTGATCTTCACGCCGCGGGATTTGTTGACGGCGTACTCCCGCCAGGTGTGGAGGATCTTTTCCGCCAGACGCGCGATGGCGATGACGTCCTCGTCCGTCTCCGTGGGCAGGCCCAGCATGAAGTAGAGCTTTAAGGTGTTCCAGCCCCCCTCGAAGGCCACGCGGCAGGAGTGCAGGACGTCCTCCTCGGTCACATTTTTGTTGATCACGTCCCTGAGGCGCTGGCTCCCGGCCTCCGGGGCGAAGGTGAGGCCCGTCTTGCGGACCTTCTGCACCCGCTCCATGAGGGCCAT
The DNA here is from genome assembly GCA_947632175.1 of uncultured Oscillospiraceae bacterium. Classification (GTDB taxonomy): domain Bacteria; phylum Bacillota; class Clostridia; order Oscillospirales; family Oscillospiraceae; genus RUG626. The sequence continues at coordinate 62,333 of CANROC010000011.1, read as the reverse complement.
GGAGAAGTTGTCCGCCCGGAGGGACGGCAGGGACAGGGAGATCTTCCGGGGCTCACACCAGTCGAGGAGGCCGTCGGCCAGCTCCGGCAGGCCCTTGAAATCGCTGGTGGAGAGGCTGGAGAGGGTGATCTCCTCATAGCCGGAGTTTTGGAGGGCCGCCTTGGCCTTTTCCAGCAGGAAATCGGCGGAGTGCCGCCGCACGGGGCGGTAGACGAAGCCCGCCTGACAGAACCGACAGCCCCGGATGCACCCGCGCATGACCTCCAGCACCACCCGGTCGTGGACGATCTCGGTGCTGGGGACGACGCATTTGGTGGGGAAAAAGGCGGTGTCCAGGTCCTCGATGACGCGCTTGCGCACCGTCTCCGGCGCGCCGGCCTCCCGGTCAACCCTCGAAAGGGTCCCGTCGCCGTTGTAGACGGGGGTATAAAAGCGCGGCACATAGACGCCGGGGATGTCCATGGCACGGCGCAGAAATTCGTCCTTGGTCCAGTTCTCCTGTTTGGCCTTCCGCAAAAGGCGCAGGAGCTCCACGTCCAGCTCCTCCCCCTCGCCGAGGACGAAGAGGTCCATGAAGACCGCCATGGGCTCCGGGTTGACGCAGGAGGTGCCGCCGGCGAAGACAAGGGGCGTTAGGGCCGTCCGGTCGGCGCTCCTCACCGGGATCCCCGCCAGGTCCAGCATATTGAGGACGGAGGTGTAGGCCATTTCGTAGCCCAGGGAGAAGCCGACGGCGTCAAACGCCGTGAGGGGGTCGCCGCTTTCCAGGGCGTAGAGGGGGATGCGCTCCCGGCGCAGCTCCTCCTCCATGTCCCCCCAGGGGGCGAAGCACCGCTCGCACCACATGCCGGGCTCGGCGTTAATGGCGCCGTAGAGGATCTGGAGGCCGAGGTTGGACATGCCGATCTCGTAGGTGTCCGGGAAGCAGAAGGCCATGCGCAGGTCCACTGCGGCCTTGTCCTTCACGATCTCGTTATATTCTCCGCCGGTGTAGCGGGCGGGCTTTTGCACGCGCGTCAGCACGCGCCGGAGCTTCGGTGTCATAGGGTCCCTCCCAAGGGAAGAATGCGGGGCTAAGGCGGCGGGAGCCGAGCCCGCGCCGCTCCACGCGGGCCCTTTTCGGTGCTTTTCGCCTCGTTGTCGTCGCCTTGCGTCAGCAAGGCTTCCTCCGCCTCGGCGAAAATCCCTCGAAAATTGCACCGCGTGGAGTGCGAAGCAGTTTCTGGCGAGCGGATTTTCGTCCGGGCAAGGAAAAGCCCGCAGGGAATACTTCCGTATTGCCAAGGGCTTTGACGCCGCACGGGCGCAAATCCGCCGCCAGAAACCGGCGCGGGTTCGACTCCCGCCGCCTCACCCCAGCTTAGATTTTACACCAAAGCGCCGCTTTTTGCAACAGCCGTTCAGGAGAAAAAACGCGTAGAATAGGACCGCCGCACTGCCGTTTGGACGGAAAAAGAGGGCGCATCCGGCGATAAACGCCGCCGCCACGCACAGGATGTCCAGCGTGAGGGCGGTATGCCACGCAGCGTCCGGGCCAAAGAAGAAACTCACCGCCGCATCCAGGGCGCGGCCGCCGTCGGTGATGCTGGCCGGCACCAGGTTCACGGCGGTGTAGAGGGCGCTGACCGCCGCGAGCTCCAGAAGGAAGTTCCCGCCCCACCGCCGCCCCGCCCACAGGGCAAGGCCGGCAAGCAGTGCCCCCGCCAGGGGCCCGGACAGAGCCGCCGCCATCTCGGCGGGGTAGGAAAGGCGCCTTGCGAACACGATCCGCGCCCCCGCCCCCGCCAGGGAGAAACGCTCCACCCGCGCCCCCAGCAGCCGCAGGGCGGCAAGATGGCCCAGCTCGTGGACCGCCGCCGCCAGCGCCACGATCAGCGTCCGTTTTGGCCCGGCCAGCACCGTCACGGCGATGAGGAGCAGAAGAAAACCGGATGTTATGTTAACTTTGTGGGTCATCGCGGTATACATAATGTTGCGGGTTAACATAAGTTCCATCTATCAGCAGCTCCAGATGGACCGTGTCCCCCGCCAAAGTTCCCACCGTCTCTCCCGCCGCCAGGGCGTCGCCCTCCTTTAAGGGCGTCGCGCCCAACAGGGCGTACAGGGATTCCACGCCGTCGGAGTGGGTGATGAGGACGTAGGTGCCGAAGACGGTGCTCTCCCCCACCGCCGTCACGGTCCCGTCCGCCACGCACCGGACGGGGCTCTCGCTCTCGCCCTGGACGTCGATGCCGTAGTGGAAGACGGGCTCGCCGCTCTCATCCGCTCCGTAGCCGAAGCCCCGGACCACGCTGCCCCGCAGGGGGCCGGCCAGCACCAGATTTTCCCGGGGCCGCTCCCCCGTTACATGGGCGGGCAGGGGCAGGTCCTTGAAGGCATCCGGATTGATGACGGCGGGGGCGGAACCGGCGGGCTCGGCGGCGTCCGTGGGCGGCGGGTCCGTGTCCTCCGCCGAGACGGGCACGCCCTCGCCGCCCTCGGCGGAAAAGGCGTATTGGAAAGCGCTTTTGGCGGCGGTGAAGACATTCTTGGCCTTGGCCTCGCGGCTGAAGACCTCCATGGCCCCGCCGATGTCCACGCCGACGGCGCGGCCCAACCTGTCCCGGACCTTCGCCGCCGGTCCCGGGAACAGAAGCGAGGCGGCGACGGTGAGCGCCAGTCCCCACGCCAGCACACGGAACACCGTCCCGCCGCGCCGCTTTCCCCTCCCCCCGCGTTTTCGCCCCTCATATACCATGCCCGGACCCCCTCAAGGAAATTTGTACAAGTCTATGCGGGGCTTCTGTGCGCTAGTACGAAAAACCGGCCCGCGCAAGGCGGGCCGGGGGGGCGTCAAAGGGTTTATTCCGGCATGGTGCCGGGGAAGGTGACGGTGAAGGCAGTGCCGTGGGGGGATACGGGACGGACGGAGAGGACGCCGCCGTGGCGGTCGGCGGTGGATCTGACGATGGAGAGGCCCAGGCCCGTGCCGCCCTCGCCCCGGTCGCGGGACTTCTCCACCCGGTAGAAGCGGTCGAAGATGTAGGGCAGGTCCTCCTCGGGGATGCCGATGCCGGTGTCCTCCACGGTGATCACCACGTCTCCCCCGTCGCGGAGGACCGAGACGGTCACGCGGCCGTTCTCCGTATTGTACTTGATGGCGTTGTCCACCAGGTTGTGGAGGAGGTGGAAAAGGTCGTCCTCCGTGGCCAGGACGTGGCAGTTGGCGTCGAAGCGGGCGGTGACGGCGACGCCGGCCTTGCGGGCTATGGGGTCCAGAGCGGAGAGGACGCGCTTGGCCACCGCGACGCAGTCCACGTCCACCCGCTTTTCCTCCACGGGCCGGTCGAGCTTGGTGAGGTCCAGAAGCTGGGAGGTGGTGCGGCCCAGGCGCTGGGCCTCCTCCCGGATGCCGGTGACGAACTCCCGCATGGTCCCGGCGTCCATGTTGTCGCTCTCCAGGATGGTGTCCGCCAGGAGCATGATGGCGGAGAGGGGCGTCTTGAGCTCGTGGGAGGCGTCGGAGACGAAGCGCCGGCGGCGCTCCTCCGTCTGCTGCATACGCTCCGTGAGGGTGTTGAACTCCTCCGTGAGCGTGGCGAACTCATCGTGGCCCCGGACCTGCGCGCGGAAGGTGTAGTCCCCCTCCCGCACCTTGCGGATGCCGGTGAGGACGCGGGTGAGGCCGGCGCTGAGGGTCCGGGACAGGAGGAGGCTGACGATCACGGCGGCGGCGCCGAAGCCAAGGGCCGCCTTCAACATGTCATCCCGGATGCCCATCACCAGCGCCCCGGCGGCGTCGTCGTATTCGTAGACGCCCACCGCCGCCGCGGCCTGGCCGCCGCTTTCCACCGGGGCGCAGGCATAGGTGAGGAACGCCCCGTCGGTGAGGCTGGAGCGGAAGTCCGCCTCCCCCTCCGAGAGGGCCTTTTCGGCCATGGAAAAAAGGACGCGCTCATCATAGCCCGGGGCATCGTTCCCCCGGGCACACAGCTCGTCCTTATTGAGATCGAATATGACCACGCGGGAGAGGCTGTCCGCCTCCCACGTCTCCAGGACCTGCTCTACGCTCTCCGGCGTCAGCGCCGGGAGCTCTCCCAAAAGGTCCGCCACTTGCCGGGCGTAGGGCGGGATGGATTCCTCCTTGGCGAAGATGATGAGGTTCCGGGAGATGCGCATGGGGTAGATGTTCAGCACCGCGATCACGAGCCCCGTGAAGAGCAGAAAAGAGAGGAAATATTTGGTGCGGATGCTGAGATGGCGTCCCTTGACGCCCCTGTCAGCCCTTGAAATAGTACCCCACTCCCCACTTCGTGATGATGTACTCCGGCTCCGAGGGGTTCGTCTCCAGCTTGTCGCGAAGCCTGTGGACGTGGACGTCCACGGTGCGGATGTCGCCCTGGTAGTCGAAGCCCCAGATGAGGTTCAGAAGATTCTCCCGGCTGTAGACCCGGCCGGGGTTTTTCATGAGAAGCTCGATGACGTCAAATTCCCGGCCCGTCAGCTCCACCAGGGCCCCGTCCCTGTAAGCCGTGCGCCTGTCGCAGTCGATGGCGATGTGGCCGGCGGTGAGGAGCTGCCCGTCCTCCGCCTGGGTCTTGGGGGCGGCGCGGCGCAGGAGGGCCCGGATGCGGGCCTTGAGCTCCAGGATGTTGAAGGGCTTGGTGACGTAGTCGTCCGCGCCGTAATCAAAGCCGATGATCTTGTCCATGTCGTCCGTGCGGGCGGTGAGCATGATGATGGGCACCTGGGAGGTCTCCCTAAGGTGCATGCACACCTCCAGCCCCGACATCTTCGGCATCATCAGGTCCAGGATGATGAGGTCAAAATTGCCGGTGCGGGCCAGCTCCAGCCCCTCCTGGCCGTCGTAGGCCGCCTCCACCTGGTAGCCCTCGTTCTCCAGATTGAATTTGATGCCCCGCACCAGGAGCTTTTCGTCGTCTACTACCAGGATCTTCATAGGCTCTCCTCCCCTGCTCTTTTTCATTCCCGCTGTCCGGGACGGTCAGACCGTGAGATAGTCCTTCACGGCCTCAAAAAGGCTCTCCCCAATCCCCCGGACCTCCATGAGCTCCTCCACGGCCTCAAAGCCACCGTGCTCGGTCCGGTACGCGATGATCCTGTCGGCGATGGTCTCCCCCACCCCCGGAAGGCTCATGAGCTCCCAGCGGGAGGCGGCGTTCAGGTCGATGCGGGCCTCGACGCTCCCGGCGGCGGGGGGCTCGGTGCTTTGGGACACGGTGACGTTCACGCTTCCCGCCCGTCCCCGGCCGGAGAAGTACCCGGCGGTGAAAAAGGCCGCCGCGAGGGCCACAGCCAACAGGGAAAGCTCCCATTTTTTCAGCTTCATAACGTACCAGCTTTGATTTTTCCCACAAATTCGACTTTCCTTATTGATTTTGCGGCGAAAAAAAGATATGATATAGGTGTATGGCGCGGGGCGGCGTCCGTCTGCCCCATCTCTTATCATACTATATCTTTCGGACTTTGTCCAACATTTCTTTGGAGTTTTTCTATGAAACCTGTATCAAACGCTTCACCCGCCAAAAAGCTGGCCGCCCTGGCGCTGGCCCTCGTCCTCTTTTTCGCCGCGTCCCTCCCCGGTCTTGCCCCAAGGGCCGGGGCCATCGACGATCCGGCCATCACCACCGCCGCCGCGTACCTCTGGGATCTGGACGCCCGGCAGGTCCTGTACGCCAAGAATCCGGCGGAGCGGCGGGCCCCCGCGAGCCTCACGAAGATCATGACCGCTCTTCTGGCCGTGGAGGCCTATGAGAACGGCGAGATCGGCCTTTCCGACAAGATCACCGTCACGGACGACCCCTACTTCGACATCACGCCCGACGGCAGCAGCGCCGGCATCAAGGTGGGCGAGGAGCTGACCTTTGAGCAGCTTCTCTACTGCTCCCTCCTCGCCTCCGCCAACGAGGGGTGCAACGTCCTGGCCCAGGTCCTGGCCGGGGACGTGACGTCCTTTGTGGAGCGGATGAACACCCGCGCGGCAGAGCTGGGCTGTACGGATACCCACTTTGCCAACACTCACGGGATGCCGGACGAGACGCACTACTCCACCGCCGAGGACCTGTGCAGGATCGCGGAGGAGGCGCTGAAGCACAATCTTCTCAAGCGCGTCGTCTCCACTCCCACCTACACCGTCCCCGCCACGAACATGTCCAATGAACGGGTCCTCAAGAACACCAACAACCTCATCCAGCCCTCGAGCCCCGAGTACTATGAGTACGCCGCCGGGATGAAGACCGGCCACACCAACGCCGCCGGGTACTGCCTCATCGCCTACGCCACAAAGGACGGCCGCCAGCTTCTGAGCGTCGTGCTGGGCGGGGAATCCGCCGTTTTGGACAGCGGCCGCACCGTGCCCACCAGCTTTACGGAGACGAAGCGGCTTCTGGAGTGGGGCTTTGACAACTTCAGCTACCAGGAGATCCTCTCCACCGCCCCCCTGGCGGAGATCCCCGTGGCCCTGGGCCGGGGCACCTCCTCCGTCACTCTCCGTCCCGAGCGGACCGTCAGCGCCCTCCTGCCCAACGACGCGGACCTCACTCAGGTGGTGCTGGACCGCCGGGTCTTCACCACCGACCTCACCGCCCCCGTGGACCAGGGCCAGATCCTGGGCGAGGTGGCCGTCAGCTTCAACGGCGTGGACTACGGCACCGTCAACCTGGTGGCCAACTACAAGGTGGAGCTGGACCGGGGGGCCTATATGATGACGGAGATCCGCTCCACTCTCTCCAACAAGTACGTGCGCCTGGGCATCACGCTCTTCGCCGTCATCCTCATCCTCTACGTGGCCTTCATCGTCTACTATAACCTCCGCCGCTACAACAAGCGCCGCGTGGCCCACGAGCTGGCCCGCCGCCGCGTCCAGGAGTACCAGCGCTCCCAGGAGCCCAGCACCGGCAAGTCCTTCGAGGAGATCGAAGCAAGACACGCCCGGGAGATGCAGGAGACGAGGAAGAGGTAAAATTGGAAAAAACAGCACACCCACCTGCCATGATGTTGGCAGGTGGGTGCTCTTTTTTTGTAAGGGGGCGTTAACGGGGAGTTTTTAACCTCCCCCCTGGGGGAGGTGCCGAGCAAAGCGAGGCGGAAGGGTCCCCCCGTCCCAGCCTTCCCCACAGGGCCGGATGTGGTGAGAATGTGGGTTCATCCGAACAGCGAGAAAACCTTTTGGGATGGGACAGGGGTGGGTCCGAGTTTCTGAGCTGTCCAATAGTCATCCCCACCCTGGCCGGCTCTGCGCGCGGCCACCCCTCCCGGAGGGAGGGGCTTTGAAGGGCGCGTTTTGTCGATACCGCTCTAACATCCAACCCTCGCTTCCCCCCTGCCCCCCTCCTACGAGGAGGGGGCTTTAAAAGGTTTGCGCCGCCTTGCGGCGCGTTTATATTCAATTGCGCCTCCGGCGCAATAAGGTCGAAACGGCCAAATATTACAGCCCATTGCTTCACACCAGTTTTTTGTATGCTGTTGGTTTTCTGTATTTTCCCAAATCCTCTCTTTCTCTATATGCTCTGATTTCCTCTATATCAAACTCAACATAGTATATCGTTTCCTCAAGCTCTTTTCCTACGAAAATAGTGTTATCAAATCCTTCCTTTGTCCATACCACAGGACTAAACGCGCAGGAATTTCCCATCCCCTTTGCCGGGGGATTTGCCATCGCTATGCCGACCATATTTTCCATAGCCCGCACAGACAGCTCTTTTAATCTCGGCGGCATGTCGCCGCAGCTGTTGGGGTGCATGATCAGCTCCGCGCCGTTCAGCATAAGCTCTCTGGCACTCTCCGGATATTCCCTGTCATAACAGATCATACATCCCATTGTGATCCCGTCAAATTCGCATACGGGAAAGGAATCTCCGGCTTCCAGATATCTTTCCCAGTCGAAATCACAGGTATGAACCTTTGAATACTTCAAAATTACTTTTCCGTCTCTGTCGATGATCCACGCCGTATTTTGCGGATATCGCTTTCCCTTAGAAAAACCGGTCATGACAACGCCTATGTTCAGTTCGGCGGCAAGATTTGTTATTTGAACAAAATGTTCTTCATCCTCTGTCAAAGCATTTTCGCACCATTTTATAAATTGGGGATGACTTTCAATATCATGAACAGGCAGCAATTTCTCACAAATATCCGGTACCGCGTAAGCAGTAAGAAAGCATTCCGGAAATAAGACTAAATCCGCACCATTTTCACTTGCTTCCCGAATCAGTTTTATAGCTGTTATAGTATTCTGGTCTACATCGGGCATGACGGTATCATACTGAATAAGAGCTACCTTCAATTTTTTCATAAGGTCCTCCGTCATATTGACAATTTTAACCTCCCCCTTGGGGGAGGTTGAGGTGCGGGCACTCCTTACATCACCAAAATCAGCACCGCTCTTGTGACCAACGCGGCGAGGTAGGCCAGGACGCATTGCCAGAGGACGACGCCGGCGGCCCATTTGGCGCCCATTTCCCGGCGGATGGCGGCGATGGAGGCCACGCAGGGGGTGTAGAGGAGACTGAAGACCAGGAGGGCGCCGGCGGAGACGGAGCTGATGGCGGTGGTGACGCCGCCGCCGAAGAGGACCTCCATCACGGAGACCACGCTCTCCTTGGCCATGAAGCCGCTGATGAGGGAGGTGCAGATGCGCCAGTCCCCCAGGCCCAGGGGCTTGAAGAGGGGGGCGATAAAGCCGGCCAGCAATGCCATGATGCTCTTGGAGGAGTCCTCCACCAGATTGAAGCGCGGGTCGAAGCTCTGGAGGAACCAGACCACCACCGAGGCGATGAGGATGATGGAGAAGGCGCGCTGGAGGAAGTCCTTGGCCTTCTCCCACACCAGCTGCGCCGTGGTGCGGACGCTGGGGAGGCGGTAGTTGGGAAGCTCCATGACGAAGGGCACCGCCTCGCCCTTGAAGAGGACCTTTTTATAGAGGAACGCCAGGGCGATGCCCATGAGGATACCGAGTAGGTAAAGACCCGTCATGATGAACCCGCCCTTGCCGGGGAAGAAAGCGCTGACGAAGAAGGCGTAGATGGGTAGCTTGGCCGTGCAGCTCATGAAGGGCGTGAGCAGGATGGTCATCCGCCGGTCCCGCTCGCTGGGCAGGGTCCGGGTAGCCATGACGGCGGGGACGGTACAGCCGAATCCGATGAGCATGGGCACGATGCTCCGGCCCGAAAGGCCCAGCTTGCGCAGGAGCTTGTCCATGAAGAAAGCCACGCGGGCTATGTAGCCGGAGTCCTCCAGCAGGGACAGGAAGAGGAACATGGTGACCACGATGGGCATGAAGCTCAGCACCGACCCCACGCCCTCGAAGATGCCGCCCACCACCAGATCCCGGAGGACGGGGTTGACGTGGGCGGAGGCCATGGCGTTGTCCACGAGGACGGTGAGGGCGTCGATGCCCCGCTCTAAAAGGTCCTGGAAGAACGCGCCGATGACGTTGAAGGTGAGGTAGAAGACCAGCGCCATGATGGCCACAAAGACGGGGATGGCGGTATATTTGCCGGTGAGGATCCGGTCGATCTTGGCGCTGCGGGCGTGCTCCTTCGTCTCCCGGGGCTTGCGGACGCAGTCCCGGCAGACGTTGTTGATGAAGTTGAAGCGCATGTCCGCGATGGCGGCGCTGCGGTCGAGGCCCCGCTCGGCCTCCATCTGGACGGTGATGTGCTCCAGAAGGTCCTTTTCGTTCTGGTCCAGCTTCAGCCGCTCGATGGTGAGGCTCTCCCCCTCGATGGCCTTGGCGGCGGCGAAGCGCACGGGCATTCCGGCGGCCTCCGCGTGGTCCTCGATGAGGTGTACGGCGGCATGGAGGCACCGATGGACGGCGCCGCCGGCGGCGTCCTTGGCGCAGAAGTCCACCTTCAGGGGCTTCTCCTGGTAGCGGGCGATGTGGATGGCGTGGGTGACGAGCTCGTCCACGCCCTCGTTCTTCGCAGCGGAGATGGGCACCACCGGGACGCCCAGCATGGCCTCCATGGCGTTGACGCTGATGAAGCCGCCGTTGCCGGTGAGCTCGTCCATCATGTTGAGGGCCACCACCATGGGCCGGTCCATCTCCAGAAGCTGCATGGTGAGGTACAGGTTGCGCTCGATGTTCGTGGCGTCCACGATGTTGATGATGGCGTCGGGCTTCTCATCTAAGACGAAGGCACGGCTGACAAGCTCCTCGGCGGAGTAGGGCGACATGGAGTAGATGCCCGGAAGGTCCGTGATGGAGGTGTTGGAGTGGCCCAGGATAGCGCCGCTCTTGCGGTCCACGGTGACGCCGGGGAAGTTTCCCACGTGCTGATTGGCGCCGGTGAGGCGGTTAAAGAGGGTGGTCTTGCCGCAGTTCTGATTGCCCACCAGGGCGAAGGTGAGGACGTGGTCCTCCGGCAGGGGCTCCGTCTCCCCTTTTACGTGATGGACGCCGGGCTCGCCCAGGTGCGGGTGCGCCACGGGCCGGCGGGGGGCGCTGGCCGTCTCGGCCTCCGCCGCGTCGATCTTGGTGACGTCGATCCTGGCGGCGTCGTCGAGACGCAGGGTGAGCTCGTAGCCGTGGATGCGCACCTCCACCGGGTCGCCCATGGGGGCGAACTTCACCACCGTCACCTCCGCGCCGGGGATGACGCCCATATCCAGAAAATGCTGCCGCAGGGCGCCCTCGCCCCCCACGGCGTCGATCCGTCCGCTCTCCCCTATTTTCAGTTCCTTCAGGGTCATATCACGCCTCCGCAAACGCGAATTTTCTTCCGCCCCCGATTATAGCCTCACTGTGCCCCATTGTCAAATGCTTTTGAGGGGGCGGGAGGAATGTGTGGACCCGGTGTTGACAGTATGATAGAATTTGATTATAATGTGGGTATAATATGACTATCTCAAGGAGGCGTGACGATGAATATACGTCCGTCGGCGGCGATACGCCAAAATTACAACGAGATCGCGGAACTTTGCAGGAGGACAGCCGAGCCGGTCTACCTCACCAAAAACGGGGAGGGAGATTTGGTTGTCATGGACATTGAATCCTTCACCCGCCGCGAAAAAATGTTGAAGCTCCGGGAGGAGCTTCTGTCCGTAGAGGAGGCGCGGCTCAGCGGTCAGCGGGATTACACGCTGGAGGAGCTGGAAGCCTATCTTGATGAGATCATCCACGAGGCGTGACCATGCCGGAGAAAAAAAGATATAAGGTAGTCGTTTCCGACCGCGCCAGATGTATGTTGGGGGCTCACATCGCTTTTCTTGCCAAGGTGAGCAAGACGGCCGCCGAGGAAAAGAAAAAGGAGATCATGGCGGAGCTTCGGTCACTGTCCACGATGCCGAACCGGTACCCGTTTTTTGAGGGCGGGGACTTTATCCCGCCAAATACATACCATCGCCTCTTCATTAGGAAGACATACCTTGTGCTGTATCAGATCCAAAACGACACCGTGTATGTAGACTACATTCTGGACTGTCGCCAGGACTATGATTGGCTTATCCAGTGACGCCCCCATCGACAGCAGAAACCCCCGGCGTGGATTCCGCAGAATTCACGCCGGGGGTTTCGCACGTTCCCCTTGGCATTTGAAGGCCGCAACGCGGCCTTCAAAGCCAGCTTTGGTCGGAGTGGCGGGACTTGAACCCGCGGCCTCATGGTCCCGAACCATGCGCGATACCAAACTTCGCCACACCCCGAAGCGCTACACCATTATAGTGAGGTTTGGGGGGAATGTCAAGGAAATTTTTTAGCCCTCCGATGATTTTTGTGTAGCCCTCCGATGATTTTTCGGAGGGCCGGGGTCATTTTTGGGGGATGTCGCGGGTGACGACCAGGTCCGCGCCGGTGGAGAGGATGTTCCGGACCAGCACGTCGCCCACATGGACGGGGGCGGCGGGCTCCAGGTCGTTCAGGGCGGACATGAGGGCGGCCACCTGATCCTTCGGGATGGGGGCGGAGGTCTTCACGGGACAGCGGGGGTAGGTCCCGCCGGTGAGGCGGACGGTGGAGGTCACGACCCGCGTGGGGTGGGTCAGCTCCGCTTTGGCGTAGGCCGCGCCCCGGGGGCAGAAGTTGCCGGTGACGTTAAGGTCCTCGTCCACCTGCATGTGACAGCCCCGGGGGCAGACGATGCAGACAAGCTCTCTCATTTATCCCGCCTCCTTTACCGATACTGTGATTGGGCCCGTGACGCCCGTGAGAAGCGCCTTGGGCAGGGTGATATGCTCCATTTCGCCGGGGGCGAGGCGGTCGCGCTTGAAGGCGGCGAGCCTGCGCTCCCCCGCTGTCACAAGAATTTCCGATTTTCCGCAGATGCGGTTGACCCGGAAGAAGACCTCCACGGCCTTGTCCACATTGGCCGGACGGACGCGCTGGGGGACGGTGTAGCTCACGGCGTCGCCGTTTTGGAGGGGGATGACCTCCCCCGTGGGCTCGCCGCCCAGCACGTATTTGGCCGCCGCCGCGCCGGCGCGCTGGCTCTCCTGGGTCACGAAGTCCACCAGATCGTGGACGTGGGTCACGTTGCCGCAGGTGAAGACGCCGGGAAGGCTCGTCTCCATGTTCTCGTAGACCGCCGCGCCCTTGGTGCGGGGGTCGAGCTCGATGCCGGCGCGGGTGTTGAGCTCCGTCTCCGGGATGAGGCCCACGGACAAAAGGAGCGTGTCGCAGTCAAAAACCATCTCTGTGCCGGGAATGGGCCGGCGGCGCTCGTCCACGCGGTTCACCACCACCTGCTCCACGCGCCGGTCGCCGCGAATCTCGGTGACGGTGTGGGAGAGGTAGAGAGGGATGTCAAAATCCTCCAGGCATTGGACGATGTTCCGCGTAAGGCCGCCGGAATAGGGCATGACCTCCACACACGCCAGGACCTTGGCCCCCTCCAACGTCATACGGCGGGCCATGATGAGGCCGATATCGCCGGAGCCGAGGATGACCACGCGCCGCCCCGGCATGTACCCCTCCACGTTCACGTACCGCTGGGCGGCGCCGGCGGTGAGGACGCCGGCGGGGCGCGTCCCCGGCGTGCCGATGGCGCCGCGCGTGCGCTCCCGGCAGCCCATGGCCAGGATGACGGACTTTGCCTCCTCGACGCGATAGCCCGTGGCGGGGCCGGTCATGTGGACCTTCCGGTCCGGCGTCACGTCCAGGACCATAGTGTCCGTGCGAACCTCCACGCCCGTCTTTTGGAGAAGCTCCACAAACCGGTGGGCGTACTCGGGGCCGGTGAGCTCCTCCTTGAAGTACGTCAGGCCGAAGCCGTTGTGGATGCACTGGTTGAGGATACCCCCCAGCTCCCGGTCCCGCTCCACGATGAGGATGGAGCGCAGGCCGCTGTCCCAGGCGGACACAGCGGCGGCAAGGCCGGCGGGGCCTCCGCCCACGACGATCAGGTCATACATCCTCTCCCGCCTCCTTTGTCTTCCCCACCAGGATCCGGCTCCCGGTCCTGTCCTGCAAGATTTCGTCCAGCTTCAAGCCAAGCTCCCGCGCCAAAATGTCTACCACGCGGGGTCCGCAAAAGCCCCCCTGGCACCGGCCCATGCCGGCGTTGACCCGGCGCTTCACACCGTCCACCGTGCGGGGCGGGATGGGTGAACGGAGACTTTCTAAAATCTCCCCCTCCGTCACCGTCTCGCACCGGCAGATGACCCGGCCGTAGGCGGGGTCGCGCGCAACAAGCGCCGCGCGGTCCTCGGGCGAGAGCTCCTTAAAACGCGTCCTGCGGCGCTCCAGGGTGAAATCGGGCTTTGCCTCCATGACAAGGCCGTCCTCCCGCAAAAGCTCCGCCGCGTACTCCCCGATGGCCGACGCGGAGGTGAGCCCCGGCGAGCAGATGGCCGCCAGGTCCAGGAATCCCGGGGCCTTGAAGCCGATGACGAAGTCGTCCCGGCCGGAATTGGCCCGGACGCCGGAGAAATTGCGGATGGACTGGCCGAAATTCAAGTCCGGCACGGAGAGCATGGCGGTTTTTTTCACAAAATCCAGCCCCTCCGCCGTGGTGGCGGTGTCGTGGGCCTCGGAGGGCTCGGCGTTGGGGCCGACGATCAGGTTCCCGTGGACCGTGGGGCCCACCAGGACGCCCTTCCCCCGCTCCGACGGGCACTGGAAAATGACGGCGCTGACCCGTTTGCCCTCGGACTTGTCCAGGATGTAATACTCCCCCCGGCTGGGCTTGATGTCAAATTCGTGGGGCGCGGCCATGTCGTGGATGAGGGCGGAATCCACCCCGGCGGCGTTCACCACATAGCGGGCCGCGAAGTCGCCGCGGGTCGTGTGGACCAGCCATCTCTCCCCTGTCCGCTCAAGGCCGGTGACGGCTGTCTCCAGATGGAGCGCCGCGCCGTTTTTGACCGCCGTCTCCGCCATGGCAAGGCACAGCTCCCAGGGGGAGACGATGCCCGCCGTGGGGGCCCAGAGGGCGGCCTGGACGGTATCGGCAAGGTGCGGCTCCCGCCGCCGCGCCTCGTCGCCGGAGAGGATCTCCAGCCCCGGCACGCCGTTTTGGACGCCCCGGTCGAGAAGCGTATGCAGCGTGCCTACCTCCTCTTCCGAAAAGGCCAGCACGAAAGACCCGCAGTTTTGATAGGGCACGTCCAGCTTTTCGCACAGCTCCGCCGTGCGCTTACACCCCCGGACGTTGAGCTTTGCCATGAGCGTCCCGGGCTTGGGGTCGTACCCGGCGTGGACAATGGCGGAATTGGCGCGGGTCGCCCCCAGCGCCACGTCGTTTTCCCGTTCCAGCACCGCCACGTTCAGCCGGTATCGGGACAGCTCCATGGCCGTGGCCGCTCCCGTGACGCCGCATCCGATGATCAATACGTCGATCAATGGCCTTGCCTCCTTTGTGTCAAAATTCGTCTTTCATTCCTCCACCATGGCGAGGAAAGTTTGGAAAAATTCCGGGTTGGTTTTCTGGATGTTCACGATGGACCCGTCCTCCGCAAGATAGCAATGCTCGCTGGTCCCCGTGGCCCGCAAGGTCCCGTCCGGGCCCTTCACCTCGTAGCGGAAGGCGCAGCGGAACTTCCCCATGGAGGTCAGCGCCACCTCCACCGTGATATTCTCCGGGTAACGGACAGGCTTTTTGTACGCGCAGGCCACGGCGATCACCGGGCTCATGACCCCCTCCGCCTCCAGGCGCGGATACGGGTAGCCCGCGACCTCCATAAAGCGCGTGCGCGCCTCCTCAAAATACCGGATGTAGTTGGAGTGGTGAACCACCCCCATCTTGTCCGTCTCATAGTAGTTGACCCGCCGCTCATAAGCCACCATAAAAACCCCTCCGGGCCTTAGTATTTGCGCGTTTTGTCAAGTATACCACATTTTCCCGCCCGGGGCAAGACGAATTTGTGGATTTTTGCCCCGGGCGGGAGGGGGGGTAAAAAGGTTGCGGGGGCGGGCGGGGAATAAAAAAATGCGGCGCAGGCCGCATAGCTTTTTCCCGTCGCCGCGGGATGTCGGATTTTAGAACCACCCCGGCGCTTCGCGCTGCCCCTCCGTTGGAGGGGCAAGGCAGGGTTTGGGCGGCGGGTCAGGGCTTCACCGTCACGACGCACACGTTATATGGCAAAGTCTGGCAGGTCCAGGAGGAGTAGGGATGGGGGTAGGAGGCGGCGATGAGGGGGGCCAGGGCGTTGGGGAAGGCCTGGGCGGCCTCGGGAGTGGCGAACTGGAGGGTAAAGCTCCCGCCCTCCGCCGGGAGGGCGGCCAGCTCCCGGGACGCGATCTCGTCGCGCCGGGCGTCCGAGTCAATATAGAGCCCGTGGAGGGCGTAATAGCTGCGGTCCATGCGCTGGCACACCGGCAGGGGGCGGACGGAGGCAAAGGCGTCCAGGACCTCATAGCGCTCGGTGACGAAAGCGTCGGAGATGTTGAAGGCGTAGTAGATGACGTCGGTGAGGCCGGCGTTTTCCAGCTCCTCGATCCTGGTGCTCTGCGTCAGGTCCACACGGTACCAGGCGCCGTCCAGCTCCACCGCGTTCCAGGCGTGGCCCACCACGCCGCCCACCACGTCGGCGGTGAGGGTGACGCAGGGGATGTCCAGGGCCTCCATGGCCCACTTGAAGGCGGCGCTGACGCCGTCGCACTTGGCCCGGTGGTCCACCAGGGCGCCCCAGGCGGTGCCGGCGCGGGAGCTTCCAAGGTCGTAGCGGCAGGAGGCGGCCACGGCGTCGAAGACGAAGCGCTCCCGCTCCTCGGCACTGAGCCCCGCCGTGTCCCGGACGAAGCCATTAAGGACCGCCTCGCACGCCCGGCGGCACTGTTCATATTCGCTTTTATCCATGAGGTAGGCAAGGTCCAGGGAGACAAACTTGCCAGACCGGTCGGTGAGGCCGGTGAAGGAACCGGTGTAGTCCAATTGGAAAAGCTCCGGACACTCGGCGGCGATCAAGGTCAGGACCTGGGAGAGCTCCTCCGAGCTCAGGCGCTCCAGGGCGCAGGACTTTTCAAAGGCCATGGCGGCCTCGTAGATCCGGCAGACGGCCTCAAGGCGGGCATCGTCCAGGGCGCTTAAGAAATACCGGTCCTCAAAGTGTTCCATGAGGGACGCGGCCTCGGTCCGGGGGTCCTCCCGCTCCTCAAGGGCCTTGAAAAGGCCGGGAAGGAGGGCGCAGGAGGACAGGGCGAGGGCCAGCACCAGCGCCAGCGCCAGGGCCAGCGCGCGCCGCCGCGTCCCTATGGCCGTCAAGCCACGATCTGCCTGTCTCTCCGTCATTCCAGCCGCCTCCTGTCATGCTCAGTGTAAACCCGGCGGAGGAAAAAGTCAACGGAAAATGGAAAAAGCTTTCAGTTTTCCGTCCATTCAAAAAGTCAACGCTTACGGCTTCCTATCCAATAGCACCCCGCGCCGATCACAGCTGCCAAGAACTCGATACCCTTTAAATACATGTCATATTGTGTCCATCCGATGATTGGCCCGGATAGGTAGTAGATTCCAATAAATAGCGCAAGAGAAATCATCACTCTTATGACGGTTTCATTAAAAATTGTATCTTTCATTCGCTGTACCTCCACATTGTTTCAGTTTTCGAAGCGCAAGGTCATGGACCGGTCCTCGTCGAAGGCCGGGTAGGCGTCGCCATGGGTGGACAGGGGGTGGCGGGCGTTCCAGACGGGGCTGTAATCCAAATAGGCGTGGTAGATAAGGCCCGTTTCGTCGAAGACCGCCACCTCCCGGTAGTCGCCGTGGGCGATGGCCAGGCGCGCGCCGTCCCAGGCGAGGGCGGTCGTCCGGTCGCGGAGGAGGGCCGTCATGGCGTGATAATTGCCGGGGGTGGCATACTCATGCTCCGCGTCCACCTGTCCCGTGAGGACCACGCCCTGGCGGGCCTTGGTGAGGGCAAAGCGGCCGTCCTCCAGGAAGTAAAGGCGCAGATCGTCCTGCTCCACCACTTGGAGCCGCGCCCCCGCCGGGGCGTTCTCAAAGAGCGTCACGCGGGAGAGGAACTCCTTAGTGGCCTCGTCCACGGCGGTGAGGGCGAGGTTCTCCCCCGCCCTGGTCACCAGCTCCACCACGCCCCCGTCCAGGGTGACGCGCAGGGGCTCCTCGTCGGTGGGATAGACTACGCGGACGTTATTCATGTCGATGTTGTAGTTTTCGCTTCTAAAAGGGATGAAGGTGAGGCCGGGGCCCAGGGCGTAGTCGATGCGCTCGCGGCCCTCGCTGTCCCGGATAGAGGGATAGGCCCACACGCCGCCCTCCCCCCGGACGGAGAGGGACCAGCCGTCCACGGAAAGGCCCTCCACGCTGGGGATGGGGGGCAGCTTCTCCGATTCATAGGGCTCCACCGTCGTCTCCTCCCGGCCCAAGACGAGCTGCGTATCCAGCCGCGTCACGGCCCCCTGGGCGGTCTTGGCGATGCGTACCCAGAGACAGCAGTCCTCCGGCACCTCCAGATAGAAGAGCTTGGAGAGCTTGGCGTCGTTGGCCAGGACGCTCTCCGTAGGGCCCGTGTAGCCGTCGGCATACGTCCAGGTGAAGGCGTCGATGTAGTCGCGCAGGGGCACCCATTCAGTGCGGATGGTGCCGGGATCGGTGCGGGCGGCCACGTCCCCGGCGACGGCCATGGCGGTGTCGTCCCCATAGGCGTTGTGGGTGATGCCGATGTTCCCTCTGCCGTCGAAAAGGTCCGCGTTGCTGCTTACGCCGATGCCGTAGGTGCGCAATGTGAGGGCCAGGTCGCGGTCCCAGCCGGTGATGTCCCGGTAGAGTGTGTAATCATAGGTGAAGTCCGTCTCCGGCGAAAGCTCGCCCTCGATGAGGGGCAGGCTGACCTCGAAGGCCAGGAACTTCCAGGGCTGCATCATGGCGGTGAAGTCCACGGTGAGCCCCCGGGCGGCATCCCGGGAGCCGGAAAGGACCGTTTCCCGGACCTCCACCTCGGTCTGGGACCGCAGCAGCCGGACGCCGGCGGTCACAAGCAGCGCCAGGGACAGGGCGAGGGCGGTGAAGAAGATAAACAGTTTTCTCATGGCTCCTCCTCTCCCGTGAGCTTATCGAGGGCGCGGCTTACCCGGTCGGGCCGGTAACCGTAAGCGGACTTGACGTACTCCATGAGGGTCACGCCCTCGTCCTCCAGGGCGGAGAGGCTCTTGTCCCCCACGATGCGGCCCTTTTTGAGGAGCACCGCGCGGCTCACAAAGCCGGACACCTCCTCGATGAGGTGAGTGGAGAGGATCACCGTCTCGTGGGGCTCCAGAATGCCCAGCAGGACCTTGTAGAAGTCCTCCCGGTTGAAGACGTCGTTGCCGGCGAAGGGCTCGTCCATGAGGATATAATCCGCCCCCTGGCACAGGGCCAGAATGACCTCGAACTGGTTTTTCTGTCCGGTGGAGAAGGCCCGGAGGGGCTTGTAGTCCGGGAGATCAAAAAACTCCGTCAGCGCCTTGAAGCGCCCGTCCCGCCAGGTGGGAAAATGCTCCCGGTAGAAGTCCCGATGGGCCTGGGCGGTGAGATTGGGGAAGAAGGAGTGCTCCGAGGTAGCGAAGCTCAGGCGCTCGATGTTCTTGCGCGTCACCGGCTCCCCGTCCAGCAGGACCTCCCCGCCGTGCGGGAGAAGGCACAGGACGGACTTGAGAAGCGTGGTCTTCCCCGCCCCGTTTTCCCCGAAGAGGCCCACCAGCTCCCCCGGGCGGAGTGTGAGGCTCACGCCCTGCAGGGCCTTTGTAGTGCCGTAATAGCGTTTTGTGATATCGTGAAGCTCCAGCATAGTCATCCCTCCAAATGAAGCGCGGCGTTAAAAAGCTCGCTCAAATGTTCCCGGTAGCTCGCGAAGAGGCCCCGGTAGACAAAGTAGACGACGGTGGTGGCCGCCACGGCGGCGCAGAGGCCGAGGACCGGCATGGTCAGCGCCCGCCAGTGGGCCTCCCGGGGGTCCAGGGCCCGCTCCTTCTTGGCGTTTTTCCGCAGCTTGGCGTAGTGCCACATGGCCAGCACCGCCATGCCCAGCGCCACGAGGTAGAAGCCCAACAGCGCCGTGCCCAGCATGGTGTGGAAGCTCATCAGCGACACGACCCGCCCCGCCGCACTCTCCGGCTCCGCCGCGGCGCGCTCCGCGCGCAGGCGCAGGAGAAAGGTGAGGCTCCACACCGTGGACGCGGCCACGGCAGCGCCCGTCCAGGCCGCCTCCTTTTTGGCGCTGACGCCCTCCGGGGCCAGCACCTTCCAGTCAAGCTTCATGCCGTCACCACCCCTCAACCAGTTGCTGTCCGCGACCGGCGGCTATTTGGGCGACCTTTTCCAGGAGCGTCCGGTAGAGGGCGCGGCAGCCGAAGTATCCCAAAGCCGCCAGCGCCAGGGCCAGGAGGATGCCCAGGACCGGCAGGGCAAGGCACCGCAGATGGTATTCCCAGGGCCGGGGAAGCCTGCGCATCAGGTAGTCCGTCCGGGCCCCCCGGCGGTGGTAGAGGTAGTGGCCCAGGGCCAGGGAAACCAGCACCAGCGCCACCAGAAAAAAGCCGTCCAGCGCCGGGCCCAACAGCACCCGGTAGGGCGAAAACGTGATTGCCTTGGCGCCGTAGGATGAGGTGTAGGTCAGGCCGTTCATGTGATCGACGATGCGCACCACCGCGGTGAGGCTCCAGAGGACCGCCGCACTCAGGGCGGCCAGGATGGCGGAGAGCTCCGTCCGGACGTTTATGCCCACGGGAGTGAGCTTATCCCATTTCATTGGCTCTCCCCCTTTCCGGCGTTCAGGAGGCTCCAAAGCTCCAGCCCGCCCACAACAAGCGCCGCGATAAGGCAGAAGACCGACGTTCCCGCCCCGAAGCGCCCGAAATCCAGCTCCCACAGCGCCGTCAGCACCGCCGAGCCGAAAGGAAACAGCCGTCCCCGGCGCATCATGGCGGTGTCGGAGGCCAGCGTCAGGGCCAGGGACACCGTGAGGACCGCCAGCGAGACGCCGGCCAGCCAGTCCGACAGCGGCATAAGGCCGTGGAAGGCGAGGTTCAGATACGAGGCCAGCATCAGCGTCTGACCGCTGACGACGGCGGGGTCCACGGCCCGAAGGAAGAGCTCGTATCCTACGAGCACGGCGGCAAGCTCGGCGGCGTGGAGCAGGATGAACCATCCCAGCGCCACGGCGGCGTACCAGAGGGCGACGGCGGTCTCGGTGACGCGCAGCCGCCCCAGCGTCTCCCGTTTGGCCCGCGCCCACAGGAGAAGAAAGACGGCCAGAAGCGGGAACGCCACGCGGCAGACCGTCTCCAGCCCCGCCCCGTCCAGAAGCTCCGAAAAGGACAGGACCGACCCGGCCCGCACACCGTCAAGGCCCCGGGCGATGAGCCCCAGCTCCAGCCCGAAAGCCGCCAGAATGATCCCCGCGCCGCCCCAAAAGGTCATCCGGACCCACAGCGCCGGAATGGAAAGCGCTTTTTTCATGTTCCCTCTCCCCTTTCCTCGTTTTCCTGATCCTCGTCCCAGAGGCGTGACAGCAGCGCCATGGCCTCCGTTTTGTCCATGCCGGACCGGCGAAGGCTGGCGACAGCCCGGCCGATCTCCTCCTCCTGGAGACGGAGCCGCGCCGCCGCCACCGTCTCCGGCGTCACACGGGCGAAGCTCCTGGCCCCGGCCCGGGAGACCACCAGCCCCTCCTCCTCCAGGAGGCGGTAGGCCTTCTGCACCGTGTTGGGGTTCACCCCCAGCGTGGCCGACACCACCCGCCGGGAGGGCAGCTCCTCCCCGTCCGCCACGGACCCCGCGGCGATCTTCCCCCGCACATACCGCACCAGCCGCAGATACACCGGCCCCTCGCCCCTCGCCGGGAAATCCCCAAACAGTCCCACGCGCTCCCCTCCTTTCACCGTATTATGTGTGTAATACAGTTCTTGACCGTATTATAAACGTAATACAGTTGGTTGTCAAGGGGTGTGGGGAAAATTTTTTTGAAAAAACTAAAAGCGCCGCGCAAAAAAATCGGGCGGCCTTTTGGCCGCCCCAGTCTGTCCAAAAACTCAAATCGAGCATTTTTTCCGGCGGCATGTACGTCGGAAAAAATACCTTTTGTTTTGCGGAGTGTGCGGCCCGGGGTCCCCGGCGGGCGAAGCCCGCTGGGGAGAGGAGGAGCGATGCCAGCGCCCGAGGGCGACCAACGGGAGCCCGAGGCAAAGCGGCATCGGCGACGACGAGGCCGTGCGCGGAGCAAAACGGCAGAAAAAGATTTCGGAAATGTCCGCAGACATTTCCGAAATCTTTTTCGCACGTTCCCCTTTGTCGGAAAAGGCCGCAGGCCTTTTCCGACAGGCTCGGGCGGCCTTTTTTGGCCGCCCGGGGGAGCTTTATTTTTCCAATCCCTGCTCCTCGAGGAGCCTTGGGATGAGCGCCTGGATGAGGTCGTAGGTGCGTTTTGCTTCGGGGGTAAGTGCGAATCTAATGGAGTCGGAGTCGTCGCCGAAAGTCCAGGCCAGGGTGACGGAACGCTGGGTCTTGCCGTCGTTTACCATGGGACGGTCGGCGCGGCGGCGGCCGATGAGGCCGTCTTCAAAGTCGGCGAGGAGCGCGTCTGTGAGGGCACTGATGTCCTCGGCGTTCAGGATGGTCAGCATCCCGCCGTCGCGGAGGTATTTGTACTGCTGTTCCGGGTCGTCCGGGTCGATCTCATCCCAGGAGTAGACACTGTATCCGTAGTCCGCCTCGTAGATCCGCCCGCCGGCGGCCAGGGCATCCTCCAGCTCGTCGAGGCCGTAGATCCGCCGCCACAGGTCCCGGTCGGCGAAGACGGCCTCCGCCGCCGCGGCGACGGTACCGGGGGTGTGGGCTTCGTTGGGATCGAAGCGCACCGACACAGACCGGCGCATGGTGGCGTGCTTCAAACGGTATGTGATCGACATGGACACATACCCCGCGCCGTGCCCCTCCCCTTCCCGAACGGCGGCCTCGTGCAAATCCGTAAGCTCCCGAATCTCCTCCGGGTCCGTGACGGTGAAGTCGGCGTAGTCCGCCCAGTCGCCCAGCGCGGAGCTCGTACGCATGTAGCTGACCTTCACGCTTTCCACATCCGCCGGGTCCGGCACGCGGCTTTCAAAGCCCGTGAGGTCGCAGGCCATCACCACAAAGGCTGCGGCGACCAGCGCGCCCAGCACCGCCGCGCCTTTCCACTTTTTGAAGACCCGGAAAGTCTTGTCCAGGATCATCTGCGCCACGAAGACGCTGAGCACCGTCCAGGCCGTCACGGTATAGGGCATGGACTTCTCCCCCAAAATGAGGGAGGTGATGACCCCCAGGCCCAGCCCCGCGCACAGCGCCCCGCCGTACTTAAAGACCGGCCTCACCGCCCGGACAGCCACCGCGTCCCCGGCGCTCTCCATGCGGCGATGACGGTAGAGGAAGAAGGCCAGCACCGTCAGCACCGCCGCCACACCGGCGTATATGGCCAGGATGTGCCCGCCGTAGAAACGCCATGAGCCGTCATTCACAAACTCCTCAATGTATGAGCCGGTACCCGGATAGACCTCGTATGAGACGGTCATCAGCTGGACCTTGATCAGCTGGAACGAGGGCGTCAGCCACAGGACGGCTTTGTCCGCCGCCTGGGGGAAGCCGACGAAACTGGGGTAGAAGACCCCGGCGACCATCTCCAGGAGCAGCTCCACCAGCGCGGCCAGGAAGTTGAAGGCGGTGTAGAGGGCCGGGAGGGCCAGGATATGCCCCACCAAAAGCCCCACCACAATGGCGAAGGAATAGAAGAAGAACCCGTCCACCGCGGCCGTGAGCAGCCACGCGAAGGCCTGACCGACGGCGAGGACCTTACTGCCGCTCACCGCCAGCGCCGTGAGGCACGCCACGATGACGTCCGGCGCCAGGAGGAAGGAGAGCCCCGCCAGGTACAGCGTCACAAACTGTGCCTCCCGCCGGACGGGCAGGGAGCCGAAAAAGTTGGCCGACCGGGGCCAATAGAGGTGGCTCAGCACCGCCATGGCGGCGAACAGCGCAAAGATCATGGTGATCACCATCTGCGGCACGAAAGTCCCGGAGATCTCGCTCCGGTAGCCTTCGCCCGTCATCGCCAGATGCACCGGCAGGATGAAGATCCACAGTACGAGGTATGACGCCCAAATGGGCCACCAGCGCGCCACCGTCTTTTTGAAGAGCGTCTTGTCAAAGAACGATATCCCGGACCGCATAGTCCTCACCTCCCATCTCGTAAATAAATATCTCCTCTAAGGACAGCGGCAGCGCCTCCATGAAAATGGGGTCCAGCGCGGCGAATTTCGCCTCCAGCTCCTGGACGTTCCCCCGGAGGATGCAGGTGTAAACCCGCCCGAGGTTGGAGACATGCAGGGGCTCCACCCCCTCCGGGAAGCTGGGCGCGCCCGCCGTCTTGAAGGCGATCTGGAGCTTCACGATGCCGCCCTGGAGCTCGGTGAGGGAGCGCTCCAGCACCACCTTGCCGTGGGACATGATGCCCACGTGGTCGCAGACGTCCTCCAGCTCCCGGAGGTTGTGGGAGGACACCAGCACCGTGGTCCCACGTTCCGCCACATCCCCCATAAGGAGGCTCCAGACCTGCCGGCGCATCACCGGGTCCAAGCCGTCCACCGGCTCGTCCAGCAGAAGGTAGTCGGGCCGGCAGCTCAGCGCCAGCCAGAAGGCGGACTGCTTCTGCATCCCCTTGCTCAGCCGCCGGATGGGGCGCTTCTCGTCCACCTCCGGGAAAGCGTCCCGGAGCTTGGCGTAGCGCTCTTCGTCAAAGGCGGGGTAGACGCCCCGGTAAAAGCGCATCATGTCCCGGGTCGAGGCGGAGCCGAACCAGTAGACCTCGTCCGGGATCACCGCCACCCGGCGCTTCACCGCCGGGTTTTCATAGACGGGGGCGTCCTCCACGGTGATCTGACCGGCGTCCGGCCTGTACGCCCCGCACAGGTGCCGCAACAGCGTGCTCTTCCCCGCCCCGTTGGGCCCCACCAGGCCGTAGATGGCCCCCTTGGGCACCGTCATACTGACGCCATCCAGGGCGTGGAAGCCCTCAAAGCTTTTGACTAAGTCCCTGACCTCGATCATCGGTCGTCCTCCTCTCTTTTCCTCACGGCCTCTATGAGCTCCTCCTCCGGGACGCCCAGAAACCGAAGCTCCTGCGCCGCCGCCGAGAGCCTCTTCAAAAGCTCCCGCCGCCGCCCCTCCCCCACGTCCGTGGGCAAAGCCGCGAAGCTCCCCCGTCCGGGGACCGAGTAGGCGTACCCCTCCTGCTCCAGGGCGTCCATGGCCTTCTGGATGGTGTTGGGGTTGATGGCCAGCGACGCCGACAGCGCCCGCACCGACGGCAGCTTCTCCCCGGCCTCGATGACGCCGGTGATGATGAGCCGCCTCAGCCCGTCCCGCACCTGCTCATAAATGGGCCGCGCGTCCCTGAAATCCACCTCGATCAAGCCCTCACCTCCCTGACTGTATTGTGTGTACTGGGTGTTATAGTACAGTTATAGCACACGTTAGGGAGGTTGTCAAGAGGGAAATACAAAAAATTGCCCCTCAACGGAGGGGCATCATTTTTATCTTTCATCAGTGTTCCCGTTCCCGAAACTGCGTGGGCGTCAGGCCCGTCTCCGCCTTGAAAAAACGGGAGAAGTTGTGGGCGGAGGCAAAATTGAGGTAGCTGGCTACCTCGGCCACGCCGTAGTCGGTGTCGGTGAGCAGGCGCTTGGCCTCGTTAAGGCGCGTCTCCACCAGGTAGCGCTTGAGGGTGACGCCCTCCGTGCGGTGGAAGACCGCCGAGAGGTATTTTTCATGGTAGCCCAGAGCCCGGGCGATGTCGGAGACGCGAAACTCCGAAAACCGGTGCCACGCCACAAAGGCACGAATGCGCTCGCACAGCTCCTCCCCGTGGCTCCGGGCCTCCCCCGGCGGCGGTTGGGTGCGCTGCTGACGGGCCAGCTCCAGCAAAAGCTCCGTGGCTACGTAGTGGGACAGCGCCCCCCGGTGCTCCGTCTTCTCCGCGTCCATGAGCCGCGCCGCCAGCCCCTCCAGCGCCGCCGGGTCCGTGAAACGCCCCTGCTCCGGCAGGGAAAACGTCACCGGCGGGCGGGTGTCGGCCTTAAAGTGGAGCCAGTAGAAGCGGCAGCGGCAGTTGCGGGTGCCGTGCTGGTGGCGGGTGGGCGACATAACGAAATACTCCCCCGCCCCCACCCGGTATTCCGAGCGCTCGTCGGCGATGTACAACTCCCCCTCGGTGACAGCCATGAGCTCGTATTCAAAAAGGGCCCGGGACAGGTGGACGAAGCCCTCCTCCGGCGCGATGAACTCGCCGAACCAGAGCATCTCCACAGGATGAGACAGATTGAAGTGCAGCATATTACCTTATGATACCCTCTCATGGTGAAATGAGCTTTACATTTGGCCCCCCGGGGCCTATACTGTGAGGTAAGTTTACCATACTTTCCCCTACCGTGCAAGCCCTGTTCGGGCAAAATTGACAAGGAGGAGCGAAAAATGTCAAGGAAAAATCAAAAAGGCCCCACGGCAGCCCTCATCGCGGTCTTACTTTGTGTGACCATTCTCATGGGGCTTCTGGCCGCCTGCGGAAAGAAAGAAGGGCCGGAATCCACACAAGGGACCGACACCCCCATCGTACCCGGCGCGGACGGGATCGGGTTTACCGGGCTTGCCAGTGTGACGGTTACGGACCCGTACATCGTCAACGGGATGGCGAAGGAGGTAGAGTACCTCCTGAGTCTGGACGCGGACAGGCTTCTGTTCTGCTTTTATAAAAACGCCGGCCTCACGCCCACGGCGTCCGCCTCTTACGGCGGCGGCTGGGAGGGGGCGCTGATCGGCGGGCACACCATGGGCCACTACCTCTCGGCCCTCGCGCAGGCGTCCGTCAACGCCGGGACGCCCGAGGCCGACCGGGCGGCGCTGAAAACGAAGCTGGACGGCATCGTCGCCGCCCTCAAGGAGTGTCAGGACAACGCCGAGGCCGCCGGGGCGCAAAAGGGCTTCCTCTGGGGCGCGAAGCCCGTGGGCGACACGCCGGAGGCGCAGTTTGACAACGTGGAAAAGGGCCTGACCAACATCAGCACCCAGGCGTGGGTACCCTGGTACACCATGCACAAGATCCTGGCCGGCCTTCTGGACGTCTACACTCTCACCGGCTCAGCCACGGCTCTGGAGGTCGCCAAAGGCCTGGGCGACTGGACCTATGAGCGCGTCTCCCGCTGGGACGCCGCCACGCAAAACCGGGTCCTGGCCATCGAGTACGGCGGCATGAACGACGCGCTTTATAACCTCTATGCCGTCACCGGGGAGGACAAATACGCCGTCGCCGCCCATATGTTCGACGAGCAGGCGCTGTTTGACAAGATCCTCTCCGAGACGCCCAACTACCTCAACAACCTCCACGCCAACACCACCATCCCCAAGATCATCGGCGCCCTCAACCGCTACGTCGTCCTGAACGGCAAGACCGTGAACGGCGAGACGGTGGACGCCGCGCAGATGCTGGAGGTCGCCGAGAAATTCTGGACTCGGGTCACCGAGCACCACACCTACATCACCGGCGGCAACTCCGAGTGGGAGCACTTCGGCGAGGACGACGTCCTGGACGGCGAGCGCACCAACGCCAACTGCGAGACGTGCAACGTCTACAATATGCTGAAGCTCTCCCGGACGCTCTTTGCCGTCACCGGGGACAAGAAGTACCTGGATTACTATGAGAACGCCTACATAAACGCGATCCTCTCCTCCCAGAACCCGGAAACGGGCATGACCACCTACTTCCAGCCCATGGCCACCGGCTACTTCAAGGTCTACTCCACCCCGGAGGGGAACTTCTGGTGCTGCACCGGCAGCGGCATGGAGAGCTGGTCCAAGCTCAACGACAGCGTCTACTACACCGATGGGGACGCGGTCTATGTGGCGCTGTACCTGTCCTCAACCTATAACGGCGGAAACGTGAAGCTCACCCAGTCCGCCGACCTGGAGCACTCCGACGAGATCACCTTCACCGTCACCGAGGGCGCGGCTACGCTGAAGCTGCGCGTCCCCGACTGGACGGCGAAATTCGACGTCACGCTCAACGGCGCGGCGGTAGACAGCCAGGCGGAAAACGGCTTTGTGTCCGTACCGGTCAAGGCCGGGGACACACTCACCGTCGCGGTGGAGAAGACCGTCACCGCTCACGCCCTGCCGGACAACCCCCACGCCTACGCCTTCAAATACGGCCCCTTCGTCCTCTCCGCCGAGCTGGGGGATAAGAACATGACCACCGGCACCACCGGCGTCAACGTCACCGTCCCCGCCGCCAAGGACCTGGGCCCCCTGGCCTCCGAGACCATTCCCGTCAGCGAGGGCACGGTGGAGGACTTCATCGCCCGCATCAATGACTTCATGAAGCCCGCCGGCGACGGAACGTTCGTGCTGGAGGGGACCAAGGTCTCTCCCCTCACCTACTCCGTCCACTACCGCCAGCACACCCAGCGCTACGGCCTCTACTTCACCTTCGCCGACTCCAGCGTGGAGGTCCAGAAGCCCGTGACGCCCTTTGAATATACCACCCTGGACACCGTCCAGCCCGGCTACGGACAGTATGAGAAGACCTTGGAGGACCAGGGCTCCGTGGGCTCCACCGCCGACGCCGCCGGCGGCACCTCCCGGTACGCCGCGGCGGGCGGCAGCTTCACCTACTGGATGAAAGTGGAGGCCGGCGCGGTCAACAGGCTGGTCTTCTCCCTCGCCCGGGAGGACAACGGCAAGACGCTTCAAATCAAGTCCGGCGACACCGTCCTCTACGCCGCCACGCTCAACTATACCGGCCAGTCCGACCTCTACGAGGTCACCGTGGATATCCCCGAGGCGGTGGTCAACGCCGCTGAGACGAAGACCTTCCTGGGCGAGGAGATCACGGACGTCATCCCCCTCACCGTCAGCGGCATTGACGGGGCCGAGTCCGCGCGGCTTTGCTCCTTCGTCTACACCAAGACCTTTGTCAACCACCTGGCCTACTTCGTGGACTGCGGCGACTGGGATCCCAGCACCGTCTCCGAGGGCGACGCCCTGGGTGTCTACAACTCCGTCACCGAGCAGGTCTACGGCGCCGACCCGGTGACCGGCAAAATGTGGGGCATCTGGGACGACTCGAACCCCGGCACCGCCGGCAGCAAGGCTCCCCACGGCCTGTCTACCCCCAGCACCTGGGCCAACGAGCAGGTGGGCTCCGACGGCATCGATAAGACCGCCTCCAACCGCTACACCAAGAACCAGTTCGAAAACGGCGTGGACCGGAACCTCCACTATAAGTTCGAGCTGGAGGACGGGACCTACACCGTGGTTCTCTACTTCGCCGACCCCTGGAGCTGCTCCAAGAACCCCACGATCGCCGCCAACGGCAAGGCGGTCGCGGAAAACGCCCCCATCGCCCAGCCCGTTCAGTTTACCGTCACCGTCACCGGCGGGGAGCTTCAACTGGACATCACCACCGAGGATAAGTGCATCAACCTCTGCTACATCATGATCCTCTTTCAGGATTGACGGCAAACACATATAATCATCCCGGCCCCGTCTTCGGACAACACATCCGAACCCGGGGCCGGGTTTCTTATTTAGGTCTGATTCCCGCTGGGCTCCGCCCCTCGTTTCACTCTCCCACCTGAAATATTTTCGCCACGAACTTAAAATACTTCCCGTTGTAATCGTCCTCCGGAAGGCTCATGAGCAGTACGGCCCTGCCTATCCTGTCGCCGTTCTGAGCGGAGTAATAGTCTCTGTCGGTCATGGACATTTTCGTGTACTCGCGCCCGTTGTATGTAAATGTGACCTTGGACTTCTTCCCCGGCTCTTTCGCAAAGACAAGCTCTTCCGCCTCAATAAGCTCCAGGGACCTGTTGGGGTAAAGCTCCTCCGTAAGGAAACCGCCCCACGTATCGAATATCATGCGGGGTCTCGTCACCGGTATGAGCTCAGCTGTCTCCCCCGGCGTCAAGGTCTTTAACCGTTTCCAATAGCGCCGCCTGTCAATGAGCCAGTTTTCCGGCTGGTGGGCCGTGGGCACGGGTCCGATCACCGGCGCGATCACAACATCGCAGGGCCCGCAGATGCGCCCATCGGCACACCTCATGTCCCCGTAAGTCAGCGCCCCCATGGTTCCCCTGTCCTCGGAGACAAATCTTATAAGCTCCCCCGTGTCAAGGCTCACTCCGGCTACGCACTTTCCTTTGTGTTTTGCCGAGCTCGACAGCAGCAGCGCTTCTACAGTCCTGCCCACCATGCGCTATTCCCTCTCTCAGATGTGCTTTATTTCGATATTCTCCCCTGCCTCGGCGATGAGCTCCGCCAAAAGCCTCCGGTGGCATTTTTCCGGCGTGGGCTCACTGCACAAAAGGAGTACCCGGTCATATTCCCCCAGCTCCTCTAAAAATCTCTCCACGCTCCCGCGGCTTTTCATGAGGGGAATGAACAGCTCCTCGTACTCCTCCCAGCCGATGGTCCCCTTTTTATAAGCGTCCAGGATATCCTTCGTCGGGGCCATATCCTCCCGGTGGCAATACGCGCACCCGCAGAGCTTGTCAAGGAAGAAGGCCAGATCCTCTCCTTTCGTAAAGCCCGCCAGCTGTGAGCGGTTGTTGAGCCTGACGTCTACCAGCATCTCTATCTTATTTTCGCTTATGAGTCCGAAAAATCTCTCCGCCGATTTTTGCGTAAAACCCATGGTGTAAAGCTCCATCACATGCCCTCCCCCGGTCTGAATCCGATGGCCCTGTTTTGCCGGGCGTAAGCCTCCTCCACCCAGTCCTCTTCCGACTTGTCCCCGAAAAGCGACAGCTGCTCTCTGTCAGGAAAGAGCTTTTCCACCATCCGCCTTTCCATCTCCCGCTGTGTCTCCCGGACGTTCCCGGGCATGAGGTGTATGACCTCGTATCCAAGCCTTGAAAAGGCCCTGGTCACAAGTATGGCCCGGTGGCAGGTCATGGGGTCCGTCTCCGCGCACATGAAGCAGAAAACATACCCCCGCTCCATACCCGCCTCGATCTTGCTCACGCCCTCCCTGAACTGCTCCGAGGCCGAGAATTTTTCAAAGTCCAGATACCCTCCGGGGCTTAAAAAGCTCCTGTTCTCCTGCCTCGCCCCAAACTCCCTGGCGTAGTTGCGGTAAAGTATTCCGCTCTCTTTCAGCGTCCGGGCCAGCGTCTCCCGGTCATACTCCGTGTGGTAGGCCGAATAGGGCGATGACCGCACATCCACCAGCGCCGTCACGCCGTTTTCCAAAAGCGCCCGGACAAACTCCTCCGGCGTAAAGCCTGAGTACCCAATCGAATACACCACCCTCTCGCCCCCTTTTTCCCAAAATTATACCTTCTCCCTTTTCTCCTGTCAACCCTCGCCGCGCTGTCAAGCAAGGGAGTAAAAGTATAAGGGCCTGCCCGGAAATTCTGTCCCACGAATTTATCGCCGCTGTCTCCGCGGGGATATGGCAGGCCATGGCCCCGCGGTGAGCAAGGTCTGGACGGCGGCAACGATACAAGACCAGGCAAACAGGGACAAACATACTTAAACAATATTTTTGGTATAAAATAAATCTTTTTGTAACATAACGCTTCGCCCAAAACATTAAATATTAGGAGGATTTCATCAAGGAACGGCAAAAATATGTAATCAGCACTTCCTGAAACGAGAACACGGGAATGTATCGCCCGCTGTACTCTTCAAATTATTTTTAAGGTGGTGTTTTTGTGTTTCACTGCATTTCCGAGGAAATATATCGCTGGCTGAGCAAAAACCCATGGGTGAAAGAAGAATCTATTACAGATTGGCTTCAGTTCGGGCTTTTAAGCATGTCGGGCCTGTCGGAGAGGGTCCGTTTCATACCCCTGACACGGCAGGAGGAGGCGCATATCGGCGCCGATATGGAATGGTGGGCGCTGACGAACGAGAAAGATGTCTTATGCGCGTATCGCTTTTTGGTGCAGGCAAAATATTTGAAAGCCAACACGAACGTTCGCCCGTCTATCGTATACAAGAACAGGAACGGATATCAGATCGATCTGCTGATCAAGGCTGCCAAAATCAGGTCAGCCATGCCGCTGTACTTATACTATTCATGCTCCAGGCCGGTCCCACAGATGCAGCTGCAGAGCTTCCCCTATCTTGACAAACAAATCGTACTTTGGTGCGAAAACTGCGTCAACGGCATATATCTTGCCTCTGCGGAGAGTGTAAAAGAGACGTATTTCAACAGCACTATCCAGAAAGTATCCGATGTGGACCTGCTGAACGGCTCTCTTGGCTTATCCGTATGCGACTTTATTTGGAACAGCCAGCACGCGCTGTTCGACCATAATAAGGGCCGGGCACAGCCTCAGCAGAAATTCGATGACGAAAAAGCCGCAGAGATCTTTTCGGCGATCGATCGATTTTATATGTCACGGGAAACGCGTGACGCTCCCGCGGGAAACTGGGGGATCCGGCACACCGGAAGCGCGATTCCCGAGTATCTTTACAGGCTGATCTATAACAGTGGCGATTGGAAGAACGGCTGGTTTTTTGCGAAGAGCGCCAAAGAGCTTGAGACGATCTCATCCATTGCGATCTTCGATTTCAGGGCCGCCTCCAATTTCGCCGGCCCCGGAGAGAAAAAAGGCCCCGATACCGGCAACGGATAAAAAAGGAGAATATACATATGGATTTAAATGGGCTTGATAGAGTCGCCTGGCAGGCATTATATAATACGCCTCCCGAGGACAAAGATTTAAGGATCCGGGTCAAGCTGAACGATGCGTCCAGCGAGGTCACCCAGCTCAGATACTTCTTTCCCTTTGCCGATTACCTGTATCGCACACAACGCATCAGTCCTGAGCAAAAGCTTACCCTGGATATCTTTCTTAGGGAGAAAAATGGGAAGATCGACAGCGATGAGTACGGGCGTGTGGCTGCCTTCTTATCCCAATTGGAGCAGACAAAGTATATTCAGATCAATGTAAATGGAATACAGTTTTCGGGTTACGACTGGGCGAAAAGCCGGATCTTCCCGCTGTGTTCCATCGCGTTAAATCCGGACGCCTATAAGAGCTATCAGGTTTTGAATACCAGCCGTTATTCAGGCCCGGCAGACGAGATGCCGGAGTATTTTCATATGGCGAATATGCTGGTACACGCCGTAGAAAACGCGGAATACCTGGGGGACCAGCAATTTGGATTCAGCGAAGCCACAAAAAGCGCTCTTCGCGGGCATGTCAACGACTATATCCAGGCCCATTTGGACAGTATGACCGTATTGGCGAAAATCATCTGGACATATCTCCTTTTGGAACTTATCAAAGAAAAGGCCCTTTACAGCGTGAATGACAAGCCTCAGATCAATGAGGCCTTGCTCAAGAAGAGCCGAATAGACGCGATCACATACGGAGAGGCGTTGTATCAGCTTATCGAAAACGCGTGCCTGCACTCTCAGGGACATCGGGCATGGTTCGGCATTCGAGTCCATCGGGCGGGGCGCGACACAACGATGTCCAATTTTCCCCAGGAGTCTAAAAACCGTATAGAGCTTTATGAGAAATATAAGCCCTGCTTTACCAAAGTAAAAAGGAACGGGACATCGACTGACAGAGACAATATCTTCAATCGGGATTACCGGTTTTATTTTGAATTTTTTGTTCTTGACAGCGCAATGGGCGAAAATGGGCGAATCGGGATGATCCGCCAATATAATGAACGTGTCTTTTTGGAAGCCATCGAGTTATACGCCTCCAAGGACGCCCAGTTCAACAAGGACGCGATCCTGCTGGAGGGAAGTCTTTCGAATAAGGAATTATCCGCGCATCGGCAGTATGCCGGGCAGCTGCACGACCTTTTTCATCTTCCGCCAAGGGAAGCGCCGCTCGATTCCCACCTTGAGGATGTGACCGTTCATTACGGATTGCGTTTGCTCCAACGCATTGTCAGCGTCAATGACGGCTACCTTATGGGGCGCACGCCGGACGGCAGCGGAAGGACGCTTGTTTATAACAACGAGAATAAGCTTTCATTCGATGGAGATGAATATGAGCCGGCGGACTCATACGTCACAGAGTGGAATGCGCTCATCCCGATAAGCGATGCCTGGCCCGCTCTTCCCGATACGACGGGAGATGGGCCAAACCAGTTGAGCTATTTCGGACCGAAGGTCCTCCCGCCGCGCAAACGCCTGATTTTTGTTGATTATAAGACGCTCTTTGACGAGGTGGCGTTTTCCTCCAAGATCGATGACATCATCAAGATCCAAAAGAGGCTGAACGACCAGCTCCGGTCGAGCTGCGCCGGAAGCCTGTCTGATGCGGTCATCCTGCTGAATTTGAGGCACCTTAGATCTCACGGGGTCGAGCTCCTGGCCAAGGCCCTGTTCAGGCAGATCGCATATGTCCAATTAACGGAGAAAAACATCCCCCTGCGTATCGCGCTGCTCTTTCCGGACATGGATACGCTGCACGAATTTATACGGTGGTATTCCGTATTTTACATTGACGGAGTGCAACCGGATATGACCAACGTGCAGATCGCGCTGTGCTCCGAATGGAGAGCGGGCATTCCGTGTACACAGACGATCCTTTCCGGCCGCGTTTTGTCAGACGCGCAAAGAGGCGCGGCCCTTTTCGCGTACCAGCACTCGGAATACACTCTGGAGTATCTTCCGTTATTAAATTATCTTACGTATAATGGCGCGCAAGCTTCTCCCGAGATACATCCTATCGAGTTGTTCCCGTTCGATCTGTTTTTACCGGCCCGCGTTCCCGATGGCGCCGGAACAGCTTCGTTGGAGGATGTCCCCTGGGGAGACAATTGGTTTGTCAGACGTATTTCCGCAGTGCTTGAAACGGACATGCAGTCAAATGAATACGGCTGTATGCTTCGCAACACCCATATCCGCCTTGGCTCCAAGCTCCATTTGAAGCAATTTTGCGAAGCGGAGCTGCTTTTCCACAACATGGGCAATATCGCGTATTTTGCCTATTTGATCGTTACAGAGCTCCTGTACCGTGATGACAGGAAAAATAAGGACTCCTCGCTGTTGCTGTTGGGATATGAAAAATATTCCTCGACTCTTTTCCTCCAAATCAAGTTCTGGTTGGAGAATGCGCTTGAAAAAGCAAAGGTATATTCCGCGATCGTCTATGACGGGCCCAGCGATGGAGAGGTGTATTTTAAGCCGTATTTCGATCCCGATGCTTTCACCTACGCTGATTTTGCGAACATCCAAATCGTGACAGTCTTACCTGTGGGCACTACGCTTTCGACAGTATATAAGCTGCATAACCGCGCCCGTAAGTTCCTTCAGGAAAAGCGAGAGGCGGCAGAGAGGGACTGCAAAGCCCAAAGCAGGAGCTCGCGGTCTCAGAAGCTCCAAAACGAAAGAGAGCTGGGTGAAGCTGTCCTCAATGTCCCCTCGCGCAATTTCTGCCTGGTCCTGATCAACAAGGACCTGTTCAATTCGGACGGAAATCTGAGCGATACCTCTGCGCGCTTTTGGGAGCGCTTTAATAGCGCGGATCACTCTGTTGTACCACGTCCCGAAAATTCCTCGCTGTCTGAATGCAGGGTGAAGTACCTGATCCCGGTGAATATAAAATGGTATGCGCCGGATACGTGTCCTATCTGCAATGCAACGGGGAAGTCCCTGAGCCCGATCATAGATGTACGCCATTCCGAGACGGAGCCCAATGCCATCTTCACTCTCCACGAACAGCGCTTTAACGGATTTGAACGGCTGGTGCGTAAAACCGGCGGCGCAAAGGCAAATCGGGAACGTATTCGCAGTCTCTTTCAGAATGTACACTATTCCCACATCTATTCCGGCAACAACCATTTTCAGTTTTACATTGACTTTGAAAACCTTTTCCGCGATAATCGCCGGGAGATCGGTCATCTGCTTCAGGAGTGGCCTGCCCAGGTAGATGCTTACCATGTTTTAGTGGTGCCGATGCAGTTTGCCAATTCCGGGTTCGTTAAAGCGGTGATAGACATCGTTTTCCGGGGACAGGTCAGAGTCCTGCGCCTCAACCTCACTGATATCTACCGGGAAGAGATGCGCGCAAAATTCAGCTTTATCGCGGAGGATTACCGCAGAGTAAAGCGGTCCGATCCCCATTCCCGCTTCCTGGTCCATTTTGCGGACAGCTCGGTTGTCACCGGAGATATCCTGAATCGCGCGCGGCTGCTGGTGCAGATGCTGCTCGAACATTCCGGCATTCCCTATGGAAACGTGTTCCTGTTTGACCGGCTTTTCCTGCTGGTCAACCGCAGCTCCTATGATTCAGCGAATTTCTTCGTCCATGAGCCGGAGAAAAATCTCTTCGCGTATATTCATCTCGCGATCCCCTCGTATAACACGGAAAACGACCGCTGCCCGGCGTGCCGGACGGCAAAAAAGTACGATCTGCTGGAAAAACGGTCCTCTACCGAGCAGCTCAGCAGTGAGTTTGAGAGGCTCAAGGAGAAGCACCGCAAACGCTCCAGAGAGGAATATGACAGGGATCTGGACGAGGCCATTCTTGACCACTCGTCTTACTTCGCGTGGCTTGTCCAATGGCTTTATGTCAATGTCCCGGAGCACGGCAAGAACACCGGCCTCTTCAGTTTTGTCCAGGAGGAGGCCCAGGAGCGCTATGAGCGCATGGCCGCCGTCCGCGGCACAACGGCCGACAATTTGAAGCGGCAGGAGTATGACGCCGCGGTAGATGTGGCGGAGAAGTTTATTCGGTTTTTTAAGGCATACTCATATAAATTTCAGCATCCAAATCTGTCCGCCGATCCTGAGACGCTTTATCAGTCCAGACAGAATTATCTCAACAACTGCGCGAAACTCACAATTCGGGAGGTTGTCAACTATGTCCGGGATTTTGACAGCCCGGCAGATGCGGAGAGATTTCAGCAAGAGGTGCTGAGCCTTGTACACAGAGAGCTGATCGGGGTCCGCAGCTACATGCGGCTTTTGAGCATGCAGAAGACCTATGAGCTTGTTTACCGGATAAGCACAGGAGATCCGTGCAAAGCGGACTATCGAACAGATCTGGTCAGGCTGATGGCCGAACCTCTTCGATACGTTGAGGCCGACATGAAAGCCGTGGCCAATTCGGAGGCAAAGGCCGAAAGCCTTCGCTTCTGCTTAGCCAGAAACGCCGAGTGGATCATTTCCTACATAAAGGTCGCATCCCGTGAACAGCTTGTGAATTATTATGAGTTCAGGCGGGCGATTACCGGGATCCTGGACGATTTGCTGGCAGTCATGGAGAACCTGCGCGAAGGGAAGGCTTCTGATGCCAGGATCAGTGACCTCATGGAGGAAAGTGCGGATTGGGAGAAGATCATATCCGCGCTGAAACCGATATGCAGCCCGAATGAGTACAGGGAATTTCATTGCGGGAAACTCTGCGTATTGCTTCAGTATCATATGCAGATGATCTTGATCCACCGGATGGCCGACCTGCAGATCAGCGCCGAGATCAACGCCGGCGGCGTGAGATCGATCGCAACAGCCTATGAGCAGTATCTTAACACCTATTTCACCGCGCCGGACGGGACTTCGGACCGTGCGGTCCTTGCCGCCCATATGGCGCTTCCCACCTCTGACAGGATGGTCATTCGGTACCTCAAATCCGCGAAATCCGCAACCATGCTATCAGACGACGCCGTTCCGTGTCTGCTGCTTACAGAAACGCCTCTGAGGCTGGAGAGCCAGATCACCAGCTCCATGCCGCTCCCGGTCCGGAAAAACATGGTGCTGTTTGCGAGATACATATATCTGGAAAACACCCAAATGCTGTACACCGGCATGCGCGACCTGGAAAAGAGCATTTCATCGGATTTTTGGGCAATGCAGCGCAGCTTCCGGCCTGCGGACAAATACCCGCAATACATGCGCCTCCTGAACAGAGAAGTCGTTAAAGTCCTGGCCGGCTGCTACTCCAACCTGGACGGCGATGGCGAAACGCGTAACATCCTGTACCAGAACATTTTGGGAAACTTCTGCCGTTTTTGGCATCTAAGTACAGGAAGCGCGGCCGCTACCAGCAAGGAAGAGGAGGGCATTCATCCGCTTACCTATATGCTTCAATACTTCAGGCGCATTAATTACCTGGTCGAAAATCATACGATCGACGAGCTGCCTTATCAGTACGAGGACCTATGCAGGACGATCTGCGGTCTGACAGGTTTTCAGATGTGTTATATCGCCTATGAGTCAACCGGAAACTATCCGGAAATATTTACTCAGTCCGGCTACTGCAAAAAGCTGCTCGACAAGATCCTGACTCCACATGACATTGACCGGCTGCTGCGATATATCCGCTCCAACGGCGAACAGGGCGATCCCAACGAGAAGTACAGGGTAACAACGCTTATCCCGAATGTGTCCATCATACAAGGGGAAAAGGATCAGTGTGACTATTTAGTCCTCAGCCTCACCTTTAAAGGGGACAAAACAAATTCGAACCGTTTCCATCTGGTGCTTCAGTCTCTTTCGGAGGAACATGTGTTTGGCACAGACAGAAGCGCAAATATCCAGACCGCGATGCGCAAGTCACGGGATATTTTGTTCATGCGTGAGAGCCTGCAGCTGATCCTTTCCCGTGACTATACTGTTTTGATCAATTTCCGGTTTGACTGCGCCTATATTCGGCCCTTTGACTTGCAGAATGCCGGGCATCCTGCCGCGATACATATTTCAGACCTGCATATAAAAGATGAGGTCGATGACCTTTGCGAAAAGGTCAGGAGCTGTATCCGCGACTCGCTGGGGCTCACGAAGGTGGACCTTTTGATCATCACGGGAGATGTGGTGGACGGCAGAGAAGCAAACGCTCCGCAGATGGAGAAAAATTACAGGCGAGCTATGAAGCTGTTGAACGCCATCGTTTTCGAACTGTGGAAGGATGAGGACGGATATCTTCCGCACGATTGGCGCCGGCGCATCATCATAACCACCGGTAACCATGATTATGCCTCCATGAATCAGTACAAAGCATCGCTCCAGCGCAGAGCTTTGATCTCCGCCATGCCGGTGGAGATGGACAGCAGCACCATGTCCAAATTTGCGTATTTTATAGATTTTATGGTCCGATACCTGGATGCGCCCATCGATGAGCTGCTCCTAAACGACCTCAACGAGGTGCGGAATTACCGCAATCTGGGCG
This sequence comes from uncultured Oscillospiraceae bacterium, assembly GCA_947632175.1. Taxonomy (GTDB): domain Bacteria; phylum Bacillota; class Clostridia; order Oscillospirales; family Oscillospiraceae; genus RUG626. The sequence goes on along the minus strand of CANROC010000011.1, from coordinate 23,797 downwards.
TTCGCGTGCTGTCCCTGAATTGCTCCGGGACAGCGACCACGCGCCGGACAAATAAGATCGGAGTAGACAAAGATAAGGTGATCGAGCTGGTCGGGAGAAAAGCGTGGAGGGACAAGACGCAGAGAGTCGTTGCCGTCAGCAAGGGCGATCCGGACGATCCGGAACGTGTTCCGTACCTGCGCCGCCCCTTCCGTATCTGCGCCGCTCATTACTCTATGGAGTATGAGCCATCGTATTTTATTGATAATTACTCCTACATGCCCGGATGGCAATGGGATCCCGTACTCGCCAAAAACTGCCCCATCAATATGCTTTCAGACTGCTTCTGCGCTGCCCTGCGGAGGGAGCTCCAATATCGCGTGGAAATTGGGCTCTCCGGCGATCTTTCAGCGGCCGCAGCCACTCCCGCAGCCCCCGTTTCCTCCATAAGCGGCGTGGAAGAGGAGCTTTACACAGCCCGTACCGATTTCCTCAAGCAGATCAGGGCGCTGGATCATGCCATGCAAGATCTGGAGGCCGGTCACGAGTCCAAGCAGTATGAAAGCGACATGTATTATACCCGCCTGAAAGATACCGCCAAGGGCGATATCAAAAAGGCTGTGGAGAATATGCGGAAGAACGACCTCTATTTGCAAATCAAGAGCTATGAAAAATGGCTTGAGGATAATCATCTTACGGACAGACAGGATTTGAGTAAGAAAATCAGCGCTCTTTGCGATGAGCAGATCTCCAAGCTTATTTTTGAAGTCAACGAGAGCCTGATGATGAGCAAATACGATGATCGAAACTTCAAAGACTTAATGGGTGAAATTGAAAAGGAAACCGATGAGACCATCGATCTCTTCCTTGCCGGTCATATCCATGCGTACGCGGAAACCTCCAAAAAGAACGACAAAGGAGAAATCGTCCACTTCCTTGTGGCCGACAGGCTTCACGACCCGGAGCGGTTAGGAATACATGGATATGTTCTTCTGAACATGAGCGTAGAGGAAGAAACACCCACAAGTGCCACCGGAACTGCATCTGGCGCCGGGGACGATTTCCAGTATTATCGGTTCGGAGCTGAAAATCCGAAAACCAAAGCAGACAGTTGCCCTCCTCGCGGCCGAACATGAACAGCACCCGGACAACCTCTATCTGTTCCCTCACTCAAGACCGTCACCATATTCGACCCCAACTCCTTCCGTCACACCCACGACAAAACGCTGACCCACAGGCAAAACCTCAAAAAGCTATAAAAAGTCCCCAATTTCACCGAAATTAGGGACTTTTTGGAGTAAGTGGTTAAAAATCCTATTTTTCAGAAAGCCTTGCGGCGCAACGGATTTGAGCTTTTAGTTTATTCAGCCAAAGAGCGCGCTCCAGTAGTTGAGCACCAACATTGCTCCGCCGAGGACCGTCAGCACTGCGCCGGTGGCAAGACCCACGGTGCGTGCGGGGACCCGGTTGGCAAACCGTGCGGATATGAGGCTGGAGATTGTGGCCACAGCGATGCACAGGAGCATCACATCCCACTTTTCCAGTACGATGGCCGGGTGGATGAGGATGTGGCTGACGGAAGCTATCAGGGCCGTGAAGGTCATTATGAAGGTGCTGGTACCCACCGCCGTCTTCAGCTCCATGCCCAAAAACGCCGTGAAGACCACCAGCATCATCATCCCGCCGCCGGTGCCCACGAAGCCCGTACCGAAGCCGATGGTCAGCCCGAAAAAGAGGGAGATGGCTACGCCCTTCCAGTCCAGCCTCTGGCCCTTTGCCGCCTGGCGCTCCCGGCCGGTGTCGGGCTTTACAAGGAAGCGAATACCGATGAAGAAGGTGAGAAAAAGCGTGAAGCTCCCCAGCACCACGTTCCCCGCCAGGTACGCCACGTAGCTGCCCACGGTGCTCATGGCAAGGATGCAAACCAGCATGATCCATCCGCGCCGGAGGTCAATGTTCTTATGCTTCGCATATGTCCAGGTGGTGACTGCGGAGCCCAGGATGTCCGAGGCCAGCGCGATGGCCGTGGCCTGGTAGACCCCCGTTTCCCCGGAGAAGGAGGGACACAGCACGATCAAAATCGGCACCATCACTGTGGCTGCGGACAGCCCCGCAAGCCCGGTCCCAATCCCGGCTCCCAAGGCGGCGATCATGTACCAGATCCATTCCATTTCCGACACCTCGCTTCTTTGATAGTATATCACTGAATTTTGGGAAAGGAAAGATAGACGTTCAAAAAATTGTGAGGTCATCCTTTCGTTTTAGGGATGACCTCATCTTGGTTTATTTCCCCCAACCGTTTTCAAAAAGACGCGACTCAGTTTTCGAAAAAAATTTAAAAACGGGGTCGCGTTCGATTACTTTGCAATTTGAATCAGTTCGATTCCTTCGCTTTTTCCGAGATTACGGCTATACAGCTTTTCCGTAGAGTTGCACCAATGCTCATGGACACCCAAGTTCGTAACTGTATGCCCCTGACTATCCGTGTAGATCGTGCCAGACGGCGCGTTCCCGACAAGTCCGGCCTCATGCAGATAATTTTCTACAGTGGGATCGCCGCGCAGCGCTCCGTTATTTTCTGTGACTGTCGGTTCGTTCATCAGGAGATCCGCACCCACACTGTCAATGGCCACCGGGTCCTGAGAGACAAACACGCTTGATGTGTAATCCCCATTAAAGGGTGACTGTTGCCATCTGGAATTGTCTCCGGTGATGGAGGCCCCCTCGCTGGGGGCGCAAATGAGGGCGTCCAGCATGTAGAGCACCGTTTTACCGCCAAGGTCCGCGTTTGCCATTAAGTCAACAAGAGGGCTGTAAATTCCCATCTCGTTTCGGGTGAGCCACTGGTGAAGGTTTGCACCCTCCGGCGGACGCATGGTGTTGCCGTTGATGAAGGAACCAAAGTGGTTTTTGCCGCACAGCGTGATCCCGTAGCTGTGGCCCTTGAGATTGGCAAGATTGATGAGGTAAGTCGCCTCGGTGACGCAGGTGGGCAGGTAGTTGACCTTGCCGCTGAAAGAGTATGACCAGACAATGGGGGCGGACTCGTCCGCCACGCCGGTGTCCCGGTCCACGAAGCGGACGCCTTTCAATTCTCCTTCGGTACACATCTTAACCATGTAGTCCGGGAACAGCCGGGACACATCATAGACGGTGATGTCCTCAGCCCTGACGCCGGCCTCCTCAACGAGGGAGATGAGCAAGGTTTTCAGCAGAACGGGGTTCGTGTAGCTCATTTTTGTTTCGCCGGAGGTATCGTCGTCATAGACGGCGGAGCCGTTGATGTTGGCTTTGATAGCTATTTTTTCGCCCGCTTTATACCCGCCAGTTCTTCCGCGGGCGTTGTTATTCGCGGTGAACAGCGCCGCCCAGCCATCCCGGGCAGTATCCTTCCCACCGAGCGCGGCGACGGAGTCATTGACCATATTCAAGATGACGCTCTCGTCGAAATGGTTAAGTTCCCACCAGTAGCCGTTTCCATCCCAGTCCACGCTGTCCGGGTCCCAGGTCCAGACCACGCGCCCCGGCATGGCGCCGATGCCTGTGCCGTAGGGCTCATGCTCCGGATAAATTCCGTCATAAGGCAATGTGGGAACCTCCTTTGTAAGCGGAAGGTCAAGTTCATCGATCCATCCCTGAATTTCTGTCGCCGCCGCGCCGCTTCCGAAGCGCCTGCCCACCAGCCACTCGGCTGTATCCGAGACAAGGCCGTGGAGGTTGTCTGCGCTGGAGCCGATGCCGCTGGAATGAGAGGTGCAGAAGGGGACGATGGTTTTCCCGGCAAAATCGTAGCTTTCCAGGAAAGTATAAATAATTTTGGGAGCCTGGCCGTGCCAGATGGGGTAGCCCAGGAACACGATGTCGTAGTTTTCCATGTCCTCCACACGACCCGCAATGGCGGGCCGTGTGGCGGGATTAGCCTGTTCCTGATCTGCCCTACCGCCACTGTAATAGTCAAGGTCAGCCTCTGTATAGGGGACTTCCGGGACGATCTCAAAGAGGTCGGCACTCAGATAGTCCGCAATCTGCTCCGCCACGCCCTCGGTGGTATTGGTGCAAGAGAAATAGGCCACCAGGATTTTCGCGTTTTGCGGATTGGTAGTCTGACGACGGAAGAAGTTATACAAAATCATCGCCGCCTCCGCTCTTGTGGCGTTGCCCTTGGGATCGAAGCGGTTTTCGCCTTTACCGCCTACAATGCCGTTTGCCCTTGCCCATTTTACCGCGTCTTTCGCCCAGGGTGAGATCGCACTTTCATCCGCAAATGTTTCCGTCTCCCCACCGTCTGGGGAATCCGCATAGCGCCAGAGGACGGTTGTAAATTGCTCACGGGTCACCGGGTCATCCACGCCGAATGACCCGTTGCCATACCCGCTCATAACACCCTCAGAGGACGCCCAGCGCACGGCCTCGGTATACCAGGTATCGGTTTGGACATCGGAGAAATCCATGGTATGATCCACCAGGGGACTGTTTTCTCTTCTCCAGAGAACTGTGGCCAACATAGCGCGGGACATAGGCTCATCGGGCGAAAATTCACTCTCAGATGTACCGCTCATGATCCCGTTCTCCCGACACCATATCACCGCCTCGGCATACCAGGCATCGGTGGGAACATCCGTAAAACTGTCCTGCGTTGATGTGCTGCTCAGCGGTACGGTGCCGGACGGTTGCGCCTCCGTCCCGCCTGCCCCTGACGCCGTTCCGCAGGCAACACAGGAAAGAGCCAAGCAGAAGGCCAGTAAAAACGCTATTCTTTTCATCTTATTCACTCCCGCTTATACCAAAAATCACCCGAGATACTCGCGGAAGAAATCCGCCAGCTTGTTAAAGGGAATAGCATCCTTCCCACCGCCGTCATAGAGGTCGGTGTGGACGGCGTCCGGGATAATCAGCAATTCTTTGTTGTCCGTGTACTTGCTGTCCTTGGTCATGGCTGCGTAAGCATCCTTTGAAAAGTAGCAGGAGTGCGCCTTTTCACCATGCATAATCAGCACGGCGCTTCTGATTTCATTGCTGTATTTGAGAATGGGCTGATTGAGGAAGGACTCGCAACCGATCACATTCCACCCACCGTTGGAGTTGAGGCTGCGGGGATGATAGCCGCGCTGGGTCTTATAGTAGTCGTAATAGTCCTTCACAAAGAACGGCGCATCCTCCGGCAGCGGATCAACGACACCGCCGCCGAGGGCATATTCTCCCGCCTCCAAATCCGCAATCCGCTGGGCGCACATGGCCGCCCGCTTCTGATACCGGGCCTCCTCGCTGTCCTCGGCGTCAAAATAGCCTTTGGCGTTTACCCTCGTCATGTCGTACATCGTGGAAGCCACGGTCGCTTTGACTCTCGTATCCAGCGCCGCCGTGTTCAGCGCCATGCCGCCCCAGCCGCAGATGCCGATAATACCGATTCGGTCAGGATCGACTTTCTCGTGCAGCGACAGAAAATCCACCGCCGCCATAAAGTCCTCGGTATTGATGTCGGGGGACGCCATGTAACGGACATTTCCTCCGCTCTCGCCGGTAAAGGAGGGGTCAAAGGCAACCGTCAAAAATCCACGCTCCGCCATGGTCTGGGCGTACAGCCCCGCCGCTTGCTCCTTCACCGCTCCGAAGGGACCGCAAACGGCAATCGCCGGGAGCTTCCCCTCCGCCTTTTTCGGTACATACAAATCCGCCGCCAACGTGATGCCATAACGGTTCACGAAGGTGACTTTACTATGGTCTACCTTTTCGCTCTTTGGGAAGGTTTTATCCCATTCCGCCGTCAGTTTCAGTTCTTCCTTTTTCATGATGTTTGCCATCCTTTCGTTATTTCATTGATTGTTTTTCAGTCTTCCGTATCAGATAATCCATTAGGTCTACCCGCTGTTGACTTTCGTGCATCCGGTCAAGCAGACGGCAGCGGCATTGCTTGAGGAATCTTGTCAATTCGCTCAGGCTGCCCGTTTGCAAAATGCGCTCGGCCATCTCGATTTCCTCCGCTTTGCATCCTGCGTCGGCCATTCCCGTGAGTAGACTTTCTGTTTGTTCGCTCATTCTCTCACCCTTTCCGAGTCCGACTTTTTTCTGACATCTTAAGTATAGCATATTGACTGTTTTTTCACTAATGGTTATAATGAATATCGTGATATTCTTTCGCCGAATATCGCGATATTTAACGGAGGACACGAATATGGAAATTCGTACTTTAAGATACTTTCTTGCCATTGCAAGAGAGGAAAACATGACAAAAGCCGCAGAGATCCTGCACGTCACGCAGCCCACTCTTTCCAAGACGTTGCGGGCATTAGAGGACGAGCTGGGGAAAAAGTTGTTTACACGGCACAGCTTCAGTATTTCGCTGACCGAGGAAGGAATCCTTCTCAGAAAGCGGGCGGAAGATTTAGTTTCGATGGCGGATAAGATCATCGGCGAATTTGTGTCTTTGGACGATATAACCGGCGGAGATATTTATTTTGGGCTTGCTGAATCCTATCAAATTCGTTACCTTGCGCAGGAGATCAAGCGTTTCAAAGAGATTTATCCAGGACTGCGCTATCACATCAGCAGTGGGGATACGGAACAGGTCACAGAAAAGCTGGACAAGGGTATTCTTGACTTTGCCGTGCTTGCGGAGGAGCCGGATACGGCAAAGTATCACTATCTCACCTTCCCGGAGGCGGACGTATGGGGGCTCGTCATACCTGTGGATCACCCTTTGGCGAAAAAAGATAGCATCCTTGTGGATGACGTTACCGGGTTGCCACTGTTTTGTTCGGAGCAAGGGTGGAAACGCGACATTCCACGCTGGGCCGGAGAAAAAATGGACAAGCTGCATCTGGAGGGTTCCTTTCGCCTGTCCTATAACGCTTCTCTGTTTGTCAGGGAGGGTCTGGGGCTTCTGTTGACCCTTGACCATTTGATCGATACGAGTCCGGGAAGCGGACTTGTGTTCCGCCCGCTTTCACCGAAATTGGAGGCAAAGATGTACTTGATTTGGAGAAAGTATCAGGCTTTTTCGCCTATCGCGGAACGTCTGCTTGCGGGATTGAAGGATAGGTTTGTCTGAGTTTTAATGGTTTCATGGTTCTATATAAGCCACTCAGAATAAAGCGCCCGTCCCCGATACGGCTGACACGTTCCAGCCGCCGGAAACGGGCGTTTGGTCTTATATTTGGATTTCCGATTACCGCCGCACCGCTGATGTTGTAGTCCTGCTTTATAGTGACTCGCTTCGCTCGATGCCTTTAGCTAAAGTTTTTTTGCCACATGGCAGAGCTATGGGTTTATGTGACGCAATGCAAACGCCGGACTCTCTGCCAAGGAGAATCCGGCGAATTACTTTGTGTTCTATGGACCTTGAGGAAAAACATTTTGAGAAGGCGCATGAAATTATACGAGAAACCACTGTCTAAAATCCGTGCTTATCACAAAAATTTAGTTTGCGAAAATGGGGAGTTTTGATAGTCGCTTGATTCCTACTGTTTTTAAATTCTCCTACTCCCCCAACACTTTTCAAAACGAAGCGATCCCGTTTTCGATAAAAAAGTTCGAAAACGGGGTCGCATTCATCTGGAATAAGTGGTTAAAAATCCTATTTCCAAAAAGCCTTGCGGCGCAACGGATTTAGGCTTCTGGTTCATTCAGCCAAAGAGCGCGCTCCAGTAGTTGAGCACCAGCATCGCTCCGCCGAGGACCGTCAGCACGGCGCCGGTGGCAAGTCCCACGGTACGCGCGGGGACCCGGTTGGCAAACCGGGCGGACAGGAGGCTGGAGATCGTGGCTATGGCGATGCACAGGATCATCACATCCCACTTTTCCAGCACGATGGCCGGGTGGATGAGGATGTGGCTGACGGAGGCGATCAGGGCCGTGAAGGTCATGATGAAGGTGCTGGTGCCCACCGCCGTCTTCAGCTCCATGCCCAAAAACGCCGTGAAGACCACCAGCATCATCATCCCGCCGCCGGTGCCCACGAAGCCCGTACCGAAGCCGATGGTCAGCCCGAAAAAGAGGGAGATGGCTACGCCCTTCCAGTCCAGCCTCTGGCCCTTTGCCGCCTGGCGCTCCCGGCCGGTGTCGGGCTTTACAAGGAAGCGAATACCGATGAAGAAGGTGAGAAAAAGCGTGAAGCTCCCCAGCACCACGTTCCCCGCCAGGTACGCCACATAGCTGCCCACGGTGCTCATGGCGAGGATGCACACCAGCATGATCCATCCGCGCCGGAGGTCGATGTTTTTGTGCTTCGCGTATGTCCAGGTAGTGACGGCGGAGCCCAGAATGTCCGAGGCCAGCGCGATGGCCGTGGCCTGGTAGACCCCCGTTTCTCCGGAGAAGGAGGGACACAGCACGATCAAAATCGGCACCATCACTGTGGCTGCGGACAGCCCCGCAAGCCCGGTCCCAATCCCGGCGCCCAAGGCGGCGATCATGTACCAGACCCATTCCATTCCCGACACCTCGCTCTTTTGACAGTATATCACTGAATTTCGGAAAAGGAAAGACCGCCGTTCAAAAATATAGTGAGGTCATCCGTTCGTTTTGGGGATGACCTCATCTTGGTTTATAAGATCATGTCATGCCGCGAGAAGGTTTGTCCACTTTGCAAAGGCTGCCATGACCTTTAGGGTGAAGTTTTATGAGAAACCACTGTCTAAAAACCGCGCTTCTCACGAAAATTTAGTTTGCGAAAATAGGAAGTTTTGATAGTCACCCAATTTCTTCCGTTTCCTGATTCTCCTACTCCCGCAACACTTTTCAAAACGAAGCGATCCCGTTTTCGATAAAAAAGTTCGAAAACGGGGTCGCATTCAGGTTAAAAATCCTATTTTTTAAAAAGCGTGTGAAAACCTAAGAATGCCAAATTTATCACTAATGTTTTGCATTCTTCTTATATGGCGCAAGCCACAAAGTGAGATAACTATCGTTCAAAAAACATGCTATAGTTTAGGCATAGCACGAAATCAACATCATATTTTCAATCCGGGAATATTCAGAGATTTCAAATGCTCAACTTGTTCATCTTGCTCATTACTCACAAATCCATCTGGCAATTCGGTACCCCTAATATCTGCTCCAATCAAATCGCAATGGTTCAAAGAGGCATTTTCAAACGAGGCATAATGTATGTCCGCATTTGAAAAGTTTGAACCATCTAATTTTGCAAACGAAAAATCACATCCACATAATATAGCATCAGAAAAATCCGCTTTCTCAATTTGTGAGTGTTGAAACCCAATATTTCTTAAGTCATGCGCTTTAAAATCCATGCTACGAAAGTATCCACGACTTCCAAGAGTTATCATATGGTCATATGATATGGTGACGGGAACCTGACAAAATACAGGTTTAAAAATCGTTTCCAGAAAATGATTGTGACCTTTGTGTGGTAACCACGGAATCGTATCCTTCTCCCTCAAGTACACCTCGTACACATTTCTGTAAATCTGGACAGTGCAAGACAAAATATTAGTAATAAGTTCCACAGGATTATATGAGGAATGTCTTGACATTACATCGGAATACAATTCGTTGCGGGACATAAAGGAAATAATTGATCCAATGATTGTATTCTGGTATCCGTATTGGGCAAAATCGAATATGCTCTTTTCCGCATTATACGCTGCACGCAAAAAAATAAACTCGCAAACCTTTGTCTCCAAAGCGCCATATTGAAATAAGGAGCATAGTTTTCTGCCAATAAGTACAGCATATTTCCCCGAATTCCAGCATTCCTGTTTTGCATAATTTGCAAGTTTGTCCATTTCGCGGTAAATCTTTTCGGCCAAGAAAAAATCCCGAATATTGTTGTGAAGAAATTCCACCACACCACGGTCAGCGTTTGCTTTCCAGTAGCAACAAAGCGCATAACAATGTTGCGCAATCTCTTTCATATTAGCTTGTTTCAATATGGGAATTTGTTCGCTCAAGGTTATAATAATGTCCGAAAGTTCTTTATCAGAAAGATAGAAAGACTGATTCCCTCTTTGGTACATCAGATAGGCAATTTCCTCACTAATCTGATATAAAACATCGCGCAAGATGTGAATACCGTGAACATAATTGCGGTCAGGATTCGGAAACATCTTATTATACTCAGTTTCGCTCAATTCCTCGTAAAAAATGTGATGATAAAGTGACCAGCTATTGTTCAATATGTCATAAGGGACTTTTTTTGCTGCAAGCATATACAGAGTCATGGGAGTATCGCAAATACACGACGATGTATCGTCGCCAATACTTTTTATGTATTCACAAATTGTTTCATCAATGGGCTGGGAACAATATTCTATCGAAGTATACTGATTGAGCCAAGTGGTACGTTGCTCTGCGTCGAAATGCTGAAGAGAGATATACATGTTTGGCAAATTTATTCTAGTGGAAACAAATTTTGGCCGTGTCGTAATAATAAAATTAAAGTCCTGTAATCCTTTACGTTGTAAATCGTATAAGAGTTCATCACGATTAAAGTTTATTTTTTCAATCATGCACAATTCGTCAAATCCGTCCAAAAGCATTATGGCTTTTGGAAAAAACTGCTCAAGCTCGTCTAAAGAGGTCAGGTGCATATACTTACGGATCGCGGAAGAAAGACTTGCATTTGTACTGATATCTTTCTTGTCTAAATCTCTTAGGCGAATCGTCACCAACGGGCGGTCTCCAAAAAGTTGGTTCGATACCTCGTCATTCTGATAATAATGATAATTCATCCAAGCCGCAAGCGTTGTTTTGCCACACCCTGCATCACCTTCGATAAAAAGAAAAGATAAATTATCATTTCTCAGAAAATCTGCAATTCTTTTTTGTAAATCACTTTGAGAATTGTTTGCGGCATCTCGTGCATTGCTGTGACCGTCATTTATAACCTTATACTTTGGCATAATAAAGAGATTCAGTAAATTAACTCTTGAATTTTTCCCCTTTTTGTGTAAAAATAGCGGCTCTGTGAAACTCGAAGCATACTGTAAGTTGGCAGTATATATAACTGGTGATACTCGATAGCTACGTAACATGCAATAGGCTGCGTAAGATGCCAGTTCGTGGCTACTAAGCGTAGCCTGATCAAACGCTTCGATAATCTGCGTCACAAGTTCATCTACCGGTAAAGTGCCGATATCACAATCGGGGTCACGTTCACAAATATCTATAATTTGCTTTTTTAAGGCAGTGCGAGGATCTTGCTGACACATAAATTGTATGATTTTTTGGGGTGAGAGGACATCTTCGCGTAAAAAATCTTTGCAGTTTTCGGGTAGTTCCACTGAGCTGTTGTCGGCCAAATCCACAACTGTTTTCTCAATTGAGGTTAAAATTGTAGTAGACGAGTTTTGCTCAGACAAGGACAGCCCCTTTGCCAAGCTGCTAATACATGACCCAATCAGCTTAGCCTGTTCGGGAGAGGCTCCTATTGAGAGTAAATAAGCAGAAGTAACTGCTTCCGCCATTACAGAGACAAGCTCCTTGGCATTAAACCTTATTTTCTTCATGGCTTTCCTTCACTTTCCCATAAAAGCTCTTTAATAACCTTAACTTGTTCCCTCGCTATCCGAATGTTGAAAGTTCCGATAAAACCTCACCAGTTCCATCATAAACTCCGGGAACAACCACGCTCTGAACATCATAGCGATCTCGGGATGCGCTTTTGTCCCTCCACCTTTGCCGCGGGATGTCTTTATGCCTATGGCGTTGGTGCTGGTTATCCATAGCGTCGGCGTCAATGTCAGGCTTGTTGAGTGGACTTTCTTTATCAACTCGTCACATTTGTCTTCCCAGAACTTCAAATTATTCTTCTTTTCCCAACATTTCAGGTAATCCGTCGTATTGCTGCTCCGCAGCCAACTCTGAATCAGATAACCAGGAGAGGCTGTACCTTTTTCCTTCGCTATATCCGTCAAAGAAACATATGGCTTCATGCAAGGGTCGGGGCTTCGCATTTTTTCGCCTAACGGGGTAATCCGTGCTCCGGGAATCTTGTCCAAGTCAATGTCATCATACATCAGGTCCAAAAAGTAATCAACATTTTCCTGGCTGACGATGCCCTTGTCCACTAAACGGCGAAAGATTCGTTCCTTCGATATCATGTATGTCCAAATAGCCTCAGTCCGCTTTTCTTCCGCTGTCATAATATCCCTCGCAAATCTACATATAGGGATATTATAACAGAATAGCCGGAAAAATGGAATACTGACATCAAAAAGATTGCGCCATTATCTGATGCCTTATTTCAATGTTCAGTGTACCTCTCTCTCCAACAACGATTTTTTCGATTTGATTTCTTACCTTCTGGTCATCAAATTCTGCCGTTCTCAGTGTTCTGCATATAGCAGTAATTACTTCCTGCTCGGTAATAGTTGGTGAACTCTTACAAAACTGCTTCCCATGCTCCACACGGTTAGCGCACCGCCAGACCACCTCGCCGGAAGGACGAGTGATTCGCCGGTAGTTGCATCCGCATTCTTCACAAACCAAAAGGCCGCTCAGTACGTTCTGGGAGCTGTACCGGGTGGCCTTTCTCTTGCCCGTATATTCGTCGTTGAGACTGCGCTTGCCTTTCTCAAACTGTACGGCAAAGAAGTCATCAAAAGGTATGACGGCATCAATGTATTTCGAGTTTGACAGAATACCGCTGATCACAGCTTGTGTCCAGCGTTCTTTCCCCTTGGGTGATGGAATGTGTTCCGAATAAAGCAAATCGGCGATACCGCCCAAGCTCATGCCGGAGAGGTACTGCCGATAAATCAACCGAACTATATTTGCCTTTTCTTCATTGATGGACACAACGCCATCGGAATTTAAATAAAATCCATATGGAAGTTTCAATTTAAAGCCCCTTGCTGATAAAGTTTTATTTTACTTATAAGTGTGTTTTAAATTGTAAATTCATATTAAATATACTTATATGTGGGTTATAACCGCACAAACCGCTATAATAACCGTTGCACGGGTAGTCGACCTTGTCATTTTGCCTAAATTGGGTGGTGAAAATTAGTGAAAATAACAAAGCAACCTGTTTTTCGTTGTATGAAAAACAGGTTGCTATTGTCTGGAGTAAGTGGTTAAAAATCCTATTTCCAAAAAGCCTTGCGGCGCAAGGAATTTGGACTTTTCATCGTGTACAATCGTTAGAGGAGCGAGATCAATTCAATTCTCGCGCTTATAATGGGGCTGCGATTCGTATTTCTCTTTTTGGTATTTCGCGTATTTATCATTGGCGGCACCGTCAGAGGCCGGCGTGTCCAAGGATTCGACGGAGTATTCGATCGGCTCCTCGCATATAGCGTCAGACAAAATCTTTTCCAGATGCTCATACTCCGAATACTCGTCAAGGGAAGCCATCACAAACGCGTCCCTCACATACCCGGCGCAGGAGGCCATAAGCTCTTGGTCCATAAAAAAGCCGTAATGCTCCACAAAGAACGTGAGCATCATCACGACCGTCCGCGTGTTTCCCTCCCTGAAAGGATGTATCCGCCACAGCTTGGGAAATTCTGCGGTCACAGCTTTCACAAACTCATCGTGGTTCATAACGGGCCAATTAAGGGCGTTTATGTCCCAGAAGGCATCGGTCAACTCCCTCGGTATGTCCTCATCGTTGCTGTACCACACGCTGCGTCCGGCAAGGAGCTTTTCCCGTTTCTCGATGTTGATGATCCTGTACTGTCCGGCCCACTCGTAGACCTTCCCGAAAAGAAACCGGTGAATCTCGCACAGCCCTACAGGAGAGAAATCATCAAACCCCCGCTTGTAAAGGATGGCCATGTTCTGCCGGGACTGCTCCGCCTCGATCAGCTCCAGGACCTTGTCATCCTTGATGCCCAGCTTGTTTTTGAGGACGGGCACATCGTCATAGAGATATGGGTCAGGCATGACCGTTCACCCGCTCCGCGATCTGCTGATGGTAGAGCCAGAGAGCGTCCTGCACCTGCTCGTCTGTCAGCTCCCCTCTGGCCCAGCTATTGGAGAGCTTTCTCGCGAAGTCAGATATTGGTGCGCCCTCAATGGCATTGATGGCATCCGCTGTCTTTATGGCGGCGATTCGCCTTTTCTGCTCAGCCGTTGACATCTATGATCACCTCACGAATTCATTGTATCACAGGCGGTGAAAAAAATAAAGAACGATGTTCTTATTTTTTGATATGCCCCTTCATCTCCTGCACCCTATCAAACATTATCCTGTCGATGATCAGCTCATGAGCGTTTTCCACCAAGTACTTCTCCACCTGCCCACAATTCTTTTCTTTCTTGCCCGTCAGAAAATCTGGCGTGTACGTCTTCTGCATCAACACGTCTCCAGCATACTTCTCGTTGCTGAGCATCCGATCAATGGTGGAAGTACTCCACTCGGATTTGCCAGTGACGGTCTTGATGCCGTGGGATTCCAGGTACTTCTTGATTTTCCGAACACCGTTCCCCTGAACGTACAGGTCAAAAATCTTTCTTACAATCTCCGCCTCTTCCGGGACAATTTGCAATACGCCATCCGGGCCTTTGGTGTAGCCGAGAAAGCGGGTATGATTGAGAATTGTTTTGCCTTCCATCATACGCTGCCGGAGACCAAACTTGATGTCCCTGCTCCTTGACCAGCTCTCCGCCTGGTCGATGGCGGCCAACTGTTCGATGATGAGATTGCTGGCGGTCAAAGTATTGATGCCGCCAGTCTCGATATAAACGCCAATATTCATAGTTTTTAACCTCCGTATTTGTTTAATCGTCTCCACAGTGTCCCGCCCAAAGCGACTAAGAGATTTGACGATTATCAGGTCAATTTTTCTTTTCATGCAGTCCCTGAGCAATTGCTGATACCCCGGCCGGTTGTTTACCCGCAAACCGGAACCAGTGTCGTAGTAGACAGCGAAAAAGTGCCAATAGGGATTTTGCTGGATGTAATCTGTATAAAACTCAATTTGATTCACCAGACTGTTCTGCTGTTCCTCATGCTCCGTACTGCCCCGACAATAAGCCGCCACACGAAGCCGTTGCTCCCATATCGGCCCAGGATATTCATTTCCGGGAATCTCTACTACATATTTGGGCATAGCAAAACCTCCGTATTTTCTGCATCTGTATGTGCAGTATAACACGAAGGTTTTGATAAAGAAATAAGCTACATTCCAATCTCTTGAAAGACTGAAATGTAGCTTACCGCTTGGAATAAGTGGTTAAAAATCCTACTTTTCAAAAGCCTTGCGGCGCAACGGATTTGGGTTTTGGCTCATTCATCCAAAGAGTGCGCTCCAGTAGTTGAGCACCAGCATGGCTCCGCCGAGGACCGTCAGCACTCCACCGGTGGCAAGTCCCACGGTACGCGCGGGGACCCGGTTGGCAAACCGGGCGGACAGGAGGCTGGAGATCGTGGCCACGGCGATACACAGGATCATCACATCCCACTTTTCCAGAACGATGGCCGGGTGGATGAGGATGTGGCTGACGGAGGCGATCAGGGCCGTGAAGGTCATGATGAAGGTGCTGGTGCCCACCGCCGTCTTCAGCTCCATGCCCAAAAACGCCGTGAAGACCACCAGCATCATCATCCCGCCGCCGGTGCCCACGAAGCCCGTGCCGAAGCCGATGGTCAGCCCAAAAAAGAGGGAGATGGCGACGCCCTTCCAGTCCAGCCTCTGGCCCTTTGCCGTCTGGCGCTCCCGGCTGGTGTCGGGCTTCACCAGGAAGCGGATGCCGATGAAGAAGGTGAGAAAAAGCGTGAAGCTCCCCAGTACCACGTTCCCCGCCAGGTACGCCACATAGCTGCCGATGGTGCTCATGGCGAGGATGCACACCAGCATGATCCATCCGCGCCGGAGGTCGATATTTTTGTGCTTCGCGTATGTCCAGGTGGTGACGGCGGAGCCCAGTATGTCTGAGGCCAGCGCGATGGCCGTGGCCTGATAGACCCCCGTCTCCCCGGAGAAGGAGGGACACAGCACAATCAGTATCGGCACCATCACCGTGGCGGCGGACAGCCCCGCGAGCCCGGTCCCGATACCGGCGCCCAAGGCGGCGATCATGTACCAGATCCATTCCATTCCCGACACCTCGCTTCTTTGATAGTATATCACTGAATTTTGGAAAAGGAAAGATTGATACTCAAAATATTGTGAGATCATTTTTCCGCTTTGGGAATGACTACATCTTGGCTTATAAGTTCATGTCTTGCCGCGAGAAGGTTCGTCCACTTCGTATATGCCACCGTGGCCTTTTGAGAGTAGACCGTCTGATAGGCCCCTGATTTCTTATTTCTCATCTCTCAATGTTTTTCAAAATTCGGCAGTACTCAGACCTTAGTTTCCATGCCGTTTACCTCCACTGTGGCGCCTACGGGGATGAGGAGGTACTTCCGGCCGTCGATGACGCGGGATTCCAGGCGGAAGCTTTCCTCCTGGCTGACGGAGACGGTGAGTTCATTGGCCTTGACCACAAATTTCTTTTCATCGATGACGTTTTCAGGCTTAATGACCGCGCCCTCGCCAAGAGTTTCGCCGCAGCGGGCCTTGAAGCGCTCCACCGCCTCGCCGGAGACACCCATGTCCGTGAGCATATCCCCCACCTCTCCGGCGGTCATGGTCAGGGGTTCGGGGTCGTTCTCCTCCTTATGCTCCCGAATTTGGGCGGCCATCCGGTCGTTCAGCGCCTGGACTGTCTCAAAGCCGCACTCCTCGCCCAAAGCGTCGCTTAATGCCGACTCAAAGGCTTCCCTCTGTTCGTCCGCCGACATGGGCAGCTCCACACGGAAGAGCGCGTCGATCACGTCGGAGTGGGTGTCGGAGGCGTTCCGGGTGTAGAAAATGGCGTTGTAGATGTTAGCGGCCCTGTCGTCGAAGGCGGGGAAAAGGAAGCCGAGCTCCGTGGGGGCGATCACCTGACTTGCGGCGGAGCTGTGGAACTCGTTGTCGCCGGGGAAAAACTGGAGCTCCGGCTTTACGTCCTTGGTGGGGCAGACGGCGCAGAGGATGTAGCTATATACGTCCTCGGAGTCCGCCTCCGAGCCGTCCTTATTCTTCCGAGGAATGTCGTAAGAGTCGTAGGCCAGAAGGATCACATAGTTGGAGTCCTCCATGTCCAGTGCGGCGATGATTTTATCATAGAGCCTGTCCCGCGCCTCCTTATTCTGGAGCTTGGAGGCGCGAAGCTCCATCAAGAGCCCGTGCTCCTCACTGCCGGCCACCTGCTGGGTAGAGAAGACAATGTCGATGAGGTTCCGGCCCAACGCTCCGGAGAGGCTCTTTTTCAAAAGCCCCAGATATTTCTCTTGCTCGTTCTGAGCCATGGTACTCAGCGGTTCGTCTATGTAGGCGATGATCTGTCTATTGGCGTTCACATAGCAACCGTATATCCGCTGGACCGCCACACGGTCCGGCCTAAAATGCCGCCTCAGCTCCGCCAATTCTTTGCGTGTCATGGTTTTTACCTCCTGAAATGCGGTAAGGGTAATGATACCACAGAGGGCGGAAAACCGCAAGAGGCGATTCTACTAAATCGCCCGGACAAAAATCGTGGGATCATGCCCCAAGAATGCTTGTCCACTTCGCAAACGCTGACATGACCTTTTGGGAGTAACCCGTCTGATAAATCCCCTTGTTCCAGAGCTTCTTGGCACCTGTCTGACCGTTGTTGTAGGCCATCAGCGCCAGCTCCGGGTCGCCGTAGGCTTGGAGGTGCTGGGCGATGATGTAAACGCCGGATTCGATGTTTCCCGCAGGAGTCAGAGGGTCCATACCCATATCGCGGAGCCAGTCGAGGTTGATGGCGTTGATCTGCATGAGGCCAAAGTCGTTGGTGGAGCTTTTGGCGTCCGGGTCAAAATGGCTCTCAACCTCGGCGATGGCCAAAGCCAGAGCGTAGGGCACATTGTATTTCTCACAGCAGTCTTGCATGACTTCCTGAAGGTCAAAGCTCAGAAGCCGGCCTTCGCTCGTAATATCATCACGGTGGCGAACCGGCTCCGGTGCGGGGTCGGCTGCTATTGGAGCGGCTTCATGGGCCGGGCTTTCATCGGGCGTTGCGGAGGCTTGCTGGACTGTCTCAACGTGTGAGACATCATCGGATGCCGCCAGCGCCGTCGTTGTCGGCCTCGTCACCAGCCCTATTGTAATGCCGAGCAGAAAAGCGGCGAGTAAAGCCAGCAGAAGGAGGGAGGGCCGCACCGCGATTCTGTGCATCCGGAGATGCTTCGGCGAGTATCGCTTCTTCTGGCTTGAGACGTGTCCCACGGGTCTGGTTGTCCTTGCACCAGTGGCGTTGTTGGCCGTATGCCGAACGGTCATACCCTCATGGTCGAGTGGGATATCGAATTCCCACGGTTTTTTCATTCCCCGTAGGTTGCCGGTACGAGAGCGTATTTTTGTTGCCGTCATATTTTCATTCCTTTCGCAAAAACGGAGCCGCTCTTTGTGGCTCCGCTGTTATTTGGTTTCCTTATTTCTCAATATGTTGCGTGATCTCCGTCCCGTCCTTGAAGCGAATTTGGAGAGTTTCTTTGTCCACTACCTTGATGGTGCTGATGAGCTGGCGGGTGCGTATATCGTCATATTTGGTGATGGAGGCATCCATCTGGTCGATGGCGGAGCTGATTTGCTCCATGCGCTGGTCGAGTTCACTGGTGGAGGGCTGTTCCAACTCCATCTTGGTATGTAGGAGCTTGAGGTCATTCCACTCCTCACCTATTTTGCTGAACTCGGTTTCAACCGCCTCGAATGTAGCATCCCCGCAGGAGACGAGGGTCACAAGCTCATCCTGACGTGCTTTCAGCTCTCTCATACGATTCTCTATGGCAGGAAGGGACATTTTCGGCTGCGTGGATGCAAGCACCGTAGCCACGCTCTCCCGTAGCACGTCTCTGGCTGCCTGTTGGGAGAACATTTCGTTCATGGCAGCGACAATGGCGTTGTGCAGGACCTCCTCTCTGAAGGTGGGAGAGTTTTTACAGATTCGCTTGCCGTTTTCCATACGGTTGAGGCAGCGCCACACATATATCTTCTCGCCCTTTGGCATATAGGTCTGGCGGCGGTAAGGGCTCCCGCACTCTCCGCAGATCAATATCTCACTGAGGGCGTACTTTCCGCTATATTTGCCAAGCTCCGTCTTGGCTCTGGAGGATGTTTTTCGCTTTCCGGCGCGGCGGGCGATCTCCTCCTGCACCTTCTGGAAGGTGACCCGATCGATGATGGCCGGGTGGCAGTCGTGGACGTAGTATTTGGGGAGCTCGCCCATGTTCTTCTTCGTTTGGTGGTTGAACAGATCCGCCACATATGTCTTTTGGAGGATGGCGTCGCCTATGTACTTCTCGTTCCGAAGGATGCCCTGGACGGTGCTGTCGTGCCACTCCGATGTACCACGTGCCGTCCTGATGCCGTCGCCCTCTAATCCTGTGCATATCTTTCGCACACTGTAACCCATCAGGTATTGGGAGTAAATGCGTCGGACGATCTTGGCCTGTTCCTCGTCCACCACAGGCTGGCCGTCCTCCCCTTTTCTGTATCCGAGGAAGCTGTCGTAGTGGTAGTAGACCTTGCCGTCCTGGAAATTCTTCCGATGGCCCCACTTCACGTTGCCACTGAGGGACTCGCTTTCCGCCTGGGCCTGCGTGAAGAAGAAGGTCAGGAGCATTTCGTTGTCCATGTTTAGGGTATTGACATTCTCTTTCTCAAAATAGACACCAATTCCAAGGTTTTTGAGCTGTCGGACCGTTTGGAGCCCCTCCAGCGTGTTCCGGGCGAAGCGGGTGACGGACTTGGTGATTACCAAGTCTACCTTGCCCTTTTTGCAGTCGGCAATCAGCCGCAGGAATTCCTTACGCTTCTTCATCGAGGTGCCGGTTATGCCCTCGTCAGCGTACATACGGACCATGGTCCATTCCGGGTTGTCCGCGATTTTGGCGGTGTAGTATTCGATCTGCGCCTCGTAGCTGTTGAGCTGCTCATCGGAGTCGGTGGAGACGCGGCAGTATGGCGCTACCCGGAGGCGCTTCTTGCGGATGTCCCGCTGGACGAGCGTCGGGTCGGGCGGCATGATGGTGACGTTCTTTGCGACGCGCTGTTGGGTGATCATTGCTCTGCCTCCTCCTTACTGGATATAATTTTTCCGTTTATGAGCTCTATGGAAACGCCGGATTCTCTGCCAAGGAGAATCCGGCGAACGACTTTTTGTTCTATCTCTCTGCGGTTATCTTCCGTGATGCCCTCGGCGGCAATCCTGTCCTGAAGCTCTTTCAGGGTGTGAATGAGACTCATATCCGGCAGGGCGTTGTACTGCTCGGCGGCCAGGGCGAAGATGAGGGAGCGCATATATTCGGGGCTCTCCGTGCCACGGTTAAAGGCGGCTGTGAGCTCGTTTTTGAGCCGGAGGACGTCCGGGCTTACCTGCTGTTCATCGTGGGCACACGGGGCCAACAAGGCGGGTGACATGGCGAGTTGTGTAATGCAATGGTCCAGCTTGGCACGGAGAACTTCATCCGGCATCGTGATTGATTTACTACATTCTTTGTTTACACAATCCCAACGTACCACACTTGCCTTGGTGTGGCGCTGCATCATCATTCCACATTCTGAGCATACTATTTTATTCCCGATTTCCTTTAAACTTTCCAATCGTGGTTTCCGTTGGCTTTGTTTTTCTTGTATCAGACATTGGACCGCTAAATAGGTCTTGTCGTCAACGATCCTTGGATAATCAGAGGTTCCAATGTAACGCTCATTTTCCAAAATACGCTTGATCATATTCTTGTTCCACACACAAGTTTCATCGTGGTAGTGGGCACCATATGCCTCCATCCGCTCGGATATGCATCGCAGTGAGTTGCCCTCCAGGTACAGGGAGAAAATCTGATTGACTGTGTCGGCCTCCGTTTCGTTTGGAACAATCTTAGCATGCTCCATTTTATATCCGAATGGGATGGTCCGATTCTGACTCATTTTCTCACCGTCCTTCCCAGACTTTCCGTAAACGTCATACCATTTATAGCGGTAATCTGAATCTGACCATTGGGAGCGAGGTGTATTTTCTCAATTAACATTGTAAAAATATTACTATCGGTTGGATCTGGTTGGTTTTCACTTTCCAAATATTCAAGCATCATTTCGGTCTTTCGGATAGTTTCATCCTCCTGACTGCTTTCAAGGATGCTGCGGCGAAGTTTTCGGAGCTCCCAGGTCCTTCTGTTGATCATGCTCCGTTCTGATATATAAATAGCGGGATCCATGTACCCTTTGGCCTTTAGCTTTGTGAGTACAAGATCCCGCTGTGTAAGTTTTGCTGTTTCCTCATCGATATCCGCAACTTTTCTGTTCTTTCTTACGCTCAGTTCCCGCAGTTCTCTTAAACTGTCCATGGCAGGAATGAGAATCGTTCCTTTACTGGATATCATTTTTAAACAGAAGTTTTGGATGGCATTTCTTATTTCCGCATCAGAGACCTGTGGAACTTGGCAAAATTGTTTGCCTTGGTCACGCCTCCGACATACCCAGTACGTTTTTTCGTTGATGATTTTTGTACGGCACACGCACCCGCATTCTGCACAATATATATGTCCTTTAAAGGGGTTAGGACAAATATTTTGAGCTTTTCTTTTCCCCTCTCTCTTGCGTATCAACTCTTGTGTTAAGTCGAATTCTTCTTGGGTGATAATGGCAGGGCAACATTTTTCAACGTAATATTTCGGTTTACTCCCTTTGTTCCGTACCTGTCTGAATGGTATCACATCCGTTCTGTTGTACTTCTGCCATATTTGATTTCCCGTGTATGTAATGTTCTTGAGAATGTATCCGATACTGCTTGGATACCAAGTGTCGCATTCCGTTTTCTTTTTGACGCCGCGATTATTGAGTTCCCTGGCGATAATATCCCTCCCGCTCCCATTGAGGAATGCGTGAAAGATGTATCGGATCACCTCAGCCTCCTCCGGTATAATAACAAGCTCCTTATCTTTCAACCTATAACCGTAAGGAGCGGTTGGCGGGGTGAACAGTCCCTTCTCCATCCGAATCCGGTTACTCACCCGCATATTCTGCGAATGCCCCGTGGTTTCCATCTGGGCGAAAGCTCCGTAGATATCGGCGGCCTGTTCATTGGACATTTTCCCGGTGTCCAGATTCTCCTTCTCGAAGTAGATGGTGACGCCTAGCCGAAGAAGCTCCCGCATATAGAGGATGTACTCCTGGGTGTTCCGGGCGAAGCGGGAGACGGACTTGACAAGGACGCGGTCAATCTTTCCGTCACGGCAATCCTGGATCATACGGTTGAAATCGTCCCGGTGCTTCGTTTCCATCCCCGTCAGACCCTCGTCGGCGTAGATGTCCACCAGCTCCCAGCCCTCATGGGTGGTGATGTATTTGGTGTAGAAGTCCACTTGGGCGATGTAGGAATTGAGCTGGTCCTCGGAGTCGCTGCTGACGCGGGCATAGGCCGCCACACGGAGCTTGACCGGCTCTGTATCGATTTTATCGATCACAGTGACGTGAGTGCCATATGCCACATTTTTTACGTTTTCCATAGTGTTTTTAACCTCCTTCCAGCGACCACAATACCAAAACAATTCCTGAATAGCTATCACCAAACCCAACGAAATAAGGGGTCTGGATCTGTGCGGAAAGCTAATCCATTGTGCCGGTCAGAACTTTCGCAAGTTCATGTGCATTCAATCAAGTCAACTCATGTTCCACCAGCGTTCCGGGATTTTTCCCGCAGGAAAGCGATGCCGCCGTCATCAACCGCAGGAATGTGTTTGTCCCGGTATCCATATTTTCTTTTTCAAAGAAGACGGTGACGCCAAGCCGGAGAAGCATCAGCATATAATTGATACACTCCTGGGTGTTCCGGGAGAAGCGAGACATGGATCTAACAAAGATGCGGTCGATTTTACCGTCTTTGCAGTCCTGGATCATCCTGTGGAAAGACTCCCGATGTTCCGCATCCGTCCCCGCAGGTCCAAGGTCGGAATAAACATCTACCAGCTCCCAGCCATCATATGCTGTAATGAATTTAGTGTAGTGGTCCACTTGGGTACCGAGAAGATCAATTTGGTCCTGAGAGCCGTTGTCCACTCGAACATAGGCCGCAACGCGGAGCTTCGTTGGCTCCGGCGTTACCTTGTCGATCACGGTGACGTGGGTGCCATATGCCACAATTTTATCGTTTTCCATAGTATTCTTAACCTCCTTTTAGCGTCAGCGTCCACAATACCAAATCATTCTCCGAATAGCTATCACCGAATCCAACGAAAATGATGGCTTGGATCTGTGCGGAAAGCTACGTTATACGGTGGGGCGGAGCCTTCGCGCAAGCTCCGCCCGCACCTTCTCGGCCTCGGCCTCCGTAAGCACGTTGTCCTCCGTAAGATGCCGAAGCATCTGGACGGCGGACACGAAGGTCAGGTTGTCAGTCAGTTCACTGCGGGTCATCCGACCTCACCTCCGTGCCGGTGTCCCTGATTTGAACATACTGCGCGTCCTCAAAAGAGTTGCGTTCTGATTCCTCCTCATACCTGTCGCTGTCCTTGCCCGCGGTCAGCAGACAGAAAGCAAAAAAGCCGACGATACCGCCGACCATCATTCCTATAATTAATGTAAGCATATTCTCCTCCTGTTAGATGTCAATCGCCGCCGACGCTGATGGCGAGGGCGGCATCCACTTTGTTCATGATCTCCGGGCTTGCCGCACAGATGCGGTCAAGCAGGCGGCTTTTGTCTATCGTCCTGATCTGCTCCAACAGCACCATGGAGCGTTTCCGCATTCCGGGCAATCCGGCCAGCGACACATGGGTGGGTAACCGTGACTTCGTGCGGCTGGTAGTGATGGCCGCCGCTATGACTGTGGGGCTGTGCTTGTTGCCCGTGTTGTTTTGAAGGAT
>CANROC010000010.1 GCA_947632175.1 uncultured Oscillospiraceae bacterium | reverse complement strand
AGGATTTTTCGCGTCAGGCAAGGAAGACGCCGCAGGGAATACTTTGTGTATTCCCAAGGCGGCTGACGCCGCATGACACGAAAAAGACCGGCGCGAATGTCTTATTTTAATTAGATATTAGTATGAGGGGGACGGCGCTCAGGCTCTTGGATCGAGCTGCGTGCTCCCGCCGGAGCGGTACTGGCCGGGGGTAAGGCCGGTGAGGCGCTTGAACTGCCGGGAGAAGTGCTCGGGGTTTTCGTAGCCGCAGATGGCGGCGATATCGGCGGCGGGGTAGTCGGTGTTGCGCAGGAGGATGCAGGCGTTCTGGACGCGGCCCCGGATCATGTCCTGGGCGATGGTGGTCTGGAAAAGGGCCTTGTAGGTGTGCTCGAGGCTCGAGACGCTCATGTGCATGGCTTTGGCGATGGAGGCGCTGCTGCGGGGGAGGAAGGAGAAGCTCAGGAGCCTGTTGCGCAGGTCGTTGAGCTCGTTGAGGTAGAGGTTTCGCCGGCCGGCGCCCAGCTCCAGAGCGCAGCTGACGCTGAGGCGGTGAAAGAAGCTGTTGGCCTTGTCGCTCAAAAGCTCAAGGGCGCCGGCGCGGTCGAAGAAGTAGTCGTTGAACATGTCCAGCATCATGGTATTGAGGGGCGCGGGGTTGCGCAGCCGGATGGGGGTGAGGAGGGGGAGGTTCAGCTTCTGAAAATAGTCGTCCTCGCCCTCCAGGTCAAAGTACATCCAGTCGTTCAGGTAGTCCCCGTCGGTCTTGCGGTAAAACTGGGGCGCGCCCTTGGGGTAGAGGAAGAAGCTGGCCCGCTCCACGGGCTTGTACGCCCCGTCGATGAGGACCTGGGCGTCCGAACGGAAGAAAATGAGCAGATACCGGTCCTCCCCCTGAGGCCGGCGGATATCCAGCCCGCCGAAGTGGATGAAGTTGTAGCCGATATCCGTCACGCGGATCATAGACGCGCCTCCATTCTTGCAGAAAAAATCAAGATTATGGGCAGGAAAGGTCATGGACAATCCTCGCGTTTTGATTATACTGATAGTATCCCGGTTTGTAAAGCCGTATTTTTTGAGACGGAGGGACAAAAGATGAGGAACCATTTTTTGAGAGCGCTTGCGCTCATACTCAGCGCGGCGATGCTCCTGACGGCGCTGGCCTCCTGCGGGAGGACGGAGACGACGGAGGAGACAAAGGGAAGCGGCCAGGAGACCTTTGAGCGGCCGGAGGCGGGGACCGTCACGGCCTACGACGAGGCGAAGTCCGACTTTGCCCTGACGGTGGATGTCTCCAAGGTGGAGCACGACATCAGCCCCCTCCTCTACGGCATCTTCATCGAGGACATCAACTTCGCCGCCGACGGCGGGCTCTACGCGGAGATGGTGCAAAACCGCTCCTTTGAGTTTACGAAGCTTGCCCAGGGCGACGAAAAGCACGCCTGGAGCGACGTGGGGACCATCGACGCCACCGTCGCCGTGGACGATTTGGACGGGTGTCTCAACCCCAACAACACAAACTATATCGTCCTCACCAACGCCTCCGACGCCCCCGCCGGCATCGCCAACCGGGGCTTTCTGGACGGCATGGCGGTGACGGAGGGCGCGGAGTACGATTTCTCCGTGTGGGCCAGGGGCCTGGAGGGCTTCACCGGGCCGCTTGACGTGGATATCACGGTGAACGGCGCCAGCGTGGCCCACGGCCAGATCCCCGCCATAACAGGGGAGTGGGCGCGGTATGAGCTGGAGCTCACCGCCTCCGCCACCGCCCATACGGGGGTGAAGCTGGAGGTCACCATGGGGCAGGGGAAGGCGGCGCTGGACATGGTGTCCCTCTTCCCCCAGGATACCTTCAAGGGCCGGGAGAACGGCCTGCGCCGGGACCTGGCGGAGAAGCTGGAGGCGCTGGAGCCCAAGTTCCTGCGGTTCCCCGGCGGGTGCGTCATCGAGGGCGTCAACCTGGACGCCGCGTACAGCTGGAAAGACTCCATCGGCGCGGATGAGAACGGCGAGCCGTTCCTTTGGAACGGCACCTACGGCGACGTGGCCGCCAGGAGCCAGGGGCAGAACATCTGGACCAACGAGAACACCAGCTCCGACCCATACCCCAGCTTCATGTCCTACGGGCTGGGCTTTTATGAGTATTTCCTGCTGGCGGAGGACATCGGGGCCGTGGGCGTGCCGGTTTTGAACTGCGGCCTTTGCTGTATGGGCCAGAGCAACGGCGCGGGGCCGGCCATGGACACGCCGGAGTTCCAGCGGTACATCCAGGACGCCCTGGACCTGGTGGAGTTCTGCCGGGGCGACGAGACCACCAAGTGGGGCGCGGTGCGCGCCGCCATGGGCCATCCGGAGCCCTTCGAGCTCAAGTATGTGGGCATCGGCAACGAGCAGTGGGGGAGCAACTATTTCCGTCACTACGAGGCGTTCGTGGACGCCTTCGCCAAGGCCCGGGCCGAGCGGCCGGAGATCTTTGAGGGCGTGGAGATCATGTTCTCCGCCGGGGTGGATGACGGCGACAGCGGGTACGGCATGTACATCGGCGCTTACGAGCGCCTGGAGGAGTGGCTGGAGGACAACCCGGGCAAGACCGCGGCGGACTACACCGGGGCCATCGACCACCACTACTATAACACGCCGGAGTGGTTCTTCAACCACACGGACTACTACGACGAGGCAAATTACAGCCGCACGGATCCCACCGGCGGTACCTACGGCGGGGCCATGCCGGTCTTCCTGGGGGAGTATGCCGCCCAGTCCAACACCTGGAAGGCCGCGCTCTCGGAGGCCGCCTACATGACCGGCCTTGAGCGCAACGGCGACATTGTGGTCATGGCGGCCTACGCGCCGCTCTTTGGGAACCTCACCGCCCTGCACTGGGCGCCGGACCTCATCTGGTTCAATAACCACCAGGTCACCTGCTCCGTGAACTACTATGTCCAGCAGGCGTTTGCCAAAAACGCCGGGACAGCGCTTTTGAGTTCCGCTTTCACCGGCGGGGAGGAGGCCAAGGCCCCGGAGCTTTCCGGCATGGTGGGCCTCGGGACCTGGGCCACCGCCGCCAGCTTTGACAACGTGAAAGTGGTGAGCAACGAAACAGGTAAGACGCTGGCGGAGGACGATTTCAGCAAGGACAGCGGCGGCTGGCAGAAGGTCTCCGACGGCGACTGGACCGTTCAGGACGGGCAGATGGTCCAGACGAATACCCGCACGGACACCAACCGCTATGCCACCACGGGCGCGGCGGTGTACTTCGGCGACACCGCCTGGAAGGACTACACCTTCACCGTGGACGCCACCAAGACCGCCGGAGACGAGGGGTTCCTCATCCCCTTCGCCGTGGAGAGCGCCGGGGAGAACTTCTTCTGGAACATCGGCGGCTGGGGCAACACCGTCTCCTGCCTCCAGAGCGTCAGCGGCGGGAGCAAGTCCGACCAGCTGGGCGGCACCGTGAAAAACTGCCGCATCGAGACGGGGAAGACGTACCACCTGAAGGTGGTGGTCGCCGGGGATAACGTGAAGTGCTACATCGACGATGTGCTCTATGTAGACTACACCGTCACGCCCATGACCTCCTCCGACGTCTACGAGGTGGTGAGCACCGACGAGACGGGCGACGTGATCGTGAAGCTCGTCAACGTCGCCGGCGAGCCGCGCACCGTCGCCGTGGACCTCCAAAACGCCGGGTCCGTCGCCTCCACCGCCGCCCGCACCGTCGTCGCCGGCACCAGCCCCAGCCTCCAAAACGACAACATCCTGGGCCAGAACGAGGTGGTCACCCTCAGGGAGGACACCCTGGAGGGCGTGACGGAAAGGTTCAACTACACCCTGCCGGCGTATTCGGTCACCATCCTGCGGATCGGGAAGTGACCGGACTGAAAGGGCAACGAGAAGAAACGATCAAGCTGAAAGGGGCGGGTTTTGGAAACCGCCCCTGTGGTTTTAGATTGTTTTCAATCCCCTCCGTAGGGGCCGCCGTCCTCGGCGGCCCGCGTTGCGAAACCCTCCGAGGTCGGTTGAATGGGATAACCCTCCAAATTCCCTGTAGGGGCGGACCCATGTGTCCGCCCGTGCCACAATGCGTGACGGGCGCGGTTTCAACAAAACGGAAAACGTCGGTTACCGAAGGCATGGGCCGCTGTGGGCCTGCGCCCGCAGGCGCGTTTCGTAGCGCAACCGCCCGAAGGGCGGCTCTTAGCGCGGAGATGCGGCCCGTACGGCGGTGTTCGTGACGTGTCAATAATCGATGGGCGGGTCGCCCGGGAGGGCGACCCCTACGGCGGTGTTTATAACCTGTGGGTCATCGATACCGCTCTGCCATCCCACGCTCGCTTCCCCCTGCCCCCCTCCTACGAGGAGGGGGCTTTTAAAAGGTTTGCGCCGCTTTGCGGCGCATTCTTTAAAAAGGCGGCGCGAAGCGCCGCAACCTTATTCCCCCGACCCCTTTTCGGAAAAAGGAGTGCCGCCGCGGTGGCGGGGTATTCGAGCCCGTGGAGCGTAACTGGGGCTGCCGGTGAACCGGATGTGTTGCGTGTGGGCCGCCAAGACTGCGCCCGCAGGCGCGCATCACGAGCGCAACCGCCGCGAAGCGGCGGCCCCTATGGCGTTGATTGGAAACATTCCAAAAACCGTAGGGGCGGGTTCCAAACCCGCCCGCCTTTCGTCCCCCGTCCCCGCCGCGCGGACAAATTCAAAACAGCGGCGAAGCCGCAAACCTTTTCCGGCAAACCGCACCCGCCCACGCACGATTGTCCCTCCCTGCGGGAGGGGTATAACGGCTCCCGGCTTCAAACCAATGCCAGCGCCTCGTGGAGGGTGAGGATGCAGCGGTCGGCGAGGGACTCGATGGCGGGGCGGTGGTGGGCGGAGTGGGGCTCGAAGACGGCGACGGCCTGCATCCCGGCGGCCTTGGCGCTGCGGATGGCGGGGAGGACGTCGTCGAAGGCCGCGCACTCTTCCGGCGGGACGCCCAGGAGCGAGGCGGCCAGGAGGAAGATGTCGGGAAACT
Source organism: uncultured Oscillospiraceae bacterium (assembly GCA_947632175.1). Lineage (GTDB taxonomy): Bacteria > Bacillota > Clostridia > Oscillospirales > Oscillospiraceae > RUG626. The sequence continues at coordinate 126,662 of CANROC010000010.1, read as the reverse complement.
CCTTGCCCCGGCTGACGCTCTCGGCGGTGCAGACGGCGTCGAAGAGGTCCCAGACCCCCAGCCTTTTGAGGCACGGCTCTACCAGCTCCCGGGCCGAGCAGGTGGCCGCGGCCAGCTTCACGCCGCGGGCCTTATAGCGCGCGAGGAGCTCCCTGGCGCCGGGCATCAACTCCACGCGGCTTGCGTAGGCGTCGCGCACCATGGCGAGCCACTCGCCGGCGATGCTCTCCACGCTGTCGGGGAGGTCGAAGAGGCGCTTTGTGTAGATCGCCGCCTCCTCAAGACCCCTGGCGCGCATGGCGTCGCCGTACCCGGCGGGCACGTCCAGGCCGCGCCGCCGGAGAAAGTCCACATCCACCTGCTCCCAGACGTCCATGGAGTCCAGAAGCGTCCCGTCCAGGTCAAAAATCGCCGCCTTGAAGTCCATAGGCGCCTCCTAAATTCGTGTGATGCCAAAAGTTTACCACAGGACGGGGAAAAAATAAAGGGCGGGGAAAGCGAAATTTTTCGCAAAAGGGCTTGACAGGAGCGGTAAAAATGAGTATAATTTCTCTTGCTTGCCACGGCGGCGTAGCTCAGTTGGCTAGAGCACGCGGTTCATACCCGCGGTGTCACCGGTTCGAATCCAGTCGCCGCTACCACGGGTCTTACGGCTGACCCCCGTAAGACCCGCCCATACGACGGCCCGTTGGTCAAGTGGTTAAGACACCGCCCTTTCACGGCGGTAACATGGGTTCGAGTCCCGTACGGGTCACCATCGGAGGCTTAGCTCAGCTGGTTAGAGCGCCTGCTTCACACGCAGGAGGTCACTGGTTCGAGTCCAGCAGTCTCCACCAAAAAGTCCCCAATTTCGATGAAATTGGGGACTTTTTATAACTTTTTTAGCATTTTCACTTGTGGGTCAGGTAGTGGGTCAGCCTTAGACCCACTACCTGACCCACTACTCAAAAGCGCAAAAAATCACCGGTCAGCACCGATTATGACGTGGCTGGCCGGTGATTTTTATAGCTCACATTGCCCTGTTTATAACCTCCCCAATCGTGTCCGCCGCGGCCTGCTTCATCTGTGTCGTGGCGTGTGTGTAGGTGTTCAGCGTGAAGCCGGCGGAGTAGTGGCCCAAGGCGTTGGAGAGGGTCTTTACATCTACGCCGTTTTTCAAGGACAGCGTTGCGAAGGTATGGCGGAGGTCGTGGAAACGAAGCTTGCGGCAGCCGGCGTGGTCGAGGATCGTTTGGATGCGCTTGCGCACTGAGGCCGGGTCGAGAGGGGAGTCGGGCTTGACCGGGGAGGGGAACATCCACTCGGACGCGGTATGGGTGCGTAGATCGTTGAGGACGTCGAGCAGGGCATTGGGGATCAACAGACTCCGCGCCGATGTCTTTGTTTTTGGTGGGGCCACGGTGAGCCTGCCGCCCGCGCGGTAGACTTGGCGCTCCACTTTCAGCTCTCCCGTTTTGGGGTTCAGGTCAGACCACTTGAGGGCCAATATCTCTCCGCGCCGGAGGCCGGTGGCCAGCTCCAGCAGGACCAGCTCGTAGTAGCCCTCCTCTTTTGCCTGGGTCAGGAAGTGCTGAAGCTCCTCACGGGTCAATACTTGCTTTTCGCGGCGGGCGCTTTGGGGGAGATGGCAGTCCTCGGCGGGGTTCCTGGGGATCAGCCGCTCCTCCACGGCCTCGGCCAGCGCCGAGCGGATGCGGAGGTGACAGCCCTCCACCAGCCTGTCCGACACGCCGAGGCCGTAAATGTCCCGGCGAATGAGGCGCCCGTTTTGCTTGAGGTCTGTGTAGAATTGTTGCAGGACTTCCACGGAGATTTTATTCAGCGGCACCTTCCCTATCCGCGGGATGATGTGCTTGTAGATCTCGTTCTCGTAGTCCTCGCGGGACTTGGGGCGCAGCCGCGGCTTCACCTGCTCCTGATACCACAGGTCCAGCCAGTCGCCGAAAGGCATGTCCGGGCGGAGCTTGTCCGGCTTTGGCGGCTCTAGCTGCGCGCGCAAGCTTTTGATCTTGGCCTCGCACTCCCGCTTTGTCTTGCCCAGCACGATTTTCGTGACGGGGAGGCCCCTGTCATCGTAGCCAATGACGACTCTGCCTTCCCAGCGTCCGTCCAGGCGGTGTCTTACGGTGCCGGTGCCTGATTTGCGTCTTGCCACGGTTTCAGCTCCTTTCCGAAGATGTCCTCCATGAACCCGCCCACGATCTCGGCGGCTCGACGGTGCATGTCGCCGGTGACGTGGGCGTAGGTGTTCAGCGTGAACGCCGCGTCGGTGTGACCCAGTATGCCGGAGAGCGTCTTGGCGTCCACGCCACCGGCGATGGAGTGGGTGGCGAAGGTATGGCGGAGATTGTGTTTTGTACCCGGCCCGGTTCAGAGCCTTTTCAACTTACGGTAAACGCTCCGCGGGGCGATGGAGCCGTTCCTGCGGGTGGAGTGAAACTGCGACTCCCTGTCAAAAAGGAAAGCAGGAAGCCGTTTCGCGGTCTCCTGCTTTCCTCGCCGGGGGCATTCAGATATTTTCTTACGGGGTTTTCTGCCTTTTCTGTCACGAATTGGTTACATTCCAGCTCAGATCCAGACCTGAAAGGGTATAGTCGGACGAGTTGAAGATATAGAGCTTATAGGTCCCCGTTTCCCTTACGGTAAAGGAGTAGGAGCCGCCCTCTCCCGTTATGGTCACGTACGTCACCGTGCCGGCGGCGTCCACGTAGCCGATTTTGAGTTTGGCTTCGGGGCCGGTATTGCCTATACAAACCGTGAGCTTCTGCCCCGCGGCGATGGCCAGCGATTTGAGCGTATACCCGGTATGGGGAGCTATCTCGCCGCTGAGACTTGACGCGTCTGCCAGCTCTGTTACGGTCCCCTCCAGGTCGAAGACCGTATTCTCAGGCCTCTCCGAGGGCTTTCCAATCTTGACAACTCCCGCTTCAGGCTGTCCCGTGACCTCGGGCCGCGCAGACGGCTGTCCCGCCGCGAACAAATCGTCGGCCCGCGCCGTCTGTTCGGGCCGCGAGGACTCATCGCTGACGCGGTCCACTCCCTCAAGATTTGGAACGGTGATCTCCCGTGCCTCCGCGGCCGCGAAAGCGGTTCCCGTTACCGCCGTTACAAGTACAAGCGCCAAGATCAGCGCGCTTACGGATTCTTTCCTATATCTCATGATAGATTCGATCCTTTCTTCAATGGCGTTTTTCGCGAAGCAGTTGGAAAAAGGCGAAACCGTATGCCGCGTCTCCTCCATGCCGATCAGCGCCCGCGCGTAAGAGGCGCGGGCCTCTCCCCCAAAGCGGCGGAGAACGCACTCATCACAGGCCAATTCAATGTCCCGATTAAAGAGGATGTAGAGCATCCACACCATTGGGTTGAACCAGTGGACGCACACCGCCGCGACCGCGGCCCATTTTCTTATCGCGTCCAAGCGGCATACGTGCACATACTCATGGTAAAGAACGTACCGCAATTGGCGCTCATTTCCCCAGTCCGTGTTATTTGGCATCAGGATGACCGGGTGAAGCAGACCGTAGGTCAAGGGCGTGGAAATGCCGGTGAGGCTCCGTACTTCTATGGTCCGCCGGAGCGGATGTTTGGGAAGCCATTTCGCCACAAAATCGTTTCTTACGGGCAGGGACATCATAAACTCCCGGCGGCAGCGCAGATAACGCAGGGCAAACCAGCCGAGGCAGAAGAGCGCTCCCGCGGCCCATATAAGCCACAGAGGGGATATTGCCGGCGTGTGGACGCCCAGCGCCCGCGCGGCGTCCGTCTCCAGTCCCACTACGCATTTTTCCACCTTTTCCACTATGGGCCGCTGCTCTGTCAACACGGAAGGGCCGCGCGGCGGCGGGAAGGATACGGGCAGGAGCAGGCGCGCCAGGGCGATCTCCCAAAAGGTCACAAGCAGTCTTTTGGAAAGCTTATGGATAGCGACCACCCGAATGACCGTCACCACAAGAATGATGACCGCGCCGAAGAGACTCATTCGCACAAGCATCATGGCTCCCGGCTCACTCCCATTTGTCAACGATCTCCCGAAGGCGCTCTATCTGCTCCGCGGAGAGGTGCTTCTTGCCAAGCAGGGCGGCAAAAAGGGCGTTGGGAGAGCCGTCGTAGATCTTTTCGACCAGCTCGTTCGTCTCCGCCTCCTGTACCTCCTCCTTGGAAACAAGGGCGCGGCACATAAAGTTGGGCTCCGAGCGTTCGATGGCGCCCTTTTTGATGCACCGCTTGATTAGCGTATATGTGGTGTTCATGTTCCAGCCTGTCTCCTCCTTCAGAACGTCGGAGATATGCTTTGCCGTGGTATCTCCCTCGCGCCAAAGCACGCGCATGATTTTGAGCTCAGAATCAAAGAGCTTTGCTTCCACACGCTCCGCCTCCTTCCACAAGACTACAGTAGTTTGCCATGGCACTGTCATAATACCACAGTCGTGTGGCGATGTCAACACTACTGCTGTAGTTTTATATGAATTTTTCGTGTCCTTTCTGTAAATGGGTTTTATCCGTGGTCCACGCCGCTCGTTCCCAACCCGCCCGAGGCAAAGGGCAGTGGAATTATTCAGAAAGAAATCATCTTTTTGTAGATTTGCGCATCTCAGACCACCTGTTTTTGTTGAGCTCGACGGAAAGTCGAACTTTGAAAATATCCCCCGCGGCTTGAAGAATCCTCATGAATTTTTCTCCGGAGTGTGATAAGATAATAGTATCTTTTTATTTCTATTAGCAGGGGATGTTGACCTGTGCGGGACAAGTACGTTGACCGCTGGAGCACCGGGCGGTATTACAGTCTGGAATACAACCACCGGGGCGAGCTGTGCGTCGTGGGGAACCTGGACGTCTATGACAGAGAGTATGACCCGTTGGAGGTCATGCCGGAGATCGTGCTGGAGCTGCTAAGCATCGGACTTAAGTATGCGAAGCATCAGGACTATTCCCGCAACGTTCAGCGTTTCTGTGACCGGTTCGGGCTGCTGGGCTTTGAGGACGCGCTGGTGGAGAAGACCTATGACGACAAGTCTGTGAAGTTCTACACCGGGAACGTCTTGGGCCGGAAAGCCGCGACGCAGAAGGAATACATTGACCTGTTTCGCCTGTTTCCGAAGGAGCAGCTACGGCAGAGCCGGAGGGTAAGCATTCAGCGCGTCGATGAGCTGCCGCTTCAGGATGACCGGGAGCCGGTCCTGCACCCGGACTACTACGACTGTGAGGCCGTGGAGTGGTACGGCCGGTACGGGTTCCTGCTTTATGACCTGATGCGGCGGGCCCAGGCCGGAGAGGACATGGTACTCCTGCACGGCAACGTGGAGCTTCGGTACGAGATCCGCGGCGGCATTGGCAGGCGGCGGATCTGGTACGACTCTCTCAAGAGCCTTGTCGACTTTTGCATGATGGAGATGCTGACCAGCCCCAAGCCCGCCGTGCGCCTCTGCAAACACTGCGGCGCCCCGCTCCTCACCCACGGCACTAGGGCGGAGTATTGCTCGGCGTCGTGCCGTAACGTGGAGAACGTGAGCCGGAGCAGAAAGCGGAGGACCGGCATGGCGGAGTGATTTTCTCTTACTTCTATTACCACAACCTCCAAGGCCCAAAAGCGTACTTGATTTTTGAAAAAGATTTATTCGTTTTTTGTATACCTCCCCGTTGCACAGTCTCAATCCCCTATTGTGGAAAAATTTTTATTTCTATGCCCCTGTTTCTTAAAAAACGAATTTATTTTCTGATTTCAGGGTTCCAAAGGGTATATCGACCGCTTCCCCGTTCCCGTCATTTCCGTGAAGGGCTTTAGCGAGATACATATTGAGCCCGCCGAGGTCACCGTCACCGCGAGGCTGAAACGTGACAACGCCCTGGCTCTGGACATGGGCATCTTCGGCGGCATCCCCGTGGAGGTCTTCGGCGTGGAGCACTATTATGACACATACTACCGCCCCGGCGGAAGCTTAGAGGCCATGCGCGAGGCGATTCGTGCCTCCGGCGAGCGTGAGATTGGTTTTGCTTTCTCCTTCCCCTTCGACAAACCCGCCGAGGAGTATTACGACTTTTGCAAGCTCCTGCGCAGGAAGGGATTTTACTATTGACATTCAGGAGGTTCACATATGCGGAAAATCAGATACGCGCAAATGAGCGACAGGGATTTCTGGTTCAGCCTTGACCGTCACCTGTCGGAGTCGGAGTTTGAGAACAAGGTAAATTTAAAACGGGCGTATGTCCTCACGGAGGACACCACGCCCGTCGGTATATTGAGATACAACCTCTTTTGGGATAATACCCCCTTCTGTACGCTGCTCTACGTAGCCCCCGCCTACCAACGCACCGGCTGCGGCAGGGCACTAATGGATTTCTGGGAGGCGGATATGCGCGCCCAAGGCTACGACCTGGTTCTGACCTCCACCCAGGCAGACGAAGATGCACAGCACTTCTACCGCCACCTCGGCTACCGCGATTGTGGCGGGCTGGTCATGGACAGTTCGGGGCATTCACAGCCAATGGAACTGTTTCTGATGAGAGCAATTTGAAAATATCAAAAGACGGCCTGTAATCACAAGCCGTCTTTTTGTATCTATATCCGGGCTGTCTGCTCCTCGTAAACCTTCCTCGTCCGCTCGTCGAAGCAGCAGAAGGTCACGTCCATTTGGTAGTCTGAGTTATCCGCCAGCCATTTTTCCACTGTGTCCACGGCGACCTTTGTGGCCTCCCTTACCGGGTATCCATACACGCCCGTTGAGATGGCCGGGAAAGCAATGGTGTGGACGCCGTTTTCCCGCGCCAGATTTAGCGAGTTTCGGTAACAGTCCGCCAGCAAAACGGCGTCCTCCGGGGAGCCGCTGTAAATGGGGCCCACGGTGTGAATGACGAATTTCGCCGGTAGCCGGTACCCCTTCGTGATCTTTGCTTCCCCGGTCCGGCACCCGCCAAGTGTTCGACATTCCTCCAAAAGCTCCGCTCCCGCCGCCCGGTGAATGGCTCCGTCCACTCCCCCACCGCCCAGCAAGCTCCGGTTCGCGGCATTGACGATGGCGTCGCAATGGAGGGTGGTGATGTCGGCTCGAAGGATCATTGGATTTGCATGTACAGTGTCCATCGTCTATACGCTCACTCCTTGAATATTTTTTCGTTGTGGTACTCCAGAAACTCTTTTGAGGGAGAAAACCGGCACGGAACCGTAATTAATGCTCCATCGTATTTTTTGAACCAATCCGAAACGACCTCCGAAGAATATAGGTCACGCACATATTTAGATACGACGATTTTATATTCAGGCGTAACTGTAATTAAGCCCTGGTCAAACGCCCGGTCGTGAAGCGCGTTCAGGCAGAGCCCATTTTGCGGATTTGTACGCTCTGTCGTGGAATCGCTGACAGCCCAGGGCTTTATGTGGCTCGCAATCAGCAATTCTTTGATTGAGATACCTGTAATGCAACACTTTTGGTCATAAGCTGAAAGGACCGCGTTTCTAAAAAAAGTCTGATTTCTTCTAAGCTTTACTGTTGTTTCAACAGTTGCGCCTATTGGAAATGTCTGTGTCGGTTCTAGGGCAACAACGGAGTTTATATGTAGCCTTTTCGATGCAGCCTCACTTGCCTCCACAAGCTCCTCCATATTTGCGTGGAACCGATTCCACACCTGCTCATCAAGTTTGCTCCCATTTTGGAGTCCAGCCACACCGCGCTCTTGGAGAACAGGGTCGAAACGGGCAAAATTGCACATTTTCATGGCGACAGAGGCAATACTTCTATTCAAAGATTCTGCTAATTCTTTTATTTTCTGGTTGTGTGTATGTATCGTACCAAATGGAACCTGATAATATAATGCCAAAGCCAAAATCTCTTCGTCATATGACCAAGCCTTTGCCATTTCAATATCCCTCCACAGAATAAGTTGACGCTCAGCTAAAGCAAAGAAAAAGAATTAAGTTAGGGAGTTCTCTATTCTCCCATAATACTCCCCCAGCTTCTCATCGCACACGCCCTCAATTTCCCATTTCTCCTCCTCCGTCAACCGTTTCCACACCGCCTCGTCTACCTGGATGATGCCGAGGGTCTTGGTGTGACGGAGCATTTGCATGTCCTCGAAGCGTTTGAAGGGATTGGAAAGGATGTTGCGCTGGGCGTCCTTGTCGGTGTAGTTGCCCTTGGCGAAGATGCTGTTGGGCTTTTCGACGACAAGACCGGCGGAGCGGCGGGACTCGTAGTAGGCGCGGAAGTAACTCACGATATCCTCCAGCTTCACCCGCCCCTTGCTGTCGGCGTATTTCAGAATGGCCTTGATGAGGACGGGTTTGTAGGAATAGCTCATGTCCATCTGGCGGATCATGTCCATAAACAGGGCCTTGCGGCTTAAGTCGTCGATGAGGGTCCAGCCGTACTGGGCAGCGTATTTTTGGAGCGTTTCCTCCTTGAAATACTTAAACTGCCGATGCTCGCTCATGGGGACCACCAAATCTGGCACCAGCTTGCCCTCGCGGACGTAGCTCTCAATCGTCTCGCTTTGGACATTCACGCGGCGTACGAACTCCATCTGGGAGATCATCCCCGCCGCCTCGTCCTGCCAGTTGAAGAGGTCCACCAGCTCGTAATCCGTGGCGTCCACGGGCCAGTCAAGAAGGGCCTCCGGCTTTTCGCCTTTGGCGTAAAGCTCCGCCTCCGCCGCTTTCCGATCCGCTGGGGCCTCCACCAGAGCGCCGGGGCGGTAATCCCGGAGCCTGAACAGCCGGTGGAGCGAATAGGGCGTGTTATATAGGCTGGCGTTGTCCACGAAGTCGAACACCATCAGACTCTCCTTGCCCTCGTAGAGCCGCATCCCGCGCCCCAGCTGCTGGGTGTACAGCACCTTGGACATGGTGGGCCGGGCCATGAAGAGCACCTCAATCTCCGGGCAGTCCCAGCCCTCGTTGAGCAGGTCGCAAGCGCACAGGACCTCAATCTCACGGCTTACAAATCGGTCCTGAAACTCCCGCCGCTCCGACTGTTTCATCCCGCCGGACACCGCGGCGGCCAAGACGCCGTTCTCCCGGAAAATCTCCGCGATCTCCTGGGCGTGCCTCACCGAGGCGCAGAACACCACCGTCCGGCGGCCGCGCGCGTATTGGAGCCACGTGTCCACGATGAGCCGGTTGCGCTCCGGGACGTAGATCTTGCTCTCCAGATCCCGGATGTTGTATTGGACGCTGTTGAAGCGCACCTTCGTCAGGTCGATATTCGTGTGGATGCGGATGCACCGGATGGGCACCAGCTCCCCGATCTGCACCGCCGTCTGGATGTCCAGCTTGTGGGCGGTATTTTTGAAGATGTCCAGGATGCTCCTGTCGTCCGCCCGCTCCGGCGTGGCGGTGAGTCCAAGGGTGAATTTTGGCTTGAAATAGGCCAAAATCTTCTGGTATGTATCGGCAGAGGCGTGGTGCGCCTCGTCCACGATGAGGTAGTCAAAGGCGTCGTCCCGGAAAAGCTCCAGGTGGAGCGCCACGCTCTGGACGCTGCCGCAGACAACATGGGCGCCGCTCTCCCGGCGTCCCTCCACAAAACGGCCAACAGTCGCCTCCGGCCAAAGCTCCTCGAATGTCTCCGCCGCCTGCTCCACCAGCTCCTGGGTATGTGCAAGGAACAGGGTGCGGCCGCCGCAGCTCTTAGCGTCCGTCACTGCTGTCACCGTCTTGCCGGTGCCCGTGGCATGATACAAGAGGGCAATCGTCTCGTGGTTCTCCCGCATCTGCCGGAGAGAGGCCAGCGCCGCCTTTTGATGCTCCCGGAGCTCCAGCTTGTCCCCGCTGAGGGCCTTGCCCCGCTGGGTGGGCAGGTAATCCTCGATTTCTCTGAAATGCGGATCACTGCCCAGGAATACCCGTAGCTCGTCCTTCACGGCGTCCGGCTGCTGTCGGATCTGCCGCACCGCCCACCGGTACTCGTCCCAGCCCAGGTAGACCATGCTGTTTTGCTTCAGAAGGTCGTCGTAGAACTTGCCGGAGGCCACCAGCTGCCTGTTGTGGGACGCCTCGTCGTCGATCTCAATGGCGATTTTCCGTTCCCCGCTCTCCAGAAGGAAGTCCGCGTACCGGCTGTTCTGGTAGATGTCGAAGAAGGGGTACTGCGTGTAGAGATACCCCGCCTTCTCCGCCCCGAAGGTGTCGCAGAAGAGCTCAATGAACTCATCCTCCGCGGGGCTCCCCGAAGCCGCCCGGTATTCAGACATAACGGCACCTCACTTCTCAACGGCCTCTCTGAGAAACAGCTTTGTCTCAAACCCGCCCCGTTTGGCGGCCTTCTCCGCTCTGACCCGCTCCAACTCCTCAACCGTGTACCCGCGGGCAACAGCTGCGGCGCGGATGACCTCCAGAAGGTCGGCAAACTCCTCGATGTTCTGCTCCTTATGATACTCCGTCAGCTCCTCGTCAAGCTTTGCGTCGAGGGCCAGGAGGTAGTCATCGTCATCCAGCGTCTCCACTACGCAGACTTTCCCGGAGGCCTCAATGATCTCCGGGATACGGTCACGAACCAGCTTGTTGTATGTTATTTTGGGCATAGCAGACACCTCTATTCCCGTGGTTTTCCAATATTATACCCTATGTTTCCTGTGATTTCAACAAACAATGTCCGTCACGACGCAGTATATTGAAAACATGCGCAGCTTGGAGTAAAATGGATTTACAAAATTGGCTTGGGTGATGATAATGCTTTTTGCAAACTCAATAGACAGTGCGATTGCTACTCTTTTCGGTTCCTCGGTCAAGGTCATTGACCGGCAGAGAGTGTCCGGCGGGGATATTAACCGCGCGTATCGGCTGGGGCTTTCAAACAGCGAATGCGTGTTCCTCAAATGCAACCGGGTTGGGCTTCTCGGCATGTTCAACGCCGAGGCTCGCGGTTTGGAGGCGTTGAGGGCAACCGGAACCATTGGTGTGCCGGAGCCTTTGGCAGTCGGTGTAGATGCAACCGAGGCGTTTTTGATCATGGAATACCTCGCCCCCGCCCAGCGCCGCGCTGACTACTGGGAGACTTTCGGCCATGAACTGGCGGCGCTCCACCGGGCGGAGTGCGGGTCGAGCTTCGGCTTTCAGACCGACAACTACATCGGCTCCACGCCGCAGCAAAACACGCCAATGGACAGTTGGGCAGCGTTCTTCCGCGAGTGCCGCCTCATCCCGCAAATGAAGCTTGCCTGGGGCCTTCTGGACGACCTCACCCGCCGCAACCTCATCAGCATCACCGAACGCATCGACAACCTCCTCCCGGAGCCGGCCTTCCCCTCTCTCATCCACGGTGACCTTTGGTCCGGCAACGCCGTCTGCGGCCCCGATGGCAAAGTGTGGATCATAGACCCGGCAGCCTACGTAGCCCACTTCGAGGCAGAGCTCGCCATGACCGAGCTTTTCGGCGGCTTCCCTGAGCGCTTTTACCGTGCCTACAATGAGGTCAATCCCATTGACCGAGGCTACCCAGACCGTCGCGACCTATACAACCTCTACCACTTTCTCAACCACCTAAACCTTTTCGGCCTCTCCTACCTTTCCAATGTCTCGTCCATCGCAAAACGTTACGCCTGATCCGTCTTATTTTGCTTATACCGTCGCAAATTTTGACGCATACGCGCCATGTTCAGCATCGCCGAATTTTAGTACGCCATCAATTTAAACCCGCATTCCGCCCTTTACATCCGGGGGCAATGCGGGTATAATTTATATTGCTCAACAAAATATTTGAAAGGCATCCTATGGAAAAACTCACACTTTTACTGCTCTTCCCCGCCCTGTTGCTCGCTCTCGCGGCATGCTCTGGCGGGGAGACACAAAAGGAAACATCCGTAAACGACAAGGAGGAAAATGTGATGGACGGGACATTAAAAATGACGATCGCCGACACGGACGTTTCGGTGGAGTGGGAGGACAACGAGTCCGTCCAAGCGCTGCGGGAACTCGCGCAGGACGGACCAATCACGGTACAGATGTCCATGTACGGCGGCTTCGAGCAGGTAGGGAAGCTGAGGGCCGCTTTGCCGCGAAACGACACGCAGACCGTGACGAAGTCCGGCGACATCGTGCTCTACTCCGGCGACCAGATTGTGGTGTTCTACGGCTCCAACTCCTGGGCATACACCAGGCTCGGACATATCATAGACAAAAAGGATGAGGAGGTGGCCAAGCTGCTCTCAAACGGCGACGTGGTCATCACCCTGTCCCTGGAGAAGTGAGGTACATATGGAATATCGTGTTCTGCCCCACGGGGGCGAAAAGATTAGCGTCATCGGTCTCGGTGCCGGGAGTCTTTCGGGCACGAAGGACGAGATGGCCGCGGTGCTGAATGCGGCAATTGACAGCGGAATCAATTATTTCGACCTGGCCCCGTCCGTCGAAGCGCCCTGGCACGCCTACGCCGAGGCATTCGCCGGGAGGCGTGGCAAAATTTTCACCCAGATGCACTTCGACGCGATCTACAGGGGAGGGAAGTACGGCTGGACCCGCGATCTTGGCGAGATCAAGGAGCAGACCGCCTGGAATTTCCGCACCCTCAAGATGGACTATACGGACTTCGGTTTCATCCACTGCGTGGACGATATGGAGGATCTGGACGAGGTCCTGAACGGTGGTCTTTGGGACTACATGAAGGGCCTCAAAGCGGACGGTGTCATCCGGCATCTGGGCTTTTCCTCCCACAACCCCACCATCGCAAGGCGTGTCCTGGACACCGGGCTCATTGATCTATTCATGTTCAGCATCAACCCCGCCTACGACTATCAGAGGGGCGAGTACGCCATCGGTGAGGTCGCCCAGCGCGCCGCCCTTTACCGGGACTGCGAGAGGATGGGCGTGGGGATCTCCGTGATGAAGCCCTTTGCCGGAGGCCAGCTGCTGGACGAAAAACGCTCCCTTTTCGGCCACGCCCTCACCCACGCCCAGTGTTTCCAATACGCCCTGGACCGTCCTGCCGTGCTGACGGTGCTCCCCGGCGTCCGGGACATGGCGGACCTCCAAACCGTGCTCCACTACGTGGGCGCCACACCGGAGGAGCTGGACTATTCGGCCATCAGCCGCTTTACGCCCCGCGACGCCGAGGGCATCTGCGTCTACTGCAACCACTGCCAGCCCTGCCCCGCCGGCCTGAATGTGGGCCTCATCAACAAGTACTACGACCTCGCCCGCGCCGGCGATGAGCTGGCGAAAGGGCATTATAAGAAGCTTCCCGTCCACGCCTCCGACTGCCTCCACTGCGGCCACTGCGAGAGCCGCTGTCCGTTCCATGTGAAGCAAGAGGACAGGATGAGGGTGATCGCGGAGTATTTCGCTTCTTACACTCTCTGAAAAGTGCTTTCCCTGATTTATCTCTTTTTGCTTATACCGTAACAAATTTTGACCGTCCTCCGCGCCAAGTATCTCCATCATCATCCGTACTCCGAAGCAGACGCCTCTTGTGAAGGCGTCGCACTCCAGGTCCGCGGTGAGAGTCATGTGCTTGTCCATGAGGTCCTCCAGCAGTTCACGCTGTACCTTATCAAGCGCCTCGGCAAGCTTTTCCTCCGCCTCGGACGCTTGATTCATGGACTTGTGGAGAAAGAGTTTTCTCGCACAGGTTGAAGTTTCTGTACCATGTGCAGCACATCCTTGTGGAAACAACAAATATCGCAATATTAGAGGTAAGTCCAGAGATTTTATACATACATGTTTATAACAATTCGGATTAAATTACTCCTGACAAAAACTTACAATGATGATTTTAATACACTTGCAATTATTCATCTGTAGTATTAGAATGAGCATCAGTTGTAAATCATTGTGGCTTTTTCTGGTTGAGTGTAACACCTTTCTTGGTTTTGGCAATGCATTTGGCTCTTCATATTTCGCATGTCCGGCTTGCGGGCACGAAAAACGTGACAATCATTTATCACAGATGCAGATTGGAAAATCAAAAAGAGGAATATATAAAAGGAGGAGAAGAGATGAAATGTAATATATGCGGCGAGGAGCTTTCTGATGATGCAAAGTTCTGCATGTACTGCGGAGCAAAGATTTGTAAGGAAGATGAGAATTATTTCGTCAGTGAGACAGAAAATGAACAGAGGCTTGGCCCCAAGGTATCTAATGACATAAAGAAAGACCAAGATATACCCCAGACTGTCCATGGAAAAAATAGCAATACCGTTCAAGAGAATATTAAACAAGGACTTCAGGCTTGGTGGAAAAAACGTGCCTTATTTAGTAAAATGGCGATTATTTCTTCGATTGTTGTTGCGCTTTTACTAATTATTTCAATCTGCGTAAGAAAGGCCTGGCCGATTGTGCTCTCGGTCATCCAGGCTATCGGTTTATTATTGGCTCTACTTATGCATGGAGGAATTGTCGCGCAAGGAAAAAAATGGCTGAAATATCTTGTTTTTTCTGCAGTCATCTTACTCTCCGTTGCCAATATTGCAAGCTATTCATGGGGAAAGGACAACAAGAAAACCGATAACCAGCCGGAGAAGCCCCCGGTAAATCAGGAAGAAGAAAAAGAAAGAATGGCGACCACTCCTTATAGCGCCGAGTCCGCTATCGGAAAAGGTTATTCAGAAGTAGAATCCGACTTTACACTTGCGGGATTTACCAATATCACCTCTGAGGCTATGAAGGATCTTGATTTGTCCGCTGCCGGAGAAGAAGGTCATGTGGAGTCCATTACGATTAACGGGGTTTCTGATTTTGAGGGAAATCAAGAGTTTTCGCCTACGTCAAGAGTGCTGATTACATATCATTCTTTGAAGGAGATAGGGGTACCTGCATCTTCTGAAACGGCAAAAACAATGGATATCAAAGAGTTGATCAGCGCATTCTCTGAAGCCGGATTTGGCAATGTAAATACCGAAGAAGTAACCGATCTTGACCCGGACGAGACCAATTGTGATTCTGAAATCACGGTTTCAATTAATGGAAGCTCTTCTTTCGAAGAAGGGCAGGAATTTCCGATGGATGCCGAAATAAATATTGTGACTCACAAAGTATACGAAAAATATACAGTGAGAATTATTATCGATTTCGTACCCAATCTGATTTTCAGCAAATATGATGTTGATTTCAGTTTTGGCGGGGAGGAACACACCTTAGCCCACGGGGTTGACGCGGAATTTGAATACAGGCTTAGGCCCGGAACTTACACTTTATCGTTTAACAACGTTGATTCTTACTCGGTGGACGGATCAGCGGAACTCACTATTACTGGCGAGACAGAGGCTTCCTATCAAATCAGTTGCTATAATGATAAAATCGATGTTAAGACAATTTTCGTGGAGGACCATGGAACCGTAGGGGCGAACGAAGTTATGGCGCCAATGTCGGCATCCGATTGCGCGTATAAAAACTATGCGGAGATTGTAACGGCTTTTAGAAATGCCGGTTTTACAAATATCCGTGAAAATGTTTTGTACGATATAGTATGGGGATGGACCGAAAACGGTGAGGTGGACAACGTAACGGTCAACGGCAGCAGTGATTTTGTAAGAGGCAATGTCTTCTCTAAGGACGCGCCTGTCGTGATAACCTATCATATGCCGGAAGAAGATAACCCGTCATATATTCAAATGGAATATGACCATTCACATTATGCCGGTATGGATTACACCGATGTTGAACAGTTGTTTAAGGAAATGGGATTTTCAAACATCGCCCTTGAAAAGAAAGAAACAAGCGATGTGTCCCATAAAGACGGTGAAGTTTATTCCGTAAGCGTCGATTATGATTCATTTAGCGCTGGAAAACGATATGACCCGGAAGCCAAAGTGCGTATCACATACTACGTTAATAAGGCAACAGAAAACCCCGGCAGTTCATCAGGTTCTCAACATCTCAGTTACACCACAAACGACTTGGAGACCGCAAAAAAAGGAAATACAGGAGTGTACGCATATAAGAAAAGCGGGTCAAACTACAGTATATACTATATCATCGATTTTGATGAGAGGTACGTATACCGATTTACGGATGGCGGAGACGGAGATACAACATGCGACCGGTTGCGAATCGAATCCGGCGATTTGAACAGCGTCTTAATTGTAACTTATCACGAAGGCAATACCGCATGGTCAAACGGGCTGCGTTTTAATTGGGTCAATCAACCGGATCATCTCATTTTGGAGGACAGCGACCATTTTGAATGGGACTTTTATCCTACCGACCTTTATGCCGCGTTGAGTATCAAGTCGACAAAGCGAATCGTGGACTATTGATTCAAATTAAAAGGCTGTGCTCTTCGTACAATAGATTTTGCTTATAATGTCACATTTTTAGGGGGATAATTTACTTGGCATTCCCCATCTCATGCTATACTGCGCCCACTCCCCCAACCGGCAAAACCGGGTGGGGAAGTGAGTTGTTTTGATTGCATATCTTGCCGCAGACATGGTCTGAGACACCGTCCCGGAGTTACCGCGAGGCGCCCTTTCCGTCATCGGAGAGGGCGCCTGATGCTTGTTCTGAAAAAACGCGAGGATAGGGGAGGGAAGTCGTCTTTCCTCGTCAGGCTTGCGGGTCAGTCGCTGTTTTTCTTGAATTTGGCTTTCAAAGCATCGAAGTCGGCCTGAAGCTTGGCGCGGTTTTCCTCGATCTTTTGTTTGCGGTCGGCCTTTTTCGCCTCGCGGAGCTTGGCGCGGGCCTCCTTCTCCATCTCCTTCTGGGCGCGGATGGCCTCCTCGACCTCCTCTTCCACCTGAGCGGCGTCCTCCTCGATGACGGAGACGTCGAATTTCGACAGCATCCGCCGGGCGGTGCCCTCCACGGCCTCTTCCTCCAGGGCGATCAGCGCTACCTCGCCGTCCATGAGCTGCTGAGTGACGAGCTCGATGAGGGAGGCGTTGCGGGAGATGTCCCCGGAGTCGATGGCGCTGCCGGCCAGCAGGCCGATGCTGCTGCCCAGGAGCATCCCGAAGGGCCCGCCCAGGACGCCCACCAGCATGCCGATGAGGCCGCCCGCGGCGGTGTCGTTCTGCGTCTCCACGCCGGTGTCAAAGGCGTCCAGGGCGACGATCCGGCCGTTCACCTTTTTGACCAGCGCCGCCTGGGTGACCGCATAGGCGTCGGTGACGGGCGCCCGCCGCAGCTCCGTCAGGGCCTGATAGCCCTCGCTCTCGATCTTGAATACCGCTGAAATGATCTTTTCCATCTTGTGCCTCCGTTATCCTCAAAAATGAATGGTCTCCGGCTCGCTGGTGAAGGAGCTGAACACCGCCGTGGCGTCCTTGAAGTACAGCATCTGCATGTTGTCATCGTCCGCGCTGTACATGGGCTTGAGCTCCGGCATCTTCTCCAGCAGGGCCAGCTTCACGTCCCGGTCGTCGTCGTTCACAAGCTCGCCCGCCACGCGCAGCCATGTCCCGTCCATGAAAGCGCACAGCTCCACATGGGGATTCTTTTTGATCTGCGAGGAGACCTCCTTGACCTTGCCCGTCTGGATGTAGAGCTTCCCGTCCCGGAGGAGCACCGTCCCAAAGGGCCGGACGCGGGGCTGGTCCCCGTCCACGGTGGCCAGATAGTAGGTCTGCGCGTCGTTCAGGAAGTAGTAGACCTTCTCGATGCCCTCGGCGTTCAGGCGGCTGTCGATCTCGTTGAGGATCCCCTCCGCGTACTCCTTCAGGTAGCTCGCCAGGTCCGCCAGGGAGATGCCGAATTCCTCGGTCATGAACTCATCCGCCGTCAGGAGCGCGTCGATGTGCGCCGCGATGCGGATGAGCCCCTGCTCCACATCGGACCCGAAAGCGATGAGCTCCGCCTCGTCCGATTCATCGTCCGCCCAGAACACCGTGTCCGGGATGCCGTTCCCATCGGCATCGTGGAGGAAGAGGTTGAAATCCCCGTTCCCGCTGAGGTCCAGCGCCAGCGTGTCGATGCGGTCCCCGCCGCCCTCGCAGGAGAGGCACAGGTCCGCCGCTCCGTCGCCGTCCAGGTCAAGCATGATCTCGTTCCGCCCGCTGCGCACCAGCATGTCCCGAAGCTCCGGGTCGGCCTTGATCTGCTTTTTGATTTTTTTGATCTCACTGTTTGCCTGATCCATAAAATGACCTCCTTGAATGAATGTTTTCCGCCGAAGCGCCTGTTGACAGGGATCGCCTCGCGGGGTAAAATGGCTTTACACTTGTACTGCCATGACGATTGTATCACTTCGGCGGCCCCATGGCAAGCCGTCCGGGGCGGAAACGGACAAATCGGGAGAAAATGTAAGCTCCTGACAGTTTTGGGGGGATTTGTAATGTCTGAAAGCATCACCGAGCTGGAGAGACGCCGCGTCGTCCGCCTCTCCAACGAAAAAACGAACCGGCTCACCCGGGAGTGCCTGCAAACGGCGCTCATCCACCTGATGGCGGAGAAGGACCTGGACAAGATCTCCGTCACGGAGCTCGTGGCCAGGGCCGGCGTGTCCCGCACGGCCTTTTACTCCAACTATTCCTCCAAGGAGGAGATCCTGACCCGCTGGCTGGCGGACTCGGTGGAGCGGTTGTGCGCCCTCACCCGCGAGGCACTGCAAAAAGGCCGCGCCGCCCAGGTCTACACCCTCCTTTTCGACCAGATCCGGCGGGATGTGGACGGCTTTTCCGCCCTTTTCCGGGCCAACCTTCAGGAACAGCTCTTCTCCCGGCTGGAGGAGAGCGTCCTGACCCAGTTCACCCCCTATGACACCCAGACCAAGTACCTCATCACGGCCTGGTGCGGCGCCCTCGATTACGTGATCGTCCGGTGGGTCCGGGAGGGGATGCGGGAGCCCTCCCATGAGATCGCCGGCCTCTGCGTGGAGTTCACCGAGCCCTTCATCCGCACACTGCGCCTCAAATACCCGGCGTATTTCGCCCCGCCCGCCTCCGCCTGCCCGTCCGCGGGGGAGGAAGCCCCTGAAAACGACTGAACGGTCCCGCGCCGCGGCCCCTGCGCCGGCGGCGCGGGACCGTTTTCGCGCGGGACATCCTAACGCGCGGAAAATCCAAAAAGTTCCCTATGCAAAAACCCAAATCCGGACCCGTCAGGCTTGCATTTACTGGCGGTTTTGACTATAATAGATGTGATTGATTTTTTTCGGCTTGACCAAAAATTACGTTTCGCCGGCTAAAAATACATATTTCGCCGCAAAGGGCGCGCCGGCGTGTAAAATGAAAAAAAGCACAGGGAGGAATATTGGGTATGGCGGACGTGACACGACTCATCGGCATCGACTTCGGCACCAGCACTTCGGTGGTGTGCGTGAAGCGGTACAAGGACGGGGAGCCCCTTGGCGGGGCGTTCCTCAGCTCATCGGTGACCTTCGGGGACGGCCAGGGCGACAACAGGGCGCACACCGTGGCGCGTCTCAACGCGGACGGTACATACACCTGCGGCCGCGCGGCGGAGGAGGTGAACCCGGGGAGCCAGGTGTTCCGGGAATTTAAAATGGACCTGGAAAGCCCGGACGAGGCCAAGCGCGCCCAGGCGAAGGCCCTGACGGAGGAGTTTTTCAAATACCTCTACCTCTGGTACGACCACCAGCGCAGCAACCTGGGCGAGGCCGGGGACGAGGAACGGACCGTCGTCAGCTTCCCGGCCAAGTGGACGGAGGAGACGCGGGCCTTTATGGTCGAGGCCGCCCAAAAGGCCGGCTTCCCCAATGTCAGCGCCATGGACGAGCCCTCGGCGGCGCTGTACGCCACCCTGACACAGAACATGAACGACGTAAGCGCCAAGGGGCTCCTGCGGGCCGGTGAACCGGGCTACATGCTGCTTGTGGACATGGGAGCCGGCACCACGGACCTGGCGGTGTGCCGCTACACCGTGGACGCGGAGGCCGGCGGGGTCATCCGCGCCGACCAGGTCAAGAACGAGATCATCTCCACCTGGCCGGAGACCGCCGGCGCGCCCACCTTCGGAGGCCGGGAGGTGGACCGGCTGCTGGAAAGCTGCCTCACGGACTACATGACCTCCTGCGGCCTTGACCCCGCCATGGCCGGACAGCTCGTCTGCGGCACCGCCTCCGTCAAGCCTTGGAAGGAGACGGTGGTCTCGCCGCGCCTCAACGGGGGAAACATCGTAGACAGCTGCGGCTTCCTCTCCGGTTACATGATGCTCCTGCCCCAAAAGCAGCCGTTCCCGGCTATCGACCGGACCAAGCTGGAGGAGCTTCTTGCAGATAAGCTGGAGGACTTCAAATCCCTCGTCACCGGCTGTCTCGATAAGGCGGCGGAAATCGAGCCCGCCATCGCCGAAAACGGCGTGGACCTGGTGGTCCTCACCGGCGGCCACAGCGCCTGGTACTTCACGGAGGAGCTCCTCAACGGTACGATCCCCGGCCTCACTCATCCCGCCCTGAAACGGGCCCAGGAGGAAAGAAGTCGCGTCCTGCGCCTCTCCAACCCCCAGGAGACCGTGGCCCTGGGCCTCGTGTACAGCCTCCTGCCGCTGCGTATGGAGCGGGAAGCGCCGCAAAAGACGCAGGAGGTGGTCGGCGCCGCCACCGAGACCCAAACCGAGCCGGAGGATGGGGCGCGGACCGCCGGGAATACGGCGGCCGATCTCCGAGACATCCTGAACGGGGTCCGGCCCGCCGGGAACAGGGTGACCCTGGTCCTCACCAGGAGACGCCAGCTGATGGGCGCTATCGGCAGGCTGAGCCTCCGCATCGACCCGCTGGGGACGTATGAGTTCTCCAACGGCGAGTCCTGCCAGGTGACCCTGGAGCCGGGCCGATACGCGTTCGTTTTCTGGTTCAATCTCCTGAAAAACATCCAGTATCCCATTGTGCTGGATATCGAGCGGGACATGGAGCTCACCTTTGAGGTCATGGCCGAGGGAGGCTTTAACGCCATCAAGGTGAAGGAGGGCCCGAAGGTGCTGGGCGTGGCAAGCCGCCTGCGCTGAACTGACGGGCCCGGGAATCAAATAAGGAGGTACATATATGGGATTGGAAGACCTTTTATTGGAAACACGGGAACAGCCGCCTGAGCTCCGGGAGGCACAGACGGACAGACCGGCGGAGTTTCCCCCGAAGCTGGAGCGGGACGCGGAGCCCACCCTGGGGGAGTCCTTTGACGCGCGCATCGCCCGGCATAAGCTGGAGAGCGCCATCGAGCACGGGCGGGAGATCGACGCGGAGCACAGACTGCGGGACTACAAAAAGGTCCTGGAGCGGGAACAAAAATAAAGACAGAAAGGCGTGGGGAATATGGCGGACGTGACGCGGCTCATCGGCATCGACTTCGGCACCAGCACCTCTCTGGTGCGGGTCAAGAGATATGAGGGAGGGAAGCCCATCGGCGGGGCGGTGCTCAGCGCCGGGGTGACCTTCGGCAACGGTCAGGACGACATCCGGGCGCTGACGGTGGTGCGCCGGGAGGGGGACGGGAAGGTCACCTGCGGCCGCGAGGCCGAGGAGCCCCTGCCGGAGAGCGCCGTCTACCGGGAGTTCAAGATGGACCTGGAAAGCCCCGACGAGGCGAAACGTGCCCAGGCCCGGGACCTCACCGGGGAGTTCTTCAAATACCTCTACCGCTGGTATGACCACCAGCGCAGCAACCTGGGCGAGGCGGGGGACCGGGAGCGGACCGTGGTCAGCTTCCCCGTCAAGTGGAGCGCCGAAACCCGGGACTTCATGGTACAGGCGGCGAAGGACGCCGGCTTTCCGGAGGTCACCAGCATGGACGAGGCCAGCGCGGCCCTGAGCGCCACACTGGTGAACAAGATGAACGACGTGAAAGCCATGGGCTATCTGCGCCCCGGCGAGCCGGGGACCATGCTCCTCATCGACATGGGCGCGGGTACCACGGACCTGGCGGTGTGCCGTTACAGCGTGGACGGCGCCCCGGACGGCATCGTCCAGGTGGGCCGGATCCGCAACGAGATCGTGGCCACCTGGCCCGAGAGCGCCGACGCCCCCACCTTCGGCGGCCGGGAGGTGGACGAGCTCCTGGCCGGCTATCTCACCGACTACCTGTGCGCCTGCGGGCTGGACGCGTCTATGGCGGGCCAGCTGGTGCGGGGGACGGGAGCGGTGCGCCCCTGGAAGGAGCACTCCGTCTCGGCCCTGCTTGCGGAGGACAAGAGCGTCGCCTCCTGCGGCTTTTTGGCGGGCTACATGATGCTCCTGCCCCGGAAAATGCCCTTCCCCGCCATTGACCGGGCGGGGTTCGAGGCGCTTGTCCATGACAAGCTGGAGGACTTCAAGTCCCTCATCACCGGCTGCCTGGACAGGGCCGCGCAGCTTGACCCCGCCATCGCCGAGCGGGGCGTGGACCTGGTGGTCCTCACCGGCGGGCACAGCTCCTGGTATTTCACCAAGGACCTCCTCACCGGCGCCATGCCGGGCCTCACCCATCCGGCCCTGAAACAGGTCCGGTCCGAGCCCGACCGCGTCCTCCGCCTCCCCAACCCCCAGGAAACCGTCTCCCTCGGCCTCGTCTACAGCCTGCTGCCGCTGAAAATGGAAAAGGAAACGCCTCCGAAGCCGAAGAAAGCCGCCCCAGCGCCCGCGCCGGAGCCTCCCAAAACAAACGACGAGTTCTTCCAAGAGGCCAAACGCTTTGTGGACGACTGGGTACGGGAGAAGATCACCTTTTACAAGAAGGAATGGAACGATGTCATGACGACCATGCATTGGCACGATGAAACGTTCCCAAAATATACCTATTCCATCACGATGACCGAGGACTGGATCCAATTCGTAGAAAACGGAAAGCGCGGGCGGATGCCGGACATTTCGTTGGGCTGGAATGATTTTGTTTCAGGTAAGCTCTTCTGGCCCAAAGGCCGTCCGAATACCCTTTGCCTGAAGAAAAAGGGAGGGAACGGGGCCGCTGAAATGGTGCTTTATGATTCATCGCTTGTATTTACCGATCAACCGTGGTTTATTGAAGTTCCGTCGTTCATTTTGCTCCTCCAACGCCGGCTTCAGGGAAAGGGCCGGTGGCATCCGCCGACACATGATATACCCGTGATCAGCGGCGGCGTCAGCCCTTCGCTTAACCGGAAGATCGGCGAGTTCATTGCGGCCAACGCGCCGCGTTCCGCCCTTTTCAAATACGACGCGCCGCTGCTGGCGCAATTCCGCCAGAATCTGAAAATTCCAGGAGATTCCAAGATCCTGCTGGCCTACATGCACGGCCCTGACGCAAATCCGGCCAAAAAGGGGTGGGCCTTGACCCAGGACGGAATATATGAGGGCAGTGTGGGATTTCTGGGAAGCAGCCGTAAAATCAATTGGGAAAACCTCATCAGCGGGGAAGGGATGCGTTTATACTATCTTTTCTCGACTACTGCCTACTATCCGCTGGAGCTCAGCTTGGATATGCCACACCGTTTTGCTAACGTGGAGGCTTGGACGGAGCTTGTGGACTTTCTGCTGGCTCTTCGCGACTATATCCGCGAGCTTGCCGCATCTTGAGAAAGAAAGGTGAATCCTATGGCATCAGACGTAACACGACTCATCGGCATCGATTTCGGCACCAGCACCTCCGTGGTGTGCGTGAAGCGGTACAAGGACGGGGAGCCCATTGGGGGCGCGTTCCAGAGCTCGGCGGTGACCTTTGGCGACGGGCAGGGGGACACCAGGGCGTATACGGTGGCGCGGCTCAACGCCGACGGCTCGTATACTTGCGGCCGTCCGGCGGAGGACGCGGACCCGGAGGCACAAATTTTCCGGGAGTTTAAAATGGACCTGGAGAGCCTGGACAAGGCCAAAAGCGCCCAGGCGAAGGCCCTGACGGAGGAGTTTTTCAAATACCTCTACCGCTGGTACGACCACCAGCGCAGCAATTTGGGAGAAGCCGGCGATCAGGAGAAGACCGTCGTCAGCTTCCCCGCGAAATGGTCAGAGGGCACGCGGGCCTTCATGGTCGAGACCGCCAAAAAAGCCGGCTTCCCCAACGTCAGCGCCATGGACGAGCCCTCCGCCGCCTTGTACGCCACCCTGACGCAGAACATGAACGACGTGAGCGCCAAGGGGTTACTCCGCGCCGGAGAGCCGGGTTACATGCTCCTCGTCGACATGGGCGCGGGCACCACGGACCTGGCCGTCTGCCGCTACACCGTGGACGCCGGGGCCGGCGGGTTCATCCGCGCCGAGCAGATCAAGAATGAGATCGTCTCCACCTGGCCGGAGGCCGCCGGCGCGCCCACCTTCGGCGGCCGGGAGGTGGACCGGCTTTTGGAAGACTACCTCACTGACTACATGACCTCCTGCGGCCTGGACCCCGCCATGGCCAGACAGCTCGTCTGCGGCACGGCGTCTGTCAAGCCCTGGAAAGAGACGGTAGTCTCCCCGCGCCTTAACGAGGGAAACCTGGTGGACAGCTGCGGCTTCCTCTCCGGCTACATGATGCTCCTGCCCAAGAAGCAGCCGTTCCCGTCCATTGACCGAAACAAGCTGGAAGAGCTTCTTCATGACAAGCTCGAAGACTTCAAATCCCTCGTCACCGGCTGTCTCGACAAGGCCGCGGAAATCGAGCCCGCCATCGCCGAAAACGGCGTAGACCTGGTCGTCCTCACCGGCGGCCACAGCGCCTGGTACTTCACCGAAGCCCTCCTCAACGGCACGATCCCAGGCATCGCCCACCCGGCCTTAAAACGCGCCCAGACGGAGAAATCCCGCGTCCTCCGCCTCTCCAACCCCCAGGAAACCGTAGCCCTCGGCCTCGTCTACAGCCTTTTGCCTCTGCAAATGCCCCGGACGCCGAAGAAGACCGCGAAGTATATGCTCCTCCTGGATATGGGCGCGAGGACCACGGACCTGACGGTGCGCCGGTACATCGCGGGCGCGGGAGACGGTCAGACCAAATGCGAGGCCGTCTGCACCTGGCCGGAAAGTGCCGGCGGGCCCACCTTCGGCGGCGCGGACGTGGACCGGCTCCTGGAGGGCTACCTGACCGACTACATGACCTCCTGCGGCCTGGACCCCGCCATGGCCAGAAAGTTCGTCTGCGGCACGGACTCCGTCAAGCCGTGGAAAGAAACCGTTGTCTCCCCGCGCCTCAACGAGGGGAACCCGGTGGACAACTGCGGCTTTCTCTCCGGCTACATGATGCTTCTCCCCAAGAAACAGCCTTTCCCCACCATCGACCGGGCCAAGCTGGTGGAGCTTCTCAAAGATAAGCTCGACGACTTCAAGTCCCTCGTCGCCGGGTGCCTCGATAAGGCGTCCGCCATTGAGCCAGCCATCGCCGAGAACGGCGTAGACCTGGTGGTCCTCACCGGCGGCAACAGCGTCTGGTATTTCACGGAGGACCTCATCAACGGCGCCCTCCCCGGCCTCACCCACCCGGCCCTGAAACGCGCCCAAAAGGAAAAGAGCCGCGTCCTGCGCCTCGGGAAGATCGCGCCCAACGACCTCGACAGCCTCCTGTTATCGAAAATGGAGCGGGAGGCGGACACCGCCGCCCATCACCGCGAGGCCATCCAACAGCTCACGGACACCATCAAAAAGGTGGAGGAGACGAAGCGCGAGAGCCCGGATGACGCGCCGCCCACCGGCAAGGCGGATCAGGCCGATCGGTATTTTCAAAACTGGGTCCGCACCAACGCCCAGGCCTTATTCGGCTGGACGGTCGCCAGCCCGGTCGTCCGCACCATCCGGTGGACGTATTCCCCCACCAGAGATTACTCCGTCACCGCCACAGAAGAGGGCATGGTCCTTGAGAACAAGAACAGGGAAACGGAGTGGTTTCGAAAGGAGGTGAGCTGGACAGACTTCCTCTCCGGCTCACTGCGCCGGAACGGCTTCCATGTGGAATCACAGCGGGAGGGGAGAGCGGACGAGCTCCTCGCGGCTATCGCGGACGGCGCGATGCTGAACCAGCTGTTGAGGTTTTTCCAGGGACTGCAAAAGGAGCTTCAGGGCGAAGCGTCCCCTGGCGGCCAGGAGCCGCGCAAGCAGGCCAACGTGACCTATGTCTGGGACGACAGCCTGCTGGAGAAGGCAAAGAGGTTTATCCAGGAAAACCGCAAGCCCTGGCCGATGCTGTTCCAGGTACCGGAAAGGACGCCGCTTTTCAGAGCGAGATTGAATATTCCCCCTGAGGCGGAGATTTATTTGGCCCATACCTCGGCGCTGCTGCGCATGAACCTGGGGAAAGACGGCTGGGCCATCACAAACCGGGGCATCTACGCCCGCTCCACAGATCCTGTTTTTGTGTCCTGGCAGACGTTCCTGAACAATGTGCTGTATAAGAACGCAACACTCTATTTAAAAGACAGCCACGGAGTGACCTTGGCGAATTTGACCACATACAGCTTGAATGGCATCAAAATCACAGAAGCTAGAGAGGTGGACGACCTCATCATCCGTCTCCAGGCGTATCTGCAAAAGGAGTCCCTGGCGCTCCGGGGCGGGAACTGACCGAAAAACCCATTTCGCCCGGTAAAAACACAAAAAGAAAGGCGTGAAAACTATGGCGGACGTAACACGACTCATTGGCATCGACTTCGGCACCAGCACCTCCGTGGTGTGCGTGAAGAGGTACAAGGACGGGGAACCGCTGGGAGGCGCGTTTCTCAGCTCGTCGGTGACCTTTGGCGACGGGCAGGGGGACAACAAGGCGGTGACCGCGGTGCGGCGCAACGCCGACGGCTCGTATACCTGCGGCCGGGAGGCCGGGGACGACGCGGCCCAGGTGTTCCGGGAGTTCAAGATGGACCTGGAGAGCCCCGACGGGGAGAAGCGCGCCCAGGCCCGGACGCTGACGGAGGCGTTCTTCAAGTATCTCTACCGCTGGTACGACCACCAGCGCAGCGACATGGGCGAGGCCGGGGACGAGGAAAAAACCGTTGTCAGCTTCCCGGCGAAATGGTCGGAGGAGACGCGGGCCTTCATGGCCCAGGCGGCGCGGGACGCGGGCTTCCCCAATGTGGGCGTGATGGACGAGCCCTCCGCCGCCCTCTACGCCACCCTCACCCGCAAGATGAACGACGTGAGCGCCATGGGCCTCCTCCGCGCCGGGGAACCGGGCTACATGCTCCTTGTGGACATGGGCGCGGGCACCACGGACCTGGCCGTCTGCCGGTATACCGTGGACGCGGAGGCCGGAGGGGTCATACGAGCCGAGCAGATCAAGAACGAGATCGTCTCCACCTGGCCGGAGGCCGCCGGCGCGCCTACTTTCGGCGGCAGGGAAGTGGACAGGCTCTTGGAGGACTATTTGACCGACTACATGACCTCCTGCGGCCTGGACCCCGCCATGGCCAGACAGCTCGTCTGCGGCACCGCCTCCGTCAAGCCGTGGAAGGAAACGGTAGTTTCCCCAAGGCTCAACGAGGGGAACATTGTGGACAGCTGCGGCTTCCTCTCCGGCTACATGATGCTTCTCCCCAAAAAACAGCCCTTCCCGTCCATCGACCGCGCCAAGCTGGAAGAGCTTCTTCGGGATAAGCTCGAAGACTTCAAATCCCTCGTCACCGGCTGCCTCGACAAGGCGTCTGAGCTGGAGCCCGCCATCGCCGAGAACGGCGTGGACCTGGTCGTCCTCACCGGCGGCCACAGCGCCTGGTACTTCACCGAGGAGCTTTTAAACGGCACGATCCCCGGGCTTACCCACCCGGCCCTGCAGCGGGCCCAGACAGAGAAAACCCGCGTTCTGCGCCTCTCCAACCCCCAGGAGACGGTGGCCCTCGGCCTCGTGTACAGCCTCCTGCCTCTGCAAATGCCCCGGACGCCCGAACACCCCGCCCCGCAGCCGGCCGGGAAAGAGACGGACCAGGCCGGGGAGCCGGCAGACGACCCAATTGTCCGGGCCGCCATAGAGTTTTTTGACGAATGGATCATCGAGGCCAACACGCCTGATGCATCGCAGGGGTTAACGCTCACGCGTCCTGGCCGGGACCAGATTTGCATTGATCGATCGGGGCAAAAATGTGTCTTTCTGACCGCGCATAAAGATGGCCTGTTCTATTATACGGGGGATAATGTCGAGCAAGGGTATACACAGCCATGGGAGAAAATCATATTGCTGTGCGATGTGATGGGGTTTTACGGTCCAAACAGATGGTATATTAGAACCCATATGGAGAAGCTATACAAGCGGATCAAGCCGATATGCTGGGTTGCCAATGAGCCATTGTATCAGGAGGCTCTGCGCTTTGTCGATGACTGGATGGGAATTGATTTTGAGCCGGGCTGGAAGCCGTCCTCCCCAGAACGGGGCGTGCTCCTATGGAAACAAGACGTAGGCAACTTGATCGTGACGCTCAAGCCTGAAGGGATGAAATTCAACTATCTGGAAACAGATGAAAATGTGCCCTGGAGCCATTTTCAAAACGGCAATCTGAGATTCTTTAATGGCTGCTTTTTGAATGACTGTAAATTGGTAGAATCAAAGCCCCTCAGCCCGTTTGTGTATTTTTTGAAAGAACTACATATTCGGCTCCGGGGCAAGGCAATTTGGAAGCCAACGGGACCTGAAAAAGCGGGGGCTGTCGGACATTTGCCGGACAGCCGCAAGAAGGATATTGAGGACTTTGTCGTTCAAAACCGCAAGGCTTGGGATCTTGGCTTTGACTTCTCCAGAGAAAGAGAAACCACTTTTCGCTTGTATCTGCGTATCCCCGACGACGTTCCGATCCTGCTTGCCAGAATGGATTCTACGCTCTTCAAAATGAATTTCGGCAAGGATGGATGGGCCATTACCCGAGATGGCATACTTGCTCACGGCACCAATTCCAAAGCTTACAGTTGGGAGTCGTTTGCCGGTCCATTCTCAGGCGTGTACGGGCTTACAAACATTGTCACATACAAAAAAGAAGAGGAAAACGAGGAGCTCCTGGATTTCTTCCTGGCCCTGCGCACCTATGTGCGGGGGCTGATGGGGATGGATTGACCAAAAATCCCGTTTCGTCCGCCAAAAATACAAAAAACTCCGCAAAAGGCGTCCCGGCGGATAAAATGGGAGCACAACCATAAGAAAGGCGTGAAGACATTGGCAGACGCGACACGACTCATTGGCATCGATTTCGGCACCAGCACCTCTGTAGTCTGCGTGAAGCGGTACAAGGACGGCAAGCCCATCGGCGGCGCGTTCCAGAGCTCGGCGGTGACCTTTGGCGACGGCCAGGGGGACACCAGGGCGTATACCGTGGCGCGGCTCAACGCCGACGGCTCGTATACCTGCGGCCGCGCGGCGGAGGACGCGGGCCCGGAGGCACAAATTTTCCGGGAGTTCAAGATGGACCTGGAAAGCCCCGACGGGGCCAAAAGCGCCCAGGCAAAGACCCTGACGGAGGAATTTTTCAAGTATTTATTCCGCTGGTACGACCACCAGCGCAGCAATCTTGGCGAGACGGGGGATCAGGAGAAGACAATCGTCAGCTTCCCGGCCAAGTGGACGGAGGAGACGCGGAGCTTCATGGTTGAGGCCGCCCGGAAGGCAGGTTTCCCGGACGTCAGCGCCATGGACGAGCCGTCCGCGGCCTTGTATGCCACATTGACGCAGAACATGAACGACGTGAGCGCCAAGGGCCTCCTGCGCGCCGGGGAGCCCGGCTACATGCTCCTCATCGACATGGGAGCCGGGACCACGGATTTGGCGGTGTGCCGCTACACCGTGGACGCCGGGGCAAGCGGGGTCATAAGGGCGGACCAAATCAAAAACGAGATCGTTTCCACCTGGCCCGAGAGCGCCGGTGCACCCACCTTCGGCGGCAGGGAAGTGGACCGACTTTTGGAAGACTACCTCACCGACTACATGACCTCCTGCGGTCTGGACCCCGCCATGGCCAGACAGCTCGTCTGCGGCACGGCCTCTGTCAAGCCTTGGAAAGAGACGGTCGTCTCGCCTCGTCTCAACGAGGGGAACCTGGTGGACAGCTGCGGCTTCCTCTCCGGCTACATGATGCTTCTCCCCAAAAAACAGCCTTTCCCGTCCATCGACCGCGCCAAGCTGGAAGAGCTTCTTCGGGATAAGCTCGAAGACTTCAAATCCCTCGTCACCGGCTGCCTCGACAAGGCGTCTGAGATGGAACCCGCCATCGCCGAAAACGGCGTAGACCTCGTCGTCCTCACCGGCGGCCACAGCGCTTGGTACTTCACCGAAGCCCTCCTCAACGGTACCCTCCCCGGCCTCACCCACCCGGCCCTGCAGCGCGCCCAGACGGAGAAATCCCGCGTCCTCCGCCTCTCCAACCCCCAGGAAACCGTAGCCCTCGGCCTCGTCTACAGCCTTTTGCCTCTGCAAATGCCCCGGACGCCGAAGAAGACCGCGAAGTATATGCTCCTCCTGGATATGGGCGCGAGGACCACGGACCTGACGGTGCGCCGGTACATCGCGGGCGCGGGAGACGGTCAGACCAAATGCGAGGCCGTCTGCACCTGGCCGGAAAGTGCCGGCGGGCCCACCTTCGGCGGCGCGGACGTGGACCGGCTCCTGGAGGGCTACCTGACCGACTACATGACCTCCTGCGGCCTGGACCCCGCCATGGCCAGAAAGTTCGTCTGCGGCACGGACTCCGTCAAGCCGTGGAAAGAAACCGTTGTCTCCCCGCGCCTCAACGAGGGGAACCCGGTGGACAACTGCGGCTTTCTCTCCGGCTACATGATGCTTCTCCCCAAGAAACAGCCTTTCCCCACCATCGACCGGGCCAAGCTGGTGGAGCTTCTCAAAGATAAGCTCGACGACTTCAAGTCCCTCGTCGCCGGGTGCCTCGATAAGGCGTCCGCCATTGAGCCAGCCATCGCCGAGAACGGCGTAGACCTGGTGGTCCTCACCGGCGGCAACAGCGTCTGGTATTTCACGGAGGACCTCATCAACGGCGCCCTCCCCGGCCTCACCCACCCGGCCCTGAAACGCGCCCAAAAGGAAAAGAGCCGCGTCCTGCGCCTCGGGAAGATCGCGCCCAACGACCTCGACAGCCTCCTGTTATCGAAAATGGAGCGGGAGGCGGACACCGCCGCCCATCACCGCGAGGCCATCCAACAGCTCACGGACACCATCAAAAAGGTGGAGGAGACGAAGCGCGAGAGCCCGGATGACGCGCCGCCCACCGGCAAGGCGGATCAGGCCGATCGGTATTTTCAAAACTGGGTCCGCACCAACGCCCAGGCCTTATTCGGCTGGACGGTCGCCAGCCCGGTCGTCCGCACCATCCGGTGGACGTATTCCCCCACCAGAGATTACTCCGTCACCGCCACAGAAGAGGGCATGGTCCTTGAGAACAAGAACAGGGAAACGGAGTGGTTTCGAAAGGAGGTGAGCTGGACAGACTTCCTCTCCGGCTCACTGCGCCGGAACGGCTTCCATGTGGAATCACAGCGGGAGGGGAGAGCGGACGAGCTCCTCGCGGCTATCGCGGACGGCGCGATGCTGAACCAGCTGTTGAGGTTTTTCCAGGGACTGCAAAAGGAGCTTCAGGGCGAAGCGTCCCCTGACGGCCAGGAGCCGCGCAAGCAGGCCAACGTGACCTATGTCTGGGACGACAGCCTTTTGGAGAAGGCAAAGAGGTTTATTCAGGAAAACCGCAAGCCCTGGCCGATGCTGTTCCAGGTACCGGATCGAATATACCTTTTCAGAATGAGGCTGAATATTCCCTATGATGCGGAGATCTATTTGTCCCATACCTCGGCGATACTGCGCATGAACCTGGGGAAAGACGGCTGGGCCATCACAAGCCGGGGCATTTACGCCCGCGCCGGCCAACCCGTTTTCGTGTCCTGGCAGACGTTCCTGAACAATGTGCTCATCAAAGAATCAGGATTGCTCTATTTGAAAAACAGCCAGGGAGGGACCTTGGCGAATTTGACCACATACGCCTTGAATGGCATTCAAGACGAAGAAGCCAGAGAGGTGGATGACCTCTTCATCCGCCTGCAGGCGTATCTGCAAAAGGAAGCCCTGGCGCTTCAGACGGGCTCGTGAAGAAAACCCGTCTCGCTCGGTGAAAACACAAAAGGAAAGGCGTGAAGAGATTGGCGGATGTGACACGGCTCGTAGGCATCGACTTCGGCACCAGCACCTCCGTAGTCTGCGTGAAGCGGTACAAGGACGGGGAGCCGCTGGGAGGCGCGTTTCTCAGCTCGGCGGTGACCTTCGGGGACGGCCAGGGGGACAACAAGGCGCACACCGTGGTCCGGCGCAACGCCGACGGTACATACACCTGCGGCCGCCCGGCGGAGGACGCGGGTCCGGAGACCCAGGTCTTCCGGGAGTTCAAGATGGACCTGGAAAATCCCGACGGGGCCAAAAGCGCCCAGGCAAAGGCCCTGACGGAGGAATTTTTCAAATACCTCTACCGCTGGTACGACCACCAGCGCAGCAATCTTGGCGAGGCGGGGGATCAGGAGAAGACAATCGTCAGCTTCCCCGCCAAGTGGACGGAGGAAACGCGGAGCTTCATGGTCGAGGCCGCCCGGAAAGCCGGCTTCCCCGACGTCAGCGCCATGGACGAGCCCTCCGCTGCCTTGTACGCCAGCCTGACGCAGAACATGAACGACGTGAGCGCCAAGGGACTCCTCCGCGCCGGGGAACCCGGTTACATGCTGCTTGTGGACATGGGCGCGGGGACGACGGACCTGGCCGTCTGCCGGTATACCGTGGACGCGGGGACCAGCGGCGTCATCCGCGCCGAGCAGATCAAGAACGAGATCGTCTCCACCTGGCCGGAGAGTGCCGGCGCGCCCACCTTCGGCGGCCGGGAGGTGGACAGGCTTTTGGAAGATTATCTCACGGATTACATGACCTCCTGCGGCCTGGACCCCGCCATGGCCAGACAGCTCGTCTGCGGCACGGCGTCGGTGAAGCCCTGGAAAGAGACGGTCGTCTCGCCGCGCCTTAACGAGGGAAACCTGGTGGACAGCTGCGGCTTCCTCTCCGGCTACATGATGCTTTTGCCAAAAAAACAGCCCTTCCCCTCCATCGACCGCGCCAAGCTGGAAGAGCTTCTTCATGACAAGCTCAACGACTTCAAATCCCTCGTCACCGGCTGCCTGGACAAGGCATCTGAGCTGGAGCCCGCCATCGCCGAGAACGGCGTAGACCTGGTCGTCCTCACCGGCGGCCACAGCGCCTGGTACTTCACCGAAGCCCTCCTCAACGGCACACTCCCCGGCCTCACACATCCCGCGTTAAAACGCGCCCAGACAGAAAAATCCCGCGTCCTCCGCCTCTCCAACCCCCAGGAAACCGTAGCCCTCGGCCTCGTCTACAGCCTCCTGCCTCTGAAAACGGAGTGGGAGACGAAGAAGGAAGCCGCGAGATACGTGAATGAGGCGAACACCACCTACGCCTATACCCCCCATCACCGCGAGGTCATCAAGCGGGGTACTGACACCATCAAAAAGGCGGAGGAGGAAAAAACAAATAACTCAACAGAAATTCTATCGCAGAGAACGCAGGAGAGTGAGGATACCCCCTATCACACCGCGTGCCACTTTGCAAAAGATTGGCTGGAAATCTTCAATCGAGATGGTGCAGTCAAGCTGCGGAGCGATTCCCCGGAGATGATCCGATGGATTCCCAATGAGTTTGCCCCCTTTTCCGTAGTATTTCAGGAGAAATTTTTGACCGTTAGTTCCCACGAAAAGTTTGACCCCTTTTCCGAAGTGTTTGGGGAGAAATTTGGGACCGTTAGTTCCCGCGAAAAATCGGTAAATGTACCTTGGGACAATTTTATTAACGGGAGCCTGTATCTTTTCCCAACATCGTTTAATCTGGATGCAAAAGTGTTCCATTGCGGTGATGCGGTTGGCCCTTTGGCTGGCTTTTTAGCGGTGCTTCAACGGAAGCTCAGAGGCGATCTGCTCTGGGGATCAAATCTTTTCGATGCTGACAAAACGCCATACTATTCTCGCGCGGCTAACATCAGCCATTTCATTGAAAAATATAAAAGTATGTTGGATGATCATTCCTTTACATCCGCCAAAGAATCAATATTCCGTACTTCTCTCGGAATACCGGCAAGCAGCGAGATACTTCTGGCGAGGATAAAGAACGCCTATTTCAATTCTAATTTTGGAAAGGTCGGATGGGCATTTACCGCCAAAGGGATTTACGCGCATGAAAGGTTGAGCGCAAGAGAATATGTGAGCTGGGAAGAATTTGCCGATGCAAAATTCTCATTTGATCAGTTTGCGGTGAGTTTGCGTGGCATCTGGTTTACTGACTGGTCGATCAATACGCGCATCACAGGAGAGAGATTTTCAGAGCCCATCGATTTCCTCCTGGCCCTGCGCGCCCATGTGCGGGGGCTGATGGGGATGGATTGACCAAAAATACCGTTTCGCCCGCTAAAAATAAAAAAATTTCCCACGGGGGAAAAAGATGTGTATAATAAAACCATAAAATCTTTTAAGGAGGTCACACCATGGGACTGGAAGACATTGAGAAGACCGAGATGCCCGAAGAAACGATGCAGATGAAGGAGACGATGGGAATGGGATTCAACCTCGCCGATCTGGAGGCGCGGAACACCGACCTCATGCCGAAGATCCGCTTCACCACCGATCAGGCGGAGGCGGAGGCGGCGAAGAACGCCGACCGGAGCGACCCCCTGCACCTGCCCGACGCCGTCTTCTACGTGGGCCCCAAGGATTCGGACGGCGAGAGCGGGGCGGAGGACGCCGGGGACGCCCAGGAGGGGACCCGGGACATCCCGCGCCTGACCCGGGACAACGAAAGCGGCTATGACTTCTCGCAGACCATCACCAAGGACACCTACGCCACCATCATGAAGCTGGCCGATCTTGCCAAGGACAACGAGCCCGCGCCCTCCCTGGACAAGGACATCTACGTGGGGCCCTCGGTGAAGGAGCTGGACTTCAAGATCGAGGAGGCCAAGAGGTCCCTGGAAAGGGCCGAGGAGAGCCTGCAGAAGACCATCGAGAACGGCGGCAGCATCCTGGCCGCCCAGAGAGTGGTGGAAACCAGCAGGGGCATCGTGGAGAAGCTCCTGGAGATGCAGACCGAGGCGGCCAGGCACGAAGCGGCTATGTAAGCCCTAGAGTAAGAAGGAGCGACATCCATGGCAGATAACGACATCCAATTTGCGGATCTCTTCCGAGGGATCGACGCCTCAAAGCTGAGGATCGACAACCCCATCCAGGTGCCGGACGACTTCTACCGGGAGCTTCTGGACTGCACCATGGAGCGCAGTACCCTGGAGTACGTCGGTGAGCGCGGCCATTTCCCCGAGCCGGAGGAGCTGAAGAGCAAGATCACGTGGCTCCAGGTGACGCGCCTGCCGGTCCACCCGGAGAACGCCGACAGCTACGACCTCTACAACCGCTGGCAGGGGGTCCTGTCCTCCCTCCACGCCTGGGGGTACAGGTTCCTGTTCCTGCTCCAGCGCTGGCAGGGGGAGACGCACCTCTACCTGGGGACGGTGTCCACCAACCCCAACTTCGTCTCCGAGGACGCGGTGGAGCAGATGCGGGAGGCCACCTCCGGCAGTATGCCGGGCGTGGAGCTGCGGCCCCTGGGCGATACGGAGGCCCTCATGGACATCATGACCCCCCTGTCCGGCCACACCTGCCTGGGGGCGGTGACGGGGCTCCCGTCCTTCTTCAACGAGAAGGAACCCGGCGTCCTCCAGACGCTGGACTCCCTGGCCTTCGGCATCCGGGGCAACCATGATGAGGAGCGGCCCTACTCCCTGCTGGTCATCGCCGACCCCATCTCCGACCGGGAGACGGGGGACATCATCAACCGGATGCGCAGGCTGGGCAGCCAGATCCACTCCGATGTGGAGCGGAGCGTCAACGCCAACCAGAGCAACAGCGAGAGCAAGCAAAAGGGCCTCAACCCCTTCGCCGCGGCGGAGATGGGCAAGGCCGTGGGCCCGCTTTTGGGGTCCGTTCTGGGCAAGGTGGGGTCCCTCATCCACCCCGGCCTTGGGGCTGCCATCAGCGGGCTCCTGGGCGGCGGCGCCTCCAGCCTCATAGGCAGCGCCCTGGGCATCGGCGTAGGGCAGCTCAACAAGACGGTGAACAAGAGCTTCTCCCTGTCCGTCAACACCAACTACCTGGACAAATTCGCCCAATACGCCGAGGAGCTCACGGAAATCCACATCGAGCGCATGAAGCAGGGCCGCAACCTGGGCTACTGGAACGTGGGCGTCTACGTCCTGGGCCGCTCCCGCAAGGACGTGACCACCGTCAGCGGGATGCTCCGGTCCATCTACGCCGGGCGGGAGAGCTACGTGGAGCCCATCCGCACACACATCCTCCAGAGCAATTCCGGCGCGCTGAACACCGTGCGGCGGTTCCAGATGGTCCCCCTCTACGATGACACCATGGAGGGGATGGACGAGAAGAGCGAGTGGCACGTCTTCGGCCGGTACTACCAGTATCTCAGCACGCCCATGAACACCAAGGAGCTGGCGCTGACCACGTCCCTGCCCAAGCGGGACGTGCCGGGCCTGCGGTTCGTGAAGACCGCCGTGCGCTTCGCCAACAACCCGCCGGTGACAGGCGGGGACACCATCACCATGGGGCGCATGGTGGACATGGGCGTGGAGCAGAACGCCCCCTACCGCATCGATCCCAACGACCTGGTGCGCCACGCGCTGGTGTGCGGCAGCACCGGCTCCGGCAAGACCTACACCTGCCAGCGCATCCTCAAGGAGCTCATGGGGAAAGGGATCCCGGTCCTGGTGATCGAGCCGGCCAAGGACGACTACGTCCGCTGGGCCATCGAGATGAACAAGACCCTGCCGGAGGACCGGAAATTCCACATCTTCATGCCGGGGTCCGACGAATTTGAGGGCACGCCCCTGGAGCAGCTGCGCCTCAACCCCTTTGAGCCGGCGGCCTTTAAGGACGCCAAGGTGAACATGATGTCCCGGTGCGAGAACCTGGTGGCCTTTTTGAACGCCAGCCTCCCCACCAGCGATATCCTGCCGGTCCTGGTGGACGAGACGGTCTACTACCACTACTGCGGCTACTTCGGAAAGCAGTTCGCCTCCGGCCGGCCCATGGATCAGGCGGAGGTGTATCCGCCGCTCTCCAAGCTCACCGCCATGGCCAAGTTCGTCCTCTCCCAGCGCCACTACGAGCCCAAGGTCCGGGACAACCTCCTGGCG
The DNA here is from genome assembly GCA_947632175.1 of uncultured Oscillospiraceae bacterium. GTDB lineage: Bacteria > Bacillota > Clostridia > Oscillospirales > Oscillospiraceae > RUG626. Next base: position 89,710 of record CANROC010000010.1, on the reverse strand, counting down.
TGCCTGGAGACGCGCTTCCAGTACCTGACCCGCGGCACCAGGGGACAGCTTCTGGACGTGGACAAGTCCACGCCGCCGGAGCTCATCTTCGACCGGCCCGCCGTCATCAACATCAGCGGCATCTCCTCGGCCAAGGACAAGGCGCTCATCATGTCCCTGCTGATGCTCAGCCTCTATGAGTACCGCCAGTCCCGCTACGCCAACGACCAGGAGTACCGGGCCAAGGCCGCGCAGAACAAGCTTTTACATATGACGCTGGTGGAGGAGGCCCACAACGTGCTCCTGAAGCCCGAGGCCTCCGCCGCCGGCACCGGCAACCCCCAGCAGGTGGTGGCGGACCTCTTTAGCAACATGCTCTCCGAGATCCGCGGCTACGGACAGGGCCTGATGATCGTGGACCAGGTCCCCACCCGCCTCATCCCGGACGCCATCAAGAACACCAACTACAAGATCGTCCACCGCCTCACCGCCCCGGACGACGGGGAGGTCATGGCGGCAAGCCTCGCCCTCCGCGACGACCAGCGCTCCCTGATCCCGGCGCTTCCCGTGGGGAACGCCATCATCTACGGGGACAAGGACGACGCCGCCGCCTGGGTACATCTATCCAAATAACAGAAAGGAGGAATCACCGTGAAGCTTACATCCGTCAAAGCACAGCTCATCGTTGCCGGCGTGGAGCTGGCCCTCACCGCCGTGGCGGTGATCGCGGCGCTGGTGCGCCGCCGCAAGGGCTCCGGCCCGGAGAAGACCGCCGCCGAGGGCATCGCCCGCCACGCCAAGCTCTACGAGGGGCTCTACGAGGGGCTGTGCCAGATCCTGGACCGGGAGGAGGTCACCGACCGGGACACGCTGAAGGAGTGGTGCGAGAGGACCGCGCGCCTCCCGGAGGAGGACGAGTACCGCGCCGCCTTCGCCCGGCTTTTTGAGGGCGCCGTGGACCTGCCCGAGGAGGCGTACCGGGAGAAGCTCAGGCTTCTTCTGAAGCTCATCGCCCAGGCCGGCATCGTCCGTGGCGAGCCTGGCCCCGTCGTCTATGAGGCGTCTCTCCGGAAAGCCTATGTGTACCTGGGCGCCGGCGCGCCCGTGGAAGGGGAGACCTACAACGCCGTCAAACCCTGCTGGACGGCGAAGGGAGAGATCGTGGAGCAGGGGGTCATTATGAAAGGAGGAACACAGCATGAATCCCTATGAGGGCATGGAACGCAATGAGGACCTGGAAAACCAGGCGATCAACCAGCAGAATGAGCTTCTGAACGACGAGATTCGGAAAAACATCGAGGAGGCCCAGACCCCCTCCCAGGAGAGCATCACCCGGGAGGCGCTGGAGAACCTCAAGGAGCTGCAGGACGACGGAAAGGGCGTGGTCCGGGAGCTCATCGACAAGGTCCGCGACGGCCTGGAGGACGCCTGGGACACCGTCAAGGACTTCCTGGGCATCGACGACGATGAGGAGAAGGCCAACGACTTCGACAAGGAGGCCTTCCAGGAGAACATCGAGGAGGGGACCGCCCAGTGGCACGAGCAGCTGGAGCCCTACTCCTGCGCCATCGCCAGCCAGCACTTCATCATCAGCGAGTATACGGACGCCCCGGTCACGGAGCAGGACCTCATCGAGCTTGCCTCCGAGATGGGCTGGTATGAGGAGCTGGGCACGCCCATGGCGGACGTGGGGAATCTCCTCATGTCCTACGGCATCGACGTGACCACCAAGACGGCGGGGGATTTCAATGACCTGCTGGAGGCCACCGCCAACGGCGACCGGGTGCTGGTGAGCGTTCAGAACATGGCCATGACCACCGAGTGGGCCGACGGGTACCCGGCGTATTCCGCCAACCACATGGTGGAGGTCCTGGGCATCGACAACTCTGACCCCGAGAATCCCCGGGTCATCGTCAATGACCCCGGTATCCCCAACGGACAGGGCCTGTCCATGACACGGGAAAATTTTGAGGACGCCTGGATGACCGGCGGCGGCTACATGTGCGTGGCCCACAGGCCGGACGGGCAGTGAGAGGAGGATAAACCGTGACACTTCAGGAATTTATGAGAAAGATCCAGCAAAACCCCGTCTGCCGCTCCATGCTGCCGGTAGACCTCACCATGCTCTACCCCGCCTTTTCCGTTAAGCGCGGCGTGCTGTGCGCCCACATCCTCTGCCACCGCGCCGCCGTCCGGCCCGAGGGCCTGGAGATCTGGGCCCCGGAGCTGCGGCTGGAGATCGCCTTCCCCCAGGCAAGGCCCATCTCCATCGTCAACCTGAAATTCGACGGCCCCTACGAGGGGACCACGCGTCTCCTGCCCAATCCCGCGCCGGAGGAGCGCGCCGGCCGGGCCCAGGCCCTGCGGGAGCTGGTCGCCCAGGGCGATGAGCTCCTTGCCCAGTGGGAGAAGACAGGCAAGGCCGACGTCGCGGCCTACAACGCCCGCCTGCAGTCCGTCCTGGAGCCGGACCAGTGGGAGCTCCTCGCCCCGCTCACCGGGCAGGACTGATGGAACGGCCCCTGAGACTGACGGTCCTGGTCTACGAGCCGGACGAGAACATCCGCGCCGTCATACGCGGGGCGGCGCGGAGCTTCGCCGCCCGCCGGGACGTGGACCTGCGGGTGGACTGGGTGGTCCGCGCCGGGCAGGAGGACCAGATCCCCCGGCTCATCACGGACACCTTGGTCGCCCTGGTCAACGCCGGGATGGGGGAGAGCTCCCGCGCGGCGGGGCGGCTCATCTGCGAGGGCAACCCCGACTGCCTCCTGGTCTACTACGGCCCGCCCCAGGACCTGACGCCCCTCCTCTCCGCCCGCCCCGTGGCTTATAACCCGGAGCCGGAAAGCGAGGCGGCCTGGGAGCGTCTTCTGGAGGAGCTCACCGACCGGATCGAGTCCGCCGGCCGCCTCTTCCGCTGGAGCGGCAAGGACCGGCGCTACTGCCTCCCCACGCGCGCCATTACCCACATCCGTAGCGAGCGGGTGTACCTGGACGTCTTCACCGCCTCCGGCGCGTCCTTTCGCATGATCGGCAAGCTGGACGAGGCTGCAAGGCAGCTGCCCTCCCCGCCCTTCCTGCGCATCCACCAAAGCGAGCTGGTGAACACCGCCTACGTGCGCGTCATGGACCGCTCCCGGCGGTGCCTGGTGATGGAGGACGGCTCGGAGCTCTACATCAGCCGCGCCCACTACGGCGAGGTCCTGGAGTGGTCCGAGCACCGCTGAACCGGAAAAAGCGGGCGTGTCATTCATCGACACGCCCGCTTGAGCCTGTCGAAAAAGGCCTGCGGCCTTTTCCGACAAAGGGGAACGTGCGAAAAAGATTTCGGAAATGTCTGCGGACATTTCCGAAATCTTTTTCTGCCGTTTTGCTCCGCGCACGGCCCCTTTGGGGCCGCACACTCCGCAAAACAAAATGAATTTTTTCCGACGTACATGCCGCCGGAAAAAATGCTCGATTTGAGTTTTTCGACAGGCTGAAAAGCGGGCGTGTCATTCATCGACACGCCCACTTTATGGTGGGGTCAGCTCAGGTTTTCGGATCAGCCGGAGGCTTTGGCTCGTCGGTCGTCCGCTTGTCCGCGGCGGCGTCGGCGGCTTTTTTGGCGCGGTAGGCGCGCTCGTAGCGCTTGTCGCGGATGGAGCGGATGAGGGTGAAGATGAGCTTGAAGCCCAGGACGATGACGGCGAAGATCGCCGCCGGGACAACGAAACCGAAGAGAATGGCCTGCCCCGAGATGCCGGCCAGCAGGGAGAACGTGGACATGGTTTTTGCCTCTCTTTCCGTTTTGACTTCTTGATATTCTCATTATAAACTGTTACAATGGTCTTGTCAAATCGAATGGGAGGGTCAGCCATGGATGAAAAGATTGAAAAGCTCCAAAAGCTCATTGACGGCGCGGACCGCGTCGTCTTCTTCGGCGGCGCCGGCGTGTCCACGGAGAGCGGCATCCCGGATTTTCGCAGTGTGGACGGGCTCTACAACCAGAAGTACAAATATCCCCCGGAGGAGATTTTAAGCCACAGCTTCTTTGAGCGGTACCCCGACGAGTTCTACCGCTTCTACCGGGACAAGCTCGTCGTCCGGAACGCCCAGCCCAACGCGGCCCACAGGTATCTTGCGGAGCTTGAGCGGCGTGGAAAGCTGCGGGCCGTGGTGACCCAGAACATCGACGGCCTCCACCAGGCCGCCGGGAGCCGGAACGTCCTGGAGCTTCACGGGACGCTTTTGAAAAACTACTGCGTCCGGTGCGGCAAGCGCTACGGCGCGGACTTCGTCCAGAACGCCAGGGAGACGCCCCGGTGCTCCTGCGGCGGCGTGGTGCGCCCGGACATCGTCCTCTACGAGGAGGGCCTGGACCAGGACGTGATGACCCGCGCCGTCACCGAGATTTCCCGCGCGGACCTCCTGATCATCGGCGGCACGAGCCTGGCCGTCTACCCGGCGGCGGGCCTCATCCACTACTTCCGGGGGCCCCACCTGGTGCTCATCAACAAGTCCGCCACGCCCATGGACGGCCTGGCGGAGCTGGTGATCGCCGAGAAGATCGGCGAGGTTTTCTCCCAACTCCACTAAATATCCCGCCGCACGCCCTCGACGCGCAAAAACCGCGCCCGCTCAAAGACGTAGCTGTCCAGGGGCCGGTCCAGGGCGTCGTAGGTATGGGCGCAGACTAAAATCTCCGGCCTCACGGCCACGATGACGGGGGAGTGGTAAAACCCCGCCCCGCCGCCCAGCTGGACGATGTCCCCGGGCCGCGCCTCAGCGCGCGGCACCTCCACGGCCCAGGGCCCGGGGCCGGCGTTGGTTATGAGAAAATTGTATAAATATTCCACCCCTGTCCAGGAGGCGGTACGGTCACCGGATGACCGGTAGTACCACCCCAGGACGGGGGTGAAATTCATGGTCCCCGCCCCGGCCAAAAGGCACTGGGAGGCGAAATTCGTGCAGTCCCCGCCAATCTCCTCATAGTCGTAATACCGCGGATTCCTCCCCACCGCCCACCGCCGCGCATACCCCACCGCGGCGGCGCGGTCGTAGGGAAAAACGGTTAACATAACATCACTCCCTCCCGTCATCCTATGCGGCAGGGGGAAAAGGTTGCGGCGAAGCCGCGCCAAAGCCCCTCCCTCCGGGAGGGGCAAACGTTTCGGGGGCGGGCACGTTTTTTCGGAACGTTTCCCGTCCCGCAACGTGCCACGGGCGGACACATGGGTCCGCCCCTACGGAAAATATGGAAGGCAATCCCATTCAACCAACGTCGGAGGGTATCGAAACGCGGGCCGCCAGGAGTGGCGGCCCCTACGGCGTTTAACGAGAGGCAATCCGAAATCTGCAACGCGGGCCGCTGTGGGCAGCGGCCCGTACGGCGTGAATGGAAACACATCCCAAAAACGGTAGGGGCGGGTTCCAAACCCGCCCCTTTTGCTCAATTCTGCTCCCGTCCGCCTTTCTGGTGCTTTCCACGTTTCAGCTTCAGCCTCGGCCGGTAGACGAGGCAGGAGATGGCGAGGAAGAGGGCGGCGCAGGGGAGGGACACCTTCCAGCCCAGGGAGAAGGCGCGGTTTTCGTAGCGGAAGGAGACGGTGTGCAGGCCCTCCGTCATGGGCAGGGCCATCATGCAGTCGCCCACCAGAACGGGCTCTGTGTCCTTCCCGTCCACCTGGGCCTGCCAATTGCCGTTGTAGGCCACGCTCACGTAGAGAAGGCCGTCCCGGTCGCAATCCACCACGCCCGAAAAGCTGGTGGTGTCGAAGTCGGTGAGCTCCAGCGGGGAGGCGGCCAGGGCGGCGTAGGCCCGGTCGAAGACCTCGGCGTTCAAAATGGCGGCCTTCACGACCATGGAGCCCTTGGTATTGGCGTTGCAGATCATGCGGATCCGGATCTCGTCCCCCGGCTCCACCTGGGCCACGGAGAGCATCTGGGGCAGGGAATAGGTCTCGTTGTCCAGCTCCACGTCGTTTTTGTAAAGGCGGAAGCTGTTGCGCGCCGAGAGGTTCAGGTGGACGCAGAAAAGTCCCGCCCGGTCGGCGATGTAGGTGAAGGTGGCCGACCCGCTCTCGCTCCCGCAGGTGTAGTAGCAGTAGCGGCTGGCGGGGGTGGATTTAAAGTCCGAAATGCCCGTGGAGGAAATGGTGAGCGCGCCGGTGGGGACGGGATGCCAGACATCGTCCGTCACGCCGGAGGCGGCGGTGAGCAGCCCGTTCTGGAAGAGGAAAGGATCGGCGGAGAGGTCAAACTCCACCTCGCCCAGGGCGCTGTCCGCCAGGAAGCCCAGGGGGAGGTAGGCGTTGTTTTTCAGGAGCGTCACCTTCCCCGCGGTGTAGACCGGGGTGAAGTAGTCGTTCTCTTTGGCGACCCCCTCCCGATCGATCATGTATTTGAGGTCCAGGAACAGGTTGGAAACGGGGGAGCTCTCCTCAAAATAGTAGCGGTTATAGTTGTCCTGCGCCCCGTAGCCCAGGGCCCGCATGAAGTTGGTCACACGGACGTTGGCCGAGCTTGTGAAGGTGGAGATGCCGTTGTAGCCCAGAAGCGCCCCGTCGTTGAGGGCCTGGGAGTGGGAGACCTCCGCGCGGTAGAAGGGCGTGTCCGCCTCCAGCTCCTTCATGGCCGCCACGGCGGCCACGGTGTTCTCCTTGCCACGGGGATAGGCGGAGACGTCGGTGCCGGGGAAGAAGCGGCCGAAATTGGCGATGTTTGCGATGAGCTCCACTCCCATGACCGCCAGGAGCGCCGCGGAGGCGATGCTCCTGCGCCTTTTCAGAAGGCGCAGGGCGTGGGGGTCCGGCGCCGGGGCGGGCGCCACCGCCGTCTCGCCCTCGGACGCCTCCCTCTCCCCGGGCTCCGCCCGACGGGGGGCTTGCAGGAGCACATAGGCCAGGAAAACGCCGATGTAGAGAATGAAAAATGCCAGATTGTAGGCGACAAAGACCGGATCCTCCTGATGCCCCCCGGCGGCCAGGATCAACAGCGCCAAAAGGCCCGCGACGCCGACCTGCCAGAGGCGGAACCGCTCCCGCATAAGGTAGGCCCGGTAGGCCATGTAGAGGAGCACGAAGCTGAAGAGGAAGCTGAACCGGTAGGGGATCATGTTGGTGAAGTGGAACCCGTGCCAGATGTAGTCCAGCTTCCGGATGATGAAGCTGACCGTGAAGAAGAGGAGCAGCAGCACCGAGCAGATCTTGTCCCGGACCTTCACCTCCCCGGAGGTGAGGAAGAGAAAGGCCAGAACGACGGTCCCCACGCCGCAGTAGAGGTTGGGAAGACCCTCCATGAAGGTGGGCTCCAGCCCGCCGGCCATGTTGCCCGCCACGGTGCGCATGGCGGAGAGCAGTCCCCGCCAGGTGTTCTCGTCGGCGATGTTCAGGGTAAAGCCCTCGGGGAAGTTGTTCACGCTTGAGTAGGTGTTCTGGAGAGCCGCCAGCGCGGGAAGCTCCAGAACAGCCGTCATGCCGATGGCGAGGACCGTAAAAAAGCCGATGCGGACAAAGTCCTTAAGCAGCCGCTTGAACCCCCGCCAGCGGCAGATCTCATAGCAGAAGAAGGAGAGAAGCACGAAGATGCAGGTGAAAAAGCCGATGTAGTAGTTGGCGTAGACGGACAAAAAGAGCGTGACGGTGTAGAGAAAGAACTTCTTGTCCCGCAAAAGCGCCACCGTCCCCAGCGCCACTAAGGGCAGGAGGGCGAAGGTGTCCAGCCACATCACGTTCCACTGGTACCCCAGGGCCCAGGCGCACAGGGCGTAAAAGGTCCCGAACAGGGCGATGGAGAAGTCGTCGCGCCCAAAAATTTTCTTGAGGAACAGGGCGAAAAAGAGCCCCGCCAGCCCCAGCTTCAGGGGCACCAGGAGGGAGAAGACCTCCAGCATCCACCCCTCCGGCACCAGGACCGTCAGCAGGTTCATGGGGGAGGCCAGGTAGTAGGACACGAGGCCCAGGTAGTCCACGCCCATCCCCACGCTCCAGTTGTATAAAAGCCCCGTCCCCTCCCGGAGCACCTTGCGGAAGCCCACGAAGAAAGGATAATACTGGTAGTACATGTCGGAGTAGAGCATGGTGAGCTTTCCGAAAGGTTCAAACCCGCGAATGGCCATGAAGACCAGCATCCCCAGAAGCGGAATGGCGAAGGCCAGGGCCAGGTTGTTTGGTTTTCTCTTTTTCAATGCCGGACGGTTCATGGCGCGCCTCCGTTGTCACAAGATCGCAGCTTCCATTGTACCACGGTTTTTCCCTCCGGTAAAGAAAAAGAATGTGAACAAACGGAAAATCAGGTCGGGGCGGCGCGTATACTGGGCCGAGGAGGGATCATTATGCTCATTCACATCGTCCGTCGGGGCGATACGCTCTGGTCCATCGCCCGGCGGTACGGCACGTCGGTGGCGCGCCTGCGGACCGACAACGGCCTCACCGCCGATCAGGTCCTGGTGGTGGGCCAGGCGCTCATCGTGACGCTCCCCAGCGTCGTCCACACGGTGCGGCAGGGGGATACGCTCTGGTCCATCGCCCGCCGGTACGGCGTCACCGTGGTGGACCTTTTGCAAAATAACCCGGAGCTCATCGGCAATACCGTCATCCGCCCCGGCCAGCAGCTCACCGTGCGCTTCCAGGGCGGCAAAATCCGCGACATCGTCACTCTGGGCTACGCCTACCCCAGCATCGTCCGCTCCACGCTCCAAAGGGCCCTGCCGTATCTGACGTACCTTGCCATCTTCACCTACGGCTTCCGGGAGACGGGGGCGCTCCTCCCCGCCGAGGGCGATGAGGAGCTCATCGCCCGGGCTTACGAGGTCAACACCGCGCCCATCCTCGTCTTCTCCAGCCTCGACGAATCCGGCGGCTTCTCCACCGCCCGGGCCTCCCGGCTTTTTGGCGACGAGGAGCTCCAGACCACGGTGCTCACCAACCTCGCCGAGACAATGGAGCAAAAGGGCTACGTGGGCGTGGATATGGACTTTGAGTACATCGCCCCGGAGGACGCGGAGGGGTATCAGAATTTCCTCCGCCGCGCCGTGGAGATCATGCGCCCCAGGGGCTTTACCGTCAGCGCCGACCTGGCGCCCAAGACCTCCGCCTCCCAGCAGGGCCTCCTCTACGAGGCCCACGACTACCCCGTCATCGGCTCCATCGTGGACCGGGTCCTGCTCATGACCTACGAGTGGGGCTACACCTACGGCCCGCCCATGGCGGTGGCGCCCCTGGACCAGGTGCGGCGGGTGGTGCGGTATGCCGTCAGCGAGATCCCCACGGCCAAGATCCTCATGGGCGTGCCCAATTACGGCTACGACTGGACGCTCCCCTACGAGCAGGGCGTCTCCCGGGCGGAGAACATCGGCAACCAAGCCGCCGTCCTCCGCGCCGCCCGCTATGGGGCGGAGATCCGCTTCGACGAGACCGCCCAGTCGCCGTATTTCGAGTACTACGCCGCCGGAAAAAAGCACATCGTCTGGTTCGAGGACGTGCGGAGTGTGGAAGCCAAGCTGGCCCTCACCGACGAATTTGATCTCCTCGGCGTCGGCTATTGGAACATCATGCGCCGCTTCGACCAAAACTGGGCGCTGTTGGCGGCGAGGTATGGGATCGTGAAGGTGGTGTAAGCGGGTATGCAAAAGACGGCGGCGGGAAAAAGGTTTGCGGCTGCGCCTCATTCTTTGATACCCCACTCGCCCGCCCCCGCCGCAGCGGATAAATCAAAACCCCCGTTGACCGACATTTCCCGTTTTATCGAAACCGGTTCCGTCATCGAAAGGCGGGCCGCCAGGAGTGGCGGCCCCTACGGCGTTTATCGGGGGCAATCCGGACCCTGCAACGCGGGCCGCTGTGGGCAGCGGCCCGTACGGCGTGAATGGAAACGTATCCCAAAAACTGTAGGGGCGGGTTCTAAACCCGCCCGTCCCCCGTCCTTCGTCCCTCGTCCCCGCCGCGCGGATAATAAAAGATGCGGCAAAGCCGCAACCTTTTTCGCCCCCTCCTCGTAGGAGGGGGGCAGGGGGGCAGCGAACGTGGGATGTGAGAGCTGTATCGACAAATTGGACCCACCCCCTGCCCCCTCCCCAAGGGAGGGGCGTTTTTTGGAAACCTCCCCCGCATACCCGTCCCTCCTCCGGGCATACTAACCACAAACCATCTCAGGAGGAAGCATATGGAAAGGTTTGTGGCGATTTGCGATGTGCGCGGGCGGGAGATATTGGACTCGCGGGGGAATCCCACGGTGGAGGCGCGGGCGACGCTGGAGGACGGGGCCGTGGGGGTGGCCGCCGTGCCGTCGGGGGCGTCCACGGGGAGCTTTGAGGCGTGGGAACGCCGGGACGGGGACCCGGGGCGCTACGGCGGGCGCGGGGTCCTGGGCGCGGTGGAGGCGGTGAACGGCCAGATCTGCCGGGCGCTTCGGGGCGTCAACGCCTTTGCCCAGCGGCAAATCGACCGCGTCCTCCGGGACCTGGACGGGACGGAGAACCTCTCCCGCCTGGGGGCCAACGCGGTGCTGGCCGCCTCCGTGGCGGCGGCGCGGGCGGCGGCGGTGAGCGCCGGTCTGCCGCTGTGGGAGTATCTGGGCGGCGCGGGGGCCGGGCGGCTGCCCGTGCCTATGATGAACGTCTTAAACGGCGGGGCCCACGCCGGCAATCAGGTGGACGTGCAGGAGTTCATGATCGTCCCCGTGGGCGCGCCCGTTTTCTCCGAGGGCGTGCGCTGGTGCGCGGAGGTGTTCCACGCGCTGGGCAAGCTCGTAAAGTCCCCCGGCGTGGGGGACGAGGGCGGCTGCGCCCCGGAGCTGGAGAGCGACGAGGCGGCCCTGCGGGCCCTCTCTGAGGCGGTACAAAGCGCCGGCTTTGAGCCGGGGCGGGATTTCATGTTCGCCATCGACGCCGCCGCCAGCGAGTGGCAGGCCGAGGACGGGTATTTTCTCCCCAAGCGCCGGGAGAAGCTGACGACCCGGGCGCTCATCGACCGGTGGGAGAGCTGGTGCGACCGGTACCCCATCCTCTCCATCGAGGACGGCCTTGGCGAGGAGGACTGGGACGGCTGGGCGGAGCTTACCCGGCGGCTGGGGAAGCGGATACGGCTCGTGGGGGACGACCTCTTCGTCACCAACGCCAAGCGCATCGAAAAGGGCGTGGAGCTGGGGGCCGGGAACGCCGTGCTCATCAAGATGAACCAGATCGGCACCCTCTCCGGCGCCTTCGACGCCGTGGAGACGGCGAAGCGGGCCGGGTACGTCCCCATCATCTCCCACCGCTCCGGCGAGACGCCGGACACCACCATCGCCGACCTCGCCGTGGCCGTCAGCGCCCCCTTCATCAAGACCGGCGCCCCCAGCCGGGGCGAGCGCACGGCGAAATATAACCGCCTCATGGAGATCGGGGAGGAGCTGGAGGGGGCGTTTACCGCTGATTTTTGAAAAAGTCCCCGAAAACGGGAACTTTTCCCCCGCTTTACCCGTCTAAACCGTATAGACTGTACGGAAAGGACGGGTCATCTCATGAAAAGGAAACGGACGGCAGTTTTGGCCCTGGCCCTGGCGCTGGTCCTGGCTCTGGCCCTGGGGGCCTGCGGCGCCAAGGGGGCGGTGGGCGACGAATCCTTCAATCTCGCGGCCGGCTCTTATGACGCGGACAGGACCCCGGAGAAGCCGGGGGAATGGAGCGGCGAGGACGCGCCGGGCCTTGAGTCCCTGACCGGGTCCCAAAAGCCCACGGATTTGAGCGAAAAGATGATCTACACCGCCGACGTGACGGTGGAGACCACGGATTTTGAGGCGTCCATAAAGGCCGTGGAGGACATGGTCGGGACCTACGGGGCGTTTTTCGAGTCCACCAACGTCTCTGATTTGAGCTGCGCCGACCGGTATTACGGCAACGCGGTCTACCGCACCGCCCGGTACGTCATCCGCGTGCCCGCCCAGCGCTTTACCGAGATGACGGAGGGAATGGACGCCGTGGGCAGTGTGGTGAACGTCTCCAGCCGCGCCGAGAACATCACCGCCCAGTTCTATGACACCCAGGCCCGCCGGGACGCCTACGGCATCGAGCAGGAACGGCTTTTAGACATGCTGGCCAAATGCGAGACGGTGGGGGAGATGATCGAGATCGAGTCGCGCCTTTCCGAGGTGCGCTATCAAATCGAATCCCTGGAGTCCACCCTGCGCAACTGGCAGACCGAGGTGGACTACTCCACCGTGAACCTGACGGTCCGGGAGGTGGAGGCGTACACCAAGCGGGAGGAGCCCCACCGCTCCTACTGGCAGCAGATCGGCGACGGCTTCATGGACACCGTGGAGGCCGTGGGGAGCTTCTTCAAGACCGCCTTCAAGGACCTGGTCATCGCCCTCCCCATCCTCGCCCCGATCGCCGCCCTCCTCGCCGTCACCCTCCTCCTCATCCGCTCCCACCGCCGCAAAAGGTCCAAGGCCATAGACGCGGAGTTTGAGGAAGAGAAATAACAATTCCCCCGCGCCCAGTATCTGAGGGCGCGGGGGATGTTGACAAAAAGGACGCGAGACGGTATAATGGCCGGTGTGGAAGTCCGACATAGAAATATGGTACGTTGACGGTGCCTTACTCCCGTGAAAGCGGGAAAGAGGCGAGTATGTTGCTTTCGCGGGAAATAACCCGTGGAGGTGAGTACATAGTCACGCTTTCCGATATTGGCAGTGTGTGCAGTATATTGGGACTTTTGTTCGCGATATATGTGTATCTCATGTCATTAAAGAAGAAGTGAGCCGTCTGCCACAACAGACGGCTCACTGTGGGTTTGGGGCTGCAACCCCGGCTCACTGTTTTGAGACGAACTAGTGGCACCCGACGTTTTGCGGGCTTCCACACTCTTATTATAGAAGCTGGGAGCGGAAAAGTCAATACCCCTCATCGAGCATTTTTTCCGGCGGCGTGTACGTCGGAAAAATGCTCGATTTGAGTTTTTGGCAAGCGGCTTTCTTCAAAGCCGGTCATATCACTTCGTTCTTCATCGCCTCGATGGGGTTGTCCTTTTTGATGCCGGACATGGCGTAGAGCATGGAGGCGAAGACGACGAGGAAGACGCTGGCGACGGCGATGGCGACGGCGGACCAGGGGAGGTAGAAGCCCGTGTCCATGCCGGCCTGGACGGAGAGGAAGATGAGGTAGGTGACGCCGAAGGCGGCGGGGATGCCGTAGAGGAGGGCCTTGGCGCCGTAAAGGAGGCACTCAAAGTTCATCATCCGGTCAAAGCCCCGGTCGGTCATGCCGACGGATCTGAGCATGGCAAACTCCCGGCGGCGCAGGAGGATGTTGGTGGAGATGGTGTTGAAGACGTTCAGCGCCGCGATGAGGGAGATGAGGGTGATGAAGCCGTAGGAGATGACGCGCACCACGGTGACGATGCTGCGGCGGGCGGCGGTATTGGCGTAGAGGTCGGTGAAGTCCCCCTCGCTCAGCTCATACCCCGCGGCCTGCGCGGCGGAGACCAGGTCCGAAAGGCCGTTTTCGTGGTCGGAGACGGTGAAGAACATCTCGATCCGCTCGCCGCTGGACCGGTCTATCCGGGGGATCTCGGAGAGGGGCATAAGGATAATGATGGTGTCCTGGGACGTATTGCCGTTGACGCCGGGGATCAGGTCCTCCGTGATGAGGCCGATCTCGTAGATCTCGGCGTAGGTGAACCGCTCCTCGATAGCCGCGTCCTGCTCCTCAGGGGACATGGCCTTGTATTCCTCCGTGTTGTAGAACTCATCCGCGGCGTCATGGTCCACGAAGCGCAGGGTCAGTGTCTTCAGGTCCTCCCGGAAGAGGTCAAACCCCTCCATGCGCTGGGTGTCCGTGTTGAAGCCCCGGATGCGGCCCCGGACGACGATCTTGGGGTCCTCGCCCATGTATTCCGCCTCGTCAAGGCCGTGGGCGCGCAGATAGGCCCGGTAGGCGCTGTCCTCCACGCCGTAGACGTGGGCGAAGATTTTGAAGCTGACCTTCCCCTCGGAATCGCCCATGATGAGCTCCCAGGTCCGTTCGGGCACCATGTCACGGGTAAGCTCGATGCCCTCCACGTTCATGGCCGTCCGGATGCCGGTGACAGTCTCGACGCTGTCCACCTGGGAGAATATTTGCGTGAGGGCCCCCAGGTCGCCGCCGCCGGGGTCGGTGTCGGAGGGCTCGGCGGTGTTCTTGTAGCTGTAGAGGGAGATGTCGTAGTCGTAGTCGTTGAAGACCGCCATGACCATGTCCGTCAAATACCGGCAGAAGGAGCTGGCGGAGATGAAGAGGACCACGGACATGAAAAGGGACACGACGGTGGCGCGGTAGCCCTTGCGGTTGCGCTTAAAATGCTTGCTGGCGATAGCCCCCTCCAGACCGAAGAGCTTGTAGGTGAGGGGAGAGGTGCGGACCTCGCGGGGCTTGACGCGCACGTCGCCGGACTGGCGGATGGCCTCGATGGCGGAGACGCGCCGGGCGCGGCGGGAGGGGACCCAGGCGGAGATCAGCACCGTCACAAGGCCGATGACCGCCGCCGCGAGGATCGATACCGGCGTGACCTGCAGCGTCAGCGCGGGCACGGCGGAGCCGGCGCCGATGGTGTCGGAGAGCAGGTTCCCCAGGGAGCCGCCGATGAAGTGGAAGGTCACCCCCATGCCCAGCATCCCGGAGAGAATGCCTAAGGGGATGCCGACGGCGCTCACCGTCATGGCCTCGGTGAAGACCATGGAGCGGATCTGCTTTTTCGTGGCCCCCACGCTGCGCAGAAGCCCGAACTGCTTGGTCCGCTCGGCCACGGAGATGGAGAAGGCGTTGTAGATGAGGCTCACGGAGCCGAACATGATAAGGCCGATGAGGATGGCGGCGAAGCTGTAAAGGACCGTGTTGAAGGTGTCGTACCGGGCCACGCCCAGGGTCATGAGGTATTCATCGTTGTCCACGGAGCCGAAGCGGTCCCGGTAGTCTTTCTGCATCTGGTAGGTGTCCCGGGGGTTATTGAGGAGGAGCCAGCCGTTTAGGAGGGCCCCGGTGTCCTGTTCGTCCCAGCAGGTGAGGCCGGTGACGGCGGCGCCGGAGTTCCGGTCGAAGCGGGTGTTGTCCAGATACCCCACCACGGTGAAGGTCCGGGTCTCACGGACCCGCAGGGTCTCATCACTCTGGAGCGACCCGTTCCCGAAGCCCAGGGTCTCACCGTCCAGAACCCGGTCGCCCAGGTCCAGCGTCACGGTGTCGCCCAGGTGGGTGTACTGGTCGCCCAGCAAGATTTGGGGGAGGACGATTTCGTTGGGATTCTCCGGGAGCCGCCCGGAGGAGAGGGACACGGGCATCCGGTCCATGAAAGCCGCGTCCGCGCCGAGAATGGCGCAGAGGATGGGGGTTTCCTCGTCCTCATCATCCGGGTCCCCCCTCACCACGGCCCAGTTCACCTGGGCCCAGGCGGCGGAGTCCGTCCGCTCGTCCGCTTCCAGCTCCTGCCGGCCCTCCGCGTCCACGTTGAAGAAGGCCACGTGCCATTTGCCCTCATAGGCCACCATGATGTCCTGGAGGTAGCGCTGGAAGCTGGAGACGCTGACGGTGACGGCGGTGATCATGGCCGCCGAGAGGAGGATGCCCACGATGGTGACCAGGGTGCGGACCTTGTTTTTGAGGAGGGTCTTGCGGGTGACCTTCGAGAGAATGTTCATCTTCCCGTCACCTCGTCCCGGATGATCTTGCCGTCCTCAATGGCGATGACCCGGTCGGCCTGGAGGGCGATGGACTCGTCATGGGTGATGACGATGAGCGTCTGGCCGTAGCGGCGGTTGGAGTATTTGAGGAGG
Source organism: uncultured Oscillospiraceae bacterium (assembly GCA_947632175.1). Classification (GTDB taxonomy): domain Bacteria; phylum Bacillota; class Clostridia; order Oscillospirales; family Oscillospiraceae; genus RUG626. Next base: position 73,966 of record CANROC010000010.1, on the reverse strand, counting down.
TCCACGATCTCCTGACTGGCCTTGGAGTCTAAGTTGCCCGTGGGCTCGTCGGCTAAAACCACCGCCGGGGCGTTCATGAGCGCCCTGCCGATGCTGACGCGCTGCTGCTGGCCGCCGGAGAGTTGGTTGGGCAGGTGCTTTTCCCGGCCCACGAGGCCCAGGGTGTCCAAAAGCTCCCGGAGCCGCTGCTCGTTGACCTTGCGGCCGTCCATGAGCACCGGAAGAGTGATGTTCTCCCGCACATCCAGGACGGGGATAAGGTTATAGAACTGGTAGATGAGCCCCACCTCCCGCCGGCGGAAGATGGCAAGCTGCTCCTCGTTCTTGGCGTAGACGTCCTGCCCGTCCATAAAGACCTTCCCGGACGTGGGCGTGTCCACGCCGCCCAGGATGTGCAAAAGCGTGGATTTTCCCGACCCGGAGGGGCCGATGATTGCCAGAAACTGCCCCTTCTCCACGGAAAACGAGACCCCGTCCAGCGCGCGCACCTGATTGACGCCCGTGCCGTAGGTCTTGGTGAGATTCTCGACGCGCAAGATCTCCATACATATGCCTCCTTTTGGCTTGATACGGACATTGTAGCAGGACAAGGTGACGCGGCGGTGACGGGGAGGTGACAAAAATGTCATCTTAGAGGGGGTGATCCCTTGGGTAAGGCGCTGTAGGGGCGGGTTCTAAACCCGCCCGCGTTTTTCGGAACCGCCCTGTCATCGGCGGGCGGGTTTGGAACCCGCCCCTACAGTTTTTATCTCGTTTTCAACAATACCGTACAGGCCGTTTCACTTTATCACACCGTCGACCGGTAAAACCTCAGCAAAAACCTCGCCCCGCCGGACGTATTTTCGGCGGTGAGGGCGCCGTCGGAGCGGGAGAGGATGGTGCGGGCGAGGGCCAGGCCGATGCCGGCGGAGTCGGGGGAGGCGTTTTGGCCGCGGTAGAAGCGCTCGAAGATGTGGGGCAGGTCCTCCGGGGCGATGCCGCCGCCGGTGTCCGTGACGGCAAGCTCGGTGAACAGCGGCATCTCCAGGGCGGTGACGGTGACGGACCCCCCAGCGGGGGTGTGCTCCAGGCAGTTTTTCAGGATGTTGCCCAGAGCCTCGGCAAGCCACGGAAGGTCGCCGGCGACGGTCTCCTCCCCGGAAAAATCGGCGATGAGCTCCACGCCCCGCACCTCGAAGGGGATGAGCAGGGGAGAGGCGGCGGCGCGAAAGAGCTGGGCGGCGGTGAAGGTGGTTTTCTGGAGCTCCACCGTCCCGGCGTCCAGGCGCGAAAGCTTCAAAAGCGCCGAGACAAGCCACTCCGTGCGCGTCAGCTGCCGCGTCAGGTCCCGCACCAGCTCTGTACGCCGCTCCGGCGTCAGGTCCGGGTCTGCCAGCATGGCGGCGGCCAGATTCATGCTGGTGAGGGGCGTTTTCAGCTGGTGGGAGATGTCCGCCAGGGAGTCTGCCAGCGTCAGCTTGTCCTTTTTGAGGGCGTCCGAGCGCTCCCGCAGGGCCACCAGGAGCTTGGCAAGCTCCGATTGGAGGATGGACAGCTCCCCCTCGGAGAAGCGGTCCAGATCGAAGCTCTCCCCGCCGTGGAGGATGCGGTCCAGCTCGTCAGCCAGCCGCGCCATGGCCCGGTAGCGCCGGCGGGCAAAGAAGCATTGGGCCGCTAAAAGGCACGCCGTCAGCGCCAGCGCCACAGCGCCGGCCTCTCGGGAGAGAAGAAAGCCCAAAACGGTGAAGGCCGCGCCTAAGAGGAGCGTGGCCGTCAGCTCCCGGCGGAAAGCGCGGTTTCGCAACAGCTCCCTCATACGCCCACCTTGTAGCCCAGGCCCCGGACGGTCCGGATGAGCTGGGGGTCGGCGGGGTCGTCCTCGATCTTGTCCCGGAGACGTTTTATGTAAACCGTCAGGGTGTTGTCGTTGACGAAGTCCCCGGCCGCGTCCCAGATCTCCTCCAGGAGCTTCTGGCGGGTGAGGACCCGGCCCCGGTTGTTGAGGAAGACCAGGAGAAGCTTATATTCCAGCGCCGAGAGGAAGAGCTCCCGGCCGTTTTTGGTGACCTGGGCCTTCTCCGTGTCCACCCGCACGGGGCCAAGCTCGATGACGCTGCCGGTCTTGCCGGCGCGGCGCAGGACGGAGCGGATGCGGCTCACCAGCTCCCGGGGGCGGAAGGGCTTGGCGATGTAGTCGTCCGCGCCCAGGTCGAGGCCGGTGACCACGGAAAATTCGTCGCCCGAGGCGGTGAGGAAGATGACGGGCAGGTCCGTCTCCCGCTTGATGGCGGAGCAGACGGCGAAGCCGTTGCCGTCCGAGAGGGACACGTCCAGCAGGACAAGGTCGAACTCGCCCGGAAGCCGCGCCAGCGCCTCTCTCTGCCCGCTCACCGCCTCCACCGCGAACCCCTCCAGCCGCAGAAAGTCCCGGAGATTCGTCGTAATGGCGGGGTCGTCCTCCACCAGAAGAAGATTTGTCATAGGGGGCGCCTCCTTTTTGAGGGGATGGGGGTATTATAATGCAAAGCGAGGGGAATTGCAAGCCGGTGGGACGGCCGCGCCGGAGGCGCAATGGATTCAAATGCGCCGCTTGCGGCGCAACCTTTTTGAGGCTCCCCTTCGTATGGGCTGCGCCCGCAGGCGCGTGTCGGAGCGCAACCGCCGCAACGCGGCGGCTCTTAGCGCGGAGACGAGCTGTCGCGAAGCGACTGAGGGATCGAACGTTGGACGATAGCGCTCTATCGACCCACGCTCGCTTCCCCCCCCTGCCCCCCTCCTACGAGGAGGGGGCGAAAAAGGTTTGCGCCTGCGGCGCATTCTTTGATTTGCCCGCGCGGCGGGGACGGGGGGACGAGGGACGGGCGGACACATGGGTCCGCCCCTACAGTTTCCAAATCACGTTCCATCAACGCCGTACGGGCCGCCGTCCCCGGCGACCCGCGTTGCAACCGGCGGCGAACGGCGCGCGTTGACTTTGTCGGCCGGCTGTGCTACTATTGCTGAAAGGCCGGTCGGGGCTTACGGAAAGGAATAAGCGTATGGATATAAATCAATCGTTTTGGGACTGGACGTGGGCGACAATTGCCCCTGAACGTATATCCTCCTATGCCGCGAATTTCGACACGGCGGAGGACGCTGTCGTCGCGTTCCTGCGGGAGAGGAAAGTGAAAACCGTCTGTGACGCCGGGTGCGGATGCGGCGTCTATTCGCTCAAGCTGGCGCGATGTGGCTTTGCCGTCTCCGGTTTTGACATCGCTGAGGACGCCGTCCTGCTGACGCAAAAGCTGCTTTCGGAGAATGGTTTTTCGGCGCGGGACTTCAAGCGGGCCGATGTTCTTGCAACAGGGTATCCGTCCAAACGCTTTGACGCCGTTGTTGCCAGAGATGTGATCGATCATATGCCCATGAAGCAAGGCATGGACGCGGTCAGGGAGCTTTTGCGTATCGTCAGGCCGGGCGGCTGCGTGCTGTTGACCCTGGACGCGACGGACAGCGAGTATGAATCGGAACCGCATGAGACAAGCATCGACGGGGACTATCTGTTCAACGGCGGAAAATGGGACGGGATGACATTTCATCCGTATTCCGCTTCGGAGATCGAAAAGCTGGCGGATGGGAGCAAATACAAGATCTTGCCCTCAAATGAAAACGGTTTCACCGTCGCGCTTGACGCGGGCGAATAGGCGGCATCTCCCGACAAAGGCCTGCGGCCGCGCCGAAGGCGCAATTGAATATAAACGCGGCGCGAAGCGCCGCAACCTTATTTTCCAAATTGCGTTCAAACAACGCCGTAGGGGCCGCCACTCCTGGCGGCCCGCGTTGCGATAACCTCCGATGTCGGTTAAATGGGATAACCTTCCATTTTTTCGTAGGGGCGGACCCATGTGTCCGCCCGTGCGCGTTTGCGGGACGGGAACGGTTCCGAAAATTCGCACCCGCCCCCGATACGCTTGCCCCTCCCTTGGGGAGGGGGCAGGGGGTGGGTGCAAGTTTCTGAGCGGTTTGATAGACGCACCCACCCTGGCCGTCGCTTCGCTCGGCCACCCCTCCCTCTGGGAGGGGCTTTAAAAGGTTTGCGCCGCTTTGCGGCGCAATTTTATATAAAGGCGGCGCGAAGCGCCGCAACCTTATTTCCCTTGACCCCTTTTTCGGAAAAAGGGGTGCCGCCGCGGCGGCGGGGGCGGGTGGGTGGGAATTTAAACCTGCGGCGAAGCCGCAAACCTTTTTCCCGCCGCGACGCTTCCCCTGAGGGGCGGGTCAGCCCTTCCGCCGCTTCCCGATCTCCTCGTGCAGATACTCCAGCGCGTCGTGGAGGGTGCCGATGCGGTCGATGAGGCCGGCGGAGACGGCCTCGTCGCCGTAGATGACGGTGCCCACGTCGGCGGCCAGCTCGCCGGTTTTCAGCATGAGCTCGGTGAATTTCTCCCTTGTGATGTGGGAATTTTCCGTGACGAAGCGGACGATGCGCTCCTGGATCTTGCCGAAGTAGTTGTAGGTCTGGGGCACGCCGATGACCACGCCGGTGAGGCGGACGGGGTGGACGGTCATGGCCGCCGAGGGGGCGATCATGCTCATCTTCGCCGCCACGGCCAGGGGCACGCCGATGGAGTGGCCGCCGCCCAGGACCAGGGAGACGGTGGGCTTGGACATCCCGGCGATGAGCTCGGCGATGGCAAGGCCGGCCTCCACGTCGCCGCCCTGGGTGTTGAGCAGGATGAGAAGACCGTCGATCTCCTCCGATTCCTCGATGGCCGCCAGCTGCGGCATGACGTGCTCGTACTTCGTGGCCTTGTTGTCCGCCGGCAGGAGCTGGTGGCCCTCGATCTGGCCCACGATGGTGAGGCACTGGATGGTCCCGCGCCTTGAGCGCACCGTGGAGGAGCCCATGTCCTCAATCTGGTCCTTCTGATAGATATCCTCGGGCTTATGTTCGTTGTTGTCAGGCATCAAAAATCCCCCCTGCGGCCAGTTTGCCCGGAGGGGGGAAATTTTATGCGGGTTTCCGTTACTTGGAGGCGTAGACGGCCTTCATGGCCAGATAGGTCATGTAGCAGTCGTGCTTGGCCACGATCTCGTAGGGGGCGTGCATGGAGAGGACCGGTACGCCGGCGTCCACCGTCTCGATGTTGCGGTTGCCCATGTAGCAGGCCACGGTGCCGCCGCCGCCCTCGTCCACGCGCCCGAGCTCCGCGTACTGCCAGGTGACGCCGTTTTCCGCGAAGATGCGGCGGATCTTGCCCATGACCTCGGCGCTGGCGTCGTTGGAGCCGGATTTGCCGCCGCGGCCTGTGAACTTGGCGATGGCCACGCCGTAGTTGAGCTTGGAGTTGTTGCGCGCTTCGCTGACCTCCGGCCAGGTGGGGTCGAAGGCGTTGGTCACGTCGGCGCTGACGCAGAAGGAGTTGGCAAAGCAGTGGGCGAGCTTCACGCCCTGCCCGTCGCAGATGTCGCCCATGAAGCACTCGAAGGCCTCCGAGATCATGCCCGTGACGCCCACGGAGCCGATCTCCTCCTTGTCCGCCAGGATACAGACGGCGGTCTTCTCCGGGTTTTCCGTTTCGTAGATGCCCTGGAGCTCGGCGAAGGCGCAGACCCGGTCGTCGTGGCCGTAGCCGGCGATGAGGGAGCGGTCAAGGCCGGCCTCCCGCACGGGGAAGGCCGGGACGGCCTCGATCTCGGCGGAGAGGAAGTCCTCCTCGGTGATGCCGTACTTGTCGTGCAAAATCTTCATGACGTTGAGCTTCACCCGGTCCGCGCCGGTGTCGTCTTTCACCGGCAGGGAGCCTAAAATGATGTTGAGCTTCTCGCCGGGGATGGCCTTGGCAAGCGGCTGTTCGGACTGTTTGGCCGCCAGGTGCGGCAGGAGGTCGGAGACGTAGAGGATGGGGTCGGCGGGGTCCGCGCCGATGTTGACGGCGACGGTCTTGCCGTCCTTCAATGCCACCACGCCGTGGAGCTCCAGGGGGATGGTCACCCACTGGTACTTGCGGATGCCGCCGTAGTAGTGGGTCTTGAAGTACGCAAGCTCGTTTTGCTCGTAGAGGGGGATCTGCTTGAGATCCAGGCGCGGGGAGTCGATGTGGGCGGCGCAGATGTTGGCGCCGGCGGCCATGGAGGAGCGGCCCACCACGGCCAGCAGGAGCATCTTGCCCCGGACGGCGCGGTAGATCTTGTCGCCGGCCTTCAGGGGGCGGGGGGCGTCGTAGGCGGTGAAGCCGTGCTCCTCGGCCAGCTTCACGGCCTCGATGACGGCCAGACGCTCGGTCTTGGCCTTCTGGAGATAGTCCATGTACTTCTGGCAGTACGCGTCGGAGGCGGCAAGGCCGGCCTCGTCCAAAAGGTCGTGGACGTGCTTTTGCTTGTAGAAAAGTTCATCGCGGAGCTCAGACATTTTTTGTATACCTCCTGAAAAATTCCTGACAGCGCAGGAAAAACTCCTGCCGGTCGGAAAAATCGTTGACAAGCTTGTGGGCGCAGCGGCGCTCAAAATAGCCGTCGTCCCGCTGGGCGTTGACCCGCGCCTCGGCGTAGCTGCGGTCGATGCCGTCCCGGAGCATGATCCGGCGGACGCGGGTCTCCCGGGGGGCGGTGATGAAGACCGTGTCGTCGCAAAGGCCGGAAAGGCCGCTTTCAAAAAGGGCGATGGCGTCGATGGCGGCGAGGGCCGCGCCGCTCTCTTTTGCCCTCTCCAGCCGCCCGTAGAGCTCGGCGGCCACGCGGGGATGGGCGATTTGGTTGAGGGCCGTAAGCTCGCCGGGACTTTGAAAGACGGCGGCGGCCAGGGCGCGGCGGTCGAGCTTCCCGTCCCGGACCGTGCCGGGGAAGCGGCGGCCGATGGCGTCCAAAAGGTCCTCGGACGTGTCCAGCAGCTCCCCGTAGACCCGGTCGCAGTCGAAGACCGCGCCGCCCAGGGACTCCACGGCCCGCAGGGCCGTGGTTTTGCCCGCGCCGGTGGGGCCGGTGATGCCCACGACTTTCATTCTACCACCGCCCCCAGCGTCATTTCAATAGTTTCTTTCGGTAAAGCGCCCAGACGGACAATTTTCGCAATGTTTCCCGTGAGGTCCACCACCGTGGAGGGCACGCCGCCGGGGCAGTCGCCCCGGAGGACCGCGTCGATGCGGCCCTTGAGGGCGTCAAAGGCGTCCCCGGCGGAGGTGAGGGAGGGCATCCCGGAGAGGTTGGCGCTGGTGCCGGTGAGGGGAAAGGGCAAACGGCGCAGGAGGGCCAGGACGGCGGGATGGTCCGGCACGCGGATGCCCACGCCCTCGCCCCCGGCGGTGACGGCGTCCGGCACGCCGGGCCGGCGCTTTAAAATGACCGTCAGGGGTCCGGGCCAGAGGACGGCGAGAGCGCGGGCCGCGTCCGTGACATGGCAGAACCGTTCCGCCGCCGTGAGGTCCGGGACGAAGAGGCTGACGGGCTTCGTCTCCGGCCGGCCCTTGGCGGCGAAAATTTTCCGGACGGCAGGCTCAGACAGGCCGTTGGCCGCCAGACCGTACACCGTCTCCGTGGGCACGGCGGCCACGCCGCCGCGCAGCAGGATGTCGGCGCACAGTTCGATTTGGTCCGGGCTCAAAAGAAGCGTCTCCATCATTTGTACCTTTCCATGATCCGGTCGAGCTTCTCCAAAAACGCCTCCTCGCCCACCGTGTTCACTTTCAGGAACACGGCCTGGCTTCCGCCGGAGGTGATGGCGCTGACATAGACGTCGCCGTTCCGGCCCAGGAGCGTCACGTTGAGGCTCACCCGGTTGCCGCCGAACCAGCTGTAGCGCTCGTACACCCGCACGGCGCAGCGCACGCCGTCCACGCGCATATCCGAGCCGTCCTCATAGCTCGCGGAGACGCTGCCGTCTACGATCTCCCGGTGTATGTCGTTTAAGAGCGTGTCAAAATCCGCCCTGACCCGGTACTCGCTTTTCGCCATCAGAGCTCCTCTCCTTTCAGCCGCTCGGCCTGGTCCTGGGTGACGAGGGCGTCGATGATGGGGTCCAGGCGGCCGCAGAGGGTGGGCTCCAGGGGGAAATTTTTCGTCTCCCCGGTGAGGCGGTGGTCGGTGACCCGGGCCTGGGGGAAGTTGTAGGTGCGGATGCGCTCGGACCGGTCGCCGCTGCCCACCTGGCTTTTCCGCTGGGCGGCCACGGCGGCGTCCCGCCGGCGGCGCTCGGCGTCGGCCAAGCGCGAGGCCAGGATCTTCATGGCCCGGTCCTTGTTTTTATACTGGCTGCGCTCGTCCTGGCACTCCACCACCGTCCCGGTGGGGATGTGGGTGATGCGGATGGCGCTCTCCGTCTTGTTGACCTTCTGGCCCCCCGCACCGGTGGAACGGAAGGTGTCAATCTGCAGGTCCTTGGGGTCGATCTGAAACTCCATCTCCTCCAGCTCCGGCAGGACCGCCACGGTGGCGGCGCTGGTCTGGATGCGGCCGGCGGACTCCGTCACCGGGACCCGCTGGACCCGGTGGACGCCGGACTCGAATTTCAGGCGCGACCAGGCGCCCCTGCCCTCCACCAGGAAGCTTACTTCCTTGATGCCGCCCAGCTCCGTCTCGTTGAGGCCGGCGATCTCCAGCTTCCAGCCCTGCGCCTCGGCGTAGAGGGCGTACATGCGGTAGAGGTCCGCGGCGAAGAGGGCCGATTCCTCCCCGCCCACGCCGGCGCGGATCTCCATGACCACGCCCCGGTCGTCATTGGGGTCTTTTGGGAGGAGGAGAAGCTTCAGCTCCCGCTCCGTCTCCTCCAGGCCCGCGCGGGCGGCGTCCAGCTCCTCCCGGGCCATGGGGCCCAGCTCCGGGTCGGAGAGGAGGGCCTTCGCCTCCTCCAGGGCCGCGCCGTGGGCGCGCCAGCGGCGGTAGGCGTCCGCCAGAGGCTCCAGGTCCCGAAGCTCCCGGGCGGTTTTGGCGTAGAGGGCGGGGTCGGAGTAGACCTCCGGGGTCTCCAGGTCCCGCCGGAGGGCGGCGGCTTTCGTTTCAAGGTCGGCTAACGTTTCGAACATAGAGGCTCCTTTGGCAAAAAGGCGGGCCGCCGGTGGGGCGGCCCGGTTTTTATTGGGGCAGGCGGCGCGCCAGAGCGCCCAGGGAGGGGAAGTAGGGGATGGAGGGCGCGGGAGGAGAGGCCGGCTTGGGCACGGCTTCCCCGTCGGCGGCGCGCTCTAAGTTCTCTACCTCGTCCTCGGAGTAGAAATGGTTTTCCATGATGTGGCGGATCTCGTGCTCCAGGCAGGCGCGCTGACCGGCCGGGGAGAGACGGCGGCTGATGTAGATGTCAAAGGTGCCGTCGTCGTTGGGGACGGTGACGCCCCGGACCGTCTCCGGGAAGTCCACATAGCGCACGAACCAGCGGGGAGTCCACATGTCAATCAAGACCCATATCGGTGCGGCGCAGGGCCTCGATGACCGCCACGGCGCGGCGGACGTCCTCGGGCGTGGCGTCCTTGGCCACGGAGAAGAGCATCCGGCACTCGGTGCGGGAGCGGAGCATGTCCAGATAGTCATAGAGCTCGCTGTCCTCCAGCGTGTGGAAGGGGCCGGGGTCGGAGGCCTGGCCCTTGAGGTAGGCCATGGTCACGTGGAAATAGTCGGCGATCTTGTGGAGGGTGGTGTCCCGGGGGGAGGTGCGGCCGCGCTTCCAGGTGCTCAACGCCGCCTGGGAGATGCCGGTGGCCTTGGCCACCTGATAGGGGGTAACGCCGCGTTCTTGGCAAAGCTTCACAAAAACCTCGTACATTTTTTGTTCACTCCTACAAATAATGATTTTTTGCTTTGAGAATGCTTGACTTTTGAAAACTGATGAAGTATAATACGCATATCAAGCAAAACGAAGCTTAGAAAGGCTTTGTTCCGCTATCGCGTATGGTTAAAATAGACTATCCGCTCAGGGGAGCCCGGGAGGAGCAGACCGGAGGGAATGTTTATTTTGATTATCATACCACAAAAACAGAAGTATTGTCAAGCTTCAGAAAGGAGAAAAAAAGAAAAAATGTTTGGCTGGGACCGAAAAGTCTACGGCGAGAGGGTCTGGGGCGAGGAGGGCGCGGGGCTTCGGTGCGACCGGTGCGGGTGCGAGTTCTTCGTGGGGGACTCGTTTGGGAGGATGAACGGGGAGAAGGTCTGCGCCGACTGCGCCGATGAGGAGTGGAAAGAGCTGACGCCGGAGGAGAAGCTGGAGCTTCTTGGATTTGATGTAGAAAGGATGAGGATCTGGTGACCATCGCGCAATTGGAGGCGGGCGTGGAAGCGTGCATCGCCCATTGTCAGGAGACGGGAGACGCGCCGGTGGCGTATGTGCTCCACAAGTTTCTGGACGTGACGGAGGAGGAGCTGGCGGGGTACTTGGAGCGGGGCGAGCGGGCCCTGAAAGGGGAGGTCCCCAAGGATGTGGGGACCATGCGGCGCTTTCGCATCGCCCGCCGGTGGGACGAGTTCAAGACGTTCTACTGGCTGGGAATGGCCCGGAAGGACCCAAAGAACGCGAGCTTTGCCATGTTCAACTTAAAACAGGCGGAAAACGGCGGCTACGCCGAGAAAGAGGGAAAGACGGAGAAGGTGACGGTGACGTTGAAGCTCCAGGGCGTCGGCGGAGAGGAGGGGATGAGGTGACGTGGAGATAACCTGGGATCTGGGGACGGCCAACCCCAAACAGCTGGCGTTTTTCCTGGCGCGGACGCCCTTTGTGGCCTACGGCGGGGCCAAGGGCGGCGGCAAGACCTGGGCGGTGCGCACCAAGGCGGTGGGCGGCGCGGCGGTCAATCCCGGCCTTCGGGTCCTCATCATGCGCCGGACTTACCCGGAGCTGGAGGAGAACCACATCGGGCCCATTTTACGGATGGTGCCCAAGGAGGCGGCAGCCTACAACGCCGGGACGCGGCGGCTCACGTTCGTCAACGGCTCCACGGTGAAGTTCGGCCACTGGCAGGGGGAGCTCAGCGAGCTGGAGTACCAGGGGCAGGAGTTCGACTGGATCTTCATCGACGAGGCCACGCAGTTTTCCGAGCGGGCGTTCCACTATCTGAAAGGATGCCTCAGGGGCGTGAGCCCTTACGACAAGCGGCTCTATCTCACCTGCAACCCCGGCGGTGTGGGGCACTCCTGGGTAAAGCGGCTCTTTATCGACCGGGACTACCGGACAAGCGCCGACCCGGAGGAGACGGAGGACCCGGCGGACTATACCTTCATCCCCGCCACGGTGGAGGACAACAAGTATCTCCTGGAGCGCTCGCCCATGTACATGCGGATGCTGGCCCAGATGCCGGAGAACGTCCGCCGGGCCATGCGCTACGGGGACTGGAACGCCCTGGCGGGGAGCTATTTTTCGGAGCTGCGCCGGGAGCGGCACTGCTTCGAGCCCTGCCTGATCCCCCGGTACTGGCGGCGGTATCGGGCCGTTGACTACGGCCTCGATATGCTGGCGGTGCTGTGGATCGCGGTGGATGAGGCGGGGAGGAGCTATGTCTACCGGGAGTGGGCCCAGCCGGGGCTCCTGGTCCGGGAGGCGGCGGCGGGAATATTGCAGCGGACCCTCCCCGGGGAGCGGATCGAGGCCACCTTCGCCCCGCCGGACCTGTGGAGCCGGCAGAAGGACACGGGCCGGACCATGGAGGAGCTTTTCGCCGCCTCCGGCGTGCCCCTGACGCGGGCGGACAACGACCGGGTCCAGGGACACATGATGGTGAAGGACCTGTTGGCCCTCCGAGAGGACGGAAGGCCGGGGCTGCTCATCTCCACCGCGTGCAAGCGGCTTTTGCGGGACATGGCGGCCATCCAGGCGGACACGGAAAACCCGGGGGACGCGGCAAAAGAGCCCCATGAGCTCACCCACACCGTGGACGCGCTGCGGTATTACTGCGTGTCCCGGACGCTGGCGGCGGACCGGCTATGCCGGGGCGGGGAGGAAGAGGACGAGGAGCCGTGGCTGAGTTATTTCGGCGGCGAGGCCACGGAGGAATATTTATGGTATGGAGGAGATTATGGCTTTTAAGCTGAAGCAGGGAGACGCCTTTGTGCTCCCGGTGAAGATCAGAGTGAACGGCGCGGACGTGCCCGTGGAGGACGTGGAGCGGGCGGAGTTCACGGTGGGGAAGGTGCGGAAGACCTACCCGGAGGAGGCGTCCTTCGATGAGGAGAACGGGCGGTTCCTGGTGCCGCTGACCCAGGAGGACACCTTTGCCCTCCCGGAGGACGAGGGACTGCGGTTCGACGTGCGCGTGAAGTTCCGGGGCGGGGCGGTGATCGGGACCCAGAAGGTCACCGTGGCGCTGGTGGACGACGCCGAGAGCGGGGAGGTGATCTGATGGCGCGCATCTCAGCGAACGTGGGGGAGAAGGTCTTCAACATCTCCTCCTGGCATGGCGTCAACGAGGCGCCGGAGGGGCAGGCGCGGCTGAAGCTGGGGGAGGCGGCGGTGATGCGGAACTTCTGCGTCACCTCCGGCGGGGCGCTGAAGAAGCGGCCGGGGAGCCGGGACGTGGCGGGGCTTTTGCGGGCCTACACCGCCCACGTCCGGGAGGGGTCCCGGCAGGCGGTGGTGACGGACAAGGCCGGGGGGCGGAGTTTGGAGCTCTTCCCCCGGATGGAGGCCAGCGACGCCGGCGTCATCGTCACGGCGGGCGGCGGCGTGCCCGTGGCGGCCAAGGACGCCGGGGGGTATAAGGGCTACTACTTTGCCCACAACGGACGTGTCTGGCGGCTGGAGGAGTGCGTCATCACGCCGGGGACCGGGTCGGAAACCATTGACGGCGGGCGGTTCACGCCGGGGGAGTTGATCTCCGTGGCGTCCGGGACGGAAAAGTGGACCAAGGAGAGCGGCAGTACGTTCTCCGGGACAAGGAGCCTGGAGACGCGCCCGGAGGCGGGGCTTTCCGGTGAAAATGGGGCGGGGGCTGTGGCGCTCAGGGAAGCGGGGCTCTACGCCGTGCTGAGCGGGAGCGCTTCCACGCAAAACGCCCCCAATGGGACGGACACGGGCTGGGGAGCCCAGAACGTGGGCGGGTACTTCGTGAAAGACGGGGTGCTCTACCGGTACTACGGGGCGAAAACGGACAGCTGCACGAAGAAGGAGCGGTGGAAAAAGTACGTCTGCGTGAGGAGCTCCTACGGGTATACCTACTACACCGAGGGGGACTGGGGGCCGGAGGAGTACAGCTACCTGGGGCCCAATACCGCCCGGGTCGGGTACAGCTCCTACTACTTCAACAGCAGCAACGGGACCTTTACCCTCACCGGGTCGCCGGTGCGGATATCGGCCAAGGAATCCGGGACCGTCTTTGAAGGCGGCGGGTCTACCGTCGAACGGCGGATATACACCTACACGGGGGGCGTCGGATCGCCGGGCGTCAAGCAGACCAAGGGGGCCAACGGGCCCTATACCGGCTACACCACCGGCTACGTCGTGGGGTCCGCTCTGGGGACGGTGGACGTGGCCGAGGGGGCGCGGCCCGAGGCGGACAAGGGGTTTTCTTACGTCACCGCCTTCAGCTCCGGCGGCGTCCAATACACCGTCATGCGGTCCGGGCAGGATTATTACTGCTACGCCAAGGATACCGCCACGCCGGTGGGGAGCTATGAGAAGAGCTTCAGCTTCTGGGCCTATCCCCTGGCGGTGAGCCCGGACACGGAGGTCTGGTACGGCCTGGAGACCTACGCCGAGGCCAACGAGGGGTCGGACCGGCAGGTCCGGGGCATCTGGTCGGGCTTCGTGGGCGGCCGGGAGGTCCTCTGCGCCGCCTGCGGCGGAGTGCTGTGGGAGCTGCGAGAGGACGGCGGTGTTTGGAGCAAGATTTCCTGTGGGGAGATGGACACCTCCGAGGACGTGCATATGTTCGGGTTCGATGAGAAGCTCTACATCCTCAACGGGAAGAAGTATCTCGTCTGGGACGGGGAGCGGCTGGAGGAGGTAGAGGGCTACCGTCCGCTGGTGGCGGTGAGCGTGGAGCCCTCCGGCGGCGGGACGCTGCTGGAGAACGTCAACCGGCTCACGGCGGGGCGGCGGGCCTGGTTTTCCCCGGACGGGGAGGCGACGGTGTTTCAGCTGCCGGAGAAGAACATCGCGGCGGTGGATTGGGTGAAGGACCTGACGGCGGAGCCGGTGGCGGTGGCGGTGGACGATGGCGCGGAGGTCACGGAAGCGCGGGCCGCCAAGAGTGGCGGCCCCTACAACAGCCTTTCGGTAGAGACTTCTGTTATGGCATCCACACTCCCAAATTACACCGTGGACCTGGAGGACGGGACCGTGACCTTTGCGTCGCCTCCTCCCAAGGGGGTCAATACGGTGGAGATCGCTTGGAGCGCCGGGGAGAGCCTGCGGGGGCAGGTGTGCGCCATGCGGTTTGCGGAGCTCTACAACGGGGCGCAGGATTCCCGGGTGTTCCTCTATGGGGACGGGTCCAACAGGGCCTTGTACTCCGGGCTTGACAGCGACGGAAAGCCCCGGGCGGACTACTTCCCGGACCTCTATGAGGCCGCCGTGGGGGACGCCAACACGCCCATTACGGCGATGATCCGGCACTACAACAGGCTTCTCGCCTTCAAGCCGGATTCGGCCTGGTCTGTCGGGTACGACACCATTACGCTGGTGGACGGGACGGTGACGGCGGGGTTCACGGTGACGCCGGTGAACCGGTCCATCGGCAACTGCGCCGACGGGCAGGCACAATTAGTCCAGAACCGGCCCCGCACCTTGGACGGGCGGAGCGTCATGGAGTGGAAGGCCACCAGCGCCTCCGGCATCACCGGGGACCAGCGCAACGCCGAGCGGGTGAGCCAGCGGGTGGACAGCTCCATCCGGCAGTTTGACCTTGCCAAGGCCCGGACCTTTTACGACAAGTTCAGCCACGAGTATTACGTCATCGGCGAGGACGGGACGGCGATCGTGCAGAATCTGGACGTGGACGCCTGGTATGTGTACACGGGCCTCGACGTCACCTGCATGATCAACTACCGGGACGAGCTTTACTACGGCACCAGGGACGGGCATCTGCGGCATTTTTCGGACAAATACTTCTCCGACAACGGGGAGGCGATAGACGCCTACTGGGAGTCGGGGGCCATGAGCTTTTCCGAGGATTTCCGGCGGAAATACTCCGCCATGATCTGGGTGGGGGTGAAGCCGGAGGACAACGGTTTTCTGGAGGTCACCGCCCAGACGGACCGGAAGAGCGATTTCGCGGTGTACGAGGTGGCGAGCCCGGATTCCGGCGCGGTGCCGGAGATGGAGCGGATCAAGCTCAAGGCGAAGAAGTTTACGTATTACAAGCTTATCTTGCGCAACAACACGGCGGACAAGACGGCGACGGTGGTCAGCGCGGACATGCGCCTGCGGGGCGCGGCATTTGTGAAATAAAGGAAAGGAGAACGATATGGCGGAACTTTCGGTGTATGACGACAGCTTTCTCGATGAGGAGCAGAAAAACAAGATCAGGGCCTTTACCCAGGAGTGGTGGAGGGCCCACGAGGCGGGGGACCAGGCGGGGATGGACGCCGCCCACGCCGCGGCGGAGCGGGTCCGGGCCCAGGCGGGGTATTCCGGCGGGGAAGGCGGCTGGGAGTACCACGAGCTGAGCTCCTCCAAGGCCGGGGCCGGTACGTCCGGCGGGACCCTGGGGCAGGGGACGCCGGCGGCGCTGAAAAGCTACGAGCCCCGGGAGAAGGAGGTCAACGACCTCTACGACGCGGCGCTGGGGCGGGAGCTTGCGGGGCTGAAGACGGCTTTCGATACCAATGTCGCGGCGGCGAAAGAGAGCCGGGAGGCTGTTCCCCAGGTCTATCAGGACGAGAAAAACGACCTGGCAGCCCGGAGCGCCGTGGCGGAGAGGAATTTTGAGGAGTACGCCGCCGGGACGGGGCTGGCCTCCGGGGCCAGGGGCCAGGCGAGGCTGGCCATGGAGAATACCCGGCAGAATGGGATGAGCGCCCTTAACGCCCAGGAGGGGGCGGCGCTCAGCGAGATCGACCGGCAGGAGGCGGAGCTCAAGCGGGCCTATCAGGACGGCATCGCCAAGGCGGTGGCCGAGGGGGCCTACGAGCGGGCGGCGGCGCTGCTGGACGAGTACCGGAGGGCCGAGGAGTCCCGCGTCAGCGTGAGCCAGAAGCAGGCGGACGAGTATTACCGCTGGCGGCAGGAGCTCACGAAGGAGCTGGAGGCCGAGGCCGAGAGGCTGAGAAAGGAAGCGGGCGCTTGAGCGCCGGCGGGAAAGGAGAGAGACATGGAATTTCTGATCGTTTTGCTCCTGGCGGTGATCGCCGGGGAGGTGTGGGCGCTGATCCGGCAGGGCCGGGGGCCCGGAGACAAGGGGGACGCGGTGCCCCAGCGAGAGGAGACGGCGGAGACGGAGAGCTTTGAAAGGCGCTGGCGGGAGGGGATCGACGCCATGATGGGGTACGATCTTCGCGCCGCGCGGGCCGCGGTGAGGAGGGATGAGGATGAGGCGTGAGCCGACGCCGGAGAGGGTGTGGGAGCTCTACGACAAGGGGCGCCGGTTCAAGGAGGCAGTGGACCTCTACGAGACGGTGAACACCAACGAGAACTTCTTCATCGGCAAGCAGTGGGAGGGCGTCCGGTCCAACGGACTGCCCACGCCGGTGTTCAACATCCTCAAAAGGGACGTGTGCTTTCTGGTCTCCCTGGTCACCAGCGACAATCTGACGGTGGAGGCCGCGGCGCTGGCGGCCTCGGCCAATACGGAGAAGCTCCGGGGGCCGGTGCGGGTGCTCAACGAGGAGCTGGAGAGGCTTTTCGAGCACAACCGGGTGACGGCGATGCTTCGAGAGTTCGCCAGGGACGCCGCCGTGCGGGGCGACGGGTGTATGTACAGCTACTGGGACGCGGACGAGGGGACCGTGCGGACGGAGATTTTGAAGAATACCATGGTCCACTTCGGCAATCCCAACGAGCGGCACGTCCAGAAGCAGCCCTACATCCTCATCGAAAGCCGGGAGAGCGTGGAGGAGCTGCGGCGCAGGGCGAAGAGCTTCGGCTGTGAGACCTTTGAGGACATCGTCCCCGACGGGGACGGGACAGGCGCCGAGAACGTTCATGAGACGGACGACAAGGCCACCAAGCTCTTCCTCATGTGGCGGGACCGGGAGGACGGACTGATCCGGGGGTATGAGTGCGTGAGGGGCTGTACGGTGCGGCCGGCCTTCTGCATGGGCCTGCGGCTTTACCCCTTGGTGTGGATGAGCTGGGACAACGTCCAGGACAGCTACCACGGGCAGGCCATGCTCACAGGGCTCATCCCCAACCAGATCTTCATCAACAAGATGTGGGCCATGTCCATGCTGAGCCTGATGACCACGGCGTATCCCAAGATCATCTACGACAGGACGCGCATCCCTAAGTGGACCAACCAGGTGGGACAGGCCATCGGCATCGCCGGCGGGGACGTGAGCTCCGCCGCCAGGGCCCTGACGCCGGCGACGATCTCGCCCCAGGTGACGACGTTTATCGCCGCGGCCATCGACCAGACCAACGCCAACCTCGGGGCCACCAACGTGGCGCTGGGGGACGCAAGGCCGGACAACACCTCGGCGATCATCGCCCTCCAGCGGGCGGCGGCCACGCCCAGCGAGATCACCAAGCAGGCGCTTCGCGAGTGCGTGGAGGAGCTGGCCCGGGTGTACCTGGAGTTCATCGGCGCCTTTTACGGGGTGCGGACGGTGGACATGGAGACGCCGGCGCGGGTGCGGGAGGCCATGGAGTTCGCGGGCCTCACGCCGCCGGAGGAGGTGCCGGGGGAGTTCGACTTCGGGGTGTTCCGGGACATGCCCATGGCGCTGAAGATCGACGTGGGCGCCAGCGCGTATTTTTCCGAGATCGCCTCCATCCAGACGCTGGACAACCTGCTGATCCAGGGGAAGATCGACATTCTCCAGTATCTGGAGCGCATCCCGGACGGGTACGTCAGCGACAGGCGGGGGCTCATCGCCGAGATCAGGCGGGAGAGAGAAAGAAAGGAGGAGTGAACCATGGAAAACGAGAAAGATGTATTTTCAGAAGGCTGGGGCGACGAGGGGATCGTCGCGGATGAGCGGATCTCCGAGGAGCTGCCCAAGGAGGAAGCGCCGGAGGAGGCCGGAAAGGCCGCCCCGGAGAGCCCTCCGGCGGAGGGCGGCAAGGACGAGGGGGAGATCCGGCGGTTCGTCCGGGCGTTCCCCCAGGTCCGGGGGGAGGACATCCCCCGGGAGGTCTGGGAGCGGGTCCGGGCGGGCGAGCGCCTGACGGAGGCGTTCCTGGGGTACGAGACGCGCAGGCTCCGGGAGGAGAACGAGCGGCTCCGGCGCGCCGGGGAACAGCGCGAGCGCAACGCCGCAAGGTCCGCCGGCAGTCAGACAGGCCAGGGGGCCGGAGGGGTGAGGATGGACGCCTTTGACGAGGGGTGGGAGATGAGGTGAGACGGACCCACCCTGGCCGGCGCTTCGCGCGGCCACCCCTCCCAGAGGGAGGGGCAACCCTTCAGGCGCTGCGCGCCAGCTCCCCCAGGGGGGAGCTTATGATGAGAAAGGAGGTGAGAGAGTGGATCGGCGGTGAGAGGGGGCGGCCGTGAGGGGCCGGAGAAAGGAAAAATCAGAAAAACGGTTTAAAATTTGAAAGGAGAAAGAATTTATGGCAATCAATTTGGCAAAGAGAGCGTCCGACAAGGTAGTGGAGCGGTTTAAGCTCGGGTCCTGCACCGAGGGGATCTTCTCCAACCGGTGGAAGTGGACGGGGGTGTCCACGGTGACGGTGTATTCCGTGGACAAGCTGCCCCTCCAGAGCTACGACAAGACCAAGGCGGAGGGCAGCAGGTTCGGGACCCTCACGGAGCTGGGCGACACGGTGCAGGAGATGACGGTCACCGACGACAAGGCCTTCAACGGGTCCATCGACAAGGGCAACAACACCGCCCAGATGATGATCAAGGCGGCCTCCGGCGTCCTGCGCCGCCAGACCGACGAGGTCATCATCCCCTACGTGGATACCTACCGGCTCAAGAAGCTGGCCGAGGGCGCGGGCCTTACGGAGACGAACGTGGCGCTGACGAAGGAGAACGCCATCGAGACCATCATGAAGGCCGGTGTGAAGATGAGCAACGCCAGAGTGCCCCGGGAGGGCCGGGTGCTCTTCATGGGCGAGAGCGAGGCAATCAAGGTGAAGCTGGCCGACCAGGTGGTGGGCGCGGAGAAGCTGGCCGAGGAGGCCATCGTCTCCGGCGTGTGCGGGACCATCGACGGGATGCAGGTCCGGGTGGTGCCCGACGAGTACATGCCCGAGAATGTGGTGTTCCTCATCGTGCGCCGGGGCTGCGCCGTGGCGCCCAAGAAGATCGAGACGTACCGCATCCTGGAGGAGCACCCCGACATCGACGGCGCGGTGGTCCAGGGACGGCTCCTGCACGACTGCTTCGTGCTGGAGACGCTGAAGGACGGCATCCTCGCGGCCAAGTCCAGCGGGGAATGAGAGTAGACCCGCGCGGGATCAGAAAATTCCCTCCCCGGTACGCCGGGGAGGGGGAAAGGGAGGTGAAGATATGGAGGAGGATCTGAGGACGCCGGGAACGGTGGAGGTCGAGCTGGGGACCTTCGGGCTCATTCCCGGGCCCAAGGGGGACACCGGCGAGCGGGGGCCCCGGGGGTACGGGATCGAGTCGGCGGTGCTGAACCAGGATTTCACGCTGACGGTGACCTTTGAAAACGGCGAGAGCTATACCACCCCCGCCATTCGGGGCCAGGACGGCATAGGCGTGAAGGAGGTGCGGCTCACGCCGGGGGCTTACGGCGAGAAGAATTACGCCGACAAGCTCACGGTGGAGCTGACGGACGGGAAGGTCTTTGATTTCGAGCTCTTCAACCGGGCCGCGGAGTTCTTCGACAAGGCGGAGGCGGCGAAGGACGCCGCCGAGGACGCCAGGAGCGGGTCGGAGACGGCGCGTGACGAGGCCGTCGGCGCCGCCGGGACGGCGGCGGAGGACGCGGTGCGGCAGATCGAAGCGGCCTTCGAGGAGATCGGCAAAGAGGAAGTTGAAGCGATGTGGTGACCTCCGGCGGAAGACCGGAGGGGAGCTTGCGGCATAGAATGAGAAAGGAGACAGAACTATGAAATTTGCGGGAAACGAGACGGTCGCGGCGCTGATCGGGAAGATCAAGGAGGCGCTGGGGCTGAAGATGGACAAGAGCGTGTACGACCCGGACGGGGACGGGAAGGTGGCAAGCGCGGTGAACGCGGACAGCGCCGCTTCCGCGGCGGACGCGGCGAAGCTGAACGGCAAGGCCGCCAGCGAGTATCTGCTGGGCGCGGACATGACGGAGATGAGCGCCGAGGACGTGGACGGCCTCTGGAACGGCTGAGAGGAGGCGTAGGATGGCGAGGAAATTCGCGGGGGCGGCGGGCCTTGCGAGGCTCGTGGCCCTCGTCAAGGCGGCGCTGGCCGGTAAGGCGGACAAGGCGGAGGCGGAATCCGCCGCGAAGACGGCCCTGGCCTCCGGCGTGACCTTTGAGGATGGGGAGACGTTCCAGGAGAAGCTGGACAGCGGGGAGCTGACGGGACCTGCGGGTCCCGCCGGAAAGGACGGCGCGGCGGGTCCGGCGGGGGCAAACGGCAAGGACGGCGCGCCGGGGAAGGACGGCGCTCCCGGTCCCGCCGGGCCGAACACGGTGTCCACGACTACCTCCACGAACCTCACGGGGCTCCTAAAGGGCAACGGGAAGACGGTGGAGGAGGCGGTGGCGGGGACGGATTACCTCGAGCCGGACAAGGCGGACGAGAGGTACGTCAGAGGAAACCGCGACGTTATGGACTTTGCGCGCTCGTATGACAACCAGACGGCTCTCATCTTTAGCGCGGCTGTCCCCGAGGACTTCGATTTCAAGAAGACAGGACTGCTGGAGATCGATTTTTCCGTTATGGACCAGGTCACGGGGGCCTCTCTCGGTGGGTTGAAGATCGACGCTCCGGCGCTGTTCATCCCCTCAGACCCCAGAGAAAGCGTCGCCTGGGCGTGGGGCAGCGGCGATGAAAGCCAGGTGACCGTTCCCTGTCAGCTGAGGACCTCCGCCGAAGAGCAGGGGATCGTCGTGGAGCTGAGAACGCTGGGCTTTTATGTGAAAACAAGCTTTGGCGGCGAGACCTATACCGCTTCCGTCGAGGGACTCGGCGAAATGCTGGAGTTCGATGGGTCGGCGCGGCTGTTGTTTAAGGACGCAATGGCCGAATGAACGATGGGCGCAGGGGGCTGCCCTCCCGTCCCTAACCTCCCCCCAGGGGGGGAGGTTAGGGACCCCCACGGAGCCGGGGGGAAAAGAAGAGGAAAGAGAGGAGAAAGAGTTGAGGGAAAACATGTGCAAGGGGCTCATTGCCGCCGCGGGGGCGGCGGTGGGAGCGTATTTCGGACAGCTGCTGGCGCCGGTGCTGGTGCTGGTGGGCGTGATGGTCCTGGACTATGCCACGGGGCTGGCCGACGCCTGGGCGGCGGGAGAGCTGAGCTCCCGGACGGGACTTCGGGGCATCGTCAAGAAG
Organism: uncultured Oscillospiraceae bacterium; assembly: GCA_947632175.1. Lineage (GTDB taxonomy): Bacteria > Bacillota > Clostridia > Oscillospirales > Oscillospiraceae > RUG626. The sequence continues at coordinate 52,499 of CANROC010000010.1, read as the reverse complement.
CTGGGGTACCTCGTGGCCGTGGGCGTGGCCGTAGTGGCGGACTGGGTCATCGGGACGGCGGCGGGGACCGCCGGGGCCGAGCCGGGAGGGGTTTACGTCTTCGGGCTTCTGGTGACCGTCTGGCTCATTTTGAACGAGTGCATCTCCATTCTGGAGAATCTGAGCCGGCAGGGCGTGCCGCTCCCGGCGTTTCTCAAAAAGGTCGTGGAGAGACTGAAAAACAACGCGGAGGCGGGAGGAGAGCATGAGGCTGACTGAGTGTCTGCTGACGGAGAACGACTGCTATAAAAGCGGGCGGACCATCGTTCCGAAGGGGGTGATGGTCCACTCCACCGGGGCCAACAACCCCACCGTCCGGCGATATGCCCAGCCCACGGTGGGCAGCGCCGGGTACGGGGAGGCGCTGAGGGTCCTGGGGGTCAACCGGAACGGGAACGACTGGAACAGGCCGGGAGTGGGAAAGTGCGTCCACGCCTTTGTGGGCCTCCTGGCCGACGGGAGCGTGGGGACGGCGCAGACCCTGCCCTGGGAGGCCCGGGGGTGGCACGCCGGGAGCGGTGCGCGGGGAAGCGCCAACAATACCCACATTTCCTTTGAGATCTGTGAGGACGGGCTTCTGGACGCCGGGTATTTTGCCCGGGTCTACCGGGAGGCGGCGGAGCTGACGGCGTTTCTTTGCGAGCGCTACGGGCTCGACCCGCTGGCCGACGGGGTGGTCATCTGCCACGCCGAAGGGCACAGGCGGGGGATCGCGTCGGACCACGTGGACGTGGAGCACTGGTGGCCCAGGTTCGGGAAGAGCATGGATGATTTTCGCCGGGATGTGGCGGAAAGGATGGAGGAGAACATGACGGGAGAGGAAATCTACAGGAGGCTGAACGAGTATTTGAAGGCAAAGCCGGTGCCGGCGTGGGCGGAGCAGGAGCTTGCGGAGGCGGTGGCGCTGGGCATCACCGACGGGACGGAGCCCATGGCGCTCATCCCGCGCTACCAGGCGGCCATTATGGCCAGGAGGGCCGTGGAGAAGAAAGGCGGGACGGTATGAAGACGGCGGAGGACATTTTTAACGCCGCTATGGGGCTCATGGACGAGCTGGACGGCGAGGGCAATCCCCGGAACGCCGACACGGCGGAGTACGAGCGCCGCGCGGCGGGGATCGTGAACATGATGATCGCCGAGTACCGCATCCTGGACGGCCAGAACGGGGGCTTCGTGCCCGTGGAGGCGCTGGGCGACCCGGTGCTGAAGATCCCGGACACCTACGCCCTGGGGGTCATGCACTACGGGCTGGCGGCCAACCTGCTGGCGGACGAGAATCCCGCCGCCGCCGGGTTTTACGAGCAGAGGTACGAGGAGCTGAGGAACATCTACTTCTCCCGCCGCATGGCCGACGGCGAGGGGAAGGTGGAGGATGTGTACGGCGGGGTGGAGTTCGGAAGGTTCGCAAGGTGGTGAAGAACCGGCATTGAAAGGGCTGCGCCCTTTCAATGCCAAAGCTTGTCGAAAAAGGCCTGCGGCCTTTTCCGACAAAGGGGAACGTGCGAAAAAGATTTCGGAAATGTCTGCGGACATTTCCGAAATCTTTTTCTGCCGTTTTGCTCCGCGCACGGCCTCGTCGTCGCTGATGCCGCTTTGCTTCGCCCTCCCTTTGGTCGGGCTCAGGCGCTGGCATCGCTCCTCCTCTCCCCAGCGGGCTTTGCCCGCCGGGGACCCCGGGCCGCACACTCCGCAAAACAAAAGGATTTTTTTCCGACGTACATCTGCTCGCGTTTATAAGGAAACTTTGTGAACCTACTAAATTAATACTGTTTTCATTTAGGAGCCTGTGGGGAACACGGGCTCCTGTGCGTAGGTGACGTCTCCGTCTATTTCAGCTACCTGACGGAGGATGTCCTCCAACTCCTGGGGCATGTCGTCGATGATGCCGATGTCGCGGTAGTGGATGACGATGTCCTGTGGAGCGCTGCGGGAATACTTCTTGGCGCGTTCGCCCACTTCGATGCGCTTGATGAAGGTGTGGAGAAGCTCCGGGGTCAGCTCAGTTATCTCCGTGTACTTGTGGGCGTTCTCCAGAAAACGGTCGAAGTTGGTGGTGGAGTCCTTCAAGTCTTGTAAGCGGCCAGCCAGCTCCGGGAGAGCGTTCTTGATGTTCTCCTGCTCCGCAATATACTCGGCGGATAGGATTCTGTACTGCTCGTCTGGAATCCTGCCAAGGACATTGTCCTCATAGAGACGTTTAAACAGGGACATGAGCTCGCTTTGGCGTTTTGTCATTGCGGCTATCTGTTTCTCAAGACCACGGATTTCCTTTTGGGCCTCTTTTGTGCGCTTCATGCCGATGTATTCCGCAAACCTGCGCTCGTTCTGTCTTGCGAAGTGGGTGACACGGCGGAGGTCATCAAGGACGATAGCGTTGAGGTCAGCTTCGAGGATGTAATGAGCCGAGCAGACGTCCTTGCCTTTTTTCTTATAGGTCGAACACATGAAGCAGTTTTTGGAGGAGTCCATCGTGTGGGCACGGTGGAGCACCATGGTCCCGCCGCAGTCCTTGCAATAGACAAGGCCGGAGAACATATCCTGCTCGTCGAAGTTCGTGTGTCGGCGCTTGTGCTTGCGGATGTCCCGCACGATTTCCCATGTCTGCCTGTCGATGAGGGCCTCGTGTGTTCCCTCGAAGCGAAGCTGCTCTGACTCAGGGCGTTTGATCCTTTTCTTGTTCTTGTAGGAGATTGTGGTCGTCTTCATATTGATCGTCACACCCAGGTAAACCTCATCCTCCAGTATTTTACTTACCGTAGTTGCTGACCAGGCATATGGCTTTGAAACATCAAGGGACGAGGTCTGTACGCCATATTTGGTGTAATAGTGGAATGCCGGTGAAGGGATCTTCTCTTGGCGCAACTGGTTGGCGATCCTTGTGGGGCCGAGGCCGGAGGCGCAGAGGGCGAAGATGCGCTTGACCACAGGCGCCGTGTCCGGGTCAGGTACAAGATGCCGTTTGGGGTCCTCCGGGTCTTTCATGTAACCATAGTTCGGACGTGATGCGATCCTCGCGCCAGTCTCGGCCTTGATTTTTACTGATGAACGGCCTTTTTGGCTACAGTCCTTGGCGTACATCTCGTTGATGATATTCCTGAACGGCGTGAAGTCGTTAGTGGACTCATAGAGGCTGTCCACGCCGTCGTTGACGGCTATGAAGCGGACACCGTAGCTGGGAAACACCAATTCGGTGTACTGGCCCACTTGCAGGTACTCCCTGCCCAAGCGGGACAGGTCTTTGACAATCAATGTTGCGACCTGCTCCGTTTCAATGAGCTCCATGACCTCCTGCCAGCCGGGGCGGTTGAAGTTGGTCCCGGTGTAACCGTCGTCGTATATGAATTTCGTATTGGTGAACCCCTTGTCGGCGGCATACTTCTCTAACAATAGTCTCTGATTCTGGATGCTGTTGGAGTCGTCCTCCTTACCGCTTCGTTTTTGCATATCCTCCTGGCTCAATCGTCCGTAGAGGATGGTGTATTTTTCTTGGCTTGCCATATTTCCTCCTTTCCGGGCAAGCCGGTACAGCAGTACAACAATACCGCAGGACTTGCCCAAAGTCTATACATTTTTCAAACTTTTTTTGAGGTCGCTGTCTATGACGTGAAAGAGGCTTTCGGTCGGCGTGCGTATGGCTCCCGCCTCGAAGACGGAGCGGATGCGGAAGAGCCTGCCGCCGATGTACATCTCGCGGTAAATTTGGGACTCGCCATTGTCGCTCTCGGAATACTCCGTGTTCTTGAAGCCTGGGAACATCTTGTTGTCGCCCATGTAGCGCCATTCGCTCACGTCGCTGGGTTTGTAGCTGCCGAGCATGCCGGTGGCCTGGTATTCTTCAAATTCTGTCAATGAAAATTCCTCCTTGTTACATCATTGTTTGTGACCATGTGGGTTTCTCGTCCTCATGGTCGTCGGGCTTGTGGCCCATGGCTATTTTCTTCCTCTGGGTTTCCTTGAGAGCTTTTGAATCAACGTGGTAGTGTGTCGTGGTGGCGTCGCGGACCGGGCTGGTGTCGGAGAGGGCGGCCACGGTCACAGCAGTCGAGATAAGAGCGTCAGCAACAGGGTCGAGAGTGAGGAGACTATCGCTGTCAGGATGATCCAAGTCTTGGCGGTATGTGTCACGCTGTGAATAGACTTTCTCGAAGCTCTCTCCACGTTCTCGACTGTCATTACCATCGTGATAAGGAATACCTTTTGCATGACCTCCTTTTTGATTTTTGGATAAAAAAAGACCGTTGGCTTTTTCACCGGGGTGCCGGTGTGTCAACGGTCTGATTTTCAGTATTCAGTTTTAATGGGTAAGGCAATAAATGAGTTTTTTGTTTATATGTCTTTCAGCCTTCACAACTAACAGAGCTGTCTTGCAAATATTCCTCCCGTGTCAATTCCAACTGGATGAATCCGTCAACCATACCTGTTTCCCGAAAGCCCACCGCTTTGTGGATGTGATACCCTGCATCGCGGGTCATCTCAAAATCGTTGTGCAAGCGGGAAATGCCATCCACATTGAACGCACGATCCAGCAACAGGCGAAGCCCTTGCTTGCCGTATCCCTTTCCCCTCTCTGGGGCGTAGATCACGATCCCCATATCCCACCAATTCCGCTCTGGATTATAGTGATAATTCACATCTCCGACAAAAGCCCCGTCACATTTCCGTCGCAGAAAAGCGTAGAACCGCTCCGGCTCCTTCCCGACCCAAGGCTCCGTTTCCAACCACTCAGATTCCGGCGCGGGAATGCACCCGTCCGGCGGAAACCAGGGCGCGTTATAGGCCATCGTCTCCGGGTCGGACATCATTTTCACATAAAACCAGCCATCCTCCGGACGGGGAATATATAACTGCAAATCATTTGACATCTTTATTCTATTTCCTCCTGTAAACACCGATTTCCATTTCAGACTTGTTGAACAGGTAAAGACGCGAAGCGGATTTATCTGTTCGGCAAGTACACTGGGGATAGCCGCTTTAGCGGCGCAAGGGGGTGTAGCCCCCTTGACGGAGCGGAGCGACGAAACCTCTCGGACGGAGGCTTCCTGCTGTCAGAGAGGAAGCCTCGCAGAGCGCACGATACATGGTCGCCAGACCTATGTATAGAAGTGCGCCCTTTAGTTTCTAAAGGGTTTTACAACTTCTCAACAAACTTGAAGTTGTCGATGTCTCACTTATGTAACGAGAACAACAAACAGCGATTTAACATTTCCTGAATATTAACATTCCATTACCATAAGAGTCATCTTCTGCTCCGAATTCTTCCTTAATAAATTCATAACCATTCTTTTCAAGAACTCTTACTGAAGCAATATTCCCATGCATAACACGTCCATATAAAATGTTAATTCCAAAAGTTTCAGCTATATACTTTGTCATTGCCATCAAAAGTTCAGTAGCATACCCTTTTCCGCTATATTTTTTACAAATTCCGTAGCCAATTTCTACTTCATTTAGATTTCCCTCCACTTCATTTACACCCGTATCACCTATCAATTCACCTGTGCTTTTTAATTCAACAGCCAATACTTATGGCAAATGCTGATTATTGACACAATCAATATAGAAATTGATTGCTTCCTTCGTTTCTTCGATATCTGCATAGCTTTCGTTTGGAATCCATTTTTTTACCTCCTCCTCCAAATGGTTTTTATATAAACATTGTGCATCATCAAGCCCAAATTTTCTAATCTTTAAATGTTCTGTTTCAAATATATACTCCATTTCCTATTTCTCCCTAACCTACGATTTTTTCGGTTCTGCAAATTCCGATTTGTCAAATAATCTCCCGGTCGATATTTCATATTATACCACCCAAATGTGAAGAAATCTACTGCCCGTTAAGACGGTTAATCGAATTTTTCCGAAGTTTCTGCCCACATCAAATAGAAAACGCCCCGGCGATTTTGTCCTCGTCCAGAGCGTGACCGGCAGGAGCGTTCCCTCCACGTCCCAGACGTTGCACTCACTTCTGACGAGAGACAGCTCCCGGTACTCGATGTCCCGTCCGATACAGTAGAGTGTTGCCCGTCCGCTCCCGCGCCCGTCCTCCACCAGCGTGAAGCTGGAGTCCACCGCGCCGCTGATGGCGGTGGTGCCGCTGATGCGCTTGAACACATCGTCGTCCGCGTTCTTCTTTCGCAGGTGGTGGATGAGCAGGATGGCGAGGCTGTGCGCGTCGGCGATCTTCTTCAGCGCCGAGAGGTCCGAGTAGTCGTTGGCGTAGGTGTTGTCCCGCTTGGCGCTACGGACCATCTGCAAGGTGTCGATGATGACCAGCAACGTGTCCGAGTGCTCGGTGAGGAACGTCTCAAGCTGTTCCTCCAGCCCCGCGCCTACCACTCGGCTCTCCGTGCAGAAGTGGACGTTGGCCGGAGCGTCCTCGGTGATTTCAAAGAGCCGGTTCTGGATTCGCAGGGTCGAATCCTCAAGGCAGAGGTACAGTGTCGTTCCCTTCCGAACAGACATCCCCCACATCGGCTCCCCCTTCGCCACCGTCACCGCCAGCCAGAGTGCCAGCCACGACTTCCCCACCTTCGGCGCGCCCGCCAGGATGTGCAGACCTTGGGATAGCAGCGAGTCCACAATGAAGTTGGGCGGGCGGATAGGCTCGTTCATCAGTTCCTCTCCCGTGACGATTTTCAATCTTTCAGTGTTTTTCATTTTTACCATCCTTGTTAATTTACTTACAAAATTCATTCGCTACCTTATAGCAGTTACATCTCCATTGTCAACGGCGGCCTCCTTTCACATTCATAGTTGATAATTTATCACGCATCTAAATTATCTACCATCATTGTAACATACCCTCTTGACTTTTGTCAAACGATAATATACACTTAAAACACATACACTACCACATTGACCGCATTATCTACGGAGGGTACACCATGGGTGTTTTGGGAAAAGACCTTTTTGATTTTCGGCGGCCACGTACTCACGTCAAGGTCCAGTTTGGCGAGGACGGGTATTGGATCGAGGACGAGCCGGAGGTCATCCCGTACGGAACGACGCTCTTGGCTGTCCTGGAGCTCGACGCCCGGAAATACTGCGGCCTTGTGGAGCGCCTTGAGGACAGGATCGCCGCCCGTGACCGCGAGGGAACGCTGGAGACTTTTTATCCGATGTTGGACGAATTCGTGCGTCTGCCGCTGTACAATCTTTTCATTAAGGAAGCCGGCCTTATGGAGGTTGAATTATTCCATAGGGCATTCGCCGGGGAGGCGAGGGCCGCGCTTGCGGACGATATAATAAATGACAACGGCGCGATCCTGAACAAGTACCGCTTGGCGAGGGACGACCTTCTGCTCATCCAGCGGCGGTACGCCTGGTTTCTGGACGAGATGGCCAAATCCCGGCGCAAAGAAAAAAAGCTCCAGAAGAAATTCTCTCTTCCGGAGCAAGTCTATTGGGGCAACGTGGACGCTTTCGTCAGCGGCGTAAGCCTGGGCGAGGACTCTGAAGTAGACGCCCCGCAGGTCAACGTGCAGTACGCTATCCACACGACAGATGACAAGGAGACCGGCGAGGTCCATGCGGAGGTCGTGGAGAAGATGTACTTCGATCGCCTGCGGGATTTTGTCTACGTGGAGCTGATGAAGGGATTGCAGAAAGGTTATGTGCCCCGGCGGTGTCTCAACTGTGGCAAATGGTTTTTGCAGACGCCGGGAGTGTCCTACTCCTACTGCGCCAACATCGCGCCGGGGGAGACGGAGCGGACCTGCCGGGACGTGGGGGCACTTGCCAGTTTCCGGGAGAAGGTGCAGGAAAATGAGATCTGGACGATCCACCAGCGGGCCTACAAGAAATACTACGCCCGCGTCCTGAAAAAGAAGATGACCAAGCCGGAGTTTGAGCAGTGGGCCCGAACCGCCGAGCAGATCCGCGACGCCGCCCTCCCACGCTACAACCGCGCCAACGGCGAGGCGCGGAGCCAAATCGCCGAGGAGGTCCGGCGGGAGCTGAACAGGCTGTGAGAGTGCCTGCACGTCAGCGGTTTCAAAAATAACGGATACCTGTCATGCCGCCCACAATTTCCGTGCGGAGTTGGAGCCGGTATTCTCAGAAAGCGCAGCGCCCGCCGATACGGTTGAACTTTTCAGCCGCCGAAAGCGGGCGCTGTTGATTTCAATCATTCAGTGTGTGTCCTTTGCGGGCTTTTCCACGCCGTTCCGGGTAAAATAAGGCCATAACCTTATGATACAGGAGGAATCAGCCATGGAAAACAGGATCAAGAGCGCGGATCTGCAGCGATTCGCCGCGTATCTGCGGCGGGAGGAGAAGAGCGCGGGGACCGTCGAAAAGTATCTCCGTGACGCGGCGTCCTTTGCCGCGCACATGGATGGCGTGCCCGTCACAAAGGACGCCGTGGCCTCGTGGCGGGACGGGCTGGTGGCGCGGGGCCGCGCCCCGGCTACGGTCAATTCCATGGTGGCGTCGGTGAACGCGTTTTTGCGGTTTTTGGGCCGGGAGGACTGCCGGGTCCGTGCCCTGCGGCTCCAGCGGCGGGTGTTCCGGGATCAGAGTCGGGAGCTGACGCGGGAGGAATACGACCGCCTCCTGGCCGCCGCCAGCGGGAAGCCGAGGCTTGCGCTGTTGATGGAGACCATCTGCGCCACCGGCATCCGGGTCAGCGAGGTAAAATATATCACCGTGGAGGCGGCGCGGGACGGCAGGACGCAAATTTCCCTCAAGGGAAAGATCCGGGTCATCCTGCTCCCCGGTAAGCTGTGCCGGAAGCTGCTCAAGTACGCCGGGCAACAAAAAATCGCCTCCGGCGAGATCTTTCTCACCAGAAGCGGAAAGGGGCTGACGCGGCGGCAGATCTGGGCGGAGATGAAAGCCCTGTGCGGAGAAGCGGGAGTGGAGCCCTCCAAGGTGTTCCCCCACAACCTGCGGCATCTGTTCGCCCGGATGTTCTACCGGGTGACAAGGGATATCGCAAAGCTCTCCGACGTTCTGGGCCACTCGTCCGTGGAGACGACCCGTATCTATCTCATCTCCACCGGCGCGGAGCACGCGAGAGTGCTGGACAAGCTGGGGCTTGTGGTTTAGGACAAAATAAATATTATGTACCATAGATATATCCTGGGCGCAAACCTAATGACCCTATACACACGTATTTTATCACGGCAAATCGAAAATGTAAAGCCTATCCCACAAAAAAATTGCACAATGAACAGGACCGCAAAACGAAAAATTTTCGTCGGTCCTTGTTTTCGTGTCCAAATTTGTCAAATTATGTAAACTTTACGCAATAATTGACGGCTTTGCGCGGGGCATTCGTGACAAAATATTTATTTTGTCCTAAACAGGCTTAAGGAAGGAGGTCGTGGGCTGCGGGAGATACGGATTTCCTTTTTCTAAATCTAAAACACATTTTTTAAGGAAGGTGAATGACAATGCGAAAGAAAGTATTTGCTCTGATGCTGGCGCTGGTCATGGTTGTGACGCTGCTGCCGGCAACTGCGTTCGCGGCGGCGGCCGGGCCGGAACCGGTCACCGATTTTGTCCAGCTGCAAACGGCGATCGCCGATGCCAGCGGCGGCACAAAGGAAGAACCGGTCGAAATCAAGGTCAGCGGGGAAATTGAGTGCACCGGCGGCTTCACCCTTAGCAGCGGGAAGCATATCAAGCTGGTGGGCGAGGGCGACGGCGCGACGCTCAAAAGGGGCGACACTAATAATAGTGCGGTGCTCTTTACCCTTAAAGGAGGCACCGGCGATGAACCTGATTGCAGCCTGACGCTTGAAAATATCGAAATCGACGGCAATAATGGGACCGGCAACCTTATCAGGGTCGATAACGGGGGAGCCGTGACCATCGGTAACGGCACAGTCCTGACCAATAACGCAATTACGGTTATCTACGTCAGCGCGCAACGGGGATATACATCCACCTGCACCATCAACGGCGGTGAAATCAGCGGTAACACGATTGAGGCTTATAAATCATCTTCAGTGATTACCCTCAATGCATCCGGATCATATGAAGACTTGCCGTCCGGCAAGCTGTGGTTCACAATGAATGACGGAGAGATTAAAGAAAACTCTGCTTATCAGGCCACGATCCGTGACGAAGGCACCGGAGATTCCACGATCACCATTGCAGGCGGAAAAATTCATGATAATACGGTTAATGGAACCGACAGTATTCAGGGCTGCGGCGGCGCCATCTACGGCAATCGCAAGGTCGTGATCACCGGCGGCGAGATCTACAATAACCATGCGGATAAGTTCGGCGGCGCGATTTATAATCCCATGGGCTCGAACACAGATAAAGACGGCGGGACGTCATTGACGATTACCGGCGGTAAAATTTACAACAATACGGCTGGTATCAAGGGAGACGGAATTGACGCCAATACCCTGGGCGGTCCGTTTATCGTCGGGGGCAGCGCCCAGATCGAGGGAATCTATCTTCGCAGCGGCTCTAAGCTGTCGATCAAGTCCGCACTGACAGATAAAATCGAGCTGGAGTGCGAAAACCCGACTCCGTACTCGAATATGAACGGACCCACCCTGGTTGCCGTGCCCTATGATGGCTACACCATCACCCAGGACGACATTTCCAAGTTGGAATACAAGGACGGCGAATACGGGTTCGACTTCCGGTCAGGCAGCACTACGGACGTTGTGATCACGCTTCCGTTCTGCAACATCAATTATGATTTGACATACCTGAGCAAGACGGAGGACTCCGCCACCCGTGGCAACTATTCGCTCGGCGGCGAGTTCTATGGCTACATCACCGTGGAAGAGGGGTATGTACTGCCGCCGCTGTCGGCCGTCACCGTGACAAAGGACGGCGAGCCCGCCGATCCGTCGCATTACGCCAAAGGATTCGACGCGGAGGGCAGGCTGAAGATCACGTTCAAGAGCGGACTGTTTGCGGAACCGGGGGATGTGACGGTGACAGCCGCCGGCATCCCTGAAGACGAGGCAGTCACCGATCCTGTGGCAATGAACGTGGAGCAGAAAAAGTATTACACCTCTGTCGACGCGGCGTTGGGCGCTGTGGAGGAAGGACAGACCGTAAGGCTCCTGAAGGACGCGGAATTTGAAGGGTTGACGGTGGAATTCAGCTTTACGCTCGATCTGAACGGATGCATACTGACGGCGGATAAGTCAGGAAGAGATGGATATGCATTTAATGTAACAAAACTTGGCGGCAACGTTTCTCTGACAATCATGGACAGCAGTCCCATGACAGCACACGCTTCGATCCACGAATCGATCTCCAATGTGCCGGAGGGCGCTGAAATCACCGGCGGCATAATTACCAACAAAAGCGGCGGCGGGATTCGCGCGCAAGCTGGCGGTACTCTCGTTTTGGAGAGCGGCAGCATCGCGGGGTGCGCGGGCAGCGGCGTATATTTGAATGGCGGCGGATCCCTCGAGATGAATGGCGGCTTCATCCAGTATAATAAGAAGAGCGGCGATGGCGGCGGTATCTCTTACAGCGGCAGCGGAACGGTCAACATTTTCGGCGGCTCCATCGCGCACAATAAAGCCACAAATGGCGGCGGCGGAGGAATATACGTTGTTGGTTCTAAACCGGTGGTTATGACCGGAGGGAGCATTTTCGATAACACAGCGGCCAACGGCGGCGGGGTCTATCATGATACAGGGACCAGCTTCACAGTGTCTGGAGACGCCAAAATCGTAGGCAATACTGCCACGAGCGACGGCGGTGGCGTTTTTGTTAGGGATGCTTTTACCATGAACGGCGGTGAGATCTCGGGAAATACCGCGACGAGAAACGGCGGCGGTGTTTATGTTTATGGAGGCACTAGAACAATCGGATCTTTCAAAATGACCGGCGGAAAGGTCACGGAGAACGTCGCGGGTGTTGGCGGCGGCGGGATCACCCTGTCAAAGTCTAGTAGTTCGACCGTCACTAATTCGGTTATTATTGAATATGGTGAAATCTCTCGAAATACTGCAACCTACGGTGCGGGCATCTATCAGACTGCGGGAACCGTCACTATGTCCGGCGGCAGCATCAGCGAGAACGCTGCGGGCGCCACGGGCGGCGGCGGAGTGTATGTTTTCAACAGCGGTACGACCTTTACCATGACTGGCGGCGACATTACCGGCAATTCCTCGAAGGCAATCGGCGGCGGCGTAGTTGTGGACAGCGGCTCCTTTGAATTGACCGGCGGAACTATCACCGGCAACACCGCGTCGACAAACGGCGGCGGCGTATATGTACGCAACAGCGGGACGGTTTCTCTGAGCGGCGCGCCTGTGATCAGCGACAACACCGGCAGCGGCATCGGCGCGGGTAACCTGTACATCAACGGTATCGCTTCTTCAATCGGCGAGAACCTGATCACCCTTACCGGCGCGCTGACGGACGGCGCGGACATTCGCCTCTATGCGGTTCAGGAAAAAGACGGCTTTGTCCTGGTCAAGGCGGGGGAGGAGTACACGATCACGGACGACGACCTTGGGAAGTTCACCTATGACGGGTTGAACTATACCCTCGCGCTCGACGAAGGCGGTAAGATCATTCTGAAAGAAGTCGAGATGATCGTGGATACGCCCGTCGTTGACTTTGACAATGAGGACGCTCATGATACAGAGTTTACAGCGGATAGCTTTAACAGCACAACGAATTCTGTTCTGACGCCGGAAGTCCTGACCGAGCTGCGGGATACAGTTGGAGAAGATTACACGTCTCCCGACGGTCTGGGCTATATCCATGTGGAGACCAAGCTGGACATCAAGGTGACCGGCTATGAGCATAATTCCGGCGAGGGTCAGACTAACGACGTCCTGACGCTGGAGATCACGCCCAAGTATCAGGTGGTCGCTACCAACAGCGCGGACAAACCGACCGGAACCGAGAGTGATACCGAAAAGGTATTGAGCAAAGAGCTAGAGGGTGCGGACGAAAATGGCTGGATCGAGATGGAGATCCATCGCCCCGTAACGGTTACCGTCCCGCTTCCCGCCGAATTTGCCGGTGACGGCGCTACGGTTTACATCAAGCACACCAAAGAGGACGGTAAGGTCCACTGGTACACCGGCAGTGTGAAAGACGATGCTGTGACCTTCACTAATCCCGACGGATTCTCCACCTTTGAGATCCGCAACACCACGACCGCCCAGGCTGAGATTGGCGATACCCTGTACGACACTCTCCAGGACGCCCTTGACCACGTCCAGGACGGCGAGACCATCGAGGTCCTCACCGACGAGGCGCTGACCGCGACCGCGCCGGCGAAGGAACTGAGCTTTGATATCGTGGCCGGCGAGGGCGTGGACGACATCGACGTCACCGTCAACGACAACGGCAACTATCACGTCACCCAAGACGGCAGCACCTACACCGTGAAGTACGTGGCCCCCGTCTCGCCCTCCAGGCCCGCCGAGACCACCGCGAAAGTGGAGGAGACCGAGGGCGGCACCGTGACGCTGAGCTCCACCACCGCCAAGGCGGGGGAGACCGTCACCGCCACGCTTACCCCCGACGAGGGCATGAAGGCCGACGGCCTCACCGTCACCGACGCTGACGGCAGCGAAGTCGCCGTCACCGAGAACGAGGACGGCACCTACAGCTTCGTGATGCCCGCCGCCACGCCCGTCACCGTCAAGGGCGCTTTCGTGGAGGACTGCCCCGCCGACCTGTTCCCCGACATCGACGTCACCGAGTGGTACCACGACTACGCCGATTACGTCATTGACAACGGCATCATGAACGGCTACGAGGACGGGACCTTTAAGCCCCATGACGTGCTCACCCGCGCGGAGCTGGCCACGGTCCTCTGGAACCTCAGCGGCCAGAAGGACGCCGGGGAGGACGTGCTGACCTTCACGGATGTGGCCGAGAACGACTGGTTCTACGCCGCCGTTCAGTGGGCTTCCGGCGAGGGGATCGTCAACGGGTACGAGGACGGGTCCTTCAAGCCCGACCAGGCCGTCACTCGCGAGGAGCTGGCCGTCATGCTCTACCGCTACGCCGAGAGCATCGGCGAGGAGGCCGATCCCGAGTACACCATCCCGGCGACTTATACCGACGTTGCGGACATCGGCGATTGGGCCCTGGAGGCCATGAGCTGGTGCGTCCAGAACGGAATCATCAACGGCCGGACGGCCACCACCATCGAGCCTGGCGCCACAGCCGAGCGCTGCGAAGTGGCCGCGATGCTGACCCGCTACCTCCGGCCCGCTGAATAAGCTTTCTTCCATAGCTTTCCTCAAGGCCCCCCTCGGGGCGGCACTGCCGGCCGCCCCGTCCCCGGGACCCCACAGGACTCCTTTCATCTCCCGCGGCGCGGTTCCCATCCGCGCCGCGGGTTATGACTGTCTTCATGTGCTTTGGAGAAGAAATTGCAAAATAAGACTACACCCAACGAAGGGCAGACCGGAAGATGGTATATTATAAAATCAACAAGGCAGCCGAATATTTAAGCTGCCTTGTTGATTTTTTCTGTACCGCCTTACCCCATGGTTCACTTTGTTTCCCTATTAAATGGAGCACATGCCGCCGGAAAAAATGCTCGATTTGAGTTTTTTGACAACCTGATGCGGCGCAAGCCGCATAGCTTTTTCCCGTCGCCGCGGGATGTCGGATTTTAGAACCACCCCGGCGCTTCGTGCCGCCCCTCCGTTGGAGGGGGAAAGAGGGGAAAGGGAAAAATTTCTGAGTTTTGTTTGACATTTTGTTCACTTGTGCTATAATTGATGGTAATAGTGGCGGGGGATTCCGCAAACTAACGAAAAATTTTTACAGGGAGGGTTTCTTATGGTTGATTTCAGCTTGAAGGGAAAGGTCGCATTGATCACCGGCGCTTCCTACGGCATCGGGTTCGCTATCGCCAAGGGCATGGCGTCCGCCGGCGCTACCATCGTCTTTAACGACATCAAGCAGGAGCTGGTGGACAAGGGGCTGGCCGCTTATAAGGAGGCCGGCATCGAGGCCCACGGGTATGTGTGCGACGTCACCGACGAGATCGCCGTGGCGGAGCTTGTGAAGAAGGTCACCGAAGAGGTGGGCCACATCAACATTCTCGTCAACAACGCCGGTATCATCATGCGCATCCCCATGTGCGACATGACCGCCGCGCAGTTCAGAAAGGTCATCGACATCGACCTTAACGGGCCCTTCATCATGTCCAAGGCCGTCATCCCCGACATGATCGATCAGGGCGGCGGCAAGATCATCAACATCTGCTCCATGATGAGCGAGCTGGGCCGTGAGACCGTCTCCGCTTACGCGGCGGCCAAGGGGGGCCTGAAGATGCTCACGAAGAACATCGCCTCCGAGTACGGCCAGTACAACATCCAGTGCAACGGCATCGGGCCCGGCTACATCGCCACGCCCCAGACCGCGCCGCTTCGCGAAAAGCAGCCTGACGGCAGCCGCCACCCCTTCGACCAGTTCATCATCGCCAAGACCCCCGCGGAGCGCTGGGGCGAGGCGGAGGATCTGGCGGGCCCGGCGGTGTTCCTGGCCTCCCCGGCCTCCGATTTCGTCAACGGCCACATCCTCTATGTGGACGGCGGCATCCTGGCCTACATCGGCAAGCAGCCCGGCAACGACTGAGCGTAAGGGCGCGTAAGGCTTATCCTTTTCCCACCGAAAAACCAAAAAACGGCTCGGACCGCTGGTCCGGGCCGTTTTTTCTGTCCTGAGGCGAGGAAAAATTTTTTGTTTTTTGCTGTGAGTTTTTGGCGTTTGTGGGTATTATTATGATAGAGCGTTTTAACGCGCAGAAGACGACCCCCGGCGGGCGGACAGAGAGAAAAGGTGGCCTCCCATGGTTTTTTCCAGCATGATCTTCGTTTTCGCGTTTCTGGTCCTGAATCTGCTGGCACACAGTCTGTGCCGGAGCATCAGGGCGAAGAATATCTGCCTTCTCGTCTCCTCTCTCGTCTTTTACAGCTGGGCGTCGCTGACGTTTACGGCCATTTTGCTTTTTGACACGGCGGTTTGCTGGTTTTTGGGGCTCTTCCTTGAGATCAGCGACGGGCGGGCGCGCAAGAGACTGCTGGGGTTGTGCGTCACCATTTTGCTGTTGGTGCTGGGGACCTTTAAATATACCGGGTTCCTTTTGGAGAATGTGCGGCTCCTCTTCGGCGTGCCGGAGAAGGTGCCGGAGATCGTCCTGCCGCTGGGCATCTCGTTTTATACCTTCCAGCTCATTTCCTACGTGGCGGATGTGTACCGGAGACAGGTGAAGGCCCAGAGGAAATTCTGGAAGCTCCTGCTGTACGCCAGCCTTTTCCACCAGTGCGTGGCCGGACCTATCGTGCGCTACGGCGAGGTGGCCAGCCAGATCGAGGAGCGGCACGTCACCACCGCCCAGATGTCCCGGGGCATCAGCCGGTTCACCGTGGGACTTGCCAAAAAAGCCGTGCTGGCCAACGCCTGCGCCGCCGTGGCCGACGTCTTTTTCAGCGGCGACGCCGCCGCGCTGGCGGCGCAGAGCACGGCGGGGCTGTGGCTCTCCGGGGCGGCGTGGATGCTGCAGATATACCTCGATTTCTCCGCTTACTCCGACATGGCCGTGGGGATGGGGCTCATGTGCGGGTTCCACTACCCGGAGAACTTCGACTATCCGTACCTGTCCGGGTCCGTCACGGACTTCTGGCGCAGCTGGCACATGACGCTGGGGAATTTCTTCCGGGACTATGTGTACATCCCCCTGGGCGGCAACCGGCGGGGCAAGGGGCGGCAGGTGCTGAACCTCCTGATCGTCTGGAGCCTCACGGGGCTTTGGCACGGGGCGTCCTGGAACTACGTGCTGTGGGGGCTTTACTACTTCGTCTTCCTGGTGTTTGAGAAGTTCGCGCTGGGGGAGAGGATGGAGAAGATCCCCGGCTTTCTGCGGCACGCGGCGGTGCTGGCCGTCGTCTTCTTCGGTTGGATCCTCTTCCGATTCGAGGACATGGCGTCCCTGGGGGCGGTGCTCCGGGGGCTTTTCGGGCTCAACGCCAACGCCGCGGGGCCGCTGACGGCGCGCCTCACCTTCACCTCCAACTGGGCGTTGCTGCTGGTGTCGGCGGTGGCGTGTACGCCGCTGGTCACGAATCTGCGCCTGCGCCTCAAAAAGCGCTCCGTCAGGAGCGGCGGGGCGATGACCGCTTACGCGGTGGTGGAGGCGGTCCATCCGGTGCTGCTGCTGGTGGTGTCCGCCATGGCGCTGGTGGGGAACAGCTACAATCCGTTCCTCTATTGGAGGTTCTGACAGGGTTTGGGAGAGTTCATGAGAGAGAAATCGGAAAAAGAGAGAGCGAAAGAAAAGCTCAGAAAAATATACCGGCTGAAAAACGGCCTCTTTTTTGCCGCCCTCGGCGTTTTCGCGGTCATCGGAGGGCTGTGGTTCCTGCGGCCGGAGGTGTCGGAGATCGAAAAGCGGGAGCTGACGGCCTTCCCGAAGCTGACGGTGAAGGGCGTGCTGGACGGGAGCTTCGGCACCGGGCTCGACCTGTGGTACGCGGACACCTATCCCCTGCGGGAGGGCCTCATTGCCGCCAATCACCGGCTCCAGGCGCTCTACGGCAGCCAAAGCGAGCGGATCATCATCAAGGATGACGGCCAGAAGGCCGACGACATCCCGGAGATCACGGACCCGCCGGCGACCACGCCGTCCACGGAGGCCACCGAGCCCCTCGCAACGCCTGCCACCGAGCCCGAGGAGACACTGCCGGACGGCACCGTGCATCAGCAGGGCGAGATGATGGGGTCGATCTACACCATCGGGGACAGCGCCTACGGCCTCTACTACTTCAACAGGAGCGGCACTGAGCGGTACGCCAGGGCGGTGAGCCGCGCCCATGAGCTTATGGGGGACGGCGTGCGGGTCTTCTCCATGCCCATCCCCTTAAGCTCCGGGGTGATGCTGGACCCGGCGCTGCTCAGCAGCATAGGGGCCAGCGACCAGCGGGCGGCTATCGAGTATATCAACAGCCAAACGGACCCCGGCGTCTATACCGTCAACATCTACGATATCCTGAAAAAGCACAACGCGGAGTATATCTACTTCCGCACCGACCACCACTGGACGGCCCGGGGGGCCTACTACGGCTATGTGGAGCTGTGCGGGGCCATGGGCTTGGAGCCCCACGCGCTGGAGGACTTCGAAAGGCGGGAGTATCCGGGGTTCCTGGGGTCGTTCTACGCGGATACCCAGTCCAAGGGCATGAAGAATAACCCCGACACGGTGGAGGCCTTTGTGCCCATGGGGACCAACAGCATGACCTATGTGGACAACAAGGGCCAGGAGATCAAGTGGAACATTGTCATGAACGCGGAGAAGTACGGCGCCGGCAACAAGTATTACTGCTTTGCCGGGTCCGACCAGTCCCTGGCCTGGGCCCACAACCCCGCCATCACCGACGGCAGCGCCTGCGTCATCGTCAAGGACTCCTTCGGGAACGCTTTCGTGCCGTTTATGGTGGACCACTATGAGTATGTGTACTGGATCGACTTCCGGTATTTCAAAGAGAAGCTGCCGGATTTCGTGGCGGAGAAAGGCATTCAGGACGTGATCTTCTGCCTCAACATCTACAACACCACCGGCAGCGGCGTGTCGCTGGTGGAGAAGCTGATTGGATAAAAGCCATTAGAAAAGCCAGGGAAAAGGCGGGGCCTTTCCCTGGCTCAGGTTGTCAAAAAACTCAAATCGAGCATTTTTTCCGGCGGCATGTACGTCGGAAAAAATACCTTTTGTTTTGCGGAGTGTGCGGCCCCAAAGGGGCCGTGCGCGGAGCAAAACAGCAGAAAAAGATTTCGGAAATGTCCGCAGACATTTCCGAAATCTTTTTCGCACGTTCCCCTTTGTCGGAAAAGGCCGCAGGCCTTTTTCGACAGGCTGAGCCAGGGAAAAGGCGGGGCCTTTTCCCTGGCTTGCGTATTGGGGGGGACGCTTAGTCCTCCTCGTCCTTTTTCTTGGACTTCCGGGCCTTGATGCCGCGGACGACGTTGTCCTCCACGGCCTTTTCCAGGGCCTCGGTGGTGATCTGGAGGGTGCGGATGCGGGCGTACTTCTTGTCCACGGACTCGATGATGTGCCAGGGGGCGTACTCCGTGCTGGTCTTCTGGAGCATGTCCTCCACGGCCTTTTCGTACTGGGGCCACTTGTCCCGGTTGCGCCAGTCCTCGTCGGTGATCTTCCACTGCTTCTCCGGAGTGTTCTGGCGGGCGGTAAAGCGCTCCAGCTGGGTGTCCGGGTCGATGTGGATCCAGAATTTCAGCACCACGGTGCCCCAGTCGGTGAGCTCGCGCTCGAACTCGTTGATCTCGCCGTAGGCGCGCTTCCAGTCGTTCTCCGAGCAGAAGCCCTCGATGCGCTCCACCATGACGCGGCCGTACCAGGTGCGGTCGAAGATAGCGATGTGGCCGCTGCGGGGCAGCTTCGTCCAAAAGCGCCAGAGGAAGTGGCGGTTTTTCTCCCCCGGCGTGGGGCTGGCGATGGGGATGACGTCAAAGCCCCGGGGGTCCAGGGGGTAGGTGAGGCGGCGGATGTTGCCGCCCTTGCCGGCGGCGTCCCAGCCCTCGTAGCAGATGACCACGGGGATGCGCTTGCGGTAGATCTGGTTGTGGAGCTTGCCAAGCTTCTTCTGGAGGCGCTTGAGCTCCGCTTTATAGTCCTCCTCGCTGATGGCGGCGGAGAGGTCCGCGTCCTTCTGAGAGGGACCGCCCAGGAGCGGGAACTTTTTCCCGGTGGGCTGGCCCTCGCAGCGGCCGGCCTCCACGGCGGCCTCCACCGTGTCGGTGATGGCCTTCAGGGCGTCATAGAGGGCGCGGCTGCGGCCCTCGCCGTCCAGGACGTGCCAGGGCGCGACGTCGTCCGTGGCCTCCATGAAGTCGTCGTAGGTGGAGAGGAACTTGTCGTACTCCTGCTGCTGCCAGAGGTCGTCGCCGGAGACGCGCCACTGAGTGTCCCGGTCCTCCTTGAGATCGGTGATGCGCTTGAGCTGTTCGTCCCGGGAGATGTGGAGGAAGAGCTTCACCACCACGTAGCCGTTGTCCCGCAGCTGGCGCTCGAAGGTGTTGCAGGACTCCACCCGGCGCTTATACTCCTGGGCGGTGATCTCCCGGCGCAGGTGCTTGCCCACCACGTCCTCCATCCAGCCGGTGTCCATAAAGAGGAACTTGCCGTTTTCCGGGAGGACGTCGAAGAATTTCTTGAGGAAAGGGTAACGCTCGGCGCTCTCCGGCGTGCGCTCGAAGCTCTTCACCGAGTAAAACCGTGGGTCCAGCTCGCAGATGAGGGAGCGGATGAGATTGCCCTTTCCGGCGCAGTCCCAGCCCTCCACCAGCACCACCACCGGGAGCTTGGCGGCCTGGATCTTCTGGGGCTCGTTCACCAGAAAGTCCCGGAGCCGCTTGATCTCCGCCTTCCGGGCGGATTTGTCCAGCTTGTCTTCCTTGCGTTTGTATTCCTTGATCATGGTCACACCTCCATGCGTTTTTATGATGACTAGGAATAAAATAACACATTTTCGCGGATTTGTCAAAAAGAACAGAAAGATTTCGAAAAAAATTGGCGTTTTGGTGAAAATTCACACAAATCTCTCTCGACTTTTCCGCGGTAAACGTGTAAAATAGAGGGAAAAGGAACCGGGAGGCGGACAGATGGACCTGTTTGAGGATATTTTTCTGGAGGACTGCCCCTGCTGCGGCGGGGCGGGGCTCATCGAGGAGGAGGGGGGCTGGTGCGTGTATGTCCAGTGCCTGGACTGCGGCGCGCACACCTCCGCCATCGGCTTTGAGGACGATGGGGACAAGCACGGCGCCGCCCAGCGGGCCGCGGACAATTGGAACATGCGCAAGGTCATCGCCCCGGGGCCGGGAGAGTGAGACTTCCCCGTTGCCAAGGGCGGAGATTTCTGGTATACTGGGCATGTCTTGACAGGACAATTTTTAGCGGGAGGCTTTTTGGATATGGAACCTAAATTTTTTCCTCTTGTGCAGATCGGCGGGACACAGCTTCTGGCGGCAAAGGGGCATTTTGCCACGTCGAACAGCCACATCAACTACTTCATCGACGTGACCGCCCAGAAGTACAGCCTCAACGGCGCGGACGCCGTGGCGCACAGGCTGGCGGAGAAGATCAAGGGCCGGTTCATGGTGGACTCCATCCTCTGCATGGATGGCACCAGCGTCATCGGCACCTGCCTTGCCAGGGAGCTTGCCAAGCACGGCGGGCGGTCTTTGAGCGAGGGGAGCAACATCTACGTGGTCAAGGGCGAGCTCAACAGCTCCGGCAAGCTCATCTTCCGGGACAACGCCCGGTTCATGCTGGAGGGCAAGCACGTGCTGATCCTGGCCTGCTCTTTGACCACCGGCAAGACGGCGCTTCTGGGGCGGGAGAGTGTGGAGTACTACGGCGGGCGCGTGGTGGGCGCCGCCGCCGTCTACGCCGCTACCCATGACCTGAACGGGATGCCAGTGCTGTCCCTCTTCGACACCAACACCATCCCCGACTACGCGTCCTACGCCCCCTCCGAGTGCCCCATGTGCAAGCACGGTGAGCCCATCGACGCAGTGGTGAATACGTTCGGGTATTCGAAGATCTGAAAAAACAGCTTGAAAGTGAAAATCCCTGCCCGGTCAAGCGGGCAGGGATTTTTTGCATATGGGGGATCACACGCACGCCAGGGTGTCCTTGTAGAACTGGTCCAGCTCCTCGCGGGTGGGGAAGACGGCGATGTACATCTGGTTGCCCATGGCGCCGGAGAGGACCTGGGGAATGCGGCCCATGAGCTTCATGCGGGGGCCGTATTTGCGCATGATGTCCTCGTGGGTCATGGCGAATTTTTTGCCGTCCCGGCGGCCCAGGTAGGCGCAGAAGTACCGGTCCTTTTCGGGGATGTCGGTCTTGTCGAAGGCCACCATGTCCGCCCAGACCTTGTAGACGTTGGTGCCGTGGGCGTAGTCGATCATGTCCGGAGTGTAGCCGCCGCTGGGGCGCATGTTGACCTCCAGGCCCACCAGATCGCCCTTTTTGCCCAATCCCTCCTGGTCCTCGGTGAGGCGGAAGAACTCAAAGTGGATGAAGCGGCTCTTGACGCCGAAGGCTTTCGCCGTGGCGCGTCCGGCGGCGCGGGTGTCCTCGGGCAGGTCCCGGAGGATGTAGTAGACGGAGTTGTCCGCGTCGTTGACGATGTCCATGATGGACACGGGAGTGACGTTCCCGGCCTCAAACATGGGCTCGCCCTTGGAGTTATAGACGGCGTCGTAGGAGTTGACCTCCGCGTGGACGAACTCCTCCATGATGTAGCTGATTTTCGGGTCGCGCTTCGTGAGGAACTTCTCCAGGTCCGCCTCGGACTTCAGCGCGTGGGTATCGGAGGCCCCCACGCCGTTGTCGGGCTTCACCACCACGGGGAAGCCCACCTTGGCGATGAAATCCCGGCAGTCGGACAGGCCCTCCACGATGTGGTACCGGGCGGTGGGGATGCCGGCCTTTTCGTAGTAGGCTTTCATGTGGGACTTGAGCTTGATGGCGGGCATGTCGGACTCCTGAAAGCCGGTGGTGATGTGGAAAGCGGTGCGCAGACGGGCGTCCCGCTCCAGCCAATACTCGTTGTTGGACTCCAGCCAGTCGATGGGGCCGTGCTTGAAGATGAGGAAAGCCACGGCGCGGTAGACGGAGTCGTAGTTTTCCAGGCTGTCCACCTTGTAATACTCCGTCAGGTTCTCCTTGAGGCCGGCGCTCAGGCGGTCGTAGGGCTCGTCGCCGATGCCCAGGACGTTCATGCCGTTGGCCTTGAGCTCCCGGCAGAAGAGCCAGTAGTTGGCGGGGAAGTTGGGGGAGATAAAGATCACGTTTTTCACTTTCTGTCACCTCTCATCACAGATCATAGAGTAGTGTGCCCAAAAAGAAAGGAATCTGTTTTTCCCAGCTGGCCTCACAGTGTTCGCCGCCGGGGACGATCCGGGCGGTGACGTGGACGCCCCGCTCCATAAGCGCGCCGGCGACGGCGGCAAAGCGCTTCGTCACGGCGGGGTGCCGCGCCAGCTCCCCGGAGCCGTAGTCCATGTAGACCACCGTGTCCCGCTCCAGGGGGACCTCGACCAAAAGCCGCTTCATCCGGTCCGGCGCCACCATGACCGAGGGGGACAGGGCGGCGGACCGGGAGAAGACCCGGTTATAGGCCGTCACGGCGTAAAGGGCCATGAGGCCGCCCATGGAGCTGCCGGCGATGAAGGTATGCTCCCGGTCCGGGAGAGTTGGGAAGCGGGCGTCCACCGTGGGCTTGAAGGCGTGGACGAACCAGTCCATCGTCTCCGTCCCCCGGCCCGGGAGGGGTCCGAACTCCGGGGCGCGGAAGTCGAAGGGGGAGTACTCCGAAAGCCGCTCCCCGTGAGCGCCGTGATTGCACTCCACCGCGGCCACGATAAGCGGCGTCCCCGTGCGCTCCAGGTACTCCTTCATGCCCCAGCTCTTGCCGTAGGTGGCGTCGGCGTCGAAGAAGACGTTGTGGCCGTCGAACATATAGAGCACCGGATACCGTGCCCAGGGGTTATGCCGCGCCTCGTCGGGGACGTAGACGTAGGCCCCGCGGGGCGTATCGCCCGAGAGGGCGGGGACGGTGACAGGCCATTTTTCAACCATGGAAATCACTCCTTTGCGGGATATCTCCAAGAAAGCGGGCGGGGCATGAGCCCCGCCCGTGCGCTTTGAGGGAGGTTATTTCACCATGAGGGTGATGAGGCGCTGGAGGACGGTGGCGACCTCGGCGCGGGTGGCGCTGCCATGGGGATCCAGGGCCTTGTTCTCCTTGCCCTGGAGGAGGCCCGCGCCAACGGCCCAGACCATGGCGTCTTCGGCGTAGTCGGAGACGTCGGCGCCGTCCGCAAAGTCGGAGAGCTTGCCGGCGACGGTCAGGTCGAGACCCATGAGCTTGGCGTAGCGGTGGAGCATGGTGGCCAGCTGCTCCCGGGTGACGTTGTCCTCGGGGCCGCACAGGCCGTCGCCGTAGCCGGTGACGATGCCCTCGTGGGTGGCCCAGAGGATGCCGTCGGCGTACCAGCTGCCGGCCTCCACATCGGTGAAAGCGTCGGAGACGTCAACGTTCTGCTCGTTCTCAAGACGCCAGAGGACGGTAGCGGTCATGCCGCGGGTCATGGGAAGCTCGGGGGCGAAAGAGGTGGCGGTGTTGCCGTTGAAGAGCTCGTGGCCGGAGGCGAAGTCCACCGCGCCGGCGTACCAGCTGTCCTCCGCCACGTCGTCGAAGGTAAGGCTGCGGTCGGCGACCTTGACGGTGCAGGAGCCGTCCAGAAGGGCGTCCACGCGGCCCTCCTCCACCACGGACTTCTTGATGACCGTCTCGGTCCCGTCGGGGCCTACGGCCACCAGGACCTGGCCCTCCCCGACGGCGG
Source organism: uncultured Oscillospiraceae bacterium (assembly GCA_947632175.1). Lineage (GTDB taxonomy): Bacteria > Bacillota > Clostridia > Oscillospirales > Oscillospiraceae > RUG626. Next base: position 28,124 of record CANROC010000010.1, on the reverse strand, counting down.
GAAGCTGGGCCTTGACGCCGCCCTTGACGGCGGCGACGCTCTTGCCGTCCACGGCCACGTCGATGGCGGTGGAGCCGTTGTCCTTCGTCTCCACGGAGACGCTGACGGTGCTGCCGCCGGCGGCGTTCAGGTCCGCCAGAGCGTCAGGGGAGAGGGTGAGGCTGGTATCCTCGGTCTTGACCGTGAGGCCAAGCTCGGCGTCCGCCAGGGCGTCCACGCTGGTCTGGGGAAGCTCCACGGTGACCTTGTCGGCCTTGTCGGAGAGCTTCGGCTCCACGGTGACGGTGTCGTCGCCGGCCTTTTGGGCGTCGGCGATGCCGTCGGTGACGGCCTCAGGGGCAATCTGCGCCGTGGCCTCGCCGTTCTCCACGGCAGTATCCGGCGTCAGGCTGGGTTCCGGCTCGGGCTCAGAGGGCTGGGGAGGCGTGGGGGGATTATACGGGATGCTCACCGTGACGGTGACGGTCTTTGTGAAGGTGATCGTCTCGCCATCCTTGGCAGAATCGGGATGGGGGAAAGAGGCGGTGACGGTGACGGAGGCCGTGCCGCCGGCGGCGGCGTTCAGGGTGATGGACGTGCCTTTCACATTGGCGTCAGCGGGGAGAGTGACAGCGGCGCTTTCCGCCACTGTCCAGGTGACGTCCGTTGCGTTCTCGGGGAGAGTGAACGTCACCGTGCCGCCCACGGCGACGGTCCGGTCGGTGATGTTCGCGTCCACGGCGGCTTTATAGGAGAGGGTAGTGACCGCCGTCTTCTGGCCGGCGATCTTGGCGTAGACGGCGCCTGCCGCGGAGCTCAGAGCGTTCTGGGCAAAGTGGACCTCAACGGACGTAACGCCGGAGGGAACGGTGAGAGTGCCCAGGGGGGAAGTCTGGCAGGCCGCGTCGGCGTAGAAGTTCACGGTCTCGCCGGGGAGCAGGACGTTTTCGCCTTCGCTGGGGAGGTTGACGGTGACGTAGTCCACGTAGCCCTCGGGGAGGTTATGTACCTCGCCGGTGATCTTGCGGTCATCATCCGCCATGGTGACGGTGGCTTTTCCGGCCACGGGCTTGTAGTTGGAGTCAGCGGGGACGAAGGACCAGTCAAATGTGGCGGTCTCCTCCGTGATCGTGGTCTCCGGCGAGGTCCAGGCAAAGGTGCCGGGGACATTCTCCTTGTTGACGCCGGGAAGCGTTTCGGGGCCCTTGATGTCGGCAAGCTTCGTGCCCTCGCGGCCTTCAAAGGGGCCGACGCCGGTGTTGTCCGGGGTGGCTTGGTCGATGATCAGGTGGACGATGACGGAGTTTTCCACGTACTGTACGCTATCCGTAGGCGTGGCCAGGATCAGCACGTCGTAGGTCCCGGCGTTCGTGGGAGGTTGAATGGTGAAGGACTCGGAGTTCTGATGATCGGCGTCCGTGTCCATGTGGGGACGGTAACGCAGGGTGATAACGGCGGCTGTGGGCTCAGTGGTGATTTTAGACGTGTCGTATGTGTGGGCTTTGCCGTCGTAAGGCACGGTCTGAGCCTCAACGCCGGTGAGAGTGACGGGCTTAGAAGTGCTGACGGGGACGTCAACGGTGCCGGTCAATACTTTAGTGTCATAGTTCCCGGTATCCGTGGGCGTGAATTTCCACGTTGCGGTGACTTTCCCGTCTGTGGCACCGCTGAGAGACATTTCCGGATTGGACCATTCCAGCGTGCCCTCCACGACCATTTCCTTGTTGCTGGCGTTAACAAACTCGCCGGTGAGGGCGACTGTTTTCAGAGTTCCCTTGCTCCAGCCGGTGGAGGTCTGGATGGTGCCCTCACGGAGCTCGGCTTTGGCTTTATTGACGGTCAGGGTAATGTTAGACGCGAGGCTGACAGTATAGTTGCCCTCGTCGGCCTTGAAGGCGACCGGGTAGGTGTCGACCTTGGCGGTCTCTCCCACGCCGTCGCAGGTGAGCTCGCCGGTGACGGCAATGCCCAGGGACTCCCCATCGACCAGGCTGTCGGCCTCAAACAGGTCCGTGAGGGACAGGGCAAAGGTCTCGCCGTAGGTCTTGGTGAGGGGCTTGCCCTCCTTAAGCTTCAGGGTGACGGCCTTCTTGGTGATGGAGGCCGTGGCGGTGACGGTGCCGCCGGCGGGAAGCGTGTAGTTGCCGGCCTTTTCGCCGGTGAGTTCGCCCAGGGTGACGGTGACAGTCTTGTCCTCGCCGGCGTTGGCGTTGTCGAAAGCGGCGGTGGAGCCCTTGTCAACGGAGACATCGTCATTCCCCACCTGGCCGGAGACGGTGATCGTATCCACGGTGGCTTCCGTCTTGCCGTCGTAGGTCTTGTCCTTGACCGTGGCGGTGACGGTGAGCTCCTTGGGGTGGATGGTCAGCGTGGCGGTGGAGGTGTCGGCGGCGAAGTGGTCGCTCTCCGTCGTCGAAGCGGTGACGGTGTAGACGCCCGCCTCTGTGGGGGCATCATGCAGCACATCGCCGGCGGGCTTGCCCTCCGCGTTGTGCTTCTGGTAGGTGACGGCGATCTCGCCGATCTCGGAGATGTTGGCCTCATAGTTGTCGTGGTCCGGCACGATGTGGAAGCTCAACCCGTGCGCCTGGCCGTCGTAGGTGACGCTGTGCTCCTGGTTGTCATCGGGCGTCAATTCAACGGTGTACTTGCCGGAGACATTCACCGTGGCGGTGACAGTGACGATTTCATAATTGGCCTGGTCCGTCGGGGTAAAGGTGAAATCGGCGGTATACTCGCCGGCTTTATCCCATTTCAGCTCACCATTCTTCCAGGCGATGGTGCCGGGGATCGTCTCATGGGTGATGGGATCGGTGAAGTCCACCGTGGGCGTCACGTCGCTCAGCGCGTGTGTCGCCATCAGGGACACCGTCGGCTTCGCCACGCTGGGCTCCGGCGTGGCCTTGTTGACGATGACCTTGGGGGCGGTGCCGTCCTTCCAGCTCACGGTGTAGTTGCCGGTGGTGGCGTTCTGGATGTCAATGCCGTAGCCGTCCTCTTTGGCGTTGGCCGCCGCCTCAAAGCCGTCGCTGGTGAAGGAGATGCTGTTTTGCAAAGTCTCCTTGAGCGTCTCGTCGTCCGAGCGGCCGTCGATCGACCAATCCACCGTGGAGGGATCGATCGTCTCGCCGTAGGTCTTGGTGATATCTTGGGCGGTGATCTCCACCGTGATAGGCGTCACCTTCAGCGTGATCACGATATAGCGGATCATGCGGTCGGTGTCGTTGTGGAGGGTCACCTGGTCGGTGTACACGCCCTGAGGCAGGTCCGCCTTGGGGGTGAATTGGATGCGGAGAGTTTTGCCAGGATCAATATCATAGCACTCGCGGCCCGCGCCCGTTACGCTTGTCACGCCCGTTTGCCCCGCATCAACTACATACGTCAGATTCATGTGGTCGGAGGAGACGGTGTAGACCTTCTCAAATTTGACGTTGCCCTCGTTGCGGATGTAGAGGTCCAGCGGCGTCTGCGCGGCATACTCGGTGGAGTGCTCCGCGGCCTGATTGTACGCGACCTCCTGTCCCGCTTTGTCATCGCTTGTCCGCACCGTGAGGACACGCTTGACGCGTTCGCCGAAGACGGCGTAGAGAGTGGTTTCTTCGGTGATGTTCGCAATCAGCTCGCTCTTGTTGTTGCTTTGCGATTGGGACCAGCCAACAAATTCCGAATCACCTTTATCCGCCAGCGTGGGGAAAGCGGGGTAGCTGTCGGAGGGGGAGACTAGGATGCAATAGGTGTTGCCATATTTTAAGAGGTGGCTATCCTCCCCGCTGATCCAGGGATCAACGATGTCATTGCCAGTGCTGTCCTTAAAGGTCACCTTATGGAGCTCAATGGATTTCTCATCAGAGTTGTTACCGGACTTTTCGGTGACACGGACGGTGTACTTCAGCTGGTTGACGGAAATAACATTTGCCGGGGCCTGGAAATACACCACGGAATAATTATTGCCGTAGATGGGATCGCTGACGAAAAATTTATCTACTGTCTGGTATTCGGAACCTTCCGCCTTGACCGCGAAGCTGTATGTTTCGCGCACATCCTGCGCAGATGTGCAGGGCGTCTTCAGCCTCACAGAGAAGACGTTCCGCAGGGTATTGCGACTGTTCCAGTCATCGTTCTCCGGGGTAACGTCCGGACTGCGGTAATAGTAATTGACCGAAGAGATCAATTCCGCCTTGGTCTCCGGCGCTGCCGACGCCAGGACCGTTGTGGGCAGCAGCGCCAGGAGCATGGTCAGCGCCAGGAGGGCTGCTGTCAGTTTCTTTCTCATAGTGTTTCTCCCTTCATCTTTTTGGAAAGCCGGCGCTGACGCGCCGCCTATGCGTTCATTGTATCACAAAGCCCGCCGCTTTGCAAGGCGGCGGGCGAAAATGTTCGGGAGAAAAACTTTTCCGGCGGGGCTCACTTTTTCCGCTCGTGGAGCTCCCGCTTCTCTTTCAGATACTCGGAGAGGGGCACGTCGGTGCGGAAAGGAACGAAGAAGTTATACTTGAGCTTGCGCTCCTCCAGGGAAGCCTTGATCTGGAGCTTCAGGGCTTCGTAGCGGACGACCACGTCGTTCTCCTCGGCCAGCTTCCTGAGGCGTGCGGTGAGGTGGAGGGAGTGGGCGAGGTCGATGAGGAACACGCCGAAGAACATGCCCACGAAGAAGGAGAAGGCCAGGTTGTTGGAAAACCAGGCGAGGGACTTGAGGATCCGGGGATGGATGAGGAAGTAGTACCCCGCGCCGGCCAGGGCCCAGATGAGCGAGAATTTCGGGCAGATGAGGCCCTGGATGTTCCCCCAGACGTTGCTGTAATCCCACAGGCGCACGTGGGCGACCTTCAGCATGAGAAGGCCGGCGATGTACTCGATGGCCGTCATGGCCACGGCCATGACGAGAAAGAGGACCAGCTTTTTATAGCGCAGGGCGGCGATCCAGGGGATGTTCTCCGCCAGGGCCACGAGGAAGAGGATACACAGCCCGAAGCCGTAGAGCGGCACATAGGGCCCGGTGCAAAAGCCGGGGTTGATCCATTTCCGCTCGGGATTGGCCGAGGAGAGGAACCGCCGGAAGAGAAGCTCAATGACCCATCCGGCCACCGAGCCGATGAAAAAGAGAAACGCCAGCGCCAACGCAAGATTCATACAAACGCCCCCAACGCATCATGAATTTTTCCGCCGCCCGTCAAGGGCGCGGCACAAGATATCATAAACCATTTGACGGGATTTGTCAAACGGAGGGGACGTCTGACAAGGAAATATGAAGACAAGCTTGCACTTTTGCGATTTTGCGCTATAATCAGCATAGACGACCCGGCTTTTGCGCAGTACGGTCAAGGTCAAACGAGGTGAGGACATGGAGATAACGCTTACCGGCGCGGACAGCGTGGCCTGGGGCGCCTGGACGCCGGAGAAGGCGGCGGAGTTTTTGCGCGAGGAGCGCGTCTCCCTGCGGACCTTTTCCGAGACGCTCCGCGCCCTCTACCCCCTGCCGGACCTGCAGGAGAGGCTGATCCGGGAGCTTTCCGCCTATCAGGGCCTGCCCAGCCCTGAATCCACGCTGAGAAAGGTGCGCAACTGGCTCACGGACCGGCACATCCCCACCGACCGGGAGGAGCTTTTCCGCATCGGCTTCGCCCTGAAGCTCCCGGAGAGCGGCGTCAACCGCCTGCTGGGCCAATGCACCGGCTGCGGCATCCATTACCGGGACGGGCGGGACGCGGTCTACGCCTGGTTCCTCCGGGCCATGAGGCCCTATCCGGAGGCGAGGGATTTCTTTGCCGCCCTGCCGCCCATACGCCTGCCGGACGCGCCGCTGCCGGCGGGGGCGGGGACCGATGTGACCCACGAGCTGCAACGGCTCTTTTTGGCGCCTGCCTCGCCGGAGGAGCTTCGGGCGCTCTACCTTGCCAAGCGGGAGCTCTTCGGGAGCCTCCACATGAGGGCGTACAGGTACTTAGACCAGTATATGCGGGTCCTGCAAAAGCCCGTCACCTCCACCGGGGGCAGCGGGGAGACGCCTTATTCGGTGGAGGAGGTCACGGACCTCTACCTGCAGATGGGGATGCCCAGGTCCCGCCCGCGCAGGGAGCTCACCGTCACGCAGAAGCTCATCAAGCACAATTGGCCCAACCCCACTTATCTTAAGAACATCTGCGCCCGGAAGGAGGATGTGCCGCGCAAGCTCCTGCTTTTGCTGTACGTGGTGACGGAGAACGTGGTGGACTCCGGGTACAGTGAGCTGGACGAGCCGTATATCTCGGCCTCCGAGCGGTTCGAACAGCACTGGTGGACGCTCAACGCCATCCTCAACGACTGCGGTATGCCCGTCCTCGACCCGCGCGACCCCACCGATTGGCTGACGCTCTACGCCCTCTCCTCCGACGACCAGCCCATGAGCGAGCGCATGGCGGAGGTCATCGAAAAGCTCTTTTCCCGCTGATCCTTTCTTATACCGCCGGAAGCCGCCGCTTCCGGCGGCTTTTTTGCCTGGGGGTCCGGAAACAAAATGGACCGGGAAAGATTTGACGGTGCTAGAATGAATTCGGAAAACACCAAAAACCGCCAAAAATTTTTTCAGGAGGATCAAAAAAATGGAAGCCAATACCACCATGACTTATTGTACAAACGGACACCCCTTTGACACCGCGAAAAGCCCGACCTGCCCCAAGTGCGGCGCGCGGCCCGCTTTCGGCGGCTTCACGGCCACCGAGCCTGTGGGCGGCGGCCAGCCCGCCGGCGCCGGCGTACCCGGCGCCACCGAGCCGGTGGGCGGCGGTATGCCCTATGCCCCCGTGGGCGGAGCCGCCGCCGACAACAGCGACAGCTTTATCGAGACCGTCACCGCCGGGGCCGCCGGGACCGCCCGCGATCCCGTGGTGGGCTGGCTGGTCTGCATCAAGGGCCCCAACTACGGCGAGGATTTCCGCATCCACGCCGGCTACAACTACATAGGCCGCGCCACCGGCGACATCTGCATCCACGGCGACGACAAGATCTCCCGGGAGGGCCACGCCATGATCGCCTATGACAGCGGCGAGACGGCATTCTATTTCGGGCCCGCCGGCGGACGCAACCTGGTGAAGGTCAACAACAAGACGGTGCTCAACGCCGTGGAGATCCACGCTTACGACACCATCTCCATCGGCCCCAACACCACGCTCCTCTTCATCCCTCTGTGCGGCGAGCGGTTCAACTGGGAGACGGAGGGGAAGAATGGCTGAATACGAGACGAGGCCTGAGAACGAGGGCACGGAGAACGGAGACGCCGAAAACGGGGACGCCGGGAACGAGACGACCGGGCCCCTGACGGGCGAGGCGGACGGCGCGCAGGGCACGGAGGACGTCCCGGAGGAGGGTTCCGCGGCCCTTCAGTGGATCGTGGACACAGCCGACGAACATCCCCTGGCCTTCGGCGGCGTCTGCGCCGGGGCAGGGGTGACGCTGGCGCTGATCGTGGCGCTGATCATCGCGCTCATTGTGAAGCTCGTCCGGCGCGGACGCCGGAAAAAGGCCGACAGGGCGCGGGAGGACGCGCTGCGGGTGCAGGTCGTCAAGCTCCACGAGCAGGGCGCCCGCAAAAATCAGCAGGACTGCTTTGCCGTCTCGCCCACGGAGTTTGCCGACAGGCAGGGCGTCCTCGCCATCGTCGCGGACGGCATGGGGGGCCTGGAGCACGGCGAGCGCGTGAGCCAGGCGGCGGTCTCCGCCGCGCTGAACGGCTTTTTCACCGCCTCCGGCTCCCATGAGCAGGTGCTTCTCGACCTTCTGGGCCGCGCCGTGAACGATGTGGACGCGCTTTTAGGGCCGGAGGGGCTGACGCGCAGCGGCTCGACCATGGTGATGGGCCTTCTGCGGGACGGGCTTTTTGATTTCGTCAGCGTGGGGGACAGCAGGATCTGTCTCCTGCGGGACGGGGCGCTCTATCTGCTCAACCGGGAGCACACCTATAAGGCCGAGCTGGCGGCCAGGGCAGTCAGCGGCAGCATCGAGCTGCGGCAGGTCTACGAGCACCCCAAGACAGGGGGCCTGACGAGCTATCTGGGCATGGGGAACATCAAATATGTGGATATGCCCACCAAGCCCCTGCCGGTGAGGGCCGGAGACAAGCTCGTCCTGATGACGGACGGCGTCTACAACGCGCTGGCCGACCGGGAGCTGGTGACGGCGCTGTCCGGGGCCGCCCCGGCCGAGGAGCTGCGGACGCTCATCGCCTCCAAGGGATATACGAATCAGGATAACTATACGGCCGTGGTTCTCTCCCTCAACAGGGCGCGGGACAGGAAGGCCGGCGCCAAGACCAAAAGGAGAAAATGATGTTCAAGATCGCCACTTATACGAATACCGGCGGACGGCCGCACAACGAGGATACCGTGATGTGGAAAAAGCACGGGGATAAGAGGCTCTGCGTTGTCGTGGCCGACGGCCTGGGCGGTCACGGGGGCGGGGAGCTGGCCTCGGCCAGGGCCTCGGAGCTCATCTGCGGCCGCTGGGCCGGGCAGGTGGACGAGGAGGTCCTGAAAAATCTGGTGAAAGCCGCCAACGAGGCGGTCCTTGCCATCCAGACGCCCCAGTGCAGTATGAAGACCACGGTGGTGGCGCTGAATCTGATGGGCAGCCGCGCCGTCTGGGCGCACATCGGGGATTCCAGGCTCTACCGCTTCCAGGACGGGAAGCTCCGGTTCCAGACGCGGGACCACTCGGCGGCCCAGATCGGCGTCATGCTGGGGCAGATCACCCAGGACCAGATCCGGCACCACCCGGACCGCAACCGGGTCCTCCGGGCGCTGGGACAGGACGAGGAGCTCCAGGTGGAGACCGGCTCCTGCTCCATTGGGACGGGGCAAACGGCCTTTCTGCTGTGCTCCGACGGGTTCTGGGAGTATGTCCTGGAGGAGGAGATGGAGCGGGACCTGAAGGCCGCCTCCGACCCGGAGGAATGGATCCGGCTCATGCGCCGGCGCCTGGCGGACCGGGCGCCGGCGGACAACGACAACAACACCGCCGCCGCCGTGTGGATTGAAGAATCGTAAGGGAGAGAAAATTATGAAAAAGAAAATCGCCGCTTTGTTTTTAGCCGTTTGCCTTTTGACCGTTGCCCTGGCGGGCTGTTCCGGCAAAAACGTGGGCGCGGACAACCGCGACGGCGTGGTGCGCATCGTGGCTGTGGGCACCATGGAGCTCTACGAGGCCTTTTGTGATGAGAACGGAGAGCCGGAAGGCTACTACAACCAGCCGCTGCGTGTGTTCGAGACCCCCCTGTACACAGGTAGTGCCTTTGGCGTTGGCAAGGCCGGCAAGGAGACACAGTATTACGTGACAAACCGCCATGTTGTCGCGGACGGCCAAGGGTACGTCAAGATAGATGGGGAGTATTATTATCACTCCGACCATGTAGAGGGCGTCTACATCCTGAAGGACGACTTCGCACTGACTGACTCGTCGTTGGACACGAGCCGCTCCGTCCCCTGTGAGATCCTCTATAAGGCAGACTCTGACGAGGCCGATCTGGCGGTTCTGGAGGCGGCCGAGCCTATCAAGGGCCGGAAGGCCCTGCCCCTTTTGAAGGAGGGCCAGGACGTTGACATCGGCAGCGAGGTCTGGGCCCTGGGGTATCCCGGCGCCTCGGACAATTTTGTGGTGAATACCCTGGGCAATCAGAAATATTACGCCACCGTTGAGGGCGTCACCGTCACCAATGGCAGCGTCAGTCTCCACTCCAAGATGGCTGTCGGTGATGCTCAGGTCAATGTTATCCAGCACACGGCCTCCATCAACCAAGGCAACTCCGGCGGCCCCCTCCTGGATGACAGGGGAGCCGTGGTGGGCGTCAACACATGGACTGTGGAGGACAACAACCAAAAGTATTTCTATTCCATTGAGATCAGCTATCTCTGGGACATCCTGGAAGACCTGCGCATTGAGCCCGATCCCTACGGCTTCGACTCCTGGCTCATCATCCTCCTCATCGCCGCGGTCGTGCTCGTGGTCCTGGGCGGGGGAACGGCGATCCTGATCGTGGTCCTGAAGAAGAAAAAAGGCCCCCAAACCGGGGGAGAGGTCACCGACACGTACACCGTCGCCGTTCCGGTGCGCCTCCAGTTCACCTCCGGCGTATTCGGCGGACGGCGCTTTGCCGTGGAGGAGGGGAGCCCCGTGACCATGGGCGTGGCCCCGGGCAACGGGCTCCAGTTCCCGGAACGCACGCCGGGCGTCAGCCACAGCCACGCCACGGTGACGCTGAGCGCCGGAAAGCTCACCGTCCGGGATATGGGCTCCACCTACGGGACCTGGGTCAACGGGCAGAGGCTGGCCCCCAACACCTCCGTGGCGCTCCGTATGGGCGACCGGGTGTGGCTTGGTTCGGACCAGCAGAGCTTTACGGTCACCGGCAAAGGAGGCGTGTGAGGCCATGACGGAACCCGAAAAAATCTGCCCGGCATGTCAACGGCCCGTGGACCCCTGGGCCATCATCTGCCCGCACTGCGGGGAGAATATGCCCCCGGCCCTGCGCCGCGGGACGCTCCTCCAAAAGGAGGGGGCGGCCTACGAGATCGAGACCGTCCTGGGCCAGGGGGGCTTCGGGATCACCTACCAGGGCAGAGATAAGCGGACGGGCAGCGCCGTAGCCATCAAGGAGTTTTTCCCGGCGCGAAAGGCCCGCTGGGCCAAGCGCGACAGCGATGGGGTGAACGTGATCCCCTATCCGGGCCAGGAGGATGCGCTGGATACAGGCCGCATGAGCTTCGTCAAGGAGGCGCAGGTCGTCTCCAGGCTGGACAACAGCCCTCCCAGCATCGTCAAGGGCGTGGACTACCTGGAGATCAACGGCACGGCCTATCTCATCCTGGAATACCTGCCGGGCAGGCCGCTCTTCAAGGAGGTCCGTTCCCGGCCGGACGGGAAGCTGACGCCGCAGGAGATTTTTCCCAAGCTCCTGCCGCTGATGGACGGAATCTGCTGGATCCACGCCAGGAACATCATCCACCGGGACATATGCCCGGACAACATCATGTGGAAGCCGGACGGCACGCTGACGCTGACGGATTTCGGCTCGGCGCGCCAGCTGGGCGGGAAGATGACGGAGCACTTCAAGCCGCGCTACGCCCCGGTGGAGCAGGAGACGTCCACCGCCGGGCCGGCCGGGAGGTACTCCGACGTCTACACCCTGGCCATGACGATCCTCTACTGCCTCACGGGCGAAAACCCGGCGCAGAGCACAGAACGCGTCTCCTGCGTCATGGGAAACGGCCAGCCAGACCCGCTTTTCCTGCCGGACTGCCTGACGCCGCAGCAGAAGGCCGTTCTGCAAAAGGCCGCGGCGATCCGCCCCGAGGACAGGTACCAGACCATGGAGGAGTTCAAGGAGGCGCTGATCGCCGCCACCCCGTGGCTCATACCTCCGAGGCCCATCACCGGGCCGGACCTCATACCGGTGCCCAACCCCCTCGCGGAATTTGTAAAGGCGCACCTTGTGGGGGTGATCCTCGCCGGCGTGGCGGTGGTGCTGGCGCTCATACTGGTGCTGGCGCTTACCGCCTCCCACGACGTCCGGGCAACGGCGCCGGAGCTTCCGGCGGCAGTCGCGGCGGAACAGGAAAAAACGGATGATACGCAATTGAAAAATCCCCCGGAATCGGTTACAATGAACGGAGGACATCTATGGATCCGATAAACAGGGAGAGAGGAGGTCCGGTGCAGGTGGACTACTGTCCCTATTGCATGGCGCAGGTGGAGCCGGATAAGCCGTGCCCCAGCTGTGGGCTCACCGTGGGGAGCTACAAGTCCCAGCCGAAGCACCTGCCGGCGGGCACGGTCCTGCGGGAGCGCTATCTCGTGGGCCGTGTCCTGGGAGAGGGAGGCTTCGGGATCACCTACATCGGCCGGGACCTGGTCCTGGGCCTGAAGGTGGCGATCAAGGAATATTTCCCCACGGACAGGGCTTCCCGGAACTGCGCCGTCTCCGTCTCGGTGGAGAGCTTTTTGGGCAACCAAAGCGACATCTTCGAGAAGGGGAAGCAGCGGTTCCTGGAGGAGGCCCGGACCATGGCGCGCCTGGACCGGCTGCCCAATATCGTGGGCGTGCGGGACTTCTTTGAGGAGAACGCCACGGCGTATATCGTCATGGAGTATATCGACGGGACCACGCTCAGCGCGCTGGTGGAACAGCGGGGCGGCGCCATGCCGGCCTGGGAGCTCCTGCACCTCATTGAGCCGCTGTTCGACTCCCTCGGCGCTATGCACGAGCTGGGCCTCATCCACCGGGACATCAGCCCCGACAACCTGATGCTGGAGCACGGCATCATCAAGCTCCTGGACTTTGGCTGTGCCAGGGAGGCGGCGGACGGGGACGCGACCATGACCATCATGCTGCGCCACGGATACGCGCCTCTGGAGCAGTACCAGTCCTCCAGCGGCGCGCAGGGGGCGTGGACGGACGTGTACGCCCTGGCGGCGACGATCTACTTCTGCATCACCGGAAAGAAGCCGCCGCAGTCCATGGACCGGATCTTCCAGGACGACCTGATCCCGCCCAGAAAGCTGGGGGCGGACTTGACGGCGAGCCAGGAGGAGGCGCTGCTGCGGGCGATGAAGGTGAAGCCGAAGGCGCGCTTCCAATCGGTCAAGGAATTTCACACCGCCCTCTATGAAGGGGCGGTCACGGTACACTTCGACGCCGGAGAGGACGCGGTCACGGACGTGTGCGTGGTCCGCGGCGACAAGCTGAAGGCGGAGGATATGCCCGTCCCGAAGCGGGAGGGGTACGTCTTCACCGGCTGGTTCCTGGACGAGGGACGCAAAAAGCCGGTCCGGGACGTGGAGGTCATGGGCAAATGCACGCTCTACGCCGGCTGGCAGAAGGAGGACCCGGAGGTCCCGGAAAAGGTCCCCTTATGGAAGAACCGCATGTTCCGGATCGGCGCCGCCGCGGCGGCGGTGATCGCCATTGTCCTTGCCGTCGCTATCCCCCTCGGGAGCCGGACGTCCGGGCCCGGTGACGGGACGCAGGGCGGTACGGAACCCGTTGAGAGCGGGCCCCGGGAAACGGAGGGCAGCTCCACCCAACCGGCACAGCCCAAGGTGGTGACCGTCAGCACGCTCCAGGCGCTGAAGGATTGCCTGGCCGACGACAGCGTGGACGCCGTCACCGTTTCGGCGGTCAGCTTCCGCATAGATGAGCCGCTGGAGATCACGAAGCCCGTCACCGTGAACTGCGCGGATGTGAATATCACCTCGGAGGTCAGCGTCACCTCCGAACTGAGCTTCACCCGGAACGTCAACAGCGACGGCGGCTTCATCACCGTCTCGGGCGAGGGCGCGTGCCTGACGCTGGAGGGGGGCTACAGCGGGATGGGCGTCGTCCACACGGAAAAAGGCGGCAAGATACGCTGTGAGGACGAGGGCGCGACGTCTTTTGACTTCCTGTGGCTGGCCGACCGCTCGGACCTGGACCTGAGCGGCGTTTTCTGGACCCAGATCCTGATCTTCGATGAGGAGAAGATCTTCGCCGGCGCCGCCCATGTAAACAGCATCGATGAGCTCAACGCCGCCATGGGCGACCCCATGGTGACGGCCGTCGTGCTGGACAAGGACCTGAGCGGCGCGAGCCTCTATGTGAGCAAGCCTCTTCTGATCTCCGAGGGCGTCACCGTCACCGACAGCGGCTATCAGAACATCACGAGCACGCTGGTGAACCGGGGCGTCATGACCGGGGAGGATACCATCGAGATCGAAACGGACGCGACGCTTCTCAACGAGGGCGTCTGCAATGCCGTCAGCGTCTCTCTTTCCCAAGGGCGGGAGACAATGCTCGTCAATACGGGGCAGCTCACGGCGTCAGGCGGCAGACTGCTCCGGTACTCCGTATTCGTCAACATGGGACAATTCCGTCTGGTGGAGTCCGAGAGCGACGACCCAATGAATGCCAACGGCCTCATTTACAACTACGGGGAGTTTGAGCAGACCGGCGAGGCATCCCTGCAGTTGGAGCCGTCCGCGGAGTTCAACAACAACTTCGGCTCGGTACGGTTGGGCGGCAGCGTCTCCAACAACGGCATGGTCTTTCACCGCGGCGGGGGAGACTTTATCCTCTCAGGGGAGTACCGATACGGAACCGGCTTCTTTGAGGTGGGCGCGGGCTTCGCCACAACGGGCGGCGTACAGCTCACGGACGCCACTCTCTACGGTGACCCCGAGGTCATCGCGGGGCTGTCCCTCTCCGAAGACTGCCGGGTCTTGCTCCAAAGATGGATACAGACTGAGCTTCCCGACGTGACCGACGCCGAGGCGCTCCAAAAGGCCGTCGCCTCCGGCGGCGCCAGGATCCCCGACGGCACGGACATTCAGATCGACGGCGATCTGACGGTGAGGGGCGACCTTGTGCTGGAGACCGGCAGTACGCTCACTCTCACGGGCACGCTGACGGTGGAGAACGGCGCCCTGCTTGCGCTCAACGGCACGGCCGCCGCCCATGCCCTGGTCCTGAAGGACGGCGCAGGGCTCACCACGGGCGCGCCGGATGTGGCGCTGGATCTGGCCCCGGACGGGGAGCTGGCCCTCCTGAGCGGCTCCTCCGCCGTGATCTACTCCCTCATGGAGATGAACGGCGCGGCGCTGAGGCTTGAGGACAGTTCTATGCTCCATTGGGGGACGATCAACGGAAGCGGCAGCGTTACGCTCAGCGGAGCCGCCGTGCTCTTCGATGTCAACGGCCTCGGGTCCACAGACGGCTACACCGTGGGGAGCGGGTCCTTTTTCCAGAGCCAGAGCTTCGACGTCTCCACGAGCGTCACGGTGGAGAGCGGCGCGCGCCTGTGCGTCAGCTGCGCGCCCAGTTTCCGCGACGGCTGTGTTGTCACCAACCACGGAGATATGACGGTCTATGCCTCCGACTTCAACATCGAGGAGGGCGCGAAGCTCATCAATGACGGCTTCCTGGGGCTCTCCGCCTGGGAGCAAGGCAGCGGCTTCATCTACGGCACCGTGGAGAACAGATGCGTGCTGTACTTCAGCAATGACATGCGGCTGGAGCCCAGCGGCGTCATTGAGAACTGGGACACCTGGGAGCTGCAGTGGTGCGGCCTTACGAGCCTGGGCCGGATCGACAACCACGGCGAGGTCGTGATCTACCGGACCGACTCTGTTTACAACACCTCGTATATCACCAACCAGGGCACCTGGACCGGCGCCGAACCGGTCTACCGCAACAACCCGTGAGCTCTCCACCGATCTTGCATGAAGACTTGCCAAACAGTTCCGGTTGTGTTAAAATAAACCTGTTGGCTCGTTCCGACGAAAAAAGATCGATGGAGGCTTACAAATGAAAAAGTACATTGCTGAGTTCATCGGCACGGCTGTCCTCGTCATCATGGGCTGCGGTACGGCGATGCTGGTGGGGTGCGACGCCGCCGCCGGCGGCGGGTACATCCTCACCGCCCTGGCTTTCGGCCTTGTGATCGTGGGCATGGCCTACTGCGTGGGCAACATCTCCGGCTGTCACATCAACCCCGCCGTCAGCCTCGGCGTGCTCCTCTCCGGCGGCATGAGCGTGAAGGACTTCGTGGGCTACGTGGTGTCCCAGTGCCTGGGCGCCCTGGCCGGCGCGGGAATCCTGGCCGCTATCTTCAAGCTGGGCGGCGTCACGGACATGACCGGCGGCTACGGCTCCAACGGCCTTGCCGGCGTGAACGGCAGCGCCGTCGCCGGACTTTTGGTGGAGGTCGTCCTGACCTGCATCTTCGTTTTCACTATCCTCGGCGTCACCGACAAGGACGCCGGCCATGGCTCCTTCGCCGGCGTGGTCATCGGCTTCACCCTGACGCTGGTCCACATCCTGGGCATCGGCCTCACCGGCACCTCCGTCAACCCCGCCCGGAGCATCGGCCCGGCCATTGTCGCCGCCATCAGCGGCAACACCGAGCCCCTCGCCCAGGTCTGGGTCTTCATCGTCGGCCCCCTGGTCGGCGCCGCCCTTGCCGCCGTCCTCTACAAGGCCCTCCGCCCCAAAAAGGCGTAACGGCCCTCTGATTTTTCCAAAACCGCGACCCCCTCGCCGAATTGCCGGCGAGGGGGTCGGCTTTATAGTATCAAAATACCGGAATCCGGCCCATTTTCCCCCGTAAGATTGCCATTCCCACCGTTGACTTTACGTGTCTATAATGGTATTCTATATCATTGGAGTATTAGAAAAGTATGGAGAACGCCTATGTGGTCTGCGGAAAAATGGAAGGACTATGAGCTCATTGACTGCTCAAAGGGCGAGCGGCTGGAGCGCTGGGGGGATCAGATCCTGATCCGCCCGGACCCCCAGGTCATCTGGGATACCCCCAGGACCGACCCGCGCTGGCGTCGGGCGGACGCCCGGTACCGGCGCTCCTCCGCCGGCGGCGGGGCCTGGGACAAGCGGGATGTGCCGGAGAGCTGGCAGGTGCGCTACCGGGACCTCACCTTCAACGTCAAGCCCATGAACTTCAAGCACACCGGCCTTTTCCCCGAGCAGGCCGCCAACTGGGACTGGTGCGCGGAGAAGATACGAAAGGCCGGAAGACCCGTCTCGGTGCTGAACCTCTTCGCCTACACCGGCGCCGCCACCGTGGCGGCGCTGAAAGCGGGGGCCAGCGTCTGCCACGTGGACGCGGCAAAGGGCATGGTCCAGTGGGCCAGGGAGAATGCCGTTTCCTCCGGCGTGGCGGACGGGAGCGTCCGCTGGATCGTGGACGACTGCGTCAAATTCGTGGAGCGGGAGATACGGCGCGGCCACCGCTATGACGCCCTCATCATGGACCCGCCCAGCTATGGCCGCGGCCCCGGCGGCGAGGTCTGGAAGCTGGAGACGAGCCTCGCGCCCTTCGTGCGCCTGTGCGCCGGAGTGCTGGCGCGGGACCCGCTTTTCGTACTCATCAGCTCCTACACCACCGGCCTTTCGGCCTCCACCATCGGCTACGTGGCCGAGACGAGCTTCCCCGGCGGCAAAGCCGCCTGCGACGAGCTGGGCCTCCCCGTCACCGCCACCGGCCTGCCCTTACCCTGCGGCGCGGCGTGCCGGGTAGAGTTTTAAGCGGAAAGGGGGCCCTGACCATGGAGAGCAAGACGCGGGAGCGCGACGGATCCTATGTCCCCTGGACTTGGGAAACCCCGTTGGGCGACGCCTTGATCACCGACGCCGGTTTAGACGGCGACTGTCTCACGCTGGAGCTGGATTGCTCCGCCGTGTGCGTCCACCCCAGCCGGCATCTTCGGAGACTGCGCTTCGAGGGCTGCGAGGTCCGGGGAGAAGCGGACCTCAAGGGGAGATACTGGCTGCGTGAGACCCTTTCCCCGGCGGGAAACAGAAATCGCCTCCTCCTGACCACGGAAGACGGCAAGGGACGGCACAAGCGGACAACGGAGATCCTTTACTCCGCCGTGTCCTGCCTTTTGTGATCCCCACGGCCTGCCGGGCGGAGTTTTGATTCTGAGAATGCGGTCATTTTATAGGTTTTACGCGGGTTTTGTTCCCTGCTTTGAAAGGACCGGCAGATGATTTACCAAAAGGACTGGCTCATGCGGCAAATTGAGGCGATGATCGAGGCGATCGTGCAGTTTCTTCTTCACAAAGAGAAGGAGACCCTCCAAGCGCCTCTGGAGATCGTGGGCGGTACAGAAACAGAGCTGAAGACGAGGCTCGACAACTGGCTTAGAAACGGGGAACTATGTAAGGCCGAGGACTGGCTTTTTGAGAATATGGATGATACGGATGAAATGTGGCTGAGGCTGGCGGTTTATCTCTACTCGGAGATGAATAAGCTGGACGACAACGTCCTCAGGGAGCACGACTTTTCCAGGGAAGAAATCCAGTCCGGACTCACAGATGTCTGCCGCAGATTCGGATACGGGCCACTTTTAGGCGTTTGACCGGGCCTATAGACGACAAATGAATTAGATGGAGCGAAACATGGACGAAACGGTTATTCAAATTGATAACCTCACCTTTTTCTATACCCCCGACGAGGGGGAGACGGCGGAGGATGTGCTGTCCGGGGTGAGCCTGGAGATCGAAAAGGGCTCCTTTGTGGCGATCTTGGGCCACAACGGGTCCGGGAAGTCCACGCTGGCGCGGCACCTGAACGCCCTGCTGCTGCCCAAGGGCGGGTCTGTCACCGTCTTCGGCATGGACACCAAGGCCGAGGACCTGACGCTGGAGATCCGCCGCCGCGTGGGGATGGTCTTCCAGAACCCGGACAACCAGATCGTCTCCAACGTGGTGGAGGAGGACGTGGCCTTCGCCCCGGAGAACCTGGGCGTGCCCACGCCGGAGATACGACGCCGCGTGGACGAGGCCCTCAAAATGGTGGGGATGTACGGCTTTCGCGACCACGCCCCGCACCTCCTCTCCGGCGGCCAGAAGCAGCGTGTGGCCATCGCCGGTGTGCTGGCCATGCGGCCGGAGTGCGTGGCCTTTGACGAGCCCACCGCCATGCTGGACCCCCAGGGACGGCGGGACGTGATGGACATCATCGAGAAGCTCCGCCGGGAATACGGCTCCACCGTCATCCTCATCACACACCACATGGAGGAGGCCGTCCGGGCCGACCGAGTGGTGGTCATGTCCGACGGGAAGGTGGTCATGGACGGCGCGCCCCGGGAGGTCTTCCCCCGTGTGGAGGAGCTGGAGGCCCTGGGCCTCTCCGTCCCCGAGACGGTGCGCCTTTTGTGGGAGATGCGCAAGCGGGGCGTGGACCTGCCCCTCACCGCCCTCACCGTGGAGGAGTGCGCGAAGGTCCTGGCGGACAGATACGCCGTTAAACAATAACCGGGCGGCATTCGGGAGACCCGAAGCCACACCGAAAGGAACAGCGAATGAACGAACCCATCCTGAAAATCGAACACCTGACCCACGTCTACTCCCAGGGCACGCCCTTTGAGCTGACGGCGGTGCGGGACGTGGACCTGGAGATCCGTAAGGGCGAGGTGCTGGCCCTCATCGGCCACACCGGATCGGGGAAGAGTACCCTCATCCAGCACCTGAACGCCCTCATCAAGCCCACCTCCGGCCGGGTCCTGCTCAATGGCCAGGACATTTTTGAGTCCAAAAAGTCCGTGAAGGCCGCCAGAGCCGCCGTGGGGCTGGTCTTCCAGTACCCGGAATACCAGCTTTTTGAGGAGACGGTCTACAAGGATATCGCCTTCGGTCCCAAAAACATGAAGCTCCCTCAGGACGAGATCGACGGCCGCGTCCGCCGCGCCGCCCGGTTCGTGGGACTGGAGGAGGACGTGCTGGAGCGCGCGCCCTTCGACCTCTCCGGCGGGCAGAAGCGCCGCGCGGCCATCGCCGGCGTCATCGCCATGCTGCCGGAGGTCCTGGTGCTGGACGAGCCCATGGCGGGCCTGGACCCGGCGGGGCGGGAGAGCATCATGGAGAACATCCTGAGCTACCACGACGAAACAAACGCCGCCATCGTCATCGTCACCCACTCCATGGACGAGGCCGCCCGCTACGCCCACCGCATGGCGGTGCTGGACCACGGCCGCGTGGCCATGACCGGCACGCCGGAGGAGGTCTTCTCCCACGGGGCGGAGCTGCGGGCCATGGGGCTCGCCACGCCGGTGATGACGGACCTTTCTGAGCGCCTCATCGCCCTGGGCGTACAGGTCCCCGGCAATGTCTACACCGTGGAGCGCATGGCGGACGCCCTCATGGCGCTGGAGAGGGGGCGGGAGCGTGCTTAAGGACGTGACTCTGGGCCAGTATTTCCCCGGTACCACCGTGGTCCACCGCCTGGACCCCCGGACGAAGATACTCCTGGTGGTCCTCTATATCGTGGCCCTCTTCTGCGCCAAGACGTGGCTGGCCTACCTCCTCGTGGGGGTATGTCTGGCCGCCGCCATCGCCGCGGCGCGCATACGCCTCTCCGCCATGCTGAAGGGCTTAAAGCCCCTTATCTTCATCGTCCTCCTCACGGGCCTTTTGAACCTCTTTTACGGCAGGGGAGAGCCCATCGCCCGGTTCTGGATCTTCAAGATCACCCGGGAGGGCATCGAAAACGCTGTTTTCATGGTCCTGCGGATCGTCATGCTGGTGATGGGCACCTTTATGCTGACCTACACCACCTCGCCCATCATGCTCACCTACGGGCTGGAGCTTCTCATGAAGCCCCTGAAGGTCCTGAAGGTCCCCGTCCACGAGCTTGCCATGATGATGAGCATGGCCCTGCGGCTCATCCCCACTCTCATCGAGGAGACGGACAAGATCATCTCCGCCCAGAAGGCCCGGGGGGCCGAGTTCGACACCGGGAACCTCATCCAGAAGGCCAAGGCCATGCTGCCCATCCTCATCCCGCTCTTCCTCTCCTCCTTCCGCCGCGCCGACGAGCTGGCCACGGCCATGGAGGCCCGCTGTTACCACGGCGGCGAGGGACGCACGCGCCTCAACGTCCTCCACATGGCCGCCCGGGACGTGCTGGCGCTGTGCCTGGGCGCGGCGCTGGTGGCGGCGGTCGTCGTCTTATCGAAGTTCGGCCTGTGAGTCCAAGCCTATGACGGCGGAAGGAGTTTGCCATGAGAAATATCGCCCTAAAGCTCCGCTACGCCGGCACCGCCTACCACGGCTGGCAGGTGCAGAAAAACGACGTCACGGTGGCCGAGACGGTGGAGACGGCGCTTCTCAAGCTCACCGGTGAGCGCGTGCGCGTCACCGGCTGCGGGCGGACGGACGCCGGCGTCCACGCCCTCAACTACTGCGCCAATTTCCGGTCCGACACCACCATCCCGGCGGCAAAATTCCCCCTGGCGCTGAACGCCCGCCTGCCCCGGGACATCGCGTGTCTCGCCTGCGTGGACGCGCCGGAGGACTTCAACGCCATTTTGTCCTGCCGGAAAAAGGAATACATCTACCGCATCCGCAACACCCGCATCCCCGACCCCTTTGAGCGGGACCGCGCCTGGTTCTATCCCTCGCCGCTGAAGCCGGAGGTGATGCGCGCCGCCGCGGCGCAGTTTGTGGGCACCCACGACTTTGCCGCCGTGCGCAGCGTGGGCACCGAGACGAAGACCACCGTCCGCACCGTCTACTGGTGCGACATCGAACAAGACGGCAGCCTCCTCACCATGCGCGTGTGCGCCGACGGCTTTCTCTACAACATGGTCCGGGCCATCATGGGCACCGTGGTCTACTGCTCGGAGGGAAAGCTTTGCCCTGAGGACATCCCGGCGCTTTTGGAGTCCCGCGACCGCCGCCTCACCGGCCCCACGGTCCCGCCCCAGGGGCTTTACCTCAACCGCGTTTGGTACGACGGCCCGGTGGGGGAGATGATGGGGGCGGATTGTGAATGAATTGTA
Organism: uncultured Oscillospiraceae bacterium; assembly: GCA_947632175.1. Lineage (GTDB taxonomy): Bacteria > Bacillota > Clostridia > Oscillospirales > Oscillospiraceae > RUG626. The sequence continues at coordinate 6,845 of CANROC010000010.1, read as the reverse complement.
ATTTGCAAAATCTTCACAGATGTGCTATACTAATATGTTAGAATAAAACCAGAGGTCGTGTTATGAAAGAGAAGCACAAAAAAAACAGGGGCCTAATACGGGCCGTCCTCATATTGCTTCTCGTGGCGGCGGCCATTCTGGCCGTGGCCCTGGCGGTGAAGAGCCAGCAGGAGGGCGGCCTGCGCCTTTGGTGGCGGCAGCTCACCGGCCGCACAGGCGTTGACGAGTTCTTTTACGAGAACGCCGACGGCGGGGCTTTCACCGACCTCAACGGCGGCATGGCCGTGGCCTCCAACGCCGGCCTCTTCGTCTACGATGAGGAGGGGGAGCTGGACTGGTCCCGCCTCTTCGCCTGGACCTCCCCGGCCATCACCGGCGCGGCGGATTACCGCGCGGCCTTTGACGTGGGCGGGAATCTGGCCATCTTTTTCGACACCGACGGCTCCATCGCCGAGATCACCACGGAGTTTCCCATCGTCTCGGCGGATGTGAACGACCTGGGCTACCTCACCGTCTGTACCGAGGCGGACGGCTATTACGGCATCGTCACCGTCTACAACTCCCTGGGCAAGGCCATTTACCGCTGGTCCGCCGGGACGGCGCGGGTGCTTCGGGCCCGCGTCACGGGCCGCAAGGACTTGGCGGTGCTCACCGTGGGTTCCGGAGGCTGCCGCGTGGTGTCCATGCGCCTGGACAGCACGGACCTTGCGGGGGAGTATGTTTACCCCGGCCTCATCATCGACCTTGCCTACATGGGGGAGGACCTTGTCTGCGTGACCCCGGATTGCGTCCTGGGCCTGGGCCCGGAGATGACGGAGAGCTGGCGGTATGATTTTAAAGGCCGCTACCTGCGCGCCTACGCCCTGGGACAGGAGCTCACGGCCCTGGCCTTATCCGATTTCCAGGTGGGCGACGGCTTCACCGCCGTCACACTCTCGCCCTCCGGCGAGGAGCTGGGGAGCCTGGAGTTTACCGCCGCCCCCGGTCCCATGGCGGCGGGGACGGGCCGGCTGGCCCTGAGTCTGGAGGGCCACATCGAGGTTTACGATGCCTACTTCACCCTCCAGGAGCGCTTTGAGTGCGATCCCGCCGTCCGCAAGCTCCTCTTCCGCGCGGACGGCTCCATCCTCGCCGCCGGGACTTTCTCGGCCTACGTTTACGGAAAAGAGACCTGACTTTCCTTACCATAAAGGAGACAGCTTATGAGCCTGATTCTTGACCTGGCCCTGGTGGGCATCGTGGCGCTGTGTGCGTGGCGCGGGTTCCGTTCCGGGATCATCAACGGCCTCATGTGGATCATCGCCATCGTCATCTGCCTCTATGGGGCCAATCTGGTGGCTACCGCCTACGAGGACGACCTGAGCGAGGTGGTGGAGCCCTTCGCCGTCAGCGTGGTGGAGAGCGCCATGACCGGCGGCGACAGCGAGGACGGGGCCTCCGGCGCCGTCATCGACCCCGGCCTTTCCGTGGACGAGCGGGAGAAGCTGGACGTCTTCGCCGTGTCCCTGGCGGTCCTGCGAAAGCTTGGCATCGCCGACCCCGCCGCCAGGACCATGGCCCAGGACACCGCCAGTCAATACGACAAGGTGGACACCCAGATGACCCGGTATCTGACGGGCCTTCTGTGCGGACGCCTTTCCTACGTCCTCCTCTTTGCCGTGGGCTTTATCGTCCTCATCTGCGTCTTCACCGTGGCGGCCAACATCCTGGACCTCCACTTCGGCATCCCCGGCCATGAGAACCTGAACCACATCACCGGCGCGGCCCTGGGCGTCATCCGCGGGATCCTCATCATTTTCATCCTCGGCTGCTTCTGCCGGTACCTGGGCATCCTCATAAAGCCCGCGGTGGAGGAGAAGACCCTCGTCTACAAGGCCATTGTGGAGTCTAACAAGCTTGCCGAGCTTTTGCATCTCTAATATTTGTTCTGAAAGGGATATGGACAGAGATGAAGAACATTCCCAACCTCCTTTCCGGGGCGCGTATCCTGATGGTCCCCGCTTTCGTGTGGGCCTTTTTCTCCGGCGGGGAGCACGCCATGCTGTGGGCGGCGGCCATTTTCCTCCTGGCGGCTGTCACCGACTTTCTGGACGGGTACATCGCCCGCAAGTATAACTTCATCACGAATCTGGGGAAAATACTGGACCCCGCCGGCGATAAGCTGATGACCGTCGCCATGGTCACCTGCCTTGCCCTCCGGGATATGATCCCCGGCTGGATCCCCTGGTTTTTCCTGGCCAAGGAGGTCCTGATGACCGCCGGGGGCGTTCTGCTCTCCGGCCGTATGAGCGGGGAGATGCCCGCCTCCAACATGATCGGCAAGACCGCCACCGCCGTCCTCTTCGTCGTGGGCGTGGCGCTGATGGTCTTTCCCATTCCGGCGTCCGCCGCCCATGTGCTCATGGCCTGCGCGGCCGCCCTGGCGCTCGCCGCCTTTGTCAGCTATATCGCCATGTTCGCCGGCCTTATGCGCAAGCGCAAGGCCCGCTGAAAGGAAGATCGCCATGCAACCAACCCTTTGTTCACGCTGTCACAAAAAGCCGGCCGTTATCTTCGTCACCAAGATCGAGGGCTCCAAGACCACCAGCGAGGGCCTGTGCCTCAAATGCGCCCGGGAGCTGGGCCTGAAGCCCGTGGATGACATCATGAAGAAGATGGGCATCAATGAGGACGAGGTGGAACAGCTGGCCGACGAGATGATGGAGGCCTTCGGCGGCGCCGAGGAGCTCCCCGCCGAGATGGACGGCGGCGAGGACGACTCCGGCAAGACCGCCACCTTCCCGTTCCTCAACAAGCTCTTCGGCGCCCAGCCCCCTCAGAGCGAGGAGCCGCCCCACAGCGAGCCCGACAAGCGCCAGACCCGTGAGAACCGGGACAAAAAGCGCAAGTACCTGGACACCTACTGCATCTCCCTCACCGCCAAGGCCAGGGAGGGGAAGCTGGACCGCCTCATCGGCCGGGACGAGGAGATGGAGCGTGTCATCCAGATCCTCAACCGCCGCCAGAAGAATAACCCCTGCCTCATCGGCGAGCCCGGCGTGGGCAAGACGGCCATCGCCGAGGGCCTTGCCCAGCGTATCGAGGCCGGGGACGTGCCCTACAAGCTGCGGGACAAGGAGGTCTACCTCTTAGACCTCACCAGCCTCGTGGCCGGCACCCAGTTCAGGGGCCAGTTTGAGTCCCGCATGAAGGGCCTCATCGAGGAGATCCGCAAGATCGGCAACATCATCCTGGTCATCGACGAGGTCCACACCTTAGTGGGCGCCGGCGACGCCGAGGGCTCCATGAACGCCGCCAACATCCTAAAGCCCGCCCTCTCCCGGGGCGAAATACAGGTCATCGGCGCCACCACTTTCGCCGAGTACCGTAAGCACATCGAAAAGGACTCCGCCCTGGAGCGCCGCTTCCAGCCCGTTACCGTCACGGAGCCCAGCGTGGAGGACTCCATCGCCATCATCAAGGGCATCGCCCCTTACTACGAGCAGTTCCACGGCGTGCGCATCTCGGAGGCCATGTGCCGTCAGGCGGTGCTCCTCTCCGAGCGGTATATCACCGACCGCTTCCTGCCCGACAAGGCCATCGACCTTATCGACGAGGCCTGCTCGGACGTGAACCTCAAGAGCAAAAACTACGCCCGCCTTGCCGAGATCGACAAGGAGCTTGCGGACATCTCCAAGGAGCGGGAGCTTTTGCTGGAGCGCCCGGAGACGGACCAGAGCCCCTACGCCGAGGAGGACTACGCCCGCCTTGCCAAGCTGAGAGGCCGGGAGATCGCCATCTCCGACGAGAAGCTCAAGCTCCAGAGCGAGGGTACCCCGGAGCTGGGCCTGGACAACTTCGCCCGCATTATCGAGCTGTGGACCAAGATCCCCGCCTCCACCATCCGCGAGGACGAGCACAAGAAGCTCGCCGAGCTCGACCGGCGCCTCAAGGCCCACATCGTGGGCCAGGACGAGGCCGTGGACACCGTCTGCGCCGCCATCAAGCGCAACCGGGTGGGCATCTCCGCCAAGCATAAGCCCGTGAGCTTCATCTTCGTGGGCTCCACGGGCGTGGGGAAGACGGAGCTTGTCAAGCGCCTTGCCGAGGATATGTTCCACGTCCCGGAATCCCTCATTCGCCTCGACATGTCGGAGTTTATGGAAAAATTCTCCGTCTCCCGCCTCATCGGCTCGCCCCCGGGCTACGTGGGCTACGACGAGGCCGGCCAGCTCACCGAGAAGATCCGCCGCCGGCCTTACAGCGTCGTGCTCTTTGACGAGATCGAGAAGGCCCACCCGGACGTGATGAACATCCTCCTGCAAATTCTGGACGACGGCCGCGTCACCGACGCCCAGGGCCGCACGGTGAACTTCGAGAACACCGTCATCATCATGACCACCAACGCCGGTTCCGACCGGCGGGGCGCGGGGTCCGTGGGCTTCGGCGGTTCCGCCCAGGACCAGGACCGGGAGCGTGTCATGAAGGCCCTCCGGGACTTCCTGCGGCCCGAGTTTTTGAACCGCGTGGACGAGATCGTCTACTTCAACCGCCTGACGGAGGAGAATTTCCGCGCCATCGCCCAGCTCATGCTCACGGAGCTCAAGGACAACATGGCCGAGCGGGCCATGACCCTCACCTGGGACGACACCGTCATCGACTACCTGGTGAAGAAGTCCTACTCCGCCGAGTTCGGCGCCCGGAACCTGCGCCGCACCATCCAGAAGGACATCGAGGACAAGATCGCCGCCGAGCTCATCTCCAAGTACGACCGCGCCCTCACCACCGTCGCCCTCACCGCCGCGCAGGACGCCATTACCGTTATCGTAGCATAAACCGAAAGGACAAAGCCGAGGTGAAAGCCCCGGCTTTGGTTGAATCTATGGCTGATTTAAAGAAAAACGAGCTTGTGGAGCTGACCTGTACCGGCTACGGGTCCGACGGCATGGGTATCGCCCGGGTAGACGGCATGGCCGTCTTTGTGGCCGGGGCTATTGCCGGGGAGCCGTGCCGCGCCAGAATTTTGAAGGTCCTGAAAAACGCCGCTTTCGCCAAGGTGGAGGAGGTCATGGACCCCTCGCCGGAGCGCGTCGCCCCGGACTGCCCCCACTATCCCGCCTGCGGCGGCTGCCGTGTTCGCCACATGAGCTACGCCGAGGAGCTGCGCTTTAAAAAGCGCAAGGTGGAGGACGCCCTCCGGCGCATCGGCGGCGTGGACCTGCCGGTCAGTATCATCCACGGCGCGGCCTCCACGGACCGCTACCGCAACAAGGCCCAGCTGCCCGCCTCCGATGGAAAGATCGGCTTCTACCGGGGCCGCAGCCACGACGTGCTGGACGTGCCGGACTGCCGCCTCCAGCCGGAGGCTGTGGCGTCCATCCGGGCGGCGGCGGGGGAGTGGATGCGGGCCTTTTCCGTCCCCTCCTACGACGAGCGCGCCCACGCCGGCCTTGTGCGCCACCTCTATGTCCGCACAAATGCCGCCGGGGAGACCCTGACGTGCCTGGTGGTCAACGCCCCGGCGGGGCGTCGGCTTCCCCGTGAGGAGGACCTTGTCCGCCGTCTGCGTGATGCCTGCCCCGGCCTTGCCGGCGTCGTCCTCTCGTCCAACACCGCCAGGACCAACGTGGTCCTGGGGGACGCCTATCGCACCCTCTGGGGCCGGGACGCCCTGGAGGAGACGCTGTGCGGCCTCACTTTCCGCCTGTCCGTCCCCTCCTTCTTCCAGGTCAACCGGGACCAGTGCGAGGTCCTCTACGCCCGCGCTTTAGATATGGCCGGCCTCACCGGGACGGAGACGGTCCTGGACCTCTACTGCGGCATCGGCACCATCTCCCTGTGCCTGGCAAGGCGCGCCAAGCGCGTCATCGGCGCGGAGATCGTCCCGGAGGCCATCGAGGACGCCAAACAAAACGCCCTGCGCAACCATATTACCAACGCCGACTTCCTCTGCGGCGACGCCTCCGAGATCGCCGCCCGACTCGCCGTCGAGGGCATCCGCCCCGACGTCATCGTCGTGGACCCGCCCCGCCGCGGCCTTACCCCGGAGGTCATCGCCGCCATCGCCCAAATGTCCCCCCGCCGCCTCGTCTACGTCTCCTGCGACCCCGCCACCCTCTCCCGCGACCTCAAGCTCCTCACCCAACACGCCTACACCCCCACCCACGCCGAGGCCGTGGACATGTTCCCGAGGACCGAACATGTGGAGACGGTTGTTCAACTAAAAATCTGAGGGGCGTGAATGCATGAAAATCGACCGGCTTATTGGAATCATCACGACCTTGCAACAGAAAAAGCGTGTGACCGCGCCTTACCTTGCTGAGAAATTTGAGGTATCTCGTCGTACCATCCATCGTGATATTGAGGACATTTGCAAGGCCGGCATCCCTATCGTCACAACACAGGGCGTGGGCGGCGGTATTTCAATCATGGAAGGCTTTTCTCTTGATACTACGGTGTTTACCGATCAGGAGCTCGCGGCTGTCTTTACGGGTCTCAAATCGCTTGACAGTGTTTCCAACTCTGCCTTGGCAGAAAAGCTCGTTCAGAAAATGGGCGGCAGCTCAGCGATCAGATTGGCAGACAACATGGTTATTGACCTGTCTTCATTTTATAAAGATGACTTTGCTGATAAAATTGATGAAATCAAAAAAGCAATGAAAGGATCCCAATGCATCACTTTCCGTTATTGTTACGACAAAGGCGAAGCAGATAAGCTGGTCGAACCATACCTGATCGTCTTTAAATGGTCAGACTGGTATGTATTCGGTTTTTGCAGGGAACGACAGAATTTTCGGATGTACAAGCTCCGCCGTATGTGGAACTTACAAACAACGGAAGAATCCTTTGCCGTCAGGGACATTCCG
>CANROC010000009.1 GCA_947632175.1 uncultured Oscillospiraceae bacterium | reverse complement strand
ATTTTCGGATGTACAAGCTCCGCCGTATGTGGAACTTACAAACAACGGAAGAATCCTTTGCCGTCAGGGACATTCCGGAGGAGAAAAAGCAGTTTGGTTCGCATATGACGGATGATTATGTGATTACCGCTGTTTATGAACCTTGTGTAAAATACAGATTGATTGAAGAATATGGACCTGCCTGTTTTACGGAACAGAAAGATGGAAGATTGTATACGGAGTGGGGATTTACTACACAAAAAAACGCTGTGGAATGGTTCCTGAGTTTTGGAGACAAGGTGAGGATCCTTGACCCTCCGGAAATGGTTAAAGTAATGAAGTCCACATTGGATTCTATGAAAAAATTATACGAAACATGACATACTCCTGTCGCGTTTGAGGCGGTACAATGAAAGAAAAAACAGGAGGTTAACCATATGGTTGATTCAAGGTGTGGTTTGCATTGTACCGGGTGTGAATATAAGGAGACTTGCGGCTGCGGTGGTTGTATCGAAACAAATGGGCACCCGTTCCACGGTGAATGCCCCGTTGCAGTGTGTTGCCAGGACAAAGGTATTGTACATTGCGGTGAATGCCCAGATATCCCTTGTGAGCTTCTAATGCAGTATTCCTGCGATCCTGAGTATGGCGACACTCCTCAGGGAGCCAGAATCGAGCAGTGCAAGCGTTGGTATGCTGAGTCGAAAGGGAAGAATTAAAATGGATGCGAAAATAATCACTCTTCGTATGGAGCGCCAATGCTTCATAAACAAGGCGGATGAGGTTGAATACATAGAGCTGTATCGGGATATGCAGCCGGGACAAAATGTATATTGGAATGGATTTGGCGAGCCTCCTACGCTTGTTTTTCGTACCGATTTTGACGATATAGAGTTTAACCGGAAACGTCAATTGGATCGTAAATTGGTGAAAGGACGTTTTGCCGGAGGAAATATTGGCTGGATCGTACCGGAGGACATGGAATTGTTTGCGGCACTTTACCAAAAGCCGCTTACAGAACCGACGCCGGAGCAATTACAGATTCTGGAGTTGATTGAAACAGCAGGACCGTTTAATATACAGCAGATCAAAGAAGAAACCGGCTTGCTCGTGAAGCAAATCACGCCGATTCTTCACCGTTTGCAGGAAGCTTTCCTGATTTATGAAGATCAGTATGACGGTGAATGGGATCGCGGCTGGTATAAATTTGCAGAGATATTTCCGGAAGCAGACCTGCGTAAATACACCAGACTTGAAGCGCTCAAAATCATCCTGCTGCGTTTTGCGTATAGGACCGTACAGTTTGATACGGCTATGGCAAAGTCATTTTACAGGATTCCGGAAACAGAGATCAAACGGGCAGTGAGAGAATTGGTCGTTGAAGGCATATTTGCGGTATCAGATTCAGGCTATATGCTGAGAAGTGACGCAGAGCTCCTTGAAAGCTATGAACCAAAGGAGATGAGCTTTGTTTATGCGATTCACCGTAATGACTTCATCTATAAGGTTCAGGAGCATATTTTGAAAGAAAAGGCAAAGCGGCTGACCGAAGGACTTGCGTATGATCACGAACCTTTGCAGTATCTTTTGATCGATGGCGAGTTCCATGGCGCGGCAGTCGGTCATTTCCGAAATGGGCCGTATGATTTAAACGATATCGTCTGTGATCTACCAAACGCGGAAAGCCGTAAAGAGGAAATCATTCAGGCCGTCAGCCTGGTCAACTACGGTAAAACACCGAAAAGGTTTATGGGCAAAAGTCTTTGAACATGGCAGGTGTTTCAAGAAGTATGTTTGCCGCAGCTTTTTATCATGGCAGACATAAATGAAAAATGTCAGCATCAAACGGTCATTGATTTGCAGAGATAATTGATGAAACTCACCGGAGGGATCGTCTATGCCGAAAATCGTTTGGGAGGGGAACAAAAGGGAATTTGGTACCTCCCATCAAAGCCCGCCTGTCCCGCAGGACGCGGTCAAGCTTCGCGACGGAGAAGGTCTTCTAAGACGGGCCGTCCCCTTTGGCATCTTTCCGATGGTCATATGCTTTGCGGCTGTGGCCGTGAAGGCTTATTTGAATAGAGAATCTCCCGTCTCGCCCTTATTAATCCTGCCGGCGATCGCCGTCGGATGTATCGTCGCTCTTCCGTTACATGAGCTTGCGCACGCCGTCTGTTATCCCAAAGGGGCAACGGTCCGGGTCGGGTTGTGCCTTCGTAAACTGGCGGCCTACGCAATATCGTACGAGCCCCTGGCGAAAAGCCGCTTTATCGTCATGTCCCTCGCGCCCGCCGTATGGGGCCTCATCCCCTTAATCGGATTTTTCCTGCTCCCGATCACGATGAAGCCGCTGCTTACCGTCTGTATGGCATCCGCCTTTATGGGCCTTATCTCCCCGGCGCCGGACCCAAATCAAGGAGCAGATCGCCATGAAAGGGAGAGACAAAAGGGGCAAGACCATTATGACCATTGAAGAACTTAAACTCCGTCAGCTGACCAATCAGCATCTCATAACGCCCGCGGATAAAATGACGGTCCTTCACGAGCTTTGCGGCGTTCAGGCGCAATTCATGGCCAATGCCATGCACGCCCTGAAGATACGGTGTTCTGATTTTCGGGAGGACACGGTCAGAGACGGCGCTGTGAAGAACTGGACGGTCAGAGGGACGGTCCACGTATTTGCGGAGGACGACCTGCCCTTATTCATCCACTGCCGTGATGGGCGTGATTACCGGCGGAATGATTGGCACGGGGCCTCCTTTTGGAATCAGCGGGACACGTGGTCGCTCACGCCGGAGCGGCAGGCCTATTTTGTAAATGTGATTTTGGATGCCCTAAAAGGCGCGGAACTGACAAGAGAAGAATTAAAGAATGTATGCAGGCAAAACGGCATGACCGAGCCGGAAGAAAACAGTATGTTCGATCAGTGGGGCGGTGGCATCCGCGAAATGTGTGAGCGCGGGTTTATGAACTACGTTGTGCAGGAAAAAAAGGCCTTCTGCCTTTCTCCTGCGTTTACGCCCATTCCCGAGCGGGAGGCCAAGCTTGAAATGGCCCGCCGGTATTTTACGCACATGGGCCCCTCCACCGTTCACGACGCCATGTACTACTTCCACGCCACAGCCGCGCAGGTCAGAGACTGGCTTTCCCACTTGCCTGTATCAGCAACAGAATGTGAAGGCAGGACCTATTACTATATCGACAGTCATCAGACATACGGTGAAGAAATCCCCCAATGCTTGTTCCTCGCGGGCTTTGACCAGCTTCTCCTGGCCCACGAGAAAAGAGAGAGCCTGTTTCTGAGCCCGGAAAACATGAGGTCGATCTTCAACCTCGCGGGGATCGTCATGCCCGCGCTTCTGCTTAATGGCGAGGTGGCCGGAAGATGGAAAAAGAAGGATGGGAGATTGACGGTCACCATGTTCAAATCATTCACAAAGCGGGAAAAAAGCGTCATCTCCGATCATGCCGGCTCGCTTTGGAGTGACGTCGCGTCAGTCAGCTTTGAGGAATGAGCTCTGTCAGGAGAGAGAAAGATGAACAGAACGGATTTTGACCGCCTCCACGCCTATATGCTTTCCCAGATGGACGACGCGGCCCATGACCGGGAGCACATCACCCGCGTTCTCTATAACGCCCTGGACATCGCGGCCACGGAGGAGAACGTCGATACCGACGTCCTCATCGCCGCCTGCCTTCTGCACGACGTGGGCCGCCGCGAGCAGTTTGCCGACCCCGCGGTCTGCCACGCCCGTGTGGGGGCGGGGAAGGCGTACCGCTTTTTGCGGGAAAACGGCTTTTCGGAGGACTTCGCCGCCTGTGTCCGGGACGCCGTCCGCACCCACCGCTTCCGCGCCGACGACCCGCCTCGGACAATAGAGGCGAAGATCCTCTTTGACGCGGACAAGCTGGACGCCGTGGGCCTCATGGGCATCGCCCGGACCCTCACCTACAAGGGCCAGGTGGGCGACGCCCTCTACGAGCCGGGGCCCGACGGCCTGCCCTCCGACGGGGCGGGGGACCGGACCAACACCTTCTTCAACGAATACAAGATCAAGCTCGAAAAGCTCTACGACCGCTTTTACACCCCAAGGGGCCGGGAGCTTGCGGAGCGTTACCGCCAGGAGGCCGAGGCGTTCTACAAGGCCCTTTTAGCCCAGTGCCGCGCCCCCTACGAGCGGGGTAGACGGCTTTTGGAGGAGCACATCCATGACGAATGAGGAGATCCTGAAGACCGCCCTTGCCCAGTCCGCCATAGACTGCGCCTGCGACCCCGGCGACTTCCTGAAGCCCGTCCACACCCTGACCGTCTCCCGCCCAAACCGGTTGGCCAGACGCTACCTCGTCCTGCCCCACGTCTGCAACTTTGTGACCTACGGCGGCGCCGTCGTCGCCACGGCGGGGGAGGCGTACCTGGACGCGGCGGAGAGGTGCCTTGCCCTGTTCCCGCCGGAGGCCGGTGCGTACAGGCTTTTTGAGACGCCGGGCCTGCACGATGTGGAGCGCATCTTCGCGCCCATGGGCGGGACGATCCGGCACATGGCGGAGTATTTCCTGCCTGATTTGGACCTCCTGAAGCCCCGGAAATGCCCGTTTGAGACGAAAATCCTGACCTCAAAGGACTTTTCCACCCTCTACACCCCCACATGGTCCAACGCCCTGTGCGAACAGCGCCGGGAGCTGGACATTTTGGCCGTAGGAGCATACGAAAACGGCGTTTTGGTGGGCCTGGCCGGCTGTTCCACCGACTGCGAGAGCATGTGGCAGATCGGCATCGACGTCCTGCCGCCCTACCGCCGCCACGGCGTCGCCGCGTCACTTGTGACAGCCCTGGCGCTGGAGGTCATGGCGCGCGGCAAGGTCCCCTTCTACTGCGCCGCCTGGTCCAACCTCCCCTCCGTCCGCACCGCCCTCCGTTCCGGCTTCAAGCCCGCCTGGGCGGAGCTGACCGTCAAGAAGAAAGGAGAGAGCCTATGAATCCCAAAAGCAAATGCTTCTGGCTCAACTTGGCCGCCTGGGCGCTGATGCTCGCCGGCATCCCGGTGGTCGTGCTGTTCCGTGGCTTGGGCGGGAAAATTTCAGCCGCCGCGATTTTTGCGGTGGCCTGGGTCCTTTCGATTTTCGGCCTCATCCAGTGGGAACACATCCCCGAGAAGGAGCGGGAAAAGCAGGAAAGGAGACTCCCCTTCCTGCGCCTCCGCCATCTGATCTGGCTCCCGCTAATCTTGCCGCTGGCTATCGTGTTCGTGTTTGTCCTGGACTGACGGATTTATAAGAAAAAGGAGGCGACCCCATGAGCGATAAAAGAAAATGCTTCTGGCTGGAGCTGGCCGCCTGGGCCGTTCTGATCCTTGATGTGATTCTCGGAAGCTTCCTTTCATCCCGCGTGAGCTACGACGCGGAAAAATGGATCGGCATCCTCGCCCTTATCCCGCCCTGGGTCGTCTCGCTTTTCGCCTACAACGCCTGGACCGGCATCCCCCAGGAGGAGCGGGACCGGTTGGACAAGACCTACAGGAGGGCCGCCTATCTGCGCGTGCTCACACCCAAATACATCGTGGGATTCCTCCCGGTGATGTGCCCCGTCGTAGCGGTCCTCGCGGCGATCCTATAAAAGAGAGGGGAGAGAGACATGAAAAAAATACTTCTCATCGCCACCGGCGGGACCATCGCCTCGGAGGAGACGGGGGAGGGGCTGGCGCCGGGGATCACGGCGGCGGGGCTCCTGTCGCGCCTTTCCGGCGTGGACCCGGCCATTGACGTGGAGACCTGGGAGCTCCTGGCCCTGGACAGTACCAACATCCGCCCGGAGCACTGGCTGATGATCGCCAACTGCGTCCGGGAGACGTTCAACGCCTACGACGGCTTTGTCGTCACCCACGGCACGGACACCCTGGCCTACACCGCCGCGGCCCTGAGCTACCTCATCCAGGGCAGCCCCAAGCCCATCGTCCTCACCGGCGCCCAGCGCCCCATCGGCTTTGACTCCACGGACTCCAAGGAGAACCTGCGGGACGCCCTTCTCTGCGCCGCCTCGGATATGCCGGGGGTGTCCATCGTCTTCGACCACAAGATCATCCTGGGCACCCGCGCCAAGAAGACCCGCTCCAAGAGCTTCTCCGCCTTTGAGAGCATCAACTACCCGGACCTCGGCGTTATCCGGGACGGCAAGGTCCACCGGTTCATCCGCCAGGACTGCGCCGACCGCCCCACCTTCGCCGGCGGCCTCAACACCGCCGTCTCCCTCATGAAGCTCATCCCCGGCGCGGACCGGGGCGCGCTGGACTACCTCTTCGAGCACAGCGACGCCGTGGTCATCGAAAGCTTCGGCGTAGGCGGCCTGCCCGAGGCCGGCGGCTACTTTGACTGCATCCGCCACTGGCTGGAGCGGGGCAAAATCGCCGTCCTCACCACCCAGGTGGAGAACGAGGGCTCGGACCTCAGTGTCTACCACGTGGGCAGCCGCCTCAAGCGCGAGCTGGGCGTCCTGGAGGCGTACGACATGACCACCGAGGCCGTGGTCGCCAAGCTCATGTGGATCCTCGCCCAAACAAAAACCGCCCCGGAGGTGGAACGGTTGTTCTACACCCCCGTGGCGATGGATATGTTCCCGAGATGAGAGACGCGGCGGTTCGTGGAGGAGGGATCTTTTGAAAGACAGATTTGAGAGGGCGGAGCTTACAAACCTCTGCCTCATTGAGCGGGGACGGGAAATCCTGCTCCAAGAGCGCGTCGCCGACGACTGGCGGGGTTGGGCCCTGCCGGGCGGCCATGTAGAGCCGGGAGAGTCTGTCGTGGCATCCGTCATACGCGAGATAAGGGAAGAGACGGGCCTTGCAATCCATGACCCGCGCCTTGTGGGGATCAAGCAGTTTCCTAAGAACGGCGGGCGGTACCTGGTGTTCCTCTTCCGCGCCCGGGATTTTGACGGAGAGCCCCGGAACTCGGAGGAAGGCCGGGTCGCCTGGTTTACCAGAGAGGACCTTAAAAACCTCAGGACCGTCGACGACCTTCCCGAGCTTATCCGCGTCATGGACGACGAGGATTTAAGCGAATTTCAGTATGTCGTTGAGGATGGCCATTGGACCATAGAAATCAGGTGACGGCCACGGGTCTGGCCGCCACCTCACGGAGAAGCATTATTTTGCGCTGGCGTTGGGGGCGATCAGGATGACCTCTCCCGTCGCGGTGTTATACCCCACGGTGACCTTCTTGCGGAAAAAGTCCTCATAGCGCGGCCGTTTCCAATTCGTGCAGTAGATGGCCCTCGTCCGGACCTTGACGGGGTTCCCGCCGGCGTCCCGGAGGTTGACGCGGAAAGTCACGCGGTTCCCCAAAAGGCCCGTGTGCTCATGGTCCTCCAACACCTGGTCGGAGAAGACATAGCTCTCCGGCAACTTGAAAAGGGCCGCGTACCGCACCCCGTAGTAGACGGCGAAGGGGACATACCACACCGTAAGGACCCCGAGGGAGATGAAAAGAACGGTATTCCTGTAGCCGGGAAACCCCGCCATGCAGACGCAGACCAAAACGGCGGCAAAAACGAGCAGGAAGAGGTACGCCGCCGTTAGGACCTTGAAGTCGCCGCTGTACGCCTTGGCCTCGGCGGAGCTTTTGATTTTCTGCCGTGTGTCCATAGTGCTCACCTCGGAAAACATCGTATCACAGGGCATCGAATTTTGCAAGTTCTTTACCTTATTTGAGGATTTCCGCCACTTCCCCGACATACATCGTGTGCGCCGCCTCGGTCTTATAGAAGGCGTTGACGACCTTCTCCGGCATGGCGCCGACGTCCAGGTCCTGGCGGTAGATCTTCCGGCACAGAAGCGTGGTGTGGGCCTCCTCGAAGGTCACGGCGTTTTCCAGAAATTTTGGGGTCAGGCCGGCCTTCGCCACCTTGTCCCCGTCCCGGCCGGACTCGGAGCCCAGGAGCATCAGCGCCTTCCGGTACGCCTCGGGGAAAAAGCTCACGGTGAAGAAGTCATTTTCCTCCAGAAATCCGTGGGTATAGCGCACGGGCTTCACATAGACGGTGACGACCGGTTTTCCCCACAGCGTCCCGGCCCCGCCCCAGCTGACGGTCATGGTGTTGAACCGCCCCCGCGTCCCGGCGGTGACCAGCGCCCATTCCCGGTCGAAAAGAGAGAAAATATTGGTCTTGAGTTCCATACACATTCCTCCTCACAGGATGATATCTTTATTATACTTCAACCCGGAGGTGTTTTCAATGAAAATCACATTTATCGGCGCGGTCCACGACGTGACGGGTAGCTGCACGCTCCTGGAGGTTGGCGGCCACAAAATTCTGGTGGACTGCGGGATGCGCCAGGGCGTCACGGCCTTCGAGAACGTCCCCCTGCCCGTGGCGGAGCGGGACATCGAGTGCGTCCTGCTGACCCACGCCCACGTGGACCACTCCGGCAACCTGCCGCTCCTTTATAAGCACGGTTTCCGGGGGCCCGTCTACGCCACGGAGGCCACGCGCAGTCTCTGCGAGATCATGCTGCGCGACTGCGCCAACATCCAGATGTCCGACGCCGAGTATAAGACCCGCAAGGCCCGCCGCGCCGGCGAGCCGGACGTGGAGCCGCTTTTTGACCTCAACGACGCCGAGGGCGTTTTAAAGCTCTTTCGCGGCTGCGCCTACGACCGCCCCATCCAGATCAACGAGTGCCTGACCATCCGTTTCACGGACATCGGCCACCTCCTGGGCTCGGCGTGCATCGAGACATGGCTTCACGAGGGCGGCGAAACCCGCAAAATGGTCTTCTCCGGCGACGTGGGCAACACCGACCAGCCCATCATCTGCGACCCCAAGCCCGTGGCGGACGCCGACTTCCTCATGCTGGAGTCCACCTACGGCGACCGGTCCCACGGGGCGAGAGGGGAGTACATCCATACCCTTGCCGGCTTCCTCCAGCGCACGCTGGACCGGGGCGGCAACGTGATCATCCCCTCCTTCGCCGTGGGCCGGACGCAGGAGATCCTCTATTTCATCCGGGAGATCAAAAACGCCGGTCTGGTGACCGGCCACGACGGCTTCCCCGTGTACGTGGACAGCCCCCTGGCCAACGAGGCGACCTCCGTCTTCATGCAGTGCGACACGGAGTACCTGGACGAGGAGACCCGCGCCGTCATGGCCGCCGGGGAGAACCCGCTGGTGTTCGACGGTCTGCGCCTCACCACCTCCACCGACGAATCCAAGGCCCTGAACACCGACGCCGAGCCCAAGGTCATCCTCTCCGCCTCCGGCATGTGCGACGCCGGCCGCATCCGCCACCACCTAAAATACAACCTCTGGCGGCCGGAGTGCCTCATCCTCTTCGTGGGCTACCAGGCCGCCGGCACCTTGGGCCGCCTCATTTACGACGGGGCCAAGTCCGTGAAGCTCTTCGGCGACGACGTGGCGGTGAACGCCGAGATCGCCTACCTCCCCGGCGTCTCGGGCCACGCCGACAAGGAGGGCCTTCTCGCCTGGGTGGATGCTTTCGCCCAAAAGCCCCGGAAGATCTTCGTAAACCACGGCGACGAGGGCGCCTGCGAGGAGCTGGCCCGCTGTCTCCGGGAGGAGCACGGCATGGACGCCTACGCCCCCTACTCCGGCACGGAATACGACTTAGCCGCCGGCGAATTTGTCCGCATCGCCGAGGGCGTGCGCCTTAAAAAGGAGAAGCCCGCCACCCCCGCCCGCCGCCGCGCCGACGACGCCTACAAAAAGCTCCTGGACGCCGTTTCCCGCCTCCTCACCGCCGCCCAATCCGCCCAAGGCCTCCCCACCAAGGACCTGGCCAAATACACCGCCATGGTCACCTCCCTCACCGACAAGCTCCAAAAATAACCGGGAAGTTGCCGCGCCGCGCCGGAAGGCCCACGGCGGCAAAAGGTTTGCGCCTCCGCCGCCGCGCCAAAGCCCCTCCCTCCGGGAGGGGTGCCCGAGCGCAGCGACGGGCAGGGTGGGGGCGTTTATTTTGCCAATTTGCGTTATCCGCCGTACGGGTCGCCGCCCCGGGCGACCCGCCCATCGATAATTGACACGTCCCAATCAACGCCGTACGGGCCGCCGCCCACGGCGGCCCTTGCCCCCCGATAACCGCCATGTACCGTTTTATCGGAACCGTTCCCGTCACACAACCTGTCACGGGCGGACACATGGGTCCGCCCCTACGGGGAATGTGGGAAGTTATCCCATTCAACCAACATTGGAAATCATCGCAACGCGGGTCGCCGGGGACGGCGACCCCTACGGCGTTCATCGGGGGCAATCCGAAACCTGCAACGCGGGCCGCCAAGAGTGGCGGCCCCTACAGGGCGCGTTGTCCGAACGGTTTCGATAAAACGAATCCGCCCCAATTATGCCGTAGGGGCCGCCACTCTTGGCGGCCCGCACGCAGTAAGTTTCGTTTACCGGAAACATCAGTTACGCTCCACGGGCTCGAATACCCCGCCGCCGCGGCGGCACCCCTTTTTCCGAAAAAGGGGTCGGGGGAATAAGGATGCGGCGCTTCGCGCCGCCTTTATAAAAAAATTGCGCCGCAAAGCGGCGCAAAACCTTTTTGCCCCCCTTTGGAGCAAAGGGGGCAGGGGGATTCGAGCCCCCGTCCTTCGTCCCCCGTCCCCGCCGCGCGGATAAATCAAAGAATGCGCCGCAGGCGCAACCTTTTTCGCCCCCCTCCTCGTAGGAGGGGGGCAGGGGGGCAGCGAGCGTGGGATGACAGAGCGGCATCGAAAAACGCGGGCAGGTTTAGAACCCGCCCTCACAAAAAATACTTCAAAATACTAAAATAATACTGGACAAATTACTCATTTTGTGGTATAATACTATCGCGCGGACCTCGTCTCACGCCGCTTCCCGCACCCTGTACACATCCCCCGCCTCGTCGTACGCAAACTCGATGCCAAAGCACCGCTCCAGCGTGGTTTCGTCCATGTAGACCAGCGTGTACGTATAGGAAAACGGCATGATGTACCGGCAGTCCTCATCGACAAGGACCCGGTTCCCGTCCTCCACGCGGTAGAGCTCGCCGGCCTCCGTCTCGAAATAGTCCGTCCCCCGCCAGCGAATGGTGTAGGAGTGGTCCTGCCAGCTGAAGACGGCGGACCCGCCGGCGGCGTTGATGACCTGCTCCACCGGGAAGTACGTTTTCCCCTCCAGCTCTAATGCGGGGAACCTGAGCTCGGTCCCGCCGGCCTCCACGCGGCTTACGTCCCAGCGGTCGCTGACGTAGGTCACATGGGTATCCACAGGCAGGTCGTAGTAGGCCAGGAAGTTTTCCAGGAAATAGTTTCCCTCAAAGAACATGGTGAACCGGTAGTCCCCGTCAAAGTCGATGGACAGCACCGCCTCGCCGGTGGTCTTGGCCTCCTCCACGGCGGCAAGATTGGCGTCCACGGTCTTCTTGTTCTCCCGATACCCCTGGGCCATGGGCACATACCGGGCGACGAACACCGCCGCCAGCGCAAGGCACACGGCCGCCCCCGCCCACTTCGGCGCGACCCGGAGAACGCGCGTCAAAAGACTCCAGCACACCAAAACCGTGAGGAGCACGCAGGGGAAGAAGGTCCTGGCGTAGTAAAGCGTGGTGACCACCAGGAACATCACCGACGCCCCGGCCCCCAGAAGGATGAGCCCCGTGGGCCGCAGCTCCCGGCTTACAAGCATCAGCACGGCCAAAAACAGCGTATAGAGCACCGTGACCACGCTGAGCACATCCTGGAGCCCCGCAAGCCACAGCGCCACCACCGCCGCGCCCATGGGAAACCCGGTGAGCAGAAGCTTTGGCAGGGACCTGTCCGCCAGGTACGCCGCCGCCGACAGGACGCACAGCGCCGCGAAAAGGGCGTTCCAGAACCCGTACCCGGTGAGGTACCCCATCACGTCAAAAAACCGCCAGGTGAACACCTCCGGATCGAGGACGCTGAGAAGCCCGCCCTCGATGCCCCGCTCCACCCGGGCGTGACTGCCGGGCGCCAGGAGGATGGTCACATACCCCAGCGACACCGCCAGGGCCAGGAACAAAAGCCGCTTCGTGTGCCCGCCCTTTTTCTGCAGGAGAAAGTGCCCCCAGACGAGGATCAGCGCCACAACGCCGATCTGCTCCGTGCTGGCCCCGGCCAGCGCCGCCGTGAGGAGCGCCGCCGCGTACCCCATCTTCCCCAGCGGTTTTTTCGCCTCCGCCAGGGCGAAAACCAGCGCCCCCAGCGCCGTGAGCAGGGGAGCGGCGTAGTTGAAGAAAGCCGACAGCCAGTAAAGGGACATGCGCAGATACTGGATCTCGCTGCCCAGCACCGTCAGCAGGCACATGGCCGCCCCGAACAAAAGCCCCGGAAGCTTCACCTTCTCATCGCACGCCCGCAGTCCCACCATAAAGAGCGCGGCGGTGATCACCGGGCTCAGCACAGCGAAGAGCTTCGTGTCAAAAAGCAGGATAAAGGGGATCAGGATGTGGATGAGCACCCGCCCGTTGGTGTCCATATAGTGGTGATAGGTCCTTTTGGCGAACTCATAGAGCCCGCCCTTCAAAAAGGTGCCGTACCAGTAGTCGTCGGAATAGACGGTGAGCTGAAAATTGATGAAAAGGTGGAGCGCCCCCACCGCCGCCAGCGCCGCCGCCGCGGCCCAGAGCCTCGTCCGTTCGTTCTTTCCGGTCATACCCAACCCTCTCTTTCCCGTGTCAACATCCTCCAGCATAGCACAGCCGGTCCCCCCTGTCAAGGCACGTAAAAAATTCCGTTTCCCCCTTGACAGGGAAGACGCGCAGTGGTATGATTCCAATAACCTATCGAGCAGATAGGAATTAGGAAAGGACCCTGAATGCCATGACCTTCTTCCTGGAGCCCCAGCTGCGGGCCAACTTCCGCTTTGGACGAATGTGCCGTACCTCCCACTGTTTATCCAAAAATCATGACAAAAAAGAGAGGTACAAATCATGTCCAACTACAAATTTGAAACGCTCCAGCTCCACGTAGGCCAGGAGCAGGCCGATCCTGCCACCGATTCCCGCGCCGTCCCCATCTACCAGACCACCAGCTACGTCTTCCACAACTGCCAGCACGCCGCCGACCGCTTCGGCCTGGCCGACCCCGGCAACATC
The DNA here is from genome assembly GCA_947632175.1 of uncultured Oscillospiraceae bacterium. Classification (GTDB taxonomy): domain Bacteria; phylum Bacillota; class Clostridia; order Oscillospirales; family Oscillospiraceae; genus RUG626. The sequence continues at coordinate 130,791 of CANROC010000009.1, read as the reverse complement.
TACGGCCGCCTCACCAACTCCACCCAGGACGTGCTGGAAAAGCGCGTGGCGGCCCTGGAGGGCGGCGTCGCCGCTCTTGCCGTGGCCTCCGGCGCGGCGGCCATCACCTACGCCCTCGAGGCCCTGACCCAGAAGGGCGACCACATCGTGGCCCAGAAGACCATCTACGGCGGCAGCTACAATCTCCTGGCCCACACCCTGCCCCTCTACGGCGTCACCGCCACCTTCGTGGACATCCACGACCACTACGAGGTCACCGCCGCCATCCAACCCAACACCAAGGCCATCTTTATCGAGACCCTCGGCAACCCCAACTCCGACATCCCGGACATCGACGCCCTTTCGAAGATCGCCCACGCCCACGGCATCCCCCTGGTCATCGACAACACCTTCGGCACGCCCTACCTCATCCGCCCCATCGAGCACGGCGCGGACATCGTGGTCCACTCCGCCACCAAATTCCTGGGCGGCCACGGCACCACATTGGGCGGCATCATCGTGGACAGCGGCAAGTTCGACTGGAAAAAGAGCGGCAAATACGCCCCCATCGCGGAGGCAAACCCCAGCTACCACGGCATCAGCTTCGTGGACGCGGTGGGCCCCGCCGCTTTCGTCACCTACATCCGCGCCATCCTCCTGCGGGACACCGGCGCGACCATCTCCCCTTTCAACGCCTTCCTGCTTTTGCAGGGCATCGAGACGCTGTCCCTGCGCCTGGAGCGCCACGCCGAGAACACCAAAAAGGTGGTGGAGTACCTCGCCAATCACCCCCAGGTCCTCAAGGTCAACCACCCCAGCCTTCCCGACCACCCCCAGCACGCGCTCTACGAGAAATACTTCCCCAACGGCGGCGGCTCCATCTTCACTTTCGAAATCAAGGGCGGCCAGGACGCGGCCTACAAATTCATCGACAGCCTGGAGATCTTCTCCCTCCTTGCCAACGTGGCGGACGTGAAGTCTCTCGTCATCCACCCGGCCACCACCACACACAGCCAGCTGAGCCCCGAGGAGCTTGCCGACCAGGGCATCACCCCCGGCACTATCCGCCTCAGTATCGGCACGGAGCACATCGACGACATCCTCGCCGACCTCGCGCAGGGCTTCGCCGCCGCGCAAGCATAAATTTTTGACGAAATGAGGTCATCCCATGAACATCTACACCTCCGCCTCCCAGCTCATCGGCAAAACGCCCCTTCTGGAGCTGACGCACATTGAGAAATCCCTGGGCCTTCAGGCCCGGATCGTCGCCAAGCTTGAGTACTTCAACCCCGCCGGCTCCGTGAAGGACCGCGTGGCCCTGGCCATGATCGAGGACGCCGAGGCCCGGGGCGTTCTCAAGCCCGACAGCGTCATCATTGAGCCCACCTCCGGCAACACCGGCATCGGCCTTGCCGCCGTGGCGGCGGCCAAGGGCTACCGCACCGTCATCGTCATGCCGGAGACCATGTCCGTGGAGCGCCGCCAGATCATGAAAGCCTACGGGGCCGAGCTGGTCCTCACCGAGGGCGCCAAGGGCATGTCCGGCGCCATCGCCAAGGCCGAGGAGCTGGCCGCCCAGACCCCCCACAGCTTCATCCCCGGCCAGTTTACAAACCCCGCCAATCCCGCCGTCCACCGCGCCACCACCGGCCCCGAGATCTGGGAGGACACGGACGGGACCGTGGACATCTTCGTCGCCGGCGTGGGCACCGGCGGCACCGTCACCGGGGTAGGGGAGTACCTCAAGAGCCAAAAGCCCTCCGTGAAGATCGTGGCCGTGGAGCCCGCCGCCTCCCCGGTGCTGAGTCGCGGCACCTCCGGCCCCCACAAGATCCAGGGCATCGGCGCGGGCTTCGTCCCGGAGATTTTGAACACCTCCGTCTACGACGAGATCATCCCCGTGGAAAACGACGACGCTTTCAAGACCGGCAAGCTCATCGGCCGCTCCGAGGGCGTCCTGGTGGGCATCTCCTCCGGCGCCGCCCTCTGGGCCGCCATCGAGCTTGCCAAGCGCCCCGAAAACGCCGGCAAGACCATCGTCGCCCTCCTCCCCGACACCGGCGACCGCTACCTTTCCACCCCGATGTTCGACTGATCCACCACGCCAAGCCCGTTCAACTACCCGTATTATACCACAAAACAAACTATTTGTCAAGCATTATTTTAGCAAAACAAAAATAAATCTACGCATTTCCACCTCCCCCTCAGGGGAGGTGGCGCGCACCGCCGAAAAGGCCCGCCGCCGCCCCCAAAGCCCCTCCCTCCGGGAGAGGCGCCCGAGCGCAGCGACGGGCAGGGTGGGGGCGTCTATCCCGAGGCGTCGGGAAAAGGTTTGCGGCTTGCGCCGCATTTTTTTATTCCCGCCCGCCCCCGCCGCCGTACGGACCCACCCCTGCCGCTTCGCGGCTGTCCCCGACCTTGGACGGGCTAACGTGTCGGGAACAGGTGCGTTCATTTTGCCGGCTTCGTTATCCGCCGTAGGGGTCGCCGTCCCCGGCGACCCGCCTTTCGATAATTGACACGTTCCGAATAACGCCGTACGGGCCGTCGCCCACGGCGGCGGGAAAAAGGTTTGCGGCTTTGCCGCATTCTTTATATTCCCCACCCACCCGCCCCCGCCGCCGCGCCACCGGCTTGCGAAATCCGCCGTAGGGGTCGCCGTCCCCGGCGACCCGCCCATCGACAATTGACACGTTCCAATCACCGCCGTACGGGCCGCCTCTCTTGGCGGCCCGCGTTGCGTCTATTGACCTGTCCCGAACACCGCCGTACGGGCCGCCGCCCACGGCGGCCCATGCCTCCGATAACCGCCATTTACCGTTTTATCGGAACCGTTCCCGTCCCGCAACGTAGCCACGGGCGGACACATGGGTCCGCCCCTACGGAAAAAGTGGAATGTTATCCCATTCAACCGACACCGGAGATCATCGCAACGCGGGTCGCCGAGGACGGCGACCCCTACGGCGGTGAACGGGGCCGGTTCAAAACTGCAACGCGGGCCGCCAAGAGTGGCGGCCCCTACGGCGTAATTTGGGCGGATTCGTTTTTCGGAACGTTTCCCACAACATACCTTGTAGGGGCCGCCACTCTTGGCGGCCCGCACGCAGTATGTCTCGTTCACCGGAAGCATTCGTTACGCTCCACGGGCTCGAATACCCCGCCGCCGCGGCGGCACCCCTTTTTCCGAAAAAGGGGTCGGGGGAATAAGGTTGCGGCGCTTCGCGCCGCTTTTTATATTCAATGCGCCGCTTTGCGGCGCATAAAATCGAGCTTGCGCCGCAAAGCGGCGCAAAACCTTTTTGCCCCCCTGTTGGGGCAAAGGGGGTAGGGGGATTCGAGCCCCCGTCCTTCGTCCCCCGTCCCCGCCGCGCGGGCAAATCAAAACAGCGGCGAAGCCGCAACCTTTTTCGCCCCCTCCTCGTAGGAGGGGGGCAGGGGGGCAGCGAACGTGGGATACCAGAGCGGCACCGAAAAACGCGGGCGGGTTTAGAACCCGCCCCTACAAAAAGATACTTCAAAATACTAAAATAATACTGGACAAATTACTCATTTTGTGCTATAATACGCATATCAGGAGAAAGCGGACAACCCCCCATCGAGCATTTTTTCCGGGGGTCTTTCGCACGTTCCCCTTTGTCGAAAAAGGCCAACGGCCTTTTTCGACCTTACCCCACATTCTCCCGGATCCGCCCCGTCCTGTACGCCCCCACCAGCAGCTTCAGATCCTCGATGAGCGCCCGCTTCTCGATCCCCTCGTCTGTGTCCTCCACCAAAAGGCGGTGGGGGGCGGTGTAGATGTACTCGCTGGAGGAGGCGATGTCCTCGTCGGCGCTCACGGCCTTTTCGGCGCTCTCAAAGGGCTGGTGGGTGCGCAGAGTGAGCCCCCGGGAGTTGTAGACCAGCGTATATCCGGCGATGCCCGTTTTCTCGTGGTAGGCCCGGCAGAAGCCGCCGTCGATGACGATGACCTTCCCGCCGCCTTTCACCGGGCTTTCGCCCTCCACGGCCCGGACGGGGACGTGGCCGTTGATGATGTGGGTATCCTCGCCCTCCAGCCCGAACTCGCTGAGGATCCTCCGGGCTGTCTCCGGCCGCGCGATCAGCGTATAATAGGGATTCTTGACCTCCTTATGGGTCTCCGCCTCGGCGATATAGAGCCGCTCAAAGGTGGTCATGGCGCTGCGCCCGTAGATGGGGCTGAGCCGCCCGCACCAGAGGTACCAGAGAAAATCCTGCCCCGCGACCCTCTCGGGACTGCCCTCCGGGGCGAAGTACCCCTGCCGCGCCCGTTTGTCGCAGTAGTCAAAGAGCGCCCTCCCGGCGTACTCCCGGCCCTCAAAGGTCTCCTTCGCGAAGTCCCCGTCCCCGGTCATGGGCACCGCCCCGTGGAAAAGGAGGTTCCCGTTGGTCACCTTGTAGACCGACCCCACGGAATAGAGGAACTGGACGTGCTTTTGCAAAAGCTTGCTGTGCCGGAACCCCCGAATGAGGTCCCGCAGGACCTCCCGTTCTCCCTCGGTGAAGGCCGCCGGGTTTTCCGGGTCCACCGTGGGGAAATCCCGGTCCAGCAGGGGATAGACCGCCCCGCCGCACCGCACCGTGCCGGCCTGAAAGTCGATTTGGTTAACATAATCTCTGCCCCGCATCTGAAAATCCGGGTTCCGGGCGATGACCTCCGCCTCCGCCTTCAAAAGCATGACGGTGACGGCCTTGTGCATCTGCGCCACCCGCCGGAGCTTCTCCTGCGTGGTGGGCCGCCGCCCGTCCTCCTTGGGCATCCAGCGGCTGACGTCGGACCCGCCGTAGACCTCCTGGGCCAGGTGGTCCAGCTCCCGGAGAGTGATGCCGTAGCCGTGCTCCAAAGTGTCCGTGTTGTTGTAGGCGAAGGTGGTTTTCAGCACCGTCAGCACGCACACGGGGCTTCCCGCGGCGGCGCCCATCCAGACAACGTCGTGGTTGCCCCACTGGATGTCCACGTCGTGGTGCTCGATGAGCCGCTCCAGGATGAGGTCCGGCCTGGGTCCCCGGTCGAAGAGGTCCCCCACGATGTGAAGCCTGTCCACCGCCAGCCGCTTGATAAGCTCGCAAAAGCGGAGGATATAGGCGTCCGCCCGGTGGTAGGCGATGATGGAGTCCATGATCGTCTCGTAGTAGAGCTTCTTGTTGTGGTCCTCAAAGTGGGCGTGGAGAAGCTCGTCCAGCACGTAGGCACAGCTTTGGGGCAGACATTTGCGCACGTGGGCGCGGGTATGCTTGGAGGAGACGAACCGGCAGAGGGTCATGAGCTCCATGAGCGTCCGCTTATACCACACCTGGAGGTCCGTCTGGGCCAGCTTCAGGGCGGGAAGCTTCTTTTCCGGGTAGTAGATGAGCGTGGCAAGGTCCGCCCGCTCGCCGGCCGGCAGCTCCTCCCCGAACACCGTGTCGATCTTCTCCCGGATGTACCCGGAGGCGTTGTTGAGGATATGGATGAACGCCTCGTTCTCCCCGTGGAGATCGGACATGAAGTGCTCCGTTCCCTTGGGAAGCTTCAGCACCGCCTCGATGCGGATGATCTCGCTGGCGGCGGAGGCGATGGTGGGGAAGCGCTGGGCGAGGCTCTGAAGATAGCGCAGCTCCTGACTTGTTTCCGGCATACGATCCGCTCCTTTTTCCCATTTTACAAGTATTATACATGTTTTTTCCCAAAAACACAACCGCTTGACAGCTCCTTTGCGCCGGATTACAATGGAAAAAATGAAAGGGGGCGCTTTGATGCAAAGATTCGATTTCAACACCGGCTGGACGTTCCGCAAGGAGGGCGCCGCGCCTGTCTCCGTCCTCCTGCCCCACGACGCCATGCAGACGGAGGCCCGACGGCCTGACGGCCCCGGCGGCCCCGGCAACGCCTGGTTCGAGGGCGGAGTCTACCTCTACGAAAAGACCTTCACGGCCCCGGAAAGCTGGCGGCGCAAGTCCGTGCTCTTCGAGTTCGAGGCCGCCTGCCCCATGGCGGAGGTCTTCTTAAACGGCGAGCCTGTGGGCGGCTGCGCTTACGGGTACAGCCAGTTTCTCATCCCCGGCGACGGCGTGCGGCCGGGGGAGGAGAACACCCTCCTCGTCCGCGTGGACGGCACGGGCCTTCCCAACTCCCGCTTTTACTCCGGCGCGGGCCTCCACCGCCCCGTCTTCCTCTGGCTGGGGGAGCGGGAGCACATCGGGCCCTACGATTTGAAAATCAGGACCCTCTCCCACGACCCCGCCGTCATCGAGGTCAGCGCGGGGCGGTGGGTCCACATCGACATCCTGGACGGCGACGACCTTGTGGCCTCCGGGGAGGGGGAGCGCGTGACCCTCGCCGTCCCCGGCGCCAAGCTCTGGAGCGACGAGACGCCCCACCTTTACACCTGCCGCGCCGTTCTTCCAAGCGGCGACACCGCCAGCGTCTCCTTTGGCATCCGCACCCTCGCCTGGGACGCCGCCGGCTTTCGCGTCAACGGAAAGACCGTCAAGCTCCGGGGCGGCTGCGTCCACCACGACAACGGCATCCTAGGCGCGCGCAGCTTCCCGGAGGCGGAGTGGCGGCGTGTCCGCCGCCTCAAGGCCGCCGGCTTCAACGCCATCCGCTCCACCCACTACCCGGCGTCCAAAAGTATGCTGGACGCCTGTGACGCCCTAGGCGTCTATGTCATGGACGAGGCGTGGGACATGTGGTACCGCCATAAGACCCCCTTCGACTACGCCGACCGGTTTGAGGAAAACTGGCGGCGGGACCTCACGGCCATGGTGGACAAGGACTACGACCACCCCAGCGTGGTGATGTGGTCTGTCGGCAACGAGGTCTCCGAGCCGGGGGAGGAGCGGGGCCTTCGGCTGGCCCGTGCCCTGACGGATACCCTCCACGGGCTGGACCCTGACCGCCCCGTCACCACCGGGGCCAACTACCCCATCCTCCTGGGCTCCTGGCGGCGCGCCCACGGCGTGCCCGACCCCTGGGAGGAGTCTCCCGTCACCGACAGCGCCTCCTTCAACGCCCTGATGGCGCGGCAGTTCCACGGGATGCTGGACGTGTCCGCAAGCGACGAGGCCGACCGGGCCGTCTCGCCCTATCTGGACATCGTGGACATCGCCGGCTACAACTACGCCTCCCCCCGCTATGCCCCGGACGGGGCGCTCCACCCGGGGCGCGTCATCGTGGGGAGCGAGACCTTCCCCTGGATGCTGGCGGAGAACTGGGCGGCGGTGGAGAAGACTCCTTACCTCATCGGGGACTTCATGTGGACGGCCTGGGACTACCTGGGGGAGACGGGCCTGGGGGCCTGGAGCGATTCCCCGGACGCCATGGCCTTCGCCAAGCCCTACCCCTGGCTCCTGGCGGACGCCGGGGCCTTCGACATCCTGGGCGACGACAACGCCGAGGGCGGTCTTGCCATGACGGTCTGGGGCGTCCGCAAGACGCCTTACATCGCCTCCACGCCTCCGAGACCCGAAAAAACCCCTCTCTATAAGGGTCCCTGGCGGGGGTCCGAGGGGGTTCCGACATGGTCCTGGCGGGGGTCGGAGGGGGTTCCCACCAGGGTCGAAGTGGTCTCCCAGGCCCCTCGGATCGCCCTCTTTTTGAACGGCGAGCCGGTGGGCTCCGCTCCCACCGAAAACTGCGTGGCCGTCTTCGACCTCCCCTATACCCCCGGTACCCTCCGGGCCGTGGCGGAGGACGGGGCGGGGAACAAAATCGCCGAATCGTCCCTCACCTCCGCCGCCGGGAAGCTCTCCATCGGCCTCAGGCCGGAGGGCGGGGCCTTCGCGGGCAGGCTTCAGTTTATCCACGTGGACCTCATCGGGGAAAACGGCGTCATAGAGGCCGGCGCGGACAGGATTTTGCGCGTCACCGTCGCCGGCGGGACGCTTCTCGCCTTCGGCAGCGCCGCCCCCAGGACGGAGAGCCGTTTTCTCAGCGGCGAATACGAGACGTACCGGGGCAGGGCCCTGGCCGTGGTGATCCCCGACGGGGGAGAGATGACCGTCCGGGTCGAGGGCGAGGGCCTAGAGCCGGCGGAGCTTTACGCGAGGAGCCGGACATGAAAAAAGGCGTTTTGAGAAAGAAGATCGAGAAGAAGCTGGCCCTGGCCGTCAACCGGCTCATGGGGTCGGGGCTGGCCCAGGAGGAGAACCGCGCCTCCGGTGGCAGTGACGTGACGCCGGGGATGCCCGAGGCCGTCCGGGCGCTGGCCACGGAGGGCATCGTGCTTTTGAAAAACGACCGCCGCGCCCTGCCCATCCGGGAAAACGAGACGGCGGCCGTCTTTGGCCGCGTCCAGCGGGATTGGTTCACCGTGGGCTACGGGTCCGGCGGCGACGTCCATCCGTCCTACACCGTGGGGTTCTTCGAGGGCCTGGACCGGGCCGGAGTGCGGTACGACAAGGCCCTCAAGAGCCTCTACGACGACTGGGCGTCCCGCCCGGAGAACGAGGCGAGCCACGGCTACTGGGGCAACTGGCCCTACAACCACGAGGAGATGCCGCTTTCGGAGGAGACGGTGCGGGACGCGCGAAAGCGCGCGGACCTGGCGCTGGTGGTCATCGGCCGCGCCGCCGGGGAGGACCGGGAAAACAAGCTCACGGAGGGAAGCTATTACCTCACCGCCACGGAGCGGGACATGCTCCGAAAGGTCACCGCCGCCTTTGACCGGGTAGCGCTCCTCTTAAACTGCGGCAATGTCATCGACATGGCCTTTACGGAGGAGTACCGACTGGACGCCATCCTCTACGTCTGGCAGCTGGGGCAGGAGAGCGGGAACGCCATAGCGGACGTGCTGTCCGGGCGCGTCTCCCCCTCCGGGAAGCTGGCGGACACCGTGGCGCGGAGCTATGAAGACTACCCCTCCGCCAAAAATTTCGGCGGGAAGGACTTCAACGACTACGCCGAGGGCATCTACGTGGGCTACCGGCACTTCGTGACTTTCGCCCCGAACAAGGTGCTCTACCCCTTTGGCTTCGGGCTGGGCTATACGAGCTTCGATGTGCGCCTTGCCGGCGTCCGTCAGGGCGAGCGGGAGCTTGCTGTCCTGGCCGCCGTCGCCAACACCGGGGACGCGCCGGGGAAAGAGACGGTCCAGCTCTACGTCTCCGCGCCCCAGGGGGCGCTGGGCAAGGCCAAACGGAGCCTGTGCGGCTTCCAAAAGACCGCGCTCCTGCCGCCGGGGGAGACGGGGACGGTGGAGATCGCCGTGCCCTACGAGCTCTTCGCCTCCTACGACGACACCGGCGTCACGGGGCATCCCGACGCCTTCGTCCTGGAGGCGGGGACGTACCGGTTTTTCCTGGGCACCGACTGCCTGACGGACAACGAGGTCTTCGCCTTCGACTTACCAGAGACGCTGGTTGTGAGACAGTGCCGGGAGGCGTGCGCCCCGGCGGGGGAGGGGTCCGGGAACCTGCGGGCGCGCATTCTGGCGGAGCTGCCCCGGGAGATCCCGCCCACCGGGGACCGGGGCATCACCTTCGAGGACGTGAAGGCGGGGCGGCACACCCTGGACGCGTTCATCGCCCAGCTCTCCGACCGGGAGCTTGCCGACCTCACCAGAGGCGAGGGGGCCATGAACTCAAGTCTCGGCGCCCCCGGCAACGCCGGGGCCTTCGGGGGCATCACCAAAGCTTTGCGTGACCGGGGTATCCCGCCTGTCATCACCGCCGACGGGCCCTCCGGCCTGCGCCTTGCCCGCCGCGCCACGCTCCTCCCCTGCGGCACCGCCGTCGCCTGCGCCTGGAATTTGGAGCTCACGGAGCGCGTCTTTACCCTGGTGGGGGAGGAGGCGCGGCGCTTCGGCGTGGACGTGATCCTTTCGCCGGGGCTCAACATCCACCGTGACCCCCTGTGCGGCCGGAATTTTGAGTATTATTCCGAGGACCCCCTGCTCTCCGGCCGTACCGCCGCCGCGGCGGTGCGGGGCATCCAGCAAGGCGGCGCGGCGGCGTGCCCCAAGCACTTCGCCTGCAACAACCAGGAATTTAACCGCAATTATAACGACAGCCGCGTCTCCCGGCGGGCTTTGCGGGAAATCTATCTCAAAAACTTCGAGCTCTGCGTCCGGGAGGGCCGCCCCCGGTGCCTCATGACCAGCTACAACAAGATAAACGGCGTCTGGAGCCACTATAACTACGACCTGGCGACCACGGTTTTGCGGGGCGAGTGGGGCTTTGACGGCTGTGTCGTCACCGACTGGTGGATGCGCCGCGCCCAAAGTCCCGAATTTCCGCTCCTCACCGACAACGCTTACCGCGTCCGCGCCCAGGTGGACGTCCTCATGCCGGGAAACATGACGCCCCTGCAAAAACGGTATAAATTCGACGCCTCCCAGCTTGCCTCCCTGGGCAGGGAGGACGGCCTTACCCGCGCCGAGCTCCAGCGCTCGGCACGGAACGTGCTGAGGGTGGCGATGGGGGGTGCGGGAAAAACGACTTGTAGAAATTTCATGCCATGAGGATTGACATTTCATGGAGGCGGCGCTATGCTATTGATAGTGTGATATTAAATATTGTGAAAAGGAACGGAGGTCATGATATGGACATTTACGGTTTCAAGGTCAAGGCGCGGGACGGGAGCGAGGCGGCGCTTTCCGAGTACAGGGGGAAGGTCCTGCTCATCGTGAACACGGCCACCGGGTGCGGGTTCACGCCCCAGTATCGCGAGCTCCAGGAGCTCTACGAGCTTCATCGGAAGGACGGGCTGGAGATCCTGGATTTCCCCTGCAACCAGTTCGGGGAGCAGGCGCCGGGCAGCGACGAGGAGATCCACAGCTTCTGCACCGGGCGGTTCGGCATCACCTTTCCGCAGTTTGCCAAGATCGACGTCAACGGGGAAACCGCCATCCCGCTTTACAAGTATCTGACGGAGAACACCGCCTTCGCCGGGTTTTCCGGCCCGATGGGGCTGGTCCTCAAGCCCATTGTGAAGAAGATGGACGGCGACTATAAAAATAACGGCAAGATCAAGTGGAACTTCACGAAGTTTTTGATCGACCGGAGCGGCCAGATCGCCGCGCGGTTTGAGCCCACGGAATCCATGGACAAGGTGAAGGCGAAGGTGGAGGAGACGCTGGGATGAAGATCGCGGTACGGTACTACTCAAGAGGCGGCAACACGAAAAAGATCGCGGAGGCCATCGCGGACGCCGCCGGCGTGGAGGCGAAAACGGTGTCGGAGCCGCTGGAGGAGGATGTGGACATCCTGTTCCTCGGCAGCGCGCCGTATGCCTTCGATGTGGACGACGAGGTCAAAAAGTTCATCGCCGGCATCCGCGTGTCCGTGGGCAAGGTCGTGAGCTTCAGCACGTCCGCCGCCGTCAAATCTACCCGCAAGTATGTGGAAAAGCTGCTGGCGGAGAAGAAAATCCCCGTCGCGCGGGAGGAGTTTTCCTGCCGCGGCGCTTTCGCCATGCTCCATAAGGGCAGACCGAACGAGGACGACCGGAAGGCCGCCGCGGATTTCGCGAGGGGGATTCTGGAGCGGGGAGAGGCGTAAACGGGGGGCAATTTTTTGTGGTCCGCGCGGCGGGGACCTTTCCGGCGCTTTGCGCGGGCACCCCTCCCGGAGGGAGGGGCTTTGGTGCGAGGCGGAAGCCGGCGCGTTTTGTCTGGACCGGTCCGGTATCCGACGTTCGCTGCCCCCCTGCCCCCCTCCTACGAGGAGGGGGCGAAAAAGGTTGCGCCTGCGGCGCAGGCTTTGATTTGCCCGCGCGGCGGGGACGGGGGACGGGCGGGTTTGGAACCCGCCCCTACCGTTTTTGGGATGCGTATCCATTCACGCCGTAGGGGTCGCCGTCCCCGGCGACCCGCGTTGCGATGATTTCCAATGTTGGTTGAATGGGATAACCTTCCATATTCACCGTAGGGGCGGACCCATGTGTCCGCCCGGGGCACGTTGCCGGATGGGAACGGTTCCGAAAAACGGTACATGTCAGTCAACGGAAAAGGGCCGCCGTGGGCGGCGGCCCGTACGGCGGTGATTGGGGCGGGTCGATTATCGATAGGCGGGTCGCCCGGGAGGGCGACCCCTACGGCGGATAACGCAAACAGGAAAAATAGACGCCCCCACCCTGGCCGGCGCTTCGCGCGGCCACCCCTCCCGGAGGGAGGGGCTTTGGTGCGAGGCGGAAGCCGGTACGTTTTGTGGGGACCGGTCCGGTATCTGACGTTTGCTTCCCCCCTGCCTCCCTCCTACGAGGAGGGGGCTCAAAAAGGTTTGCGCCTGCGGCGTAATTTTTTATGAAGGCGGCGCGGAGCGGCGCAACCTTTTTTCGCCGCGGGTGTAAAAGAATTGTGAATTGATTCGTTTTCAGGTTCATTTCAGGATTCGGGAGTAGTATAATGGGCGGGAGGTGATGGGTGTGAAGATTTTGATTATTGAGGACGAGAAGATGCTGGCGGATTCGCTGGTGGCGCTGTTGAAGGACCGGGGGTTTGAGGCGGAGGCGGTGTATGACGGGGAGACGGGGGCGGAGTATGCGATGCTGGGGGTGTACGATCTCCTCATTCTCGACGTGATGATGCCCGGGATGAACGGGCTGGAGGTGGCGCGGGCGGTGCGGGCGCGGAGGAACGCCACGCCGATTTTGATGCTCACGGCGCGAAGCGGGCTGGAGGATCGGATCGCGGGGCTCAACGCCGGGGCGGACTACTATTTGACCAAGCCCTTTGACAGCCGGGAGCTGCTGGCGTGCGTCAACGCCCTTTTGCGGCGGCAGGGGAACGAGGTGGACGAGCTGCGGGCCGGGAACACGGTGCTGGACCTGGATTCGGCCACGCTCATCTGCGGCCAGCGGCAGATGCGGCTGTCGGCGCGGGAGTTTGACGTGATGCGGGCCCTTATGCAGGCGGGGGAGCGGAATCTTTCCAAGGAGACGATCCTGGCCCGGGTCTGGGGGTATGACTCCAACGCCGTGGAGAACCACGTGGAGGTCTATGTGGGCTTTCTCCGCAAGAAGCTGGCGGCCATCGGGTCCGATGTGGAGATCGTCTCCGCGCGGCGGCTGGGGTACCATCTGGAGGTGAGGGCATGATACGCAGGCTGAAGCTCACCTTTATTGGGCTCAACATGGTCCTGGTGCTGGCGGTGCTCCTTTTGATGTTCGCGCTGGTGTACGGCATCACCGGGCGGGACCTTGAGCGGGAGAGCCTGAGGGTGCTGGAGACGGTGGCGGAGGACCCCTCTCAGATGTTCCGCCCCGGCGAGGCGGACAGCGAGGTCCAGATCCCCTATTTCGTGATCCAGATGGACGCTGCCGGGGAGCCGGTGGCGGCGGGGGGATACTTCGACCTCTCCGACCAGGACAAGCTTCTGGAGATTTTGGAGGACGCCCTTGAGGACGGGCAGGAGACGGGGGTTTTGGAGAAGTACGGCCTGCGGTATCTGGCCTCCGAGAGCCGCCTGGGGCCCTGTGTGGTGTTCGCGGACATGTCCAGCGAGCGGGCGACGCTCCAGAATCTGGTGCGGGCGTGTCTGGGCATCGGCATCGTGAGCCTGGCGGCGTTTTTCCTCATCAGCGTCTTTCTGGCCCGGTGGGCCGTGCGGCCGGTGGAGCGGGCCTGGGACCAGCAGCGCCGGTTCGTGGCCGACGCCTCCCACGAGCTCAAGACGCCGCTGACGGTGATCACCACCAACGCCGAGCTCCTGGCCGCCGCCCCGGAGGACGCCGCCGCGTCGGCCCGGTACGCCGGCAACATCCTCACCATGGCCCGGCAGATGCGTGGGCTGGTGGGGGGCCTTCTGGAGCTGGCCAGGGTGGAGAACGGCGCGGTGGGGAAGAGCATGGAGCGGCTCAGCTTCACGGCCCTTGTGGAGGACGCGGCATTGCCCTTTGAGCCGGTCTTCTTCGAGCGGGGGCTGACGCTCAAAAGCTACGCCGAGCCGGAGCTTTTCGTCCGGGGCAGCGCCGACCACCTCCGGCAGGTGCCGGAGGTGCTGCTGGACAACGCCCTCAAATATTCCGCCATTCCCGGCACGGTCTCGCTGACCCTGCGCCGCCGGGGGCGGCACGCGCTTTTGTCCGTGGCCTCGCCAGGGGAGGAGCTGAGCCGGGAGGAGCTGACGGACATCTTCAAGCGCTTCTACCGCGCCGACAAGGCAAGGAGCATGAACGAGAGCTACGGCCTGGGCCTGCCCATCGCCGCCGGGATCGTCAAGGCCCACGGCGGGCGCGTCTGGGCCCAGTCCCAGGGCGGGTACAACACCTTCTTCGTGGAGCTGCCGCTGGTCAAGTAGGAACGACGCGGTTCATCAAAAAAGCACAAATCGTTCAAAAAATGTTCACGGGTCTTTCAGGGTCCTTTCAGGTTTCAAGGGTATAGTAAGAGCATCAAGAGGCCAAGACCTGAAAGGAGAATTTCCCATGGATGACATGAACAATTTTAACGACATGAACCATATGAGCGAGCCTTTCGCCCCCGCGCCGGAAAAGCCCCGGAAAAAGGGGAAAAAGGTTCTCAAGGGCGTGGCGCTGGTGCTGGCGCTGGCCATTGTCGCCGGAGCGGCGGGCTTCGGCGGGTCGGCGCTTTACCGGGCCGCTTTCCCGGTGGCGGCGCCGGAGGTCCAGGCGCCCAACGGGAGCGGGACGCCCGGCGAGGCCGGCGCGGCGGACGCGACGGACAAATCGGACAAGACCGGCGAGACGGAGGACAAGGACGACGAGAGCGGACGCCATACGCTCCTCACCTCCGGCGCGCCCCTCGGCGCCGCCGGCGCGGCGGTGAGCCCCGAGGAGCTCTATGAGGCGGTGCTGCCCTCCTGCGTGGGCATCACGGTGTCCACCACGGTGAACATCTGGGGCCAGACCACCACCTCCGCCGCCTCCGGCTCCGGCTTTATCCTCACCGCCGACGGGTACATCGCCACCAACTACCACGTCATCGAGGACGCCCGCGGCGGCGCGGACATCGCCGTCACACTCTATGACGGAACCAAGTATGACGCCAAGCTGGTGGGCGGCGACGAGGGACACGACGTGGCCGTCATTAAGATCGACGCCGAGGGCCTGACCCCCGCCGTCATCGGCGACAGCGGCTCCCTGCGGGTGGCACAGTGGGTCTGCACCGTGGGCAATCCCCTGGGCGAGCTGACCTTCTCTTTCTCCGACGGGCGCGTCTCCGCCCTCGACCGGATCATTTCCACCGACAGCTCCGAGAGCATGAACATGCTCCAGACCAACTGCGCCATCAACCCCGGCAACTCCGGTGGGCCGCTCTTTGACGAGCAGGGGCGCGTGGTGGGCATCGTCACCGCCAAATATACCAGGGCGTCCACCAACGTCAGCGCCGAGGGCCTGGGCTTCGCCATCCCCATCGACGACGTGAAGGAGCTGCTCACCGACATCATGGAGAACGGCGGCTTTGCCGGAAAGGCGCTTCTCGGCGTCACCGCCAGCACAGTCACCGAGGCCATGCAGCGCTACGGCCTGCCCGCCGGCGCGGCGGTGGAGTCGGTGAACGAGGGCTCCTGCGCCGAGAAAGCGGGACTTCGGGAGGGCGACATCATCACCGCCCTGGACGGCAAGGCCGTCGCCTCCCACACGGAGCTGGCCGCCGCCATCGCCGCCCACCGCGCCGGGGACACCGTCACCCTCACCGTCTACCGCCAGGGCCGGACCCTTACCATCACCGCTACGTTAGACGAGCAGACGGAGGACGCCGAGACACCGGAACAGCAGTCCCCGCAGACACAGACCATCCCCGGCTGGCCCTTCGGGAACGGGAATTGGGCGTAAAGAGCGGGAGAGCATAGAAAAAGCCTAATATTATTGACAAGCAGCTATTTTGCAGCAGAGGGCGGCATGACGCATCGTCACGCCGCCTTTCTGTGTGGTCTGTTTATGGATATTTTTATCTGGAGATAGTATTATTCTTCATTTGTGATTTCCTCCCACATCCGGCTGAGAGATTCGTTTTCCAGAGAGGTTATCGTTTTGGCGGCTGTTTCCCCAGCGGTGCTGCCTAAGCTGTCGAAGGCTGTCTGCTGTTTTACCGCGCTGACAAAACGCAGGCTGTCAGCGCAATAGCGGGGAGCCCGGTCAAATTCCTCCGCCAGCTTTTTCGCCGCCAACAGGGAGGCGCGGGCGTCGCCTGGCTTTTCCAGCTTCAGCTGCGCATGGGCAAGACAAATCAGGAAGCTCACGCAGGGCTTGTCAAACAGATTGCTTTTCCCCTCCAATTTCAGACCCGCGAAAAAATCCAAGGCCAGCTTGAGAATCGAAGCGCCCGAGGCATAGTCGTTCCGCTTGAAATACACATTTACAAAGCCGTTGACGATCCGTATCAGCATTGCTGATACGGAAACAAGCGCCGTGGAGAGATATTCCACCGCCTCCTCGGGGCGGTTGCAGAAAGCCGCGAGAGACTGCCCAATCACATCGTCGTTGATGCCGCGCGGGTTGTTGCTTTTCAGCAGCTCCAGGGCCTTTTCCTCCTTGCCCAGCTCCATATACGCGTTGGCCATGTCATAAGTGATGGAAATTTCGCTGATTTTCGGGTCGGTATTCTGCCCCAGCAAAAGGATCGCGCGCTCCATCAGTTCAATGGAACGCAGAAGCCGCGGCTTTTCGCAGCTCATCAGCCCAAAAAGGTAATAGAGCATCGCGCTTTGATACACGATGTCAAAGCAGTTCGGATAGCGAAGCAGCGCTTTTTCCGCCTCGGCAAGTCCGTCCGGTTCCCTGTTTTGCAAGCAATCCTTGAGTCTGGCGGCCGTGTCGGCCTGCTTACTGCTTTTCACATGATAGCCGAGCAGGACGTCCACCGATGTATCAAACAGGTCGGCAAGCTCGACGAGCAGCGACAGATCAGGCGCGGATAAGTTCGCCTCCCATTTGTAGACTGCCCCAACGGTAACCCCCAACGCATCCGCCAACTGCTGCTGTGTCAGCGAACGCGCTTTCCGGAACGCGCGAATGGTATCGGCCAGATTGATGTTCATTACAAATCCCCCCTGGTTTACTGTTTGACAATATTGTACCAGCTTTTTCTTGTTTTTGAACACACCATCCGTATAATTTGGAGTGAAATATTTATACCGTTAGTATGGGTATTCCCTATATGTGACCAAGTAGGCAGTAAAAAAGCTCTCTCTGATCATCTTTAATCAGAGAGAGCTTTTTGCACCCGAAACCGTCAGCCGATCGTTGATAAGTTTGATTAGTTCCTTATCACCATCAAGCCAACCTTTTCGGCGCTTTCGTCTGTTGATTTCTTCGCGATTGAGTGGTATAGTGTCAAATATCCAGCGGACAACTGTTCGGCAAATCGGCGTTTTTGGAGGATGATATGGATCATTTTGCAGATGAAAGAGACTATAAGCTGTTGGAGCAGGACAAATATACGTTTTCCATGCTTGGGCGCATTATGGGCGGGGGCTGTGAGCTGCTTCTGACAGACCATGAACGGCTGATCGTTTGCTTTTCGTGCGACCCGTATCCCGTATGGATCTGGACGCCGGACGGAGCGGCGGAGGAGGAAAAGGAGAGGGCCTATGAGCTTGTGAGAGAGCATGGGTTACTCACGAAGGGCCATACGTTCAATTTGAAATATGATCTGGCGGAGCATTTTATCAGGAGATCGGCGGCGTTGTCCGTCAAGACGAACATGTTTGCCTATGACTGTCCGCGCTTAATAGAACCGCATAGAGGGGCTGACGGCGCGTTACACAGATGCGCGCCGGAGGATATGGATGAGCTGGTTGAGCTTATGGATCTGTTCCATCAGGAAACCGGGGTAGATCAGGACAGCCCCGAAGCATACCGCCGCAAAGCGGAGGAGGCCATAAGAAGCGGCAGTGTTTTTCTTTGGAGAAATCAAGAGGGCAAAGGCGTGTCCGTTTGCAGCATGAAGCCGACGGACGAGCTGGCGCACATAGGTTTGGTATACACGCGTAAGGGATACCGGAGAATGCACTACGCGGAGAATCTTGTCTATCAGGTGTCCAAAATGGCAAAGGACGCGGGATTTATGCCGACGCTGTATACGGACGCCGATTATGCCGCGTCGAACGCCTGTTATGAGAGGATCGGCTATGTTCTCAGAGGTAAATTGTGCACAATAGGCTAAGCGGGAAAGGCATGCGGCGCAGTGTTAGTTTTGCCCGCGCGGCGACCTTTCCGGCGCTTCGCGCCGCCTCGTCTCCGGCCTAAGAGCCGCCCCTTCGGGGCGGTTGGCCTCGTGATGCGCGCCTGCGGGCGCAGCCTTTGCCCCGAAGTGGGTCAAAAAGGTTTGCGCCGCTTTGCGGCGCAATTCTTTATAAACGCGGCGCGAAGCGCCGCAACCTTTTTCCCCCTGACCCCTTTTTCGGAAAAAGGAGTGCCGCCGCGGCGGCGGGGGGATGGGCAGGTGGGAAATCAAAAGCTGTGCCGAAGGCGCAAAACTTTTCCCGCCGCCGCAATTCTGCGGCGGGGCCGTTACGTTGTCTCGTAGGTATGCGCCTCCAGGAAGGCGAGGACTGTGTTGACGGCGGTGGTGAGGGCGGGGCCTGCGAAGCCGTGGCCGGCGTTGGGGATGACGGTGAGGTCTACGCGGTCGGGGCCGTAGGCGGTGACGGCAGAGTCAATGTACTTGCGGGCCACCAGGGCGTCCTTGTCGCCCCAGACGATGCACACGTCGCCGGGGTAGCCGCCGATGACGGTAAAGGGGTCCAGGTCCCGGATGGAGCTGATGAACTCCTTGCCGATGGAGTAGCCCATGAGGGGCGTATTTTGGATGGGGGCGTGGCGCCAGTCGTCGGGGATGTTGAAGGCGGGGAAGTAGAGGGCCAGCGCGGCAATCTCATCCCGGATGTCCTCGTCCGCCGCCGTGAGGGCCGCGATGAAGCCGCCCTGGCTGCCGCCGAAGAGAAAGATCTGAGTGGGGTCTACGTTGGGAAGCGTTTTTACGTCCGCGATGGCGGCGCGCAGGTCCTCCTTCATGGTGGCGGGGGAGTAGTCCGCCGCCGTGCGGCCGGTGCTCCGGCCGTTTGCCTGCGCCCCACAGAAGTCAAAGGCATAGCAGACGTAGCCCCGGGCGGCCCAGGTCTTAAACTCCGTGGGGAAGTCCGTGTTGTGGCCGTTGAAGCCGTGGCACAGGATGACGGCGGGGAATTTCCCCTCCTCCCGGGGGGCGGCCATGGTCCCGTAGAGGGTGACGGCGCGGCCCTGGGTGTCGGTGTAGCTGACGGTGTGCTCGCTGCGCTCCACCGTATAGCTTACGTCGGCGGGAAGCTCCCGCGGCTTTCTTTCTTTCATGGTGTCCTCCTTTTTGGCGCATCCGGCCAAAAGTCCCGCCGCCAGGGCGAGGGCCAGGAGCGCGCAGACGGTTTTCTTAAGGCGCATGTGTTATTCTCCCTTCAAATTTCTCGTGACTTTCGAAAGCATCTCCAGAAGCGCCTGCCGCTCCTGGGCGGAAAACCCCCGAAAGCCCAGCTCCTCCATGGATTCCACAGCCTCCTCCAGCGCGTCCGCCACACGTTTGCCCTCGTCGGTGAGGGTGACATATAATGCGGATTTGCCCGACAGCGTAGCCTGACGCTCCCGGCGGATGAGGCCCCGGTCCTCACAGGAGCGCAGGAGCACCGTCAGCGTCGATTCCCGGACGCCGCAAAGAGCCGCCAGCTCCTTTTGCATGAGCCCGTCCCCCCGGCGGAGGATGTAGAGGATCTTGGGCTGTCCCTCCGTGAGCCCCATCCGGGCAAACGCCCGCCGGCTCACCTCCCCGTGAGCGGCGGAGGCCCCCATCAGCGCCAGAAAAAGCTTGTCGTACATCTTGGTGCCCTCACTTATGAGAAGACTAATTAGGAATCCAAGAAGAAGCATACCATAGGAAGGGTCGGCTGTCAAGTGCCGCTGACCGTTTAAAAGGCGTGGTCCGGGGCGGATGTGCCCTGCGACCACGCCTTGGACTGAGGTCAGTCGAACTTCATACGATCGAGCTCGCTGTTAAATTCCTTTGTGACCACCAGCCTCACCTTGTCTCCGGCGGCGGTGATGGTGTGCTCCTTCAGCACGGGGAATTTCTCGCCCTTGAATCTCCGTATCATTTCCTCGGCTTCCTCACGGGATGCCAGTTCAAAGATCTCCGTGGTTTCGATGAGCTTAGCCATTGTATTCTTCCTTTCCAAGCCCAGCAAATAGTCTGTGGTCACGCTGAAATAGACCGCCAATTGCGGGAGCATAGACAGATCCGGGGCATTTACGCCGTTTTCCCAACGGGAAACCGTCTGGACGGATACCCCCATCGCTTGGGAGAATGCCTCCTGTGTTAAGCCCCGCTTTTGCCGTAATTTTTTTATGGTTCCGCCGATATCCATACATGACCTCCTGAGCTTTGTATCCATATGATAGCAAAAGACGGCTTCAAAAACAAGCGCGCAAAGCGGGATTTTCCTTAACACGGTTGTTAAGGCCGGCAGGGAGGCAGTTTCCGAGGGATGAAGGCCCCCGAAGGGCTTGCGCCGGAGGCGACGGCGTGGTAAAATGGCGGCATAGGGGGGCGGTGCGTGTGAGAAAGCTGGGAAAAGACGATTGCCTTCGCCTGCTCCAAGATAAGCGGGAGGAGCTTTTGGCGCGGGGTGCGGACAGGCTTCCGCGCAGGGCGGATTTCGCGGAGGACGAGGTTGTGGCCATCAAGGCGTTTTGGGGGCCGTGGCCCCGGGCGCTGGAGGCGGCGGGGCTCAAGGAGCCTCGGAGCGAGGACAGACTGGAGAGAAACCGGGAAAAGCGCCGCCGCGCAAGACGCCGCGCCCGTAAGGCGCGCCAAAGTGGGGGCGAATCGGAGGCGGACGCAGATGTGTAAAGAGCGCGAGCTTTGGGCGCTCATCGGGAGCGTGCGGCCCCTGGACGGGGACGCCATGGAGAGGGCGCGGCGGCGGCAGGCGGAGCTTGCCAAGCCGCCGGGAAGCCTGGGGCGGCTGGAGGAGCTGTCCGTACAGCTTGCCGGCATCACCGGGCGGGTATGCAATACATTGGAGAAAAAGGCCCTGCTGGTCTTCTGCGCCGACAACGGCGTGGTGGAGGAGGGCGTCGCGGTGGCGCCCCAGTCCGTGACGGCGGCGCAGACGGTGAATCTCGTCCGGCAGAGGACCGGCGCTTCGGTGCTGGCTCGCAAGTTCGGCGTGGAGCTCTGCGTCTGCGACGTGGGGGTGAACGCGGAGCTGTCGGACAGTCGTATTCTGAATAGAAAGATCGCCTATGGCACGGCCAACATCGCCAAGGGCCCAGCCATGAGCCGGACGGACGCGCTCCACGCCATATGGGCCGGCGCGGACACGGCGGCGGAGGCTGTCGATCGCGGCGCGGCGGTCCTGGGCGTGGGGGAGATGGGCATCGGCAACACCACCACGTCCTCCGCCGTGCTGGCGGCGCTGACCGGGGCGAGCGTCCCGGCCGTCACGGGCCGGGGCGGCGGGCTTACGGACGAGGGGCTTTGCCGGAAGGTGGCGGTCATCGAGCGGGCCCTTGCGGTGAACGCGCCGGACGGGGCCGACCCCATCGACGTGCTGGCGAAGGTGGGGGGCCTGGACATCTGCGCCATGTGCGGGGCGTTTTTACTGGCCGCGTCCCGGCGGGTCCCGGCGGTGATCGACGGGTTCATCTGCGCCGTGGCGGCGCTGTGCGCCGTGCGGCTTTGCCCGGAGGCGAGGGGGTTCCTCATCCCCTCCCACGCCTCCGCGGAGCCGGGGTATCGCGCCGCCATGGAGGCGCTGGGCTTAGAGCCGCTGTTCAATTTGCGGATGCGTCTGGGGGAGGGCAGCGGGTGCCCCATCGCCATGATGATGCTGGACGCCGCCGCGGCGGTGATGCGGGAGATGGCCACCTTCGATGAGGCGGGCATCGACGACGGGTATCTGGACGATGTCCGGAAGGAGGGCGTATGACGGTTTTCATTTCCGGCGGGGTCAAGAGCGGCAAGTCCTCCCTGGCCCAGCGGTGTGCCCTGCGCCTGGCCGGCGGCGGGAAGCGGTACTATGTGGCCACCATGCTCCCCTCGGACGACGAGGACCGGGCCCGTATCCGCCGGCACGTGGCGGACCGGGCGGGGATGGGCTTTGAGACGCTGGAGGTCCCGAGAAGGGTGGAGGACTGCCTGTCTCTGGGCGATCACCGGGGGACCTTTCTGGTGGACAGCGTGACGGCGCTGCTGCTCAATGAGATGTATCCGGATGGGGCAGTTGAGGCCGACACCGGCGCCGCCAGACGGTGCGCTGAGGGGCTTTTGAAGGTCGCGATGGACGCAGGGAACGCGGTGTTCGTCTCCGACTACATCTACTCCGATGCCATAAAATACGACGCTTTCACCGAACGCTACCGGGCGGACCTTGCCTCCATCGACCGGGCGCTGGCGGCGGCCTGCGACACGGTTCTGGAGCTGTGCGCCGGGTGTGTCACGGTCCACAAGGGGGTATGGGGAGAGTGAAAAAGGCTTTTCGGGCGTTTTTGATGTGCCTTTCCATGTTCACCGCGATCCCCGTTCCCGGCAAGGTGTGGGACGAGGAGGCGCGGCCCCTGATGACGCTGTTTTTGCCGGTGGTCGGGGCTTTGGTGGGCGGACTTTGGACGCTCCTGGCGGTCCTTTTGCGGCTTTGGGAGCCTCCGCGGCTTTTGGCGGGAGCGGCGCTGTGCGCTTTCCCGTTCCTCGTCACCGGCGGCATCCACTTTGACGGGTATCTGGACGTGACGGACGCGGTGAAGTCCTGGCGGGACGTGGAGGAGCGGCGGCGCATTTTGAAGGACCCGCACGTGGGGTCCTTCGCGGTGCTGGCGGGGGTTCTGCTTACAGTGGCACAGTTCGCCCTTTTGGCCTCCGTGAAGGAGGAGGCGAATCTTTTCGCGCTCCTGCTTATCTCCACGGTCTCCCGCACGGCGGCGGGACTGGCGGTGACGGTCCTGCGGCCCATGGCGGTGAGCGAGTACGCCGGGGCGTACAGGCGCGGGGTCAAAAAGGGCCACGCGGTGACGCTTGCCGTTTTGTTGGCGCTGGAGCTGGCCACCGGGTTTATGCTTTTGGGAAAATACGGATTTGCGGGCGTCGCCGTGGTCCTGGGGTACGGCCACCACGTGTGGCGGGCGTACCGGGCGCTGGACGGGTTCTCCGGGGACGCGTCCGGCTACGCGCTGACCTTCGCGGAGGCGTGCGGGATCGCGGTTTTTGCGCTGATTTGAGGGGAGGAGCCTATGGATCTGATCATCGGCGGGGCGTATCAGGGGAAGCGAGAATACGCCATGAGCCGCTTTGCGTTGGGGGAGAAAGACATTTTCATCTGCCGGGGGGACGGAGAGCCCGACTGGTCCGCCCGGTGCATCGCGGGGCTGGAAAGCTTTGCCCTCCGGTGCGTCCGGGAGGGCGTGGACCCGGTGGAGCTTTTCCGGGCGCACGAAAGACAGTGGGAGAACAGCGTCCTCATCTGTGAGGACATCTTCTGCGGCGTCGTCCCCCTGGGCGCGGAAAACCGGGCGTGGCGGGAGGCGGCGGGCAGGCTGTGCGCGTATCTGGCCTCTCAGGCCGACAGCGTCACGCGGATGTTCTGCGGCCTTGCCGGGAGGCTCAAATGAAGCTTCTTCTGTTTCGCCACGGCCTGACGGCGGCCAACGAGGCGCATCTATACTGCGGGAAAACGGACCTCCCCCTCACGGACCGGGGGAGAGAGGCGCTGCGGTCGCTTCGGGCTTCCGGCGGCCTTCCGAGTCTGGAGGGGTTCCGCGTGCTCACCAGCGGCGCGCGGCGGTGCCGGGAGACGCTTTTGGAGCTCTACGGCCCCGTGCCCTTTGAGGTGGAGCCGGGGCTTCGGGAGATGGACTTCGGGGACTTTGAGATGCGCGGCTATGAGGAGCTGAAAAACGACCCGGCCTACCTTGCCTGGATCGCCGGCGACAACGAGGCCAACGTCGCTCCCGGCGGCGAGAGCGGGAATCAGATGCGCGAGCGAGTCCTCGCGGCGCTGGACCGCCTCCTGGCCGACGCCCGCCCCGCCGCCCTCTTCACCCACGGCGGCCCCATCGCCGCCATCATGCAGGCGCTTTTCCCCGAGGCACACAAAACCCGCTACCAGTGGCAGCCGGCGGCGGGGAGAGGGTATGCCGTGGACACGGAGAGCGGGAGGTATGAGGGGATATGAGCGACCGGTCAGCCGGAACCGCCCCGTCGTCCCACGTTCGCTCCCCCCCTGTCCCCCCCTCCTACGAGGAGGGGGCGAAAAAGGTTTGCGCCGCTTTGCGGCGCATTTTTTTATAAAGGCGGCGCGAAGCGCCGCAACCTTATTTCCTTGACCCCTTTTTCGGAAAAAGGGGTGCCGCCGCAGCGGCGGGGTATTCGAGAAACGCAGATGCTTGGATCACGGGGGCGCCGCGCCAGCGGCGCAAGGGGCCGCAGGCCCCGGAGGGCGGCGGACGGGCCCACCAGCGCACCGTCGAGCGCAGAAACGACCGTTGGCGGAATCGCCGGCCGCGTGGGCCGCGCGCCCGGCGAGGATGGGCCCCCGACGCCGGGGCCGTCCCCCGCAAGGCCCCGGGGGCGGGGCGTAGCCGCCGCGTAGCGGCGGGCCCACCGAGCGTTTAAAGCGGGCGCGCGTACCTTGCCCGGCGCCAGCCGGGCCCTCGGAGGCCGCGAAGCGGCCGGAGGCAGGACAACGCTTCGACAACAGACACACCGGGCGCAGAGGTCGAGGCCCGATCATATGTCGCTTAGATCTCAGCGGGGTTTATCCGATCGGAAATCGCTTGAGATCTTCCCCAGGTTTTCCCCAGCCACAACATCTTGTATTTGGGCTTGACAATCAGCCCAATTTGTGGTATAATGGTATCCTCAGAAAGTGCGCCCGTCTTTCTGAGGTCCCAGGTACATCACTTCTACGCAGGGAGACCCGGAGGCCGAAGCCTCCGGGCCTCCCCGTTTCATTTGAACGGATACCAAGTCGATGTTGTGCCGTCCTCCATAACCTCCGTGTACATGTCCGCCAGATACTCCATGCACGCCTGCTCCACGTCCTCTTGATCGACCACGCCCGGATAGCAATCAATCCCATGCGCCTGCGCGTGACACTTCGAGCACAGCGTGATCAGATTCTCCGCAAAATCCGACCCCCCTACTCTTCGTGGCACCGCGTGATGAATCTGCAACCCATCGCGACAGCCACACAGCGCGCATTGAAAGCCGTCCCTCTCGTACACTTCGAACCTTGTCTTCCTGCTGATGTTTGCACTTGCCATTTCCGGCATCTCCTTTCTGGCCCTTGTCCGGGCCCAGGAGGCCCCAGGGGCACGGCAAGTCAAGGGCGACGCCAGTGCGCACACTGGCGGCGTTCATCGGAGGCCGGCCCGCTCACAGCCCCCAGGGAGCACCAGGCCGGGGCCGGCCGGAGACCCTTGACGCCGTGGCATAATGGGACGGGCGCGGACAAGGGCCCACGCAGGAGGCCGCGTCGGTGGTACCTGGTAGCCGGCTACGATCAGCACCAGGGCACGGGCACGAAGCAAGCCGAAGCATGGATAAAGTATCGACTAAGTATGCCCCAAGGGGGTCCGAAGCACCTCCCAAGGGGGTCCCAAGGGGGTCCCAGGCACCTCCGAGCCCGGTTCGAACGCAACCTCTTCCGGGACGATTGCGCAGCAAGAAAATGGAAATAGCGTGTCTTTTTCGGAAAAAGGGGTGCCGCCGCAGCGGCGGGGTATTCGAGCCCGTGGGGCGTAACGGATGCTTCCGAAAAACCGGATGTGTTGCGTGCGGGCCGCCAAGAGTGGCGGCCCCTACAAGGTGTGTTGTCGGAACCGTTCCGATAAATCGCGCCCGCCTCCGTCCCGGAACCCCCTCCTCGTAGGAGGGGGGCAGGGGGGCAGCGAGCGTTGGATGACAGAGCGGTCCCGATAAAACAAATCCGCCCCAATTACGCCGTAGGGACCGCCACTCCTGGCGGCCCGCATTGCAGGTTTCAGATTGCCCCCGAACACCGCCGTAGGGGTCGCCGTCCCCGGCGACCCGCGTTTCAATGACCTCCCATGTCGGTTGAATGGGATAACCTCCCACATCCCCCGTAGGGGCGGACCCATGTGTCCGCCCGTGCGCGGTTGCGGGACGGAAACGGTTCCGATAAAACGGTACAAGCCAGTCAACGAAAAAGGGCCGCCGTGGGCCTGCGACCGCAGGCGCGCATCACGAGCGCAACCGCCGCGCAGCGGCGGCTCTTAGCGCGGAGATGCGGCCCGTACGGCGGTGTACGAAACGTGTCAATTATCGTGGGGTGGGCGGGTGGGGAATCAAAGAATGCGGCGAAGCCGCAAACCTTTTTCCCGCCGCCGCACGGACCTTACCGGCGCTTCGCGCCACCTCCCCCGGGGGGAGGTTAAGAGACGTTCCTGCCCTGCCCATCGCTTTGCTCGACAACCCCTCCCGGAGGGAGGAGCTTTGGAAGGGCTTTGGACACGGAGGCTTTATTTCTTTGCTTCCCGCTCCGTCACCAGCCTGCACACACCCATTACGGCGGCGAAGAGGATGCCGGCGAGGGGCCAGACGAGCCAGGTGAGGTCCCAGGCGTTTGTCAGGAAGCTCCAGGCGAGGTAGACGGCGGTGGCGGTGAGCCAGTAGACGGTGGAGACGGTTTCCTTGATACGGGCCGTTCTTTGATCCCGCGGGGCGTAGTCGCCCTCCTTCAGGAGCTTTTGCATGGCGGCCCAGCGCACGCCCGAGAGGGTGAAAAGCGCCGCGCCCACGCCCGCCAGGAGGAGCGTCACCGTCAGCATGGCCACGATGAGAAACTCATTTTCCGTGACCAGCCCCGCGAAAAGCGGGATGGGGGACAGGACGCACAGGCAGGCGGCGATGATGTTGGTTTTTGCGTAGGCGGGCCGATAGGCCTTCCGCTTTTCCCGGACCATGCCGTCCACGCCGTATTCCGTCTCGAAGGGCTCCCTGCCCAGGAACTCGTATGGCGCGTCCTTAAAGCCGCAGGAGACGAAGAGCGCCACGGCGGCGGCGACGAGGACGAGCAGCGCCGCGAGGCCCGCGCCGGCGGCGAGAGGTTCGGAGACGGATGTCCCCGGCACCGTCGTGGCGGCGCTCAGCAAAAGCAGTGGGATCACGGAGACGACGCACAAGAGGACCCCGGCGGCGATGCGCTTGGCCGCCCGGCGCCGCCATTCCAGAAATTCATTTGCCAGTGCCAGGGAGACGCGCTGGACGGGGACCCGGTCCGGCTCGTCCGTAAACTCCTCTTCCTCCAGCTCGTCCTTGAGAAGATAATCCGTGGTGACGCCGAAAAGCCGGCTCAGCGCCAGAATCTTCTCCAGATCCGGCACGGTCTGCGCGCCCTCCCATTTGGACACCGCCTGGCGGGACACCCGCATCTTCTCCGCCAGCTCCTCCTGGGACCAGCCGTTTTTCTTCCGTAGATTGGTTATCTTGTCCGCTAAGATCATGATCTCTTCCTCCCCGTGGTTTTGTCGGCGGCCTTACGGGCCTGCCGCTGGGAAAACCATAGCGCTTTTCGCGGTTGCGGTCCACCAAAGGGCGGCTGGAAATCTGTCAACCGGGAGTTGCGATTCAGTATTCTACCCTTTCCCGGGCGATAACGCCCCGGTCGAAGGGGTGTTTTTGCTTGCGCATTTCGGTGACGTAGTCGGCGAGCTCCAAAAGCTCCGGGGCGGGAGCGCGGCCTGTCAAAACAATCTCACGGCGGGGACCCTGGGCGCGGAGGAAATTAAGCAGCGCCTCGCGGTCGATGACGTGATAGTTGTAGGCGGAGACGACCTCGTCCAGGACGACGAGATCATAGGCCTCGGCCTCCGCGAGGACGTCCGCGAGGTAGGCGCGGTAACACGTCCGAAGCTGGCCACGCTCCGGCTCCGTGAGAGTCCCGTAGCGGCCAAAGTGGACGGCCGGATGGCGGGTCTCCACCGTGGGCAGGGAGGCGAGGGCGGCGACCTCGCCGGAGGAGCCGTCTTTGAAAAACTGGGCGAACAGCACGCGCCCGCCGTGACCGGCCATGCGGAGACTAAGGCCGCAGGCGGCGGTGGTCTTGCCCTTGCCGTCGCCGTGATAGATGTGGATCATACGCCGTCCTCCAAAATTTTGTAGATCAAGTCCATGTCCAGGGCCTCCCGGACCGTTTTGGCCAGCTTGTCATACTGGCCCTCCTTATAGGCCCGCCGGTCGAAGCCGGCGCCGGGGTCAAAGGGGAGGCCGCGCCGCTCATAGAGGGCGGCGACCACGGCCTCCGCCACGCCGTTTTCGTCGAAAAGGCCGTGGATGTAGCTGCCGTAGACGTTCCCAGACTCCGCCACCGGGGCGGCGAGGCCGCTTTGGCCCATGTGGATCTCGTAGCCCTCAAAGGCAAGGCCGTTGAGGCCGGAGAAGACGCCTGTAAGGCCGGCAAAGACGCCGGAGGTCCTGGCGCGGGTCTTGTCCGGGGAAAAGACCGTGTCGAGGGGCAAAAGGCCCAGGCCCGCCATTTGCCCGCCGCCCTCGACGCCCGCCGGGTCGGAGAGGGTCCTACCCAGCATCTGAAGCCCGCCGCAGATGCCGAAGACGGGGACGCCCCGATGGGCGGCCTTGAGGACCAGGGTCTCCAGGCCGTTTTGCCGCATCCACGCAAGGTCCGCAAGGGTGCTCTTGGTGCCGGGGAGGATGATGAGATCGGGATCGCCGAACTGCGCGGGGCTCCTCACATACCGGAGGGAGACGCCGGGGAAGCGGGAGAAGGGGGAGAAGTCCGTAAAGTTGGAGATGCGGGGGAGGGAGACGACGGCAATGTCGATGGTTTTTCGCTCTCCCGCCGTCAGGCGTTCGGACAGGCTGTCCTCGTCGTCAATCTCCAGGCGCATGTAGGGCACCACCCCGGCGCAGGGGACCTTCACGAGGTCGTAGAGCATATCGAGGCCTGGGGCCAGAATGGAGGCGTCGCCCCGGAACTTGTTGATCACCGTGGCCTTCACCATCCGCCGCTCCTCCGGCTCCAAAAGGGCCACGGTGCCGTAGAGCTGGGCGAAGACGCCGCCCCGGTCGATGTCCCCCGCCAGCAGGACGGGGGCGGAGACCATTTTGGCAAGCCCCATGTTGACGATGTCGTCGGCCTTCAGGTTGATTTCCGCTGGACTGCCCGCCCCCTCGATGACGATGACATCGTTTTGGCTGGCCAGCGTGTCGTAAGCCCGGAGGATGTCGGGGATCAGCGCTTTTTTATAGCGGAAGTAGTCCGCCGCCCGCATGTTGCCCCGGACCTCGCCGTTGACGATGACCTGGGAGCCCACGTCGGTGGTGGGCTTTAGGAGGATGGGGTTCATGAGCACCGAGGGGGCGATGCCGGCGGCCTCGGCCTGGACCACCTGGGCCCTGCCCATCTCCAGCCCCTCGTCGGTGATGTAGGAGTTGAGGGCCATGTTCTGGGACTTGAAGGGGGCCACCCTGTATCCGTCCTCGTGGAAAATGCGGCAGAGCGCGGCGCACAGAAGACTCTTCCCCGCGCCGGACATGGTGCCCTGGACCATGATGGGTCTGGCTTTTTTCATGTGAGCACCTCCCTGAGTGTATTCAGGAGCCGGTCGTTTTCCTCGCGGCTACGGACGGCAATACGGATATAGCCCGCCGGGAGCCCTGTGAAGTCAGAGCAGTCCCGGACGGCGAGCCCGCGCCGCTGCAGGGGCGCCGCCAGGGGCTTTTCCCCGTGAAGGAGCAGGAAGTTGGCCTCGCCGGGGAGGACCGTGAGGCCCAGATTTTCCAGCGCCGGGATGAGACGGCCACGCTCCGCGGCGATTTCCCGGACCGTGGCGCGAAGCCACGCTCCGCACTTCATGGCGGCGACGCCCGCCGCCTGCGCCGGGACGGAGACGTTCCAGCAGGGGACGCGCTCCGCCATGCGCTCCAAGAGGGCGTCGTCCGAGGACAGAAGATACCCCAGCCGCACGCCGGGGAGGGCGAAGCTCTTGGCGGGGGAGCGGAGGACGGCCACGTTGGGGAAGCGTTCGATAAGCGCCGGAATGTCGTAGAGCGCCGGCGTCTCGGTGAGATCGAGAAAGCTCAGGTCCAGCAGCAGGGGGACGCCTTTGGCGGCCAGGGCCGTGAGCAGCGCCGGGGCGACGGTGAGGCCCGTGGGGTTGTTGGGGGAGCAGAGAAAGACGGCGGCGTACCGGGAAAAATCGAGAGAGAGGACATCTTCCGTGAGGCGAAAGCCGTCCTCGGGCCGGAGGAAATAGTATTCCGCGCCCCGTCCGGCGGCCTTGAGGGCGGCGGCGTACTCCGAGAAGGTGGGAGCCACGATGAGGGCGGGCCTGTCCCCCAAAAGCGCGGCGGCGTAGGCGTAGAGAAGCTCCGACGCGCCGGCTCCGCAGAGGATGTGCCCCGCCTCGACGCCCTCGGCCCTCTCAATGGCTGCCCGCAGGGCGCGGCAGTAGGGGTCCGGGTAGCGCACACAGCCGTCCACCGACGCCAAAAGCGCCTCCCGGACGGGCGCGGGCATCCCAAAGGGGTTGAGGTTGGCGGAGAAGTCGATCTCCGGGGCGATTTCGTAGATGTCGCCCCCGTGGGGGCTTTTCTTGGTCAGATACACGCGATCACCGCCGTTCTGAGGATGAGAATGAGCGCCAGCATGGCCGCCGAGGCGGCGTACATGAGCCGTCCGGCTTTCGTGATGTCCCGGGGCTCGATGGGCCGGAGGGGGTCGCCCAGGCGGGGCTTTTTGTGGAGAACACCGCCATAGGAGGCGTCCCCCGCCAGCTCCACGCCCAACGCACCGGCGCAGACGGACTCGGTCTGGGCGGAATTGGGGCTTTCGTGCTTGTGCCGGTCCCGGCGGAAAACGCGAAAGGCGTTTTTCCCGTTGAGCCCCACAAGCGGGCAGACCAGGACCATGAGAAGCGCCGCGAGGCGGGCGGGGAGGAAGTTCACCGCGTCGTCGGTTTTCGCGGCGGCGCGGCCAAAATAGAGGTACTTTTCATTTTTGTAGCCGATCATGGAGTCCATGGTGTTCACGGCCTTGTAGAAAAAGCCGCCGGCGGGTCCCAGAAGGCCCATCCAAAATAGCGGCGCGATCACGCCGTCGGAGGTGTTCTCCGCCACCGTCTCCACGGCGGCGCGGCAGATGCCGGCCTCGTCCAGGGCCTGCGTGTCCCGGCCCACGATCATGGAGACGGCCTTCCGTGCGGCCTCCACGTCCCCGGCCTCCAGGGCCGTCTGCACGGCGCGGCTCTCCCGGACGAGGTCCCGGGCGGCCACGAGCTGGAAGCACATGAGGGACGCCAGCGTCAGGTAGACGAGGGGGTGGACCCGCCACGCCAGCGCGAGTACGGCGGCGGGCAGGGCGGTACTGAGGCCGGCGACGATCAGCACGGTGAGGGCCCCGCGCCGCAGATCGCCGCCGTCGCCCCGGCGCAGGTGCTTTTCACAAAAAGTGATGAGCTTTCCCATGCCCACCACCGGATGGGGGAGGGCACGGGGGTCGCCGATGACAAAATCAATGAGGAAGCCGAGGACCAGCGCGGCGGTGTCGAGGAGGAGCAGCTTACCCATGGCCGTCACCTCGCTTAAAAGCCGCGCACCGGCGCAGAAAGCTCTCGGCGGCGGCGGGGCAGGCGGGGAGGTAGAGGTGTGGGTAGCCGGCGTAAAGGGTATCGGTGTAGACGGCGCAGGGCCACTCCCGGCCGTTGGTTTTCCGGGCGGTGAAGCCGTCGCCGGTGTCCGTGCTGTCGTAGTAGTGAAATTCGTGGGCGGGGAGAGTGAGGCCGGCGTCCCCGAAAAGGCCGGAGCGGCGGGCGGTGAGGGTCAGGTAGCCGAAGCGGACGAGATGTCCTGTGTTGGCGCTTGCATGGGGCAGGACGCCGCACATTTCGTGCCCGTCCAGGGACGCGCCCAGGTACTGAAAGCCCCCGCACTCGGCAACGGTGGGCATCCCGGCGCGGAGGGCGTCCCGGACGCTGTGGGCGGCGCGCAGGTTTCCGGCCAAGGTCTCGGCGTGGAGCTCCGGGTAGCCGCCGGGGAGGTAGAGGCCGGAGGCGTCCTCCGGCACCGGCTCGTCATGGAGAGGGGAGAAGAAGCGAAGACGCGCCCCCATGGCCTCCCAAAGGCGCAGGGTGTCCTCATAGACGAAGGAGAAGGCCGCGTCCCGCGCCACCGCCAGGGTGACGGGGGCGAGGGCGGGCAAGCTTGGCGGGTCGAAGGTGAGCTCAGGGGCACTGTTGGCAAGCGCGACGATGCCGCTTAAGTCCAGTGTCTCCGCACAAATTTCCGTGAGCCGCCGAAGCTTCCCGGCGGTGTCCGCCGCGTCCTCCGGCGTCACGAGCCCCAGGTGCCGGGACTCCATGGTCAGCTCCTCCGGCAGGGCCGGGAGGTACCCCAGCGGTGCGACGGCCCCGCCGAAGCGGCGGAGAGTGCGCTCTTTCATGCTCTCGTAGGTCCAGGGCGTCACGCCGTTGAAAATGACGCCGCGGATGAGGCTCTCCGGCATGAAATTGACAAACCCCTCCAGGGCGGCGAGGGCCGAGGTGGTGGAGCCGCGCCCATTCACCGTGAGGATCACGGGGGCGGAGACGGCGCGGGCCACCGAATAGGTGCTGAAGTCCGTGCCCTCCGGGCCGGACCCGTCGTAGTAGCCCATGACGCCCTCGATGACGGTGATCGCCCCGGCGTGGGCGGCCAGAGTGGCGCGCAAAAGCGCCGGAGGGCAGAAGAAGGGGTCCAGGTTGGCCGAGGGGACCCCGATGGCGGTCCGGTGGAACATAGGGTCGATGTAGTCCGGGCCGCATTTGAGGGCCGCGACATTAAGGCCGCGGGCGCGCAAAAGGCCCATGACGGCGCAGGAGGCCGTGGTCTTCCCACAGCCGCTGCCTGTGCCGGCGAGGATCACGCGGGGGGCGTTCATAGCGTCACCTCCGTAAGCTCACTTGCGTCCGTTACCACCTGTTTTCCACTCTCACGGGCATAGCGGAGCAGGGCGGCGTTGATCTCTGAGATAAAGCCGCCGTCCAGCACGGCATCGGTGCGGTCCATGAGGGCCTTGGCGTCGTCGAGTGCCGCCGGGGGGACGGGTCCCGTGGCAGGACAGACGATGACGCGCTGGGCCAGGGGGAGAGCCACGGCCATGTCCAGGTCATTCTCCGGGAGGACCCCGGCGGCAAAGGGGACGCCCGCCTTTTGGAGCGCCCGATAGTGGCGGATGCCGCGTCCCCCGCCGCCGAGGACGAAGACGCGGGGCTCGCCGGCGGGGCGGGGCAGCTCCACGCTCCCCAAAAGGGCGTTGTAGGACCCGCGCTCCAGGCCGTAGAGCGCCCGGACGCGGTCGTCCGTCAATATTTCCTCCGGCTTGCCGCAGGCCAGGACCTGTCCCTGCCCCACGCAGGCGACCAGGTCCGAAATCTTGGAGGCCAGATCCAGCTCGTGGAGGCTCATGAGGACGGTGACGCCCCGGTCCCTGGCAAGGCCGCGCAAAATCTCCAGAAGGTCCAGCTTGTGCCGAATGTCCAGGAACGACGTGGGCTCGTCGAGGACCACGATCTCCGGCTCCTGGGCCAGGGCGCGGGCTAAGAGAACCCGCTGGCGCTGGCCGTCGCTGACGGAGGCGAAATCCCGGTCCGCGATGGAAGCGGCGTTGACCATGGCAAGGCAGGCGTTGACCACCTCCCGGTCCCGGGCGGTGAGGAGGCCGAAGCCGCCGGTATAGGGGTAGCGTCCGGCGGAGACGATATCGAAGCAGGTGGTGAGCGCCGGCGTCACACGGTCCGTCAGCACCGAGGCCATTTTCTCCGCCAGACGCCGGCCCGGGAGGGAGGCGATGTCCGCGCCGGCCAGGAGCATTTTCCCGGACAGGGCCGGGATGCGGCGGGTGAGGGTCTTGAGGATCGTGGATTTGCCGGACCCGTTGGGCCCCACGAGGGACGCGATCTCCCCCCGGCGCAGAGCAAGACAGATGTGGGAGACGACCGCCTCCCGGCCGTAGCCCACGGTGAGGTCGTCCAGTTGAAGATAGGCGTTTTCCATGGCGCTCACTCCTTTTGCTCCCGGCGGCGGGAGATCATGAGCCAGATGACGATGGGCGCGCCGATGGCGCTGGTCACCGTCCCCACCGCAAGCTCGGTGGGGGAGAAGACGGTGCGGGCCACGAGGTCGCAGACCATGCAGAAGACCGCGCCGCACAAAAAGGACGCCGGGACCATCAAGATGGGCTTCTCCGACCGCAAAAGGATCCGGCAGATGTGGGGCACCGCGATGCCCACGAAGGAGACGGGACCGGCGAAGGCCGTGACGCACGCCGACAGGACGCTGGACAGGGCAATGAGCGCCAGCCGGAACCGCCGCACATCGAGCCCCACGCTCTGGGCGTAGCCCTCCCCCAGGGCATAGGCCGACAGGGGCTTGGACAGGAGGAAGACCGCCAGGGCGGTGGGCAGGACGATGAGCGCCGAGACGCCCACTTCCTGCCAGGAGCCGCCGGAGAAGCTGCCCATGGACCAGTGAGTGAGGTTCACGATGTCCGCCTCATCGGCGAAGTTGATGAGGAAGTCCGTGACGGCGGAGCAGATGTAGCTGAGCATGATGCCGATGACCAGGAGCATGGACATGTTCCTGGTGCGCCGCCCGAAGGCCAGGGCAAAGAGCATGGTGAGCATGGAGCCGAAAAACGACGCCGCCACCGTGATCCAAAGCGGCACCCGCGTCACAGTGGCGCTGAGGGCCACGGTCACAATGGCCAGGAACATCCGCGCCCCGGAGGAGATGCCCAGGACGAAGGGCCCGGCGATGGGGTTGCGGAAGAAGGTCTGGAGAAGAAAGCCGGAGAGCGCCAGTGCCCCGCCCAGCACGGCGGCCAGCAGGACGCGCTTGAGGCGAATTTTCCAGATGATGTTGTAGGCCGAGACGGTGGAGGCCCCGGCGGTGCCAAGCTCGATCTCCCGCCGGACCTCGCTTTTATGGAGCAGGATCCGCCAGATCTCCCGGACGGAGATGTCCACGCTCCCGGTGTGGATGTTCCAAAAAACGGCAAGGACGAAGAGAACGCCCAGCCCCACGAACACGGCGGTATACCGCGCCGCCCTTGCGCGGCGCGTCGTCACCGGAGCCGCCATAAATACGTAAGCTCATGGACGTCCGGCCCTGCCTCCATCATCAGCCGGAGGTCGTTCACCATGACGCCGATGGTGTCCTGGATCTGGAAATAATCGGGAGTCGTGCACCAGACGTTCCCCTCCTTCACGGCCTTGAGCTCCGAGAGGATGTCGGCCCGCGCCAGGAAGTCCGAGAGCGTCTCCGGCCGGCCGCCCATGGACCAGATGTAGACGACGTAGTCCGCGTCCTTGGCCTTGTCGTAAAAGGCCTCATACTCCAGCTTCGCCGTGCCGGACTGGCCCACGCCCACGTCACTGAGCGCGTACTCCCCACCGGCCTGCTCCACCATCCTCGCCATGTAGTCCCCGGCGTTCCTAGTGCTGAGAGTGCCGGAGGAGGTGATGTAGAAGATCGCCACGCTCTTGCCGGTCTTCTCCTTTGCGGCAAGCTCGTCGATGTAAGCCGCCTGGGCGTCAAAGACGGCCCGGGCCTCCTCGTCCTTCCCGAGCATGGCCCCGTAGAGCTTGACCCACTCCACCCGTCCCAGGGGGTGCTCCTCCTGGGAGGAGAGGTCCAGAAGCACGTCGATGCCGAGGGTATCGAACTGCGCCGCCACATCCTCGGTGAGCATGGCGTTATAGATGGCAAGCTTGCTCCCCGAGGCCGCCAGGAGCTCATAGTCCGGCTCCTTGGAGGACCCGAGGAAGGCGATTTTCCCTGCGTCCATGGCGGCTTTCACTTCATCAATGTACCAGTCGTCCCGGTCCGTGGTGGTGAGGGCGACGGCGTCCAGCGCCCCGCAGGCGTTGATAAGCGACGTCACCGGCGTGGAGGCCACCAGAAGATTTCCCAGAGGCTGCCGGATGACAATGGCGTCCTCCGGCGCCTCCGCCGGGACGCTCATGCCCTCCGGCACGATGAGGAGCTTCGTCCCGTCGTCGGTGGCGGCGAGCTGATAGCCGCCCTTGTAGACGTCGATGGTGAAGCGCTTGGCGTAGGCAAGCTCCACGGCGTGGTCGAAGACCCACCGGCCGTCAAAGCTTTCCGCCTCGGTGGCCGGGACGCTCTCCGGGGGATCGGTGGCCGGGGCGCTTTCGGACGGAGCGGGCGTTTCGGTGGGGCCGGCGGGCGTTTCGCCGCAGGCGGCGAGAAGCGCCAGGAGCACCAGGGCGGCCAGAAGCAGGGACAGGACTTTTCGTTTCATGTGTTTTTTCTCCTTCATGGACAAATATTATTCCACGCGTCCTTTCCGGCAAGAAAAAAGCACATTTTCCGCTCAACGCAAAAAATGTGCAGCATACAAGCCCCTGCCAAACGGGCAAAAAAGAGCGCACCGCTCCCTTGCAAATGGCAAAGGCAAACGCTGCACTTCTCTTTTACCCAGAAAGCATCGCGACAAAGAACCGGGCCGGTATTCTGACTTGAGACACGCCCATAGAGCGGGCGCGTCAGTTACAGTAATGGCAGTTGCGCCGGATTCGAACCGGCTTCCCCGTTTGATCTATTCAGTAAACAACCTTTCGAACCGCGGTCCCGATATTCACTTTTCACCCGGGATTATACCACGCCCCGCCGGAGCTTGTCAACGGGGTTTTGCGAGGGCGAGGACGAGGAGGACGAGGATGGACGCGGTGACGAGAAAGCTTACGGCGGTCATATAGGCAAGACCGAGGGCCAGGGGGAGCAGGGACGTGACGGCCGCAAGGGTGGCGAGGACGGCAACGGCTCTCCTCAGCGCCGGGGCGTCCTTCCAAATCCGCACAAGGCATAATAGGCAGACCGCGCAGGACAGCGCCGCCGTGATGAGCGGCGCGAAGTTGGCGTAGCCGAAGGGGGTCAGATCGAAATAGGAATAGGTCCTGCGGATACTCCCGCCACAGTCCGTACCAAAATTGCAGACAGCCCCGTAGGGCAGGGCCTCCAAAATCGGCGTGACGGCGGACACCGACAGCATAGCGATTTTCTTTTTCATAATGCGCTCCTTTCCTTAGGGCATGGAGCAGCAACCACGCAGGTAATTCGTTGATTGGGACGGCAAACGACAACGGTCTGTGCAAATTGTTGTGCGTTTTCTTCTACATTGTCGTAGAAAAACACTTGACATTTCTATGATGCTGTAGTAAAATCAGGCTATTCACAGTGGACGCACTGGGAAAGGTGATAACTGTTATGGATCGATCCAAAAAAATGAGTAACACAGAATCTGAGATTATGGAGGTGTTGTGGAAATCGGAGACGCCTATGTCTGCGGCGGATCTGAATGCCTATTTCGCCCAGTACCACGGGAAGGCTTGGAAGGCTTCAACGCTGGCCACGTTTTTGTCCCGGCTCAGCCAGAAAGGCCTGGTGGAATCTGTTCGCAGGGGCCGAGTGCCCTACTATCACCCGATCCGGACGAAAGCAGCGTATATGCAGAGCATCGCCCAGGAGATGCTAGAAGCCATGTGTAATGGTTCGGTGACAAAGTTCTTCATTGCGCTCTGTGGAGATACTCCTCTCTCAGACGAGGACCGCAAGGAGCTAAAGGCGTGGCTGGATAATGAGGCGTAAGATGGCTGTCAATTTGTTTTTGACTACTGCCCTGCTCAGCATCACGGGAAGCACGACGTATGTGCTGATGAAACTGTTGTTAGTGGCCGGCAGGAAGCGCCTCAGCCAGAACTGGCAGTACCGCAGTATAACAGCCATTTCCCTACTCTTTGTTTTGCCGCTCCATAAGCTGTGGGCACTAGTCCCCGTTCACCCCTCCATTATCGCAGCCAATGGCAACACGGAGTCGATTTATATCCCATCCACCTCTGTCATTACCGCTAAACAGCTCACGCAAATTGGGCATATAAATGGCGGCTTTGATTGGGGACTGACGGTCGAGTGGATCGCAGCCGTGTGGCTTCTGGTGGCCGCCAGCCTTATCTTCTGGAATATCTGGCGGCTCCTGCGTTACCGCCGCCTAATCGAGCAGGCGAGCAACGATTTGAATGGCCGCTTTCAGCAGATTGCACTGGAAAGCGCCCGCCTTGTAGGTGTCACCGGTGAGATTCGGCTTCTGACATCTCCCGTGGTTCAAAGTCCCATGCTGATTGGATTCTTCCGCCCAACGATTTTATTACCGTCAGAGAACTTGCCAGACAGTGATGCCCGTTTTATCCTTGCCCATGAGTTAACGCACTTCCGGCGTGGGGACCTGTGGAAGAAACTCCTGATAAACATGATCCAATGTATCCACTGGTTTAACCCCATTGTTTATCTGCTGAACCAGGATTTTGCGTACTGGCTGGAGACCTCCTGCGACGAGGAAATTGTCAGTTTCCTCGATTATGAGCAGCGAAAAGAGTATGGTTACCTCCTAATCAACTACGCTTCCACCTCTCGGTATGTCGGATCGAAGCTGTATGTTTCTTTTACCACGTGCCGATACAAACTCAAAAGGAGAATATCTATTATGATGAAACCCAACAAAAACTTCCACTCTCTGCTGGGGCTGGTGCTTGCCCTCGCCCTTGTCGTGGGTTGCCTCACAACTTCAGCGTTCGCGGCAACTGTTGACACCGACAAAACTTCCGATGATCTCGCGCTTAGCTTTAGCGATGGGCAGGATAATGCCATCAAAGAGTATAAATGTGAGGAAAAAGATACCGATATAGTCACCATTGATCAGATGACGGAATATACCGCCACCATTGATCAGATGACGGAATATACCGCCACCATTGATCTCTCTACGGCGATTTCTATGGATTTGGGCGGCAAAGCTAGAGCCATGAAAACCATTGCCTGGGATGTCGACAAAGGGTCTATCAGTATTGCCACAGAAGCTTGCAGCATGGAAGCGGGACAAAAAATAAACATTAATGTATCTGTGTCGCCTGCGTCTTCCGCTGTGTGGATCGGTATTGTTGACCCTAGCGGTACCTTCCGCTATGTGACTGCCGCTAGTGGATCCGTGAATCATGATTTTTCCATCACTACTCGTGGTACCTACTACGTTTGTGTGATGAATGGCAGTTCCTATGATGTGGTGTCTGTCGTCGGCTTCGTGAATTATTAAGGGCACCTCCTGAATAATGAAGCGTTCTGGGTTCGTTATCAGGAAAGTCGCATCTTAAAGGAGAGCTGGGGTGGGAAAATGCTCCTACCCCGGCTTCTTTTTTGCTTTCTCATATTCCGCCAGTTCTGCAGCGTGGCTGCTCCTGCATTTCTCTATAAGCCCAAAAGCCTGTCCAGAGCGTCCCAAAAGACGCGCTCGTCCGAGTTTCCCATGGCGTGGACCTGATAGCGGCAGCCGCCATAAGTAAATTCCGCCGCGAAGCAGTACCGAAAGCCCGAGCCCTCCGACTGGTCCCGATAGGCGACTTCGATCCCATTGACCGTGACGGTATCGCCGCCCTCCGTCAGGCCCTCGGGTATGCCCTGATAGGGCGGGAAATAGATGCCCACGCCGAACCGGTCCTCCGGCATGTTGGCGACAAAGCTCACGGCGTGAAACGCGTGGACATCACTTTTGTCTGAAATGCTCTTCCAAAAGCGCCCCGTCCAGAAAATCCATGGCGTTCAAGAGAAGCTGTTCGTTCATAGCGTGACATCATTCCTTTCCAGAAACTCCCTGAGGCCACGCTTGATGGCCTGGAGCTCCCGATAGACGGTGGGGACCGAGATCGAAAGCTCCCCGGCGATGGTCTCCACGGGCTCGGCGAGGTAAAAGCGGCCTATAAAAATATACCGCCGCCGCGCCGGAAGCCCCCGCGCGCAGCCGCTGATGAGCCGCCCCAGCTCCTCCGCCTCCAGGGACGTCTCCGGCGTCTGGCCGCTTCGCAGGACGGCGCTCAGCTCCTCCATGGAGACGGTGAGCTCCGAGGGTACCCGTTTTTTGGCCGACCGCTCCTTATAGCGGTTGATGGCGACGCGCCGCATGATCTGTGTGAGAAACGCCGGGAGGACCGCGGGCCTTGCGGGCGGTATGGCGTTCCACGCGCCAAGATACGTGTCGTTCCGGCACTCCTCCGCGTCCTGCTCGTCATGGAGAAACCGGTACGCGATCCCGGTGAGCAGGGCCCCGTACTTCCTGTCCGTCTCCCGGATGGCCGCCTCGTCCCTGCGCCAGTACAGCTCGACGATCCTCTCGTCGGAAAGGCCCGCTGGCCCCGGCGTCCGCATACGCGATCCCTCCCTTTTCCCCATAAAAGCGCCTTTAACCATAACTGTCAAGAATTTTTTGTTTTTTTCTCACGTCAGAGGCAAAAAATCGAAAAAAATCTCCGAAAGTCCCGCTCTTGCATCCGGAGTGTGACTTTGCTATACTGAGAAAACAAAGGAGAGGAGCGGGGCAATGATGAGAGAAGAGCTGTTTGCCTATATTGAAAAGAAGTACAAGGTAACGCCTGAGTATCTGTGGGAGCGCTACCCGCGCTACGCCGCGTTCCGGCACCGGGACAACAGGAAGTGGTTCGCGCTGGTGATGGACGTCCCCGCGCCGAGATTGGGGCTTGCGCGGGAGGAGACGGTGGACATCCTCAATGTGAAGCTGAGCGACCCGCTTTTAGCCGACCTCCTCATCTGGCAGGAGGGCTTTTTCCGGGGGTACCACATCAGCCGCGGCAATTGGATCTCCATCCTCCTGGACGGTACGGTGCCCCTTGAGGAGATCGCCCGGTGGCTGGACGAGAGCTTCCTTGCAACGGCCTCCCGGGAGACGGCGCAGAAGCGCAGGCCGCCGAAAGCGTGGCTCGTCCCCGCCAACCCCGCCTATTACGACGTGCAGGCGGCCTTCGACCGCGCGGAGGAGATCGACTGGAAGCAGGGGAGGGGCGTCAAAACCGGCGACACCGTCTATTTGTACGTGGGCGCGCCCGTCTCGGCCATCCTCTACAAATGCCGCGTGACGCGCGCGGACATCCCCTGTAAGTTCGATGACGGCCGGGTGCATATGGACGCCCTCATGCGCCTCCGGCTCCAAAAGCGCTACGATCCCGGCCTTTTTCCCCTGCCTGTCCTCCGGGACCGGTACGGCGTCTTCTCCGTCCGGGGACCGCGCGGCGTCCCCCAGGAGCTGAGACAAGCGCTGAAATAGCAAAAAACCGCAAGAAACGCAATCTTTATGGGAAAATAAGTGTGGCAAAGCCGGAATAGGTGTGCTATAATGAGATTCCTTGCGAACATACGGGTTGCACTACAGAAAACGTTTATTTCATCAAGGAGCGGGACATGATCTTCGGTAAGCACATCAACAAATATTACCTGAAATACGGCGCCCTCCTCTTGCTGGGGTTTTTGGCGCTGGCCGTGGTGGACTACATGCAGCTGGTGGTGCCCAATCTCTACCAGATGGTGGTCAACGGCCTCAACGACGGTGAGGTCCTGGTGGACGGCGTGACGTATGATTTCACCATGGACTTCCTGCTGGACAAAATCTGCCTGCCCATGCTGGTGGTGGTCATCTCCATGGTCTTCGGCAGGTTCCTGTGGCGCGTGTGCTTCTTCGGCTCCGCCATCCGCGTGGAGGCGGACATCCGCAACGCCATGTTCGACCACTGCAAGGACCTCTCCCAGCAGTACTACCAGGTCAACAAGGTGGGCAACCTCATGAGCCTCTTCACCAACGACCTGGACACGGTGCAGGAGTGCTACGGCAACGGCCTTCTCATGCTGGCGGACGCCGCCATGCTGGGCATTCTCGCCATCGTGAAGATGTTCCGCATGGACCCCACTCTGACGCTCCTGGCCCTCATCCCCATGGGCTTCCTCTTCGCCGTCTCCTCGGTGGTGGGGCGCTACATGGAGAAGAAATGGGACATCCGCCAGGCCGCCTTCTCCAAGCTCTCGGACTTCTCCCAGGAGTCCTTCTCCGGCATCGCCGTCATCAAGGCCTTTGTCAAGGAGGCCAAGGAGCTCTGGGCCTTCAAGGAGCTGAACCGCGAGAACGAAAAGGCCAACGTGGACTTCACCCGCGCCTCCGTGCTCTTACATATCCTGGTGACGCTCTTTGTGGAGTCCGTCATCTGCGTGGTCCTGGGCTACGGCGGTTACCTCGTCCACAAGGGCGCCTTCAACGCGGGACAGCTTTT
This sequence comes from uncultured Oscillospiraceae bacterium, assembly GCA_947632175.1. GTDB lineage: Bacteria > Bacillota > Clostridia > Oscillospirales > Oscillospiraceae > RUG626. The sequence goes on along the minus strand of CANROC010000009.1, from coordinate 88,748 downwards.
TGAGTACATCGGCTACTTCAACGCCATCGTCTGGCCCATCATGGCGGTGAGCGAGCTCATCGACATGACCAGCCGCGGCAAGGCGTCCTTGAAGCGCATCTCGGAGCTTCTGGACGCCAAGCAGGACGTGGTGGACCGCCCCGGCGTCCGGGAGCTTCCCGACGTGAAGGGCGGCATCGAGTTTAAAAATCTCACCTTCCGGTATCCCGACGGGGAGTACGACGTTCTGAAAAACCTCTCCTTCAAAATCGAGCCGGGGGAGAATATCGGCCTCGTGGGCCGCACCGGCGCGGGGAAGACCACGCTGGTGGACCTCATCCTGCGCACCTACAACGTCCCCGACGGCACCGTCTTCGTGGACGGGCAGGACGTGAACGACGTGCGCATCCGGGACGTGCGCGCCGCCTGCGCCTACGTGCCCCAGGACAACTTCCTCTTCTCGGACACCATCGCCAAAAACATCGCCTTCACAAACGGCGAGCCGGACATGGAAAAGGTCACCGCCGCCGCCGTCCTCTCCGACGTGGACAGCAACATCCGGGAGTTCACCGAGGGGTATGAGACGGTCCTGGGCGAGCGGGGCGTCACCGTCTCCGGCGGGCAGAAGCAGCGCATCTCCATCGCCCGCGCCCTTTTGAAGGACGCGCCCATCCTCATCCTGGACGACTCCGTCTCCGCCGTGGACACCGGCACGGAGAAGACCATTCTCGACAACCTCAAGAAGACCCGGGCCGGCAGGACCACCATCCTCATCGCCCACCGCATCTCCACCATCGAGCGGATGGACAAGATCATCTACCTGGAGGACGGGGAGCTGGTGGCCATGGGGTCCCACGCGGACCTTTTGGAGACGTGTCCGGCCTATAAGCACATGGTGGACCTCCAGAAGCTGGAGGAGGAAGGAGGCGCGCACAATGGGTGAGTTCACTCCTCTTTATGTCGTCGGCGGCGTCATCGGCGCCTTCACCGTCCTCTTCCTGGCGGCGTACATCACCCTCAAGAAGAAAAAGGCCGCCGTGACCTTTGACCGCAACGTCCCCGACCGGGAGATCATGGCCCGGATGCTGCCCTACGCCAAGCCCTACTGGAAGAGCTTCCTGCTGGTGCTGGTGCTCATGCTCCTGGCCATCGCCTACGACATCATCTCGCCCCTGCTCATGGGCGACATCGAGGACGTGGTCCAGCAGGACGGCTTCGCCCTCAGAAGCCTCTATGTGCGGGTGGCGGTGTACGCCGGCATCCTCATCATCTCCCTGGTGAGCACCTACTTCCAGTCCATCGTCCTGCAAAAGACGGGCCAGCGCATCCTCTCGGGCCTCCGGCAGGACCTCTTTACCCACATCGAAAGCCTTTCCCATAACCAATTGAACCAGATCCCCGTGGGCAAGCTCGTGACGAGAGTCACCAACGACACCAACGCCATCTCCATGATGTTCACCAACATCCTGGTGAACATGATCCGCAACGTCTTCGTCATCGTGGGGGTCCTGGCGGCCATGCTCTTCTTGAACTATGAGCTGACGCTGATGATTCTGTGCTTTATCCCGTTTCTGGTGCTCTTCACCGTCATCTTCCGCACCTTCACCCGCCGCGTTTTCCGCACAGTGAAGGACCGGACCACGGACATCAACACCTACCTCTCGGAAAACCTCTCCGGCATCAAAATCACCCAGATCTTCAACCGGGAGGACGCCAAGCTCCAGGAGTTCCTGCAAAAGTCCGACGGCCTCAAAAAGGCCAAGCGCAACCAGATGTTCGTCTTCGGCATCTTCCGCCCCATGGTCTACATGCTCTACATAAGCTCGGTGCTGTGCCTCTTCTACCTGTGCGGCCGGGGGTATATCAAGCAGACGAGCTTCCTGGGCCAGACCATCACCGGCGCCACGCTGGTGAGCTTTTACATGTTCATCTCCCGCTTCTTCAACCCCATCCAGACCCTGGCCGAGCAGTTTAACCAGCTCCAGTCCGCTTTCGCCTCCGCTGAGAAGATCTTCACCATCTTCGACCTGGAGCCCGAGCTTACGGACGAGCCCGACGCCATCGAGCTTGACCACATCGAGGGCGAGATCGAATTTAAGGACGTGTGGTTTTCCTACGTCCCCGGCGAGTGGGTCCTGAAGGGCGTGAGCTTCCACGTAAAGCCAAAGGAGACGGTGGCCTTCGTGGGCTCCACGGGCTCCGGCAAGACCACCATATTGAGCCTCATCTGCCGCAATTACGACATCCAGAAAGGGCAGATATTGATCGACGGCATCGACATCAAGCACATCAAAATTTCCTCCCTCCGCCGCCACTTCGGCCAGATGCTCCAGGACGTGTTCCTCTTCTCCGGCACCATCCGTTCCAACATCGTCCTCCGGGAGGAGTCTTTCACCGACGAGGAGATCTGGCAGGCCTGCCGCTACGTCAACGCCGACCACTTCATCGACAAGCTGGAGAACGGCCTGGACGAGGTGGTCCGGGAGCGTGGCAACAACTTCTCCGCCGGCCAGAGGCAGCTTCTGAGCTTCGCCCGCACCATCCTCCACCGGCCCGAGGTCATGATTTTAGACGAGGCCACCGCCAACATCGACACGGAGACGGAAATTCTCATCCAGGACTCCCTGGAGAAGATGAAAAACATCGGCACCATGCTCATCGTGGCCCACCGCCTCAGCACCATCCAGCACTCGGACAACATCATCCTCCTGAGCCACGGCGTCATCCAGGAGCAGGGCACCCACCAGCAGCTCCTCCACAACAAAGGCCGCTACTACCAGCTCTACACCCTCCAGTTCAACGAACAACAACGCGCCCTCAACCAGAAAAACGCATAATGGATTCGGGAAGGCCGGCATCGGCCTTCCTTTTTTTTCGTTTTCACGCAACCTGGGCCTCTGAAAAGGGTACTTATAAAGTGATTAAAGAAGAGAGGAGGCGCAGGCGTGGAGGACGGGGCGATCATAGAGCTCTACCTTGCCCGGGACGAGCGGGCGATCGGGGAGACGGAGGCCAAGTACGGCCCCCTCTGCCGCCATGTGGCGGACAACCTCTTGGGCAACACCCAGGACGCGGAGGAGTGCGTCAACGACGCCTGCCTCGCCCTGTGGGACGCCATTCCCCCCGCGCGGCCCCGCAGTCTCATGGCCTTTGCCGCCGGCATCACCCGGAATCTGGCCCTGAAAAGGCTCCGGCACGACACCGCCCAAAAGCGTTCGGCCGCCCTGGTGCCGCTTTCGGAGCTTTCGGAGCTCCTGCCGGACGAGAGCATCGCCCCGGACGCCGGGAACGAGGAGATCGGGCGGGTCATCAGCGGCTTTCTGCGGCGCCAAAGCCCGGAGGCCCGCTGCGTCTTCGTCCGGCGGTACTGGTACTTTGACTCCGTGTCGGAGATTGCCGTAAGGTACGGTTTCACCGAGAACAAGGTCAAATCCCTCCTCTTTCGCGCCCGGAACCGTCTGAGAGACTACCTGAGAAAGGAAGGCATTTCCGTATGAACATACCGAGATTGGCCGACGCCGTCGGCCTCATCGACGAGGAGCTGGTCGCGGCCCGGTTCCCGCCTCAAAAGCGAAGACCCGTCCGGCGGGTTCTGATTGCCGCCGTCTGCGCTGTTTTGCTTTTGGGGACCCTCACGGCCTTCGCCGCGTCCGGCGCGGGCACCGCGCTTTTGGCGAAGTTCCGAAAGGGAGAGGACGGCGCCTTCGAGTCCGGCTACGACATCAGCGCCCAGCTCACGCCTTTCCCGGAGGATGCCCTGACCGGGGACATCCGGGAGGTCCCGGCCCTCATCCGCCGGCAGATTGAGGAGACGACCGTCTGGTCAAACTGGCTCCCCAACAACTACGTCCGTGAGTTCGAAACCGCCGCCCAAGCTCTGGAGTACGTGGGCCTTGAGGAGCTTCAGCCCATCCGCTGGGCTGTGAAGGAGACGGGGACGACCCTCTCCGTCTTCGGGGGAAAGAGGGGAGAGATCGTCACCGTGAGCATTATGACGAGTCTTCGGGAGGGGGACGTGCGCCTCCAGGCCCAGGCCAGTTTACGCACGGAGAACGACAGCGCGGACGCCGCCTTCGGCGTCCGCACCACGGAGGATGTGGACTACACGGAGGAGACCTTCACCGCTGCCGGCGGCTTCACCTGCCATGTGATCCGCTCCACCGCCCTGGAGAGCGGCAATGTCACCTATGACGCCTACCTCGTCCGCGCCGGTATCCTCTACACGCTCCACGCCGCCTACCCGCCCTCCGCCGCCCCCCTGGCCGACGAGCTCCTCCACACCTGGGCCGACCAGTTTGAGCCGGAAAAGAGGTGAAAAGGGACCGATGAAAAGACGAATTTTAACGACATACCTGGCCGCGCTCCTCTTACTCTCCCTCTCCGCCTGCGGGAGGACCGCATCGGAGGAGGACGTTGCGTTGGATTTGGACGCCATCGCGGGAACTCTGTGCGCCAGCGGGTATTTTGCCGGGGAAATGGCCATGGTGGACCCCGAGACGGTGCCTGAGCTTCTCCTTCTGGGAGGGGACCGGGTCGAGGCCTCGCCGGAGGATCTGGTGGACGCCAGGTACTACGGCGTGACGATGGGGGCTTCGGCCAATCAGTTTATCCTCCTCGAGGGAGCCGATTCGGAGGCGGCGGACCGGTTGGAAGAGGCCCTGAGGATCTATGCCGAGGACCAGCGAAAGGGATTCGAATTTTATCTCCCGGACCAGGCGGCGCGGTTTGAGAACTATATTCTGGAGCGCCGGGGCAGATTTCTCCTCTTCGCCATAGGCCAGGACCGCGAACCCCTGTCCGCCCTCTGCCGCCGCCTCATGAGCGGAGAGACGGATTGACAAGACACAAAATGACGCCCCCTCCTGAATCAGGAGGGGGTTTTGGCATCTGCCTGACTGACGAACTAAAGCTCCCGGAGGGGAGGGCCGGAGAAGGTCAGGACGGTGTCGGCCATACGCAAACTCTCGGCGTCGTGGGCGGTGAGGAGGATGGGGAGGCGGAGGGAGCGCAGGCTTTTCATGATCTTTTTGGCGTTCTCCGCGTCCACGCCGGTGAAGGGCTCGTCCAGGAGGAGAAGGCGCTTGCCGGGGGCCGCGGCCAGGGCGCGGGCGAGGGCCACGCGGCGGCGCATCCCGCCGGAGAGGGCCTCCACGGGGGTATCCGCCTCCCGCTCCAGCCCCACCGCCGCGAGAGCGGGGAGGGGGTCCGCGCCGCGGGGGAGCACCGCCCGGAGCTGTCCGGCGGCGGTGAAGTGCGGCAGCAGCCGGTCCTCCTGGAAGAGGATGACGGTTTTAGAAAGCCCCGGCGCGTCCACACGCCCGCTTTGCGGCGTCTCCAGGCCCGCGAGAAGCCGCAGGAGCGTGGTTTTCCCGCACCCGGAGGGGCCGGACAGGGCGGTGACGCCGGCGTCCGGAAGCTCCAAAGTGAAGTCCCGGAGGATGACCTTGTCGCCGTAAGCGAAAGTGACGTTTTCAAGCCGCATCGCCGCCGCCCCCTTCTTTTTTCCGCAAGGCCCGCCGGACGGCCTTTTCCAGCAAAAGCGACAGCGCCACCACCGTGACGGTCCAGGCGAAGAGGGACGGCGTCTCCAGGTAGAGCTTGGCGTAGTAGACTTGAGTGCCCACGGCGCGGCGGGGAGTGCAGAGGACCTCGGCGGCCACGCCGGACTTCCAGGCAAGGCCCAGAGAGCTGAGAATGCCGGTCCTGCAATACGGCAGGGCGGCGGGGAGGTAGACGGTGCGGAACCGGCGAAAACGCCCCATTCCGTAAGCGCGGGCCATTTCCAAAAGGTCATGGCCGGGGGAGGCGAGGCCGGCGCGGACATCCTCCCACACCACGGGCGTGACCATCATGGCGCTGACCGCCACGGGGACCCAGTCCGAGCCGACCCAGAGGAGGAGCAGGACGATGAAGCTGGCCACGGGGACCGCGCGCCCCACCCGGAGAGCCGGTGAAAGGAGGGCGTCGGCGGGGGGTAGGAAGGCTGTCAGGACCCCCGCCGACACCCCTCCGAGCACCCCCAGAAGGGTACCGGAGACCACTCGCAGGAGGGTCCAAAGGACGTGTTCCCAGAACCGTCCCGTCCCCAAAAGCTCCCAGAGAGTGGAAAACACCAGTCCCGGGCCGGGGAGGAAGAGGGGCTGGTCGATGAGCGCGGCGGCCAGGAGCCACAGCCCCAGCCAAAAGACGGCTGGGGCCAGGAGGCGTATGAGGGTCTTGAGTGGCTTACCGCGCATTCCAGTAGAACCCGTCGTCGGGCATCTTGCCGCCGATGGAGGCGGGGTTGGCGTCGAAGAGCACCTGGTAGTAGGGCTCCAGCGTGGCGCGCATGTCCGCGCCGGCCAGGAAGGTGAGGGAGCAGTCGGGGATGGCGCGCTTGGCGATGGCGGCCTTGGGGACGATGCCGTATTGCTCGCACAGCTGGGCGGCGTGGTCCACGTCGGCCTTCACGGCGTTGATGGACTTCTCGTATTCCTCCAAAAAGCGCTTCACCGCGTCGGGGTGGGCCTTGGCAAATTCCGCCCGGACGGCCACACAGCCCATGGTGAGCTGGCCGCCGGCGCCCAGCTTATCCCACTCCGCCGTCATGTCCAGGGCGGAGCGGACGTCAGTATTGTTGATCAAAACGGCGGTGGCGGCGGGGACGGGGAGCATGGCAAGGTCGATCTCCCCGGCGGCCATCTTCGTCTGGATGACGCTGGCGTCGTCAAAGACGATCCGCACGTCGGCGTCGGCCACCTCCTCGGTGGGAGTGCTGACGGTGAGGCCGTTTTTGGTGAGGATATACTTGAGGGCGTACTCGGGGTTGGCGCCCTGGCCGGGGGAGTAAATGGTCCTGCCCTTCAGGTCGGCAACGGAGTGGACGGTGTCGCCCTTTTCCAGGATGTAGAGCACGCCCAGAGTGTTGACGGCGATGACCTGGACCTGGCCCTCGGTCTTGTTGTAGAGGGCGGAGGCCACGTTGGTGGCTACGGCGGCGATGTCATAGTCGCCGTTGATGAGGCCGGTCTGGATCTGGCTGTTGTCGGCCACGGCGGTGACGGTGTACTTGTCCACGGTCTTGCCGGCGTCGGCCCGCTCCCACAGGTCCACGGCGCCCACGCCGGTGGGGCCGGTGAGGACGGCGAAGTTGACGCTGACGGGCTCGTCGGCGTTCTCTTTTTCATCGTCTTTCCCGCCGCAGGCGGCCAGGGACAGGACGAGGGCAAGGGCAAGCAGTAAAATAAGAAGCTTTTTCATGGTGGTTTCCTTTCTGATCGCGAAATTCAAAACGAAGCTTGAGGCTTATGGCAGAAGCTCCGGTTTCAACACCTGAACGGTCTTGCCGGCGTGCTCGATGAGGCCGGCGGCCTGGAGCTTGGCAAGCTCCCGGTAGAGGCTGGCCCGGCCGATGCCCAAGGTGGAGGCCAGCTCCGTCATGGACCGGACGGTGAGGCGGCCCGTCCCGTCCACATGGCGCAGGAGGTAGGCCGACAGCTTCCGCTCCCCGGTGCCCACGCTGAGGGCGTCCACCTTGGCCGAGAGGAAGCGGATGCGCTGGGCCAGGTACTTAAGATAGTTTTCCCGGATGAGGCTTGAGGACTCAAGAAGGCCGTCCACGCTCTCCTGAGTGAGGAACAGGACCTCGCAGGCCGTCCGGGCGGTGAGGGTGGAGACGTAGCGCGCCTCGTCGGTGTAGAGCGCCGCCGCGCCGAAAAGGTCCCCGGCGGCAAGCTCGCTGACCGTCAGCGCCCCCTTGGTCACGGTGACGGTCCCCGCAAGGAGGATGCCCAGCTCCCGGCGGAAGCCGGTGGGGGAGTAGATCGTCTCCCCCCGGGCGTAGACGCGCTTTTCCGCGCCGCGCCCTGAAAGCGCCGAGGCGACCTCCGCCTTTGTCAGCCCCCGAAAAAGAAAGGTCCCGGCCAGGACCGTAAGCTCCCTGTCCGTCATGGGCCCACCCCCAAAACTGTCTCATATGGGACAAAATCCTTGAGTAGTATAGCAAGCTCCCGGGGAAATGTCAAGGGTTTCGTTAAAAAAATATCAAAAAAAGGCCAAGAAAAGCCCCGCGCCTTTTGGCGCGGGGCGCAGGTTGTCAAAAAACTTAAATCGAGCATTTTTTCCGGCGGCATGTACGTCGGAAAAAATACCTTTTGTTTTGCGGAGTGTGCGGTCTGGGGTCCCCGGCGGGCGAAGCCCGCTGGGGAGAGGAGGAGCGATGCCAGCGCCCGAGGGCGACCGGAGGGAGCCCGAGGCAAAGCGGCATCGGCGACGACGAGGCCGTGCGCGGAGCAAAACAGCAGAAAAAGATTTCGGAAATGTCCGCAGACATTTCCGAAATCTTTTTCGCACGTTCCCCTTTGTCGGAAAAGGCCGCAGGCCTTTTTCGACAACCTGAGCCCCGCGCCAAAAGGCGCGGGGCGGTGCGGCGTGTGGGCGGTCACTGTTTGACCCAGTTATAGTCGGGGCAGTCTTCGATATACCGGTCAAAGCCGTCGCCGGAGTAGCGGATCGTCGTGCCGGATTTCAGACCGAACAGGGTACTGCGGCTCCCGTCCGTTTCCGGCGCGTCGCCCAAAAAGGTGACGGTGGTCAGGGGACAGTTCCCGAACGCCTGGCCGGAGAGAGACGTGACACTGGAGGGGATCGTTACCTCCGTGAGGGCGTTGGAGTAAAAGGCTCCGGTCCCGATGGTGGTGACGCTGTCCGGGATCGTCACCGACGTAAGCTTACAAGCCTGGAACGCGTGCTGACCGATTGCAAGGAGCCCCTCCGGGAGGTCCACGGAGGTCAGTTTCATGTTATACATAAAGGCGCCCTCCGGGAGAGCGGTCACGCCCTTGGGGATCGACACCGACGCAAGACCGGTGGATTCAAAAGCGTTCATACCGATCTCCGTCAGGGTTTCCGGCCATCTGACATAGGTGAGATTGCCGCAATTGCTGAACGCGTCCATGCGGATGGCCGTCACGCTGTCGGGCATGTAGACCGCCTGGATCTCCGTGAAATAGTAAAACGCGTAATTGCCGACGGAGGTCACGCCGTCCTCCAGGTAGACAAGCCCGATCCGGCCGGCGGCCTCGGCCCACGGCGCGTTATAGGGGCTGTAATCCTCCATGTCCCCCGTGCCGCGGATGATCAGCATGTTGTCAGAGAGATACCAGGCAAGATCCGCGCCGCAGGTCCCCGCGGCCTCGGCGTTGTCCGCGTTGACGGAGGCGACGCGCTCCAGGACCTCCGGTCCGAAGGGACCGGGCTCCTCCGTGCCGGCGGGGTCCGTATCGGAAGGCTCCGTGCCGGCGGGATCCGTGGGGTCGCCGTCCTTGGGGGGCTGTGTTTCCTTGCCGGGGTTCGCCGCGCCGGTCTTGGGCGGGTCGGTTTTGTCGGGGCCGCCGTCCCCCGTCCCGCAGGCGGCGAGGCCCAGCATGAGCGTAAGCGCCAGGAAAAGCGCGAGCATTTTTTTCATCGTTTTACCCTCCCCTGTGGTTTCGTTTCCTAGTTTAGCGCGTTCCCAACCAAATTGCAAGCATTTTCCGCGAAAATCCCTTTCAGAGCGGTACGGGCGGGGATTAGCCCCGCCCGTACATTTATTTTACTAAAAAATACTTGACAAATTGCTTATTTTGTGGTATAATTCGCTTAGTCGGAAAGGGGATCAGAGGAGCTGGACCAGGGTGTTGTTGAGGAAAGCAACCAGGGTGTTGCGGGTCTCGACGCGCTTGGGATCGGCGGTGGTGTCGAGCCAGCCGATGTTGGCCAGAGTGTTCATGGCGTCGGCGGCCCAGGGGGAGACGGAGACGCCGGAGAGCTCGGGGTTGGGCTCCGTGGGGAGGTCGAGGAAGATGAGCGTGAGGAAGCGGTAGGCGATGACGGCCAGCTCCTCGCGGGTGATGGGGGCGTCGCCATCAAAGACGAGCTCGCCCTTTTCATTGACAGTGCCGTTCACGATGCCGTAGGCGGCGCACAGGTCAACGGCGTCCTCGTACCACTTGCCGGAAATGTCGGTAAAGGGGCTCTTCTCCACGTCCGTCTCGGGATCGAGCAGACAGAGGAGGTTATAGAAGGCCTGGACCGCCTCGGCGCGGGTGGCGCTCCGGTCGGGGTGGAAAAGACCGTCCGCGTCGCCGTGGATCAGGTCGAAGTGACAGCAGTTCATGTAGTTGGTGATGTAGGGAGTCCCCACCGGCACATCGGGGAAGAGCGTGACGGTCGTCAGCTTCTCCTCCACGTCCAGCGCCTCATAGAGGGTCTCGGCAAGCTCGGCGATGTAGTCCGTGTCCATGGGGTTGATGGACAGGATGTCCTCGAACTCCGCCTGGAACTCGCCGTAGTAGGGCTCGGCGACGAACTCCAGGTACAGGTCGGTGGCCGCGTCATAGCCCTGCTCCTGGGCCACGTTCCAGAAGGAGAGGGCGCCGATGCCGGAGGTGGCGTAGCTGATGTAGTAAAGGGGCTGGATGGTCAGGTGCGGGATCTCCACCCAGGGGATGAGGTTGAGGCCGTATTCGGCCTGGAGCTCCTCGTACTTTTCATCGATCATGTCAGCGGTCACATCGGAGGAGCTGTAGGCGTAAAGCTCCAGCTCGCCGATGAGGCTGCCCTGGATGACGGACATGATGATGTTGTCTATCACGTAATCCTTCGCGACGTAGGCATACTCGTCAAAGATATCGTCGTAAAACTGGGTGAAGAGGAGCTCCAGGGCCTGGGAGTGGACCTCGGCCACATCGAAGGAGCAGGTGCCCTCGGCCCAGTCGGTGGGTTGGGAGAAAGAGTGATTGTAGTGGCCGAACTCGTGGATGACGGTGGTGAAGTCATAGAGCAAACCGGTGGGGGTGTTGAAGAAGAAAGGCGCGTTGTAGCCGGAGATGAAGGTGGTGAAGCCCCGGCCGTCCTTGACGGCATCGGTATAGCCGATGTCATAGAGGTGGTGGCCGATCATATAGTCCCAGGCCTCCAGAAGCTCGCTGGACATTTTGCCCAGGTACGGGCGGATGAGCTCCAGCGTCTCGTCGGTGGTGTAATCATCGTAAAGGATTCTCTGGACAGTCTCGTCGCCGAACTCCTGCTCCACCTCGGCGATGGCGTCGTACTCCTTTGCCAGGGGGACGATGTAGGTCTTGACGGCCTCAAAGAACGCCTGGGCCTCCTCCAGGGTGTAGTCGCGGCCGAAGATATCGGCGTAGGCCAGCTCGGGGTAGGTGTCATAGCCGTCGTAGAATTTCAGGGATTCGATGTTGGCGTCCCGGACGGCCAGGAACATCTCGAGCATGGTGTCCTCGTCCTCCTCGCCGGCGGCGGTGGAGTAGGCCAGCTGATAGTCGGTGATCTGCTGCTGAAGGGCGGTCTCCTCCTCGGAGATCTCCTCAAATGCCTCATAGGCGGCCACCTCGTCCACGGTGAGCCCGTCGGTCTCGACGAGATAGTCCCGGCAGTCGGACTTCAGCATGTCCTGAATGAGGAACATGAAGGGGTTGATGAGGTCGTAGTACAGGGCCTCGTATTCCTTGTATGCCTCCTGGGACGCCTCGTCGTTCACGTCGGCGGAGTTGCGGATGTTCAGGAGCGTCAGGCTACCCTGGAGCATGTCCATCATGTCCGTCACCTTGTGAAAGGCCTCGAGGACCGTCTCGTTGGCGGCATTGGCGGCGATGAGGGCCTTGACATCGTCGATGGCGGCGAGGAACTCCTCCTCCGTCAACTCCACGATCTCCATGTCCTCGTAGTCCACGTCCCCGTGGGGATGCTCGTCCAGAAAGTCCGTCTCACGCACGCCGCTGTCCGCGCCGGGGGCGGCGCCGAGGACATCGTTGTCCGCCAGCGCGGCGGGGGCGAGGGTCAGGACCATGCACACGACGAGAAGCAGGGAAAGAAGTTTTTTGCGCATAGTGTTTCCTCCAGTTTTGTTTATTTGGCTGCTTTGCAAAAGAAAGAACAGAAAAAAGTATACCACCGCGCCCGCCGAAATTCAAGAAAAAAGCGTGGAAAAAATGAAAAACCGCGGGCGGGGCTCACGTGGCGTCCCGGATGGCCTCCAGGAAGAGCTCCCCGTAGCGCTGGGCCTTGACGGTGCCCACGCCGGGGATGTCCAGCAGCGCCTCCACGGTCCGGGGCCGCTGGCGGGTCATCTCCAGGAGAGTGGCGTTGGAGAAGACGACGTAGAGGGGGACGCCCTCCTCCCGGGCGATCTGCAGGCGCAGGAGCTTCAGGCGCGTGAGCAGGTCGTTGCCCTCGTCGTCCGGCTCGTAGACCGGGGCGGGCTGGGGGACGCGCACGCTCTTCTCCTTGCCCCGCGCGGGGCGCTCGCCCCGGCGCAGGAGCATGGTGACGCGCTCCCCCTCAAAGAGCACCGCGCGGGCTTTTTGTGTGGGGCGGAGGGTGCTGTGCGCGGTCTCTATGACCAGGTACCCCTGGGCGATGAGCTCGTCGATGAGGGCGCGCACGTCGGTCTTGGCGGTGCCCTTCATGAGGCCGTAGGTGCGGACCGAGCTGAGGTCCAAAGTCTCCACCTTCTGACTGCGGCTGCCCACGAGGCAGTGGACCACGGCGGTGACGCCCACGTAGTAGCCCAGCTTGCTGTGGATGCGCTGGACGCAGGAGAGGACCATCTGGGCCTGACGGGTGACGTCCGCCTCCACGCGCTCGTCGGAGCAGTTGCCGCAGTTGCCGCAGCGGCTCTGGTGGGCCTGGCCGAAGTAGTCCAGGATGTAGGCCCGGAAGCAGGAGCGGGTCTTGCAGTAGCCCTCCATGCGGCGAAGACGCTCCAGGTCCCGGGCCTGGAGGGCCGCCTGCTCCTCCTCGGAGAGGTCCGGGTTTTCGTTGGAGTTCTGGATGAGGAATTTGGCGGTGCGTATGTCCTTGGGGCTGAAGAGGAGGACGCAGTCCGCCGGGGCGCCGTCCCGGCCGGCGCGGCCGGCCTCCTGGTAGTACGCCTCCATGGACTTGGGGATGTTGTAGTGGATGACGAAGCCCACGTTCGATTTGTCGATGCCCATGCCGAAGGCGTTGGTGGCCGCCATGATGGGGGCGCGGTCATAGAGGAAATCGTCCTGATTGCGGCGGCGCTCCTCATCCTCCAGGCCCGCGTGGTAGCGGGTGGCGGGGTATCCGGCGCTTCGCAGGGCGTCGCAGACGTCCTCCACCGCGCGGCGGGTGGAGCAGTAGATGATGCCGCTCCTGTCCCGGAATTTCCGGAGAAGCGACGAGAGGGCCGCGTCCTTCTCCTCCCCGGAGACGTGGAGCACGTCAAAGCGCAAATTTGGCCGGTCGAAGCCTGTGGTGACGCATACGGGGGCGCGCAGCTCCAGAAGACGGATCACGTCCTCCCGGACCTGGGCCGTGGCGGTGGCGGTGAAGGCCGCCACCACGGGGCGGCGGAGGAGCCGCCGGAGGAAGGCGGGGATCTTCAGATAGCTGGGGCGGAAATCCTGGCCCCACTGGGAGATGCAGTGGGCCTCGTCCACCGCCAGGAGCGTGACGTTGGCCTCCCGGACGGCGGCGACGAAGCCCTCGGCCTCCAGCCGCTCCGGGGCCACATAGAGGAGCTTGTAGTCCCCGCGCCGCAGGCCCGCGAAGACGGCGCGGGATTCCTCGGCGGACTGGGAGCTGTTGATGTACGCCGCCGGGACGCCGAGAGCCGTGACGGCGGTGACCTGGTCCTTCATGAGGGAGATGAGCGGGGAGACGACCAGGGTGAGGCCGGGGAGCATCAGCGCCGGGAGCTGGTAGCAGATGCTCTTGCCGCCGCCGGTGGGCATGATGCCGAAGACGTCGCGGCCTTCGAGGATCGCGTCGATGAGGGGCTCCTGGCCTTCACGGAAGCTGGCGTAGCCGAAGACGCGGCGCAGGAGCGAGCGCTTGTCCTCCATCTGTGTCCCTCCTTTCGAGCGTTTTCCCCATTTTAACAGCCGCGCGGGGAAATTTCAAGAAAGGGCAAAGACTTTTTGACAGATTCCCGATTTTAGTGTATGATAGCCTCAAAGGAAGTGAGCGTTTATGGAGCAGATCTTTGTGACAGGACACCGCAACCCCGACACGGACTCCGTGGTGGCGGCGCTGAGCTACGCGGCCTTGCGCAACTCCACCGGGGAGCGGCAGTACGTGGCGGCGCGGCTGGGGCACTTGTCCGACGAGACGCAGAAGATTTTGGAGCGGTTCGGGTTCGAGCCGCCCGTCTACGTGAAGGACATGCGGACCCAGGTGCGGGACCTGGATTTTGACGTGCCGCCCATCTTAAGCGGCGCGGTGACGGCCAGCCGCGTCTGGTCGGCCATGGAGGAGGACAAGCACATCTCCGCCATCCCCATCGCCGACGAGGACGGGCGGCTTCTGGGGATGATGACCGCCGGGGACATCGCGGCCTATGACGTGGCCACCATCGGCGACCCGACGCTGCGGGATGTGCCGCTGTTCAACATCCTCTCGGTGCTGGAGGGGCAGACTGTGGGGGAGGGGAGTTTGCGCAACGCCGTCACCGGCGAGGTTGTGCTGGCGCTGCCCCAGGGGGCGCAGCTGCCCATCTTCCGCTCGAAGGACACGGTGCTCATCTGCGGCGACCAGCCGGAAATCTTGCGCGCCGCCGTGGAGGCGGGAGTGAACTGCGTGGTGCTGTGCCGCGCGGGGGTGCCGGAGGGGCTTGAGACGGGGGAGACCACCGTCATCACCACGCCCTACGAGGCCCTGCGGGCCGTGCGGCGCATCTTCCAGGCCATCCCGGCGGAGCGCTTGGCCACGCGGCGGGACATCGAGGCGTTCCATCTCACCGATTACATAGACGACGTGCGGGAGGTGGTCCTGCAAAGCCGGTATCGGAGCTACCCCATTCTGGACGAGAAGGACCGGGTGGTGGGGACGCTCTCCCGGTTCCACCTTTTGAGGCCCCGGCGGAAAAAGGTGGTGCTGGTGGACCACAACGAGCTGGCCCAGTCCGTGCCGGGGTTGGACGAGACGGAAATTTTGGAGATCATCGACCACCATAGATTGGCGGATATCCAGACGCAAAACCCCATCTATGTGCGCAACGAGCCGGTGGGAAGTACCTGCACCATCATCGCCGGGATGTACCAGGAGCGGGGGCTGATGCCCTCCCAGAAGCTGGCGGGGCTCATGGCCGCCGCCATTGTAACGGACACCGTCATGTTCAAATCTCCCACCGCTACCCGCCGCGACCGGCAGATGGCCGAGCGCCTGGCCGCCCTGGCGGAGCTCGATTTGGAGGAGCTGGGGCGGTTCATCTTCTCCGCCTCCGCGCCGGAGGATAAGCCCGTGGGGGAGCTGCTGATGACAGATTTCAAGGAGTTCCACATCGCCGGACACGCCTTCGGCATCAGCCAGATCACCTGCATGGACTCCCAGCGGCATCTAAAGCGCAAGGCGGAGTTTTTGGAGGCCATGGGGGAGATCAAGTCCAAAAACGGCTACGCCATGGTGATGCTCATGCTCACCGACGTGCTCCTGGAGGGCACCCGCGTCCTGTGCCTCGGCGGCGAGGACGTCTTCGCCCAGGCCTTCAACGTGGAGCTCCAGGACAGCGAAGCCTTCCTCCCCGGCGTGATGAGCCGGAAAAAGCAGATCGTTCCCATGCTGTCGGCGCTGTGGGGATAAAAGAGCTGGCTCCCGGCACGATTGTCCCTCCCTCTGGGAGGGGCTTTGGCGGGCGCGGATTAGCGGGACCGTTCTGTCATTCAACGTTCGCTGCCCCCCTGCCCCCCCTCCTACGAGGAGGGGGCGAAAAAGGTTGCGGCTTCGCCGCATTCTTAGATTTGCCCGCGCGGCGGGGACGGGGGACGAAGGACGGGGGGTCGAATCCCCCTTGCCCATCTCCGGCCTCTACAAGGTGCGTTGTTGCAACGGTTCCGGAAAATCGGACCAGCTCAATTTATGCCGTACGGGCCGCCGCCCACGGCGGCCCTCGTTGCAGGGCTCGGATTGTCTCCGATGAACGCCGTAGGGGCCGCCACTCCTGGCGGCCCGCGTTGCGATGACTTCCCATGTCGGTTGAACGGGATAACATTCCCTATTCCCCGTAGGAGCGGACCCATGTGTCCGCCCGTGCCGCTGTGGGGAATAAAAAAATGCGGCGAAGCCGCAAGCAAACCTTTTTTTTCGCTGTCGTATGTGATATTTTACCCGCCCCGGCGAGGTCACCGGGGCGGGGGTTTGTAGGGTCAGTCGAGGCAGATGAGCTCGTAATCGGTGGTGCCGAAGCCTAAGGCGTTGGCGGCTTCGATGGTGTGGCGGCCGTGGCGGGACTCGACGCGCTGTAAAAAGTGCTTCTGGCCGGGGTCGTCGGTGGCGGCGTCGATGAGGTCCATGCAGGCCTTGTCCAGGGCCACGGGGTCTAAGGAGGAGAGAGTGCCGATGTCTCTCATGCAGGGGTCCTCGGCGTCGAAACAGCAGTCGCAGTCCACGGAGAGGTTGCACATCATGCTGACGAAGGCGCACTTGCCCTCAAAGTGGCGGTAGACGGCGCTGGCGGCGTCGGCCATGGCCTCGGTGAAGCCGTCCTTGGAGGCGTGGTTTTTCCAGCAGGAGCCGGGGTTCAGATCCCTGCCGCCGGAGTGGATGTTGGCCTTGCCGGCGGCGGAGGCACAGCCGATGGAGAGCTGCTTCAGCGCCCCGCCGTAGCCGCCCATGGGGTGGCCCTTGAAGTGCGCCAGGACCAGGAGGGAATCGTAATTGAGGAGGTCCTTCCCCACGATGTCCCGCTTGAGGACCTTGCCGCCGGGGATGGGGAGCTCCGCGTCCGGGCCGTGCTCGTCCATAAGGTCCACGGTGAAATATTTGCTCCAGCCGTGGTCGGCGAGAAGCT
This sequence comes from uncultured Oscillospiraceae bacterium, assembly GCA_947632175.1. GTDB lineage: Bacteria > Bacillota > Clostridia > Oscillospirales > Oscillospiraceae > RUG626. The sequence continues at coordinate 71,980 of CANROC010000009.1, read as the reverse complement.
TTAAATGGCCGGCGTTGGTGCTCCTGGCCCCGCCGTAGGCGGTGTTCGTCTCACAGACGGTGCCGTGGACGTACTCCACCATGGGGCGCATGAACTCCGGGTGGAGGTAGTTCTGGTTGCCCTCCTCGCCGGAGTGGACCTTCACCGCCACGCGGCCCGGGAGGGTGACGCCCAGGACCTTGTACATCTCCACAACGGTTTCGGGGGAGAGCTTTTTCGTGAAATAGACCTTTGCTTTTTCCATGGGATGCTCCTTTAAAAATTTAAGTGTCGATGACCATATCCGCGCGGGACCAAAGGTCCGTGGCGGAAAAGTACCTTTCTTCCAGCGGGATCCACAGGGAGATAAAGGACCCCAGCATGTCCGGTCCCCGGACGTTGAGACGCGCAAGCTGTGTCTCCGGCGTGGTGCGCACGGCGATCTTCAAAGTGTACACGTCCGCAAGGTCGGGATGGAGGCTGTAGGAGCCCTCCACCACGTTGACCCGCTTGTAGGGGAACTCCCGCCAGGGGCCGTATTCCAGGGCGCCGCAGTCGTACCAGCGTGTGACCACGTCCCGGCGGCGGGTCAGGGGGGAGAGCACCTCCCGGTTCAGACGCTCCCGGTCCATGTTCCCGCCGGGACTGTCCATGCGCTCCGGAGTGCGCCGCTCCCGGGGGAGGTAGAAGTCGTCGGCGTGGAAGAGATTGGCGTCATAGACCTCCGCCAGGGCCGTCCCCAAGGTGGTCTTGCCCGAGGCGCACATGCCGTCCACGCCGATGAGGACGGGTCCCGCGAACCGGGAGAACCGGTCCACGGCGCTGTATACGTCCATCCAGCGGGCATACCGCTCCGACACCACCCGGTAAGCCGGGGCGTAGGCGGCGCGGTAGGCATCCGAGTGGGAGAGGGGCGGGTATCCCGCCTTTTCGTACTCGCCCAAAAAGGCGTCCACCGCGCTCTTTTCAAAGCCCAGGTCATAGAGAAGCGACAGCTTTTCGCGATACGCGTCCATGGAGCCGCGGGTCTGGGCGGAGGAGAGATAAAACATGGCAAACAGCGTCTCCGGCGTGAGGCGGCCCCGCGCCGGGGCCAGATTCACGCGGACCAGGCCGCCGCCGATGGGCTCTGCCAGAGGCGCGTCCGTCTTGGCGCAGGTCTCCAGCTCCTCCCGGAGCCACGCCCGGGCCCGGTCGGGGTCGGCGATGAGGTGCCCGCCGCCGAACTCGTTTTGGTAGATGAGCTTCGCCGCGTCCCGTACCTCCATGGCCGGACGGCGGGCGCGCTCGGACAGCAGAAGCTCCTTCAATTCTTCCATCCGCGCGCCTCCTTTCTCCCGTTTGAATTTGATAATCTTACACCAATTAGAGATTTATGTCAATGCTTTTGGTGCAAAATAACAAAAAACGCAAGAAAAAGGAGGAAAGTTTTAGGAGGACCGCCGTCTGGGGGAGGGCTTGCGGGTGCGGCGGTAGCAGGCGTCGCACAGCCGCCCCTTGTGGTAAAGGCTCAGAGGCTTGCCGCAGACGGCGCAGAAGCGGATGTTGTTTTTAAGACGGGTGAGTAAGATCTCGTTGATCTCCTCCGCCACCAGCTCCCGGGCCTCGTAGAGCCTGTCCTCGTCCACCTCCTGGCCGAAGGCCTTGGAGAAGGAGAAGTAGAGGTCCAGCTTTTTATAGTGAAGCTCCAGCTCCGGCAGGGTGGGCTCCTCTACGCTCAGCGCCGGCTGGCTGATGGGCTCGCCCCGGCGGTAGAGGCGCAGATACGTGAAAAAGAGCTCCCGCAGGTCCTCGCTTGTCTCGTCAAAGGGGATGTTGGCGGCGCGCAGCTCCTCCTCCTTGGAAAAGTCCATGCCCTGCTCCCGCATCTTGGTAATCACGGTGATGTAGCGGGTGATGTCCAGCTTCACGTAGGGCTCCACGGTGGGAAGCTTGTTCCACTCGGTGAGGACCTCCAGAAGGTCGAAGTCCACCTGCAGGACCAGGTCCGAAAAGCCCACTACGGCCTTTTCGATGGGCGGCACGGGGGCGGCGAGGCCGGCCTTGATGAACGCCAGGTTCTCCGTGGCGCCTACGTAGCCCCGGGCGTACATGCCGTAGCGGCCGGCGCGGCCGGCGATCTGCTTGATTTCCTCGGGCCGCAGCTCCCGGCGCTCCTTGCCGTCGAACTTCTCCGTCTCCATGAAGATGATCCGTCGGATGGGGAGATTGAGCCCCATGCCGATGGCGTCGGTGGAGACCACGTATTTCATGTCCCCGTTGAGGAACCCCTCCATCTGCCGCCGGCGGGTGGCATAGGGGAGAGCCCCGTAGATGATGGCCGGCTCCTTGCCGTGATTGCGCAGTTCCTCCGCCACGGAGAGGACGCCCACCTTGGAGAAGGTGATGAGGGCGTCCCCCGGCTGGATGCGTTCCGGGGAGATCACGGACCGCATGGGCACCAGGGGCACCTGCCGCTCGTGCTCGATGACCTCGTAGGTGTCGCCGCAGCCGGCGATGAGGCGGATGAGGATGTCCCTGGCCTCCGGTGCGGCGCACAGATGCACCTCCGGCGCCAGGACGCCCAAGATCGCCCGGGTCCAGGCGTAGCCGCGCTCGGGGTCGGCGATCATCTGACATTCGTCGATGACTGCCACGTCGAACCGGCGCTTCAGGTCCAGCTTCTCCGCCGTGGCGGCCACGTGGGTGTCGCCGGGACGGTGGTCCTCCTCCTCGCCTGTCTCCAGGGAGCAGTCCACGCGGGCGTCCAACAGCGTCTCCTGGGCCTCCAGGGCCAGCAGGCGCAGAGGACCCAGGTAGATGCCGGTGGGGGCCTGCATGAGCCGGACGAGGCCGGCGTAGGTCTTGCCGGTGTTGGTGCCGCCAATGTGGAGGATGAAATGCCGCTCCATGGCGCGGGCCTCCGGGTACTCGTCCCGGGGGTTCAGGGCCATGAGGAGGCTGAGGGACGTGCGGATGGCCCGGGGCACATACCAGACGGACCAGACCTTGGAAAGGCCGTCCTTGAAGAGCATGGAGACGGGGAAGTCCGGCATGTTCAAAAGGTCCGTCAGCGCCTCCTCCGATTGGAGGCCCTGGATGTCGCCGATGGCGTTTTCGGAAATGGCGTAGAGCGTGGGGACATAGCGCGCCAGAAGGCCGGCGCAGTCCTCGTCCTTACCGTGGCGCGCCGCCATCCCCGCGCCGCGGATGGCGCAACGAAGCCCGTTCGTCACCTGCTGGGCGTTATAGCGGCGCTCCAGGGCCGTGAACTCCGAAAACCAGGAGACGGCCTGCCGCAGGGGAACATTGGGCAGCGTGGCATTGAGCCGCGTCAGGAAGGCCCGGTGGTAGATCCCCGCCAGCCGCCAGGCGGGGGTATCGTCCTTCTCCGCCGCGGCCCAGAGGGCGTCGTAGACCCTGCGGCAGGCCGCCGCGTCCGCCGGCGTCTGCCGCCGCTCCGGCTCCGGGGTCCCCTCGGGGATCTGGCCGGTCTTGAAAATCTCCGTTTCCTCGGCGTCCAGCACATCCCGCCGCCGCCAGACCCGGAAGCGCCCTTTCGCGCCGCCGTTGACATACCGGGGCGGCGGCAGCAGCCGCTCCATGAGTTCGTCGGACCAGCCGCGCCGTTTGAGATTGGCATAGGTAAAGGTACTGCTGTTCTTTCCCACCGCGCGGCCTCCTTTCAAAGACGTGTTCTCTTACTATATCACTTTTTTGTGGGTTTTAAAAGAGTGAAAATAAAAATGCAGGGGCGGGTTGTAAACCCGCCCGCAAGGTCAGCTGATCCGCACAGCCTCGGCGTGGAGGCAGTGGCCGGATTGGGGGTCCAGGTCAAAGACGGCGGCCTCCATTTTGCACGGGCCCGGCGCCTCGGCGTAGGGGACGCGCTTGGGATCGCCCAGGAAGCGGGCCACGGACTGCTCCGGCTTGACGCCCAGGATGGAGAGGGCGGGGCCGGTCATGCCCAGGTCCGTGATGAAGCCGGTGCCTTTCGGCAGGACCGTGGCGTCAGAGGTCTGGACGTGGGTGTGAGTGCCCCAGAGGGCGGAGACACGCCCGTCCAGGTGCCAGGCCAGCGCCGCCTTTTCGCTGGTGGCCTCGGCGTGGAAGTCCACCAGGATGACGCGGGCGTCCAGCTTCTTCAAGATCCGCTCCGCCTCGTAAAAGGGACTGTCAGGGCCGAAGTCCATGCCGCACCGGCCGATGAGGTTGACGACGGCAACTTTCCCGAAGGGCGCGTCATACGTCCCGTACCCCATGCCGGGGGTGAGCGGGGAGAGGTTGGCCGGGCGGAGAAGGCGGGGGTTGTCGTCTAAAATCTGGAAGATGGTGTGCTTTTGGAGGGCGTGGTTGCCCAACGTGACCACGTCCGCGCCGGCGGCGAAGAGCTCCGCGGCCTCGTGGGGGTTGATGCCCACGACGCTGGCGTTCTCGCCGTTGACCACGGCAAAGTCGATATGATGCTCCCGGCGGAAGCTCCAGAGCCTCTTGCTTAAAAAGGCCACGCCGCCGGCGCCCACCACGTCGCCCACGGCCAAAACGCGGGCGCTCACAGCTCCCCCTTCACGCTGATGCGTACCGCCCGGGGGTGGTTGATGACGTCCACGGTCTGGAAGACGCCGCCGTCCTCGCCGTCCCGGGTCCACTGGACGGGCTCGTCGAACGTGAAGGAGATGCGGCTGGTGTGGAGGAGCGTCAGGTTCTCGCCGGTGAAGTTTTTCTTGAGGATGTTGGCCACGGTGGCGTTGAGCTCCGCCAGATTCTTGGGCTTGCGGATGAGCAGGACCTCAAAAAGCCCGTCGTCCAGGGCCACGTTGTCCTCGGTGAAGCGCACCAGGCCCCCCGCGACACGCAGGGAGTTGGTGACGAAGCCGAAGAGAAGGTCGCCCTCAAAGTACCCGTCGTCGTAAATGACCCGGGAGTGGTGGGCGGTGATGTCGGTGAGCTGTCCCACGGCCTCCACCAGGTACGCTAAGTACCCCCAGGTGTTCTTGGCCGACTGGGGGGTGGAGAAAGGCACGTCCATAAAGGCCCCGAAGGAGGCCACGTAGCCGAAGTACTCGTCCCCCAGCTGGCCCACGTCGATGATCCGGGGCGTGTGGTTGGCCGGCTCCAAGGTGGTGATAGCGTCCTTGGGGGACTTGGGGATGGACAGGGAGGTGGCCATGTCGTTGGTGGTGCCCATGGGGATGTAGCTGATCATGGGGCGCTCGTCGGCCTCCAGGCGCATGAGGCCCCCGATGACCTCGTTGAGGGATCCGTCGCCGCCGGTGATCACGATCCGGTCCATCTGCGCCCCGTAGAGGCGGGCGTATTCGCTGGCGTCCCCGCGTTTTTCCGTGATGCAGACGGTGACCGGGTTGCCGCCGGTACACAGGGTCGTCAGCAGGTCCATAAGGACGGTCTTCACCCGCCCCTTGCCGGAGACGGGATTGACGATCAGAAGGATCTTTTCCACTTGGAGCACCGCCTTTCGTGTGTAGTCAGGTCGCGGGGAGGGATGGTTACTTGGCGTCGATGACGCGCACGCGCACCACGCCGCCGATGGCCCGGACGGCGTCCGCGAGGGAGGCGTCCGGCTGTTCGCCCAGCTCCAGCATGGTGTAGCTGATCTTGCCGCCCTTGAGAGTGGCGTTCACCATGTTTTCGATGTTGATGCCCGCGCCGGAGACGGCGGCGGTGATCTTGGCGATCATGGCGGGGACGTTCTTGTGGAAGACGCAAAGGCGCGCCAGCTTCGAGGGGGCCATGACGGCGCGGCCGAAGTTCACGGAATTGTTGATGTTGCCGTTTTCGATGTAGTCCACGGCCTCCCGGGCGGCCATGACGGCGCAGTTTTCCTCGCTCTCCCAGGTGGTGCCGCCCAGGTGCGGGGTCATGACCACGTTTTTCGTGCCGATGAGGGTATTGGTGGGGAAGTCCGTGACGAACCGGGCCACCTTGCCGGTGTTGAGGGCGGCGCGGATGGCCTCCTCGTTCACCACCTGCTGGCGGGCGTAGTTGATGATGCGCACACCGTCCTTCATCTTGGCGATAAATTCCGTATTGACCATGTCCCGCGTCTCGTCGGTGAGGGGGACGTGGAGAGTGAGGAAGTCGCAGTCGGAAAGGTCCTCCAGACGGTCCACCCGCACCACCTTGTTGGAGATGGCCCAGGCCGCGTCCACGGAGAGATAGGGGTCGTAGCCGTACACGTCCATGCCCAGGTGCTGGCAGATGTTGGCCACCCGCCGGCCCACGTTGCCCATGCCGATGACGCCGATCTTCTTGCCCATGTACTCGGGGCCGGCGAAGTTCTTCTTGACCGTCTCCATGACCACGGAGACGTCCCGCTCGCTGGTGTCAAAGTTGAGGACCCACTGGATGGCCCCCAGGATGTCCCGGCATGCCATGCCCAGGGCCAGAAGAAAAATCTCCTTGACGCCGTTGGCGTTGCCGCCGGGGGTGTTGAAGACCACCACGCCCTTTTCCGCTAAAGCCTCCAGGGGAATGGTGTTGACGCCGATGCCGGCGCGGGCCACGCACAAAAGCCGGTCGCCGAAAGGATAGTCCAGCAGGGAGCTGGCCCGGACGAAGATGACCTCCGGATTTTCCAAATCCTCGCCTACCTCGTATTTTTTCGGGTCCAGAATGGACTTGCAGGCGGGGGAGATGTTGTTGATGGTCTTGATCTTGATCATACTGCTTCTACCTCTGATTTAGTTTTGATGCGCCGCTTCAAAGGCGCCCATGAAGTCCACGAGCCCGCGCACGCCCTCCACGGGCATGGCGTTATAGACGGAGGCCCGCATGCCGCCTACGATGCGGTGTCCGGCGAGGCTCACAAAACCTTTTGCGGCGGCCTCTTTCACAAACTCGGCGTCCAGCTCCTTCGAGCCGGTGCGGAAGGTGACGTTCATCTTCGAGCGCGCGGCCGAATCTGCGCAGCCGGAAAAGAGCCGGGAGTTATCCAGGAAGTCGTAGAGCATCCCGGCGCGCTCCTCCCGCAGGGCCTCCATCCCCGCAAGGCCGCCGGACTCCTTGACCCACTTGAGCACGAGGCCCAGCATGTAGATGTTGAAGGTGGGGGGCGTGTTGTACATGGAGTCCTTGTCGATCATGGTCCTGTAGCTCAGGACGGTGGGCGTGCAGGGGAGCTCGTGCCCCGCCAGGGACTTGTCGATGAGCACCACGGCCATGCCGGCGGGGGCCATGTTCTTCTGTACCCCGGCGTAGATGAGGCCGTGGGCAGCGATGTCCACGGGCTTGGAGAGGATGCTGGAGCTCATGTCCGCCACTACGGGGCAGGGGGCCTTGGGGACGTAGCCCCACTCAGTGCCGTAGATGGTGTTATTGGCGCAGTAGTGGAAATAGGCGGCGTCGGGGGTAAGGTCCAGCTCCTCCTGACGGGGGATGTACGTGTGGTTTGCTTCCGATGTGTCCGCCGCGATATGGACCTGGCCGTACTTTTTGGCCTCCTTGGCCGCTAAGCCCGAGAAGTTGCCGGTGACGGCGTAGTCGGCCTTGCCGGCCGTCCCCATGAGGTTCATGGCCACGGCGGCGAACTGCCCCGTGGCGCCGCCCTGCATGAAGAGGATCTCGTGGCTTTCGGGGACGGACAGGACCTCCCGCAGAAGGGCCTTCGTCTCGTCGAAAACATCCTGATACGCTTTGGAGCGGTGGCTCATCTCCATGACGGACATGCCGGAGCCGTTGAAATTCGTGATCTCCGCGGCGGCCTTTTCCAGCACCGGTACGGGGAGCATGGAGGGGCCGGCGGAGAAGTTGTAGACGCGTTCCTTGAACATGGCGGGACGTCCTTTCCGGGTTTTCTTTATCGAAGTAAATTATACCGGAGCCGATACCGATTTACAAGAGGACATTTCCCCAAAGCGCCCCGTCGGAAACGCCCGCGATTTGTACATTTGCCACAGTGTTGCGGAGGTGTTCGCCCCGTGCCAGGACCTCGCAGTAGTTCCCCGTGTGCCCGGACCAGAGGCCGGGGGCTTTCTCCCGCTCGAAGAGCACCGGGAGGGTGAGGCCAATCTGGCGGGCCAGAAAGTCCGCCTTCATGGACGCGGCCACAGCGGCGGCCTTTCGGGTCCGCGCCTCCTTGACGGCCCGTGGCAGCTGATCCATTTGCGCCGCCGCGGTGCCGGGGCGGACGGAGTAGGGGAAGACGTGCATGGAGGAGAAGGCGCATTTTTTGATAAACGCCAGCGTCTCGGCAAATTCCGCCTCCGTCTCCCCCGGAAAGCCGGTGATGAGGTCGGCGGTGAGGCCGCAGTCAGGGAAGAACCGGCGCAGGAGCTCCACGGAGGCGTAAAACCGCGCCGTGTCGTACTTCCGCCGCATCCGTGCAAGCGTGGCGTCGCAGCCGCTTTGCAGGGACAGGTGGAAGTGGGGGCAGAGGTTCCTGAGGGCGGCGAGCCTCCGGCAGAAGTCCTCCGTCACCACTCTCGGCTCCAGGGACCCCAGGCGCACGCGGCACCCGGGCGCGGCCTGCGCAATGGCCTCCACCGCGTCGGCCAGGGTGGGCTTGCCGGGAAGGTCCGCGCCGTAGGAGGCGATCTCGATGCCGGTCAAAACGATCTCCCGGTACCCCTCGGCGGCCAGCTTCTCCGCCTCGGCGGCACAGGCGTCAAGCTCCAGGGACCGCACCCGCCCACGGGTATAGGGGATGATGCAGTAGGCGCAGAAGTTGACGCACCCGTCCTCAATCTTCAAAAGCGCCCGCGTCCGTCCCTCGGCGCTCCCGGCGGGCAGGCGCTCAAAATCCCGGCGCGCAAGGGCGTTGTCCACAGCGAAGACGCTCTGCCGCGCCTCCAGCGCCCGCTCCACCGCCGCCACGAACCCGGCCCGGTCGCCGGAGCCGTAGACGACGTCCGCCAGCTTCTTGGCGTCCTCGCCGTCGGCCTGGCTCCAGCACCCGCACACGGCGATGACCGCGCCGGGGTTGCGCTCCGCGAGATGCCGCACCGCCTGACGGGATTTGCGCCCCGCCTCGCCGGTGACGGCGCAGGTGTTGACCACCACGGCGTCCAGATCCGTCTCGTCGGCGGTGACCTCGTGCCCGTGGGCGGTGAACAGAGCCTCCATGGCCTGGGACTCGAACTGGTTGACCTTGCACCCCAGCGTGTGAATGTGTATCCTCATAACTGCCTCTTGTTGACTCTTTTCTTTTGGTGTATAATCAGACATTATAGTATACGCAAAGCGTGAAATCAAGGTGACACATATGATTTATTTCGATAACGCCGCCACCACCGCCCCCCGCCCGGAGGCCGTGGAGGCCGTCACAAGGGCGCTGACGGAGGACTTCGGCAACCCCTCCTCCGGCCACGCCGCCGGCCGCCGCGCCGCCGCCGCGCTGAAGGCCGCCCGTGAGGACATCGCCGCCGCCCTGGGCTGTGAGCCCCAGGAGCTCCTTTTCACCTCCGGCGGCACCGAGGCGGACAACCTGGCCCTCCGGGGCGGGGCGTACCTCCAGCGCCACAAGCTGCGCCACATCATCACAAGCGCGGCCGAGCACGACGCCGTGCGCAAGACCTGTCAGGCCCTCCAGAACCAGGGCTGTGAGGTCACATTTTTGATGCCTGACAGCACCGGAGCCATCGGCATAGAGCAGGTCCTGGACGCCCTCCGGGAGGACACGGGGCTCGTCTCCCTGATGCTGGTCAACAACGAGACGGGCGCGGTCACGGACATCGTCAGCATCTTCGCCGCCGTGAAGCGCCGTAACCCCTCCATTCTGCTCCACACCGACTGCGTCCAGGCGCTTTTGAAGGTCCCCTTCACGCCGAAAAAGCTGGGCGCGGATCTCCTGACCGTCAGCTCCCACAAGATTCACGGCCCCAAGGGCGCGGGGGCGCTCTACGTGCGACGGGGCGTCCGCCTTCCCGGCATCGTCACCGGCGGGGGACAGGAGGGCGGCGTCCGCCCGGGCACCGAGCCCATGCCCGCCATTCTCGGCTTCGCCGCCGCCGCCAAAGCGGGGAGGGAAACCTTTGCCGAGGACGTCCGGCGGATGGTTGACATAAAACAGCACCTCATTGACAACCTGCCCGCCGCCCTCCCCACCGTCCGGTTCCTGGGGGAGAGCCGCGCCCCGCATATCCTCAGCCTCTCCCTCCCCGGCTACAAGAGCGAGGTCCTGATGAACCTCCTGGACGCCCACGGCATCTGCGTCTCCCGCTCCTCCGCCTGCAAAAAGGGCGCCCGCAGCCACGTTTTAGAGGCCATGGGCGAGAGCGCCGAGGTCATCGACGCCGCCATCCGCGTCAGCCTCAGCCGTTATTCCACCCTGGACGAGGCCGACACCTTCATCCGCGAGCTCAAAGAGGCGGCGGAGACGCTGAGAGTGAAGCTCAGATAGGGCTTGCGTTTTTGGCGCGTATGGTGTATCATACGCATTAACCCATTAAATTGATAGGAAACCGGTGACAGGATGATCAAGGCCCTGATTTTTGACCTGGACAACACGCTCTTGCGGTCCGACAAGAGCTTATCGGCGTACTCCCGGGGCGTTTTGGGAAAGTGCCGGGAGCGGGGGCTGCGGGTGTTCGCGGCGTCGGCAAGGCCGGAGAGGACGATTCGGGAGTTTGGCGTTTTTGAGGAATTTGAAGCCCTGGTGACCCTCAACGGCGCGCGGGTGGTCCTGCCGGGGCGGGTCCTTTTGAACAGCATCCCCGCAAAAACCGGGGAAATCATCGTCTCCCGGCTCCTGGGCATTCCCGGCGCGGTGGTGTCTGCGGAGATGAGCGGCGGGATTTTTGCCAGCGTCCCCATCCCAGAGTGGAACGCCGTAGCGTGGGGAAGCTTCCCGGCGCTGCCGGAGGGGGAGCTTTACAAGATCCTGGTCAGCGGTATAGACAAAACGGATGCCCAAGCCGCCGTCACAGAGGATACATACTTTACGGCCATTGAAGGCGGGAAGCTCTACCAGTTCATGAGCCGCGCCGCCGCCAAATGGCACGGCATCCAAGAGCTGCTCTCGGCTTTCGGCCTCACGCCCGAGGAGGCCGCCTACTTCGGCGACGACTGGGACGACCTGGAGCCCGTCCGAGCCTGCGGCCTGGGCGTGGCCATGGCCAACGCCATCCCGGAGGTCAAGGCCGTGGCGGACGTGATCGCCGGCCATTGCGACGAGGACGGCGCGGCGAGATTTGTGGAGGAGAAGATTTTATGACGCGAAGGCTCTATTACGAGGACTCCCATATAAAGGAGTTTGACGCCGTGGTCGTCTCCTGCCGGGAGCGGGACGGCGCGTTTGAGGTGGTCCTGGACAAAACGGCTTTTTTCCCCGAGGGCGGCGGCAATCCCGCCGACGTCGGGACGCTGGGCGGGGTGAACGTCCTTTATACCTTCGAGCGGGGGGATGAGGTCGTCCACCGGTGCGACGGACCCCTGGAGCCGGGGGAGACGGTACGCGGCGCGATCGACTGGGAGAAGCGGTTTTCCAATATGCAGAACCACACCGCCGAGCACATCGTCTCCGGCATCGTCCACCGCCGGCACGGATACGCCAATGTGGGGTTCCACATGGGCGAGGAGGGCGTCATCGTGGACTTCGACGGCTTCATGGACGATACGGAGCTTTCGAACATCGAGCGGGAGGCCAATGAGGTGGTCTGGCGCAACGTCGCCGTTATACAGAGCTTCCCCGCCCCCGAGGAGCTGCCAAATTTGGAGTACCGCAGTAAGCTGGACCTCACGGAGAACGTGCGTCTCGTCACCATCGAGGGCGTGGATGTCTGCGCCTGCTGCGCGCCCCACGTGAAGCGCACGGGGGAGATCGGCGTTATCAAGATTTTTGAGTCCATCCGCCGGAAAAACGGCGTGCGCGTCCGGATGCTGGCCGGGGACCGGGCCTACGAGGACCTGAAAAAGCGCGCCGGGAGCGTCGTGGAGATTTCGGCGCTGCTGTCGGCCAAGCCCGACGAGGTCAGGCCGGCGGTGGAGCGCCTGCTGGCCGACCGTGACGCCCTCCAATACAAGCTGGGCGGCCTCAAGCGCCGAATCATCCAGCAAAAGGTTGACATAATGCAAGAGACGCAGGGAAATCTTTTGTTTTTCGAGCCGGACTTCGACATGAAGAACCTCCAGCTCCTCGCCACCGCCGCAAAGGAGAAATGCGCCGTCGCGGCGGCCTTCTCCGGCGACGACACGATGGGCTACAAGTACGTCCTGGCCTCCGCCGCCACCGATCTGCGCCCGTTTGCCAAAGAAATGAACGCGGCACTCCAGGGCAAAGGCGGCGGCAAGCCGGAGCTTGTCACCGGGAGCGTTAAGGCAACGAGGGCGGAGATAGAGAAGTATTTTATGTAAACCAGCCACAAAGGAGGCCCACCTATGCCCTTTGACTTCAAAAAGGAATACAAAGAATTTTACCTCCCGAAAAATACGCCGTCCATTGTGGACGTGCCGGGGATGAACTATATCGCCGTGCGCGGGCGGGGGGACCCCAACGAGGAGGGCGGGGCGTACAAGGCGTCTATCGGGCTTTTGTACGGGATCGCCTTCACCATTAAGATGAGCAAAATGGGCGGCCACCGGATGGCGGGGTACTTCGATTTCGTGGTCCCGCCGCTGGAGGGGTTCTGGCGGCAGGAGGGGAGCGAGGGCGCCATCGACTATGCCCGCAAGGACGATCTGGAGTTCATCTCCTGTATCCGTCTCCCGGATTTTGTGACGCGGGCGGAGTTCGACTGGGCCGTGGAGGAGGCGACGCGCAAAAAGAAGACGGACTTCTCCGCGGTGGAATTTCTCCCGGTCCATGAGGGCCTTTGCGTCCAATGTATGCACCTGGGGTCCTATGATACGGAGCCCGAGACGGTGCGGCTCATGCGGGAGCACATGGAGAAGCAGGGCTTTGAGCCGGACTTTTCGGACACGCGCCTCCACCATGAGATCTACCTCTCCGACCCCCGCAAGTGCGCCCCGGAGAAGCTGAAAACCGTGATCCGGCACCCGATCCGGCCAGACTGATTTGAAAGGTTGACATACCATGTACATCCGAGACATCTACAAATCCAAAAAACTCCCTGTCTCCTATGAGATTTTCCCGCCCAAGGGGGAGCTCAAGGTGGAGGAGCTGCGGGGGACGCTGGAGGCGCTGGCGGGGACGGAGCCGGACTTTATCTCCGTCACCTGCTCGGCGGGCGGGTCCGGGAACGGGAAGAACACCGCCGCCCTCACGGGGATCATCGAGCGGGAGTACGGCATCCCGGCGGTGGCGCACCTCACCTGTGTAAACTCCACAAGGGCCGACGTGGACGCGGCGGTGGCGGACCTGCGGGAGCAGGGGATCGCCAACGTCTTCGCCCTCCGGGGCGACCGGGTGCCGGGGAGCGAGACGAGGGACTTCCGTTACGGCGCGCAGCTCGTGCGGTATCTCCGGCAGACCACGGACTTTTGCGTGGGCGGCGGCTGCTACCCGGAGGGACACGTGGAGTGCGACGATTTCGACGCGGACATCCGGCATCTGAGGGAGAAGCAGGACGCGGGGGCGGAATTTTTCTTAAGCCAGCTCTTTTTTGAAAACGCCGCCTTCTACCGCTTCATGGACAAGGCCCGCGCCGCCGGGATCACCGTCCCCATCGACGCGGGGATCATGCCCATCATGGGAAAATCCCAGATTACCCGCATGGTCTTTCTCTGCGGGGCCAGCCTCCCCTCGGCGGTGATCCGCATGGTGAACCGCTACGAGCACGACCCGGATTCCCTGTTGAAGGCCGGGATGGAGTACGCCGCCAACCAGATCGTGGAGCTGGCCGCCTCCGGCGCGGCCAGCGGCATCCACATCTACACCATGAATAAGCCCGAGGTGGCGCGATTTGAGATGGGGGCCCTGCGCCATGCCGGATTCTGAGCTGACCGTCGAGCGGTCCGAGGTCCTGCGCTATCTGGGCTACCGTGGCCAGGCGCTGACGCCGGAGCTGGAGGCGCAGATCGACGATATCTCCCGACTTTGCCTGGAGGCCGCCCAGCCCCGGTCCTGTTTTGAGGTCTTCCCCGTGGAGCCGGGGCCGGCGCTGAACGGCGTCCGGCTTTTCGGGGAGGACATCCGCAAACACCTCACAGGGGCCACGCACTGCGCCGTCATGGCCGCCACGCTGGGCTTCGAGGTGGAGCGGGTGATGCTGCGGCTGGGCAAGCGCTCCACCGTCTCGGAGATGATCTTCAACGCCGCCTGCACCGCCCTCATCGAGGCGGCGGCGGACGAGTGCGACGGGCGGATCCGCGACTATGCCCGGGCGCGGGGGCTGGTCACTGGCTACCGGTACAGCCCCGGCTACGGGGATTTCCCCCTGGAGCAGCAAAGGGCGGTGCTGGGGCTCATCGCGGCGGACACGCGCCTCGGCATTACGCTGACGGACTCCCTGCTCATGCTCCCGAAAAAGAGCGTCTCGGCTCTCGTGGGCCTCTACCCGGAGGAGCTGGGGGTCAAGCGGGGCGGTTCCAGCTGCGAGCGGTGCGAAAACCGCGATTCCTGCGCATTTCGAAAGGAGGGCTATGGCTGTGGCGGCTAACGGCTTTACACTCATCGACGGCGCCATGGGCACCGAGCTTCAAAAAAGGGGCCTGAAGACCGGCGCCCTGCCGGAGCTTTTGAACCTCACCGACCCCGACCTCATCCGCGCCGTCCACGCCGATTACGTGGCGGCGGGGGCGGACATCATCACCGCCAACACTTTCGGCGCCAACGCAAAAAAGCTGGGGAGCGCCGAAAAGGTCGCCGAGGTCGTCGCCGCCGGTATCCGTCTGGCCCGGGAGGCCGGGGCGAAGCGCGTCGCCCTGGATATCGGCCCCACCGGGGCGCTCCTGGCCCCCATGGGGACTATGAGCTTCGACGAGGCGTATGACCTTTTCCGGGAGACGGTCCTGGCCGGGGTCAAAGCCGGGGCGGACCTGGTCATCATCGAGACCATGTCGGACCTCCTGGAGGCCAAGGCGGCGCTTCTGGCGGTGAAGGAAAATTCCACCTTACCGGTTTACATAACCATGACTTTCATGGCCGACGGCCGCACGTTCCTGGGCACCGACCCCGCCGTGGCGGCGGTCACGCTCTCCGCTCTCGGCGCGGACGCGGTGGGTATCAACTGCTCCCTGGGGCCTGCGGAGACGGAGCCCTTTGTCCGGGAGATGCTGAGATGGGCAACCGTTCCCCTTATCGTCCAGCCCAACGCCGGCCTGCCTGACGCCACGTCCGGGGAGACGGTCTACCACGTGGGCCCGGAGGAATTTGCCGCCGGCCTCGGGCGGATGCTGGACGCGGGCGTCACCATCGCCGGCGGATGCTGCGGCACCACCCCGGCCCACATCGCCGCC
The DNA here is from genome assembly GCA_947632175.1 of uncultured Oscillospiraceae bacterium. Classification (GTDB taxonomy): domain Bacteria; phylum Bacillota; class Clostridia; order Oscillospirales; family Oscillospiraceae; genus RUG626. The sequence continues at coordinate 56,710 of CANROC010000009.1, read as the reverse complement.
CTGCGGGCGGAAATGGAGCGCCGGACGGCCAAGAGGCCGGAGACGCCCCGCAAAACCGTCTTCACCAGCGGTCAGCGGCTTGTGAGTTTACATAATTCTATTGCCGTCATCGGCGAGCGCATCAATCCCACGGGGAAGAAGCGGGTCAAGGAGGCTCTGCGGACCTCCAACTTCGACTACATCCTGAACGAGGCCATCTCCCAGGAGGAGGCCGGGGCGGACCTCTTAGACGTGAACGCCGGTCTTCCCGAGATCGACGAGCCGGCGGTGCTGGAGCGGCTGGTCCGCGCCCTCCAGGCGGTGACGCCCCTGCCTCTTCAAATCGACAGCTCCGATCCCGCGGCCCTGGAGCGTGCCTGCCGCGCCTACTGCGGCAAGCCGGTGATCAATTCGGTGAACGGCAAGGAGGAATCTCTGAAAACCATCCTGCCCATCGCCAAAAAGTACGGCGCGGCAGTGGTGGGCCTCACCCTGGACGAGAACGGCATCCCCGACAAAGCCGAGGACCGGCTGAAGATTGCGGAGAAGATTCTGAAAACCGCCATAGAGTACGGCATCCCCCGGGAGGACGTGCTCATCGACTGCCTGACCCTCACCGTCTCCACCAATCAGGCGCTGGCCAGGGAGACGCTGAAGGCCGTGGGCCTGGTTACCGACAAATTGGGCCTCAAAACCGTCCTGGGCGTGAGCAACGTGAGCTTCGGCCTGCCCGCCCGGGAGATCGTCAACGCCGGCTTTCTGGCCGCCGCTTTCGGACAGGGGCTGAGTATGCCCATCCTCAACCCCATGAGCCAAAGGTACATGGATACCGTGGCCGCCTGGAGGGTCCTCTCAGGGGAGGACGAGGGGGCCGGGAGCTACATTGCTAAGTACGCCGACGCCCCCCGGACGCCCTCCGCGCAGGTCCAGGCGCAAAGCGAAACGGTTGACATAACATCCATCGTCCTCTCCGGCCGGAAGATGCTCGTGAAAGACGCGGTCAAGGCGGCGCTTCAGGAAAAAAGCCCCATGGAGGTCATCAACGACCTCCTCATCCCCGCCATCAACGCCGCCGGGGACAGATTTGAAAAGGGCGAGTTCTTCCTGCCCCAGCTCATGGCCAGCGCCGAGACGGTGAAGCTGGGCTTCGACGTCATCCGCGACCGGGCAGAAAACGGGCAGGTGCTGAGTAAGGGGAAGATCCTCCTGGCCACCGTCAAGGGCGACATCCACGATATCGGCAAGAACATCGTGAAGATGCTCCTTTCCAACTACGGCTACGAGATCGTGGACCTGGGCCGGGACGTGCCGCCGGAGCTCATTGTGGAGGTCACAATGCGGGAGCACATCCGCCTTGTGGGCCTCTCCGCCCTCATGACCACCACCGTCAAGGCCATGGCGGAGACCATCCGCCTCCTCCGGGAGAGCGGCGCGGACTGCCGCGTCATGGTGGGCGGCGCGGTGCTCAACGAGGAGTACGCCAAGCTCGTGGGCGCGGACTTCTACGCCCGCGACGCCCAGGAGTCCGCCCGCATCGCCCGCCATGTCTTCGGCGGCACGTAAAAAATCGGCGTAAAAATTCCGGCAAAAACGAAAAAAAGTCTTGACAACCCCGCCCAAACTGGGTATAATAGCCCTTGCGTTTAGCGGGATTGTGTAAAGGTAGCACAGCGGACTCTGACTCCGTATGTGAGGGTTCGAATCCTTCTCCCGCTGCCATATAGGGAAAAGCCCGGAAGTGCCTGATTTGTAGGCGGTTCCGGGCTTTTCTTTGTGGATGGGGCGGGGGAGCGGGGGTAAGAAAATATCAGAAAATATCAACTCGAATAGTAAAATTCACAGTAAAAAATTTTGCGGTTTACTGGGAAGGAGGTTGGGCGGGAGAGGTTTTGGATGCTTTGTAGGTGTTGATCTTTTTGGCGGCGGCGTCGATGGTCTCGTCGTTGACGTGGGTGTAGATCTCGGCGGTGGTGCTGATCTGGGCGTGGCCCATGAGCTGGCGGGCGGTGTTCAGGTCGACACCGGCCTTCTGAAGGTCGGTGCAGTAGGTGTGACGGAGGCAGTAGAGGACCAGGTCGGGGGCCAGGGTGCTACCGTTTTCACCGTCACGCTCTTCGGTGAGGATACGGCCGCGCGCGGCGGCTTTATAGCCGTCGTTGGCCGCGGTGAGAATTTTGCCGCGCCAGGTGGTCTTGGCGCCACCAAGGATGTCCATGGCGCGGGAGAAGGAGCGCCAGTCGTTCTGGAGACAGGTGACGGACTTCATGGCCTTGCCGTCCGTCTGAGGGAAAGCGAGGGCATTGGGATCGCGGCCGGCAAAGGCGGCCTTGAGCTCGTCGATGAGATCGTCCGGGATGGGGACCTGGCGGATGCCGGCGGAGGTCTTGGGGCTGGAGACGGAATAGGTGCCGGATTCGATGTCCTTGGTGATGCTCAGGCGCTTGCGATCCAAGTCAAAATCCCCGACGGTGAGCGGGGCGCTCTCTCCGGGGCGGATGCCGGTGGCGAGGAGGAGCTTCACCCACAGGCCGCAGCGGTGTATCGTGCAGGTTTTCAGCAAAAGCGCACGTTCCGCGTCCGTGAGGCTCCGGCGCTTGCCCTGAGTGGTGGCGGGGAGCGTCAGGGCCAGGGAGGGGTCGTAGGGGATGATCCGGGAGATCGTGGCCTGCCGGAACATGGCACGGATCACCATCCGGACCTTCCCGGCGCTGGATTTGGATTTTCCGTTCATGCCGTTCAGGACGCGCTGGAGGTGGACGTCGGTGATGTCCTTCATCCTTACGCGGCCTATGGCGGGGAGAATGTAGCCGTCCAGCTTCTGGCGGTACATATCGTAGGACTTTTGGGTCATGGTGCCGCCGGACTTGTCGGCGCCGGCCTTACGGACCTTCGGCTTTAAGTACGTCTCAAGCCAGACCTTTGACCACTGCTCCACGGTCATGCTGCCGTTGATGGCCAGCTCGCGCTCGCCGCGCTGGAGCCGGATCTTGAGCTCGGCCTTCTTCTCAAGGGCCTCGTCCGGCGTCTTGCCGGTGACCCGGTACTGCTTGCCCTCATACATCAAGGAGGCGCGGTAGTAACCGTCTTTACTTTTCTTCATGGGGGCCTCCTTTCGGGGAGCGTGTCAAAAAGTATCAAAAAATAAAAAAGTTTAACAACAGGGAGTTTACAAATTGAAATGGGCATAGTATAATATAGTCGCGGTGGGGCCCACCACCGTCAAGAAAAGGAGTGAACGGGCATGGCCACTAAGAGCATTTATAAGACTGTCCGAATAAAGGACAGCAAATCGGCCAAGAAGCTCGTCCGCGCACTCGACGACGCAGCGGCAAAGCCGGGGTGCAGGGTGAGCTACAGCAGGAGCGTTTCAGACGCGAACGCCGACGAAGTGAGGAAGATGTTCGGAAAAGGCTAATGGAAGGTTTTAAAGTTGTTAATGTGAGAACGCTGATAGACGGTCTGGGAGAGGATGCGGCAAAGAACATCCTCTCCGCTTTTTCGTGCCCGCTGAACCTCGATGTTCAGGACTTTCTAAGATTAAAAGCAATCGATTTTATGAAGCAGGGATGGGCCCAAACGCATCTTGTCTTTGCGTCATACAAGAAAGAGCCTGTTCTTGTGGGGTATTTTTCGCTTGCCAATAAATTTATCACAGTCTCAGCGAAAGCCGTTAAAGGAGAGACGAGAAAGAAACTGGCAAAACACGCCACTTATGACGACTATTTGAAATCCTATCAGTTGGCGATCCCGCTGATCGCACAGCTCGGAAAGAACTTTATCATGGGGTACAACAAGCTCATCACGGGCGATGAGCTGATGGGGATAGCCTGCAATAAGATCAAAGCCATACAGTACGACCTTGGCGGGCGGTTTGCCTATCTTGAATGTGAGGACAAGCCGAAGCTCATTGAGTTCTATAAGAGACATGGGTTCCGCGAGTTTGACAGACGGCCAATTGATTCAGACGAGACCGGAATACACGGAGACTGCCTTGTGCAGATGATCAGAATGTTCAAGGGAAACGAATATACATAATGACCGGGAACCGGAAAAGGAAGCGGATGGCGGAAGCCGTCCGCTTTTTTTGTGTGGAGGGGAGAGGCTCAGGGGCCGTGCAAGTGGTAGGCGCGGCGGAAGCCAGGGGTCATGAGACACAGTCATGGGGTGAAAAGCCGAGAGCTTCGCAGTTTATGTGATCTAAAATAAAGAAGTCTACGTCAGAAGAGAAAGACTCTTCGGCCAAAATAGCTAGATGAAGTCTTACTTTAGGGCAATCGGTGCTATGATAGTACATTTCATCCTCATCAATAAAGATGAAACCGGTAGTATAGTCTAAAAGATCGCAGAGAACGCGATATGAGGACTCGGACCTTTGAAGATTGTTTCTGACGTCAGAGAGCTGATTCTTCAAATCGCTGTTTTCGTCCACAAGACCATTATATTTCTTCTGCAACGACTGGTCGAAATCTTGAAGGGACGTATACATGTCAAGGACCTCTTTATGCTTACGCCTCAAAGTCGCGTACTTGGTGCCAACGACTATTAGCGAGACAGAAAGCGCCAGACACAGGAATAAAGATATAATAGGGATCAATTTCCTGCTATATCGATAAAACCATTTTTCTTTCTTGTTTGGCTTTGATGTCTGGAAAGGGACCTTTGCAAGAACGGAGAACTTCTGGCTGCCGCAGAGCGGGCAATACTGTGCCCATATCTCACACTCTGTGCCGCAGTTATCACAGTATTTCACCGAAGATTCCACGGCCGCAGGAGCGCCGGAATCAGAAGCTTGATCAGGTTCCGGATTTGTAGGCGACGGGTCAGAGGTTGAAGCGCTTGTTACCTCCGGATTTTCCAACGTTGGAGAGACGGGAGGCTCAACCTCGTTTTTTGGAGCAGCCTTTTGCTCAAATGTATCTTCCAACACCGCTTGGGAAATATCCGTTGATGCGATTTGCTCTGTATTAGAGTATTTTCCGTCAAAATCACCGCGAGCGGTCTTGCGAATCAAATAAATAAAGGGAGCGTACAGAAGGACTGTCGGCAAAGCGCCAAGGACAAAGTGGCCGAACATGGAAAAGGCGACAGTAATGGCGGATGGAATCAGAAGCCATAAAAAAACAAGCACGATCCGTTTAAAACTGCGCATTTGTGGGACCTCCATTTATATCTTTGAACATTGTTCATCTTATGGCGATTCTTAATTTGCCAGAAAGGTCTCAAGCTAGGCAGACGTAGATGCGGCGGACTCCTGTGGTCAGCGGGGAGGGTGACAACGGGAGCAGGGACCGTAGCCTTCGCTCTTTGCTTCAGATAAAGATATGGGAATGCTGCTTTCGCTGAGATAGGAGCAATCTTTTGTATGATATTTTGAGCCGCTGCGGGTGATATAAACAACAGTAGTATTGCCGAGAACCCCGTTTGTGGAATCGTCACCTGATTGGGCATCGGAAAGGCCGGCGGAATATCCGGCATTATAGGAATCGTTATCCTTGGTTTCGGCGGGCTTGGATGTGATCCCTATGTATATGAACGAGGAAACGAGAGCCATACACAGGAAGACCGCCAGGAGACGGTATTTAAGACGTGTGCGGGACTGGGCCTCCTCGTGCCGGGCGTTGGCACGGCGGAGCTCGGCGGTGATCCTGGCGTTGTATGCGGCAACGGTGCCCTCCTCACAAAGCCGGTGGAAGGTGTACTCACGGATATACTCCTCGTAGTCGGCAACGGAAGTGACGATTTTACCGGTGTATGGGTTGCGAAGACCGTTATGCTTGGCGGGAACATAGGGAGAAACCGTAAGCTCCTGATTGACGGCGGCGAGGAATTGGTCCTTGGTTATGCTGAGCTCAAGGCCAGATTCATGGGGGCGGGCTATGGAGAATTGGGCGTTACTGACGATATAGGAAGCTTCGTCGGGCTTGACAAGCGTCATGTTTTTGTAGGACATGGGGAACCTCCTTTATGAAGCGTCGCTGTAGCCTTCACTATATCCATCGGAATATCCGGCTTCATAGCCGTCATAATAATCCTTGCTTTCGAAAACCTTACCGTCATCATAACCTGCTTCGTAGCCTTCGGAATATCCCTCTTCGTAACTCTCTTGAAGCTCCTCCTGCCTGCTTTCGCGGCTGTAACCGAATATACCAAGAGCAAGAGCGAGAATTAAAATAATAAGGCAAATACGTTCAAAGCCGTCCGAGTTTGACCGCTCCATATTTTACACACCCCATTTTATATGATATAATGCCGCATACGCGAATATTGGCAGGACGTCCGCCGGAAAGGAAAGTGTACATATGACAGAGGAAGAAGCTAGGGGATTAGTGCGGGCGTTAACGGTGGAAGAAAAAGTCAGGCTTCGCGATTGGCTATCAGGCCTTGCACAAAAGCGGCGGCCTTCTCCTGCTCCGCAGGGGTCAGGGAAGTCAAAAGAGAAATAAGCTCATCATCCAGGGCCTCCTCATCGGTGACGGTGAGGGGGCTTTTTTCTGTGTCCAGGCCCAGAAGGTAATCAACCGTAACGCCGAATAGCTTTGACATCTTTGCCAAAGCCTCCTGGTCCGGTTCCCTCTTTCCGTTCTCCCAGTTGCATATCGTGTTCTGTGCGGCACCGATAAGCACTCCAAGCTCTTTCTGTGTCAGCTTTCGGTCCTTACGGATCATAGCTATTCGGTTCATAATTACACCCCCTTGTTAAAGATTATAATATCACGTAAAGAGATATATCACAAGAAAAATATAAAAATATCTCAAAAAGGGATTGACAATCGGAAGAACAAGTGATAATATCCCAATATGAGATTTAATTTTGGAGGTGAGATAAATGAGACTTGGGGTGATACGACGTGAGAAGGGAATCACGCAAACATTCCTTGCTTCGAAGCTGGGCGTGAAGCAGAATACGGTCGCTCAGTGGGAATCCGGGAAACGTAATCCTCCCGCGGCGAAGCTGCCGGAGCTGGCGAGGCTGCTGGGGTGCACGGTGGACGAGCTGTTTGAGAAAGGGGCGTGAGCGGGATGGAGCTTGGGGAGCTGCTGGAGAGATTGAAAATCGACGATCAGTCTTTGCCGGTGACGTATTCGGATGGTTCGAGGCGCGGAGATACATACAAAGTGGGTCTTCGCCTTCACGGCCACGGTCCTTTGAAAAGCTATCATGTGGAAAGCATCGAGGTTTCCCCGTATGGTGTACACATTGTGGCAAGGGCCAAGGAGCGAAGCGCGTGAAGGGGGGTGAGCGGGATGAAGCTTGGGGAGCTGCTGGATTCCATAAATGTTGTCAACCATGAGTGGCTTAAGAGCGGGGTGCTGGTACTGCATATTCATTTGTGGGGGGGCGGACCGCTCGGAGATTTCGAGGTCGAACAGTTTTTGCTTGGTAATGACGGCGATGGGATGATTTGCGCATATGGGGAGAAGGAGAGAAAGCGGAAAGGGGTGAGTGGGGATGGAGCGGATCTACACGGTGAAGCAGGCGAGGCTGCTTGCGGGGATGACGCAGGAAAAGACGGCGGCTGAGATGGGAATTTCCAGGGACCGCTACATGAAGCTGGAGAAAAACCCAGAGCTTCTGACGGTCGGGCAGGCGCGGGCGTTCAGCAGGATCACGGGCATACCGTTTGAACAGATCGCGTTTGAGCGGGAGAAATAGAAACCGGTGAACGTGTTGGAGCACGTTCACCGGCTGCCCGTACAAATTATTTTGACTTGGACTTCCGATTGACCAGCGCGGAAGCCGCGGTGGCTTTAGCTGCCTTGCTGTATCGGCCGTCGCGCAGGACCTTCGACGCGGTGGAGGCCACGCCGGAGGATGTACGGACACTGTTCTTCTTTGCCATATTCTCACCTCCTCTCCTGAGAAACCGGGGGAGGACGGGGAGGGGCGAAGAACGGGACACGTAAATTATACCACAAAATGTGCAGATGAACAACAAAAAGTTTAAAAGGTGGTGAGCGGGATGCCGAAGATTCATAGGATGCCGGAGCACCAGCGGGAGCTGGGGCGGGCGTTGAGGGACGAGTACGGGTGGTATCTGTCGCCGACGGAGGTGCAGGAGGTGTTGGGGGCGGGGAGCCTGAACACCGCCAAGAAGTGGCTCCTGGATGTGCCCAAGGTGATCATCAACGGACGGCCGAAGTATCAGGCGACGGATATCGCGGAGAAGCTGGAGCGGGCCAGGGTGCCTGTGTGAGGAAGGACGTGAGCGGGTTGAGGTGTATCGAGTGCGCGCACGTCAGGCGGGAGGCGGCGGTGCGGGGGAGGGTCATCTACCGGTGCTTTAACCCGGAGGGGAGGCTTACGGACCCGGTGAGCGGGGAACCGGCGGGGTCGACCGTGGGGTTTGCGGTGGACAGGCCCATCCCGGAGGGGGCGGATCCGTGGAAGATGGAGATCGGGGCTCCGGCGTGGTGCCCTCGTCGGAGCACGAGCCGCTTTACCTCGCCGCCGCGCAAGCGCGACGGCTCAGGCGCAGGCTCGGCTCCTCCTCTCCCCACCGAACCCGCTGCGCTGGGCTCCGGCGGGGCCCCAGGGGACGGGGACAACCCTTCTGCCGCTTCGCGGCACCTCCCCTAAAGGGGAGGCAATTTATCAGAAAGGATGGGATTAGATGAGAAAACGGAGGATGGACAAGGTGTCCAGGATGGAACGGGCGAGGGCGCGGGCTGTCCGGCGGAGGGCGCTGGGGGTGCTGAAGTGGGCGGCGGTGGGCGCGGCGGCGTGGGCCGTCAGCGCGGCGCTCTGCAGGAGGGCCGCCGGGGGGCTCAGCCGGTTTGACGCCGGGGTTATCTTCGTGAGCCTTGTGGTGCTTTGGGCGCTCCTGGAGTCCCTGGCGCGGGATATCGCCGGGGCCGCTCGGGAGTGGATGCGCGTGAGGACGAGGGCGAGGGTGCTGGAGATGAGGGCGCGGAGGACCCTTCCGGCGCTTCGCGCCACCTCATCTCCGGCCCAAGAGCCGCCCCTTCGGGGCGGTTGGCCTCCGAAACGCGCCTGCGGGCGCAGCCCCGAGGGGGAGGCTAAAGGAGGTGAAAAGCTTTGAAACAGTGGAAGAAACTGGACCTCAGGAAGATCGAGACGCGGCCGGAGGAAGGGCGGCTCTTTGTGATGCGGATCGAGCCGAAGAGCGGGGGCCCGTTTGCAAGGGTAGAGCACCGGGTGGGGAAGCTGGAGAGGCTTGATCAGCCGCATTCGGACAAGCTCTGGTTTGCCGAAGGTACCGGGAGCGACTTGGACCCGGCGAAGCTGAAAGAGCGGAATAAGCTCTACTGGATCTATGTGGAGCCGTTTGATGCGTGAGGCGGGGCTAAGCAGGTTCCGCGAGGACGACGAAAGGAGGTGAAAAGGATGACGGAGGAATTTGAAGCGAAGAGCGTGATGGAGATGTCCGGCGGGGCGATCCTGGAGAGGGTGAACGTGGAGATGGCGCGGGTGATCGAGAATATTCTGGACCCCAACGCCAAGGCGGAGGCCAAGAGGAAGATCACGGTCACACTGGAGATGACGCCCAGCGCGGACCGGAAGAGCATCACCGTGAAGACCACGGCCAAGAGTGCGCTGGTCCCCACGGACGCCGTGACCACCAGCCTCTTCATCGCCGGAAGGCCCATTTCCGGGGAGATGGCCATTTATGAGGCGACGCCTCAGGTGCCGGGACAGATCGGCTTGAGCGGCGCCGAGCAGGAAAGACCGAAGATCTTAAAACTGCCCAATGCAGGGTAAGGAGGAAAGGATATGCTGAAAGAATTTGCGGAGTTTTTACTGACAAAGGCGGAGAACAAGACATATGAGATCGGGGGACGCACCTATTCGGACAAGCCGCTGGTGGAGATCGCGCCGCCGGTGGACAGGCCGGAGATGCTGACGGTCAACGGCCTGGACAGCTGCGTGGCGCTCATCCAGCGGGAGATCCAAAGGATCAGGAGCCTGCCGGTGTACGTCCGGGTGGAGAGCCCGCGCGTGGTGGAGGTGTTCTCGGAGTGGGACGACAGGTTCGAGCGGGACAACCTCTACCGGGTCGCCTGCGACGCGCCCATGTTCAATCCGGGGTGGATGGACCACGAGACGGCCATTATCAAGCTGCGGAGCGGCTTTGTGGAGACGGGGGATCTGGAGTACCTTCTGGACCTGCTGGGGTCCATCCGGAAGGACGACGGGGTCCAGACGGAGGATAACGGGGTATCGCAGATCGTCACCGCCACGCAGGGGGTGAGCCTCAAGAAGAACGTCCAGGTCAAACCCAGGGTGGCCCTCGCGCCGTACAGGACCTTTACGGAGGTGGAGCAGCCGGCCAGCGAGTTCCTCCTGCGCCTGAGCGACGACGGCCAGGTGGGCCTTTTCGAGGCGGACGGGGGCTTCTGGCGGCTGGCGGCGAAGAGGAACATCGCGGACTACTTCGCCCGGGAGCTCGTGACGGAGATCGATGCCGGGAATGTCGTGGTGATGATATAAAATGACCGGACAAATGACCATAGGAGAACGGAGTAGGGCGCTGCGGTATAAGAGGCCGGCGCTGGAGAGCTTGAGCTGGGACTCCATTATGGGGGAGCTGGAGCAGATCTCCGAGGCCTGCTCGGACGTCCGGTACTTCATTGACCGGGACGGCGAGTCACTTCTGAACGCTCTTTTGGGGGACGAGGAAGAGGAATACGAGTTCCGGATGATGTTCTCGGACCTTTCCGGGAAAGCCGATGCGCTCGGAGAGGCTATGTACGAGTTTGAAAGCCAGGAGGACTTCGACGACTGCACCGTGGCGCTCATTGGCAACAGGTACAAACTGGTAGGCTTCGATGAATACGAGGAGGACTATTTCGGGCTGTGCGGTTATGAGCGGGATTTGGCCGTTACGGAGGCCGGAAAGCGGCTCTTGCGCCGGACAAAGCCAGAGATGCTGGCGGCCATCGGGCAAAGCGTTGGGACACTGCTGGCGTTTTTGGACCTGCGGGAGAAGTACGACTACCTCAAGGCAACCATGGACGTTCTCAGGGACGGGAATACATCCGTTCTCCGGACGCTGAAAGCTATTGATGAGGTCTACGACCGGGCGGAAGCTGTGGGATTTGCTTCGTGGGAGGACGCCACCAGGGAGCTGGACCGGCTCATTGAGACATTACCGGAGCGGGTATGGGTGGAAGGATGATAAAACAAAGAGCCGCCGCGGCTTGGGGGCCGCGGCGGCTGGGGGATGATGCGGTTGGGGGAAGAGACAAGGCCATTATACCGCGATCATCCGGGAAAATCAAGAGATTTTGAAAGGATGGATGAAAAATGACAGCGGTGGAACGAATCAATTCCGAGATGCAGAAAAACCCCGACGACAGGTATACGGAGATCGTGGGGCAGTACGTCATAGACAGGTGCGCCGCGCCTGAGGAAGAGAAGAAGGTCACGGACAAGAAGACGCTGAAGGGGGCCATGGAGGCCGTCTATGCGCTGGCGAAGAAAAGGAAGCAGGGGAATACGGCGGTGCTCACGCCCAACGAGGTCTTCGGAGAGGTGGACCGGTATTTCGGCTTTACCACGGATGAAACGGCCCAGTGGAGGGCCGTGGGGATGACGGTGCCGGCGGTCAAGGCCGCGCCGGCGGGGCAGGGACCGGCGAGAATGGCCCTGGACCTGGACGACTTGTGGTGAGCGGGATGAGAATACCGAAGGAGATCCGGGGGATGGCATGGCCTGAACAGCCGGAGAAGGTTCAAAATCAGGAGAATATCAAGTTTTATGTGACGGCGGAGAACATCACGGCAGACGGCGCGGAATGGCTCATTGTAACCTTTGTTACCTGTAAAGGCGGCAGGTGCGCGTTTCGTTATGTCCTGTCAAAGGAGCGGGGCTGGGCGGTGCTGCTGAACGCCGAGGGGACAGGTCCACGGACGACGCCTCTCGGGGAAATGCTGCATGCCGAATGGCGCTGGCCGGAATGGGGCTGGCTTGATTTGCAAGCAAAAAGTCAGGGCAAGGAAACAATAGCCCGGTGGCTGGGAGCTGATGAGAAGGCAGAAAATTGTTGGTCAGCGTTGGACGCCTGGATGAGAGAGGACGCGGAAAAAAGGCTGGAGGCTCGGCGAAAAGCGAACGGCGAGATCGAGGACGGCGATGAATACCTATGCCCCGAGGAGCTCCCGGAGGGTATCGAGGACTACATACGGCGCACCGTACTCCCGGAGGACGCAACGCTCCTGTATAAAAAGGGCGGCGTCCGGGGGCTCTGCTATATATGCGGGCATGAGGTCAGGGCGGCGCCGGGACAAAAGTTCCGCAAGGGTGATCAGGTCAAATGCCCGCATTGCGGAAGCGCTGTCACCGCCGCGCTTGCCAACGGGGCAGGCTTCAGATCGGATTACGTGGAGAATATCGCCTCAATCTCAAAAGGAACGGACGGAAAGACGGTGTTCGTGAGGCTTTGGCATCTCCGGCGGGACTATACGGCGAAGTGGGAGAATATTCCGGGGCAGCTTCAGGAGATCACCCGATGGGCCATTCGCGGCAACAAGGTCGCCAAGTGGGAGCATGAACATAAATTCAGCTGGGGTATGGCCTGCTACCGGGAGAGACTGAGAAACTGGGAAAAGGTAAACACCGTGACAGAAATATTAGACTGCACATATTATTTTTATCTCCCCTCAGACTGGAGAAGCGTTTTTGCCGGAACCGGGCTCCGGTATTGCGAAGCGGAGCAATACCTAAGTCAGGAGAAAACGAGGACGACCGGCACGCTGAATCCCATTCGCTTTCTTTTGGACTGGGCGAGGTATCCGGCCATTGAGCTTTTCTGGAAGGCGGGATACAGGGAGCTTGTGAACGGAAAGCTGAGAAGCCACTGCTACACGAAAGAGGCCAAAGGCAGTATCAACTGGCGTCGCAAGAGCATAGGCAGCGCCGTCCAATTCCCAAAGCGGTACCTAAAGCTGATACCGCCTGAAGAGTGGTCCCTAACAAAAGCCGGATACATCGTGGACATGATAACCGAGCTCGGGGAGCCGTCGGACAAAAACGCGCAGACGATTTTGCAAAGGGGCATAAGCGCGGAGTGCGTCAAGGACGCCGCGCAGCACGCGTCCTTAACAAAGGTCCTGAACTATTTGAAGCGTTGGGACCAATTTATGTTCAAGGACTACATAAGCGAATGCCTGAAGCTCAAGCTTGACCTTAATGACCGGGCTGTACTGTTCCCGAAAAACCTCCAGTCTGCCCATGAGCGTACGTCGGCCATGGTGGAATACGAGAATAATCCCAAACAATGGGACGATTTTGTAAAGCGCGTGAAAAAGCTGAAAAAATATGCGTGGAATATGGGCGGACTTATGATCCGTGCGGCGGAATATCCAACCGAATTAAAGGTCGAGGGGGCGGCGCTCAGGCATTGTGTTGCCAGATATGCGAAGGATATGGCAAACGGAAAGACATCTATATTCTTTGTACGGCGCACCGCGGAGCCGGACAAGCCGTATTTTACTCTGGAATACAAAAACGGCACGGTCGCCCAGTGCAGGACAAACAGAAATGTAAGCTATGAGAGCTTCCCGGAGGTCAAGGCATTTGTAGAAGCGTGGTGCGAATGGCTTGGGAAGTCTTTCAGAAACGGTTTAGCGGCCGGAGTGACGGCGGCGTGAGAGGAGAATTTTGATGAACGAAAATCTTTCCACAGTAAATACGGGTTCCGCGGCGACGACAAGGACCCCAGAGATGATCGCGGCGGAGATACGGGCGCTGACGGGGTCGGTGCTCAGCGGGATATTGGAGATCGGGCGGCGGTTTACGGAGGCCAAGGAGCTGCTGCCCCACGGGGCCTTCGGGGACTGGGTGCGGGGGCAGACGGGGTATTCCATGTCCACCGCCAACAATTTCATGAGGCTCTACAGCGAGTACGGCGCGGACCAGGGGAGCCTTTTCGGGGCCTCGGCAAATTCCCAAACGTTTGGGAATTTGAGCTATTCCAAGGCTCTGGCGCTCCTGGAGGTGCCGGCGGAGGAGCGGGAGGACTTCGCCCGTGAGGTGGGCGCGGAGGAGCTTTCCGTCCGGGAGCTAAAGGAGGCCATCCGGGAGCGGGACGAGAGGCTGACGGAAGCGGAAAACACCGCCGAGGGGTACAGGCAGAAGCTTCAATACAGCGAACAGACCGTTTCAAAGAAGAATGACGAGCTGGCCCAGGCGGAGACGGAGCTGGAGGAGCTGCGCGGGCAGCTGGAAGAACTGATGAACGCGCCGAAAGAAGTTGCTGTTCAGACCGTGGTTGACGAGGAGGCCGTCCAAAAGGCCGCTCAGGAGGCGCGGGAGAAGGCCGAAAAGGATCTCAAGGCGAAGATCGCCAAGGCGGAAAAGGAGCGGGACAAGGCGCTCGCCGAGCGGGAGAAGGCCGAAAAGGCACAAAAGGCCGCGGAACAAAAGTTAGAGGCGGAGAAGCTGGGCCGGGAGACGGAGGAGTCGGCGGCGAAAAAGGCGCTGGAGATCGCGGGCGCCCAGCTTGCGGACCTCCAGAAGAAGCTGGCGTTGGCGGATTCCCCGGAGAAGGTGAGCTTCAAGTTCTGGTTCGAGCAGGGGCAGGCGTGCATAAACAATATGCTGGACTGCGTTGGCAAGCTCCGCAACGCCGGCAAGGGAGAGGACGCCGGGAAGCTTGCCAACGCGCTCCGGGTGTTCCTGGAGAAGGCAAAGGAGGCGGTAGGGGAATGACGAATGAGGAGGCTTTAGCGGCGCTGGAGAAGAAGATCTCTTGCTATAATGCGGCAATAAGCGACTGCTTGTTTAACTGCGATATTTGCGACCGTTCCGTAGAGACGGACAAGTTGATGTCCGCAATTGAGGTGGCCGCCGGGGTGATGCGGGGGGTCGTGGACCATGTGCGGCACGGGCGGTGGGTGCGGGGGTACCCAATCACGTGCAGCGAATGCGGACTGCCGGCTGTGGAGATATGCGATAACAGCGAGAAATATGAGGCGTGGCTCACGGAATGGTGCCACCATTGCGGGGCGAAGATGGACGCGGGGGAGGAGAAGAAATGAGGATACTGCCAATTTTGTTCAACACCGACATGGTCCGGGCACTCCTGGAGGGGCGGAAGACGGTGACGGGACCCAATGATACCTGGAGGGCCTTGGAGATGCCTCAAGGGGTACATACATTCTGGTCCGTGGAGCCCATGATGGGCCCGGTCCTGTTCCCGCTCCTCCCCGATTACGTCATCGTTGGCGCGGAGACGGGGAACAGGAAAGACAAGGTGGTCCCGGAGCGGGAATGGGTGGAGCTCCTTTCAATGTTTGCCAAACAGAGTGATACCCCGGTGCTTTGGAAGGACAACATCCGAAAGCTTTATCCGGATTTGCCGGCCCTTCCGGCGCTTCGCGCCACCTCCCCCAAGGGGGGAGGTTAAGACGGGGGGACGGGGGCTCGAATACCCCGGCGCTGCGGCGCCACCCCTTTTTCCGAGAAAGGGGTCGAGGGGACGGAACCACCCCGGCGCTTCGCGCCACCCCTCCGTAGGAGGGGCTAAAGAGAGGAGAAGAGAATATGAAAAAGAAACGGCATTACACGAAGCCCTTGGTCAGGGGACGGAAGGAAGTTGTGGAAGTGGAGGAGGCCGCGAGCGGGGAGGCGGCGGAGGTGGGGGAGGCGGTGATCAGGAGGCCGGAGACCTTTGGGAGAGGGAGGATGAAGGGCCGGGTGGTGTACGTCCACCCGGAGGGGCGGTTCCATGTGGTGGAGTTCGAGACGCGGGGCGGCGTGATTCGGGAGTGCTGCTGGGGAGCAGGGGGAAGTGCCGGATGAACATCTATTTGGCATCGGACAAGCCTGTGGAGGAATGGGCCTCTTTCCTTATAGAAACTGTGCAAATGCTTGAAAAAAGAAAAGTGCGCTGTGTCGCTGTTGTTGCTCTTCTGAGACAGGAGACGGAAAAGGATGATCAGGCTATCATTGGCTACCACAACATGGCGCTTGAAGATAAGGAGGAAGTGATCTCCCTTGTGAAGAGGGACGTCATCAGAAAGATTGTCAGAGAAAATTTGGAAGAATGGCTAAAGGAGCTGGAGGGCGATGGTTAGGGTCAAAAGGCGGGAGTTTGCGGGGGATGTGTGTGAGCAGATCGTCTATAACGTGGCCGATGGGGCGGAGAACCTGTGGCGGGTGGAGCCGAGGCCCAGGTTTGAGAACCGGGAGGAGCGGGACAAGTTCAACGCCGCCGTCTCCCTGCGGCGGTTCACGAAGATCCTGAACTGCTTCCCGCCAACGTCCCTCTATTCCACCCTGACGCTGGGGCCGGAGGACGAGTGCCACGACTTTGACGAGGCCAGGCAGATCATCAACGCCTACATAAGGGTGTTGAAGTACCACCACCCGGACGTGAAGCTGGTGGTGGTGATGGGGCGGGGAAAGCACACGCACCGGATCCACTACCACATGGTGTCGGACGGCGTGCCGGCGGAGGAGCTGCGGAAATACTGGAAGTACGGGAAGGTGGAGCGGGCCGAGCCGCTGAGGGCGCACAACTACTATAACGGCGTGGACCGCGGGCGGGACTACGCCAGCCTAGCCAAATACCTCCACGACCACTGGACGCCGGAGCAGGGCGGCCGGCGGCGCTGGAAGCAGACCAACAACCTGAACCGGCCAGAAACGGAGAAGCCAAAAACTGTAAAACGGGCGTACACCGTGGAAAAGCCGCCCAGGCCCCCGAAGGGGTACAAGCTGGTGGAGGCCAGGGCGGGGAAGTACGGGTTTATATATTATAGGTATGTGCGCATCCCGCCGAGGGACGAGAAGAGGAGAAGGTAGGGCGAAAAGGTGTGCAGGACGCACTTTTTAATTAGCCTTGTATATGGGTCGCGTAGTTTGACGAAAAGGGGGCCCGCGCGATTTTTAATCGCGTGGGGAGAGGAGGAGACGACGATGTTTAGGTTCAAGTCCGGGATCAAGGTCGGGTACATAAGGCAGGGGTATATTTATTTCGTCAGCCTGCTCTACGGTGAGCTGGACAAGGAGCGGCGGCGGGTGATAGATTCGCTATGCCGTGAGTGCGGCGGGGAGTACTGGCGGGCGCTTCGGGAGTTCGTGACCACAAAGACGAGCGCCACCAAGATCTGCGAGGAGTATTTCTTATCTGAGTCAACGCTTCACAGGGCCGTCAGGAGGTACTACGAGGGATTCCCGAAGTGGCTGTGAGGCGATAGACTTCCGCAAGGACTTTTTACACCCGACACACGCGCCCGTGCGCGTGCGTCCAATAACGTGCTGCCCTTTTTGAGGCGGCTTTTTTTGTTGTTTGGGGCTGTGAAAAAAAGTTGACAGTTCGTGACGTGAATTTTGTGGATAATGAAAAGAAAAAGGGGCCCCGCGTGAGCCCAGCGCAGCGGGTCACGTGGGGAGAGGAGGAGCGAAGTCTGCGAGTGAGCCGTCACGCTATGCGTGGCGGGGAACTATCGCGACTTCCGCGACGACGAGGGGGTGAGAGGTGTGGGGAAGATCGAGAAGGAGGGCGGGATCGGGAGGCCCAGGAAGTATGGGACGGCGCTTGCCTTCAGGAGGGCCGTGGAGGGGTACTTCCGGTCCATCACCAGGACCGTGAATGTGAAGGACCCGGACACGGATCTGGCGCTTCTCAATGACGACCTGGAGCCGGTGAGGGTGCCGGAATACATCGTGCCGCCCAGCTTCACGGATATGCTCCTCTGGCTCGGGATCTCCAAGAAGACCTGGTGCAACTACGCAAGCGGCGACAACGCCGATATTGCGTGGGTGTGCGACCGGGCGAAGGCGCGGATCGAGGCGTATCTGGAGCGGGAGCTGATGACCCGGCAGAAGGGGGTACAGGGAATCATCTTCAACCTTTCCTCCAACTACGCCTGGAAGGAGAAGCGGGAGATCGAGGTCGGGACGGAGACGCGCAAGGCGTTGGCGGCCGGCGGGATGACCATGGAGGAGAAGATGGAATTGATAAGGGCCGCCGCGGCGGAAGCGGGAGAGGATGGAATCCAAGAGGATTGACGCCGCGGCGGAGGCGGCGATTTGGTATAAGGGGCTTCGGGAGACGTCCAACGAGGCGTTTATGCCGCTTTATTTTGATAAGCACCGGTATCTGGTGCTCAAGGGCGGCGGCGGGTCCGGGAAGTCCATTTTCGCCGGGCGCAAGGTGCTGGAGCGGGTCACCAGCGAAGCGGGGCACCGGTGGCTGGTGGTGCGGAAGGTGGCGCGTACGCTGCGGGAATCCTGCTTTGCCCAGCTCATCGGGCAGCTTTCGGACCACTACGCCGGGAGCGGGTACCGGGTCAACAAGTCGGACATGAAGATCACCTTTCGGAACGGCTCGGAGATCATCTTCGCCGGCCTCGACGACGTGGAGAAGCTCAAGTCGATCTACGATATCACGGGCATCTGGATCGAGGAGGCCAGCGAGATCCTGGAGTCGGACTTCAATCAGCTGGACATCAGGCTTCGGACGGCGTTTCCGCACTACCTGCAGATCATACTGAGCTTCAACCCGGTATCCATTACCCACTGGCTGAAGAAGCGGTTTTTCGATAAGACGGACCCGCTGGCGCGGGTGCACGAGAGCACCTACAAGGACAACCGGTTCGCCACGGCTGACCAGGTGAGGACCCTGGAGGGGTTCCGGGAGACGGACGAGTACTTCTACGAGGTCTACACCTTGGGGCTGTGGGGCGTCACGGGGAAGACGGTATTCAACGGCAAGGCCGTGACGGCCAGGCTCCTGGAGGAGATAAAGCCCGTGCGGCGGGGGTATTTCGTCTACCGGGACACGGGGACGGCCTTGGCGGATATTCGCTGGGTGGACGACGAGCAGGGATTTATCCTCATATACCGGGAGGCGGAGAGCGGGGTACCGTATGTCATTGGCGGGGACACCGCCGGGGACGGGTCGGATTCCTTCGGGGGGCAGGTGCTGGACAACCGGACGGGGAAGCAGGTGTGCGCGCTGAAGCTTCAGACCGACGAGGATCTCTACGCAAAGCAGCTTTACTGTCTGGGGTTCATGTATAACACGGCGCTCATCGGCGTGGAGGCCAACTTCTCCACATTCCCGATAAGGGAGCTGGAGAGGCTGCGCTACCCCAAGCAGTACGTCAGGGAGGTCATGGACGACTACACGCACCAGGTGAGGCGGTCCTTCGGGTGGAGGACGCAGCAGTCCAACCGCAACTACATCATCGCCAAGCTCATCGAGGCGGCGCGGGAGGATATCACGTGTGTGTCGGACAGGTGGACGCTGGAGGAGATGCTGACGTTCGTGCGCAACCCGGACACGTTCCGGCCCGAGGCGGAGGCGGGGGCGCATGACGATATGGTGATGGCGCTGGCCATCGCCCACGCCATACGGGAGCAGCAAAGCGCCACCGTGAGCCTGCCGAAGGAGAGCGGGACGGCGAAATGGACGAAGGATATGTGGGAGGATTATCGGAACGCGGATGGGGAGTTGAAGAAGTACCTGGTGGAGAAGTGGGGAAGCCCGAGGTAGACGGGGAAATGGGCCGCCGTAGGCGGCGGCCCGTACGGCGTATTATTCAACGTGACCGATAACGGAAAGGCCACAAATCGAAGGGAAAACCACAGAAATGGCCGTAGGGGCCGCCGCCCACGGCGGCCCGACAGATAGGAGGTATTTATGCCGAAGACGGACAAGAAGCTGGAATATTGGCAGGGGAAGCTGGAGGCGGACGAGAGCGCGTATGAAGGGGAGCTTTCCAGGATGGACGAGCGGGAGGGGCTGTATCTGGGGTCGGACCGGATCAAGCCCATCGCGCGGGAGGAGGCGCCGGACAGGGCGCCGCACGTGAGGAACGTGATTTTAGAGCTCATCGAGGCGCAGGTCAGCTCCTCCATCCCCCAGCCGAAGGTGACGGCGCGGCGGAAGCGGGACGAGAGGCTGGCGCGGCTCATCGAGGATATGCTCCGGGACGAGCTGGACCGGATGAGCTTCGAGGAGCTCAACGACCAGCAGGAGCGGACGGTGCCCATCCAGGGGGGCGGGGCGTATCTGGTGGAGTGGGATTCCTCCCAGCGGACGCACACCACCGCCGGGGAGGTGGCGGTGTCGCTCCTGCATCCCAAGCAGATCATCCCCCAGGCGGGAGTCTACACGGGCATCGAGGACATGGACCACATCATTTTGAAGCTCCCGCAGACCAAGGGGTCCGTCAAGCGGCGGTACGGCGTGGACGTTTCCGAGGAGAGCGAGTCCGAGCCGGACGCCAGGGGGACCGGGGAGAGCACCGCCGAGGATATGGTCACGCAGTACGTGGCCTACTACCGCAACGACAAGGGCGGGATCGGGCTCTATAGCTGGGTGAACGACACGCAGCTGGAGGACCTGGAGGACTACCAGGCGCGGAGACTCAGGCGGTGCGCCAAGTGCGGGGCGCTGGAGCCGGCGCCGGGAAGCGTGACGATGGCGGAGGCCACGTTGGACGGGAATTACCCGGGGACGGGGGTGGGGGCCGCCGTGGGCGGCGGCCCGTACAGCGTTGAAAGAAACGACCGCGAGGACGGAGGCAACGGGAGGCCCGTAGGGAAGCCGAACAGCCGGGGGATCTGTCCATTTTGCGGGGGGACGAAGTGGGAGGAGAGCGAGGAGGACTTTGAGGAGCCGGCGGCGGATATCGTGCGGTCCGACGGGTCGGTGATACCGGCGCTGGAGCGGGGGCCGGACGGGGCGCCGGTTTTGGAGGTGGGGCCGGACGGGGCGCCGGCGTGGAAGAGGACGAGGCTTCCCTACTACAAGCCCAACATCTTCCCGGTGGTGCTCCAGAAGAACATCTCCGTCTTCGGCAGGTTTCTCGGCGGGTCGGACGTGGACGCTATCGCCAGCCAGCAGAACACGGTGAACCGGCTGGAGACGAAGATGCTGGACAAGCTCCTCACCGCCGGAAGCTACATGAGCCTCCCCAAGGACGCCACCATCGAGCGCGATCCGGGGGAGATGAAGCTTATCCGGCTCGATAACCTCCAGGACAAGAGCTACATAGACGTCTATGACATGGAGGGTGACATCAGCCAGGATGTAGCGATGCTGGATCACGCCTATGAGGAGATGCGGCAGGTCATCGGCGTGACGGATTCCTTCCAGGGGCGGCGGGACACCACAGCCACGTCGGGGACGGCCAAGCAGTTCGCGGCGGCGCAGACGGCGGGGAGGCTGGAGAGCAAGCGGATCATGAAAAACGCGGCCTTCCAGCGGCTTTATGAGGCGATCTTCAAGATGAAGCTGGCCTATGCCGACGAGCCGAGGCCGGTGCCGAAATATAACGCCGCCGGGGAGCGGGAATACGAGGAATTCAACCGCTATGACTTCCTGGAGCGGGACGCGGCGGGGGAGTGGTACTGGAACGACCAGTTTATCTTTGCCGTGGACGACACCAGCGCGACCCTGGCCAGCAACCGGGAGGCCATGTGGGAGGAGACGCGGCTTAATCTCCAGACCGGGGCCTTCGGGCCGCTGGACGATCTCGAGACGATGATTTTCTTCTGGACCAAGATGGAGATGCTCCATTACCCCGGCGCGGCCGAGACGAAGGAGCTCTTCAAGCAGCGCCAGAAGGCCCAGCAGGAGGCCCTCGCCGCCCAGCAGCAGAGGGAGGCGCAGATGATCGCCATGCAGGCCGCGATGCAGGCGGGAGGGAGCGCGGGGGGAGCCGGGGCGGAGATGACGGCGACCCCTACGGACACACATTTCGCGACAACGAAGGGAGGTGAGATAAATGGCGGACAACAGTAAGAGCGGGTATGCCGGGAAGATCAAGAACACCGGGACCCAGGTGGTCGAGGCGGTGTACAAGACCGGGAAGAACGGCGGGAAGTCCAGCGTGAAGACCGGGACGGATCTGAGATCCGGGAAGTGACGGTCCCACCCTGGCCGGCGCTGCGCGCGGCCACCCCTCCCAGAGGGAGGGGCAAAAGAGGTTGCGGCGAAGCCGCTCCTTATAGAGCCCCCTCCTCGTAGGAGGGGGGCAGGGGGGAAGCGAAGGTAGGATGACTGCATGGTTATCGATACCTTCGATCCCTCAGTCGCTTCGCGACAGCTCCCTTTACGAAAGGGAGCCCACGCAACCCGGAAGGTTTCCAATGAAGGGGAGCCACCCACCTCATCCGGCGCTGAGGCGCCGCTTTCCCCGCCTAAGCGGGGAAGGCTGGGATGGGGGACGACAGAAAGGAGTTTTTTATGGGAGAAGAAATCAACTACAATGACCTTTACGGGCTGGAGCCGGAGACGGGACCGGAGGGGGGCGGGGAGCCGAAGAGCCCGGCGGGGGACGTTCCCGAGGCGGGGCCTGAGGAACCGGAACAGGCGCCGGCGGCGGAGGGACAGCAGAAGCCGGAAGAGAAGCCGGCGGCGACGCCTCCGACGGCGGAGGGCGACGGACGGGAGACGGGACAGGGCGTACAGGCGCCCCCGCCCGGGAGCGACCTTCAGCGGGACGTGGATGACCTTATCCGGCGGCTGGGGATCATGGATCCCTATACGGGCAAGCCCGTGACCACCAAGGCGGAGTACGACGCCTACCGGCAGAGGGCCTATGACGAGCGGAGGGAGGCGATCAAGCGGCGCAGCGGGCTGACGGACGCGGAGATCGACGAGTTCATCAATACGACGCCCTCGGTCCAGAAGGCCATGGCGGACGCCGCGGCGGCCAGGAGCGTGATGGAGCGCCAGCGCCGGGAGGACGCCAAGCGGAGGATCGACTCGGAGGTTAAGAAGATCACGGCCATGGACCCGGAGGTGAAGACGCTGGCGGACCTGACGGGCAAGGCGTACTCGGCGAAGCTCACGGAGCTCGTCCGGCGCGGGTATGACATCTCCGACGCCTACATGGTGGCCAACTACCGGGAGCTCTCGCGCCGGTCCGCCGATGCCTCCCGGCAGGCGGCCTACAACGCCCAGGCGGGCAAGGCCGGGATGACGGCCACCAAGCCCAGCGGTCAGGGGGACGACACCGTGCCGGTGCCCAAGGACGTGCTGGAGATGTACCGGGCCATGAACCCGGAGATGTCCGACGCGGAGATCCGCGAGGACTACAACAGGTACCGCAAGAGTACCAAAAAATAAAGGGAGGTTTTGAACATGTTTTTGATCCACACGGTGGATGACGGGCGCAACCCGCCCCATGAGTATCTGGCGGCCTCCGCCGAGCTCACCCCCAAGGTGGGGATGGCGCTGAAGACGGAGGAGGGAAAGCTCAAGACGGCCACCGCCGCCGACGAGGTGCGGTACGTGAGCATGTGCGAGCGCGAGGCGCCCTGCGAAGAGGGGGAGCTGATCCCGGTGATCCGGGCCGGCTCCGATATCATCTTCGAGACGGCCAGTGAGGGCGCGCCTGACTCCGTCAACGTGGGGGACAAGGTGCAGCTCCACACGGACGGCATGAAGGTGACGACCACCACCGGCGGGTGCGCCGAGGTCGTCTACAAGGACAGCGACGAGGACGGGGCCATGATGCGCGTCAGGTTCGGCGCGGCGGCCTCCGCCGAGTAAAGGAAGAAGGGAGAGTAAGATATGGCAGGAATCACGTTTACCGAGGGGAGCGGGCTGCAGGACAGCGTGTTCGGCAAGATCCAGGCCCCCATCAAGAGGTTTATCGAGAAGAGAGGGGAGGAGTTCGAGAAGGCGAGCCTTCTGCCGCACCTCTTCCTCATGGACACCAGCAAGAACGCGGTGGACGCCATCGTCACCATGACGGCCATGGACGGCTTCGAGCCGGTGGGCGAGAACGGGGAGTACCCGCGCACATCCTTCCAGGAGGGCTTCAAGAAGTTCCTGGAGTACGAGACGTGGAAGCAGAGCTTTTCCGTCTCCAAGGAGGCCATCGAGGACGGGAAGCTCATGGACCTGAAGAAGCAGCCCACGGCCTTCACCACGGCCTACTACAGGGGGCGGGAGATCTTCGGCATCCAGGCGTATGCCAGCGCCGTCGCTCAGAAGAAGGAGTTTTCCCACAAGGACAAGACCTTCGACATCCGCTCAGCCGACAAGGAGACGGTATTCTCCACCAAGCATCCGGCGAAGGTGGACGAGAAGCTCAAGCAGTCCAACTGCTTCTCCGACGCGTTCAGCCTGGACGCGCTGACGCGGGCGGAGGTGGCCATGCACCACTTCAAGGGGGACAACGGGGAGCTGCTGGCCGTGGCGCCGGACACCATTCTCATCCCCGACGACCCGGACCTGATGACGGCGGTGCTGGCGGCTATCGGCGCGGACAAGGAGCCCACCACGGGCAACAACGCCTTCAACTTCCAGTACGGGCGCTGGAGGGTGATCATCTCCAGCTACCTCAAGGAGCTGCTGCCCAAGTCCGACACGGCCCCCTGGATCCTCATGGATTCCGGGTACAACAAGACCTACGGCGGGGCGCTGTGGACCGACCGGGTGAAGCTGGAGGTGCGCAGCGAGGTCGCCCACAACGACGCCAACGAGTGGCTGGGCCGGGCACGGTTCTCCGCCACGTTCAACGACTGGCGCTTCGCCTGCGTGGGCGGCGTCACAGGCGGGACGCAGCTGAAGAGCGCGTAAGGACCCTTCCGGCGCTGCGGCGCCACCTCCCCCAGGGGGAGGTTAAGAGAATATTGAACCGGAGGGAGAAGGAGGACTATGAAGCTCAAGGAAGTCATTGAAAATGTGGACCGGGTGAAGCCGAATGAGTTTGACTTTGCCGATAAGGTGAGGTGGCTCAATGAGGCGGAGGGGATGGTCCAGACGCAGGTCCTTCTGCTGGCTCCGGAGGAGATCGTCACCTACGGAGTGGAGGACGGGGAGCTGGAGCTCCTTGTCCTCCCGCCACATGATAAGCTCTATGAGGCGTACTTGAAGGCCAGGATAGACTTTGAGCATGGGGAATATGACCAGTACCAGAACACCATGGCCATGTTCAACGGCATGTGGCGGGAGTTCGCGGGATGGTTTGCGGATATGTACAGGCCGGCGGATACACACGGGCGGTTTGCCGGGGAACAGTGAGAAAGGAGCGAGGGCGTGAACAGAAGCTATCAGAACGGGGGAGAGCCCTGGCGGGGGTATTACCTGACGGCCTACGGGCTGGCGGTGAAGCACGGCTTTAAGGGGAGCGAGGAGGAGTGGCTCGAATCGCTCACCGGGGCGAAGGGAGACAGTGTTGAGCTTCGGTATGACGAGGAGAGTAAAAAGATCCAGTGGCGGCATGAGTCGAGCGAGGAGCCGTGGCGGGATCTTTTGGAGATAGCGGACCTCCAGGGCGAGGTGGTCAGCCGGACGCTGGCCGAGGCCCAGGGGTACCGGGACGAGGCGAAGGCCTCCGCCGGGGAGGCCGCGAAAAGCGCCGCCGGAGCGGCCACGGACGCCGGGAGGGCGGAGACGGCCAGGAGCGCGGCCAAGGAGAGCGAAAACGCGGCCCTGGACGCCGCTACCGCCGCCGGTCGGGACAGGGCCGGGGCGGAGACGGCGCGGGATGGGGCGCAGGCTCTGGCCGAGGCGGCGGGACAAAGCGCTAGGAACGCCGGGGAGAGCGCCGGGAGCGCCGCGCAAATGGCCGAGGACGCCAGGAGCGCCCGCATGGGAGCCGAGAGCGCCAGGGCCGGGGCCGAGGCAAGCGCCGAGGAGGCCGGGGACCTTGAGAAAAGCGCCAAGGGACACGCCGACAGGGCGGAGGCGGCGGCAAAGAACGCGGCGGACAAGGCCGCGAGCGATGCCGGGGAGCTGCTGGGGGCGATGGTGCGGGAGGCCGGGACGGCCAGAGACGAGGCCGCCGCCGGCGCGAAAAGCGCACAGGAGGCGGCGGCGCGGGCCGAGAGCGCCGCCGATACAGCCGCCAGGGAGACGGCCCAGGGCATCGAGGAGCGGGTCGGGACGCTGGTGGACAGGACCGAAAGCGCCGCTCAGAGCGCCCAGGAGTTCGCCGGCAACGCCGGAGGCTTTGCGGCGGCGGCCGCCGAGAGCCAGATGGAGGCGAAGCGGTCCGAGAGCGCGGCGGAGGAGAGCGCCGGCAAGGCGGCGGCTTCGGCCACGCAGGCCGATAGCGCCAAGGAGGACGCAGCCGGGAGCGCCAAGGCTGCGGCAAGCAGCGCCGGAGAGGCCAAAGCCTACGAGACGAAGGCAGGGGAGAGTAAGGAAGCGGCGGCGGCCAGCGCCGGAAAGGCGGAGGACGCGGCTCAGAGAGCGGAAGCGGCGGCGGGAAGCGCGGCCGGGGACGTGAGAGCGCAGCTCCAGGAGCTTTCCGACAGCGCCGCCGCCAGCGCCCAGGCGGCTGAGACCAGCGCCGGGGCGGCGAAGGAAAGCGAGGACGCGGCGAAGGCATCCCAGGACGCGGCGAAGGCGTCGGAGGACGCCGCCGGGGCCAGCGCCCAGGAGGCGGCGAAGAGCGCGTCAGGCGCCGCGGAGAGCGCCGGGACCGCCGAGACGGCCAGGGACGCCGCTGTGGAGGCCCAGAAGGCCGCTGTGGCGGCGAAGGACGAGGCGGAGGCCGCCAGCACCACCGCCGCGAAAAAGGCCGGGGAGGCCGCTCAAAGCGCCGAGAAAGCGAAAGCATCGGAGGACGCGGCGAAAGAATCCCAGGAGGCGGCAAAGGCGTCGGAGGACGCCGCCGGGACCAGCGCGGACGAGGCGGCGGGGAGCGCGGCGAGGGCTTCGGAGGCCGCCCAGGCCGCCGAGACGGCCAGGGACGGGGTCCTGGAGGCCCGGACGGCGGCGGAGGCGGCGCGGGACGAGGCAAAGAGCGCCGCTTCTACCGCTTCCGCAAAGGCAGGGGAGGCACAGAAAAGCGCCGAGGCGGCGGCGGGGAGCCAGGAGAGCGCCCAGGCCAGCGCCCAGGCAGCGTCGGAGAGCCGGACGGCTGCGGCGGACAGCGCCCAGCGGGCGGAGGACGCGGCCAGCAAGGCCGAGGAGATCGTGAGTGGGGACTTCGCCACCAACGCGGACCTCAAGGCGCACACGGGAAACACGGACAATCCACACGGCGTGACGGCGGAGCAGATCCACGCAAGGCCGGATACCTGGACGCCCACCGCCGAGGAGATCGGGGCGGTCCCCGCCGCCAGGACGGTAAACGGGAAAGTACTTTCGGAGGACGTGACCCTGGGAGCGGGAGATATCGCCTTTGAGGACGGGGAGACGTTCCAGGAGAAGCTGAACGCCGGGAAGCTCAAGGGCGACCGGGGAGAGACGGGGCCGGCCGGCAAGGACGGAGCGCAGGGCGCGCCGGGAGAACAAGGCGAACCGGGGACTCCGGGCAAGGACGGCGCTCCCGGTCCCGCCGGGCCGGCCGGTCCCACGGGCCCGGCGGGCGAGCAGGGCGTCCCCGGAGAACAGGGTCCCGCCGGGCCGAACGAGCTGAGCGCGAGCACGAAGACGGCGCTTAACGGGCTCCTAAAGGGCAACGGGAAGACGGTGGAGGAGGCGGTGGCGGGGACGGATTACCTTGAGCCAGACAAGGCGGACAAGAGGTACGTCAGAGAAAACCGCGACGTTATGGACTTTGCGCGCTCGTATGACGACCAGACGGCTCTCATCTTTAGCGCGGCTGTCCCCGAGGACTTCGATTTTAAGAAGACAGGACTGCTGGAGATCGATTTTTCCGTTATGGACCAGGTCACAGGGGCCTCTCTCGGTGGGTTGAAGATCGACGCTCCGGCGCTGTTCATCCCCTCAGACCCCAGAGAGAGCGTTGCCTGGGCGTGGGGCAGCGGCGATGACGGCCAGGTGACCGTTCCCTGTCAGCTGAGGACCTCCGCAGAAGAGCAGGGGATCGGCGTGGAGCTGAGAACGCTGGGCTTTTATGTGAAAACAAGCCTTGGCGGCGAGACCTATACCGTCTCCGTCGAGGGACTCGGCGAAATACTGGAGTTCGATGGGTCGGCGCGGCTGTTGTTTAAGGACGCAATGGCCGAATGAACGATGGGCGCAGGGGCTGCCCTCCCGTCCCTAACCTCCTCCAGGGGGAGGTCAGGACGAGGGGACAACAAAACCGCCGTCCCGTAAAAAAATCCCCCTCCGGGGGGAGGGGGTCAGTGGACGCCTAGCTTTTCCCGCAGGCCCTCCTGGAGGACCTGGGAGAAGTTGACGCCGGCTCTTTCGGCGAGGTCGTTGAGGTAGCCGGGGACGGTGACGTTCTTGCGCACGGCCCGCAGATCGTTGGCGCGGCGGTAGGCGTCGAAGTCGATGTCCACCATGGAGACAAATTCATTGTCTCCGTGGTCCACGGACGTCAGCGCGGACGGGGCGGGGATGGAAGTGCCGTCGTCCTGCATGGTGATGCCGGTGAGGCCGATGGCGTCCCGCGCCATGGAGATGGCCTCCGCCAGGGAATCGCCCTGGGTGTTGATCTGCAGGTCGGGGACATAGGCCATATATCCGTCGCCGAGATCGGTAAAAACAACAGGGTATACATAGGTCATGATGATCGCTCCTTTCAAATTTGCCGCCGGGTCATTTGAGGCCGCGCCGCCGTATGATCGCCTGCGCGACCGCCTCCTTGATCTCCCTCTGCCGGGATATGGGCTCGTTCGCGACGCCGTCTGTATAAATGTCGTGGTCGCCTCCGTTGCGCTTGAGCCACCAGCCGTTTCTTTCAAGTAGTTTTATCAAATCTCTGCGTTTCATGCGACCACCTCACAGGATTATTATACGCATTAAATGCGCATTTGTCAACAGAAAGGGTAAACTTTATGGACTGGACAAGCATTATAGTGGCGCTCATCACCGGGGGGCTGGCGTTTTTGGGGGTGTGGGTGTCGAACCGGAAGTCCGGGGCGCTCATCGCCTACCGATTGAAGCAGCTGGAGGCGAAGGTGGACAGGCACAACCACTTCGCGGAGCGTATGCCGGTGGTCGAGGAGCAGATCAAGGTGGCGAACCACCGGATAGAGGACCTGGAAAGGAAGGTGGAACCGTGACGGCTGTAGAAAAGCTCCTGTCCGTTGCCATGGCGGAAGTTGGGTATCTGGAGAAGCGGTCCAACGCCCAGCTGGACGACAAGACGGCCAACGCCGGGAGCGGGAACTGGACCAAGTACGCCCGGGACCTGGACGCCGTGGGGGATATCTTCAACGGGCCGAAGAACGGGCACGAGTGGTGTACCACCTTTGCCATTTGGCCGTTCGTACAGGTGTTCGGCGATCGGACGGCCATGGCGATGCTGCACCTCCCCAGGAAGAGCCTGGCGGCGAGCGTGACGTACCTGACGGGGTATTTCAAGAGCGCCGGTCGGTTCCTTGCCTCGGGACCGCAGCCGGGGGACCTGATTTTTTTCCGGAAAAAGGACCTCAAAAGCTGGGCCCATGTGGGGCTTGTGGAGCGGTCGGACGGCCAGAGGGTGTACACCGTCGAGGGCAACACCTCCGGGGCCTCCGGCGTCGTCGCAAACGGCGGGGGCGTGGCCCGCAAAAGCTACGCGCTGACATACAACCGTATCGCCGGCTACGGGCGGCCTGATTGGTCGCTGGCGCCGGCCGAGGATGAGGAGGATGAGGATATGACAGGCGAGGAAATTTTCAAGAGGCTCAATGAGTACCTTCTGAGCCAGAAGCCGCCCCAGTGGGTGGAGGAGCAGGGGGAGTATGCCGAGGCGGTGGCGCGGGGCATCACCGACGGGAGCGAGCCCACGCGGCTCACCACGCGGTATGAGAGCGCCATCATGAACCTGCGGACCTTGAAGAAGGCTCGGGGAGAATGAACAGGCATGAGAAAAAGGGAAAGGTTACCTTTGCGAACGTGGTTATCACGGTTTGCGTGGTGGTGGCGCTATTGGTCACGGGGTGCGTCGTTTGGGAATACCACCGGCTCAAAACGGTGATGCCAGCGGGCGTCATCTCGGCGCTGTTCGCCTTTTGGGGCGGGGAGCTGCTGGTCGTGGCGCTGCGACAGATCTTCGGGTCGGATGTGACCGGGCGGAGGACCGCAGAGACACAGGACGAATCGGACAAATCTAATTTTGGAGGTTCAATATGATCGAGAAAATATGTGATAGGCTTTTGACGGTGAAGAGCATCGTCACCGTCATCCTGACGGTGGTGTTCGCGGTGCTGGTGATCCGGGGGACGCTGCCGTCTGAGTTCATGACGGTGTACGCGTCCGTTCTGGCGTTCTACTTCGGGATCCAGTCGACGAAGAGGGAGGAGTAGGGGCGGGTCCCAGACCCGCCCGCTGGTAACAGGTTGGTACCGGGAAGAGCGGGCGGGTTTTGAACCCGCCCCTACAGGGAGGCGGGCGGTTGACGGGGGGTTCGATCCCTCAGTCGCTTCGCGACAGCTCATCGAAGAAGAGCGGGCGGGTTTTGAACCCGCCCCTACAGGGAGGCTTGAGAAAGGAGAAAAGAGATGCCGGGGAGTTTGCTGGAGGTGGATAGCTCCTTTCCGGATATCCGGGGGAAGCCGCAGGAGAGGATCAACAGGGAGGTGCTGGACCACCTTTTTCTGTTGAACGAGCAGCTGCGGTATACGCTGGGGAACCTGGGGCGGGAGAACTTTAATGAAACGGAGTTTGACGGGATCGTCACGTACATCCGGACGCCGCTGGCTGTGGCGCTGGAGGACACCAACGGGCATGTGACGAACCTGGAGGTCCGGGCGGACGGGACGGATCTGAGCGTGCAGGACCTTTACGGGAACGTGACGCGGCTGGACGCCAGGGCGGACGGGTTGGGCGTCAGCGTGGAGGATCTCTACGGGAACGTGACGCGGCTGGACGCTCGCGCGGACGGGCTGGCGGCCAGCGTGTCCGATCTTGACGGGAACATCACGTCCCTTACGGCGACGGTGCTGGGGATGAGGCTGGAGGTGAGCAACGGGTATTCCAGCTCCAGCATCACCCTGACGGCGAACGGGGTGGGGATCAGTTCGCAGACCATATCCTTCACGGGGACGGTGACGTACACGGACCTGGAGGGGGAGGGGACCACCACCATCAACGGGGCCAACATTAAGACGGGGACCATCAAGGCCATCGATATCGAGGGGTGCAGGTTCGTCTGCATCCTGAAGGCGGACGGGACCGTCACGGGGCGGCTCATCTTTTCCTACCTGGAGGCGGTCAACGAGGCCGGCGGCGTGAAGCTGGACGACCGGGGGGCCGGGGACGAGAACGAGGGAAAATACAGGCTTTTCGTATACACCACGACGGTCCACGGCGTGACCTTCCACCTCAAGCTCCACTCCGCCGGGAAGATGTCGCTGGAGGCGATCGATCTACTTTACGCCTGGGGAGCCAGCGTGGATATCAGGAGCGCCGGGGACATGCGGCTGGAGGCCGGCGGGAAGCTGGAGCTCTCCGGGGACACGGAGCTGACCGGGGCGCTGACGGTCAAAAGGGCGCTGACGGCGGAGGCGGAGACGACCATGAAGGGGGCCGTGAACGTCCAGGGACTTCTCACCGCCCAGGCCGGGGCGGCGCTGAACGGGGACGTCACCGTGGGCGGGACGGCGCTGGAGGAATACATCAAGGGCTTCGTCCAGGAGACGGGGGACGAGCTGAACGGGAAGATCACGGCGCTCACGTCGCGGGTGGGCGCGGCGGAGACGGCGGCCTCGGAGGCGCAGTCCGCCGCCGCTGGTGTGGCGCAGGATCTTACCTACATGAGAGGAACGGTCATTTTACAGTTGGAAAGAGACCTGGAGGCTTTGGAGAAAAGGGTCGCGGCCCTGGAGTAAGGAGGAGCTTATGAAGCTTATTGAATGCGCCAACGCCTATATGGCGCTGGGGACCTTGATGAAGGAGGAGACGGACTTCAAGTCCGCCTACGCCGTGGCGAGGCTCCGGAAGAAGCTGGAGCCGCACGCCATGTACTACGCAAAAGAGGAGATGGACCTGGTCCGGCGGTTTTCCAAGAAGGACGGGAAAGGAGAGCCGGTGTTCCTGGAGCGGGAGCGCTTCGCCTTTGAAAACGGGGAGGCGGCGGAGAGCTTCAACCGGCTCCGGGACGAGCTGGGGGCCGTGGAGATCGACGAGACGGTGGAGCCCATCCGGGTAAGGGCGCCGGGACGGATCACGCCGGAGGCGCTGTGCGCCCTGGAGGGGCTTGTGGAGTTTGAGGAGGAGACGGCATGAGCGGACTTCCTGAGGCGGTAAACGGGGACAGACTCACAAAGCGGGGGCTCACGGCCTTCGGGGGATACAACCATAACCTCTACGCCGGGGACGGGGAGCTTTGGGACATGGAGAACATGACCAGCGATTTAGCGCCGCTGCTGGCCCCCAGGAAGCCCCGGTATCTTGTGCGGACGCTCAAAAAGCCCAACGGGATCTTTGCCTCCGATGGGCTTTATTTCGTGGACGGGACGGACCTCTACGCCGGGGACCGGGTGGTGGGCCAGGTGACGGACGGGCGGAAGAGCTTCGCCGCCATGGGGGCCTATGTGATCGTGATGCCGGACAAGGCGTACTATAACCGGCTCACAGGGGAGTTCGGGTCCATGGAGGCGAGATGGAGCGGGAGCGGAGCACTCCGGGACGGGAGCATTTACGGCGAGAGCGCTAAGGCCAATACCGTCTATGCCGCCGGCGCGGACTGGGGCTCCCGGTTTCATGTGGGGGACGCGGTGAGCATCTCCGGCTGCGGCGTCCATCCGGAGAACAACGTGACCATCGTGGTCCGGGAGATCGAGGGGGACGAGCTGCGGTTTTATGAGAATTCCTTCGTCATCGGCGAGGGCGGGGACCAGGAGGCGGCGCTGACGGTGGCGAGGACGGCGCCGGATATGGACTTCCTCTTCTCCAACGAGAATCGGCTGTGGGGGTGTAAGGGGGACGAGATCTACGCCTCCAAGCTGGGGGATATCTTCAACTGGAACGTGTTCGACGGGCTTTCCACGGACAGCTACGCCGTGTCGGTGGGGTCCGCCGGGGACTTCACGGCGGGGTGCGCCTTCAAGGGGTACCCCTGCTTTTTCAAGGAGGAGAGCATCTATAAGGTCTATGGGGACAAGCCCTCCAACTTCCAGGTGATGGGCGCGGCGTCCCTGGGGGTGGAGGAGGGGAGCGCCCGGTCGCCGGCCATCGCCGGGGAGACGCTTTTCTACTTAAGCCGCACGGGGATCGTGGACTACGCCGGCGGGATGCCGGGGTCCGTCCACGCCGCCTTCGGGACGGACCGGTACCGGGAGGCGGTGGGAGGCAGCGACGGGGTGAAGTATTACGTGAGCATGAAGGACGCCGGGGGCGTCTATCAGCTGTTCGTCTACGACACCGAGCGGGGGCTCTGGCACCGGGAGGACGCCAGGGAGATGCTGGGCTTTGCCTGGGACGGGGAGCTCTATATGCTGGACAGCGAGGGGCACGTATGGCTCTGGGGTCAGGCCCGCACGGTCCCGGAGGGGGCCGTGGCGGAGGAGACGGTGCGGTCCATGGCGGAGTTCGGGGACTTCACGGACGGGGACGCCAATGTGAAGGGGACGAACAAGCTCCAGCTGCGCATGGAGCTGGACGCCGGCGCGGAGGTGACGGTGTACGCGCAGTTTGATTCCAGCGGGCGGTGGGAGAAGAAGGGGACGCTGAAAGCCAGCGAAAAGAGGAGCTTCGTCCTGCCCATCATCCCGCGAAGAGCGGACCATATGCGTTTGAAGCTGGAGGGCGTGGGACAGTGGAGGCTCTATGCGCTGACGAGGGAGGCGTATTCGGGGAGCTGGAAGTATTGAGGACGGTCCCACCCTGGCCGGCGCTTCGCGCGGCCACCCCTCCCAGAGGGAGGGGCTAGGACGGGGGGACGGAACCACCCCTGCGCCTACGGCGCTGTCCACGACCTAGGAGGGGCTAATGAGGCGGACCTGTAGGGGAGGGTTCCAAACCCTCCCGCCGATAACAGGTCGGTACCGGGAAGAGCGGGCGGGTTTGGAACCCGCCCCTACAGGGGGGGCAATCGGGAGCGCCACCTTCCCCAGGGGGGAGGTTATGGGGAAAATCACAAACGTTTGGGAATTTCAATGAAAATGGAGGTTATGACATGGCGGGAAGTACTTTGGGATATACGTGGGAGGACTTTTTGAAGGAGCTGGAGGGCTCGGGGCTGAAGGGGCAGTTTTCGGAGGCGGACATGAGGCTGGCCCAGGAGCACCCGGACGCGGGGCGGAGTATCCTCAGCTACAAGCGGGACTACGCAAACGCCACAAACGACCAGGCGCGGGCGCTGGCCAACGCCGGGGCGGAGCGGGTGCGGTCCAGCTTCGGCGGGTACACCGCCGGGGAGGACGGGAGCCAATACTATCGGGATTCCCTGTCGCCCAGGGATTTCAGCTACGCGGAGGCCCCGAGCTTCACGAGCCGGTATGACGGGCAGATCCAGGAGCTTTTGCGGGGGCTGGTGAACCGGCCGGCGTTCAGCTATGACGTGGAGAAGGACCCGCTTTATTCGCAGTACCGGAAGCAGTACATCCGGGAGGGGCAGAGGGCCAGCGCCGACGCCATGGGACAGGCCGCGGCCATGAGCGGGGGGCTGCCCTCCAGCTATGCCGGCACAGCGGCGGGGCAGGCGGCCAACTATTATAACGCGCAGCTGACGGACAAGATCCCGGAGCTGGAGCAGTACGCCTACCAGAAGTACATGAACGACTTTGACATGGACCGGGTGAAGCTCCAGTCCGTGCAGGACGCGGACAACGTAGACTACCAGCGGTACCTCGGGCAGCTGAATCAATACAACACCGACAGGAGCTTTGCTTACGGCCAGCACATGGACGAGGTGGCCAACCAGCGGCAGAACCAGGCGGAGCTTTGGGACCGGGCGCAGACGGCGGCGCAGTACGGGGATTATAAGGGCCTCAGCGGCCTGGGGGTGGACACCGCCGGGTACCAAAGCCAGCAGGAGCGGCAAAGGGCCGTGGACGACGCCCTCCTCCGCGCCCAGTACGGCGACTACTCCGGCCTCCAGGCCCTCGGCATAGATACCAGCGGGTATCTATCCTCCCAGGACATGTGGCAGAGGGAGATGGACTACCAGCGTGAGCAGGACGCCCTTGCCCAGCAAAACTGGGAGCGCCAGTTCAGCTACGGGCAGTCCCAGGACGCGCTGGCCAGGGACCAGGACGATTATCAGCGGCGGCTCCAGATGGCCCAGCTCCAGGCCCAGTACGGGGACTACTCCGGACTCCAGGCGCTGGGGGTGGACACGTCCGGGTATGAGGGGGCCGAGGCAGGCGCGGCGTCCGCACGGTCTGGCGGGGAAGAGACGGATTATAAGCCCGTAAACTCGTGGGACCAGGTGAAGGACCAAATCGAGACGGGGGCCGTGGGGGCCCAGACGGCGCGGGACTATGAATATTACACCGGAAGGCCCTACTTCAACGGCGCGGACGTGACACCGGTGGAGTATTCCATGACCGGCGGGCAGCAGATGGTGGACAGCTTGAGCGCCGGCGGCAGAAATGTTTACAACATGATCGAATCCAAGCTGGGCGGGCTCACCAAGAGCCAGGTCCTGGAGACGATCCTGACAAACTACGAGCAGGGCAACATCACGGACAGTGATTTCGAGTTCTTCGCGGCCAGATACGGCATCGAGTAAGGGGGAGCAGACATGACGGTATCCGACAGGATCAAA
The DNA here is from genome assembly GCA_947632175.1 of uncultured Oscillospiraceae bacterium. Classification (GTDB taxonomy): domain Bacteria; phylum Bacillota; class Clostridia; order Oscillospirales; family Oscillospiraceae; genus RUG626. Next base: position 21,238 of record CANROC010000009.1, on the reverse strand, counting down.
AGGGCAATCGAACAGGAAAAGGAGCGGGAGCGGGCGCAGCAGGAGCAGCAGCGGGCGAACAACCGCTTCAGGCTCCAGAGGGCTATCGCGGAGGAACAGGCACGCCCGACACAGGGGCCGATAAACGTGGGGAGGACGCAGACCACCGTGAGCGCCGATGAGGCCGCGGGGGCGGGCGGATATGTCACCTACGCCGACGCGGCCAAGGGGGTGACGGAGAAGCTGGACACGGCTACGAAGCTCCTGGAGGGCTACTACGGGCGGGTGGAGCAGGCCAAGAGGGACGTGGAGCGGGAAAAGGCCAACAGCGAGCAGAGGGCAAAGATCCAGAAGATCTATTTCGACGAGGCGCTCCGTGACACAACGCCGGCGAAGTTTGACCTATACATGGGCGGCGCAAAGCAGCTGACGGAGTCCAGGAACCGGGAAAACGCCGCCCAGGAGGCGTATGATAAGCTCGTCAGCGACCCCGTGGGGCAGATGGTGCTGGACGAATACAAAAGAGTCCGGGACGATTACAACAGCTTCTTCGGAATCCAGGAGGGAGAAGAGTATGATGGATCTTTTCGCGTGGGGTCCGGGGAGAGCTGGAACAAATGGCGGGGGAGCATCCGGGACGAGAGCGCGGTGGAGGCCGAGCTGGAGAAGGCAAGGAGCGAGGCGGACAAGGCCGGGAGACTGGCCGTGTCGGCCAAGAGCGACCTTCTGGCGGCGCAGGGGACCGTGGTGCCGGACGGGGCGCCGGCGCCGGACGCGGCCGCGCGGCAGAGGGCCTATGAAGAGGCCGTGAGGCAGGAGCAGGAGGCCCGGGAGCGGGTCCAGCGGCTGGAGGAGGAGCTGGGTTACGCGCAGTCGCTCAAATGGGAGGAGCTGCGGGGGAAGGAGGACTTTGGAGAGAAGAGCGGGTATGTGAAAAAGGAGGGATGGAAGGGAGACTATAACGCCGTCTCCGGCATGTACCCCATCAACAATTACGATGATTTTACATACGAGTATGTCAACAAAAATGAGGAGGCCGTAGGAGTCGGCAATGTGAACGATGTGACGACAAACGCCGGCGTTCTCGGCGTGAGCAAAAGCTTTCTCCAGGAGATGGAGCCGGAAGAGGTGGCGATGTATAACTATGTCTATGCCACTCAGGGAGCGGAGAGCGCCGGAGCGTATCTTAAATACCTGGAGGGCACTCTGACGGCGCGGCAGAGGGAGACGGAAGAGGCATATTGGAGGAAGTATGCCGAGGAAAGCCCGGCGGCGGCCTCGCTTTTCAGCGTGCTCACAAGTCCCGCGAAGGGGATCTCGTATCTCGGGCAGGCGGCGGATTATCTCGATGACGGGAAGATCGACCAGAACGCCGGATACAACAAGTTTTCGTACACGAACACGGCCATTCGGGATGAGGTGTCCAAGAAGATCGAGGCCAGCGGGAAGTGGGGGAAGGCGGGGTCCTTCCTCTATCAGACCGGAATGAGTATGGGGGACTTCCTCACCAGCGCGGCGATAGGAGGCGGGAGCGACCTTTCGCTGGCCATTATGGGCACCGGCGCGGCAGCGGACGCGGTGATCTCGGCCAAGGACCGGGGGCTTTCCGACGGGCAGGCGTTCACGCTGGGGACCGTGGCGGGGCTCGCGGAGGTGGTCACGGAGAAGGTGAGCCTGGATACTCTTCTCAGCTCCAAGACGTGGAGCAAGGGCGCCATCGGGGGGCTGCTTGCGAACATGGGAGCCGAGGCAGAGGAGGAGGCGGCCAGCGACCTTATCAACTGGTTTGCCGACGTGCTTGTGGCCGGAGATCAAAGCGAGTGGAGGCAGGCGATCCGCGCGTACATGGACGCCAACCCCCAGTGGGACGAGGACAGGGCCTTCATTGCGGCGCTGAAGGACAAGGCGGCGGAGATCGGGCTCGACGCGCTGGGCGGGGCGCTGTCCGGCGGCGTCATGGGCATCCCTGGGGCCATATCCACATCGGTGAACGCCAACAGGACCGGCGCGGCGGTGAGCTACTGGGACGAGAGCACGGTCCGGGGGATCATCGACGAAGCGCGGCAGACCGGGGCGGGGTCGGACGCCTACAAGATGGCGGACGCCCTGGAGAAGAAGATCAACGCCGGCCGGGAGATCACCAGGGCGGATGTGGGGAATCTTATCAACTACACGCAGATGGAAAAGGAGAGGATCGCCCGGGAGAACGAAGAGAACGAGACGGGCCGCGAGGACACCGCCGCGCCGGCCGCGCGGGAGCAAAGCGCCGGCATCGAGACGGAGGAGGAGATCCCCGCCGCGCCGATGACCATCGAGGAGCGGGACGAGGCCGTGGCGGAGAGGAAGCGGGCGCTGGAGGAGCGCACGCGGGCATTCCAGGAGGCCATGGCAAGGGGCGAGGACGTGAGCCGGGTCCAGGAGGAGCTCATGGCCGAGGCGGACGATATCCGCCGGGAGGAAGAGGCAATCGCCAGGGCCGAACAGGAGGAGATCACCCGGCGGCAGAGGGCCGCGGTGACGCTGCCCACCGGCAGGGAGATCGAGGAGCGCCGGGAGCGGGCCGGGAACCTCCGGGAGCTGGAGCGCTCCGGCCGGGAGAGCGGGGCCACGGAGGAACAGATCGGCGTGGCCCGCAGGATCGCCGACGCCACGGGGCGGCGGATCGTCTTCATCAACGAGGGGGAGAACGCCAAACGCGGACATTATACAAGCGGGACCATCTACGTCAACGCCGCCTACGGAAACGAGACGGGACAGATCATCGCCCATGAGCTGACCCACTCCATTGAAAGCTCCGGGAGCTATGACGAGTTTTCGCGGCTGGTCCAGCGGCGGATCATGGACACGGGCGGGGACCTGGACGGGATGCTCCGGGAGGTCCGGGAGCGGTACGCCGCCGCCGGCGTGGAGCTGGACACCAAACGCGGGGACGACATGAAGGAGGTCGTGGCGCAGTATGTGGAGCGGGAGCTTCTGACGAGCCCGGAATCCATCGCAAGCCTTGTCCGGGAGAACCGGTCGCTGGGGCGGAGGATTTTGGACGCGCTGGACAGCTTGCTGGCGAAAATCACGAAGAGGGAGGCCGCGAAGGAGCGGGCTTTTATTCGCCGCGCCCGGGACCTCTACGCCCAGGCGCTCCGGGACACCAGGAGCTCCGTGGACAGCGAGGCGGCCCTGCAGCAGGCCAGGGAGGCTTTGGCCACCGGGGAGATCACCGAGGAGGAGTTTGACCGAATCTATGACGCGCTGGGGGTCGGGCTGGAGGTAGAAGGCGGAGGACAAAACTCCATCGCCGCGCCGGCAGACAGGCGGGAGGTGGCCGGGAGGCTGCGGACCATGCTGAGCTCCGGGGCGTCCGTGCAGGAGATACGGCGGTATGTCAACTCCGTGTCCGACACCGGGGCACGGCAAAGCCCCGCCGGCACGAGAGCCGACGGGGCCAGACAGATCCTCAACGCCGCCCACCGGTCGAACATGAGCGTGGACGAGTACCTCCGGCAGAACTGGGAGGAGTACGAGGTGGACGGCCAGCTCCGCCCGGAGGCGAGAAGAGCGCTGGAGATGGAAGGAAGAGGGACGCAGTACTCTATTGCGCCGACGACGGACTCCGACGGGCGGGAGCTTTTGAGGGTCAATACGGATGCTGACGGAAACCCGGTGCTGCCGGATGACGTGAGCTACAGGGTCGCAAGCGGAGGCTCGCCGATGAGCGATTACGGCCATGCCATGTTTGCGGATGATCCGAAGAATTGGATCAGAGCGGACGAAAGGCTTCTGGGCGGCAATGGAGATGTGTATGCGATCCGGCATGAGCTTCTGACGGACATAAATGACCTGAAAGAAGAGATCACCGAGAAATGGGACGAGGACAGGAGCGAAGGGTTTGCCAATGCGCCGATGATTCTGAGCGACTACCTTGAGAATATCACCGGAGAGGAGATAGCGGAGGAATTTGACCCGAAGGACATTGTGGATTCGGCGAGGGCGTATGACAACGATGAGCTCATACAGTGGTTCTATGACCGCGTGATAGAGCCCGCGGGCATTGCCGGGGTGAAGACAAGCGACGGCGCGGTAGCCTTTGACGACAGCGCGATCGAACGTGTTGTCCTCAATCAGGAAAGCCGGAGCGGGGCACAGTACTCGATTGCCGCGCCGACGACGGACTCCGACGGGCGGGCGCTGGAGATGGAGGGGGGAAGGACGCAGTACAGCATATCGAACGAGGAAATAGAGGCTGTACAGACCATCGGGAGAAAGAGTGTCAACGACTTCTCCACCGAGGACATTGAGAAAACCGAGGCCTTTGCAAGCAGGTATTTTCAGGAGCTTGGGCCGAAGTCGCCGTTCTTCCGGGCGTGGTTCGGAGACTGGAGGGCCAACGACACGACGCCGGTACAGGTGGCCAATGAGCGGGGAGACGCCAGGGGCGTCCAGCGCAACGAGGACACGGGATGGGATGTGCAGGTTTCCGGGAAAATCTTCAATGAGACCAAGGCACATACCTACGCAGTGAACCGGAATGCGGTGCGATTCCTTCCATACATCAATGATATTGTGAAAAAAGCTGTCCTGCTGGACAGCTTCGCACAGGGAAAGACCAAATCGGAAAACTCCCTTATGATGCACAGCTTGTATGCCGTGGCGGACATCGGGAATGGGCCGGAGCTGCTGAAGCTCTATGTGGAGGAGATGAATGACCCAAACAACGCCGGAACGGCGAAGCGGGCTTATCAGCTCCAGAACATAGAAAGTCGGCAGTTGGGCGCTAAGGGTTCAGGCCAAAATGCCCTAGCCCAGTCAGAACCAACTGCCGACATAAACACTGTAGCAGATTTATTTGCTGCTGTCAAGAGTAAAGATTCGCACTTCAATCCTCAGTCGGCCAGCAAGGTCGTGGACGAAGACGGGCGGCCGCTGGTGGTGTACCACGGGACGGATGCGGACTTCAATGTTTTTGACAGGAGCAAGGGCCGCAGCACCATGGACATTCAGGGCTCTTTCTTCTCACCGTGGGAACTGGACGCCGAGGGCTACGGCGGGAACGTGCGGGCGTATTTCCTCAACATCAAAAATCCGGCCCCGGAGGGCGTGGCTTACCGGGCGCTCAATCGGTTCAAAGGGCAAAACAATGCCGGCGTGATGGCCAGAGAATACCTGGAGAGCCAGGGGTATGACGGTGTGAACAACTCCGGTGAAGAGTTTATCGCCTTTAGCCCGGAACAGATCAAGCTGGCAGAGGGAAACCGGGGGACCTTTGACAGAACGAATCCGGATGTCAGGTATTCTATCGCCGAGGGGACACAGACGGACACAGAGGGGCAGGAGGATGCCTGGGCGGATATCCGGGATACGGTGCCGGCGAAGGCGAAGACGGTGCTGCAGAGGGCTGAGAGGGGGCTTGTGAATAAGGCCGGGGATTTGATGCAGGTGCCCAGGTTTGCCAGGAGAGAGTATCTTCAGGACGTCGCCAGGAAGATGAGCCGGGAGTATCTGGAGAACGGGAGCGTGTCGCAGGACACGCGGGACGAGCTCTTCGAGGAGGCTTACGCGCGGGGCGTGGAGGTGGACCGGGAGTTTTACGATGAGTACAAGGGCCTGAAAAGGCGGCTGCGGGAAATGCCGATCACCATCTCCGAGACGGACCAGCCGGACGTGCGGGGGTATGATACCTTTGAGCAGTTCCGTCAGGCGGCCTTCGGGACGCTGCGGATCGTCAAGGAGGGCGCGACGCCGGTGGACACCGCGTACCAGGACCTTATGGCCACGTACCCGGAGCTGTTCCCAGAGAGCATCACCCACCCGGCGGACCAGATCGTCAGGATGTTTGAGGTGGGCAGGAGCATCGAGATCAGCGAAAGGACGCTGGACGAGGCGCTGGGGCCCAACGCGGAGAAATACAAGGCGTGGATGCGCAACGACTTTGATTCCGCCGTGGGGGATATGCTCGCCGAGCTTCGAACTGTGAAGCGGTACGCCGAGGACCGTGCGGCGAAGACGGAGGCAGGCGGAGCGGCGCTGACGCTGGAGGAGGTCAAGGAGCTCTACCCCAAGGCGCGGGACGCCCAGAAAAACTATGAGAAGGTCAACACCAGGAATCTGCTGACCGCCGAGGACCAGCGGCAGGTGGGGCGGCTCATGCGGGGGGATATCGAGCTCTCCGACCTCAAGGCGGAGCGGGACAACGTGCGGGGCATCACGGAGGTCTTCAAGGCCAAGCAGGCGTATGAGCAGTACGCGCGGCAGATCCGGGAGTGGAACGAGGCGAGAAGGGCGAGCCTCCGGGACGAGGCGGACGAGTATCTGGCGACGGCCAACGGGTGGAAGGACAAAAAAGGGTGGCAATATTCACGGGAAACCATGGAGCGGAACGTCCGGGACATCGTGAAGGACCAGAAGCTGGCGGAGCGGATCATCGCGAAGTACTTCACGCCGGTCCACGAGGCCGCCGCCCAGGCCAACAAGCTCAAGAACCGGATGCGGGACCGGGTGCGGGCGCTGGAGCTTTCCCGGAAGGTGGCCGAGGGAAACAAGGTCAGCGAGGCCCACGCGGTGCAGCTTTTGGGCGAAGCCAGGGACAACATCGAATACCTCCAGACGGCCAAGCACGTCCGGGAGCGGGACGGCAAGAGCCTCTCCGACTGGCGGGGCGTGGTGCAGGAGCTCTATGAGACGAACCCCAATATGGACTGGGCCAAGGTGGACAGGGCTATTGGGGAGTTTCGGAAGATCTACGACGAGCTTTTCGAGATGATGAACGATTCCCGCGTGCGCAACGGCTATGAGCCCGTGGCGTACAGAAAGGGGTACTTCCCCCACTTCCAGCCGGGGGAGGGAGACGGAATCATCGCACTCTTCGGAAAGGCGCTGGGGATCTCCACGGAGGTCACGGCCCTGCCCACCACCATCAACGGGCTCACGCATACCTTCCGGCCGGGGATCCAGTGGTTCGGGAACGCCCTGGAGCGGACAGGCTTTGATACGTGCTACGACGCGGTGGAGGGCTTTGACAAGTACATCGAGGGCGTGGCGGACGTGATCTATCAGACGGAGAACATCCAGCGGCTCCGGGCGTTTGCCTCCCAGGCCAGGTACAGGACGGGAGACGAGGGCATCAGGAAGCAGATCGACGAGATCCGGGCCAACGAATCCCTGGAGGAACAGGACAAGCAGAACAGGATCGAGCAGATCCACGAAAAGGGGCGGTTCGCGCTTTCAAATTTCGTGGTGGAGCTGGAGGAATACACGAATCTCCTGGCCAACAAGAAGAGCCGTGCCGACAGGAACCTGGAGCAGGCCCTGGGACGGAATATGTATAATCTGGTGAAGACGCTGGAGGGCCGTGTAGCGGCGAACATGGTGGCCGTCAATCCGGGGTCGTGGCTCACAAACTTCATACCGCTCACCCAGGGCGGGGCTATGCTGGACCGGGGAACGCTGATCCACGGAATGTGGGACACGCTGAAGGCATATAAAACCGATGACGGGTTTGTGGGGCAAAGCACTTTCCTCACAAACCGGCGTGGGTCCGATCCGTTGGTGCGGACGTGGCAGCAGAAGGCTTCAGCCACGATGTCCAAGCCCATGGAGTGGATCGATAACTTTACGGCGGATTCCCTGGTGCGGGCACGGTACCGACAGAACGTCCAGAACCGGCAGATGAGCGAGGCCGCCGCCATGGAGGAGGCGGACGCCTGGGTGGCCGGGGTCATGGCGGACAGGAGCAAGGGATCGACGCCGACGCTTTTCAACCGGTCGAATCCGCTGACAAAGCTTTTTACGCAGTTCCAGCTGGAGGTCAACAACCAGCTCAGCTATGTCTGCAAGGATATGCCCAGGGGCTTCAAGGAAAAGGGACTGGGGGCGCTGGCGCTGGCACTCTTCAAGTTCGCCCTGGGGGCGTGGCTCTACGATGAGGTGTATGAGTACCTCATCGGGCGACGGCCCGCGCTTGATCCCATTGGGATGCTCAACGACACGGTGGGGGACCTGACGGGATACGAGCTTCCGAACCTGGTGAGCCTGGTCGGAGGGGCCGTCACGGGAGACTTGCCGTCCTTCAAGACGGGGAAAACCGGCATCGGGCAGGCAGGGATCAATCTTGCCGAGAACGTGGCGGAGGAGATGCCCTTTGTGGGCGGCCTCCTGGGCGGCGGACGACTGCCCATCAGCAGCGCGGTTCCGGATATCGGGAACCTGTGGGGCGCGGCCACAAACTCCGGGCAAAGCGGGCGCAAGCGCTGGAATACGGCGGTCAAGGAGATCGGAAAGCCGCTGACGTATCTGCTCCTGCCCTTTGGCGGCGGGCAGATGAAGAAGATCCTGGAGGGCGTCAGCGCCGTTGTAAAGGGCGGGAGCTACACCGTGGACGCCCAGGGAAGAGACATCATGCAGTACCCGATTTACAATGATTCCGCGCTGGAGACAGCGTGGAATGTGGGGAAGGCGTCGCTTTTCGGAAAGTCCTCCTTCCCGGGGGCCCAGCGGTGGGTGAACAGCGAGTTTGCAAACTACAGCGCCAAGGCCACGGGAGCTTATCAGGGGCTCACCCAGGCCGGCGTCCGGGGCCGGGACGCGGATGACCTTGTGATCGCCCTCACCGGGGCCGAGAAGACCGGGGAGAAGTCCAAGAAGGAGGTACAGATCGAGCTTCTGAGGTCCTCGAAAATTCCGGAGGACATGAAGATCATCCCGTATTACGCGCTGATGGCGTCGGAGAAGGAAATCGAGCTCATTGACGAGCTGGCCGAGAACGGCGCGGCGGGGGACCTCCTTGATATGCTGATGAGCTATGACGAGAAAGAGAAGATGAAGGAAGGCAAGGCGGACGCCCAGCGCAAGGTGGTGTTTGATTCGAAGCTCACGGACCGGGAGAAGATCACGGCTATCGGGATACTGGAGCCCAGCAGCAGCTACACCGCCTTTAAGATGCAGACGGCGCAGGATTACGGGATCGGTATGGAGGACTACTACGCAGCCGTTTACGGGGCCAAGGACACAGACGGGGACGGGAAGATCACTCAGCCGGATATCATCGCCGCCATTCGGGGGCTGAATTTGTCCAACGAGAAGAAGGCGGTGCTCTACCAGCTGGCGGATTCGAGCTGGAAGCCGAACAAGAACCCCTTCGCCACCGGCGTCGGACAGGAGGTCTATGACCTGGTGCAGGAGGAGAAAGCCCGGAGGGAGAACAGTGGGGAAGAGGACGAGGACGAGGAGAAGGGAAAGGTCAGGTGGGAAGGAGGGAGGTTGGTGTTGCCGAAGTGGTGAGATAGGGGTTGACAAAGGCGGAAAAAAGATACATAATCAAACAAAACTAATCGCAACGACCGGGGAGACGAATGTAGTTCAGATCCAGGGGAATTGCGAAAATAGTAAAAACAACAGTAAAAATATTCTCTGTACGCTGAATTGGATTGTGGCTCTAAGGGGAAATGGGGCTTTTGCCTGGACTCTGACTCCGTATGTGAGGGTTCGAATCCTTCTCCCGCTGCCATAAGCGGTGGTACAACAGCGTTGTATCACCGCTTGTTTCTATATCCGAAGGGAGGCGGGGATATGCGCGCGGTGATATTTGATTTTGACTACACCCTGGGGGACAGCACCGAGGGGATTTTGGCGTGCATCGCCTACGGACTGGAGAAATTGGGCTTTCCGCCGGCGTCCAGGGAGGAGATGCGCGCCACCATCGGCCTGAGCCTGGGGCCCACGCTTGAGAAGCTCACCGGGTGCGGCGACCCCGAGGCGGCCCGGAAGTTTACGCGGCTTTTCATGGAGAAGGCCGACGAGGTGATGGTGGCCTCCGCCCGGTTCTACCCGGACGCCCTGCCCCTGTTGGAAAGTTTACATAACGCAGGAATCAAGACCGCCATCGTCACCACCAAGGCGTCCTACCGCATCGAGGGAATCTTGGAAAAATTCGGCGCCCGTTCTCTGGTGGACGTGATCGTGGGATCGGACATGGTGGAGCACGAAAAGCCCCACCCGGAGCCGGTCTTAATGGCCCTTTCCCTGCTGGGCGTGGAGGCGGGAGAGGCCCTCTACGTGGGCGACAGCCCCGTGGACGCCCAGTGCGCCGCCAGCGCCGGAGTGGCCTTTGCCGGGGTTCTGACGGGCACGGCGGGGCGGGAGGCGCTGGAGGCGTTTCCCCATGTGCGCGTGGGGGAGACGCTGACGGAAGTCTGCAAGGAGGTCCTTTGAATGGAACGCGGCAAAAAAATCGTCCGTGTGAGCCTCATTGGCATTGCGGTGAACCTGGTCTTGGTGGCCTTCAAGGCCGCGGTGGGGTTCGTGACGGGCTCCATCGCCATCATCATGGACGCGGTGAACAACCTCTCCGACGCTCTCTCCTCCATCATCACCATCGTGGGCACGAAGCTGGCAAACCGGGAGCCCGACAAGAAGCACCCCTACGGCCACGGGCAGATCGAGTACGTCACCAGCATCACCGTGGCGGTGATCGTCCTGGCCGCCGGCGCGGCGGCGCTGAAGGAGTCCGTGGAGAAGATCTTCCACCCCTCCGAGGCCAGCTACACGGCGGTGTCCCTGCTCATCATCGCCGTGGCGGTGGCGGCGAAGATCCTTCTGGGCCGGTTCGTCCGGGGACAGGGGCGTAAGCTCAACTCCGAGGCGCTCACCGCCTCCGGGACCGACGCCATGTTCGACGCCCTCATCTCCGCCGCCACGCTGGTGGGCGCGGCGGTGTCCATGCTCTGGCATGTGAGCGTGGAGGGGTGGCTGGGCGCGGCCATCAGCATCGTCATGCTCAAGTCCGGCGTCCAGATGCTTTTAGAGAGCCTGGGGGAGATCATCGGCGTGCGGGTGGACTCTGACCTTTCCACGCGCCTCAAGGCCTTCATCTGCCGCCACGAGGAGGTCCTGGGCGCTTACGACCTGACCCTCCACCGCTACGGCCCGGAGAAGATCATCGGCTCGGTCCACATCGAGGTCCCCGACGACATGACCGCCCGGGAGATCCACGCCCTGACCCGTAAGCTCATGGAGGAGGTCTTCACCGATTTCGGTATCGTCCTCACCATCGGCATCTACGCCTCCAACACCATGGAGGAGAAGTTCGTCCGGATGAAGGAGGAGCTGCGCCAGATCCTCGCCGGCTACCCGGAGGTCCTGCAGATGCACGGCTTTTACGTGGACACGGAGACAGCCAGCGTCTGGTTTGACCTCATCATCGACTTCGCCTCCAAACGCCGGGAGCAGATCCGCGACGAGATCGTGGCCCGTATGCGGGAGAAGTACCCCGAATACGCCTTCGGCGTGGTCCTGGACAACGACATCAGCGACTGACGGAAGATGAGTGTATTATACCACAAAATAAATGATTTGTCAAGTATTTTTTAGTATTATTGAAATATTTTTTTAAGAGACACCCCTCCGGCGCAATAAAAATCGCCCCTCCCGAATTGGGAGGGGCTTTCTCTATGGCTTACACTTTTTGCACGGCTCATAACCGGCGGAGAGAAGTTCATCGCGGGATTTGGTGGTGTCCTCGCGGTTTTTGGACAGGATGTCCGCCACGCTGGGGCAGGTGGGGAGATGGAACTTCTTGGTGTTCTTGTTGACCACGTAGGTGATGCCGGCTGGTTCCGTGGCGGGAGGCTCCGTTTTCGGAGGTGTCGTTTTCGGCGGTTCTGTTTTCGGCGGCTCCGTCTCGGGAGGGTTCGTTTCCGGCGGATTTGTTTCCGGCGGCAAGGTCTCCGGCGGTTCCGTCTCCGGAGGCTCGGTTTCCGGCGGGTCGGTCTCCGGAGGGGCTGTCTCGGGGGGAGGGGACGTCTCAGGCGGCTCCGTTTCCGGGGACGTGGATGTCTCCGAGGGCTGGGTGGCCGTTGAGGGCGCGGGGGTCTCTGTGGGGGCGGAGGCCTCGGTGGGCTCCGCCGGCTCAAAGAAGGCGTATTTGATGGAGAAAGGGAGGCTGACCACCACCGCGGCGGCGATGAGCCAGAACCACCACTTTTGCCAGAACGGCTTCACGGCATGTCCCCCTTTCCCAAAGATTCGGTCCCGCTTACAGCGCTTTCAGCTTCCCGCCGGCCAGGGAGACGGCCTTTCTGGCCAGCTCCAGCGTGGGGTCGATGCGTGGAAAGTCGAGGCCAAAGCGCTCGTAGGCGATGGGCAGCTCGGTACAGCCCAGAATCACCGTCTGCGCCCCGGCGGACAGGAGCTTTTCGGCGATGGCGGAGACCGGGGCGGTATCGTAGGCCCGGACGCCGGTCTTGACGCCCTTGTAGATGAGGTCCATGACGGCCTGCTGGTCCTCCTCGTTGGGCTTCAAAAGCTCCAGGCCGTAGTGGGCGCAGACCCTGTCGAAAATGGCCGTCCGCACCGTGCCGGTGGTGGCGAAGAGGGCCGCCTTGCGGATGCCCGCCTTCGCCATGGACTCGCAGGTGACGGTGAGCATGTTGAGGAGGGGAGCGGTCAGGCTCCGGCGCAGGGCCTCCCAATAGCTGTGCCCGGTGACGCAGGGCATGAGCAGCAGCTGCGCGCCCATGGACTGGAGCCGCTGGGCGCTTTTGAGCATGGCCGGGTAGGGGTCCGAGCCCCGGCCCAGGAGATAGGCGGTCCTGTCGGGGATGGTGGGGTCGTTGTCGATGACTACGTGCAGATGCTGTTGGTCGGAGGCGGCGTCGGTGTTCTCGATGAGCTTGCGGAACAGGTCCGCGGTGGCCAGCGGCCCCATGCCGCCGATGATGCCGATGGTCTTGCGCATGGTATCACTTCGCTTTCGTGGGGCTTACTCGTCCAGGACCTGGGAGCGATAGGCAATGGTGGCCACCTTGCCGTCGCGGGTAAAGAAAGACAGCGTACACCCGCCCTTGACATAGGAGAGGGAGGCGTCGGTCTCGGAGGTGGGAGCGCCGTATTTGGCGGTCACGTCGTCCGTGGAGGAGCCCACGTAGATGCCCTCGGGGGTGGAGACGGAGTCGTCCATGATATCGACGCTGAGCAGCAGGTCCTTGTCCCCCTCGGGATAGGAGCGCAGGATCACGCCGCCGTAGGTCCATACCTTGTCCTTGCCCTGAAAGGCGCAGGAGTCGGAATCATAGTAGTCGGTGGGCTCGCCGAGGGCGGCGACGATGGGGGCCAGGTCCGCGTCCACGGCGATCTCCACGCCCTTGAACTTGAAAATATAGCCGGCGGTCTGGGTCGTGCCGGAGCCGGAGGGGGGATTCGTCTTCTCGCTGTCCTCCGTCTCGCCGCAGGCGGTCAGGGCCAGGGCGAGGCACAGGGCCAGGACGAGGGATACGGTCTTCATAAGCTTTTTCATGGGGGTACTCCTTTCGATTCAGCCTTCAATGGCGTTGGCGCCGAAGGAGACGAGATGTCCGTACTCGGCAAGCTCGGCGTACTGTTGTTCCTTCATGTCGTTATAATACCTGACCTTTTCGGCCCAAACGGCGGCGTAGCGTTCGTCGTTCCGGTAGTCCGTGAGGTCATAAGTTTCCGTGAGATACCGGCCGAAGTAGTCGGCCATCTTCTCCGCGCCCTGGGTGTTGAGGTGGAGGCCGGCGTCGTAGGTGTCCGTGGTCATGTCAAGGCCGATCTCGTCCCGGAGCTGGATGTAGTTGAAGTAGGGGAGACCGTTTTCCTCGGCGTAGTCCACGATCTGCGCGTCCCACTCGTCGTACCAGTGGGGGTACTCCGTGGGGGCCTTGATGAGGATAAGGGCGATGCCGTTCTCCTTACAGAGGGCCGTTATCTTGTCCAGATACCCCATGGCGTTCTCGCCCAAAGTGTAATCCGGGAGGACCATGGGAGGGGGAAAGCCCGTCTGGGGCTTCACGTCCACCCGCATGTAGTAGCCGGCGTGGGTCACCAGATCCTTGGAGAAGAGGTGCTTGAAGTCGTCGCCAGTGAGCTCGCTCCACCGGGCGTGGTAGCGCAGGAGGGGGAAGACGTAGTCCACAAAGCTCTCGTCCTCGGTCATGGAGGCGCGGATGGCGGCGGCCTTGGAGGCGGACCAGCGCATCCCGTCCAGGCTCATGCGGTTATAGGCCTCGCTCTGGGGACTGTTATACTTGAGGGCCAGGACATTGAAGACCACCACCTTGGGCGTCTCGTACCGCAGGGCGTCCTCCAGAAGGTAGTAGGACTGCCAGACCAGCTGCTGGGCGGAGCCCCGGATGTAGCTGGTGACGCCGTAGTTTTCCCACAGCGTGATGGGGGAGAAGTTCTCGTAGACCTCGCAGTCGCCGATGAACAGCACCTCGTGGGGGAGCTCCTCCCGGTAGTATTCCTCCACCATGGACCCCTCCACGATACCCGTCTGGTACTTGGGCATCAGGAGCCTCTGGCAGAGCCAGAGCACCGCCGCGAGGGCCAGGAACACGGCGAGGCCGGACAGAAAAGCCTTTCGCTTCATGTGATCACCTGAAAACGCTTAAAACTGGTTGTAGATGAACTGGCTGGAGTCGTACCCCACGCCGTAGGCGCCGAAGACGATAATGACCAGCGCCAGCGCCGCCATGACGCCGTAAAGCGCCGCCCGGGGCCTCTTGTAGAGGGCCTCCCGGACGCTGCCGCGCCGGGCCTTATAGAGGCTCACGCCCAGGACGATGAAGAAGCCCGCCAGGAGCACCCCGTAGTCCGCGCCGGTGAGCCCCAGCGCCAGGAGCGACCCGTCCCAGAGGACGTGGACGTTGAAGCGGGTAAACATGGTGCCCACCATTTTAAAGGTCATGGGCACGTTCCGGTAGCAGTCGAACATGCGGATGACGCTCATGAGGAGGATGGTGCGGACGACCTGAAAGACCTCGTAGGGGGCCTTGCCCTTTACGTGGAAGCGGGCGTGGAATTTGGCGTACAGGGGCTCCAGCTCCTGGGAGGCCATGATGACCGCGAAGTTCATAAGGCCCCACACCACGAAGTTCCACGCCGCCCCGTGCCAGATGCCCGTGGCCAGCCACACGGCAAAGCAGCTCAAATAGACGGTGACACGCTTGCCAATGGCCTTGCCCAGGTGGTCCCGGGACCACTTGGAGAGCTTGAGCATGGGCTTACTGACGGAGATGGGGTAGAAGATGTAGTCCGTGAACCAGGTCCCCATGGTGATGTGCCAGCGGTTCCAGTATTCCTTGATGTTTTTGGAGAAGTAGGGGAGGTTGAAGTTCTCCGCCAACTTGATGCCCATGGCCTCGGCAAGGCCGATGGTGATGTCGATGCCGCCGGTGAAGTCGCAGTAGAGCTCAAAGGCGTAGAAGAGCATGGCCACGAAGACGTATGTACCGGTATATTGGGCGGTGTCGGCGATGAGGGCCGTGACGGCGGTGATGATCCGGTCGGCCAGGACGACCTTCTTGAAGTACCCCCACAGCACCCGCGTAAGGCCGAAGGAGACGGCCTTGCCGTCGTAGGGATGGGGTCCGTAGAGGGTCTTGGACAGGTCCCCGTAGCGGCTGATGGGCCCCTGGACCAGCTGGGGGAAGAAGGAGACGAAGAGCAGGAGCTTCGGAAAGCTGCGCTGTGCCGTCTGCTTGCCCCGGTAGACGTCGATGACGTAGCTCACCGTCTGGAAAGTGTAGAAGGAGATGCCCATGGGGACGATCATGTCGATGGCGTGGAAGCGCCCGTCGCGAAAGAGCTTCCCCAAATTCTCCAGGACGAAGTTTGTGTACTTCGTCACCGCCAGGACGCCCAAATTGAGGAAAAGCGCCAGCAGGAGCCACCGCCATTGGGCGGCCTTGTGCCGGGCCTTCAGGGCCTTTTTCTCCTCCTTGGTCATGTCGGGGCTTTGGGCCAAAATGGCCTTGCGGCGGGCCTCGATGGACTCCAGCTTCAGGGCGATGAGATAGGCGCTCGCCGCCGTGAAGACGATGAAGAAGAGATACCGCCAGTCCGCGATGGCGTAAAAGGCCAGGGACGCCGCCAGCAGCAGCGGCCACTGGCACACCTTTGGCAGGAGGTAGTAGAGGACCAGCACCGCCGCCATGAAGGCGATGAAGCCGTAGGATGTGAAGAGCATGGCTTACTCGTCTTCCAGCCTCTCGATGAGGTCCCAGAGGGCCTCGGCGGAGTTGAAGTTCTCCGGGACGATCTCCTCCGGGGGGATGGTCACGTCCATCTGGGCGTTGATCTCGGAGATGATGGCGATGATGTCCAGGGAGTCCAGGATGGAGTCGTCGATCAGGGTGTCGCACAGCTCGAAGTCCACCTCCGGGTGGATGGAGCGCAGGATGGAAAGCAGGGTGTCCATAGGGTTCCTCCTTATTCATTCCCCGCCGCCCGGGCCTGGAGCGCCTTGCGGTCCAGCTTGCCGTTGGCGGTGAGGGGCATTTTTTCCAGCTTTTCAATGGCGTTGGGCACCAGATACCGGGGAAGGCGTCCCCGCAGGGCGGCGGCCAGCTCCGGGACCTCCGGCGTGCCCACGTAGTAGAGGACCAGGCGGTCGCGCTCCCGGTCGAAGACACAGCAGGCCGAGCCGATGCCGTCCAGCATGTTGACGTTGACCTCGATCTCCCCCAGCTCCACCCGGTGGCCCATGTGCTTGACCTGGTAGTCCTTGCGGGAGACGAAGACCAGCTCTCCCCGGTCATTGAACCGCCCCAGGTCCCCGGTGCGGTAGATGAGCTCGGGGTAGAGGTCGTTTAAGGGGTTCTGGACGAAGACCTCCCGCGTCTTCTCAAAGGCCCGGTAGTAGCCCATGGTGAGGGACGCGCCCCGGACGCAAATCTCGCCCACCTCGCCGGGGGCGGCGAGCTTGTTGTCCTCCGTCAAAAGCAAGATCTCCGTGTTCCGGAAAGGCCGGCCCACGGGCATGACCTCGTCCAGGGCGAAGTCCCGGTCCACCTCATAGTAACAGCACATGCCGGTACACTCCGTGGGGCCGTAGAGGTTTATAAACCGCGCCTCGGGCAATGCCTTTTTCCAGAGGTCGAACTGCTTAATGGGGAAGACCTCGCTGCCGAAGGCCACGGTGTGGAGGGTTTTGGGGATCTGCTTGTCCAGCACGCCCAGGGAGGAGATGATGGTAAGGGCGGAGACGACCCAGCAGACGGTGTTGATCTCGTATTTGTTGAGAAACTCCACCAGCTTCACCGGGAACATGAAATATTTCCGGGGCACGATGTAGGTGGTGGCGCCGAATTTGATGGTGGGGTAGAGCTCCTTGAGGCAGGCGTCGAAGTAGAAGGGCGTCTGGTTGGCAAAGCGGGTACTCTCATTGAAGCCCAGCGCCTCACTGAGCGTCTCGATGTAGTCGATGACGGACCGGTGGTTGGCCACCACGCCCTTGGGCATCCCGGTGGAGCCGGAGGTAAAGACCACGTAGAGGGGATCGGTGTCGCAGTGGCGGGCGCGGATGGCCGCGAGGGCGGCGTCGTCCGCGTCCCCGGCGGAGATGTCGCTGTAGAGCCTTATTTCGCCCTTGAAATCGAAGGACCTGGCCAGCGCCTCGGTCTTCTCGTCGCAGATCATCATGGGCGCGTCCAGCGTCCCCAGAATGAGCTCCACGCGAAACCGGGGCATCTCCTCGTCCAGCGGCACATAGTAGCACCCGCCGTAGGCCACGCCGAAGAAGGCCGCCACGGTCTGGGGGCTCTTTTTCATGAAGACCGCCACGGGCTTTTTATAGACCCCGGCGCGGTGGAGCGCCGTGCCGATGGCCCGGGAGGCCCGGTAAACCTGCCCGAAGGTGAGCTCCACGGTCTCGTCGGCGTAGGCGACCTTGTCCGGGAGCCGCACAGCCGTGGGCTCCAAATACTCGAGAACGTTCGTCTGGTGCAAGCCGCGCACCGCCTTTCTGTGGTTTTTCAGCGCTTGAGGGTGGCGGAGTTGTAGTCCACCAGATTTTGCAGGGATTTTGTGGCCCGCTCGGGGTAGAGGGAGGAATCGAAGATGTGGGAGTTGTTGTGGGCCACGGAGTACGCCTCCAGCTCGGCGTCCGTCACCATAAAGAAGTCGTCCCCCGTGCCCTTGCGGGGCGTGGCGTCCAGGTGGTACCAGCCGTCGCCCAGGTTGATGAGGTTCCAATAGTGGCGGGAGTGGGAGGTGTCGGACTTGACGATGTCCAGATTGTCGATGCCGGCGGCGGTAAGCAGGGCCTTGCAGGCGGAGAAGTACACGAAGCAGTCGCCGGAGCGCTGAGTGAACGCCTGATGGGCGCCGATGGTCCAGCTGGACTTGTCCGAGGTATCCACGTAGGAGATGCTGTAAAGCGCCCAGCGGTAAATGGCGTAGGCCACGTCCATGTCGTCCATGGAGCTTGTGGTGATTTGCGCCAGGATGTCCCTGGCCTCCGCCAGCACCACCTCGGGCTCCACGTACCCGGCGGGCTTTTCGGTGAGGGTGACGGTGACGGTGACCTCGGCGGTGTTGCCCGCCATGTCCGCGGCGCGGTAGGTGACCTTGTAGGTCCCCGGCTTTTGCATATCGACCCCGGAGCTGTCGATCTCCAGCGTGGGAGCGGGGTCCTCATCGTCCGTGACGGTGACGCCCTCCCGGTAGCTGATGGAGTCGCCCACGAAGGCCTCGATATCGTGCGTCCCGGCGATGACCGGCGGGACGGTGTCGGCAAGCACCGTGACGGTGACAGGCAGCTCCGTCTTGTTCCCGGAGGTGTCCATGAGGACGATGGTCTCCCGGTGCTCGCCGCTGACGGAGAGGTCCGGCGCGGTCTTGAAGTAGACGGTGACCTCCGTCACGTCCCGCACGTCCGCCACGCAGGCGTAGGGGTCGAGCTCCGCCCCCAGGGGGACCGTCATGGGCACGGTGACGCCGGTGGGCGGGGTGGTGTCCTCAATGGTGAGGGAGCAGTCATAGCTCTTCCCGTCGTATTCGATGATCACGGCGTAGACGCCGGGGACCGAGGTGTCGATGGCGGCCACGTCGGTGGTGAAGCGGCCGTCCTGGGCGTTTTTCTGCATGAAAAGCCCCATGGAGATGGGCTCGCCGGCCTCCAGCGTCACATTCTCGGCCACCGCCGGGTTGAGGACCGTGGCGAGAATGGCGCAGACCACCACGATGAGAAGAAGAATAAAGAGCACCAGCGGGGCGCGGCTCCTCTTTTTTCGCCGGCGCGGACGTCCCGCGTATTGCGCGTAATAGCCTTCGCTTGTTCGATCGCTCATGGAGCCTCCAAGCCCCTCCCTTGACCATTGATTTCGACCCATTTTACCACTCCTGTCTGTCGATTACAAGTATAATCATGGAAATTCGGAAAAATTATCGTTATACTAATATCTATTTAAAAGGAGACACCGAGCGTCGAGGATTTTTCGTGTCAGGCAAGGAAGACGCCGCAGGGAATACTGTATGTATTCCCAAGGCGGCTGACGCAATCGGGGGTCCCCGGCGGGCAAAGCCCGCTGGGGGGGAGGAGGAGCGAACACAGCGCCTGAGGGCGACCAAAGGGAGCCCGAAGCAAAGCGTGTTCAGCGACGACGATGCGAAAAAGACCGTCGCGAATGGCTCCTTTTAATTAGATATTAGTATAAACCATTTTGAAAACGCGCGGCGGGCCGGAATTGTCACAGCGGCGGAAAAAAAGAAAAAGGCCCGCCGGCTTTTTTGGGGCCGGGGGCCTTTTTTGGGGATATGGATAGTTTTTAGCGGAAAGTGCTTGCAATTCGATAAAGAACGCTGTAAAATAAGAATCAGAAACGCGAAAGCGGGCAGGACACGGCGGGTCGCGACCCCGCCATGTCCCTGCGATGAGTGTTCACGCCACTCAACACAACAGTCGAAAGACTGCACCACGCTCCTATTATACCTGTGTTTCCGCGCTTTTTCAAGGGCGGAAATCCGGTTTTAGGGGTTTTGTGTGTTTGCTTTTAAAGCGGTGTTGAGGTTAAACGCTCAACGCCGCTTTTTGCGTTTCCGGCACCGTCCCGGCGGGGGGACGTCCCCCGTCCGGCGGCGCTGTCGGAAATGATTTTTAGGAGGAAAAGGAAATGAAAAAACTGCTTGCGCTCCTGCTGGCGCTGCTGCTCGTGCTGAGCCTCGCCGCCTGCGGGAGGGGGGATGACGGCACCGGGAAAACCGACCCGCCGAAAACCGGCGCGGCGGACCCCGGCGAGGAAACGCAGCCCGGCAAGGATGACGACCCCACCGAGCCCGCCGCCACCGAGCCCGCCGCCACGGAGCCCGCCGCCACCGAGGCGCCCGACCCCTTCGTGCCGGATGTCCTGGAGCTCATCGACTCCGTCAATGAGGAGACCGCCGAGGCCTCGGGGACCTGCGGCGCGGACCTCACCTGGTACCTCTACGACAAGGTGCTGGTCATCCGCGGAACGGGGGACATGGAGGATTACGAGTCCGTCGTCAACAGCCACAGGCCGCCATGGATCAAGGAAAATATCGAGCTTGTGTATCTGGAGGACGGCGTGACCTCCATCGGTGAAAACGCGTTTTACGAAATGAAGACGCCGCGCGCGGTCTATATGCCCGACAGCGTGACCTCCGTCCGCGAGTACGCGTTCTCCAGCTGCACCGCTCTCGCCTACGTCAGGTGGTCGGAGAACATCACGGAGATCGGTACCAATGCTTTTGCCGGCACTGCCCTTACGTCGGTCGTGATCCCCAAGGGCGTGACCAAGCTTGAGCAAAGCGTTTTTCGTTCGACCCACAGTCTGGCCTCCGTGGTCATCCCGGACGGCGTCACCGAGATCGGCACGTCGGCGTTCAGCGGAAGCGGCCTTACGTCGGTGACGATCCCGGGCAGCGCCGCCATCATCCGCGTCGATGCGTTCTCCAATTGTGAGCTTACGTCGGTAACGCTCCTCGACGGCGTAACCAAAATCTACCAGAGTGCGTTTGCCGAGAATAAGCTTACGGAGCTGACGCTCCCGGATACCGTCACTGTCATCGACAACATGGCGTTTGTCAATAACAGCCTTACAACGCTGACGATTCCGGACAGCGTCACCGGGATCGG
The DNA here is from genome assembly GCA_947632175.1 of uncultured Oscillospiraceae bacterium. GTDB lineage: Bacteria > Bacillota > Clostridia > Oscillospirales > Oscillospiraceae > RUG626. The sequence continues at coordinate 375 of CANROC010000009.1, read as the reverse complement.
ATACGGGGCCTTTGGGGGGAATTCGATCACGACCCTGACGACGCCGATCAACTGCATGTATACAGGATTGAATAGAATGCAAACCTTTTGGGGTTGTCCCCTGGAAACCGTCACCTTTACGGGCGACGCGCCGGAGGATCTGGAGGAAGACTTCTTCGCGAAGATCGGCCTACCGGACGGCGTGACGATCCAATACTCCGGCGGCGGCTTTGAGAAGTATGTCGAGGCGTACCCCCAGTATAACTGGGTCAAGCAATGACCGCCGACAAAAGTCACCGCCCCGCGCCAGACGGCGCGGCAGTCTGTCAAAAAACTCAAATCGAGCATTTTTTCCGGCGGCATGTACGTCGGAAAAAATACCTTTTGTTTTGCGGA
>CANROC010000008.1 GCA_947632175.1 uncultured Oscillospiraceae bacterium | reverse complement strand
CACAGTAAAAATGTATTTGTATTCCCGTATCGAAGTTTTATCATGCGTGGTGTTCTCCTAAATCCCGATTTATCGAACAGTTGCCCACTCAATTTTTAATATTATACCACCCAAATGTATAGAAGTCTACTGTACGTTTAGACGGTTAATGAAATGTTTACAAAATTTCCGCCTATGTTGGACAGGAACTCTCCGGCGATTTTGTCCTCGTCCAGAGCGTTTCTATTCGCCGCCCTGAATGTTTCGGAATTGATGGTGAGTTTTATTCATGCTGATTGATAATTGTTCATGCTTTTGACCGGGAACACAAAGTCGAATTGGGACAAAAAAGAAAGCGGCTGAGCCGCCATAGAAAGCAATCGCCCCGCAACCGTCCAACGCGATTGCGGGGCTACGCCACGTGTTCGATTGTCAAGCTCGAATGCTCCTTCCCAGATTCCCTTCTGACTTGCGCTCTTCACTCAGCCGATCCAGCCAATTCGTCGCGGTGAACCTCCGCCATAGGTGCTGTGGTCTGTGCTCCGGGTCAGGTCTTCGGGGTGGATTTTTGCTTCCGCCTTGATCTAGCGCCGGCGGGACTTCCTCAGTAGGTCATCGGAACCTCCTCCTTTGCTGTGATTACAATATACCACAATGACGAAACGCCGTCAACCCCAAACCTTAAAATTCGGCGTTTTGACGGCGTTTTTCCGTTTCCAATTTTTAATGGGTCACCGATTCAGGAGATACCACCAGATGGCCGGGATCTCCCGGAGGTAGTAATTGAGCTCCAAAAAGGGGTACGCCGCCGGGGCGGCCAGGGGGACGACCTCGGTATAGCCCAGGTCCTCCGCCATGAGGCCGGCGCGGGCCAGGTGATAGCCGGCGGTGATGAGGCAGACGCGGGCATTCTCCGCGCCCAGGTCCTTCAATATTTCCCGCGAGAACGTGAGATTTTCCCGGGTGTCGGTGGACCGCTCCTCCAGCTTGAGGCGCTCCGGGTCCACGCCCCGGGCGGTGAGCCAGTCGAACATGCACTGCGCTTCGCTGACGTCCTCCCCCGGCCCCTGACCGCCGGAGAGGATGAGGACGGCCTCCGGCTCGTCCTGCGCGAACGCCAGCGCCGCCTCCAGCCGCTTGGAAAGGGACAGGCTGGGCACGGTGCCGTTGACGCCAGCGCCCAGAACGATGGCGTACTTTTCTCCGCCGGTATCCCCGGCGGCTTTGGAGACGATGTACCCCTCCGTCACGGCGGCGGCGACAAAGAGGACGGTCAGCACGATAAGGAGGGCGGTCTTCAGCCCTTTCGCGGCCTTCTCATGGCGCTTTTTCAGCGCCTTCAGCCCCCAGAACGCGACGATCAGCGCCGCCAGGGCGAAAAAGCACAGCCCCAGAAAGCTGTATCCAACCAGCGCGAAGGAGAAGAAGAGCCCCATCACCACGCAAAGCGCCGTTAAAACAAGATACGCGCCGTTTTTCATGCCATGGACTCCTCCCATGCCGCGTAAAGCTCCTCCACCTGCCGCTCCAGCGCCCCGTGCTCCTCCGTCAGCTCCAAAAGCCGCTGGTAATCCGTGGCGGCGGCCTCCTGGGCACTCTCGTTCTCCGCAAGCCGCGCCTCCGTTTTGGCGATCTCCCGCTCGAGCTTCGCGGCGGCGCGCTCTTTGGTGTTGGCGGGCTTCCTCTCCGGCTTTGCCGGCCGCTGGGGCTTGACGGCGGCGGTCTGGGCCAGCTGCTTTTGCCGCTCCACATACGCCCGGTACTCCTCGTACCCCATGCGGTAGTCCCGCAGCTCCCCGCCGCCCATGACCCAGACGCGGGTGGCGAAGCGGCTGATGAAGTACCGGTCGTGGGAGACGAACAGCAGCGCCTCGGTGTAGTCGCTCAGCGCCTCCTCTATCCACTCCCTGCTGGCCGCGTCCAGGTGGTTGGTGGGCTCGTCCAGGATGAGGAGATTGATGTCCGACTTCATGAGCATACAAAGCTTCAGCCGGCTCCTCTCCCCGCCGGACAGGTCCGCCACGCAGGTGAAGACCCCGTCCCCCCGGAAAAGGAAGGCCGCCAGCCGGTCCCGCGCCTCCTGCTGGGTACATTTGCCCTCGACCATCATCGTCTCCAGGACACTGAGGTTCTCGTCCTGGAAGGTCACGGTCTGGGGCAGATAAGCGGCCTTCACCGCCGGACCCAGGCGCACGAAGCCCGTATCCTGCGGCTCCAGCCCCAGGATCATCTTCAAGAGGGTGGATTTGCCCGTCCCGTTGTCGCCGATAAGCGCCACGGCCTCCCCCGGCTCGATGAGCAGGTCCGTCTCCCCCAAAATGCGCTTGTCCCCGAAAGACTTGGAAAGCCCCTTGGCCAGAAGCACCTCGTCCCCGCGAAACTCCACCTCCCCGAAGCGGGAGCGCATCTTCGCCTCCGTCTTGGGCCGGTCGGTGGTGCGCAGGCGCTCGATGCGCTTTTCCATGGAGAAGGCCCGCTTGTGGAGCTTGTCCGCGCCCATGAACGCCCACAGGTGCAGGTCGTCCGCCGCCTTTTGGAGCTGGGCGATCTTGGCCTCCTGCTTCTCATACTGCTTGAGCTTTTCCTCGTACCGGCGCTGTTTTTCCACAAGGTAGAAGCTGTAATTGCCACTGTAAAATTCCGGCGTCCCGTCCACGATCTCGATGACGCGGCTGACGGTCTTATCCAGGAAATACCGGTCGTGGGAGATGGCCAGCACCGTGCCCTTGAAGCGGCCCAGATAGTCCTCCAGCCACTCCGAGGCGGACATGTCCAGGTGGTTGGTGGGCTCGTCCAAAAGGAGGATATCCGTGTCCTCCAGAATGAGCCGCGCCAGGTTGAGCCGCGTGCGCTCCCCGCCGGACAGCTCCGCGTAGGGCTGTTCCCGCTGCTTTTGTGGGATGCCCAGGCCGTTGGCCACCGTGTCCCGGAAGCGCTGGAGCTCCCAGCCCCCCAGGCGCAAAAACTCCGCCGAAAGCCGGTCGTAGGCCGCCAGAGTGTCGGCGCTGCCGTCCCCGGCGGACATTTTGGCCTCCAGCCGCTCCATCTCCTGGCCCATGCGCTCGATGCGCCTCTGGGCGGCCTTCAGGACGTCCTCCCCGGTGAACCCCTCGGGGTACACGGGCAGCTGGCTCAGCACCCCCACGCGCTTGCCGGGGGGCGTCACCACCGCCCCCTCGTCGGGGGTCAGCTCGCCGGAGATGATGCGGAAGAGCGTGGTCTTCCCCGCGCCGTTGCGCCCCAGGATGCCCACGTGCTCCCCGGCGGTGATGTCAAAGCTCACGCCTTTCAGGATGTCGTTGCCCTTTTCAAAGGCGATGCGTATTTTTTGAACGGATAGATCGATCATATTGCCTTACCCATACGAAAAAGGCCGTCCACAGGGCGGCCTTTTTTGATTGATGATGATGAAAAGCGCTTATTCCTCGGGCTCGAGATCCTCGTCGTCGTACTCCTCGTCGTCGTCATCGGCGTCGCCCTCGACGCCCTCGGACTCCTCCTCGGTGAGCTCCAGCTCCAGCGTCTCGCCGCACTCGGGGCACTCGATGACGCCCTGGTCCAGGTCCGTCTCGTCCAGCACCAGCGTGGCGCCGCAGGCGGGGCACTCGACCTCGTACTCGTACTCCTCGTCATCCTCGTCCTCGTCCTCGTCGAAGTGGTGATGATGGTGGTGATGATGGTGGCAGCAGCACTCGTCGTCCTCGTCCTCATCCTCATCCTCATCGTCGTCCTCGTCGTCGTAGACCAGGTCCTCCACCATCTCCAGATCGTCGGAGACGGCGTCCAGGCCCTCATTGAGCTCGTCGATGGAGTCCTGGAGGTCCTCCTGGCCCAGGGCCAGATCCTCCAGCACGTCCAGAATGGACGCCAGGATCTTCCCCTCGCCCTTGGCGGTGTCCAGCTCCATGCCCTCCATGAGGCCCTTGATGTAAGCGACTTTCTCAGCAGGTGTCATGCGGTTCATCCTCCTTTTCCACGCGGCTCCCCAAGGGGAGATGGTTTAGCCTTTTGCCCTCTCAAGATACTCGCCGGAGCGGGTGTCGATGCGGATGCGGTCGCCCACGTTGATGAAGAGCGGGACCTTGATCTCGGCGCCGGTCTCCAGCGTGGCGGGCTTTAAGGTGTTGGTGGCGGTGTTGCCGGCAAAGCCGGGGTCGGTGTCGGTGATCTCCAGCTCCACGAAGTTGGGCGGCTCCACGGAGAAGACGTCGCCCTTGTAGGAGCTGATGGTGCAGACCATGTTCTCCTTGACGAAGCGGAAGTTGTCCCCCAGCTTCGAGCCGGAGACGGGCTCCTGCTCATACGTCTCGGGGTCCATGAAATAGTAGAGGTCGCCGTCCTGATAGAGGTACTCGGCCTCCTTGCGCTCCACGAACGCCTCCTCGAACTTGGCGGTGGGGTTGAAGCTTGTCTCGGTGACGGCGCCGGTGATGAGGTTCTTCATCTTGGTGCGCACAAAGGCCGCGCCCTTGCCGGGCTTGACGTGCTGGAATTCCACGACCATCACAGGCTTGCCCTCGTACTCGAAGGTCTTGCCGTTCCGAAAGTCGCTGGCGGTGATTGTTGCCATGTTTGTATCCTCCCGTAGGTTAGTATTCGTAAATGGCGTACTAAAATATTAATCTAATACATTTTAGCGCATCCGCGCCATAATTGCAAGACTTTTTTACGCGAAGTAGACAGAAAGCTCCTTCGGCAGGTCCGTGAGGTCGAAACAGCCGTCCTCCGTAAGCTCGATGACGTCCTCGATGCGCACGCCGAAGCGCCCCGGGAGGTAGATGCCCGGCTCCATGGAGATGACGTTGCCCGGTTTCAGCACCGTCTCGCTCTTGGGGGAGCAGTTGGGGAACTCGTGGATGTCGATGCCCACGCCGTGGGAGAGGGAGTGGCTGAAATATTCCCCGTATCCGGCGTCCGCAATGACCTTCCGGGCCACGCCGTCCAGCTCCTTCCCCGTCATGCCGGGCTTGGCGGTCTTTATGGCCTCGGTCTGGGCCAGGAGGACGGTGTTATAGACCTTCTCCATCTCCTCGGTGGGCTCGCCGATGCACACGGTGCGGGTGGTGTCCGAGCAGTAGCCCATATAGAGCGCGCCGAAGTCCATGGTGAGGAAGCCCTTTTGGAGCTTGATGTCCCGGGGCTTGCCGTGGGGGACGCTGGAGAGGCTCCCGGAGACGACGATGGGGTCGAAGGACTTGTCCTGGGCCCCTGCTTTCAGCATCTGGCAGGTGAGCTCGGCGGCCAGCTCCTTCTCCGTCATGTCCGGCCGCATGAGGGCCAGGGCGTTCCGGTAGGCCGTCTCCGCGATGCGCTGGGCCTTCACGAGGATGTCCATCTCCTCAGCGCTCTTCACGGCCCGCAGGTCCCGGAAAAGCGTAGATCCGGGGACAAACGCCGGCTCCAGCTTCTTCTGGAGAGCGGTGTAGGCGGCATAGCTCAGCGAGCCCTCCTCCACGGCCAGCTTCGTCACATTGTGGGCCTTGAAGTAGTCGTTCATCAGCTCGTAGACGGGCTTGTCGTTGGAGCGGATGACCTCCACCTCGGTGATGGACCGGCTGGCCTCCTCAAAATACCTCGCGTCGATGAAAAGCGCCGCGTGGCCGTCGCCGCAGATGATGAGCTCCCCGGCGGAGGAGGCGAAGCCCGTGGCGTAGTAGCGGTTCTGCTCCGAGGTCACGAAGACGGCCTGGGCCTCGCTTTCCGCCACGGCGGCGGCGATCTTTTTCACGTTGTTCATAGGGATGCACTCCTTTTCTGTGATTTTTCCCGGCGGAAGGGCAGCTCGAAAAAGTACCGGATCGCCAGAAAAATGTTGGTAAATTTGATGGGCTCCACCAGGAGCATGTGGACGCCGGCGAGGTTGGCGGCCACGGTGTCGGTGTAGATCTGGTCCCCCGCCAGGGCGGCCCTTTGAGGCGGCGTCCCCGTCCGGGCCAGGGCCTCCCGCACCCCCCGGGGGCTGGGCTTGCCGGCCCTTTTGATGTAGGGCACGTCCAGGAGCTTTGCGAACACCTCCGGACGCTGGCCCTTGTTGTTGGAGACGATGAAGAGCCCGATGCCCGCCGCCTTCATCCCCCGCGCCCAGGCCGTCACCGGGTCAGTGAGCGTCAGGGTCTTATAGGGGGCGATGGTGTTGTCCACGTCGAGAATCAGCAGCTCCGCGCCCAGGTCCCGGAGGACTTCTGGCGTTATGTCAACTACCGACCGGAATTTTCGCTCCGGCAAAAGGGAAAAGCTCATAAATCTCCTCGCAGTACAATAAAATATTCCAGTCAAACTCCATATCACGGGCATTATATCACAAAAGAGGGGAAATGTATATGCCGGAAACAAAAATTTATCTCTCCGCGCCGGCGGAATTTGCCGCCGAGGCGTCCCTGCACGGTCCCGTGTCCGTCATGGCCTACCGGGTAGGGCGGGACAGGCACCTCTACCGCTTGCCCCTCCCCGCCCGGCGCTTCGCGCTCATGGAGGTGGACGGCAGCTCCTTCACGGGCTTCGGCCCCCACCGGGCGCTGATCGGCGAGCTCACCGGGGAGGCCCGCCGCCGGGGCTACCGGGGGCTTCGTATCTGTCTGCCCCGGCCCACGCCACAGCTTTGCGCCTTCGCCGGGGCGCTGGACGCCGAGGCACGGCGGCTGGGGCTCGCCCTCTTTTTGCCGGAGGCGTACGCCCACGCCGCCCCGGCGGCGCGCCTTACGCTCCCGGCGCAGAATACCGCCGGGACCTTCGAGGGGCGAATATCCAAGCTGCGCGCCCTGTACGGCCCCGAGCGCCTTGCCCCGACGCTGGAGCGGGCCTACACCGACTTCGCCCTCCCCGCCCGGACAGGCCATGGGACGGCTCTCCGCAACCCCCCGGCCCTTCTGGGGACGGCCTTTTACGCGGCCCAGCTGTGCGCCAACTACGCCTCCTACGCCCGGGCCGGACGGGCGCACCTGGTGGTCTGGGATGACCTTGGGACCCTCCGGCGGAAGCTCTCCGTCCTGCGCCAACTCGGTATCGGCGCGGCCTTTCTCTACTACCCCCACGCCGCGGACCTCCTGCCGGCGCTGTTGGGGCAATAGAGTCGCGCTTTCTCACAAAGTTTTCCCATTTTCGGGCGGTCAATTTATGTAGAATAAAGGTTGCAATCCGCCCCGCGGGCGCTATAATGATGCTCGATCAATTGAATGGGAGGCATCTTTCGTGACCCGCGACCTCACTGTCGGCAATCCCATGAAGCTCCTTCTTGGCTTTGCCCTGCCCACGCTCTTTGGGCTTCTTTTCCAACAGATGTACAACATGGTGGACACCATGATCGTCGGCAAGCTCCTGGGCTCCCAGGCGCTGGCGGCGGTGGGGGCCACCGGCTCCATCAGCTTTCTTGTGATCGGCTTCTGCTCCGGCGTGTGCGGGGGCTTCGCCATTCCCGTGGCCCGGGAGATGGGCGCCGGGGACCATGAAAAGCTCCGCCGCTACGTGGCCAACGCCGTGTGGCTCTCCGTCCTCTTCGCCGCCGTCATGACCGTGGCTACCGGCCTTCTCTGCCGCCGGATCCTCACCGCCATGCACACTCCGGCGGACATCATCGAGGACTCCTACCGCTACATCTTCATCATCTTCATGGGCATCCCCGTGACATACCTCTATAACCTCCTGGCCGGCGTCATCCGCTCCCTGGGCGACAGCCGCACGCCCGTCTATTTCCTGGCCCTGTCCTCCGTGCTGAACATCGGCCTCGACGTCCTCCTCATCCTCAAAGGGAACATGGGCGTGGCGGGGGCCGCCGTGGCTACCGTGGTGTCTCAGGCCGTCTCCGGCCTCGCCTGCCTTGTGTATGTGCGCTTGAAGTTCCCCATCCTGAGGCTTTCCCGGGATGAGCTGCGCTTTCGCGGGAAGCTGTGCCTCGATCTTTTGGGCATGGGCATCCCCATGGGGCTTCAGTATTCCATCACCGCCATCGGCTCCATCGTTCTCCAATCGGCGGTGAACCGGCTGGGCAGCCTCTACGTGGCCTCCGTCACCACCGGCTCCAAGGTCACGGGTCTCCTCGCCTGCCCCTTTGACGCCATGGGCGGGGCCATGGCCACCTACTGCGGCCAGAACTCCGGCGCGGGGAAGCTGGAGCGGCTGGGCCAGGGCGTCCGGGACTGCTCGCTTTTGGGGCTCATCTACTCCGTCATCGCCTTCCTCGCCATGCTCCTGCTGGCGCCCTTCTGCGCCAAGGTGTTCCTGGACCCCACGGAGACGGAGGCCGCATCTATCGTGGTCCTGGCCAGCCAGTTCATCAAGATCAACACGGCTTTCTTCTTCCCCCTGGCGCTGGTGAACATCGTGCGCTTCTCCATCCAGGGCATGGGTTACAGCGCTTTCGCCATCCTGGCCGGCGTCTTTGAGATGCTGGCGCGCTCCCTGGTGGGCAAGCTCCTGGTCCCGCCCTTCGGCTACACCGCCGCCTGCTATGCCTCCCCCGCCGCCTGGCTCGCCGCCGACGCTTTCCTCATCCCGGCGTGCATCTGGTGCATCCACAGGCTCTACGCCCACCGGCGCCTGCAGCCGGCCTGAAAGGGCGCGCAGCCCCTCCCTTTGGGAGGGGCAATTTTGTTGGAGGCGGGTGCGGGTTATCGGAACCGGTCTGTCATCCAACGCTCGCTGCCCCCCTGCCCCCCTCCTACGAGGAGGGGGCTCCGGGACGGGGGCGGGTGCGGTTTTTCGAACCAGTTCCGACAACACACCATGTAGGGGCCGCCACTCCTGGCGGCCCGCACGCAGCACATCCGGTTTTTCGGCAGCCCCAATTACGCCGAACGGGCTCGAATACCCCGCCGCGGCGGCACCCCTTTTTCCGAAAAAGGGGTCGGGGGAATAAGGATGCGGCGCTTCGCGCCGCCTTTATAAAAAATTGCGCCGCAAAGCGGCGCAACCCTTTTTGAAAGGAGGTAACCTTTCCGCCTCGCTTCGCTCGGCACCTCCCCCAGGGGGGAGGTTAATAAGCTCCCCCCTGGGGGAGCTGGCACGGCCAAAGGCCGTGACTGAGGGGTTAGCCTCCCCTTCAGGGGAGGTGGCGCGAAGCGCTGGAAGGGTCGTCCCCGCCGCAGCGGGCGAATCAAAGAATGCGCCTTCGGCGCAACCTTTTTCGCCCCCTCCTCGTAGGAGGGGGGCAGGGGGGAAGCGAAGGTCGGTTGACTGTGCCGTATCGATGGCCGCGGCTTTAGTTTGACGTTTTTTTCCGTTTTTCCGGCTCGATTTTTGTGAGGTTTTCAAGCATCTTCCCGTTGAATCCCGGCGGCGGGGGCGGTATAATGCAGGCGGTCAAAAATTTGAAACAGCCGGTGAGAGAGATATGGACAACAAGACTGAAAAGACGGCCTCTGGCGACGCGCGGCACTACCGTGTCACCTTCCGCCGCCCCGCTTTGGGCGCGCCGGTGCCCGCCGGACATGCGCCCCGGGCGGGGATCGCGGGCGGGGGGTTCGTCCACTGGCTGGAGGGGTTCGTCCGGCACAACACCGTCATGTGCATCGCCTTTCTGGCGGCGCTCCTGACGACCCTGGCGGTCCCGGTGGACCGGGCGTATCTGGGGTACTTCGACCTCAAGACACTCACCTGCCTTTTCTGCGTGCTGGCGGTGGTCTGCGCCCTTAAAAACATCAATTTCTTCTACATGCTGGCCCGGAAGGTGGTCCGCGTCTTCAAAAACGCCCGGGCGGGCGTGCTGGCGCTGGTGTACATCACCTTCATCGGCTCCATGCTCATCGCCAACGACATGGCGCTCCTCACCTTCCTGCCCCTGGGATACCTGGTCCTCACCGCCACGGGCAAGGAGAAGTACATGGCCTTCACTTTCATCATGCAGAACATCGCCGCCAACCTGGGCGGGATGCTGACGCCTTTCGGGAACCCTCAGAATCTCTACCTCTACACGAAATTCAACATCCCCAACGGCGAGTTCATGTCCGTCATGGCCCCGCCTTTCGTCCTGGCCATCGCCCTCATCACCGTCTGCTGTCTCGTCTTCGTCAAGCCCGAGAAGCTCACCATCCCCGACGAGGACTTCAAGCTGGACCCCAGGCGCGTGGCGCTGTATCTGGCGCTCTTCGCCCTGGCCATCGCCATCGTCTTCCGGGGCATCCCCTACTGGATCGGGCTGCTGGTCATCCCGCCGGTGCTCTTCTGTGCGGACAGGAAAGCCCTGCGGATGGTGGACTACCCGCTGCTGCTGACCTTCGTCTTCTTCTTCATCTTCTCCGGCAACATGGCGCGGATCCCGGCGGTGCGGACGTTCTTCTCGGGGCTCCTGGCGAAGAACACGCTTCTCGTCTCCTCCCTCTCCTGCCAGTTCATCAGCAACGTCCCCTCCGCCATTCTTCTGAGCCAGTTCACCGGCAATTACCGGGACCTTCTCTGGGGCGTCAACATCGGCGGCGTGGGCACCCTCATCGCCAGCCTCGCCTCCCTCATCACCTTCCGGGAGTACGTCAGCCACAACCCCGGCAAGGGGGCAAGCTACATCGCCAAATTCTCCGCCTTCAACTTTGCCTTTTTAGCCGTGATGCTGGTGTTTCTGACGGTGTGGAAAGCGGTGGCGTGAGAAATCGCGCAAGCATATAGAAAAAAACGGGCGGGTTTTTGGACCCGCCCCTATATTTTTCCAGATTGCCCGCAATCAACGCCGTAGGGGCCGCCGTCATCTCCGCGCTAAGAGCCGCCGCTGCGCGGCGGTTGCGCTCCGAAACGCGCCTGCGGGCGCAGCCCGGCGACCCGCGTTGCGATGGCCTCCCATGTCGGTTGAATGGGATAACATTCCCTATCCCCCGTAGGGGCGGACCCATGTGTCCGCCCGTGCCCACGTTGCGGGACGAGAACGGTTCCGATAAAACGGTACATCCCGGTTAACGGGGGCAAGGGCCGCTGTGGGCAGCGGCCCGTACGGCGTTGATTGGGACGTGTCATTTATCGAAAGGCGGGTCGCCGGGGACGGCGACCCCTACGGCGGATACCGCAAACCGACAAAATAGACGCCCCCACCCTGCCCATCGCCGCGCTCGGGCACCCCTCCCGGAGAGAGGGGCTTTTGACGCGGCGGCGGTGAAACGGTGGAAATAAAAAAATGCGGCGCAAGCCGCATACTTTTTTGCTGACGGATGGGTCGAAGCCATAAAAAATACTTGATAAATCGACGATTTTGTGGTATAATACAACTAATTCAAAGTAACGGCGTCATGTCTTGCCGGAGAAGCGGTTGCCGCATTTGCGGCAGGTGATCTGGATCTTGCCCTTGCCGCGGGGGACGCGCAGGAGGGTGTGGCAGGTGGGGCAGGTGAAGAATTTGAAGTCCTTGCGCTGGGAAAATCTTGTTTTCAGGTTGCGCGCTCTGCGGCGGATGCCGGCGGTGGCGGAGAGGAAGCGGGCGTTCTCCTGGGCGCGTCTGCCCACGTTCCGGGAGAGGGCGCGGAACCAGGCGTAGACCATGGAGGCGATGGTCAGGGCGTAAAAAACGGCGCCCACCGTCCCGCCGAGGAGGGACAGCAGCAAAAACGCCAGCGACGCCGCCCAGAAGACCATGGCCAACTGGTCGAAGCCGTTGCGGCCGCGGAAAAAGTTATAGAGAAACCTTCTGATCACAGGTCCGCCCTCCTTTCTCAGGATACAATTCCGATACACTTTATTGTACGCAAATCGGGCGGGGGTTTCTTTAAGTTTCTGTGAACTTTCCGTGACGCGTCAATGAAATGGCCCGGAGCGATGCTCCGGGCCGGGGGGTTATTTGCTGTTGAAGATCTTGAAGATGGTGTCGAAAGGGTCCTCCTCGGGAGGGGCCTCTTTCGCGGGCTCGGGCTCGGCCTTGGGGGCCGGGGCGTCGGCTTTCTCCTTCGCGTCGGAGTAAAGGCCGCCGCGGTAAGTCTCCACGGGCTTGAAAGTGGTGGGCTTCTCGTCAAAGCGGGTGGCGATGACGGTGACGCGGATCTCGTCGTCCATGGCGTCGTCAAAGGCGGCGCCGAAGATGATGTTGGCGTCGGGATGGGCGGCCTCCTGCACCAGGGTAGCGGCGGCCTCGATGTCGTCCAGGCCCATGTCCAAAGAGCCCGTGATGTTGATGAGCACGCCCCGGGCGCCGTTGATGGAGGTCTCCATGAGGGGCGAGGAGATGGCGGCGCGGGCGGCGTCCTCCGCCTTGCCCTTGCCGGCGGCCTTGCCCACGCCCATGTGGGCGTAGCCGGCGTCCTTCATGATGGAGGTGACGTCCGCGAAGTCGAGATTGATGAAGCCGGTATTCTTGATGAGCTCCGAGATGCTGCTCACCGCCTGCTGGAGGACGGAGTCGGCGATCTCGAAGGCGTTGGCGAAGGTGAGCTTCTGGTCGGTGGCGTGCTTCAGGCGGTCGTTGGGGATGATGAGCAGGGCGTCCACCTTCCCCAGGAGGTTGGAGATGCCGTCGTTGGCCTGGTCCATGCGGCGCTTGCCCTCAAAGGAGAAGGGCTTGGTCACCACGCCCACGGTGAGGATGCCCATCTCGTGGGCGATGTCCGCCACCACGGGGGCCGCGCCGGTGCCGGTGCCGCCGCCCATGCCGGCGGCGATGAAGACCATGTCGGAGTTTTCCAGGGCCTTGGAGATGTTGTTGCGGCTCTCCTCGGCGGCCTTCTTGCCCACCTCCGGGTTGGAGCCGGCGCCCTGGCCGTGAGTGAGCTTTTCGCCGATCTGGACCTTGGTGTCCGCGGACGAAATGGCGAGGGCGGGCTTATCGGTATTGAGGGCGATGAGCTCCACGCCGGCGGTGCCCACCTTGGCCAGGCGGTTGACCACGTTGTTGCCCGCGCCGCCGATGCCGACGACCTTGATGACCACTACATTGTCCGGACCTGTATCGACTGCTATATTTGGCATGTTATATCCTCCTTACGCGCGCCGGAAAGACACGGTACGCCTCTTTTGTACGGTTATACATGTTTATTTTAACCTCATTTTTCCCCAAGGTCAAGTGTTTCTATGGAATTTTTATTCAAGCCCGCGATTTTTCGCGCTCTTTTTACGGGGAATAGCGGAAGGAGTTGTCGTTTTGGTAGATGAAGGACTGTCCGTAGCCCTTCTCGGTGTATCGGACGAAGATCTGGTCGATGAGGATCCTGAACTTCGTATCAAATTCGTTGGCCTCGCCGAAGTTCACGTTGTAGCCGTTGTACTCGAAGAGCACGGCGGAGAGGTTGGTCACGTCGAGGAAAGCGGTGAGGTCCAGCATGTCGTTGTCCCGGAGGGCCGAGAGGGTATCCAGGAGGGCGCTCTGGCGGACGGATTCCGCCGCGCCCAGATCGAGCTTCTTCCCCTCCCTGGGGTCCACGGCGGTGAAGCCGCGAAGCTCCGTAAGGCCGGTGGGGGCGGCGTCCGTCTTCTCCAGGATGCGGCCCGCGGCGTCCGTGATCCAATAGGCGCCGGCGGCGGAGAAGTAGGCCTCGCCCACGCTCTCCGTGACGGTGATGACCACGGTGCCGGGAAGGCGGCGGGCGATCTTCACCGTGTCGATGTACGGCAGGGCGTCCTTGATGGCGATCTGGGCCTTGGAGGCGTCCAGGAAGAAGATGCTCCCGTCCGGCTCCACGCCGGAGGCGTCGATGATCTGCTGGGCGGTGTACCTTCGGGGCCCCTCCACGGTGATGTCGGTGATCTTGAAAAAGAGCGCCATCGCCAGGAAGAGGGCTATGAGCAGAAACGCCGCCCCCAGGGTTATGTAGAGACCGGCTCCCGCGCCGCGCGTGTTTTTCTTCCCTCCGTAGTGTTCCATCTTTCCGGTTCCTTTCCGTCTATTCTCTCGATGCCCGCCCCGACACGGCGAAGCAGGCCCGCTATATTTTCGTATCCTCTGTCGATGTGGGCAAGGCCGCCAAGGTCGGTCTCGCCGTCGGCGGCCAGGGCCGCCGCCACCAGGGCCGCGCCGCCGCGCAGGTCCGTGGCCTCCACACGCGCGCCGTGGAGGGGCGCGCCGCCGTGGACTATGGCCCTGCGGCCCTCTACGGCGATGTCCGCGCCCATGGCCCGCAGGGCCGGGACGTGGCGGAAGCGGTTTTCAAAGATGTTCTCCACGAAGACCGTATCGCCCCGCGCCTTCAGGGCGGCGGCCATGAGCAGGGGCTGGGCGTCCGTGGGGAAGCCAGGATGGGGGCCCGTCGTCACCGTGCCCGGGGACCGGAGAGGCCCGTGGACGGCGGCGGTGACGGTATCGCCCGTGGTCCTGAGCGCCACGCCCATGCGGTCAAGGGCCGCGAGGACGGGGCGCAGGTCGCCGGGGTCGGTGTTCGTCAGCGTGAGCTCCCCGCCGGCGGCTGCCGCGCAGCAAAGGTACGTGGCGGCGGCGATCCGGTCGGGCAGGGCCCGGTGGCGGGCAAAGGGGGCTTTGACGCCGCCCTCCACCGTGACGGTGGACTCGCCCGCGCCGTGGACGCGGACGCCCATTTTCGTGAGGAGCGCCCCCAGGTCCCGGATCTCCGGTTCCCGGGCCGCGCCGGTGATGACGGTGACGCCCCGGGCGCCGGCGGCGGCCAGCATGGCGTTCTCCGTGGCGCCCACGCTGGGCAGGGCAAGACATATGGGCGCGCCGGTGAGCCTTGCGGCGGTGAGGACGAGCCCGCCGTCCTCCTCCCGGACGTCCGCGCCTAAAGCGCGCATGACCTTAAGATGCAGGTCGATGGGCCGGGGGCCCAGCTCGCACCCGCCGGGGGCGGTGATGACCGCCCTGCCGCACCGGGCCAAAAGGGGGCCCAGGAACATGACGGAGGAGCGCATCCGGCGCATGAGCGCCTCCGGGATCTCGCAGCAGGAAAGGTCGGAGGCGTCCACCGTGACGGTCCCGTTTTCAAGGGCGGCGCGGCACCCCAGGTGCCGCAGGATATCCAGCGCCGCCCTCACGTCCGTGAGGTCGGGGCAGTTGTCGATGACGGTGACGCCATGGGAGAGGAGGGACGACGCCATCAGCGGCAGTACGCCGTTTTTGGCGCCCTGGACAGGGATCTCGCCGTGGAGCTCCCGCTTGCCCGTAATGATCAGCCTTGACATATGGACCCCCGAAAGAAGAAATTCAGGGCATCCTATGCCGGGGCCTCAGGAATGGTTACCGGGGCGGAAAGCCGTTGATGACGGCGAGGATCCGTTCCGTGGCGTCGGTGACGCCGAGAGAACGGGCCTGGCGTTCCAGGGAGGAAAGGCGTTCCCGGTCGCGAAGGAGGCTCACGGCGGTGTTGTAGAGCTGTTCGGCGGTGCAGGCGCTCTCCGGGATGACCACGGCGGCGCCGACGCGCTCCAGCTCACGGGCGTTCTTGGTCTGCTGGTCGCCGGTGACGTTGGGGCTGGGGACCAGGACAGAGGCCCGGCCCAGGGCGGTGAGCTCCGCCAGAGTGGACGCGCCGGACCGGCAGAGAATGAGGTCCGCGGCGGCCATGAGGGTCCCCATGTTGTCGATGTAAGGGCGGATGTCCTCCCAGTCGGGGAGGCCGTAGACGCCCAGTGTGCTCAGGCGCTCCCGCATCCGGGCAAGGCCGGCGTTCCCGCTGCCGGTGGCGTGGATGTGGACCATGAGGCCCGAACGGGCGTTGAGCCGGATAAATTCCGCCATCATGCTGTTCATGTTGTCCGCGCCCAGGCTCCCCCAGAAGGAGACGACCACGGGCTTTCCCGAAAGGCCCAGCTTGCTCTTGGCGCGCTCCCGGGTGAGGGTCAGGAAATCCTCCCGCACCGGTGTGCCGGTGAGGACCACGCGGTCGGGCTTTTTGCAGTGCTCCTTCACCGAGGGGAAGGCCGCCAGGACCCGGTCCACCGTGCCGGAGAGCATCTTTGTGGTGAGGCCCGGGACGGCGTTGGACTCGTGGATGACGGTGGGGATATGGCGCTTGGCGGCGGCCTTGAGGATGGGGTAGCAGACATAGCCGCCGGTGCCGATGGCGACGTCCGGGACGAACTCGTCCAGGATGTCCCGGCACTCCTTTTTGGAGACGGACAGGTTCCTGAGGGTCCTGAGGTTGCGCTTTATGTCACGGGGCTTGACGCCCCGGGAAAAGCCGGTGATGGTGATGTTCCTGAGGGGATAGCCGGCGGAGGGGATCAGGCGGTTTTCCAGGTCCCGGCCGGAGCCCACGAAGAGGAACTCCGCATGGGGGTATGCCTCCCGCAGGCGGTTGGCGATGGCCAGCGCCGGGTTGATGTGCCCCGCTGTGCCGGCACAGGCAAGCAGAAATTTCATGTCTCCCGGTCTTTCCCTCCCGCCGTTGATTTTTTCCGCAGGGGGATCTCCCTGGAGATGGACAGGACGATCCCCATTTCCGCCAGCTGTAGCCAGAGCGCCGTGCCGCCGTAGCTGAAGAACGGCAGGGAGATGCCGGTGCAGGGCACAAGGTTCGTGACAACGGCCACGTTCAGGATGACCTGGATCGCCAGGAGGCTGGTGATGCCGGTGATGACCAGGGCGCCGAAGCGGTCCCTGGCGTGGAGGGCCAGCCAGTAGCCGCGGATGATCAAAAGGGCGAAGAGGATGAGGATCAGGAGGGCGCCGATGAAGCCCAGCTCCTCACAGACGATGGAGAAGATGAAGTCGTTGTGCTCCTCGGGGAGGTACATGTACTTCTGGACGCCCCGGCCCAGTCCCAGGCCCAGGAGGCCGCCGGAGCCGATGGCGTAGAGGGACTGGATGGTCTGGAGGCCGGAGTCCAGGGGGTCGGACCAGGGGTCGAGCCAGGCGGTGATGCGGGCGCTGGCGTAGGCCATTTTGGTGACCACCAGGTAGGCCGCCGCGGCGAAGGCCCCGAGGCCCACGGCGAAATACTGCCAGCGTGTGCCGCCGGCGAACATCATGATGGCCCCCAGGGCGATGATGATGACGCAGGCGGACAGGTGGGGCTCCAGGATGAGGAGCACCACGGTGACCACCAGGATGATGGCGAAAGGAAGAACGCCGTATTTGAAGGTCTTCATCCGGTCCTTATACTTGCAGATCATGGTGGCAAAGGAGAGGATAACGGCCAATTTGACGAGCTCGGAGGGCTGGAAGCGGATGAACTTGAAATCCAGCCAGCGCGTGGCGCCCACCTCGTCTCCGCCGATGCCCACCAGGAGCACCATGGCGAGGAGGACCCAGGTGAAAATGAGAAAATAGAAGGAATACCTGCGCAGAAGAGAGGGCGGGACGTGGGAGACGACCAGCAAAATGACGATGCCGGAGAGGGCGAAGCCCAGCTGGCGCATGAAGTAGTAGGTGGCGTTGCCCAGGGAGCTGTAATAGGCCCGGGCGAAGCTGGCCGACAGGACCATCACCACGCCGATGGTGAGGATGAGGAGCGTCAGCAGGAAAAAGGGGAGATCCATGGCTCCGCGCTCCACATGGCGGCTCTCCAGCCGGCGGTCGCGAAGCTCGCGTTCGGGAGTGGCGGGCGCGCCCTGGAGGGAGGGCTCAAATTCCTCGCTGTATTTCATAGGCGTGTGCCTCCTTCCGGGTAGAGTGACGTGTCATCCCATGGGGACCATGGCCCCGAAGCGGTAGCGGACGGCGAAGTAGGTCAGGATCGCCATAGCCGCCGAGATGGCGGTGAAGACGGTGAAGATCCGCCGCTCTCCCCAGCCGGACAGCTCCAGGTGGTGGTGGATGGGGGCCATTTTGAAGATGCGCTTGCCGTGGGTGAGCTTGAAGTAGACGACCTGGATGATGTCGGACAGGGTCTCGGTGATGTAGATGAGGCCCAGGGGGATGAGCACCAGGGGCATATCCAAGGCGAAAGCCGTGGCGCAGACGGCGCCGCCTAAAAAGAGGGAGCCGGTGTCGCCCATGAAGACCCGGGCCGGGTGGAAGTTGAAGATGAGAAAGCCGGTGAGGCCCCCCGCCAGGGCGGCGGAGAAGAGGCCCACGCTGGAGTAGTCCTGGCCGGAATGGAGGGTCCAGGCGGCCGAGATCGCGGCGTAGCACAGCGCCACGGGGATGGTGACGCCGGTACACAGGCCGTCCACGCCGTCGGTGATGTTCACGGCGTTGACGCTCCCCACGATGATGAAGATGGCCAGCGCCAGGTAGACGGGGTACGGGACCTTGACGGTGATGTCCATAAAGGGGATGTAAAGGCTGGGGACCAGGTGCCCCTCCAGCCGCAGGAGCATCACCAGCACCGCCGCCGCGGCGATCTGGAGGGCCAGCTTCTGCCAGGCGGTGAGGCCGAGGTTCCGCTTTTTCTTCACCTTCTCGTAGTCGTCCAGAAAGCCGATGAGGCCGAACATCAGGGAGAAGACCAGGATGATGATATGGCGCCAGTCGCCCTGGGCGGCGTACTCGATGCCGCCGATGACGCACATGAAGGTGATGCCCACGATGAACATGATGCCGCCCATGGTGGGTGTGCCCTGCTTTGTCAGGTGCCAGGTGGGGCCGTCGGACCGGATGGTCTGGCCCGCCTTCATCCGCCGCAGGGCGGGGATGAGGGAGAGGCCCACCACCACCGTCACCAGAAAGGAGCCCACAAAGGCCCATATCAAATCGATCGTCATCCGTTTTCCCGCCTATTCTTTGTTATTCCTGTGTTTCGCTGAGAGCCTCCGCCACCACCTGGCGCTCGTCGAAGGGGCGCTTGACGTGGTCGATCTCCTGGTAGGTCTCGTGTCCCTTCCCCGCCAGGACCACGGTGTCGCCGGGGCCGGCGATCTTCAGGGCTCTGGCGATGGCCGCCCGCCGGTCGGCGATGACCTCGAAGGGGGTGTCCGTGTCCGCCTCCTCGATGCCCCGGACGATGTCCCGGATGATGGCCTCGGGCCGTTCCGTGCGGGGGTTATCGGAGGTGACGAGGACGTAGTCGGCTTTGTCCACGGCGATGGCGCCCATGATGGGGCGCTTCAGGGGGTCCCGGTCCCCGCCGCAGCCGAAGAGGACGATGACCCGGCCCCTGGCGGACTCCCGGACGGTGTCCAGGATGTTCTCCAGGGCGTCCGGGGTGTGGGCGTAGTCGATGAGGACGGTGTAGGGCCGCCCTGTGGGGACCACCTCCGCCCGGCCCTTGACGCCCCCGCACTGGGCGAGGGCGGCGCGTATCTTCTCCATGGGAACTCCCGCCGTGAGGGCGGCGGACACCGCCGCAAGGGCGTTGTAGACGCTGAACATGCCGGGGATGCCGAGCTTGAGCCGCTCCAGCTTCCCGGTCATCAGGGCGCAGAACTCCACCCGGTCGGGGTGGAGGCGGACGGTCCGGGCGGTGAGGTCGGCCTCGTCGGACCGGGCCGAGTAGGTAAAGACGCGGCCGGTACAGCTTTGGCGCATGGCCCCGTACCAGGGGTCGTCGATGTTGAGGATGGCGGTGTCGCACATGGCAAAAAGCCTCGCCTTGGCCTGGGCGTAGGCCTCCATGGTCTTGTGGAAGTCCAGGTGGTCCTCGGTGAGGTTGGTGAAGATCCCCTGGTCGAAGCGGATACCCGCCACGCGCTCCAGGCACAAAGCGTGGGAGGAGACCTCCATCACCGCGTATTGACAGCCCTCGTCCGCCATGCGCCGGAGAAGCGCCTGGAGCTCCAGGCAGTCCGGGGTGGTGCGCTCCGTGGGGTATTCGTCGGGCCCTATCATGTTGCGGTTGGTGCCGATGAGGCCCACCTTCGCGCCGGCGGCGCGCTCCAAAAGCTCCTTGATGAGATTGGTGACGGTGGTCTTGCCGTTGGTTCCGGTGACGCCGATCATGTGGAGGGACCGGGCCGGGTTGCCGTAGAAGTTCCCGGCGGCCACGGCCATGGCGTGGCGGGAGTTTGCCACGCGCACGTAAGGCGCGCCCTCCACCGGCTCCTCGGCGATGATGACGGCCGCGCCGGCCTTGAGGGCGGCGGGGATGAACCGGTGCCCGTCCTGCTCAAAGCCCCGGACGGCGATGAAGGCGTCCCCGGGGGCGACGCGGCGGGAGTCGGAGACGAGTTGACGGATCTCCAGCTCCGGGTCGGCGGCGCATTCGGTGATTTCCAGATTTTCGATGAGCTTGGAAAGCTTCATGGGTCAATATCTCCCCTGATTGCTCTTGTCCACTAAGGTCACGTTGATGACGGCCCCGTAGGGGACCTCGGTCCCCGCCTCCACGGCCTGGGATTGGACCACCACGCCGGAGATGGAGGGAGACGCGCCGGAGGTATCCAGGAAGAGGCCCACGTTCTGGAGAGCGTTGCGGGCCTGGTTGACCTTCATGCCCGTGAGGTCCGGGACTGTCACCGGCTCCTCATCGGACACATCGCTCAGGTAGAGGATGATCCGGCTCCCGGCGGCCACCTGGGCGCCGGCAACGGGCAGCTGGCTGGTGACGGTCGTCCCCTCCCCTACCTCCCGGACGGACAGGCCCAGAGAGGCCAGCTGTTCGCGGGCGGCGACGAGGTCGCTGCCCATGAGACGGGGGACGGTGACGTCCAGAAGGGCTTCCTCCTCCGGAGAGTAAACGGGCTGGACGCCCAGATAGGGCAGGAGCTCACTCATGATCTTGCCCACATACGGCGCGGCCATACCGCCGCCGCCGATGTAAAGACCGCTTTCCGGGTCGGGGTTGTCGAGTACCAGGAGGACCGCCACCTCCGGGTCGTCGCAGGGGGCCACGCCGCAGAAGGAGACCATGTACTCCTTGCGGTTTTCGGTGATCTCGATCTCCGTCTTGGTGGTGGTGCCGGTCTTGCCGCCCACCCGGTAGCCGGGGACGTAGGCGTTAGAGCCGGTGCCGCCCTTTTCGCTGACCACGGACTCCAGGATGTCCGCCACTAAGGCGCTTGTTTCCTCGCTGATGACCTGGCGGACCACCTTGGGCTCCCGGGCGTAGATGACCTCGCCGTCCTCGTTGCGCATCTCCTTGACGATGTAAGGCTCCATGAGGTAGCCGCCGTTCACCGCGGCGGACACGGCGGTGATCATCTGGATGGGGGTGACCTTCAGGGTCTGGCCGAAGGACGCCGCCGCCAGCTGGGACTGGTTGGTGGGGTCGAAGAAGACCTCGTCGGACCACCAGAGGCTCCTGGACTCGCCGGAGAGGTCCACGCCCGTCTTGTCCCGCAGGCCGAAGGCCCGGACGTAATCGTAATAGCGCTCCGCGCCGATCTTCAGGCCGATGTTCACGAAAGCCACGTTGCACGAGTGCATGGCGGCCTCACGCAGGGTCTGGTCGCCGTGGCCGGCGTGCTTCCAGCAGTAGAGGTCGGTGATACGGCCGGGGATGGTCCGGGCCGGGATCTTGCCGGGGCAGTAGAAATGGTCGTCCTCGTCCACCACGCCCTCCTCCAGGGCGATGGACATGGTGATGATCTTGAAGACGGAACCGGGCTCGTAGGCGTCCGAGACGGCCATGTTTCGCCACATGGCGTTCTGGGCCGCCCCCACGGCCTTGCTCCGCTCCTCCGGGTCCTCGATGAGGGCGATCTCGTCCAGCGTCTCCTGGGGGAGGGCTCTGGGGTTGTTGAGGTCGAAGGCGTTGGCGTTGGCCAGGGCTAAAATCTCGCCGGTCTTCACGTTCATGATGATACAGCAGCCGCCGTTGAGGATGTAGTTGGCCTCCATGGCCTGCTGCAGGTATTTTTCCGCGATGGCCTGGATGGTGGAATCCAGGGTCAGAGTGAGGTCGTTGCCGTCCACGGCGTCGTTGTAGTTCTGGTAGTTCTCAAAGAGCATCTCCGTGCCGTTGTTGGCCACGAGGCGGACGACGGACCCGTTGGTGCCCTCGAGCTTGGAATCGTACAGGGCCTCGATGCCCTCCAGGCCATAGTTCTCCGTACCCACAAAGCCGATGACGTGGCACGCCAGGGACCCCTGGGGGTAGTAGCGCTTGGAGGTCTCCTCGATGTGGACGCCGGCGATCCTGTACTCCTTGATGAAGGCCCGGACCTCGTCGGCGACCTCCGGCTCTACCTTGGAGGCCACGGTCTTGTACCAGCTCTTGGTGTCCTCCATCTGCTTGAGCATGGTCTCGATGTCCGCGCCCAGGATGCGGTTGAGCTCCGTGGCGATGAGCATGGGGTCGTCGCCGTAATGGATCTCGTTGGCCTTATACTCCTTCTTGGAGTAAAGGTCGATCTCGTAGGGCGAGAGGAAGACGTTGTAGGCGGTGGCCGATTGGGCCAGGGTCTTGCCGTTGGCGTCGGTGATGGTGCCCCGGGAGGCGGCCACGGAGACGGTCCTGGTCTGCTGGCGCACGGCCCGCTCCTCGTAGAAATCGTGGTCCACGATCATGAGCTTATAAAGCCGCCACGCCAGGATGGAAAAGGCAACTACGCCGCACACCAAAGCCAGAAACAGTGTGCGGCCAAGTATGGTTTTATTCGGTCTCGATGCGCTTTTTCCCTTGGAATTTGCCATGATAAAGCTCCCTGATTACCGTTCATGTCCGAGTTTGTCTTGCCCTACCAGTGTATTGTCCGTCAGCTGAAATATTCCGGGATAGACTTCAAAAATCCCAGGATCCGGGCGCCCAGGTCCGCGGTCTCGTCCTCGGCGAGGATCTCGGCCTTGTCGGCGTAAAAGACGGTGGTGACGCCGTTTTCCGGGTCCAGCTTGGTCATGCCCAGGATGTTGACGGCGTAAGTCTCGATGGCGTCCATGTCGAAAGCGCTCTCGTATTGGAGGCTCAGGGCCTCGTCCTTCAGGGTGAGCTCCTCGATGGAGGAGCGGACCTGGCTGATCTCGCCGGAGATGGAGGCAAGCTTGATGTAGCCCATGAGGACGGTGACCAGCAGGACCGCCGCGGCGATGCCGCCCACGATGGCCAGGAGCGGGAAGCCGAAGACCTGGCGCTTGGCGTACTCCAGGGCCTGGGCCTCCTCCCGGGCGCGGGCGCGCTGGGCCAGACGCTCACGAAGCTGCTCCTGGCGGCCGGGGACCTCAAGGACCTGCTCTTCCGGCTCGTTGAAGCCGGGAAGCTTTGTTAAGTCGTACGCCTCGCTGCCGTAGGTGGCGGAAGCGGCGTAGCGGATCGCGGTCGTTGCCAATGTCTCTCGTCCTTTCGGGGTCTGTCTCATCCCGCCCTCTCGGCGGGCCATGTCTCTTTCTTAAAGCCGCTCGGCCACGCGCAGCTTGGCGCTGCGGGCCCGGGGGTTGCGCGCCAGCTCCTCTGCCGAGGGGGTGACGGGCTTGCGCGTCACGCTTTTCACGGTCTGGTGAAAGCCGCAGACGCATACCGGGAACTCCGGGGGGCAGGTACAGCCGTTTTCCCGGGCGCGGATGGCGTTCTTCACCAGCCTGTCCTCCAGGGAGTGGAAGCTGATGACGCACAGGCGGCCGCCGGGGTTCAAGCGGTCCATGGCGGTGTCCAGCATGTCGGCAAGGGAGTCCAACTCCTCGTTCACCGCGATGCGCAATGCCTGGAAGCACCGCTTGGCCGGGTGCTGTTTTTCCCGCAGGGCCGGGGCCGGCATGGCGGAACGGATCACGTCCACCAGCTCGAAAGTCGTCTCCAGGGGCTTTTCCCCGCGGCGGCGGACAATGGCGGCGGCGATCCTGGCGGCGTAGCGCTCCTCGCCGTACTGAAAGAAGACGCGGCGAAGCTCCGCCTCGTCCCACTCGTTCACCACCGTGCGGGCCGTCAGGGGGCTTTGCCGGTCCATGCGCATGTCCAGCGGGGCGTCGCGCATGTAGGAGAAGCCGCGCTCACTGTCGTCCAGCTGGGGGGAGGAGACGCCCAGGTCGAAGAGCATCCCGTCCGCTTTGGCAACGCCAAGGCCGTCCAGAATGGCGCTGAGATTGCGGAAATTGTCCCGGACCAGGGTCACACGCCCGGCCCAGGGCCGGAGTCTCTCTCCGGCCTCGTCAATGGCGGCCTCATCCCGGTCGATGGCGATGAGCCTGCCGTTTTGGAGCCTTTGGACGATCGCCTGCGAATGGCCGCCCCGCCCGAGCGTGCCGTCCACATAGATGCCGTCAGGGTCGATGTTCAGTCCCGCGATACATTCCTCCAGAAGTACCGGTACGTGAACGCCGGCCATCAGAAGTCAAGCTCCTGAAGCACCTCGGCGATGTTCTCCGGCGTGGTCTCGATGCCGTCCACGGCATCCCACGCCGCCTGGTCCCAAAGCTCCGCGCACTCGCCGGCGCCCACCACGGCAACATCCCTGGTGAGCCCCGCAAAATCCCGCAGGGCCTGAGGGAGGAGGATCCTCCCCTGGCTGTCCAGCTCGCACTTCGCCGCGTGGGCAAAGAGCGGGCGCATTTTGATCTGCTTGGCTCTGGGCATGGCCTTGATCTTGTCCATGATGCGCTCCCAGCTCTCCGAGGAGTAGGCCGTCAGGCACCGCTCCATGGAGATGGTCACGTAAAAGACCTCGCCCAGCTCCTCACGGATTCGGGAAGGGATGGCGAGCCTGCCCTTTGTGTCGATGCTGTGTCTGTAAACGCCGGTCATGGCCGCTTCCTCCTCTCCTCCGTCTTTTCGTGGGGGATTTGTACACTTTGCCCCACTTCTCCCCACTCGGGATGGTTTTATTATAGAGGCCCAACCAGAAAAATGCAAGACTATTTTTTGAATTTGTCAAAATTTTTTTAGTTGCTTGTGTTGACATAAAAGACGGCACACAAGATATGGCAATTCCTTTTGCCCACGGCAATTTCCCGCAGCTTTCGGTGGACATAAAAAACCGCCCAAAGGGGCGGCGAAGAGGAGCGAATGGACAGGATTTCCATTTTTGGCGGTGAGGGTTGCGTTTTTATGGGGGGTTTGCTATAATGGGCGTATCCTATGAGGTCGGTGGCGCGTATGGCCAAGAAGAAGAACAAGCAGACGGAATTGAATAAGGTCCTAATGGGGCTGACGGAGGACGAGCGCGGGCGCGTGGACGCCTTTTTCCGCACGGTGGACAGGCATCTGCGCATCGGGCGGGAGTGGAAGCGGCAGCTCATCCGGGATTTTGAGAGCGCCCTTGTGTGGTACTTGCGAAACGGCGTGGCGCTGTCAGACGCCCTGGAGCGCCTCTCCCCTACCCATCTGGGAGGGTTCTACTCCCGCCCGGCGGACGACTGGTTCCCCCTGGACGCGGCTGCGAAGGTGTATCCCCTCTCCATGAGCCACAAGCAGATGGCGGTGTTCCGGCTGTCCATGTACCTCACGGAGGAGGTGGCGCCGGAGCTTTTGCAGATGGCGCTGACCTTCACCATCAAGCGCTTTCCTTTCTTCGCCACCACCATCAAAAACGGCTTTTTCTGGCACTACATCGACGCGGCGAAACGCCGCTTCCCCGTGGAGCCGGAATCCACGGTGCCCTGCGCGGACATCAACGTGTCTTTCACGGGCGCCAAGTCCTTCCGGGTGCTCTACTATAAAAACCGGGTGAGCTGTGAGTTTTTCCACATCCTCACCGACGGCACCGGCGGGACGGTTTTTTTGAAGAGCCTGGTGGCGGAGTACCTGCGTCTGCGGGGCACGGCGGTGCCGCCGGGGCGCGGGGTGCTGGACGTGGACGGACTGCCGGACGCCGGGGAGTCGGCGGACGACTTCTCCAAGTACGTCACGGGCCGGAAGAGCTCCGGCTTTGTGGACAAGCCGGCCATACAGATGGGCGGGAAGCTCTCCGCCGTGAAGCCCTGCCAGGTCATCCATTTCGATGTGAGCTCCGACGCCCTCCGGGACGCCGCGAGGGCCCGGGGATCGTCGGTGACGGCGCTTTTGACGGCGATGATCTTCATCTGCTGTAAGGCCGCCATGGACCGTCAGCACGGGACCGTCCATATCCAGGTGCCGGTGAACATGCGCAGCTACTTTGAGACGCGGACCCTGCGGAATTTCTCCCTCTACGCCAACATCCACCTGAAGGTGGAGGAGATCCGGGAGCTGGAGGATATCCTGCCGGAGGTGACGCGGCAGCTTCAGGAGGGCGTCCGGCCCGAGAAGATGCAGGAGATGATGAACGGCGCGGTGAAGCTGGTGCGGTCGGTGCGGCTGGTGCCGCTTTTCATCAAATGCCCGGTGGCCCGGGTGGTGTACGGGTTTTTGGGGGACCGGGCGTTCACCACGACGCTTTCCAATCTGGGCGTGGTGGACATGCCGGAGGAGATGGCGGCGAAGGTCAAGAAAATGGACTTCGTGCTGGGCACCGTGGCGCTGTCCCGCGCCGCCGTGTCCGTGGTGTCCGCCAACGGGACCGCCACCGTGTCGGTGGCCAAGCTCACCACGGACCCGTCCTTTGAGGAGCGGATGTACGCGCTTTTAAAGGGACTGGGGCTGGAGGTAAAGGTGACGGGGAGCGATCTGTATGGATTTTGAGGTCATTTATCCGAACATCAAAAAAACGTCCCTGGCCATGCTGCGGGTGCGGACGGTCTTCGGGCTCATCTTCCTCGCCGCCGCCGTGGCCTGCCCCGTGGTGAACATCGCCGTGGGGGGCAAGGCGTGGAGCGTCATCGTGCTCTGGGCGCTCTACATGATCTGGACGCTGGTGCTGAAAGCGCCGCTGGTGGAGCGCAACCTCATCAGCCAGGGGGTGCGGCTCTCGGTGATGACCGGCATTTTGCTCATCCTCATCGACCGGCTCCTCTACCCCGGCTGGGCGGCCTTCGTGGTGCCCATCGTGGCCTACGGGGCGCTGATCGTGCTGGCAATCCTCTTTTTCGTCAACGTCTCCAAGCAGCGGCACAACGTGATGCCCCTGGTGATCGTGACCCTGGCCGCCGCCATCGGCTCCGTCGTCGCCATGCTAGCTTTCTCCGAGGTGAACTGGCCCATGATCGTCCTGGCCGTCACCGCCGGCGTCCTCTTCATCGCCACCGTGCTGATTTTGAGGACAAGGCTCATCTCGGAGATCGTGAAGAGGTTTCATATGAAATAAGGGGGCATACGCGTGGGATTGGGGGCATATGCGCCCTCCAGCCTTCGCTCCCCCCCTGCCCCGCCCTGCGAGGAGGGGGCGAAAAAGGTTGCGCCGCTTTGCGGCGCATTTTTTGATCTGCCCGCGCGGCGGGGACGGGAGACGGGGGACGGGCGGACCCATGTGTCCGCCCGTCCCCACGTTGTGGGACGGGAACGGTTCCGATAAAACGGTCCATGGCGGTCATCCGGGGAATGGGTCGCCGAGACAGCGACCCCTACGGCGGTGTTCGGGACGTGTCAATAGACGCAACGCGGGCCGCCAAGAGTGGCGGCCCCTACAGGGTGCGTTATCCAACCGGTTCCGATAAACCGCGCCCGCCCCCGTCTCGGAGCCCCCTCCTCGTAGGAGGGGGGGCAGGGGGGGCAGCGAACGTCGGACGACAGAACGGTTCCGACAAATCGAACCAGCTTCATTTACGCCGTAGGGGTTGCCCTCCCTGCGAGGGGGGTAAAAAAGGTTCCCTCCTTGCGGGAGGGAACCTTTTTGGTTTTGGACAAAAAATTTTCGGAATACTTCAAAATAATGCTTGACTTTTGCTTAGCTTTGTGGTATAATATGCTTGTATCCGGTTGAGAGGGAGGGTCAGCCGTGCATCAGGCGGACGAGGACGGCTTTTTGGGCGTGGAGGCGGTTTTCGGCCTCGTCGAAGATGGAGTGTTGGTACGTCTCGATGATCTCGTCGGTGATCTCCTCGCCGCGGTGGGCGGGGAGGCAGTGGAGGACGATGGCGTCGGGGCGGGCCACGCTCATGAGCTCCCGGTTCACCTGGTAGCCGGCGAAGTCGCGGCGGCGGCGGTCCGCCTCCTCCTCCATGCCCATGGAGGCCCAGACGTCGGTGTAGACGGCGTCGGCGTCCCGGGCGGCCTCGAAGATGTCGTCGGTGACGGTGAGGTCGCCGTTCTCCTTGCCCCACTTGACGATGTCGGGATCGGGGGCGTAGCCCTTGGGACAGCCGATGGCCACGGACATGCCCGTCTTGATGCCGCCGACGATGAGGGAGTTGGCCATGTTGTTGCCGTCGCCGATGAACGCCAGCTTCCGACCCTGGAGTGTGCCCTTGTACTCCCGGATGGTCTGGAGGTCGGCCAGGACCTGGCAGGGGTGGGCGTAGTCGGTGAGGCCGTTGATGATGGGGATGGTGCCGTAGCGGGCCAGGTCCTCCACCTCGCTCTGGGCGTAGGTGCGGATCATGATGGCGTCGAGATAACGGCTGAGGACCCGGGCGGTGTCCTGCACCGGCTCGCCGCGGCCGATCTGGAGGTCCCGGGAGCTGAGGAAGAGGGCGTTGCCGCCCAGCTGGTACATGCCCGCCTCGAAAGAGACGCGGGTGCGGGTGGAGGATTTCTGGAAGATCATGCCCAGGGTCTTCCCCGCCAAAAGCGGGTGGGGGATGTTGTTCTTGCGCTCGAACTTGAGCTGGTCGGCAAGGCCCAGCAGGTCCAAAATTTCCTCTTTTGTCAGGTCGCCTAATTTGAGTAAGTGTTTCATTCTCCGATCACCTCTTTGAGTATTGTCAAAGCTTCCGTGAGCTGTTCGTCCGTGATGATGAGGGGCGGCAGGAGCCGGACCTTCTCGTGGGCGGTGAGGACCACCACGCCGCGCTTTAAGGCCGCCGCCGCGATGTCTCGGGCGGGCTTTTCCGTGAGGATGCCCACCATGAGGCCAAGGCCCGTGAGGGACCTGACGCCCTTGGCGCCGGTGAGGGCCGTTTTGATAAGCTCGCCCTTGCGGCGGACGTCCGCCAGAAGCGTCTCATTCAGGCGCTCGACGACCGTAAGGGCACCGGCGCAGGAAACCGGGTTGCCGCCGAAGGTGGAGCCGTGGTCCCCGGCGCCCAGGGTGTGCTCCACGCGCTCCCCCAGGAGGCACGCCCCCAGAGGCAGGCCGCCGCCCAGGCCCTTGGCGGTGGAGACGATGTCGGGCAAAAATCCGAATTGTTCATAGGCGTACAGCGTCCCGGTGCGGCCGTTGCCCGTCTGGACCTCATCCACGATGAGGAGGAGGTCGTGCTCCCGGGCGATGCGCACCACCTCGTCCACGTAGTCCCTTGTCAGGGGCACGACGCCGCCCTCGCCCTGGATGAGCTCCAGCATCACGGCGCAGCAGTTGCCGCGCTCAGCGAAGGTGCGGACCTCCGAGGCGTCCTGGGCGCTGGCGTGGACAAAGCCGGGGGTGAAGGGGCCGAATTTCGTGTGGAAGGCGTCCTGGCCCGTGGCGGAGAGGGTGGTGACGGTCCGGCCGTGAAAGCTGTTTTTGAGGGTGATGACGGTGGAATGGCTCTCGTCGCCGTACTTGTCGAAGGCCCACTTCCGGGCGGCCTTAATGGCGCACTCGTTGGCCTCCGCGCCGGAGTTGCCGAAGAAGACCTTCCGCATGCCGGTGCGGTCGCACAGGAGCTTTGCCAGCTTGACGCAGGGTTCGGTGTAATATAAGTTAGACATATGTTGAAGCTTTGACGCTTGTCTCGCCACCGCTTCCGCCCATATGGGGTCGGAGAGGCCGAAGGCGTTGACGCCGATGCCGGCGCCCAGGTCGATGTAACGGCGGCCCGTCCCGTCGAAGACCTCCGCTCCCCTGCCCTCGGTGAAGACCACGTCGGCGCGGGCGTAGGTGTTGGCGATGTACTGTTTGTCCTGGGTTTTGATGTCCATTTTCTCACCTCACGCGGTAAACATGGTGCCGAGGCCGGCGTTGGTCAGCAGCTCCATCAGGATAGAGTGGGGCAGGCGGCCGTCGATGATGAAGACCTTGCGGACGCCCCGGCGGATGGCCTCCACACAGCACTGGATCTTGGGGATCATGCCGCCGGAGATGACCCCGTCGGCCACAAGCTGCGGGACCTCCGAAACGGACAGACGCCGGATCAGGGTGTCCGGATCGTCCTTATCCCGCAAAAGCCCCTCGATGTCCGTCATGGTGAGCATGGATTCCGCGCCCAGCTTGCCGGCGATACGGGCGGCGGCGGTGTCGGCGTTGATGTTGTAGAGGTTCCCCTGGGGGTCGCATCCCACGGTGGAGATGATGGGGATGTAGCCCATGTCCAGTAGGTCCGTGATGGGCTTCACGTCCACGTCCTGGATCTCCCCCACCGCGCCCAGGTCGGGGTCCAGCTGGGCGGCGCGGATCATGTGGCCGTCCACGCCGGAAAGGCCGATGGCGCGGCCTCCCGCCAGCTCCACCAGGTTCACCAGGTCCTTGTTGACCTTCCCGGCCAGAACCATCTGGACAATGTCCATGGTCTCGGGGTCCGTGACGCGAAGGCCGTTTTTGAACTCGGACTTCTTGCCGGTCTTTTTGAGCATGTCCGAGATCTCCGGTCCGCCGCCGTGGACCACCACCACCTTGATGCCGATCATGCTGAGGAGCACAATGTCCCCCATCACGTATTTTTTCAGCGTCTCGTTGGTCATGGCGTTGCCGCCGTACTTGATGAGGATGATCTTGCCGGCGTATTTCTGGATGTAGGGCAGCGCCTCCGTCAGCGTCTGCGCCCGGAGGGCGTGGTCGTGTAAGTCCATGGTGTGGGCCTCCTTTTTGTCGGATGTCGGCAGATGTGCCGGTGAACTCGCCGCCACAGGCGGCGGGGGGTGTTGCGTGGGAATCGGGGGTACAGCGGTCAGCGGCGAATCAGCACGCCCTTCATGTATTCCGACTCGTTGTGTGTCTCATAGACGATCTGCTTTTCCTCCTCGGTACAGCCGATAAGAATCTTGATTTCGGAATCGCGCTTCATAAGATCAACGATGCACATGATGGCATCCACCTTTTTCTCCCCCGTCCCCACCCACACGTCGATGCCGGAGCCGTCCATGGAGGAGGTATCCTTGAGATATCCGTAATCCACACGGTAGATCATATTGGGGTATCTGGGGTGGGCGGAGCCGCGGGGGCGGTCGATGACGATTTCGGATGAGCGCACTAGCTCGTCCAGGGCCTGCCAGAACGCGGGATTTGGTATGTCCGTGGCGTTATTCATTGTAATCCTCCACGTCAAATTCCCGGTTTTTGAAGTAGTATTTTCTGTCCGCCTCGGTGATCTGGCGCAGGACGCGGCAGGGGTTGCCGGCGGCCAAGGAGTTTGGGGGAATGTCCCGGGTCACCACGCTCCCCGCGCCGATGACGCATCCCGACCCCACGGTGACGCCGGGGAGGATGACGGTATTGCCGCCGATCCAGACGTTGCTGCCCACGGTGATGGGCGCGCCGTACTCGTAGCCGGAGTTGCGGCTTTCGGGGTGGACCGGGTGGCCGGCGGCGTAAAGGGCCACGTTGGGGGCGATAAAGACGTTGTCGCCGATGGCGACCTTGCACACGTCCAGGATCACCAGGTTATAGTTGGCGTAGAAGTTGTCCCCCACCTCGATGTTCCAGCCGTAGTCGCAGTGGAAGGGCGGCTCGATCCACACTTTCTCTCCGGTCTTGCCCAGGAGCCTTTTCAAAATCGCCGGTATCTCCGGCCAGCGGTCCGGCGGCAGTGTGTTGAGCTCGTAGACGAGCCTCTTGCACGCCTCCCGCTCCTCCTCAAGGCCGTCCAGCCAACCCCTGTAGGGCAGACCGGCCAGCATACGTTCCTTTTGATTCATGTTGTCTCTCCCTCAGGTCCTGTAGTCGCCGTTGATCTTCACGTAGTCGTAGGTAAGATCGCATCCCCACGCCTCGGCGGAGGCGGTGCCGGAATTGAGCTCCACCAGGATGTCGATCTCGTCCTCCAGCAGCACCTTCTTGGCCTCCTCCTCGGAGAAAGGGATGCCCGCGCCGTTCCGGCACACGTCCACCTGTCCGGCCTTGGAGCGAAAGCTCACGTCCACACGGTCCACATCGACTTGCGCCCCGGAATAACCGATGGCGCACAGGACCCGGCCCCAGTTGGCGTCCGCGCCGAACATGGCGGCCTTGGTGAGGCTGGAGCAGATGACGGATTTGGCCACGGTCTTGGCGGTTTCCTCATCCGATGCCCCGGTGAGGAGGCAGGTCAGGAGCTTCGTGGCGCCCTCGCCGTCCTTGGCAATCATCCG
The DNA here is from genome assembly GCA_947632175.1 of uncultured Oscillospiraceae bacterium. Lineage (GTDB taxonomy): Bacteria > Bacillota > Clostridia > Oscillospirales > Oscillospiraceae > RUG626. The sequence continues at coordinate 113,843 of CANROC010000008.1, read as the reverse complement.
GCACAGCTTCACGGTGACGGCGTGGAGGGCGGCGCGGAAGGCGTCGAAGTCCTCCCCCGCCCTGTCGATGACGGGGTTTCCCGCCATGCCGTTGGCCAGCACGGCGAAGGTGTCGTTGGTGGAGGTGTCGCCGTCCACGCTGACCATGTTGAAGCTTGTCTTCACGTCCTCGGAAACGGCCTTTTGGAGCATTTCCGGGGTGATATCGACGTCGGAAGTGACCCAAACCAGCATGGTCGCCATGTTGGGGTGGATCATGCCGGAGCCCTTGGCGATGCCGCCGAGACGGCATTTGACGCCGGAAATCTCAAACTCCACGGCGGCCTGCTTGGGGACGGTGTCGGTGGTCATGATAGCGTCCTCGGCAAAGTCCGAGTGGTCCCCCAGGCCCGCAACAAGCTCGGGCATCCCTTTTTCCATGGGCTCTAAGCTCATGGGCTGGCCGATGACGCCGGTGGAGCCGACGATGACGTCAGAAGCGGCGATGCCTGTATATTGCTCCACAAGGCGGCTCATGCCCTCGGCGATCTCGACGCCGTTTGCGTTGCAGGTGTTGGCGTTGCCGGAGTTGCAGATCACCGCCTGGGCGTGGCCGTCGGCCAGGTGCGCCTTGGTGACCTTGATGGGCGCGGAGCGGACGAGATTGGCGGTGTAGACAGCCGCCGCGGCACAGCGCTTTTCCGAGACGATAAGGGCCAGGTCCCGCTTTTTCGAGCTCTGTTTGATGCCGCACCGGATGCCGTTAGCGGTAAACCCCCGCGCGGCGCACACGCCGCCGGGGATGGGTGTGATGTTCATAGCGATTCCTCCCGTATGCAACTATAAGACCATGAGCAGGGTCCCCGCGCCGATGAGGGCGCAGCCGATGAGGGACTTTGCGGTGAATTTCTCGTGGAGAAAGACGAAAGCCAGGACAAGGGTAATGACCGTGCTGAGCTTATCCACCGGCACCACCTTGGACGCCTCGCCGATTTGAAGGGCTTTATAGTAGCACAGCCACGAAGCGCCGGTGGCGAGGCCGGAGAGGATGAGAAAGAGCCAGCTTTTCCGGCTGATCGACCCGATACCGCCCTGGGCGTTGGTGATGAAGACCATTCCCCAGGCCATAGCCAGCACCACCACGGTCCGTATGGCGGTGGCGAGGTTGGAGTTTACGTCCTCGATGCCCACCTTGGCCAAAATCGACGTCAGCGCCGCGAACACGGCGGAGCCCAGGGCGAACAGGAACCACATACATTTCACCTCTGCCTGCGAATACTTTCCGGCCTCGGCCATGTGCCGGAAATGCCGAAAATCACCGAATCTTTTTGAAAAGCCGCGCGCTCCAAAACTCCATGCCCAGCTCGTCTAAGTAGAAGTGGAGAATGGCGCGGGCATTTTTGGAGGCGGTGCCCAGCATGAGGAGGTCCACATCCGGTGAAACCGCTTTTTCCACGGTTCGGAACAGCGCTCCGCCGATCCCCCGGCTTCGGTACGCGGGCTTTACGTACAGCTCCTCGATCTCAAAGAAGCCTATGCCGGCCTCATAGACGCTGGTGGTCTTCTCTGTGATCTCCTTATGGCCAAATAAGTAGCCCACCACCGCGCCGCCTTCAAGGGCAAGAAAGATCCTGTTTCCCTTGAGGTCGTCCAGGGTGTTTTTGTAGTAACCGTGACAGCAGTTTTCCCGCTCCCAATCCTCGGACAGCGCGATAAGCTGTGCGGCGACCGCCTCGGTCAGCTCAGTCTCTAAAATCTCCATTTTACACATTGAGCCCCGTCAGCTCGTCTGCGCCCAACAAAAGGTTCATGTTCTGGACAGCCGCGCCGGAGGCGCCTTTGCCGAGGTTGTCGAAGAGGGCGGTGACGGTGACGCGCTGGTCGCTGCCGGAGACGATGAGCATCAGGTCATCGCGGCCGGCAAAGGCGTTGGCGTCGATCATGGGGGTGCCCCAGTTGAGCGGGGCAACGTTGATGAGGCGCTGGTATTGGTACCAGTCGTCCAGGGCCTCGCGGATCGTCTTCGCGGTGGGATGCCCCGGCAGGAGGTCCAAATGGAGGGCGACGGTGGTGGCCATGCCCTTATAGTAGTCGTCCACGATGGGGGTGAAGACGGGGGCGCGGGTAAGACCGCAGACTGATTGCATCTCGGGCAGGTGCTTATGGGCCTGGGTGAGGCCGTAGAGGCGGGGGGCGTTGAGATTCACGGGCTTTTCCGGGTCCTCATAGTCCGCGATCATCTTCTTCCCGCCGCCGGAGTAGCCGGTGAGGGAGAAGCAGGTGAAGGGGTAGTCCGCGGGGACGAGACCCAGCTTCACCAGGGGGTAGACGGAGACAATGAAACCGGTGGCGTGGCAGCCGGGGTTGGCGATACGCTTTCCCCTCTCAATGGCGGCGCGGTGGTCATCGTCAAGCTCCGGGAAGCCGTAGGCCCAGCCCTCCGCCGTGCGGTGGGCGGTGGAGGCGTCGATGACCCGGACCGCGGGGTTTTCGATCATGTTCACCGCCTCCCGGGCCGCGTCATCGGGCAGGCAGAGGAAGGCGATGTCACAGTTGTTCAACGCGTCCCTCCGGGCGGACGGGTCCTTCCGAAGCTCCTCCGGAAGGGTCACAAGCTCAAGGTCCCGCCGCTCCCGGAGCCGGTCGTAAATCTGCAGCCCGGTGGTCCCGGCGCTGCCGTCGATGTAGATTTTCATTTTTTCTCACTCCCACTTCCCGGCGCGGCGCGCCAGGGCTCCAACCAGAAGCCGGGCCACAGGCAGGGGCGATATTCCCGCTCCCCGGGCCAGACGTCCTTCAGATAATGAAGGTATTCCGAATTGTTTTCAAACGAAATGGGCTCGTCCATGGCAAGCTCGCTGAACCACCCGTCAAAATGCTCGGAGCGCGGCCCGCCCATTCCGCAGGGCCGGTGGTCCCCGGTGACGTGGCACCACCAGGTAAAGCCCGTGACGGCCAGCCCCTCCCGGTCGCATTGTCGGATAAATTCCTCCACGCTCTCCCAGGGGCAGATAAGGTCGATAAGCCCGTCGCCCACGGGCTGGATCTTCAAACCGTCCAGGTCAGGCAACCCGCTCTCTCCTTTCGTTCGATGGTTATTCCAATATTTCCTTGATGTACTCGATCTGCCGCTCCACGCTCTCGGGGGTGGGGCCGGCGTGGGAGGTGCGGCGGAGGAGGCAGGTGTCGATGTTGATGGCGGCGTAGAGGTCCGCGTCAAAAAGCTCGCTTTTGGCCTTGTACGCCTCCAGGGGCAGGTCCTCCAGGGTCGTGCCGGAGGCGGTACACTGGGCCACCAGCTCGCCGGTGAGCTTGTAGGCGGTGCGGAAGGGCATCCCGCGGCCCACCAGGTAATCGGCCAGGTCCGTGGCGTTGATGAAGCCCGCGGCGGCGGCATGGCGCATGTTCTCGGGGAGGAACGTCATGGTCCCCACCATGGGGGCACAAACCGTGAGGCAGGCGTCCACGGTGTCGAAGGCGTCGAAGATGAGCTCCTTGTCCTCCTGCATGTCCTTGTTGTAGGCCAAAGGCAGGCCCTTGAGCATGGTCAAAAGCGCCATCAGGTCCCCGTAGACACGGCCCGTCTTGCCTCTCGTCAGCTCCGCCATGTCCGGGTTCTTCTTCTGGGGCATGATGGAGGAGCCGGTGGAGTAGGCATCCGAGAGGCGGATGAAGCGAAATTCCCAGCTGGACCAGAGGATGAGCTCCTCGGACAGGCGGGAGAGGTGCGTCATGACGAGACTGAGGGCGGCGGCCAGCTCCACGCAGAAATCCCGGTCGGACACGCCGTCCAGGGAGTTCTCCGCCAGGGCGTCAAAGCCCAGAAGCTCCGCCTCATACCGCCGGTCCGTGGGGTAGGTGGTGCCCGCCAGGGCACAGCAGCCGATGGGCGAGACGTTCATCCGGCGCGAGGCGTCCGTGAGGCGGCCCAGGTCCCGGAGGGCCATATGGGCGTAGGCCAGGAGGTGGTGGCCCATGGTGACGGGCTGGGCCCGCTGGAGGTGGGTGTACCCCGGCATGACCATGGCGCGGGCCTCCTCCGCCCGGTCGCAGAGGGTGAGGATAAAGGCTTTAAGAAGCTCTTTCGTCTTCTCCACACGGCCCCGGAGATAAAGGCGGGTATCCAGCGCCACCTGGTCGTTGCGGCTACGGGCGGTGTGCAGGCGCTTGCCCGGCTCGCCGATACGCGCCGTCAGCGTCTGCTCCACGAAGGTGTGGATGTCCTCGGCCTCCGGGTCGATTTGGAGCCGCCCGGCGTCGAGGTCCGATAAAATGCCGTTGAGGCCATCGATGATGGCCTCCGCATCGGCAGATGTGATGATGTTTTGCGCGCTGAGCATCTTGGCGTGGGCGATGCTGCCCTCGATGTCCTCCCGGACCATCCGGGAGTCGATCCTGATGGAACGGTTGAAGTCCTCGGCGGCGGCGTCAATGGCGCCGTCGGCCATTCCGGCCCAAAGCTTTGCCATAGTCGGTCCCTCAGTTGATCCCGTTTTTCCTGTCCACGGCGGCCTGGACGGAGATAGGAAGGCCGAAGAGGTTGATGAAGCCGGCGCTGTCCTTCTGGTCGTAGTCGGAGGCCCCGAAGGTGGCAAGCTCGTCGGAATAGAGGCTCCAGTCGCTCCACACGCCGGCCTTGATGATGTTTCCCTTGTAGAGCTTTAAGCGCACCTTGCCGGTGACCCGCTCCTGGGTCTTGTCCACAAAGGCGGAGAGGGCCTCCCTCAAGGGGGTGAACCACTGGCCGTTGTAGACGAGCTCGGCGAAGGTGATGGAAAGGCGCTGTTTTTCGTGCTGGGTCATCTTGTCTAAGCACACCGTCTCCAGATACTCATGGGCCTTGTAAAGAACGGTACCGCCGGGGGTCTCATAGACGCCACGGCACTTCATGCCGACGAGGCGGTTTTCCACGATGTCGAGTAAGCCGATGCCGTTTTTGCCGCCCAGGTCGTTGAGCTTATAGATGATGTCCTTGGCGCTCATTTTCTCGCCATTGAGGGCCACGGGGACGCCCTTGTCAAACTCGATCTCCACATAGGTGGGCTTGTCGGGGGCGTCAACGGGCGAGACGCCAAGCTCCAGGAAGCCGGGCTTTTCGTACTGGGGCTCGTTGCCCGTGTCCTCCAGATCCAGGCCCTCGTGAGAGAGGTGCCACATGTTCTTGTCCTTGGAGTAGTTGGTCTCCCGGCTTATTTTCAGGGGGACGTGGTGGGCCTCGGCGAAGTCGATCTCCTCATCCCGGCTCTTGATGTCCCAGACGCGCCAGGGGGCGATGATCTTCATGCCCGGGGCGAAGTGCTTTAAGGTCAGCTCAAAGCGCACCTGGTCGTTGCCCTTGCCGGTGCAGCCGTGGGCGATGGCGTCACAGCCCTCGGCAACGGCGATCTCCGCCAAACGCTTGGCGATGACCGGGCGGGCCATGGAGGTGCCCAGCAGGTAGTCCTCATAGACGGCGCCGGCCTTCATGGTGGGGATGATGAAGTCGTTGACGAACTCGTCCGTCAGGTCCTCCACATAGAGCTTGGAGGCGCCGGTCTTCTTGGCCTTCTCCTCCAGCCCCTCGTTCTCGCTCCCCTGCCCCACGTCGCCGCAGACGGCGATGACCTCACAGCCGGGGTAGTTCTCCTTGAGCCAGGGGATGATGATGGATGTATCCAGCCCGCCGGAATAGGCCAGGGCAATCTTCTTGATGGGTTTTTCAGACATAGTGAGCCTCCAGATTTGTATGATTGTACTGTCATTATGGGGCTTTTTCGGGCAAAAGTCAAGGATTATTCATATATGCACGCCGATTTGCGAAAAAAACGGGAGTTCCCCGGTCCGGGGCCTCCCGTTTGTGGAAATTGGCGGTATGCAGGCGCGGTCTCGGTGGGTGTGGATGAATAAAGATTCAAGCAATATGAATATTTATTCAATCTTAATGCCCACGCTCTCGCTTAAGACCACGCCCAGGGTCGTGACCTGGCGGACGGTGAGGACCGCGCCGGAGTAGTCGTCGGCCTCCAGGTCCTCCACCGTGGCAGTGAGCTCGCCCGTCTCCTCATTAAAGGTCGTCTCCAGCTCCTCGCCGTCAAGGGTGAGGACGCTCCAGGGCGTGAAGTTGCGCCCATGGACGGTGAGCAGGCCCGTCTCCGGGTCAAGCTCGTAGGAGGAGAGGGTGATGGGGACCACGCCCAGCTTCAGGTCCGTGGCCTCGTAGGGGTTTTCCCCGCCGAAGCAGTAGTATTCGCCGTAGAGCATGTCGTACTCCAGCAGCTGCAGGCCGTCCAGGTAGTCCGGCGTGTCCCACATCTGCTGGTGGTACTTGGTGAGCAGGCCGGGGTTCAGCCCCAGGTCCTCCAGGACCTTGGCGGAGAGCTGGTAGGCCTGCACGTCCTCGTCCCGGGCCTCCATGGCGAAGTTGGACCAGATGACGTACTCCGTCTGGAAGATGTCGCCGTTCTCCAGCTGCTCCGCGCCGATGCTGAAGGAGGGCAGATGGTCGCCGTAGAGCACCACCACCGTGGGCTCGTTGCGGCGGGTCAGGGCGTCCAGGAGCTCGCCGATGAAGGCATCCGTCTCCGAAAGCTGGCTGGTGTAGTAGGCGAAAGCGTCCTGCTCGTCGGTTTCGTCCTCCCAGGTGATGCCGAGGCTCTCCATGTCCACGCTGTCCACGCCCCGCTGGTATTTGCCGTGGCCCTGGACGGTGATGGTGAAGATGAAGTCCTGGCCCTCGGTGGAGTCCAGGGTCTTCAGGATCTCCTCCGTCAGGACGGCGTCCTTGGCCCAGCCGATGGGGTTATACTCGATGTGGGGCATGTACTCGATGGAGTCGAAGCGGTCGAAGCCCAACTGGGCGAAGACCTCGTTGCGGCCGTAGAAGGTGGCGGTGTTGTTGTGGATGGCGGTGGAGGTGTAGCCGAGATCGGCCAGGTCCCGGCAGACGGAGGGGCACGCCTCCTCCTTCAAAATGGTCTTGTAGGGGTACTCCCCCATGCCGAAGAAGTCCAGGGACATGCCGGAGAGGACCTCAAACTCCGTGTTGGCGGTGCCCGCGCCGATGGAGGGGACAGTGAGGAAGCCGGAGGTGTACCGCTCCTTGAGGCCTGTGAACACCGGCGTGGGGTCGGACTCCACCGTCAGGTTCGTCAGGTGCGACACGTCAAAGAAGGACTCCAGCTGGATCATGATGATGTTGGGCCGCAGGGAGGAATCGGTATTCTCGTGAATGTTGCCCAGAAGCCAGTTCACCGAGGCGCGGGAGTAGGTCTCCGGCTCGGAGATGCCCATGTCCACCGCGCCGGTGGAGAAGCAGTAGACGAAGCCGTAGGTCTTATAAGCACCCGCGATGTTGGAGAAGGTCGCCGCCCGCTCCTCCCGGTGGCCCACCACCGTGAGGCTGTAAGTCCCCACGCCCAGGAGCACCGAGGCGGAGATGAAGATGGCCGCCACGCGGTAGGAGGGCTTGACCTTCCCGGTCTTGAGGAAGAGCACCACCATCCCAGCCACCGCCAGGACGAAAGCCACGGCGATGAGAACGATCTCCCAGATCTCCAGATACTGGGTAAGGATGGGGAACACCGAGGGCAAAACCAAAAGGTCGATGGCGCCGAAGGGCGTCACGCGGTTGGCCAGCACCGCGCCGTTGGCGATGCCCAGGCCCATCCAGACGGCGGAGAGGAGCGCGAGCCAAAAGACGCGCTTTTTGAACAAATGCGCCAGAGAGAGGGTGGACAGGACGATGAAGTAGTTGGCCAGGAAGTTCACCGGGTGGACGAACATGAACGCCACCGCCTTCAAGGGGGAGAACCGGCTGACGCTCTCGATGATCAGCGTGACGATGAGCGCCGTCACGCTGGTGAAGATCACCGGGTGGGCGTCCAGGGCGCGTCCCAGCCATTTGCCGCACCTTTGAAAAAAGCCGCAGACCTTATGTAGGAAATCCATACGAAGACATCTCCATAGCAGAATAGGAAAGCTCTTTTTGCAAGTGAACCCTATCATACCAAATCTTCATCGGTTTTTCAATCGGTGAATCATTAAAAAACGGTTAAAATCGCGTCAGGTTTCGGTCTCCCCGGCAAAAGAGCTTTGACAACCGGCCCCGCCGGCGGTATACTGGGGGCAAAAGAGTGAAACGGAGGTGGTCGAATGCCTTTCATGCTCACGCGGTCGGAGATCGCCGCCCTGGAGGCGGACGCCTGTCTTCTGGACGGGTCCGGGACGCTGGAGGTAAAGCGCCGGGGGCTTCTGCGCCGGGGCTGGGACATCCTCTGTCCCGTTGCCGGGACGGACGCCGAAACGCTGACGGCGTCGTATCTTTCGGGCCTGGAGGCCGCGTCCGGCAAGAATTGCGGCGCGGTGGCCATGGCCCTGCTGGGCCTCCCCTCCGGCGCGGACCCGCAGACCTCCGTCCGGGCCGGGGTCCGGGCGGCCAGCATCTTCCTGCGGGGGCACGACATGAGCATCACCTTCTCCGTTCCTGAAAGCGCCGTGGAGCGCTTCGACGACGGGTTCTACGCCGCCCTGCGGGACTACATCCACGCCCGCTACGGCACTCCTGAGGGCACGGCGGGCATCTTCAACCGCTCACTCTACCGCCTCAACGCCGCCCCCATGCCCACCTATGACGCCGCGCCGCCGATGCAGGGCAAAGCGTACGCCGCCCCCACCGCCAGCCTGGAGGACATGCTCAAGGCCGCCGACGCCGGGTTCTCCGAGACGCTCCTGCGGCTCATCGACCAGGGCGGCCACAAGGACGCGGAGATCTACAAAAAAGCCAACATCGACCGGAAGCTCTTCTCCAAAATCCGCTCCAAGCCCGACTACCGCCCCTCCAAGTCCACGGCGCTGGCCCTGGGCGTGGCGCTGGAGCTTCCCCTGGACGGCCTCCGGGACCTCCTCTCCCGCGCCGGCTACTCCCTCACCCGCGCCAGCCGCCGGGACATCATCGTGGAGTATTTCGTCTCCCGGGGGCAGTACGACATCTTCGCCATCAATGAGGCCCTCTTCGCCTTCGACGAGCCGCTTCTGGGCGGGGCGTAAAGCTTCCCATAAAAATAAAAATGTCGCCTGAAAAGCGACCATGGCCTCCCTTGCGTCCTGTATACTGGGACCATCAAACAAAAGGAGGTCATTTCCATGACAAACAACAATCTGACCGAGCTCGTATTCATCCTGGACCGCAGCGGGTCCATGGCGGGGCTGGAGTCCGACACCATCGGCGGCTTCAACGGCATGATCGAAAAGCAAAAGCGCGAGCCGGGCCGGGCCCTGGTGTCCACGGTGCTCTTCGACGACAAGACCGAGGTCATCCACGACCGGGCGGACCTTGATTCCGTCCCGCCCATGACGGACAAGGAGTACTACGTCCGGGGCTGTACGGCCCTCCTGGACGCCGTGGGCGGCGCCATCCACCACATCAAAAACGTCCACAAGTACATCCGCCCCGAGGACGTGCCGGAGAGGACCATGTTCGTCATCACCACCGATGGGCTTGAGAACGCCAGCCGCGAGTACACCTACGACAAGGTGAAGGCCCTCATCGAGGAACGCAAGGCCGCGGGCTGGGAGTTCCTCTTTCTGGGAGCCAACATCGACGCCGCGAAAGAGGCCGCCCGCTTCGGCATCGCCCCGGACCGCGCCGTCCGCTACAAATCCGACCGCGCCGGCACCGCCCTCAACTACCAGGTCATCAGCGACGCCGTCACCTCCGTCCGCGCCTGCGCCGCCATCCCCCAGGACTGGAAGGAGCGGGTGGAAAAGGACGTAAAAAAGCGGGGCCAGTAAGCTCCGGCCCCGAGACGGCAAAGGACAGCGCGTCAGTTCCCGCGATCGCTCCCCTCGCCATAAAAATCCCTGAAATTGCGGCAAAATTCGTTGAAGTTATACCGTTCCGGCGACCTGTCGAGGACGGCGAAATCGACCCGCCGGAACACGCTCCCCTCGCCCGTCCCGCTCCGGTCAATGTCCCTCAGGACCTTGTAGAAGATGTCCGAGACATCCCGCGCGTCGTTCCCGAAAGCCCCGCACCCGAAAGCGCCAAGGACGAGGAATCGGTATCCCTCGCGGGCCGCGCACAGCAGCATCCCCTCGACGCGGCGGGTGAACAGGCGCTCATAGTCCCGGGCCGTCATGCCGGAAAGGCCGTATTTGACAGGGGCGGCGCAGGTCATGACAGCGACGACGGCGCTTTCCTCCAGCAGCTCGCCGTCCTCGCCCCGGAGGATCTCAACGCGCGGGGTGATGATGACCGCGTCCGAGCCCACGTATGGATCGCGGGCGCGGTTATACCGATAGTAGGGCCGGGCGTCCTTGCCCTCCAGCGCCAACAGGAGGGAGCTCCTCCGGCAGAGATCCTCCTCCTGCGCCCTCGCACCGCCCCTCACGCCGCCGCCCGGTGAGACGGGGTTGGCAAAGTTGAGGACCAGCACCTCGCGCTTCGCGCCCCTCCCGCCCAGCCGCCGCGCGTCGACAACAAGCTCAAGCGCCCGGGCGAAGGAGTCCCGGTTGACGCAGTCGTACGCGCACCGGTCGGCACCGGGGCTCTTCGGCAACCGCGCGCGCCGGAGCCTGTCGATCTCGTCCGGGAGGAATACATCCGATTTGACCATGGCGGTTCTCTTCAGCTTTAAGGGGACCGTATGCCCGTCCTTCACATACACCCCCTTTTCAAGGATCCCAAGCGTCTCATAGAGCATCGTAATATCGTTGTCCATATGGGCCCCCTGCTAAAAATGGCGATCCCACCCCGGAATCGCCATTTTTCATTTTTTATAATCTCACTCCATCGGCTTCATCGTCGGGAAATATAGCAAGTTCAATATTTCCTTCTATATCAATGTTTTCTCACTTCTTCTATCTCAAAATTATACGAATTTATACGAATTTTTGGAGAATTGTTTTTATCTTTGTTCAATGTCAAACCCACCACAGAAGCGAAAAAGAACCAATTCTGCCGAATTTGGGGCAGTTTTTTTCTGTTAGTTGTCTGCTGTTTTATGAGCCAAAAAAAGCATTACGGAACTGGCGCTTAACGGTTATCTGCCAGCCAATATAGATTTTCACTCGGGGTATCTGATAAAGTAGAAATCCTCCCCCTCGCGGTATTCCGTTTTGCGGAAGCCGTGCCGCAGATAAAACCGTTCGGCGGAATGATTGTCCTTATGGCAGCCCAGAGCTATCGGTCTTATGCCGAAATCCCGGTACACGATCTCTATTGTCTTTTCGAGCACCCTGCCGCCTATCCCCATATTCCGATAATTTCTGTCTATGGCAAAACCCATTAAGCGGTAAAATGGCGTCTCCCTCATCTCGGGTGGGTCGGTATCCCACTCAAGCGCCTCGCCAAGGAGCAGCAGGCCTATGTATTTCCCGTCCGCTTTTACGGCCAGCGCGTGGCCGATGCAGTGATGCTCCACGCCGTAGTCCGTGATCTCCATTATCTCATCGACAGTACCGGTATACGCTTTGGGAACATCGTTCCTGTCAAACATCCGCACCAGCGGGTAGTTGTCGTGAGTCAATTCTTCCAACAGAAAATCCACCATCCGTTTATATCCACCACCTCGGGATAAGCTCGCCGAGAGTGACTACTTCCCTCGTCTCATAGTCAATCATCACTTCAATATCCCGATAACCATCCGGCATGAGCTGGACTATCAGCTCACGGTAGGCGCCGCACGGAGGGCCGCCTTTCCGTCCGACATGATTGCAAGCACCTTCTGGTTTTCGGCAACCGAAAGGCAGGCACTCCTCGTAATATTCCCCGGTTATTCCCCGGTTATTTCCCGCAAAGTTACCATCGAATACCCCTGTAAGCAGAACTTATGAAAATCGGTAAGCCCTCATCGGAAACGGCAATTTTACTCGAGCGGCTTCATTGTCGGGAACAAAATGACGTCGCGGATGGAGTCGGAGCCGGTTAGGAGCATGGCGCAGCGGTCGATGCCCATGCCCATGCCGCCGGTGGGGGGCATACCGTACTCTAAGGCGGTGAGGAAGTCCTCGTCCAGCATCTCCGTCTCGTCGTCGCCACGGTCACGGAGCTCCAGCTGCTTCATGAAGCGCGCGCGCTGGTCGATGGGGTCGTTGAGCTCGGAATAGGCGTTGGCCATCTCGCTGCGGCAGATGAAGAGCTCGAACCGCTCGGTGAGCCTGGGGTCCTCAGGGCTGCGCTTGGTGAGAGGCGATACCTCCACCGGGTACATGGTGATGAAGGTGGGCTGGACAAGCCGCTCCTCCACCTTCTGGTCAAAGCAGGCGTAAAGGGCGTTGCCCCAGGTCCTGTCGGCGGTGTCCGCAAGCTCCACGCCCACGGAACGGGCCAGCGCCACGGCCTCGGCGTCGTCGGTGACGGCGGCGAAATCCACGCCCACATACTCCCGCACCGCGTCCACCATGGTGAGCCTCCGCCAGCCGGGGGTGAGGTCGATGTCCTCCCCCTGCCAGGTGACGTGGTAGCCGCCCAGAAGCTTCATGGCCGCGCCGGAGAGGATGCCCTCGGCGATGTCCATCATGTCGTAAAGGTTGGCATACGCCTCGTAGAGCTCGATGGTGGTAAATTCCGGGTTGTGCTTGGTGTCCATGCCCTCGTTGCGGAAGATGCGGCCGATCTCATAGACCCGCTCCATGCCGCCCACGATGAGCCGCTTTAAGGGCAACTCCGTGGCGATGCGCATATACATGTCGATGTCCAGGGTGTTGTGGTGGGTAACGAAGGGCCGCGCCGCCGCGCCGCCGGCCAGGGTGTTGAGCACCGGCGTCTCCACCTCGATATAGCCCCGGTCGTCCATGTAGTCCCGGATGAACTTGATGAACCGAGAGCGCAGCTCAAAGGTCCGCTTCACGTCCGGGTTCATGATGAGGTCCACGTACCGCTGGCGGTAGCGCACCTCCTTGTCGGTGAGGCCGTGGAACTTCTCCGGCAGGGGGCGCAGGGACTTGGACAAAAGCGTGGTCTTCTCGCAGTGGACGCTGATCTCCCCCATCTTCGTGCGGAAGACGTAGCCCTCCACGCCCACGATGTCGCCCACGTCCACCTTGCGGAAGTCGGCGAACTCCTCCGGCGTCACGGAGTCGGCGCGGATGTATATTTGAATGCGCCCCTTGCGGTCCTGGATATCGGCGAAAATGGCCTTGCCCATGCCGCGCTTGGCCATGACCCGTCCGGCCATGGCCACATGCTGATTCTCAAAGGCGTCAAAATCCGCCTTCACGTCCTCGGAATAGGCGGTGAGCTTGAACTTGGTGATGGTAAAGGGGTCGCGGCCCTCGCTTTGCAGGGCGGCGAGCTTGTCCCGGCGGACCTGGAGCAGCTCGCTCAGGTCCTGCTCCGGGGCGGATGTAAGATCCGGCATTGGTGTCTCTCCTTACTTCTCGATGGTGAGGATCTCGTACTGGATGGTGCCGGCGGGAGCCTCCACGTCCACCACCTCGCCCAGGCTGTGGCCGTATAGGGCGCGGCCGAAGGGGGAGTCGTCGGAGATGCGCCCCTCCATGGGGTTGGCCTCCTGGGAGCCCACCAGCTTATATTTGTATTCCCTGTTGGTCTCCAGATCCCGGACGGAGACGACGGACCCGATGCCCACCTTGCCCACGTCCTCGCTCTCCTCCACGATGACGGCGTGCTCGATGAGGTCCTGGACCTCGGCGATGCGGGAATAGAGCTTGCCCTGCTCGGTCTTGGCCTCGTCGTACTCGGAGTTCTCGGACAGATCGCCGAAGGACCGTGCCTCCTTGATTTGATCGGCGACCTCCTTCTCCCGGACGGTCTGCATGTAGAAAAGCTCGTTTTTCAGCTCCTCCAAACGCTGGTGGCTCATTCTGTACCGATTGGAATCTGCCATTGTGCGGTCACTCCTTAGAGAATTATTCAAGTATCCAACTTATTATAGTTTCTTCCCCCACCCTTGTCAAGATGCCTTTCCGCGGGTTTTTCGCATACGTTCAATCACCGCCGTAGGGGCCGCCGTCTATCGCAAGCTCAAAAAATCGCGCCCCTCCGGGCGCGATTTTTCCTCCGTCCCGGTTTCCCGAGCGCGGCTCATCTTACGACATACGTCCCGGCCTTGAAGTAGTTCAGCGGGTTGACCGGGGTACCGTTGATGCGGATCTCAAAATGCAGGTGCGGGCCGTTGGCCACGCCCGTGGCGCCGGTGTAGCCGATGATCTGGCCCTTTGTCACCGTCTGGCCGGTCTTGACCACGTACTTCGTCATATGGGCGTAGGTGGTGGTGATGCCGTTGCCGTGGCTGATGGTGACGTAGTTGCCCTGGGAGCTGTTGCGGCTGGCGATGGTGACCTTGCCGGTATCGGCGGCGTAGATGGGGGCGTTGTAGCCCGTTCCGCCGATGTCGATGCCCTTGTGGTTGGTGGACGCGCCGGGGATGCCCGTGTTGCGGCCGCCGAAGCCGGAGGTGACGATGTTGGACTTCACCGGCCACATGAAGCTGCCCGTGCCCACCACCTGGGCATTCTGGCGCTTGAGCTCCTCCTCGGCTTTCGCGATGTCCTTCTTGAGCTGGCTCTCGTCCTTCTCCATCTGGTTATAGATGTCCTGGGCGGCGTCAATGTCGTCGGCCAGCGCGTCGATGAGGGCGTTGGCCTCGTTGCGCTGAAGCTCCAGCTCCTGCTGGGCGTCCTGGAGCTCCACCTTCTTGCCCTCGGCCTCGGCCTTGGTGTCCTCCAGCTGGGCCTTGGCGTCCTCCGTGGCCTCGCGGGCGGTCACCAGCTTATCGTAGAGGGCGTTGTCGTAGTCCATGATGGAGGAGATCATATCGATCCGGGAGAGCATGTCCGCAAAGTCATTGGCCCCGAAGATAATGGCGTAATAAGAGACGGTGCCGTTCTCCTCCATGGCCCGCAGGCGGATCTTGTACTTGTCCCACTGGGCCTGCTCGGCGGACTCGCGCTGGGCGACCTCCGCCTCCTTCTCCTGGATGAGGATGCCGTACTGCTCGATCTGGGCCGTCAGGTTGTCAATGGCGCTGACGGTGAGGGCGATGCGTTCGTCCAGGACCCCCTTTTTCGCCACGATGGTGGACTGCTCATACTCTAGGGAGTTGATCTGGGACTTCAAGTCCTTCTGGTCCTGCTGGAGGCTCTTGAGCTCGTCCTGGAGCTTCTTGAGCTCGTCCTTGGTGGTGGCGCCGGCGCTGGAGCTCAGGGCGATGGTGAGGACCGACCCCACCATCAGCAGCGCCAGAATGACGGCGACGACGCGGATGAAAACCTTCTGAAATTTACTGCTCATGCTGATTCCCCGAAAGCTGCGCTTTCTGTCACACTTTCAAATAGTTCTTGATGGCCATGAGACTTCCGATAACGCCCACGCCCAGGCCCACCACGCCGAAAGCCGTGAGGATGGGGAGGGCGACCTGGGAGAAAGGAATGACGGTGAGGAAGGAGATACCGGACCCGGCGATGAGCTTCTCCGTCAAAAGCCGGTAGATGCCCCACTCCATCACGTACCCCAGGAGCGACCCCACCAGGCCTAAGATCAGCCCCTGGACCACGAAAGGCCAGCGGATAAAAGAGCTGGTGGCGCCCACCATCTTCATGATGGCGATCTCGTCCCGGCGCTCAAAGGTGGTGAGCTTGATGGTGTTGGACATGATGAAAAGGGAGATGACGAAGAGGATCACCACCAGCAGCAGCGACACCAGCGTCACCACGTTGCGGATCTTCACGAATCCCTCGCTGATCTTCAGGTGCGCGCTGACGTCGGCGATGCCGGGCACGTCCCGGAGGGCCTGCTGGGTCTCCGCCATGCGGGAGATGTCCTCCAGAAAGACCACATACCGGTCCCGGGCCACGGAGGAGTCCAGTCCCTCAAAGAACGCCGGGTTTTCGTAGGTGGCGGTGAAGTCCTCCCACGCCTCCTCCCGGGAGACGAAGAGCGCCTCGTCCACATTGGGAAGCCCCTCGATGCGCTCCTGGATGGCGCGGGCCTGTTCGTCGGTGTACGTCTCGTTGACGAAGGCCATGATCTCGTTCTGGCTCTCCATGGTGTCGATGACCTCGTCCACGTTGAGGGCCAGAAGCGTGAAGCTGCCCATGATGAGAAGGCACGCCACGATGATGCAGATGCTGGCAAAGGACATGAACCCGTGGGAGAAGATGCTGTCGATGCCCTCTTTGATATAGTAAGTAAACCGGTTACCTTTCATAGTTATAATACCCGCCCATTCCGTCGCTGATGATCTTGCCGCCGTCAATGGCGATGACCCGCTTGGAGAAGCTCTCCACAAGCTCCTTTTCGTGGGTGACCACAAGAACGGTGGTGCCCAGCTCGTTGATCTTCTGCAGGAGCATCATGATCTCCAGGCTCCTGGCGGGGTCCAGATTCCCGGTGGGCTCATCGGCGATGATGAGGCGCGGGTTGTTCACCAAGGCCCTGGCGATAGCGACGCGCTGCTGCTCGCCGCCGGAGAGCTCCTGGGGCTTGCGTTTCGTCCGTTTGTCGAGGCCCACCAGCTCCAGCACATAGGGGACGCGGCGGCGGATCTCCTTGTTGGAGGCGCCGATGACCCGCATGGCGAAGGCCACGTTCTCGTAGACGGACTTGTCCTCGATGAGCCGGTAGTCCTGGAACACCACGCCCAGGGTCCGGCGCATGTAGGGCATCCGGGAGAACTTGATGGTGCCAAGATCGTAGTCGTTCACCAGCACCTTGCCGTCCGTGGGGGCGATCTCGCCGGTGAGGAGCTTGATGATGGTGGTCTTTCCGGAGCCGGAGGGTCCCACCAGGAACGCGAATTCCCCGTCCCGGATGGTGAAGCTCACGCCCCGCAGGGCCTTGGTGCCGTTTTCATAGGACTTGAAGACGTCAGTAAATTGAACCATTTGCGATCGTTTCCCTTAATTATGCAAGATGTATTCCCTGGGAATCCAGGTATTTCTTGACCATCAGCGCCACCTTGAAGACGATGGCCTGATCGAACTCCCGAAGATCGAGCCCCGTGAGCTTCTTGATCTTCCCCAGCCTGTACACCAGCGTGTTGCGGTGGACGAAAAGCTTGCGGCTCGTCTCGGAGATATTCAGGTTGTTGTCGAAAAACTCCGTGATGATGCCCAGGGTCTCCTCGTCCAGGCTGTCGATGGGGTTCTTCTTGAAGACCTCGTTCAGGAACATCTCGCACATGGTGGTGGGGAGCTGATAGATGAGCCGCCCGATGCCCAGGCTTTCGTAGTTGATGACGGTCTTCTCCTCATCGAAGACCTTGCCCACGTCGATGGCCGTCTGGGCCTCCTTGTAGCGGATGGACAGGTCCCGCAGGTGCATGGCCAGGGTCCCCACGCCAATGACGGTGCGGATCTTCAGCTCGTCGGAGATGGCGGCGGACATGGCAACGCCCATTTTGTGGGTATCCTTCTCCTCCGTGTGGGCCGGGACCTCCTTGATGACGGCGATGTCCGTCTCGTTGATGGAGATGATGAAGTCCCTCTGCTTCTCGGGATAGAGCCGGCGCAGGACCTCCAGCGTGGCCACGTCCGCCCGGTCCAGCTGCCGGATATAGAAGACGGCCCTGGGCACGTCGGAGACGAAGTGGAGCTCCTTGGCGTGGACATAGATATCCCCGGGGAGGATGTTCTCGGTGATGATGGACTTGACCAGGGCTGACTTGTCGTACTTCTCCTCGTAATACGCCTTGGCGCTCTGGATGGCCACGGCCAGCATACAGCAGTAGCTGGCGGCCAGCTCGTCCGTGCCCTCCACGAACACGGCGTACTCGATGTTCTGCTCGGAGCCCGCCAGGGGCCGGAAGGTCTTGCCCGCCAGGACCTTCACCTTCTCGCCGGGGAGCGGCAGGATGCTGGCGGCGTCGGCGATATGCGAGCCCATCATGGAAAGCTCGCTGGTGGCGATCACGTTGCCCTCGCTGTCTACAACGCCCAGGCACCGTGTGGTGGCTTCCTTCATCTGGACTACCACGCTCTGAAAGATCCTGCTGGACATAAGCAATCCTCCCAAATTAGTTGTTCAGAGTTACGTAAACCGGATTCGTGATTTTGACATATACCATAATAACCAATATTGCGCCATTTTTCAAGTGGAAAAAATCATTTTGCAAAGTTTTTTTCCGCCGGGGCCTCCGGCATACGTACAAAATGCAGAAAAAACCCCGAAATTCTGGCTGCATACCCCCCGGCCCCTCCGAATATCATGGTACAAACATCATTCGGAGGTGCTCCTATGTTTATCATAACAGCCAAATTCGACAGGAAAAAGCTCATCCTCGGCGCCCTCGTTCTCGTGGTGCTGGCCGCCGCGGTCCTCCTGCTTGTCCTCCCCTCGGGCGACAGCGCGTCCGCCGGGAGCTTCGACGCGGTGGTGAAGACCAACGAACAGCGGGTCAGGTATCTGGAGTCCTTCGGCTGGAAGGTCTCCCCGGAGCCCATCGAGGAGCAGGCCGTCACCATCCCCAGGGATTTTTCCCGGGTCTACGCCGCGTATAACACTCTCCAGCAAAAGCAGGGTTTCGACCTCAAGAAATACGCCGGCCTTCAGGCGGTGCGCTACACCTACGAGATCACCAACCACCCCTCCGCCTCCGACCGGGTGGTGGCGGACATGATCGTCTACCGGGGCGCGGTCATCGCCGCCGACGTCCAGTGCGTCAGCGCCGAGGGCTTCATGGAGACGCTCACCTTCCCCGACTCGTAAGCCTACTTCCTCTTCTTCCGCGGCGCGAAGGGGCCGGTGAATTTCCCGTTCTCGTCCATGGGGGCGAACAGGGTCACCTCCACGTCGTTGTCCATGCCGAACCCGTCGTCGTCCCCCCAGTAGCGCCCGTCGGGCTGGACCATCCACTCAAAGGACAGCGTCCCGTCCTCCTCCCGGTAGATCCAGCACCGGAACCGGCACCGGGGCGTAAAGGACATCGTCAGGTCCTTCCGCCAGCTGCCCTCCTCCGCACCGGGGAAGTGGACGAACGTGCCCTCCCGGTCCGTGATGCGCGCGGCGAACCCCGGGTCGCCCTGACGCCGCAATGTGAGCCCCACGTTCACGTACCCGCCCAGGCCGTTGGACACCTCATTGTAGGTAAAATAGAGCCCTCCGCCCAGATCGCAGCTGTGCTCGCCCCGCGGGGCCAGGATACTGTCCAAAAAACTCATTGTATGTTCTCCTTTCCGTGATAAAGCTCCCACGCCGCCCTGTCCGCGTCCTCGTAGACGCGCTGAGCGTCCATGGTGAGATATTTCCCGTGGTCGTAAAGGATCTGCCCGTCCGCGACGGTCATCACCACATCGCTCCCCTGGGCGCTGTATGTGACCAGCGCCAGCGGGTCGAGGCAGGGCCGCATGTGGGGCCCCGCGAGGGAAAGGGCGGCGAAGTCCGCCTTTTTCCCCACCCGAAGCTCCCCGGTGTCTCCCCTGCCCTGGGCCCTCGCGCCATGGAGCGTCGCCATGCGCAGCGTCACCCCGGCGGGCATCACCGTGGGGTCGCCGGTAAAGCCGTTGTGCAGGAGGGACGCCAGGTGCAGCTCCTCCGGCATGTTGAGGTTGTTGTTGGAGGCCGCCCCGTCGGTGCCCAGCGCCACGTTAAGCCCCAGCTCCAGCATCCGGGGCACCGGCGCAAGTCCGCTGCCCAGCTTCATGTTGCTGGAGGGGCAGTGGACCACGCTGACGCCCCGCTCCCGCAAAAGCCTCATGTCCTCCTCCGTCACCCACACGCAGTGGGCGGCCAGGGCCGTGCCGTCGAAGGCCCCGAGGTCCGCAAACCATCTGGCCGGTGTGACGCCGTATTTCTGCACGCACTCGTCGTGCTCCTTTTTCGTCTCGGAGAGGTGGATGTGGAGATTCCCCCGCCGCTCCCGGACGAGGTCCGCGTAGTATTTCACCACGGGCGCGGTGCAGGTATACTCCGCGTGGACGCAAAAGTCGATCCTCACCCGCCCGTTCCCGGCGTTGTGGTACCGGTCATAGAGCGCCAGGGACTCCCGCGCCCGGAAGTTGTCCTCCGGCCTCTCCGTGGGGTCGAAGCACTGGACGGGCCGGCAGAGATTGGCCTTCATGCCGCACGCCAGCACCGCCTCCGCCGTCTCCTGAGGCTCCATGTACATGTCCGTGAAGGACGTGGTGCCGGCGGCGATCATCTCCAAAAGCGCAAGCTCCGTCCCTGCCCTTATCATCGCCGGCGTCAGCCGGTCCTCGATGGGGAAGACCGTGTCGAAGAGCCAGCTCTGGAGGGGCAGATCGCTCCCCACCCCCCGCAGGAGCGTCATGGGCGTGTGGGTATGGGCGTTCACAAAGCCCGGGATCAGCACGGTCCCGGCCATGTCCCGCTCCTCGTCGTAGGGGACGGCGGGGGCGGTGTCGCTCAGATAGTCGATCCTGTCCCCGTCCACGCCCAGAAAGCCCTTTTCAAGGACCGTATACCCGCCGTCCCCGCCCTGGAGGACGACGGCGTTTTTGTATAAGCGTCTCATATGTCACCTCAGATGTGGGCGATGATATCCTTCACGTAGGCTGTGAAGGGCCCCTCGATGGCGTTGGCCGTCTCGATGACCTCCTCCGAGGACAGCGGCTGCGGCAGGACCCCGGCGGCCATGTTGGTCATGACGGAGAGGGCCAGCAGCGGAAGCCCGCAGTGGGCGGCGGTCAGCGCCTCCGTCACCGTGGACATGCCCACGGCGTCCCCGCCTAAAGCCCGGACGGCCCGGATCTCCGCCGGCGTCTCGAACTGCGGCCCCGGCGAGAACCAGTAGACCCCCTCGTGGACCGTAAGGGAGGAGCGCTTCGCAAGCTCCAGCGCCAGCGCCCGCAGGGCCGGCGTGTAGGTCGAGCCCATGTCGAAAAACCGGGGCCCGAACTGGTCCACATTGGGCCCCCGCATGGGGCTGGCGCCCATGAATTTCATGTGGTCGGCGATGACCATGATGTCCCCGGGCTTATAGGCGGTGTTCACCGCCCCGGCGGCGTTGGTCAAAATAAGCGCCCGGATGCCCAAGAGCTTCAGCACCCGCACCGGGATGCTCAGCTCCTCGAAGTCGTACCCCTCGTAGTAGTGGAACCGCCCGGACATGCACGCCACTCTGCGCCCCGCCACGGTGCCGAAGACCATCTCCCCGGCGTGCCCCACGGCGGTGGAGACGAGGAAGTTGGGGATCTCCGCGTAGGGCACCGTGACGGCGTCCTCCAGCTCCCCGGCAAAATGCCCCAGCCCGGACCCCAGCACGACCCCGATCTCCGGCGCTCCCCCGCACCGCTCCGTCAAAAAGTCCGCGGCCTTTTTGTAATACTCGAAAGTGTATTTCACACAAACTCTCCTCTCATCCACCTCTCGGCGTCCTCCCGGGCATGGAAGACGTAAATCTCCCGCCCCTCCCGGTACTGCTCCAACAGCCTGTATATCTCCGGCAGCGTCTCCGTCGGGAACGCCCGGATCCACGCGGTAAATTCCGGGTCCTCCTCCGTCTCGATCCACGGCATGTCCTCCCGGGGCTTCCCCCGGCGGCTTGCCACTCCCTGAAGGCACACCTCCACGGGGTAGTCCAGCAAAAACACCGTGTCCGCCGCCCGCAGCCGCGTCTCCAGCGTCCGGGAATAGTTCCCGTCCATGATCCACTCCGGCCCTTTCAGAAGCTCCGAAAGCTTCCCGTCAAACTCCTCCCGGCTGATATGGATCCCGTCCGGCCTGTGCCAGATCATGTCAAGATAAATGAGCGGAAGCCCCGTTTTGTCCCTCAGCGCCCTGGCGAAGGTGGACTTCCCCGCCCCGCTGGGCCCGATCACGAGCACCCGCCTCATCGTTTCCCCTCCGAAAACCGGTAAGCCTCCCCGATCCACGCCAAAAGCTCCCCGTCGATCTCCTCCGGCGACCCCACCAGCACATGGTGCGTCCACCGCCCCGGCGCGGCCTCGGTAGTGACGGCGATACGCCCGTCATTCACCGGCCTTCCCAGCCCGAAGGTGACCGTCAGAAACGCCTCAGGCCGGTCCGCTTTACGCCTCACCGGCAGGAACGACGCGCAGGCGAACAAATGCCTGTTCTTAAAGGAGATCTGCGTCTTCCGCGCCTCGACCTTCGTGTCCGGCCACGCCCGCAAAATCTCTTTTTCCAGCCTCTCATAAATCGCCAGCGCGGCCCTGTGCCCGTCAAAGAACAGCAAAATGTCGTCCGTCATAGAGCCTCGCTCCCGCTTCCATCCACAGCTCGCCGCACACAGGGGCTCACGGGCACAGTCTCAAGCGCCCCGGAGGGCAGCAGGAGCGGGAACCCCAGAACGCCCTCCATGCCGTCCAGCCCCGTCCGGTCCGTCATAAGGCAGGTCCAGTCCCCGTCCGTCTCCAGGGAGCCCTCAAGGTCCGCGCCGCCCTCCCGGAGGCGGTCAGCCAGGGGATTTTGTCCCGGCGCGGGGGCCACGGTCCGGCCGTCCCGCCAGAAAGTGACCATAAAGGCCCCGTCCTCCTGAAAGACCGCCACAGCCAGCTCCTCCCGGCCCAGGATGCCGTACCGCCGGCGCCAGGGCCAGCCGGCCGCAAGCCCTCCCTCCCGTTCAGAGGACCAGGCGCTGAGAACGCCCGCCTGAAACCGGACGGTCAGGATCTCCCGGCCCTTCGCCGGTGGCGGCTCCGTCCCACGGGCCCGGGCACGCTCCTCTTCCTTCGCTCTCTCCCTGGCGTCCGCCATGTCGTACTTTTCCAAAAGCCCCACGATCCGCTCCGGGTCGCCCGTCACATAGTGAAGTCCGTACCGCGTCACGCCCCCGCCTCCTTTTGGCCCCATTGTACATCATTTTCCCTCAAAATACAAGATGCGGGGCTTTACTTGCTGGCGGGGGCGTGTTAAAATTCCATTAACAACTCGTATCGGGAGGTTCTTATGAGCGAAATAAGAGACATCGCCCTCGCCCCGTCCGGGGAGAAGAAGATCGCGTGGGCGCGGCGGTTCATGCCGCTTTTAAATTCCATCGAGGAGGATTTCCGGCGGGAGCAGCCCTTCGCCGGCCTTAAAATGACCGTCTCCCTCCACCTGGAGGCCAAGTCCGCCGTGCTGTGCCGCGTCCTCATGGCCGGCGGGGCGGACCTCAGGATCACCGGATGCAATCCCCTCTCCACCCAGGACGACGTGACGGCGGCGCTGGTACAGGGCGGCGCCCAGGTCTGGTCCGTCTACGGCTGTACGGCGGAGGAATATGACCGCCACATGGCCGAGGCCCTCGCCTTCGGCCCCCACATCATCATCGACGACGGCGGGGACCTTGTCAGTATGCTCCACCGGGACATGCGCTCTCTCCTCCCCGGCGTCATCGGCGGATGCGAGGAGACCACCACCGGCATCATCCGCCTGCGCGCCATGGAGCGGGAGGGGGCCCTGGCGTTCCCCATGCTCACGGTAAACGACGCCAAGTGCAAGCACTTCTTCGACAACCGCTACGGCACGGGCCAGTCGGCGTGGGACGGCATCAACCGGGCCACGAACCTTGTGGTGGCCGGGAAAAACGTGGTCGTTGCCGGCTACGGCTGGTGCGGCCGGGGCATCGCCCTGCGGGCCCGGGGCCTGGGCGCGCGGGTCACCGTCACGGAGATCGACCCCGTCAAGGCCCTGGAGGCCATGATGGACGGCTATGAGGTCAAGACCATGGACGAGGCCGCCGCCGAGGGGGACCTGTTCGTCACCTCCACCGGCTGCTGCAAGGTCATCACCGAGAGGCACTTTGAGAAGATGAAGGACGGCGCGATCCTCTGCAACGCCGGCCACTTCAACGTGGAGGTGGACGTGGACTGGCTGGAGCGCCACGCCGTTGACGCCGGCGAGGGCCGCACTCCCGTTACCAGAGGCTACACGCTGAAAAACGGCCGCACCCTCTTCGTCCTGGCCGAGGGCCGCCTTGTAAACCTGGCCTCCGGCGACGGCCACCCGGTGGAGATCATGGACATGTCCTTCGCCATCCAGGCCCTGGCCGCCAAATACATCGCCGACCACTGGGATTCCCTCCCCCGCGCCGTCCTGGAGATCCCCGACGAGATCGACACCGACGTCGCCCGCCGGAAGCTGGCCGCCTCCCACATGACCATCGACGCCCTCACCCCCGAACAGCAAAAATACCTCTCCTCCTGGGCCCTCTGATCCATTCGCTTTTCGGATTATTTGTATTATACCACAAAATTAGCGATTTGTCAAGTATTTTTTAGTATTTTTACATGTACGGGCGGGTTTCAACCCGCCCACTAACCCCCCCGCCGCCGTAGGGGTCGCCGTCCTCGGCGACCCCTACGGCGTTTATCGAAAACAATCCGAACCCTGCAACGCAGGCCGCCAGGAGTGGCGGCCCGTGCGGCGTGAATGGAGCTGGTTCGATTTGCCGGAACCGCTCTGTTATCCAACGCTCGCTTCCCCCCTGCCCCCCTCCTACGAGGAGGGGGCTCCGAGACGGAGGCGGTGCGCGAATTTTCGGAACGTTTCCCATAACTTACCCTGTAGGGGCCGCCACTCCTGGCGGCCCGCACGCAGTAAGTTTCGTTTACCGGAAGCATCCGTTACGCTCCACGGGCTCGAATACCCCGCCGCTGCGGCGGCACCCCTTTTTCCGAAAAAGGGGTCGAGGGGAATAAGGATGCGGCGCTTTGCGCCGCCTTTATAAAAAATTGCGCCGCTATGCGGCGCATCCTTTTTAAGCCCCCTCCTCGTAGGAGGGGGGCAGGGGGGCAGCGAAGGTGGGATGACGGGGCGGTACCGAAAAAAACGCGGGCGGGCTTGGGACCCGCCCGTGCTTTTTTGCTTAAAAATACTTGACAAACTACTTATTTTGTGGTATAATACGCCCATCGGGAGAAAGCGGAAAAGTGCCGCCCGTTCCCTCCGGCGGGAAAGCCGGTTATTTGCCGTACTTCAAAAATCTGGACAAAATCACGGCCAGCTCGGCGCGGGTGAGGGGGCTCTTGGGGGAGAGTGTGTTGGCGGAGGTGCCGTTGATGATGCCGCGGCTGACGGCCCAGGTCATGGCGTCCACGTTGTCCTCGTCCAGCTCCCCGGCATCACGGAAGCCCCGGAGGGCCACGGAGGCGGTGACGTCCACGTCCTGACCGGCCATTTTGGCGTAGAGGTAGAGGGCCTTGACGGCCTCCTCGCGGGTGATGGCGCCGTCGGGATCGAATTTGCCGTCCTTCCCGGTCATGATCCCGTTCTCCTCTACCCAGGCCACGGCCTTGGCAAACCAGTCGGTCTTTTGGACGTCCGTGGAGGCGCTGTCGGCCTTGGGGGCGGGGGTATCGGCGAGGCGGTGGAGGACCGTGGCGACCATGGCCCGCAGGGCCGTCCCGTCCGGGGAGAAAGCCGCCGGGTCCGTGCCGTTCATGATGCTCTTCTCCAGCAGCTCATAGACGGCCTCGGAGTACCACGCGCTGGGGATCACGTCCCGGTAGTTGGCGCCCTGGCCGCCGGGGAGGCGCGCGCCGGTGTCCTTGGGGGCCTTACTGGTGAGCTCCAGGCAGCCGTTCATGGAGACGGTGCCGTCGGCGTTGCGGGTGATGCCGGAGGCGATGGCTTTCCCGGTATCCAGGGACTTGAACCACGTATCACTCACCGCTTCGCCGGAGACGTTGCCCTGGTAGTAGTCGCCGGCCTTCATGTAGTCGGCCTTGTTCTGGCCGCCCCTGGGGGCGATGCTGTCGTCACTGCCGCCCTTGTAGGAGAGGAAGCCCGTGACCTCGAAGGCGGTGTCCAGGTCCTCCACGTTGGTGTAGAGCGCCAGGTTGCCCTTGCCGTTATTGTAGGCGGTGCAGTTTTCCACCTTCACGCTGGGGTTGGAGTTGCAGGTAAAGCCGTTGGCCTTGTTGTCGAAGGCGATGGAGTTGACGATGGTGTGCTCCACGGGGATGTTGCCGCCGCCGAGCTTGAAGCCGTTGCCGTTGCCGGCGTTGACCTCCTTGCCGTCCACGATGTCAAAGCCGTTCTTGAATGCCACGGAGTTTTTGACGGTGACGGCGCCGATGGACGCGCCCCGGGCGAAGAGGTCCCAGCCGTCGTCGGCGTTGTAGGCGGCGACGCACCCGTCGAAGACGTTGCCCACGCCGCAGGTGAGCTTGGCCTCAAAGCCGTCGGCGTCCTCGTAGCCGGCGTCGGCGTTGAGCCAGGAGGAGCAGTTGAGGAAGGTGTTGTAGCTGGGCCAGTCGGGGATATCGTCGCCGAAGTTGATGCGGCTGACGGAGATGCCCGTATTCAGGTTTTCATAGGTGCAGACCCTCTCCACCACGTTGTGGTTGCCGCCGATGTGGACGCCCTTGGCGGCGGAACGGGTGGAGTCGAAGCCGATCAAATGCCACCAGTCGCCGTTAACGCGCAGTCCGTTGCCTTGCTCGCCCCAGTCGAGGACGGGGCGGGTAGCGGCGGCGGGATCGGCCTTCAGTGTGATGGGCTTGGATGCGGTGCCGTTGATGCCCCGCTCCACGGTGACGCCCTCGGTGTAGCGGTAGGTGCCCTCCATGAGGAGGATGACGGCGCCGGGAGCCGGGTTCCTGAGGGCGTCGGCCAGGGTGGTGGGCTCGGCCTGTGTGCCCTTGGCGCCGGGGACGCCGTTGGGGGCGACGTAGATGGTGGTCCGCTCGTCCACGGCGTACCGGACGGCGGTGGTGACCGTCACGGCGGCATAGCTTGTGAGCCTCGCCCCGTCGGCGGTGAGGGCGTCCTTGTCGGGGGTCACCACGGCGGTGAAAGTGTTGTCCCCGGCGGCGAGGGTCACGGGGATCAGGGTCTTCCCGGCCTCCACGACGCCCTTGAAGAGCTCCCGGCCGGCGCTGTCGGTGACCACCGCCCTGCCGCTGACGTTGACCCGCAGGTCAAGCTCGAAGCTCTCCCGGTTGGAGACGGCGGGGTTCTTGAAGGTGAAGTCCGGCGCGGCGGTCTTCTCCCCGGCATCGGGTTCGCCGGTACCGGAGGAGCCGGAGGCGGCGGAGGTGGTGAAGCTTATGTCGCTGAAGGTCACGTCCATAGTGCGGGCGGCGAACAGGCCCACGTAGACGGAATCGTCCACCTGGCTGAGCTCCCCGGGATACTTCTCGGTGTGCGCGACGCCGTTGTGGTCGGTGTAGGTCACAAAGTACCCCTCGTCGTTCTTCTCAAGCTTCAGCTTGAAGGACGTGAGCGCGGGGCTGAGAGTGGGGCCGCGGGTATCCAGGGACGCCTGGTTGGAGCAGTTGCCCACCAGGTTCCTGGCCGCGTCGTCGGCGACGCCGCTCAGGTCGGCAAGCCAAGTGCCGGCGAAGCCGTCGGGCTTTGTGGAGGCGTACGCGGTGACGCCGGTGCGCGCCAGAGCGCCCACGCCCAGCCGCTTGTTGGAGACGGAGCTCAGGCCCGTCACCGCCAGCAGGAAGGAGTTGGTCCACACCGGCGCTGTACTGCCGTGGACGCCCACCCGGTCCAGAACGCCGATGCCGAAGCCCTCCTGGCCGTTGTTATACGTCCAGGTGTTGACGTTGGCGGTGGCGGTGAGCACGAAATTCGTGGTCTTGGGGTCGACGGCGGTGTAGTAGAAGGCCAGGCCGTCCTCGGCGGTGGGCTGGATCTTGCCCTTGCCCTCCTGGGAGACGACCCGGACGGTGTGGTCGTCCAGGACCTCACAGGTGTCGTTCTCGGGCTTGGTGCTGGTGCCGAAGGCGGAGAAGACCCAGGCGATCTCCGCCTCGTCGGACACCGTGACTTGCAGGGCCTTACAGGGCTTGCCCGTCTCCTCGCCGCGCAGGGCGGTCACGGTGACCTCGATGCCGTCGCCAATTGTGAGGCCGCTTACCTCGGCCTTGGTGGCGTTGAGGCCGGCGGTGGTGACGGTCTTGGCCCCGGCCTTGACGGTGTAGCCGGTGGCCTCCTGCACGGGATTCCACTCCACGGTGAGGCCGCCCTTGCCGTCGTTGACGGCGTATTTCATCACGGGCACGCCCAGGGGGAGGACGAAGTCGAAGTCCTTCGTCTCCGCGCCGGCGTGGACGGTCTTCTCGCCCTCGCGGGCGGCCGTCACGGCGAAGACCACCTTGCCGGTGCCGGCGGGCGTGAAGGTCAGCGTGTGCTCGTCCTTTTCGGCCAGGGAGCTCGCGGTCTTGAGCTGCCAGCCGTCGCCGTCGCGCATGGTGACGGTGACCTCATCCGCGCCGTCATGGCCTACGGCGGCGGTAACGGTGACGTTCACCTTGCCGGGGTCCTTGGGGTCCGGCTCCACGCTCTTGATGGCGGGGGCGGCCACGCCCGCCCAGGCGGCCCGGGGGGCCTTGACGCCGGCGCCTTCGGTGACCTGGAGCTTAAAGAGGTAGTTGTTGCTGGTCTCGCCGCCCAGGAAGTAGGCGCCCGCCTCGGGAAGCTCCAGAGTGGACAGATACGCCTTGTTCTTCTCATACGTGCCGGAGGTCTTGACGACCACCTTGCCGGCGGCGTTGAGAATGGCGTACTCCCGGTTGTCGTCGCCGCCCTGCGCCCACCAGAGCTTCACCGTGGCGGGGCCGGCGGTGGTGAACTTCACGGCGTTCTTGTCCGTGGCGGCCTTGCCGCCGAAGTTGATGCGCTGGGCGGAGGCATAGCCGTCGTCCCATTTCTTCTCACTGCCGTCCACCTTGGACTTGGCGGAGTAGATGACGGTGAAGTAGTCCCCCACCGTCTCGGTGTCCCCGTCCTTCTTCTCGCCGGCGGCGAAGGCCTTGAGGGCGCTGGCCTCCAGCACATGGACGTTGGCGTCGGGATTCGGCGCGACGGGCAGCGTGTCCTCCTCCGCCAGAGCCGTCACGGCGGCGGTACTCAGGAGCATCGCGAGGACCAGCGCGAACGTGAGCGCCCTCTTTGCCGGATGCTTCATGGGTGCATCTCCTCCTTTGAAATTTTTGGCCAAGCCTGTCCCTATTATCCTATTTTTCAGAGGAAAAAGCAATACCTTGAACAAATCTTTTCAAAATTCTCCTCAACTTTTTGGATAAGATGACATAAACAAAAAATCCTTGCGAAATCGTCCCTGTGATGGTAAAATGATAGATTACAGCAAATCAAACGGAGGCAAGCATGGTCGACATCATCCTGGACGCGGCGCTGGACACTTTAAAGCTCCTGCCGTTTCTGTATCTCACCTATCTCGTTTTGGAGTTCATCGAGCAGCGGGCGCAGGCCGGCTCGGTGCGGCTGGTGCGCCAGTCGGGCCTTTGGGGGCCCTTTGTGGGGGCGGCGCTGGGGATCGTGCCCCAATGCGGCTTCTCGGCCTCGGCCTCCAACCTCTTTGCCCAGCGGCTCATCTCCGCCGGGACGCTCATTGCGGTGTTCCTGTCCACCTCCGACGAGATGCTCCCCATCATGATCTCCCGCGCCGTGGGGGCGGGGACGATTTTGAAAATCTTAGGCGTCAAGCTCCTGGCCGGCATCCTCGCCGGCATCCTGGCGGACAAGCTTTTTCGCCTCTGCCGCCACGAGGGGGAGACGGTGGACCTCCACCGGATGTGTGAGGAGGAGAACTGCGGCTGTGAGGAGCACGGCATCTTCGTCTCGGCGCTTCTCCACACCGTCCAGATCGCCGCCTTTGTGCTGATCATCAACCTGGCCCTGGGCCTGCTTCTCCACTTCATCGGGGAGGAAAATCTGAGCTCCCTCATCCTCAATAAGCCTGTGATCGGTCCCGTGATTTCGGCCCTGGTGGGGCTCATCCCCAACTGCGCCGCCAGCATCCTCATCACCGAGCTCTACCTCTCCGGGGCCATGACCGCCGGAAGCCTCATCGCGGGCCTGCTGTCCGCCTCGGGCGTGGGGCTTTTGGTGCTCTTTCGCATCAACCGCCGCGCCATGGGGGACAACGTGAAGATCTTAGGCTACACTCTGGCCGTCTCCGTGGTCGTCGGCATCGCCCTGGACCTGGCGGGCGTGGTTTTTTAAGGA
Organism: uncultured Oscillospiraceae bacterium; assembly: GCA_947632175.1. Lineage (GTDB taxonomy): Bacteria > Bacillota > Clostridia > Oscillospirales > Oscillospiraceae > RUG626. The sequence continues at coordinate 84,040 of CANROC010000008.1, read as the reverse complement.
GGCCGCGTTATGAGATTTCCCGAGCTTCGAAGCCCCGAGGCGCTGATCGCGCTGGTGGAGGAGATCGGCTTTCTGCCGTTTTTCGTGAACCGGATCCCCGGCTTCTCCGTGGAGGAGTGCTGTCCCCGGGAGCTGTGGTTTGCCGAGGGCGTGGACGGTCCCTGGGAGTGGAAAGGCCCGGCGGCGCGGTCGGGCAAATGCGTCTACGGCAAGCTCTTTCGCGGCAAGGCGGGGTTCGTCAGCCGCCAGTGGCTTCCCGAGCTTGCCAATTTCCGCCGGGACGGCTACGACTTCGACGCCCGCTTTGACGACGGCCTTGCCAGCGTCAAGGACCGGGACGTCTATGACGCCATCGCCCGCGGCCCCATCCTCTCGGTGGACCTTAGGGAGCTTCTGGGGTACGGCAAGGGCGGCGCTCACGGCTTCGACACCGTCATCACGCGCCTGCAGATGCAGACCTACGTCACCGTCGCGGACTTCGTCTACCCCCTGGACCGCCACGGCCGCCCCTACGGCTGGGGCATCGCCCAGTACACCACCCCGGAGTCCCAACTGGGCGGCGAGGCCGTGACCGCCTCCTACGACAAGCCGCCCGAGGAATCACGCTTACGCATCCTCGGGCAGCTGAAGAGCATATTACCGGACGTGGAGGAGGGAGAGGTGTGGAGGGTGATGAAAGGGTGACGCTGGCTTGATGGGGGCCACGCTATGACAGGGGTGGTTCCGAAATGCGCCTCCCGTCAGCCTCAGCGACGGGCAACGGGCTCGAATACCCCGCCGCTGCGGCGGCACCCCTTTTTCCGAAAAAGGGGTCGAGGGGAATAAGGTTGCGGCGCTTCGCGCCGCCTTTATAAAAAATTGCGCCGCAAAGCGGCGCAAACCTTTTTGGTAGGGGCGGGTTCTAAACCCGCCCGCCGATGACTGGGCGGTTGCGAAAAAACGGGCGGGTTTGGAACCCGCCCCTACTTATATTTTTTTCGAGAAGACCTCCTGATGGGTCAGGAGGCGCGGGGATTGGGCGGCCTCGGCGTCGGCCTCGTCCAGGGCGGCCTCGATGGGGTCGGCGGCGATGGTAAACGGGATACGGCGCTGGCGAATGACGGTCTTCGCGAAGATGTTGACCGCCACCGACGCGTTCATCCCCATCTCGGCGCAGTACGCGTCAAAAAGCCGCTTTACGTCCTCATCCATCCGCACGCTCAGTGTCACTTGGCTCATAAAAGTGCTCCCTTCATACATTGTATGTGCATTGTAGCGCAATTTATTGACGTTGTCAACTTTTTCGCAAAAAAATTGCGCCTTTCGGCGCGATAAAAAAGCTTTGGGGCGGGTCTGGGACCCGCCCCTGATCGTGTTTAGTTGAACCGCTCGCGGGCGGCGTAGGTGGTGTGGAGGAGCTCGTGGGCTTTATGGCCGCAGGGCTCGCCCAGGTAGTCAGCGTAGAGCTGCTGGATCTGGGTGTTGTTGTGGCTCTGGCGGACGGTCTGGCGCTCGTCCTCGCTGTAGAGGGCGGCGGAGCGCTTGGCCTTATAGGTGTCCAGGATGTCGATGTCCTCGTTGGGCAGGAAGCAGGGCTTCACGTAGGGCTGGCCGCCGCCGGCCACACAGCCGCCGGGGCATCCCATGATCTCGATGAAGGTGTACTTGCTGGTGCCCGCGCGGACCTCATCCATCAGGACCTTGGCGTTCTTCATGCCGTGGGCCACGGCCACATTGACGGTGGTGCCGTCGATGTCGATGGCGGCCTCCTTGATGCCCTCCAGGCCCCGGACCTGCTCGAACTTCACAAGTTCATGCTCCTTGCCGGTGAGGATGTGGTAGGCGGTGCGCAGGGCGGCCTCCATGACGCCGCCGGTGACGCCGAAGATGACTCCCGCGCCGGTGTACTCGCCCAGGAGGTCCTGGTCAAACTCCTCGTCGGGGAGCTTCTGGAAGTTGATGCCGCTTCTGCGGATGAGCGCGCCCAGCTCGCGGGTGGTGAGGACGCAGTCCACGTCGGGAAGGCCGTCGGCGTTCTTCAGCTGGTCCCGCTCCTTCTCGAACTTCTTGGCGGTGCAGGGCATGACAGAGACGACGAAGATGTTCTTGGGGTCCAGGCCGTTTTTCTCGGCGAAATAGCTCTTGACGATGGCGCCGAACATCTCGTGGGGGGACTTGCAGGAGCTCAGATGGTCCAGCTGATCTCCGTAATAGTACTCGGCGTAGTTGACCCAGCCGGGGGAGCAGGAGGTGATCATCGGGAGGACGCCGCCGTTTTTGATGCGGTTGACCAGCTCGTTAGCCTCCTCCATGATGGTGAGGTCCGCGCCGAAGTTGGTGTCGTAGACCTTGTCAAAGCCGAGCCTGTGGAGGGCCGCCACCATCTTGCCGGTGACGGGGGTGCCGATCTTCATGCCGAACTCCTCGCCCAGGGCGGCGCGGACGGCGGGGGCGGTCTGGACGACGATGTACTTGCCGGCCTTTTTCGCCTCGTCCAGCTTGCCGATCTCGGACTTCTCCATCAAAGCGCCGGTGGGGCAGACGCTGACGCACTGGCCGCAGAGGATGCAGGGGGAATCCATGAAGCTCCGGTTCTCGGCGGGGCCCACGATGGCCTTGAAGCCGCGGTTTTCAAAGCCCAGGACGCCGAGGCCGTGGGCATTCTGGCACCGGGCGATGCACCGGCCGCAGAGGATGCACTTGGAGGTGTCGCGGACGATGCTGGGGCTCAGCTCGTCCACGGTGGCGGGGGTCTTGGCGCCGTTCTTCTCCACGTTGCGCGCGCCGGTGATCTGGGCGGCGTAGTAAAGCTCGCACTTGCCGTTCTTGGGGCACTGCTGGCAGTCGGTGGAGTGGTTGGAGAGCAGGAGCTCCACGCTGGTGCGGCGGGCCTGGACGGCCTTGGGGGAGGAGATGGTGATCTCCATGCCCTCGCTCACCGGGTAGACGCAGGAGGCCACGAGGCCCCGGGCGCCGGTGGCCTCCACCAGGCACACGCGGCAGGAGCCCTGGTTGCACTCGCCGTGGTTGAAGGTGCAGAGGGACGGGATCTCATAGCCGCATCTTTTCGCGGCCTCCAGAATGGTGAGGCCGGCCTCGACCTCATAGGGATGTCCCTCGATCTTGATATTCACTAATGACATTTCTCAGTCCCTCCCTATTATTCCTTGATGATGGCCTTGAACTTGCAGGTGGACATGCAGGCGCCGCACTTCACGCACTTCTGGGGGGCGATCTCCATGGCGGCCAGCTTCTTGCCGGGGGCCACATAGTCGGTGCGAGAGATGGCGGAGGCGGGGCACTGCTTGGCGCACATGCCGCAGCCGAAGCAGGAGTCCTTCACGATCTTGTACTGCATCAGATTCTTGCACACGTGGGCGGGGCACTTCTTCTCAAAGATGTGGGCCTCGTACTCGTTCATGAAGTGGGTCATGGTGGAGCTGATGGGGTTGGCGGCCGTCTGGCCCAGGGCGCACAGGGACCCGTTGCGGGTGACCTCCACAAGCTCCTTGAGGGCGTCGATGTCCTCGGGCTCGCCCTTGCCCTCGGTGATCTTGGTGAGGATCTCCAGCATCCGCTTGGTGCCGATGCGGCAGGGCGTACACTTGCCGCAGGACTCGTCGCAGATGAACTCCATGTAGAACTTGGCAACGTCCACCATGCAGTTGTCCTCGTCCATGACAATGGCGCCGCCGGAGCCCATCATGGAGCCCTTGGCTACCAGGTTGTCAAAGTCGATGGGCTCGTCCAGATACTCCTCGGTGAGGCAGCCGCCGGAGGGGCCGCCGGTCTGGATGGCCTTGAACTTCTTGCCGTTGGGGATGCCGCCGCCGATGTCGTAGATGAGCTCCCGGAGGGTGGTGCCCATGGGGACCTCCACGAGGCCGACGTTGTTGATCTTGCCGCCCAGGGCGAAGACCTTGGTGCCCTTGCTGCGCTCGGTGCCGTACTGGGCGAACTTCTCCCAGCCCTCACGCATGATGTAGGGCACGCAGGCCAGGGTCTCCACGTTGTTGACGATGGTGGGGCACTGCCACAGGCCCTTCACCGCCGGGAACGGCGGACGGGGACGGGGCATGCCGCGCTTGCCCTCGATGGAGTTCAAAAGCGCCGTCTCCTCGCCGCAGACGAAAGCGCCCGCGCCGAGACGGATATGTACGTTGAAGCTGAAATCGGTGCCTAAAATGTGCTCGCCGAGAAGCCCGATCTCGTTGGCCTCCTTGATGGCGATGCGCAGACGGCGCACGGCCACGGGGTACTCGGCGCGGACGTAGAAGTAGCCGTTCTTGGCGCCGATGGCGTAGCCGGCGATGACCATGCCCTCGATGACGGCCAGGGGGTTGCCCTCAAGGATAGAGCGGTCCATGAACGCGCCGGGGTCGCCCTCGTCGCCGTTGCAGACCACGTACTTCTCGTCGCCCTTTTCATTGTAGGCAAACTGCCACTTGCGGCCCGTGGGGAAGCCGCCGCCGCCGCGTCCGCGAAGGCCGGCCTTCAGGACCTCGTTGATGACCTCCTGGCGGTCCATGGTGAGGGCGCGCATGAGCCCCTGATACCCGCCGAAGCCCAGGGCCTCGTCGATGTTCTCCGGGTCGATGGTGCCGCAGCCGTGGAGGGCGATGCGGCGCTGCTTCTTATAGAAGTTGATGTCGTCCTGGCGCTGGACCTTCTCGCCGGTGGCGGGGTCCACGTAGAGAAGGCGCTCGACGATCTCGCCGCCGATAAGATCGCGCTCCACGATCTCCTCCACGTCCTCCAGCTTCACCATGCGGTAAAGGGTGTCCTCGGGGAATATCTTGCAGAAGGGGCCCTGGGAGCAGAAGCCGAAGCAGCCCACCTGGTTGACGGAGACCTTGTCGTGCAGGCCTTTCTCGTCGATGACCTGCTGGAATTTCTCGCGAATTTCAGCGGAGTTGGAGCTGAGACAGCCGGTACCGCCGCAGAGCACCACGGCGCGCTTGCCGTCCTCGCCCTTGAACTTGCCGTCCAGACAGGCGGAGCAGGCGGCGACCTTTTCCTGAAGCTGGGCGGGTGTCTTGATCATTTCCATATCAGCGTTCCTCCCTTTCCTTACGCGTTCCTGTAGGATGCAACGATATCGGGGACATCGCTGACCTTGACCTTGGGATAGACCTTGCCGTTGATGGAGACGGCGGGGGCGATGCCGCAGGCGCCCAGGCACCGCAGGGCGTCCAGGGTAAAGAGCCCGTCGGCGGTAGTCTCGCCGCCCTTGATGCCCAGGACCTCGGCAAACTTATCGAAGACCTGTCCGCCGCCCTTGACGTAGCAGGCGGTGCCCAGGCAGCAGCCGATGACATACTTTCCCTTGGGCTTCAGGGAGAAATAGGAGTAGAACGTCACCACGCCGTAGATCTCGGCCACGGAGATGCCGGTCTTCTCCGAGACGACCTCCTGGACCTCCAGCGGTATGTAGCCATACTCGTTCTGGATGTCGCTGAGGATCATCATCAGCGGTGTGGGCTCGTCCACGTACCGGTCGCAGATCTCGTTGATCTTCGCCACGGCGTTTTCGCTCAAATGAGCCATAGAAAATACCTCCTGTATTTCAAATTTCCACTTTCAGGTAAGGCCGGAGACGCCTTTCGGGCGCTGTGCCGGCATTGTTAATAGAATAACATTTCTCCTGTCAGGTTGCAAGTGTTGTTTTCTGCTTTTTTATGCAGGAATCGCGGTTTTTTTCGAACAAACTGCCAACTCCCTGTCTTATTTGGGACAAAATGGGTATGCCTGTCAAAACATGGCGATGCTGGCCTGGCCGGCCCTCCCCACGGCGTATTCCATGACCATGATGGGCAGGCCCAGGATCACCAGGAAGAAGAGGTAAATGAGCACGAAGGCCGCGCCGCCGGATTGGCCCACCACGTAGGGAAAACGCCAGACGCTGCCAAGTCCGATGGCGCACCCCGCCGAGATGAGGATAAACCCCAGCCGGGAGCCGAATTTTTCGCGTTTCATGGGGTCTCCCCCTTGAAAAGATCGTAGATCATATCCGGGTAATCGCTCATGATGGCGTCCGCGCCCTTGGCGGCCAGGTCGGCGGCCAAGGCGGGATCGTTGACGGTCCAATACTGCACGGCGATGTTGTGCCGGTGGGCGTAGTTCACAAGCCGCGTGGTGCCCAGCTTCACCACGTAGTCCTCGTCGGGGATCTGGAGCGCCACGAAGTGGTAATACCCCTCCGGCTTGTCGATGCCCAGGAGGGAGTTGAGGTAGAGCTCCACCACCTCCATGACCCCGGCGGAGCGGAGCATGTCGGGGTAGGTCTTGTCCATGTACTCCGTGACCTCCCCGTGGAAGGTGCCGATGATGGCCCGGGAGAGCATGTCCCGCGCCTTCAGGACCTCATAAATCCGGTCCGCGGCGCGAAAGCCCCGCTCGCCCTCGTCCTTGATCTCGATGATGAACCGATACTCCCCGTACCCGTCCAGGAAGTCGAAGAGGTCCTCCAGCCGCAGGACCCGCAGGTCCTCCGGGATGTCCTCCCCCCGCAGGCCCCGGTAGGGCGTCTCCCCGGCCTCGTTCACGAAATTCTCCCCCATGTTGAGCGCCCGCAGCTCCTCGTAGGTGTGGTCGGCAGGCTTCACATCCGTGTGGCCGAAGACCTCCTGCGCGTCGGAGGTGCGGTCCAGCGTCTCGTCGTGGAGCAGGATGAGCTCGTCGTCCTTCGTGAGGGCCAGGTCGAACTCGAAGATATCCACCTGAAACTCCGCCTCCGCCACGTTCCGGAAGGCCGCCAGCGTGTTCTCCGGCGCGATCCCCCCGCCGGACCGGTGGGCGGATACCATGGGCCGCCCGGTCTGGGAGATATAGGGATTCCCGCACCCCGCCACGCTCACCGGCGCGGCCCCGGACCAGTCGTGGGTCACCGTGAGGTATAAAGCCCCCGCCAGTACCACCAGCACCGCCAGCACGATCCCCACGATGACCAGCGCCTTTTTCCAACCTTTCATTACACCGCCCCCCGATATTTGGCCGATTATCTCTCACACTAACCATACCACATTTGAGACGATTTTGCAACATGGAATGGCGGGTGCGTTATTACGGGACCGCTCTGTCATCCAACGCTCGCTTCCCCCCTGCCCCCCTCCTACGAGGAGGGGGCTCCGAGACGGGGGCGGGTGCGATTTATCGGAACCAATCCCGTCCCGTAACGTGGCACGGGCGGGTTTAGAACCCGCCCCTACAGGGAATCTGGAAGGTAATCCCATTCAACCGACATGGGAGTTCATCGAAACGCGGGCCGCCAGGAGTGGCGGCCCCTACGGCTTCTACTGAAAACAGTCTAAAAACCGTAGGGGCGGGTTCTAAACCCCGCCCGTCCCCCCGTCCCCGCCGCGCGGGCAAATTCAAACTGCGCCGCAGGCGCAACCTTTTTCGCCCCCTCCTCGTAGGAGGGGGGCAGGGGGGCAGCGAGCACGGGTCGATAGAACGGTTCCGACAACTCGCGCCGGCCAGGGCGTGGCCGACCTTTCAAAAAAATCCCCCCACCTTTAACGTTTCTTAAACGATTTTCCCCTTTTCTCCTAAGATTTTCGGCGGTATAATAGGGGCACAACGGAAAGAGAGGATACCCGTCATGGAAAACATTCTGATCTGCGACGACGACCGGGACATCGTTTCGGCGCTGAAAATTTATCTCTCCGGGCAGGGGTACGGGCTTTATGAGGCGTATACCGGGGCGCAGGCGCTGGAGGCGGTGCGGGCCCACGACATCCATCTGGTGCTCATGGACATCATGATGCCGGAGATGGACGGCATCTCCGCCACCAGCCGGCTGAGACAGGAGTGCAACATCCCCATCATCCTCCTCACCGCCAAGAGCGAGGACACGGACAAGGTCCTGGGGCTGGACGTGGGGGCGGACGACTACATCACCAAGCCCTTCAACCCCGTGGAGGTCCTGGCGCGGGTGAAAAGCCAGCTTCGGCGGTACACGACCCTCGGCGGCATGGAGCGCCGGCCGGACCACATTGTCATCGGCGGGGTGGACCTGGACGACGCGGGCAAGAGCGTCACGGTGGACGGCGAGGCCGTCTCCCTCACGCCCACGGAATTTGCCATTTTGCGGCTTTTGATGCAAAACCCCGGCAAGGTCTTCTCCTCCTCCGCCATCTACGCCCACGTCTCCGGCGGGTACGCCCTGTCGGCGGAGGCGTCCGTGGCCGTCCACATCCGGCACCTGCGGGAGAAGATCGAGATCACTCCCTCCGAGCCCCGGTACATCAAGGTCGTCTGGGGGCAGGGGTACAAATTTGAGGTGATGAAATGAAAAAGGCGGTCTATTCCTTCCCCATGAAGGCCCTGGCGGTGCTTTTGCTGACCCTGGACAGCCTGTTCACCGGGTTTTACGGCGCGGTGGCCCTGATAGCCTGGGACGCCCGCTTTTACGAGGTACCTGCCGGCGTCGGGGGCTACACGGAGGCCATGAGGTATCTTTTGGACGGCGGCTGGCTTTCGGAGTACGGCTACAATACCCTCACCTCCGGCCGCGAGCGGGAGCTTTCCGAGTTTGTCTTCTCCAACCGCTACGCCGCCATCGCACTGGCGGCGGTGGGGCTCCTCCTCTTCCTGGTTCTCTTCGTCTACCTCATGGCCGCCGCCGGCCGGCGCGGGGACCGGGAGGGCATCGTTCTGAGCCCCCTGGACAAGGTCCCCTTCGACGTCACCCTGGGCGCGGGGGCCATGGCCGTCGTGATGTTCGGCCTGATAATCGCCGAGTCCGGCGGGGACGACCTCTTCGTGGTGGGCGTGGTGATTGCGGGCGCCGTTCTCATCCTGCTCACCGTCGTCTATGTGCTCTACACCTTCTCCGCCCGCATAAAGGCCGGGGGCTGGTGGCGCAACACCGTCGTTTTCAAGCTCCTGCGGCTCATCGGGCGGTGCTTCAAGGCCATAGGGCGGTTCTTTCTCCGGCTTTTCCGGGCGCTGCGGATGGAATGGCGCGTGGCGCTGGGCTTCGCAGGGTACTTTCTGGCTGATTTTGTCGGTGTCCTCATCTTCCTGGAGGGCATGGACAGCGACGTTGAGCTTCTCGGATTAGCGCTCCTGTGCGCCGTGAATCTGGCGGCCTTTTCCGTGCTCATCCTGGGCGCGCACCAGTTCGCCGTGCTCAAAAAAGCCGGGGCGAAGCTGGCCTCCGGGGAGCTGGACTACAAGGTGGACACGAAGAAGATGTATTTCGACTACCGCCGCCACGCGGAGAACCTTAACTCCATCGGCGACGGCATGAGCGCCGCCGTGGACCAGCGGATGCGCTCCGAGCGTCTAAAGACCGAGCTCATCACCAACGTCTCCCACGACATCAAGACGCCCCTCACCTCCATCGTCAACTACGTGGACCTCCTGCAAAAGCCCCACTCCGAGGAGGAGGGGCGGCAGTATCTGGACGTCCTGGCCCGCCAGTCGGACAAGCTCCGGCATCTCACTCTGGACCTGGTGGAGGCCAGCAAGGCCAGCACCGGCAATCTTCCCACCGAGCTTGTGCCCACCAACACCGCCGAGCTCATCAGCCAGGCGGTGGCCGAGTACGCCGAGCGGTTCGCCCAGAGCGGCCTGGAGCCCGTGGTCACCGTCCCCGACAAGCCCGTCACGGTCCTGGCCGACGGGCGGCACCTGTGGCGGGTGCTGGATAACCTCTTGGGCAACGCCGTCAAGTACGCCCAGCCGGGGACGCGGGTCTACATCGACGTCCGGCGGCTGGACGGGCAGGGCCTCCTCTCCGTGAAAAACATCTCCCGGGACCGCCTGAACGTCCCCGCCGACGAGCTCATGGAGCGCTTCGTCCGGGGCGACCGCAGCCGCCACACCGAGGGCTCCGGCCTGGGCCTGAGCATTGCCCTCTCCCTCACCGAGCTCATGGGCGGCGCCTTCAACATCACCATCGACGGCGACCTCTTCAAGGCGGAGGTCAGCCTGAAGGAGGTCCGTCCGTGAACAAAAAAAGACGGGTCCTCCCCGTTCTCATCTCGCTTCTCCTCGTCCTCGCCGTGGCCGCCAGCCTCTTTTTCGCTCTGGGCGGCGCGGACGCGGTCAGGCGCGCCGTCAACCGCCACCGGGCGCTGGCCGCCATCAGCGACGACGACCTCCGGGAGGCCTTCCGCGTCATGGGCGAGAAAAACCCGGAGGCCCAGGAGTACCTGGAGGGCTTCTCCGGCGTCACGCCCTACGACCTGACGCTGGACCTCACCGGCGAGCTCACCGGGGGATGCGTCCCCTATTACACCCAGTGGGACAGCCGCTGGGGCTACTGCCGCTACGGCGACGGACTTCTCGGCTGGACCGGCTGCGGTCCCACGGCCCTCTCCATGGTGGCCATGGGCCTCACCGGCGACGGCACGCTGACCCCGGCGTACATCGCCTCCTTCGCCATCGACGAGGGCTACTGCGTCCCCGGCAACGGCACCGCCTGGGCGCTCTTCTCCGATGGCGCGGAAAAGCTGGGCCTGGGCCCAAAGGAGCTCCCCCTCTGGGAGGCCACCATGCGCGCGGAGCTCGCCGCCGGCCGCCCCATCATCTGCATCATGGGCCCCGGTAACTTCACCGACACCGGCCACTACATCGTCCTCACCGCCTGCACCGCCGCCGGCTTCACCGTCCTCGACCCCTACCGCCCCTCCAACTGCAGGACCTGGACCTACGAGGAGCTTGAGGGGGAGATCAGGAATCTGTGGTCGTATGGGAATTGAAAAAATCCCGCTGTTCATGGAAACAGCGAGAAAGCACTTGACTTTTCAGTTGCTTGATTATATAATACGGGTGGAGACCGTTCAGCGGTGCCGCAAACTAAGGGCTATTTGCTATGATCCGGGGTTGCAGCCCCAAACCACAGCGTGAGCCGTCTGTTCTGGCAGACGGCTCACTTCCTCTTCCTGTCGCGCAAATACAGCACTAAGGAAACAATGCTGGCCACGGCGCCGAGAGCGCCAAGGATCTCCAACAATACCAAAGTGATATGTACCTTCCTTTCGCGGGATTTCCCGCGCAAGCCCGATACACGCCTCCATTCCGCTTGCGCGGGATGCCAGGCACCGCCTTTTTAACCGTTTTCCGGTTGTCTCCAATCCGGGTACTCCCGGACGCCCAAAAGGGCCCCGTGCCGCCATTATACGGCACGGGGCCCTTTTTGTCAACGGTTGGCGATTCTAGGGCCGCAAAGACTGCGCCCGCAGGGGTAAACGCCGTACAGGCCGCCGCCCACGTTGCAGGTTTTGGATTGCCCCCGAAACGCCGTAGGGGCCGCCACTCTTGGCGGCCCGCGTTTCAATGACCTCCGGTGTTGGCTGAATGGGACAACCTTCCCCATCCCCCGTAGGGGCGGACCCATTGTCCGCCCGTGCCACGTTGCGTGACGGGACGGCTCCGAATAATTGCATCCCGCCCCCGACATGGCTGCCCCTCCCTTGGGGAGGGGGCAGGGGATGGGCGATTTTCGGAGCGGTGGGATAGACGGTCCCACCCTGGCCGGCGCTGTGCGCGGCCACTCCTCCCAGAGGGAGGGGCTTTGGGACGGCGACCCCTACCTCATCATCCCCGCCAGCATCTTGAGAACGTCCCCCCGCCGCATCGTGGCGGGCAGCGCGGGGGCGTCCCCCGTGAGGGCCTTGGTGAGGGATATGAGGTCCGCCTCGGTGACCGGGGCGTCGGGGTCGAAGCCGGCTTGCGCTTTAAAAATCCCTTTCTCCATGGCCATGTCCACCGCCGCGCCGTAGGGGTGGGCGGCGGGGAGGCCGGTGGGCCAGGGGCCCCGCTTTTTTTGGATGCGCTCCACGCGCCGTTTCGCCGCGGGCCAGCCGAAGACCGTCTCGGCCAGCTCGCCCCGGGTCATGAGCTTGTCCGGCCGGACGGTGTTGTCCCGGAAGGCCGGGCACAGGCCCTTTTCGGCAAGGCTCCTGGCCGCCTCGAAGGCGTCGTCCCCCTCCCCCAGGTCGGCAAAGGGGCTCAGCGCCATGAGCTCCGACACCGTCACCACCTTATACCCCCGGTCGGCGAGGAGCTTGAGCTGGATGGCCAGCCCGTCGGCGATGGGGGTGCGGCGGGCCATGTTGAACCCGTCCTTCTGGAAGATGATCTGCCCGCACATGCTCTCCGGGTCCTCGGTCAGCGCCCTCTCCAAAGGCCGCCAGGTGGCCTCCACCTCCGCCTCGTAGCTTGCCAGCGGCAGCCAACCCGCGCCGTCGAAGCTGGCGGCCATGTACTGGTAGCCCATGAGGGCCAGGGCGTCGTAGCTTGTAAGGCCGGGGGCGATCTTGTCCACGTAGTGGGGCGGGCGGGAGAGGCGTATGGTATACCCGTGCCGCTCCTTTAAAAGGTCGTGGAGCTTTTGGAGGTCCGCCACGGCCCTGTCGATGTCCCCCAGGTACGTGCGGCTTGCGTAGACCACGTTCTTGGGCCCGTAGAGCACGTGGGCGTAGGTGTGGCTGGTGATCTCATGCCCGCCGGCGATGAGGCGGTCGATTTCTTCTTTACAGACCTGTGCGCCGCCCTCGCCGTCGTGGCCGAAGTCCGGGTAGTGGTCGTATTTCTTCCCGCCCCAGGCCGCGGAGCCCTCCTTGCCGGCCTCGTCGGGGTAATTGCCGGCGGTGGAGCCCACCACGTCGAAGGTCCCCCGGGCGCCGAAGCTCTCCAGCGTGTCCGCCAGGTCCATGGTGAGGCCCTTTCGGTGCTCCCCGGCGGGGTTGGGCGGCATCCGGCTGGGGCCGTCGTCAAAGGTCATGGCCACCACGCGCTTATCCGTCTTTACCCGCTCGATGCGCCGCACCGGCGAGACGTACACCGGCGTCCGGGCCTTGATCTGGGCGTCAAACCGGTGCTTCACCTTTTTGGCAAGCCCGATGCCTTTCGTGACAATAGACATGGCGATCTCTCCTTACAAATGAAGTATGTCCCTGCCGGCGCAGTAGGCCACGTAGGCCGCGCCGACGCAGATGTTTTTGACCCCGCCCAGCCGCCGCCGGAGGGTAAATTGGGAAAGTCCCTTGCGGGTACGGGAGGTGTTCCGGACGAACACAGGCCGGCACCGGCCGGCCCGCAGGGCCTCCTCCAGCGCCTCCGGCGTGGGCGCGGCGCACTCCAGGACCGTGTAGCAGTTCCCGACCTCGCCGGCCTCGTGGGCGTCGCTGCCGCCGGTCATGAAAAGCCCGTGGCGGCGGGCGAAGTCCTCCGCCATGGCGTTGGCGTTCCCGTTGTGGAAATACGCCCTGGCGTTGGCGCACTCGGCCCCGTCCAGGGCCTCCGCCGCGCCCTCCAGGTCCCGGTCCGCCCGGGCGAAAGGGTGGGCGACCACCGCCAGCCCCCCGCGCTCCCGGATGGTCCTGACGGCCTCCTCCAGCGTGGGCAGGGCTTTGGGGCACGGGAAAGGCTCCCGGCAGAAAAGGGCCAGCACGTGCCCCGCCGCGGTGGATACCTCGCACCCCGGCAGCAGCAGGACGCCCGCCCGCTCCTCCGGCGAGCTGAGGGTAAAGGCGTTGTGGTCGCAAATGGCGAGGGCGTCCAGCCCCCGCTTTTTCGCGGCCTGAGCCAGGGCGTCAAGCCCCGAGCGCCCGTCCGGGGAGGCCTCCGAGTGGACGTGGAGATCGACCTTCAGCTCCATCTACCGCCCTCCCCTCTTCAAAAGCGACCCATAATACCGCAGGGCGGGCTTCATATCCCGCCACTCCCACACGCCGTCGGCTGTCTGCGGGTCGAAGAAGGCCCCCACGGCCCCCAGGGCGCGTTTTTTCTGTCCAAGCTTCCAATAGCCCGCCGCCGCCATGAGGTCCGAGGCGGCGAAGGCCATGCGCTTGCCGTTTTTAGCCCCGGCGGCCTCCTCCGGGAGGGCCTTGTCCGGGCTGCCACGGTTCCAGGCGAGCCGGAACCACTCCCAGCTGAACCCGGCCTTGGCCGCCCGCGTCAGGGGGTACGTGCCCCAGACGCGGGGGTTGACCTCCAAAAGCCGGGGCCGGCCCTCGCCGTCCCGCTTAAATTCCGCCATAAAAAGCCCCGAAAACCCGGTCCGCTCCGCCAGGGCGGCGGCGTAGGCGGTGAGCTCACCGTCCTCCACGGCCTCACAGCAGCTGGAGGGCCCGCCGGAGACGGGGTACTCCCGGACGCGCCGGTGGCAGATGCTCCGCCGGACCTGCCCGTCCTCGGCGAGGACCGAGCACCCCAGCCCGTCGCCGGGGAGGAATTGCTGGCAGAGGGGCTCCTCGCCGGTCAGCGCCGTAAACCGCTCCCGCGCCGCCGCCAGCTCCGCCGGGTCCCGGCAGATGCGGTAGCGCTCCGAGGCCGTGATGCCGAATTTCTCCCCGCACCGGGGCTTCACCACGCAGGGAAACTCCGCCGTCTCCGGCGTGTAGGCCTCCGGCACGGGGATCTGAAGCTCCCGGGCCAGCCCCGCCACGGCCTCCTTGTCGTTGAGCATATCCAGGGCCGCCTTATCCGGCAGCAGCGTCCCCGCCACACTTTCAAACCGCCGGGCGTTCTCAGGCTTCGTCAGCGCGGCCAGCGTACCCGCGCCCACCGGCAGGAGGGCGGGCTTGTCCCCCTCGGCCTCAAAAAGCTCCCGGCACAGGTCATAGAGCGCGTCGGCATACCCCTCCGCCGGGAGGGCCCGTGCCTCGGCGCAGTACCGGGAGGCAAACCCCACCGCCGCGCCCTGCTCTTCCCGCTCACAGCAAACGACCCGCACGCCCCGCTCCCCCAGGTCCCGTATGACCGCCAGGGCCATGCGGTAGTGTACATCCGTCACAACGGCGGTCATAACGTCCCCCCTCTCCAAGCTTTTTCCCCCATTCTACCACACCCGCGCCCCCATTTCAACCCAAAAGCGGTCGGGAAAAGGCCTGCGCCTGACGCCGCATGTTTAATTTCCCGCCTGCCCCGGCCCCACCGGCATGGGGCAGGCGCGCGAAGCGCCGGAAGGGTTCCCCGTGCGGCGGCGGGAAAAAGGTTTGCGGCTTCGCCGCATTTTTTATATCCCCCACTCGCCCCCGCCGCCGCCGCGCCACCGGCCTGCGATATCCGCCGTAGGGGTCGCCGGGGACGGCGACCCCTACGGCGTTTATCGAAATAAATCCGAAACCTGCAACGCGGGCCGCCAGGAGTGGCGGCCCCTACGGCGTTTAACGAGAGGCAATCCGAAACCTGCAACGGGGGCCGCTGTGGGCAGCGGCCCGTACGGCGTGAATGGAACGGGTTCGATTTGCCGGAACTACTCTATTATCCAACGCTCGCTTCCCCCCCTGCCCCCCTCCTACGAGGAGGGGGCACTGAGACGGGGGGCGGGCGCGATTTTTTGAACCAGTTCCGATAACGCACCTTTTTTGCCCCTCCCTCCGGGAGGGGTGCCCGAGCGAAGCGATGGGCAGGGTGGGGGCGTCTATTTTACCGGCTTGCCTTATCCGCCGTAGGGGTCCCCGTCTCGGCGACCCGCCTTTCGTCTATTGACACGTCTCGACCACCGCCGTACGGGCCGCCGCCCACGGCGGCCCTTTCCTCCCGATAACCGCTATTTCCCGTTTTATCGGACCCGTCCCCGTTCACGCCACGTGCCACGGGCGGACACATGGGTCCGCCCCTACGGGGGATTTGGAAGGTTATCCCATTCAACCGACATTGGATGTTATCGCAACGCGGGCCGCCAGGAGTGGCGGCCCCTACGGCGTTTGTCAAAAGTAATCCGAACCCCGCAACGTAGGCCGCCGTGGGCAGCGGCCCGTACGGCATGAATGGAAACATATCCCAAAAACTGTAGGGGCGGGTTCCAAACCCGCCCGTCCCCCGTCCTTCGTCCCCCGTCCCCGCCGCGCGGGCAAAATCAAAGAATGCGGCGAAGCCGCAAACCTTTTAAAAAGCCCCCTCCTCGTAGGAGGGGGGCAGGGGGGAAGCGAGCGGGGGAGGACAGAACGGCGCCGAAAAACGCGGGCGGGTTTGGAACCCGCCCCTATAAAAAAATACTTCAAAATACTAAAATAATACTTGACAATTTACTCATTTTGTGGTATAATACGCATATCAGAAGAAAGCGGCCCAACCCCCCATCGAGCCATTTTTTGCGGAGTGTGCGGCCCGGGGTCCCCGGCGGGCGAAGCCCGCTGGGGGGAGGAGGAGCGATGCCAGCGCCCGACTACGCCCGCAGGCGTGTTTCGAGGCCAACCGCCGCGCAGCGGCGGCTCTTAGGCCGAGATGGGCGACCGGAGGGAGCCCGAGGCAAAGCGGCATCAGCGACGACGAGGCCGTGCGCGGAGCAAAACAGCAGGAAGACCTCCGGGCAAAAGCCCGCAGGCTTTTCCCGGAGGTCTTCCGCACGTATCCCCTTGGCATTGGAAGGCCGCAAAGCGGCCTTCCAAACCAGCGCTTATTCTTGATTCGCCGCGTTCACGATGGCCGCGAACTTGCTGGGGACCAGGCTGGCGCCGCCGATGAGGCCGCCGTCGATGTCCGGCTGGGCCAGGAGCTCGTAAGCGTTCTGGTCGTTCATGGACCCGCCGTAGAGGACGGAGATGGCCCGGGCCGCCCTGGCGCCGTAGAGGCCCCGGACGATGGTCCGGATGTGGCGGCAGACCTCCTCGGCCTGCTCGCTGGTGGCGGTGCGGCCGGTGCCGATGGCCCAGATGGGCTCATAGGCGAAGATGACCTTCCGCACCTTCTCCGGCGCCACGCCGCACAGGGCCGCCTTGACCTGGCAGGACACGAAGTCCAGCGTCAGACCGCGGTCGCGCTGGTCCAGGCTCTCGCCCACGCAGACGATGGGCTGGAGCCCCGCCTGAGCGAAGCCAAGGCGCGAATTAAGAACCGTCCTTCTGTTACGTCCGCAGAGACCCCCGGCGTGCGAATCGACACCCGAGAGTTCCCCGTCCAGCGCCCATAACGCCGGTAGGAGGTTGGATCAAGTTATATGAATTGCACTCAATGATACAAAAGAGCCGTCCCCGTGATGATATTTAGTTATTTTGGTTGTCGACGCTACAAACGAACTTTCATCATCTATATACGCTCGACTGCTTTAAATAAAGGCTTTTGGCTTTTTCCACCGATTTTGAGCTGAAGCAAACCAGTTTATCATAGCCGTAGTAATATAAATAAACCTTTGCTGTGCCATATGAACCGTCAGGGGTATATCCGCGCACAGCAATTTCAACCTGGCCCGAATAGATTCCGTTACCGTATATTGGCAGTAGTGATACGGTAAATTTCTGCGGCAGCTTTTCAAATGTCACGGGATGTGTGGGAAGGACGTAAAAGTCTTCGGAATTATACTCGACTCCATTCACATTATACTCATCGGGACAAGTCTTCGTGATCGCAAAATCCTCAACCTCAGAGGTTACTGTCACAACATAACGAGAATACCCCCCACCGGCACCGAAAGAGACCTGGACGGTGTAAGCGCTGTCCGCAACCGTGTTTTCCTCCGCTTTCAACGCCACCCACAAGGCCACCGAGGGCTCATCGATTGAAACTGCCGATAGTTCGCTGTCGACGCTCCGACCTTCCGCACAAGCTGAGAATAGCAAAGCGAAGACAAGCGCGCCAATCAATGCGATATGTTTCTTCAAGCAGCTCATGAAAAGCCCCTCCCTTAGAGGATATCGCTGAGATAACACCTAATAATCTGCGAATAATACGGTCCCGTAGCGGGTTCTGACGAAGGCGTGACTTGTATGCACCAATAGAATCCGTTGCTATAATTCGCTTTGATTTTTTCCCAATCCCCTTTGGATATAGTAAGAGATTGTACACTGGTAGAAACCAAACTGGATGTTATCAGGTTCATGGATAAATCATATATCTGAACCATATATCTGTCTGCGCACTGCGTACTGCCTATTGTCGCGGTCCAACCAAACGTGGGGGGAGCATCGCTGGATATACTATAGTTTGTTGAAGTAGAACCGTTTGTTTTGAGTGTGTCAGGTGTAATTTTCTGTTTGCCAAGTATACTCCCGATATTCCGATAATTTGAAGAAGACACTTGTGAATACACATACTCCATGAAATCGGAAAAGGTTTTTGCACTGGAATCAACAGTATAATTCCATACGGTTGCGTGCCCGAGGGACACGTTATCATATGCTTCAGATTTTGCTCCTGTTGTGCTGGAGGAATCCATCAGGTCCCACAGAACACAAGTGACCGCCAGTTCATTACCTTCGCCGCACCCTGAACTGGCTTCACTATCGTAGTGTATATTCTTATACACGTCGTCGTACGATGCATCTCCCGCATAAGGAACGCCCATGCTTGCTACATCTTGATGTACTTGGGCCGCAACTCCAAAATAAGTAGCCCAGCCTTCTGCCCAAGCAATTCGACAACCATGGTCCTTGGCTTTTGATAATTTGTATGAGTGGTCTTCGTCAGTGCTATAGAAATCAATCATGTTCGAATTAATATAATGAGTACCTCCCGGATTATCTCCCATATTGTAAATATCCTGAATAAAATGACCATATTCATGAAGGATTACATCCCAAGAATAATATGCAGACGATGTAACCTCAACGCCAAAACCATTATATTTACTTGATTTACTATCTGAATAGGGGTAGTTGAAATCACAGTTAGCTGGCGCGGTTCCAGATAAGTCCCTTACATACTGAGCACCCACGTTAGCTGCCTGATGGATCTGAAAAGCATTCGCGGTATCACATGGGGGTAAGAGTTGATATATTGTACCCACGCTGGCTGTTACATCTTGCGTTACAGGTGTTTCCAGAGCGTAGGTCTTTCCTAATAAAGTGGTCTCTACAGTAACATTGCTTGATTTTGCATAGGCGCGAACGAAAATATCGCAGCCGCCATTCTCTGCGGCGCCTGTTTGATTCGCAAATGTTGCAGAAAACTTGCCACTTGCATTTGTTGTTGTGGTGGCAACCACGTCATCTACGGCAACATCCTCATCAACAATTTCAACCAAAACGTTTTTGAGAGGGTGAGCTGCTCCATAGATGTCTGTCCAATTCATTTCCCCTGACACCGTAAGCATGTTACCACTTGCGGTAATCGTATAAATCAAATAAACTTCAGTCGCTTGAACGCTTCTGGCTTTTCCCAAATTACTAAGTGCATCCTTATATGTTTGCTCATCTATCGTGGTAGTTAAACCCCTAGTATCGAGAAAGGCATCATATTCGGCTTCTTCAATAATGCTATTTTCATACATCCATTGGTAATAATATTCCCTTACTTGTTCTTCATCTACATAACTAACGAATACGCCATATGGGGAATTAAGAACATACATAGTAAGCGTACAAGGGATTGTATCTTCTAATTCGCTGTCCGCGGTAATAGCAATATAATTAATAGATATGTCGGGTGTACTTCGATTCATCGTTGAAGCGTCATCATCAGAAAAAGTAATGTCAAGCTCTACGTGGTTATTCGAAGAACTATAAATATTAGCATTTCTGAGTAAGGTAGATTTTATATCAAGTGAACTGCTCACAGACAAAGAGCAAGTTTGGCCTTTTCTTAATCCTTTTATATAAAAGTCCACTGGAATTGTGGGGGAGTCGTATCGGAACACCTGGTTAGCATTGTATTCATATTCAAAAAACAGTTCATATATGCTTTTTGTTTCGCCAAATGTATCGTTTTCAGCATCAACATTACACGGCGCAGTTGTTTTGTTCTCAGTTGCAAGAGCCGGGACTCCAACAGATGGGCAAATGGCAAATGCGAGCAAAAAAGAGATAAAATAATGAACGCAAGATTTTTCCATTATAATCCACCTTTCTACGAAAGGCACCAACGGGGTTATGGAACAGACGGTGCATTTCGCCTAAATATTTGTTACGGAACAGTTTTAATTTATTATACTAAAAAACGTAAGGTTGTCAAGGAATACAAGCCAATTTTTCCCTTTAAAAAAGGAACTATGACCAAAGGGACGGTTCTTTTGTCACAAAAACCGTCCCTGTTTCGTTTCCGCTCTGTCCGGCGGCCCGGGGAGCTTATGTTATTCTTGATTCGCCGCGTTCACGATGGCCGCGAACTTGCTGGGGACCAGGCTGGCGCCGCCGATGAGGCCGCCGTCGATGTCCGGCTGGGCCAGGAGCTCGTAAGCGTTCTGGTCGTTCATGGACCCGCCGTAGAGGACGGAGATGGCCCGGGCCGCCCTGGCGCCGTAGAGGCCCCGGACGATGGTCCGGATGTGGCGGCAGACCTCCTCGGCCTGCTCGCTGGTGGCGGTGCGGCCGGTGCCGATGGCCCAGATGGGCTCATAGGCGAAGATGACCTTCCGCACCTTCTCCGGCGCCACGCCGCACAGGGCCGCCTTGACCTGGCAGGACACGAAGTCCAGCGTCAGGCCGCGGTCGCGCTGGTCCAGGCTCTCGCCCACGCAGACGATGGGCTGGAGCCCCGCCTCCAGAGCGGCCAGGACCTTGGCGTTGACGGACTCGTCCGTCTCGGCGAAATACTGCCGGCGCTCGGAGTGGCCGATGATGACGTACTTGACGCCGGTGTCCTTGAGCATCCCCACGGACACCTCGCCGGTGTACGCGCCGGAGGGGAATTGGCTTACGTTCTGGGCGCCCACGCCCACCTTAAGGTCCCGGAAGGACCGGACGGCCATGGGCAGGTCCACAAAGGGCGCGCAGACGACGATGTCGCACCACTTGACGCGGCTTCCCAGGATGGATCTGAGCTCCTCGGCGTACCCCTTCACCTCGGAGGGGGTCTTGTTCATTTTCCAGTTGCCCGCGATGACGGTGGTGCGGTATTTCCTGTTCATCGGACCGCACCCCTTACCTGTCTAAAAGGCACGCAACGCCCGGCAGCTCCTTGCCCTCCAGGAACTCGAGGGACGCGCCGCCGCCGGTGGAGATGTGGGTGATCTTGTCGGCAAAGCCAAGCTGCTCGCAGGCCGCCGCGCTGTCTCCGCCGCCCACGATGGAGACGCAGTCGCTCTCCGCCAGGGCCTTGGCCACGGCGATGGTGCCGGCGGCCAGAGTGGGATTCTCAAAGACGCCCATGGGGCCGTTCCAGACAACGGTCTTGGCCTCCATGACGGCGGCGGCAAAGAGCTTGCGGGTCTCCTCGCCGATATCGAGGCCCATCATGTCGGCGGGAATGGCGTCGGAGGGGACGGTCTTCACGTCCACAGGCCCGTCGATGGGATTCGGGAAAGCGGCGGCCACCACGGTGTCCACGGGCAGGAGGAGCTTGACGCCCTTTTCCTCGGCCTTGGCCATCATGTCCTTGCAGTAATCGAGCTTGTCGCCGTCGAGAAGCGAGGTGCCGATGGAATAGCCCTTGGCGGCCAGGAAGGTGTAGGCCATGCCGCCGCCGATGATGAGTGTGTCCACCTTCTCCAGGAGGTTGTTAATGACGTTGAGCTTGTCGGTGACCTTGGCGCCGCCCAAAATAGCCACGAAGGGACGGTCGGGATCGGCCAGGGCCTTGCCCATGATGCCCAGCTCCTTCTCGATGAGGAAGCCGGAGACGGCGGGCAGATAGGCGGCCACACCGGCGGTGGAGGCGTGGGCGCGATGGACGGCGCCGAAGGCGTCGGAGACATAGACGCCGTTGTCGCCGGCGAGAGCCGCCAGCTTCTTGGTGAACTCGGGGTCGTTCTTCGTCTCGCCCTTTTCAAAACGGGTATTCTGGAGAAGCATGATCTCCCCGCCCTTCAGGGCGGCGGCCTTGGCCTGGGCGTCCGGGCCGACCACGTCGCCGGCGAGGATCACGGGCTTGCCAAGAAGCTCGGAAAGGCGGGCCGCCACGGGCTCCATCTTCAGGGCGTCCAGGGACTTTTGCCACTTGGCCTCGGTGAGCTCCTCGGGGGCCTTGCCCTTCTCGGCCTGCTTCTTGGACCACTTGTCGAAGCTGGGCTCGGGCTTGCCCAGATGGGAGCAGGCGATGACGGCGCAGCCCTGGTCCAGCAGGTACCGGATGGTGGGCAGAGCCGCCACGATGCGCTTGTCGCTGGTGATCTCGCCGCCCTTGAGGGGGACGTTGAAGTCACAGCGCAGAAGGACCTTCTTGCCCTGAAGGTCGATGTCACGGACAGATTTCTTGTTGTAGTTCATGCTTCTTCTCCTATCCAAAGTTTTTTAGAGAAACCCTTTTCAAAGGGAGTTTCAACGCGCCATGGACCCGGCGCCCAAAAGGCCCGGGAACCCCAGCTGCCGCAGGGCCTCGTAGCACAGGACCGCCACGGAGTTGGAAAGATTGAGGCTCCGCGCCTCGCTGATCATGGGAAGACGGATACACTTGTCCCGGTACGCCTCCCGGAACGGCTCCGGAAGCCCCGCCGTCTCCTTGCCGAACACCAGCCAGCACCCGTCCCGGAACGCGGCCTCGGTATACCGCCGCGGGGCCTTGGTGGTGGCCAGCCACAGGTCCTCCGACCCGTGCTTTTGGAGGAACTCCGTAAGGTTTTCGTAGACGGTGATGTCCACCAGATGCCAGTAGTCCAGCCCCGCCCGCTTCACGGCCCTGTCGGAGATATCGAACCCCAGCGGCCGCACCAGATGGAGCCTGCTCCCCGTGGCGGCGCAGGTCCTGGCGATGTTCCCGCAGTTTTGCGGGATCTCCGGCTCCACAAGCACAATGTTGACCGTACCCATCCCCCCAAAAAGTCCGGAATCTATTCTATAACTTTCCCTGCCCGTTTTCAAGTCAAAAATGGAATTTTTCACAGGAATTTTACCCGTTGGAAAACCCGTGGCCTTTTCAGGGGAAAGAGAGAAAGAGAGGAGCGCGGCGCAAAAAATCCCCGCGCAAGCCTCAGCTCACGCGGGGACTCGTATTCCCTTTTGAAAACGTTTACAGCTCCTTATCGACGCTCTCCACCACGTTCTCGTAGGTCTTCCTGGCCTCCTCGGCGGCCTCCTCGGCCATGTCGGCGGCCTGGTCGGCGGCGGCCTCGACGGTGTCCTCCACCTCGTCCACGATGTGGTCGGGCTCCTCGGCGGCGGGTTTTTCGGCGGTCTCGGGCTCCTCCTCGGGCTCCGGGGTCTCCCGGAGGGCGTCGATCTCCGCCTGGCGGGCGGCGACCCGGTCCAGCGCCTCGCGGATGGCGGTCATGGGCTCCTCCAGATCCGGGTCGGGGTTGGAGGAATACTTCTCGAAGTACAGCTTACCCAGCTCTATGTACCTCTTCTTCATCCCCTCCCGCTCGGCGGCGATCTGGGCGTTGAGCTTGGCCTTCTTGGCGGCGCCGGAGGCCTTCCCGGCCACGCTCTTCGCCGCGTCGGAGGACTTGCCCGCCACGTTCTTGACGAAGGTGGTGGTCTTCTCCACAACGGTGTCCGCCGTCTCCACGATCTTCTTCTTCACGTCCTCAAAGTCGATGCTTGCCATGAGCTTTACCTCCGTTTGATGATGATTTTTCGTTTCAAATTCGATCTCCCGCTCAAAGGCGGCGGTGCCCCGCCCGCCCAAAAGCTTGCGCAGGGGCTCCAGGGCCTCCTCCAGCTCCTCGTCATTCACGGCCCTCACCTCCGCGCCGGTCCCCGGGGTCCTTTTCCTCCGCCTCAGGCTCTTCCGGCTCCCCGGACTCTTCCGGTACATCAGGGGCTTCCGGCTCCCCGGCGTCCCCGTCCCCGGTCCCCACGATCTCCACGGCCCCGGCCATGGCGGCGCGGCGGCGGTTGACGAACATATCAGCCGGGTCCGGATGCCTCTTGAGCTTATTATACAGGATTATGCTCAGGGATGCAAGCAGAAGAATAAAGGAAACCAGCTGGGACACGCGGATGCCGGTATTCCCGATCATCAGGCTGTCGGTCCGCAGTCCCTCGATGAACATCCGCCCGCAGCCGTACCAGGCAAAGTAGGTGAGGATCATCTCCCCGTCGAAGGTCCGGTGCTTTTTGGACCACAGGTGCATGAGGATGAACCCCGTGAAGTTCCACAGCGACTCGTAGAGGAACGTGGGATGGACGGCGTACTGCACCCCCGACGGCGTGGTGAGCACCATCCGGCAGAAGACGTCCGTCTCGTAGCCGAAAGCCTCCCGGTTCATGAAGTTCCCCCACCGGCCCACGAACTGGCCGATGAGGAAGCCGAAGCAGACCATGTCCAGAAACGCCAGGAGGTTCAGCTTCTTCTTGGCGCAGTAGAGGACCGTCGCCAGCACCGCGCCGAAGATGACGCCGTACATCCCCAGGCCCCCCTGCCAGATGTAGAGGATGGAGAGCAGATCGTCCTTGTAGGAATCCCACTCGAAGGCCACGTAGTAGACCCTGGCGCAGACGATGGCCAGAGGCACGCCCAGGAGGATCACGTTGAAGACGTCGTCCGCCGTCATGCCGAACTCCGGGGCCCTTTTGGCGCAGTAGAGCACCGCCAGCAGAAAGCCCGTGGCGATGATGACACCGTACCAGTGGATGGTCAACGGCCCCAGGGAGAAGGACGACGGCGGGTTGATGGTAAAGCCCCCCAGCATGGGGAAAGAGATAGACGCGCCCGGTAAGCTTTTCGGCATAGATCATCGCTCCTTTGTCAAAATTTCGGAAATGGCGCAGCTTTGCGCCGTCAGATAGGCGGCCAGGAACCCCCGGCAGTCCTCCGCCGTGACGGTATCCAGCACCCCCAGCGTCTCAAAGTAGTCGTACCCCGCGAAGGTCCCGGCGGCCAGGTTGTAGGCGATGTTCTCCAGGGACCCCAGCGACCGGATGGCCCCGCCGTAGGCGGTCTTCTTCTGACGCTCAAAAAACGCCTCGTCCAGGCCCCTGGCCGCCAAAGCCGCGGCCTCCTCCAGCACCCGCAGGCACACAAGCCGCGGGTCCCTCGTCTCCCCGCCGAAGCTCAGGTGCGACACGCCGGCCACGTTCTCAAAGGCGCATCCGAAGGTCTCGTTGATGAGCCCCTCGTCGTAAAGCCGCCGGTAGAGCGGCGAGGACGTGCCCAGCACGGCGCTGAGCGCCAGAGTGGCGGTGAGCTCGAACTTCACGCTCTCCCGGCCCAGAAGGCCGCTCTTCGCCTTGGCCCCGGCCAGGAACATGGGCGCGCCCACGTCCATGGCCCGCTTGGTTCTCACCGAGACGGGTCCCGGCTTCTCCTGTCCGGGGCTCACCGCCACGGGCCGGGGGCGGGAGCTTGGGGGCAGGGACTCCAGACAGATGTCCTCGATTTCAGCCGGGTCCGCCCGTCCCGTCACCACCAGCGCCATGTTGGCCGGGACGTAAAAATCCCGGTGGAGGCGGTATAAGGTCTCCGCGTCCATGGCCTCCACGCTGTCGATATCCCCCGCCACGTTCTCCCGGAGGGGCGCGTACTCGTAGAGGGCCCTGAGGAGCCCGTAGTACATCACGTCCTCCGGGTCGTCCTCGCTCATGCGGATCTCCTGTGTGATGATGGGCTTCTCCCGCTCCACGCTCTCCGGGGTAAAGGAGGGCGCGGAAACGAAGCGCAGCAGCAGCCGCAGGCTGTCCTCCAGCCCGTCGGCGCAGTCGAAGTGGAAGGCCGTCATGTCCGGGGAGGTAAAGGCGTTGGCGTTGGCCCCCCGCTGGGCAAGCAAAGACATGGCGTCCTGCCCGTCCTCCAGCTCAAAGGTCTTGTGCTCCAGAAAATGCGCCGCCCCGGCGGGGCTTTCGAGCCTCTCCCCGTCCTTTTCATAGAACCTGTCCGCGCCGCCGTAGTTCACCGCCAAAAACGCCAGGGACTTTCGGTACCCCGGCTTCGGCGCCACTGTAAGGCGCAGGCCGTTTTCCAGCTCCCCCACGCAGGCCGTCTCGCCCAGGCGGGGATAATCACGTTTCGTCAGCATCTTCATCCTCCGCGGTCAGGAACGTCACACATTTGAGCCGCGCGCAGGCCGCCACGGCGGCGATCTCCTCCCGCGTCACCAGGGACGCCCTGGCGGCCAGCTCCTCCGGCCGCAGGCCGGTCCCGGCAATGCTCCTGTCCAGATAGTACCCCTCCAGCCCCGACTGCTCGTCCAGGACGGAGGTGACGGCGTTCACCACGGCCCGGCGGGCGCCCTCCAGCTCCCAGTCCTCCAGCTCCCCCCGGGCAAGGGCGTCGAGCTGAGCGGCGATCTCACGCTCCGCCGTCCCGGCCATGTCAAAGTCGATGCCGGCGGAGGCGAAAAGCGCCCCCTTCCACCGGTCCGTCACCGACTCGGCGTAGTAGCAAAGCCCCAGCTCCTCCCGCACGTGGGTAAAGAGCTTGGAGGTCACGGACCCGCCGAAGGCGGCGTTGAACACCGCCAGCACCGCCCGGTCCGGGTCCGGGACGGCCTCGGAAAGCCGCCAGCCCATGCAAAGCCGCCCCTGGGTCACGTCCATCGTCTCCGTGACCCGCCGGACCTGCCCCTCGGGCACGACCCAGGCGTTCTCGGTGACGGGCATCCGGATCTGGGCGGACCTGGGCAGGGGCGACAGGGCCTCCCGCACCAGCGCCGCCACCCGCTCCGTAGGTTCCGCGCCGCAGTAGAAGACCTCGATGGGCGCGGAGGCCATGAGTTCCTTATAATATTTCGTCAGCGTGGCCACGGAGATCCTCTCCGCGTCCGCCGCCGTCCCCAGCTTCGGCACGCCGTAGCGCTCCCCCCGGAACATGGTCCCGGTGAGGCGCAGGGAGGCGTAGGAGCGCTTGTCGTTGATCTCGGCGGCGATGTCGTCCAGGAGGTTGCGGCGCTCGGACTCCACATAGTCGGCGCGAAGCCGCCCGCCCTTGGTGGCCGGCGAGAGCAGCAGCTCCCCCATCAGCGCCGCCACGGCCCCCAGCGTGTCGGGCCGCCCCGGCAGAAACGCCCCGTCGGGGAAATCGGCGCAGAACCCCAGCGCCGCGATTTCCCCCCGCTTGCGGATGGCCGGCTCGATGCGCGCCCCGTACATGTCGTCCAGCGCCCCGGCGATGGACTCCATATCCGGAAGCCGCGAGGTCCCCCGCCGCAGGACGTAGGGCAGCACGGCGTTCATCGCCGCCGTCCGCTTCCCGTGCTCGGCCAGCGCCGTCACGGACAGGCACCCGGTCTTGAACCTCTCCGCCCGCACCGCCGTAAGCCACACGCCCCGCATGAGCTCCCTCCTCATCACCTCATCCAGCCCGACCACCCCCTTTGGTGTAAATTTCCGTTATTATACCACATTTTTCACCCCCATGCAATCCCCTTTTAAACCCGTCTCATAACCTCCCCCCTGGGGGAGGTGGCGCGCAGCGCCGGAAGGGTCGCGGCTGAAAAAAGGTTTGCGGCTTCGCCGCATTCTTATATTTCCCGCCCCCCCGCCCACGGCGGCCCTTTTCGTTGACCGCCATGTACCGTTTTATCGGAACCGCCCACGTCCCGCAACGTGCCACGGGCGGACACATGGGTCCGCCCCTACGGAAAAAGTGGAATGTTATCCCATTCAACCAACACCGGAGGTCATCGAAACGCGGGTCGCCGGGGACGGCGACCCCTACGGCGTCTATCGAAAACAATCCGAGCCCTGTAACGCGGGCCGCCAGGAGTGGCGGCCCCTACGGCAATATTGGGGCGGATTCGTTTTATCGGAACCGTTGCGACAACGTACCTTGTAGGGGCCGCCACTCTTGGCGGCCCGCACGCAGTAAGTTTCGTTTACCGGAAACATCCGTTACGCCCCACGGGCTCGAATACCCCGGCCCTGCGGGGCCACCCCTTTTTCCGAAAAAGGGGTCGGGGGAAAAAGGTTGCGGCTTCGCCGCGTTTGGATTAATTGCGCCTCCGGCGCAATAAAATCGAGAATGCGCCGCAGGCGCAAACCTTTTTCGCCCCCTCCTCGTAGGAGGGGGGCAGGGGGGCAGCGAGCGGGGGAGGACACACCGGCCCCGATGACCCGGAGGCTATAAGCGCCGCCGTAGGGGTCGCCCTCCCGGGCGACCCGCCCATCGATCATTGACCCGCCCCCGACACGCCGTAAGGGCCGCCCACGGCGGCCCTTACGGGAACATCTCACCCTTTCCCCCCTCCCGCCGTCTCCTTCTCCCCAAACACCCGGATCCCCTCCCCCCGGTAGGGCTCGCCGTTGACGAGGACGCCCTCCGGGTAGCAGTTGACGGCGATCTCGCCGCTCTCAAGGCGCAGGGTAAGGCTGGCGGGAAGCATGGAATCCGGCAGGTTGGGCTTTACGGTGAGGACGCCGTCCCGAAGGCGCAGGCCGAAGAGGGACTCGGTGACGGCGCGGAAATACCAGCCGGCGGAGCCGGTGTACCAGCTCCAGCCGCCGCGGCCCGTAAGGCCTGGGGCGCGGTAGACGTCGGCGGCCAGGACGTAGGGCTCGGCGGCGTAGGTGTCCGTGTCCCGCCCCCAGGGGGAGAGGGCGGCGAGGATGCGCGCGCCCAGCTCCCGCTCGCCGCACTCCAGAAGCGCCATGGCCAGCCACACGGCGGCGTGGGTATACTGGCCGCCGTTCTCCCGGGTACCGGGGGCGTAGGAGGCGATATACCCCGGGTCCCGCTCCCCCTTGTCAAAGGGCGGGTCGAAGAGGGTCGCGGTGCCGCTCTCGGGGTCGAAAAGCCGCGCGGCGGCGGCCCGGAGGGCCCGTTTGACCCGCACCCGGTCGGCCCCGGCGAAGAAGGCGAAGCTCTGGGCCACGCTGTCGAGCTCACACGCATTGTCCCCCGGCGCTCCCAGGGGCGCGCCGTCTCCGTAAAAGCCGCGCAGGTACCACTCCCCGGCGAAGGCCCCCTCGGCGGCCCGGAGATACCGGGCGGAGGCGGCGCGCAGCTCCCCGGCTCTCCCGGCCTCTCCTGCCTTTTCGCAAAGCTCCGCCATATCCCGGAGGGCCATGGCGCCGAAGAAGGTGAGCCAGACGCTCTCGCCCCGGCCGTCGGCCCCCACCCGGTCCATGCCGTCGTTCCAATCCCCGCCCAGCATCAGCGCCAGACCGTGGGCCCCGGTCCCCCGGCGCAGGAAGCACGCCGCGGCCCGGAGGGCGTGGTTAAGGAGCGTATCCGTCTCGCCGCCGATCTCCGGCCGCTCGTAGCGGTCCCGCTCCCCCGCCTCCAGGGGCTTGGAGAGGCGGTAGGGCTCCCGGGCCCTCAAAATGTCCGTGTCCCCGGTGCGCGTCACGTAGTCGTGGAGCGCCCAGACAAGCCACAGAAGGTCGTCGGAGCACCGGGTCCGCACGCCCCGGTCCCCCTCCGGCGTGGGATGCCACCAGTGCATCACGTCCCCCTCGGCGTACTGGTGGGCGGCGGCCTGCCGCAGCTGCCAGACCGCCGGCTCCCGGTCCACCAGGGTCATGGCGGCGGCGTCCTGGAGCTGGTCCCGGAACCCCACCGCCCCGCCGTTCTGGTAAAGGCCCGTGCGGGCCAGAAGCCGCGCGGCGCGGGTCTGGTAGAGCGCCCAGCCGTTGAGGTAGGCGTCCAATTTCGGCTCCGGCGTCTCCACCCGCAGGGCGGAGGTCAGCGTTTTCCAGCGGGTCTTCGTCTCCCCCAGAAGCCGGTCGGCGTCCCGGAGGGCAGCTTCCAGCTTTTGGCGCCTGTCACAGCCGGAAACCAGCACCAGGCGCGGCGAGGCTGGAAGAGTGAAAGCCAGGGTATTGCCGGCGGAGGCGTTTTGAACCGGGGCGGAGGTCAGGAGGGTATAGGGGGAATTTCTGAACGCTCCGGTGGTGGTTTTGGCGGTAAACGCCCCGTTTTCAAAGGAAATGCGCACAAATTTGGTGTCTTTCCCGCTCTCCCCCAAAAGGAGCTTACAGGCGTAGGAGACGGTAGTATCTTCCAATTCCCCGTTAAGCTCCAGCACCATGACCCGGGCGTTGACCTCCCAGGGGACGAAGGCGGTGAGGTGGGATTTGACGGGGCCCAGGTCCCGCTCCCAGCGGGCCCAGCCGAAGCCGTACTCGATGAGCGTGGGGGCGGGGCCGCCGTCGGCAAAGAGGCTCTCCTCCCCTTGGGGCCCTAGGAGTTTCAGCGTTTCGGGGCCCTCGGTTTTCCGCGCGTCGTTGACCCAGGGGCTAATTTTATAGAGGCGGGAATTTTGGGACCACTGGAACCCCGCGCCGCACTCGGTGGCCAGGAAGCCGTAGGCGGGATTTGTCAGGATATGGGACCACGCCGCCGGCGGAAGGGCGTTTTGGAGGGCGGTCAGGACCTCATCGGAGGCCCCTCGGCGGCATGCCGCAGGGGTCCCGGAGGGGGTATAGAGGGGTCTCGGACGGGGGTCCGAGAGGGGTCTTTCAGGGGGGTTCCAGGGGGCCGTGAGGTCCACCTTCACCTCCGCCAGCTCCAACGCCGGGGCCGGGTCTGAGACGAGATGCACCCCGCCGGGGGCGTCCAGGGTCGATTCCCGGCCAAGGCGGCGGAGAAGGTCGGTAACGGCGGTGCGCTGGACGGCGGCGTAGTCGCCGTGGTCGGTGAGGACCAGGAGGAGGTCTGATTCCACGCCGTTTTCCGCTAAGAGCGCGTGGCGGCGCACAAGGTCCAGCGCCGCCGGGATGGCATCGGCGTCAGGCAGGCGCGCGCCGAGGATGGGCAGGTCGCCGGAGAGGCCCACGCGCCACAGCTCCTCCCGGCCCAGGTCGGGCCGTTGGCGGTCGCCGGTGCCAAAGAGCAGGGGCGTGATGAGGTCCAGGGCGGCGCGGGTGTCGGAGGGCTTCATGCCCAGCATCAGCGCCGCGGCGGCCAGGCGGCTCAGGGGCTCCGGCTCCGGGGCGCGGACCATCCGGCGGGCGGCGCGGGCCGCCTCCGCCGCCGTCCCCCCGGCGGCCAGGGCGAAGGTGACCCGGCCCCGGCCCTGGCGGAGGGGGACGGTCACGGCCGCGCCCACGCGCATGTCCGGGGAATAGGGCAGCAGCTCCCCGGACTCCGGGGGCTCTCCCCTGCCCCGGTGGGTGGCGGCGGTGAGCTCCCGGTCGGCGGCCAGGGCAAGGGCCGCCGGCATTTCCCCGGCGCGAGTACGGCGGGCGACGGTGAGGGCCCCGTCCTCCATGCGCGCCTCCAGCGTCAGGCGGTTGAAGGCCGGATGGGCCTCGTAATCGGCGCGGCGGCGCAAAAGCGGCTCGAAGGACACCACCGCCGTCACCTCGGAGACCCCCGCCGGGGCGGTAATCTCCAGGGTACGCACCTCGCCCATGCCGCTGGGCGGGACGGTGACGGTGAGGGCGGCGGTATAACCCAACGCCTTGGCCCGGAGGCGGCCGTAGAGGTCCGTGAGCTCACAGGCGTATTTGGCCGCCCCCGGCCGGGCCGGGGCCACGGGGAGGGTCCCCGCCGGGGTGCGCAAGGCGATCTCCATCCCCGCCTCCCCCTCCGGGTCCGGATCGAAGGCGGTGAGCTCCAGGCCCCGCCAGCGGGAGCGGGTCTTCCCCGTCTCGGCAAAGAGCAGGGCGTACTCCCCGGCGGCCAGGGGCAGGCAGGCCGGGGCCGATTCGCAGAGAGTGGTGAAGGCGCGGCTGACGCCCTGGGCCTCCCGCCGGCCGGGGGCCGCCGGGATGTCCCTGGGCGGCTGGCGGAGGGTGAGGCGGCCCGTGGGCAGGCGCTCCTCCAGAAGCTCCCGGAAGGCCGCCATGCGCCGGTCGGCCATAAAGCGCCGGGGGAACACGTCGTCGCACAGGGTGTTGGCGATGGCAACTAAGCTCATGCCCAGGTGGTGGGCCATATAGGTGCGCACCGCCTCCGGCTTGCCCGTCCGGGTCCTCATGGGGGTGAAGTCCAGCGCCTCGATGTGGCCGTAAGGCCCCAGCGCGCCCAGGGCCCCCAGCCTGCGGAGGTTATCCGAGGCGCGGGCGGGGTCCAGGGGGAGGGCCAGGTAGGTCGAGTAGGGCGAGACGACCGTCTCCGCGCCCATGCCCCGCTTGAGGGCGAGAGTCTGGACGCCGTGGGCCTTGTAGCGGTAGGCAAGGCCGGGGTCGAAGGCGTAGAAGCAGCTCTCCGAGATGCCCCAGGGCTTGCCGGGATGGGCGCGCTTTTGGGCGTAGAGGCAAAAGCGGGCGCTCTCATAGAGGAGGCTGGCGGGCTCGCAGGGCAGGAGGAGGTTGGGCATCAGGTACTCGAACATGGTCCCCGTCCAGCTGGCCATGCCGGAGTAGCGGTCCAGCGCCACACGCGCCCGCCCCAGACGCCGCCAGTGGCGGCGGGGGACCTGGCCCAGCGCCACGGCGATGAAGCTGGTCTCCCGCGCCTCGCTGGCCAGCAGGTCGTACCAGCCCTCCGAGGGGGCGTCCTTCAAAAAGTCCCAGCCGATGTGGAAAAGCTTACGTTTTTTGTCGAAAAGGCACGCGAAGTCCACATTTTCCACAAGTTTTTCGCACCTTTCGGCGGCTTCGACATCGTTGTGGGCCTCGAACCACGTTTTGAGGACGATGAGCGCGCCGGTGAGGTTCCCGCTGTCCACGGCGGAGACGTAACGGGGCTCCAGCGGGGCGAGAGTGCGGGTATCCATCCAGTTATAGAGGTGTCCCCGCCATTTTTCCGCCTTTTCCACGCTTGCGAGGGTGCGCTTCACGCGCTCCGACGCCTCCCGGTCGTCGATGAGGCCCAGGTCCGCCGCCGCGAGACACGAGAGAAGCGCGAGCCCGATGTTGGTGGGGCTGGTGCGGTGGGCGGGGCCTAAATGGGGCGAGAGCTGGACATTGTCCGGGGGCAGGTAATTGTCCCCGGCGGTGAGGTGGTCGGCAAAGAATTTCCAGATCTCCCCGGCGCGGGACAGGAGATACGCCCGATCCTCCGGGCGTACCCGGCGGCGTCCCGCAAGCTCCCGGCTCAGCGCCCAGGCGTAGAGGGGCGTGAAGGCCCACACCAGCGCCGCCGCCCAGAAGACGGGGCTCTTGGCGAAGAGGACCAGAAAAACCGCCGCGGCGGGGCATGCCAGAAGCTCCCGGTAATTGACGGGGACCGTGTTGCCGTGTTTTCGCTCGGCGTCCCCGGAGGTGACCCAGGCAAGGCGGCGCCGGCGCGTCACGTACATCCGCCACAGCGCCGTGGCGGCGGCGCGCAGCTCATTCCAGCCCTCCGCCGGCAGGAGCATGAGGCGGGTGAGGGAGCGCAGGACGGTCCCGCCGGGTCCCGGCAGGACGGCGGACTGGTAGCGGGCGCGGGCGGACCCGTCGTGGCGCAAAAGCCCCTCCGCCCACTCAAGTATCGCCCCGGCCAGTACAGAGGCCAGCCCCAGCACTCCGGCGGCGGCTGTCCCGGCGGAGGGGAACGCCGCCCAGAGGAGGAGATTTATGAGCGCCGCCGGGGCCGTCATGCTCCGGCGCAGGTTGTCGAAGAGCTTAAAGCGCGACAGCGCCGACAGCGGGTTGCGCCGCCGGGAGCCGTCCCCGGCCCGGACCCAGCGGGTACACCAGCCTAAATTCTGCCAGTCGCCCCGGGTCCAGCGCTCCTGGCGGGCAAAGTAACTGGTGACCTTGTAGGGCCAGCCGTCGGTGAGCTCCACATCGGAGAGAAAGCCGCAGCCCAGATACGCCCCCTCCAGGATGTCGTGGGAGAGGACGGCGTCCTCCGGGAAGACGCCCTCCAGTACCCGGCGGTAGACGGGGACGTTGATGAGGCCCTTGCCCATGAAAGTGCCCTGGGAAAAGAGGTCCTGGTAGAGGTCGGACACCGCCGAGCCGTAGGGGTCCACGCCCCCCACTCCGGCGAAGAGGCGGGCAAAATCGCTGCGGTTGGCGCTCCGGAGGTCCACTCCTACCCGGGGCTCCAGGATGCCGTAGCCGGACACCACGCGGCCCAGCCTTTCGTCGATTTTCGGGGTATTGAGGGGATGCAGGGCCGCGCCCACCAGCTCCCGGGCCGACCCCGCCGCCAGGCGCGTGTCCGCGTCCAGGGTAAGGAGGAACGGAAGGCCCCGGAGGGCGTCCCGGTCGCCGGTGAGGACCTTGAGCTCGCTTTCCTCGCCGGAGAGGAGCTTTGTCAGCGCCTCGATGGCCCCGCGCTTGCGCTCCCGGCCCCGGTAGACGCCGTCGGAGACGCTTTGCTCCCGCTCCCGGCAGAAAAGATAAAAGCCGCCGCCATAGCGGCGGTTGAGCTCCTCCACGGCGGCCTTGGCCTTGGAAAGGACCGGCCCGTCCGCCCCGGTGCGGCATGTCTTGGCCTCGGGAAGGTCCGCCAGGATGCCGAAAGTGAGGTACGCCCCGGCGTCCCGGTTGGCAAGGCGGTACTCCTCCAAAAGCCGGGCGTACTTCTCCCCGTCCCGCTCCTTGGTGAGGAGCGCCGAGATGACGCACAGCGTCCCGGCGGACTTGGGGATGCCGCCCTCCAGCTCCAGCCGGGGCAGCCGGCGGGGTTTGACGAGGTGGAGTAAAAGGGCGTCCAGCGACGCCTTCACAAGCTCAGAAACCGGCAGGAGCGCCAACAGCGCCGCCCACCAGGCGTTCGTCAGCACGCCGGTGAGGAGGGCGAAGAAGAGGGTCGTGAGGGCGAGGGCCGCGATGTACCCCTCGCCGGTGCGCGCGCTTTTGGGCTCCCCCAGGGGGCGCTCGAAGAGGTAGAAGCCCACGTGGCGCTCCGGGCCCTTTTGGGCAAGCTCCAGCACCAGCTTCGCGGCCTCGGACTCCGTGATGTGCCGCCTGTGGGCCAGACGCGAAAGCTCCCGGCGGTAGTCCCGGCGGGACTCCTCGTCCATCCGGGGGTAGACGCCGGCGGGGTCGGTCCTCAGCGCCGCCTCCGTCAGGTCCACACGCTCCAGAATGTCCGAGAGGTCCTGGGTAGAGAAGGTCCGGAGGGTCGTGAAAATGTTCTTCATGAGCATGGCCGCGTCCGCGCCCTCCTGGGGGATGCCGGCGAGAAAGGCGCACTCCTCCGCCATGACGGCGGGGAGGAAGACGGACAGCTCCCGCTGCGTGAGGGGCCGGGTCTTCTGGTACTCGGTCAAAAAGAGCTCCAGGCGCTCCCCCGTCACCTCGCCCCGCCCCGAGCGCACCAGCGCCCCGGCGGCCAGCGTGACGCAGGCGCGCTTCGTCCCGGCGGCCCGGGGAAGGCGTCCGGCGGCCCGGAGGGCCCGGGCGGCGGCCTTCCCCTCCCGCTCGGCGATGTACCAGTTGTCCGAAAACCACTCCGCCGCCTCGCTTGTCTCTCCCCCCTCCGTCCGGGGCGTGAGGCGGGCGCGCAGGGCGCGAAGCGTGGCGTAGATCCCGGCGGCCTCGGGTTCGGCGCGGACCGTCCCCTCCGGCTCCAGCGCCGCGGCGGTGTTCCGGGCGAAGTTGCCGAGGGTGGAGCTTTCCATATAAAGGCCGGTATCGGCGTCGTGCATACGTGTTCCTCCTTGGGTAAAATGGTTGGTTCTTCCGTTCCCTCTATTATCTGCCCAAAGAGGAAAAAATATTCCTTGACAAAGGGGACGGGGGTGTGTATAATAAACCCGCATTATAAAGCGAAAACGCTTTATAGGTGACTTTACAGGTGATACGATGGAAGACAAGACCTACGAGCTGACGCTCCTCTATGACTTTTACGGCGAGCTGCTGACCGCCACCCAGCGGGAGTATTTTGAGCTCTACTACTCCGACGACCTGAGCCTCCGGGAGATCGCGGACCTCAAGGGCATCTCCCCCCAGGGCGTGCGGGCCGTGCTGGTGCGGTGCGAGGCGCTTTTGCGCGAGTATGAGGAGAAGACCGGCGTCGTCCGGCGGTTCCGGGAGCGGCGGGAGACCGTGGCGGCTCTCCGGGAAACAGCCGGAAAGCTCGTGGAGCTGTCTGAGGGCGAGGCCCGGGCGCTGGCGGAGGAGCTCTTCGCCGGACTTGGGCGGCTGAACGGAGACTGACTATGGCTTTTGAATCCCTGTCCGACAGACTGGGCAACGTCTTTAAAAAGCTCCGGGGCAAGGGGCGGCTCTCCGAGGAGGACATCAAGGAGGCCATGCGCGAGGTGCGTCTGGCGCTTCTGGAGGCCGACGTGAGCTACAAGGTGGTCCGGGAGTTCGTGCGGACCTGCTCCGACCGGTGCGTGGGCGTGGAGGTGCTGGAATCCCTCACCCCGGCCCAGATGGTCATCAAGATCGTCAACGAAGAGCTCATAAAGCTCATGGGCACCACCACGGCTAAGCTCAACGTGTCCTCCAAGGGCCTCACCGTCGTGATGCTGGTGGGTCTTCAGGGCGCGGGCAAGACCACGAACGGCGCCAAGCTCGCGGCCCTCATCCGCAAGCAGAACGGCCGCCGGCCGCTTCTCGTGGCCTGCGACATCTACCGCCCCGCCGCCATCAAGCAGCTGGAGACGGTGGGCGCGCAGCTCGGCATACCCGTCTTCCAGATGGGCACGGAGGACCCGGTGAAGATCGCCAGGGCCGCCGTGGACCACGCCAAGAAAAACGGCAACGATCTGGTGATTTTGGACACCGCCGGACGTCTCCACATTGACGAGGCGCTGATGGACGAGCTCAAGAACATCAAGCGCGCCGTGGAGCCCGACGAAATTTTGCTGGTGGTGGACGCCATGACCGGCCAGGACGCCGTCAACGCCGCCACGGCCTTCGACGGGGCGCTGGGCATCACCGGCGTCATGCTCACGAAGCTGGACGGCGACGCCCGGGGCGGCGCGGCCCTCTCGGTCCGGGCGGTGACGGGCAAGCCCATCAAATTCTGCGGCACCGGCGAGAAGCTGGACGCCATCGAGCCCTTCCACCCCGACCGCATGGCCAGCCGCATTTTGGGCATGGGCGACATGCTGACGCTCATCGAGAAAGCCGAGCAGAGCTTTGACGAGAAAAAGGCCCGGGAGCTGGCGGAGAAGATGCGGAAAAACGCCTTCACTCTCCAGGACTACTACGACCAGCTCCAGCAGCTCAAGGAGATGGGGGGCCTTGGCGACATCGCCGGGATGCTCCCCGGCAATCTGGGCAAGGCCATGGCCGGGGCGAAGATCGACGAGCGGCAGATGGTCCGCACCGAGGCCATCATCCTCTCCATGACGAAGCGCGAGCGAAACGACCCCTCCATCATCAACTCCTCCCGGAAAAAGCGGATCGCCGCCGGCTCCGGCACCGAGGTGGTGGACGTTAACCGGCTTTTGAAGCAGTACGACATGATGCGGGACCTGACGCGCAAGATGTCCAAGGGGCGTCTGCCGGGATTTCTCGGCGGCGGAAAACGGCGCGGCATGTTTTAAAGTCCATCATTTATCCTTTGAGATATTTGAGATAAAAATTTTTTCACAACATTTTGGAGGTAAACACAATGGTCAAGATCAGACTTCGCAGGATGGGCGCCAAGAAGGCTCCCTATTACCGTATCGTGGTGGCGGACTCCCGGTATCCCCGGGACGGCCGGTTCATCGAGGAGCTGGGCACCTACGATCCCCGCACCGAGCCCAACACCGTCACGGTGGACAGCGACAAAGCCAAGGAGTGGATCCGCAACGGCGCCCAGCCCACCGATACGGTAAAGAAGCTTCTCAAGAACGCCGGCGTTCTTTGAGGGTGACGGCCCATGAAGGAACTTCTGCTCTATATCGCGCGAAATCTCGTGGATTCGCCCGACGACGTGACGGTCACCGAGCGCGAGGACGGGGACAAGACCGTCTTTGAGCTGCGGGTCGCCCCCGCCGATATGGGCAAGGTCATCGGCCGCCACGGGAAGATCGCCAAGGAGATCCGCGCCCTCATGCGCTCCGTCGCGCAACGGCAGGGACTGCACATCAGCGTGGACATCGTTGAGTGACCCCGCGCCCCCGGTTTTCCAGCTAAGCGTATTATACCACAAAATAAGCAATTTGTCAAGTATTTTTTAGTAAAACAACGTAAGGGCGGGTTTGGAACCCGCCCTTGTTTTTTTCGATACCGCCCTGTCAACCCACGCTCGCTTCCCCCCTGCCCCGCCCTGCGAGGAGGGGGCTTTAAAAAGGTTGCGGCTTCGCCGCGGTTTTGATTTGCCCGCGCGGCGGGGCCGGGGGACGGGCGGGTTTAGAACCCGCCCCTACCAAAAAGGTTTTGCGCCGCTTTGCGGCGCAATTTTTTATAAAGGCGGCGCGAAGCGCCGCAACCTTATTCCCCCGACCCCTTTTTCGGAAAAAGGGGTGCCGCCGCGGCGGCGGGGTATTCGAGCCCGTGGAGCGTAACGGATGCTTCCGGTAAACGAAACCTACTGCGTGCGGGCCGCCAGGAGTGGCGGCCCCTACAAGGTGCGTTGTCAAAACGGTTCCGATAATTCGCGCCCGCCCCCGTCTCGGTGCCCCCTCCTCGTAGGAGGGGGGCAGGGGGGAAGCGAACGTTGGATGACAGAGCGGTTCCGGTAAATCGAATCCGTTCCATTTACGCCGTAGGGGTCGCCGTCCCCGGCGACCCGCGTTCCGATAACCTCCCATGTCGGTTGAATGGGATAACATTCCACATCCCCCGTAGGGGCGGACCCATGTGTCCGCCCGTGACCACGTTGCGGAACGGGAACGGGTCCGATTAAACGGGAAATGGTGGGTATCGGGGGCAAGGGCCGCCGTGGGCGGCGGCCCGTACGGCGGTGTTCGGGACGTGTCAATAGACGAGGGACGGGTCGCCGAGGACGGCGACCCCTACGGCGTTGTTCGGGGCGGGTCAATAGACGAAAGGCGGGCCGCCAAGAGTGGCGGCCCCTACAAGGTAAGTTATGGGAAACGTTCCGAAAATTCGCGCATCGTCCCCGTCTCGGAGCCCCCTCCTCGTAGGAGGGGGGCAGGGGGGCAGCGAGCGTTAAGGTTTCTGAACGGTTCCGACAAACTGTGTCCGCCCCTACGGCGGGGGTATTCCTCACAAAAATGCGGGGGCTGTGAAAGGCGGAGCAGATAACTGCTCTTATTTCACAGCCCCAGAATCATGTGTTATGTCTTTCGGCGCTTACTGGAGAAAATCCTCGGCCAGTAAGTAGTGGATCATATTATAGTAATAATTGTACCATGGCCCCTTATAGAGCGACTTTTCCCGGTAGGGTCTGCCGTTTTGCAGCTCGCGAAGCGCTATGGCGCCGGAACTAAGATTTCTGTAGTAGTCCACCACTGTCATTCCCAGCCCGTCATAGTCCTCGGGAACCGTGAATTTCCATATTGCCTTGTTATCACTCAACTTTTCAAATTCGCTGTGGATCGTGATAACGCGGTCCCCAAGGTCGATCTCCGAATCGGAGCCGCCTGAAGATGAGCTCTCACCGCTCCAATCCTCCCTTTCCAGGAAAGAATTGTACCCGGTGTACTTGTCAAACCATGTGGTGGAATACGCCCACACGGTATTATATTTCGGTATATTCGAGGTGTCTGTCAGCTCCTCCACCGTGATGAGCTTGTACCCCTCCTCAACGCCCTCGGTGGTCACCGAGAAATGAAAGGTCTTTGTGTATGGAACGAGCTTCATAAAATTTCCTGCCACAGGACCATAGTCAAAATCCGTCCCGAGGTATAAACTGCAGAAAACACTGTACGTATCGGGATCGACCTGGCACATGTTGAGCTCAACAGTATTTGAGGGCTCTGTTTCCAACTCATTTTCTTCCAGCCACGATGAAGCTGCCAGCTTTTCGCCTTCCGTCGCCCCGCAATTAAGGCACCACTTTGGGCTCTGGTAGGTGGCCTCAATCCACAAATGCCCCAGCGCCTCGCCTTCCGTCGCGCCGCACACCGAGCACGTCTTCGGCGCCGCGCACGTGGCCTCCACCCACGTATGCGCGAGCGCCTCGCCCTGCGTCGCGCCGCACACCGAGCACGTCTTCGGCGCCGCGCACGTGGCGTCCAGCCACGTATGCCCCAGCGCCTCGCCCTCGGTCTCTCCGCACTCCGAGCACGTCCTGGGGCTCTCGCACGTGGCGTCCAGCCACGTATGCTTATGCCCGCACCCCGCCAGCGCCGCGATCAGCGCCAGCGCGCAAAGGATCAAAATAAAGCATTTTTTCATGGATATGTTCCTCCCCTTTTTTCATTTTTCCTTGGATTACGGTTCTTTCCATTTGACTTCGACCGTTTTGTCGCAAAGGAGCGCCACGGCATTATTATAGTAAAGATATTTACTAAAGTCAATAGTAAATATCTTTACTCTGGTACTCTGTAGTCATACTATCTTTTGAGGAGGATGACTGTGGAGCGATACGTGGTAGTGCTTCGGGGGCTGCGGGAGGACAGGGACCTGACGCAGCAGCAGATCGCGGAGCTGCTGGGGACCAGTCAGACGATGGTGGCCCGGTACGAGCGCGGGGCGAACGAGCTGCCCATACGGCATCTGGTGACCCTGTGCCGGTTTTACGGCGTCTCGGCGGACTATGTCCTCGGCCTGCAAAGGCGCCGCGGCCGAATCCGGGGACGGGATTGATTTACCGGGGCGGGTGTGGTACAATAGGGGAAAACGCGGCTTGGAAGTGATTTTATGGACCTTATTGAGACGGGGCGGATCGTGAATACCCATGGGCTCCGGGGCGAGGTGAAGATCGAGGTGTGGGCCGATTCGGCGGAAGCGCTGTGCTCTTTCCGGCGGCTTTTTGTGGACGGCGTGGAGCGGCGGGTGGAGCGCGGGCGGGCGCAGAAGGGGTTCGCCATCGTGAAGCTCGCCGGCATCGACTCCATCGACGAGGCCGAAAAGGTGAAAAACCGTGTGGTGTACGTGCCCCGGGAGGACATCCCCCTCAAAGAGGGCGGGTATCTGCTGGCCGACCTCGTGGGGTGCCGCGCCGTAGACGAGAACGGCGGGGCGCTGGGGACGGTGACGGACGTGCTGTCCCTCCCCGGCGGGGAGGTGCTGGAGATTCACGGCGAGCGGGAAATTCTCGTGCCGCTGGTGGAGGAATTTTTGCTGGACGCGGACACAAAGGCCGGGACCGTGACGGTGCGGCTTATCGAGGGCATGTGATGAGATACTGGATCGACATTATGACGCTTTTTCCCGACACGGTGGGGGACCTGATGAACGAATCCATCTTAGGCCGCGCCCAGGACCGGGGCATCATCCGCATCGAAACCCACCAGATCCGGGACTTCACGACGAACAAGCAGTGTCAGGTGGACGACTACCCTTACGGCGGCGGGCGCGGATGCGTGATGCAGGCCCAGCCGCTTCGGGATTGCTGGGCCTACCTCTGTAAGGCCCACCGGGAGCGTGTCCACACCGTCTTCCTCTCCCCCTGCGGGAGGACCTTTACCCAGGCCGACGCCAAGAGGCTGGCCACGGAGTATGACAAGCTCATCCTCGTCTGCGGGCACTACGAGGGGGTGGACCAGCGGTTCATCGACGCGTGCGTGGACGAGGAAATAAGCCTCGGCGACTTCGTCCTCACCGGCGGGGAGATCCCCGCCATGGCGGTGGCGGACGCGGTTTGCCGGCTCATCCCCGGGGTCCTGCCGGACCCGGAGTGCTTTGAAAACGAGTCCCACTGGGCGGGGCTCCTGGAGTACCCCCAATACTCCCGCCCGGAGGTGTGGCGGGGCCGGCGGGTGCCAGAGGTGCTGCTTTCCGGCGACCACGCCCGCATCGCCCGGTGGCGGCGCAAGCAGTCCATTATCCGCACGCGCCTCCGGCGGCCGGATATGTACGAAAAGCTCACTTTTGAGGACACGAAGCAGGAGCGGAAGCTCCTTGCCGAGATAGAAGAAGAATGGGAGGAAATGAACCATGGATCCGAGACTTGAGAAATACGCAAAGCTCCTCATCAGCACCGGCATCAACGCCCAGCCGGGGCAGACGCTGGTAATCAACTGCCCCGTGGACAAGGCGGCGTTTGCCAGGATGCTGACGCGGGAGGCCTACCGCGTGGGCGTCCGGGAGGTGGTCATGCGCTGGAGCGACCAGGTCATCAGCCGGGAGACGGTCCTTCACGCCGCCGACGAGATCTTCGACGAGGTGCGCCCCTGGAAGGCGGACATGCTCAACACGCTGGCCCGGGAGGGCGCTGCGTTCCTGTCCATCGACAGCTCCGACCCCGACGGCATGGCCGGCATCGACCACACCCGCATGGTCCGGCAAAGCCGCGCCTTCGGGCCGGCGGTGCGGGAATACCGGGAGATGCAGATGGCCGACAAGGTCCAGTGGTGCATCGCCGCCCTGCCGGAGACAAACTGGGCCAAAAAGATGTTCCCCGGCGTCCCCGAGGAGGAGGCCATGGCGAAGCTCATGGACGCCATCTGCGCCACCATGCGCATCACCGCCGACAACGACCCGGCGGAGGCGTGGCGGGTCCACAACGCGGCCCTCAACGAGCGCAAGGCCAAGCTCACCGCGTTCAACTTTAAATCGTTGCATTATGTAAACTCCCTGGGCACCGACCTTGTCATCGAGCTGCCGGAGAACCACTACTGGGACGGGGGCAACTCCGTGTCGGCCAAGGGGGTCCCCTTCAACGCCAACATGCCCACGGAGGAGATCTTCACCGCGCCCAAGCGCGACGGCGTCAACGGGCGTGTGGTGTCCACCAAGCCCTTTGACGTGGGCGGCGTGATCATCCCCCGCTTCGCCTTCACCTTCCAAGACGGCAAGATCGTGGGCGTGGAGGCGGAGGACCCCCATCACCGGGAGCTTCTGGAGGCGGAGATCGCGCTGGACGAGGGCGCGAGCTACCTGGGCGAGGTGGCGTTGGTGCCCTACGACTCCCCCATCTCCAAGATGGACGTGCTCTTTTACGACACGCTCTTCGATGAGAACG
This sequence comes from uncultured Oscillospiraceae bacterium, assembly GCA_947632175.1. Lineage (GTDB taxonomy): Bacteria > Bacillota > Clostridia > Oscillospirales > Oscillospiraceae > RUG626. The sequence goes on along the minus strand of CANROC010000008.1, from coordinate 41,611 downwards.
CCAGCTGTCACCTGGCCTTCGGCGCCAGCTACCCCAACGTCCGGGGCGGCGCGGATATGACCGAGGACCAGCGAAAGGCCGCCGGCCTCAACCAGTCCATCACCCACGAGGACTTCATGGTGGGCTCCAGGGACCTGTCCATCGTAGGAGCCACCCACGACGGGCGGGAGATCCCCGTCTTCGTGGACGGGAATTTCGCGTTCTGAGATGATCATCGATTTTCACGCCCACACCTTCCCCGACGCCATCGCCCGGAGGGCTGTGGATGGGATGTCCGCCGGGGCGGACATGCGGGCTTACGCCGACGGGACGAAGGCGGGGCTTCTCCAGGCCATGGACGCCGCCGGAGTGGACATGGCCGTCCTCCAGCCGGTGGTGACGAAGCCCCGGCAGGCGGCGGACATCAACGGCGAGGCCGCCGCGCTCAACGCCTCGGGCGGGCGTTTGCGGTCTTTCGGCGGCATCCATCCGGACTGCCCGGACCCGGAGGGCATCCTGCGGGAGCTGGCCGCCCAAAATGTCCCCGGCGTGAAGCTCCATCCCCTCTTCCAGCGCACGCCGGCGGACGACGGGCGGTATGCGCGCATCGTGAACGCGGCGGCGGAGCTGGGGCTGGCGGTGCTGGTCCACGCGGGGTTGGACCCCAATTTCCCCGGCGAGGACCTGGCAAGCCCCGCGCGGCTCGAGCGGCTCCTGAAAGCGGCCCCCGGCGCCACGGTGATTTTGGCGCACATGGGCGGGCTGGGCCAGTGGCCGGAGGCGTTTCTGGGCGCGCCGGTCTATCTGGACACCGCCTGCGCCCTGAGCCCCTGGCGCAACCGGGCGGGCGAGCTCACGCCCCATCCGGAATACGAGGCGCTGGGCCGGGAGCGGTTTGTCCGCTTCGTGCGGGCCCACGGGGCGGACCGGGTACTCTTCGGCACCGACAGCCCGTGGAACGACATAGGCGAGTCCCTGACGGCGGTGCGGTCCTCCGGGCTTTCGGAGGAGGAGCTGGACGCGGTGCTCTATGGGAACGCCGCGAGGCTTCTGGGACTTCAAATTTGACTTTTTTAGGAGGTAAAGACGATGCCCTATATTGAAGCGAAGGTCACAGTCCCGGTGGGGGCCGAGAAGAAGGAGGCCCTCAAGGCCGGGTTCGGCAGGGCGGTGAGCTGCATCCGCAAGCCGGAGCGGTGGCTGATGGTGAACATTGAGGACAAAAAGGACCTGTGGTTTGCCGGAGAGAAGCTTGAAAAGGGCGCCTACGTCTCCGTCAGCGCCTTCGGCTCCCCCGCCCGCCCCGACTGCGCCAAAATGGCCGCCGCCGTCACCCAGCTCCTCTCCGACGAGCTGGACATCCCCGGCGACAAGGTCTACGTCAGCTTCCACCCGGTGGAGAACTGGGCCTGGGACGGGGGGTTGTTCTGAGGGGGCGTAAAAACCCGTAGGGGCCGCCTCTCTTGGCGGCCCGTCCTTTCGATGACCACCGGTGTTATATAGACGCACCCACCCTGGCCGGCGCTGCGCGCGGCCACCCCTCCCGGAGGGAGGGGCTTTGGCAGGTGCGGGTCATTGGGACCGCTCTGTCGTCCCACGCTCGCTTCCCCCCTGCCCCCCTCCTACGAGGAGGGGGCTTTTGAAATGGTTGCGGCTTCGCCGCATTCTTTGATTTTCCCGCGCGGCGGGGACGGGGGACGAAGGACGGGGGCTCGAATCCCCCTGCCCCCCTTTCCCGGAAAGGGGGCAAAAAGGTTTTGCGCCCCTTTGCGGCGCAATTTTTTTAAAGGCGGCGCAAAGCGCCGCAACCTTATTCCCCTGACCCCTTTTTCGGAAAAAGGGGTGCCGCCGCAGCGGCGGGGTATTCGAGCCCGTGGAGCGTAACGGATGTTTCCGGTAGACGAAACTTACTGCGTGCGGGCCGCCAAGAGCGGCGGCCCCTACAGGGTACGTTGTCGCAACGGTTCCGGAAAATCGAACCCGTCCCCGTCTCGGAGCCCCCTCCTCGTAGGAGGGGGGCAGGGGGGAAGCGAACGTGGGATAACAGACCGGTCCCGATAAAACGAATCCGCCCAAATTACGCCGTACGGGCCGCCGCCCACGGCGGCCCTCGTTGCAGGTTTCGGATTGCCCCCGATAAATGCCGTAGGGGCGGCCTCTCTTGGCCGCCCGCGTTGCAGGGTTCGGATTGCCCCCGATAGACGCCGTAGGGGTCGCCGTCCCCGGCGACCCGCGTTCCGATAACCTTCCATGTCGGTTGAATGGGATAACATTCCATATTCCCCGTAGGGGCGGACCCATGTGTCCGCCCGTGCCAACGTTACGGGACGGGAACGGTTCCGATAAAACGGTACATGGCGGTTATCGGGGGGCGGGCCGCTGTGGGCGGCGGCCCGTACGGCGGTGATTGGGGCGGGTCAATAGACGATAGGCGGGTCGCCGGGGACGGCGACCCCTACGGCGAAGATCGAAAGCCGTTTCTGCGGCGGTGGGGGCGGGCGGGTGGGGAATATAAAGAATGCGGCGAAGCCGCAACCTTTTCCCCGCCGCCGCGTGACGCGGCAAAAGCCCCCGCGAGGTCGTTGGACCTTTCGCGGGGGCTTTGTTCCATGTTTATTTTTTTCTCCCCATCACTCTTGCCAGCAGGGACCTTACGGATTTTTTGCGGGGTTGGGGAAGGCGGACGGTGAGCTTGGCGGGGGCTTTCGGGGGGGCGGGGACCGGCGCGGGGGACGGCTCCGGGGCCGGGACGGGTTCCGGTTCGGGGGACGGGGCGGGTTTGGGCTCGGCGGCGGGGCGCTGGGCGGACTCGTAGGCCTGGGCGTAGAAGAGCTCCTGGGAGTTGAGGGGCTCGCCCTCTGGCTCCACGTGGAGGTACACGCCGTCCGGGGTCTGGCGGCGGAGCTTGACGGTGTCCTGAAGCTGGGTAAAGAACATGTCCGTGATGCGCCGGCGGATGGCGGGGTCGTAGACGGGGGCGGCCACCTCCACGCGGCGCTGGGTATTGCGGGTCATGAAGTCCGCCGAGGAGATGTAGACCCTCCGGCGCTCCCCCGCGCCGATGATGTAGACCCGGGCGTGCTCCAAAAAGCGGCCCACGATGGAGTAGACGCTGATGTTGTCCGTGACGCCGGGGATGCCGGAGACGAGGCAGCAGATGCCCCGGACGAGAAGGTCGATCCGCACGCCTGCCTGGCTGGCCTCCACCAGCTTTTCGATGAGGCCCTTGTCGGTGAGGCCGTTGAGCTTGAAGCCCAGATACGCCTCCCGGCCGGCCCGGGCCTCGGCGATCTGGCCGTCGATCATCTCGAAGATCCGCGTCCGGAGGCACGCCGGCGCCACCAGGAGGTGGTGGGTATCCTCGATGACCTCGCCCATGCTCAGGCAGTTGAAGACCCGGGCGGCCTCGGCGCCGATGGCGGGGCTGGCGGTCATGAGGGCGTAGTCGGTGTAGAGGCGGACGGTGTCCTCGTTGTAGTTGCCGGTGCCCACCTGAGTGATGTACTCGATGCCCTCCGGGCTCCGGCGGGTAATGAGCAGGAGCTTGGAGTGGACCTTCATCCTGTCGAGGCCGTAGATGACCCGACAGCCCGCCTGCTCCAGCACGCGGGACCAGCCGATGTTGTTCTCCTCGTCAAAGCGGGCCCGCAGCTCCACGAGGACGGTGACCTCCTTGCCGTTCTCGGCGGCGTCGCACAGGGCCTCCACGATCTTGCTGTTGTGGGCCACGCGGTAGAGGGTCATCTTCACGGAGACCACCTGCGGGTCCTGGCCGGCCTCGTTGAGGAGGTGCTGGAAAGGGCGGATGGACTCGTAGGGGTAGCTGAGCAGAATATCGTGGTCGCGGATCTGGGGGATGATAGGCTTGTGGACGTCCACCTGGGGGCTGGGCTGGGGGACGCGGCGGGGGTAGAAGAGCTCCGTCTTGTCCCGGAGAACGTCCCGGAGGAAGCCCACGAAGCTCAGGTCCAGGGGGATGGAGCTCTGGAACATGTGGCGCTTGGAAAGGCCCAGATACCGGCGGAGGACGGAACGGATGTCGTCGTCCAGGCGGCCGCTGAAGTCCAGGCGCACCGGCTCCCGGCGTGTGCGGGACCGGACCAGCTTCTCCATGGATTTGCGGTAGTCCTCGGCGGACTGGAAATCCGCGTCGGTGCCGGGCTCGTCCACGTCGATGTCCGCGTTGCGCACAAGGCGGATGAGGACCGTGCCCTCCACCCGGTAGCGCTCAAAGACCTTGGGCAGGAAGTGGCGGATGAGGTCCTCCATCAGCACGAACCGAAGCCCCTCCCCCGGCAGGGGCACGAGACGCCTGAGTCCCCCGTCGCCGCAGGGCACCACGCCCAAGCTCACCTCCCCGTCCTTGCGGGAGGTGAGCTTGGCCACGGCGTAGGTGGCCTTGTTTTTCAGGAAAGGAAAGGGCTGCTTGCGGCCGATGACCTGGGGCGACAGCACCGGCAGGACGTCGGAGAGGAAGTACTTCTCCAGGTACGCCCGGGCCTTGTCCTGGAGGCTCACAAAGCGCGTCAGCTCCACGCCGTAGTCGTGGAGCGCCACGAAGAGGTCCCGGAAAATGGCGTCCCGGCGCTCCAGCAGCTCCCCGGTGCGGTTCAAAATCGCGCGGATCTGCTGGGCGGAGGTGAGGCCCGTCTTGTCGTCGGTGACGCCCTTTTTGAGAGTGTCCAGCAGCGTGCCTACCCGGACCATGTAGAACTCGTCCAGGTTCGACTGGAAGATGGAGAGGAAGTTGAGCCTCTCCCCCAACGGATTTCCCTCGTCCGCCGCCTCCTCCAGCACGCGCTCGTTAAATTGCAGCCAGCTCAGCTCCCGGTTGGCAAATACCCCGGCCCCCGCGCCGTCATAAACCTTCTCGTCCATCTTGATCCCATCCCCTGTCAGGTTTTTTTTGGTTGACTACCGGTATTATAGCACGGGTCGGGAGAAGATTCAAGAGCGGGCTTGATGGCCCGGCGGGGAGGCTCTTTGTCGGGGGACGGTGCGGTTTGTCAGGACCGCTCTGTCATCCCACCTTCGCTTCCCCCCTGCCCCCCTCCTACGAGGAGGGGGCGAAAAAGGTTGCGCCTGCGGCGCATTCTTTAAATTTGTCCGCGCGGCGGGGACGGGAGACGAAGGACGGGGGCTCGAATCCCCCCTGCCCCCTTTGCCCCAAAGGGGGCAAAAAGGTTTTGCGCCGCTTTGCGGCGCAATTTTTGTAAAAAGGCGGCGCAAAGCGCCGCATCCTTATTCCCCTACCCCTTTTTCGGAAAAAGGTGTGGCCCCGCAGGGCCGGGGTATTCGAGCCCGTGGGACGTAATTGGGGCTTCCGATGAACGAGACTTACTGCGTGCGGGCCGCCAAGAGTGGCGGCCCCTACAGGGTAAGTTATGGGAAACGTTTCGAAAATTCGCGCCCGCCTCCGTCTCAGTACCCCCTCCTCGTAGGAGGGGGGCAGGGGGGCAGCGAGCGTTGGATAACAGAGCGATTCCGGCAAATCGAACCCGTTCCAATTACGCCGTAGGGGCCGCCACTCCTGGCGGCCCGCGTTGCAGGGTTCGGATTGCCCCCGATGAACGCCGTAGGGGTCGCCGTCTCGGCGACCCGCGTTGCGATGATTTCCAATATTGGTTGAATGGGATAACATTCCATATTCCCCGTAGGGGCGGACCCATGTGTCCGCCCGCGGCTACGTTGCGTGACGGGGGCGGTTTCGATAAAACGGAAATTGGTGGTTATCGAGTCGGAAAGGGCCGCCGTGGGCGGCGGCCCGTACGGCGTTGATTGGGACGGGTCAATGGACGATGGGCGGGTCGCCCGGGAGGGCGACCCCTACGGCGGTGTTCGGGACGGGTCGATTGACGATGGGCGGGTCGCCGGGGACGGTGACCCCTACGGCGGATAACGAAGCCGGCAAAATGAACGCACCTGTTCCCGATACGTTAGCCCCTCCAGTGGAGGGGACAGCCGCGAAGCGGCAGGGGTGGTGGCGCGGCGGCGGACCCTTCCGGCGCTTTGCGCCACCTCCCCCAAGGGGGAGGCTAGGGCGGGTGGGGAATATAAGAATGCGGCGAAGCCGCAAACCTTTTCCCGCCGCCACACGGACCCTTCCGCCTCGCTGCGCTCGGCACCTCCCCCACGGGGGAGGTTAAAATATTTCTTATTTACTAAAAAATACTTGACAAACTGCTTAATTTGTGGTATAATACGCATTGTCCGGGAGGGGGAAGAAAAGAACTCCCCGCTTTTGGGCGGGGAGTTGAGGGGGCGATTACTCGCCGAAGACGGCGATGTAGTCCTTTTTGAACTTCTCGATGCCGGCGTCGGTGAGGGGGTGGTGGAGCATTTGCTCGATGACGCTGTAAGGGACGGTGGCGATGTGGGCGCCGGCCAGGGCGCACTGGGTGACGTGGATGGGGTTACGGACGGAGGCGCAGATGATCTCCGTGTCGAAGCCGTAGTTATCGAAGATGGTGACGATGTCCTCGATGAGGTCCACGCCGACGGTGGAGATGTCGTCGAGGCGGCCCAGGAACGGGCTGACGTAGGTGGCGCCGGCGCGGGCGGCCAGGAGGGCCTGGTTGGCGGTGAAGACCAGGGTGACGTTGGTCTTGATGCCCTCGGCATGGAGGACCTTGACGGCCTTGAGGCCCTCGGCGGTCATGGGAATCTTGACCACCATGTTGGGGTGGATGGCGGCGATCTCGCGGCCTTCTTTGATCATATCCTCGGCCTTGGTGGTGGTGGCCTTGACCTCGCCGGAGATGGGGCCGTCCACGATGGAGGTGATCTCACGGATGACCTCGTTGAAGTCGCGGCCCTCCTTGGCGATGAGGCTGGGGTTGGTGGTGACGCCGCAGATGACGCCCAGGTCGTTGGCCTTGCGGATGTCCTCCACGTTGGCGGTGTCGATGAAGAGTTTCATGGGTTATTCCTCCTATGTTGATTTGATGTGATTTTTAAAGCTCCTTCGCCACTTTGGCGATGTTCTCGGCGGAGAGGCCGAACTCCTTGAGCAGGGGCACGGCGGGGCCGGAGTGACCGAACACGTCGTTGACGCCCACGCGCTTGACCTTGCAGGGGATGCCGGACTCGGCCACGGCGGCGCAGACGGCCTCGCCGAGGCCGCCGATGACGCTGTGCTCCTCGGCGGTGACGATCTTGCCGCACTCGCGGGCGGCATTCAGGACGAGCTCGGTGTCCAGGGGCTTGACGGTGCACAGGTTGATGACCCGGGCGTGGATGCCCTCGGCCTCCAGGGCCTTGGCGGCCTCCAGCGCCTCGTAGACCATGAGGCCCGTGGCGATGATGGCGACGTCATTGCCCTCGGCAAGCGTCTCGCCCTTGCCGATCTCGAAGTGGAAATCGTTCTCGTCGTGGAAAACGGGGATGGCGAGGCGGCCGAAGCGGAGGTACACGGGGCCCTGGTGCTCGTAGGCGGCGCGGACGGCGGCACGGGCCTCCACCGCGTCGGAGGGGCACAGGACGACCATGCCGGGGATGGAGCGCATGAGGGCGAAGTCCTCACAGCACTGGTGGGACGCGCCGTCCTCGCCCACGCTGATGCCGCCGTGGGTGGCGCCGATCTTCACGTTGAGGTGGGGGTAGCCGATGGAGTTGCGCACCTGCTCAAAGGCGCGGCCGGCGGCGAACATGGCGAAGGAGCTGGCGAAGGGCACGAGCCCCATGGACGCCGCGCCGGCGGCCACGGCCATCATGTTGCCCTCGGCGATGCCGCACTCAAAGTGGCGGTCGGGGAATTTCTTGCGGAAGACGCCGGTCTTGGTGGCGGCGGCCAGGTCGGCCTCAAAGACCACGAGGTCGGATTTTTCCTCGCCCAGCTCGGCCAGGGCCGCGCCGTAGGCGTCGCGGGTCGCCATTTTTTTCACGTCTGCCATTGTTTACGCCTCCAATTCCTTAAGCTTTGCGTTAAGCTCGTTCATGGCGATCTCGTACTCGGCGTCGTTAGGCGCCTTGCCGTGCCAATCCACGCTGTTGGTCATGTAGCTGACGCCCAGGCCCTTGACGGTGTGCATCACGATGCCGAAGGGCTTGCCCTTCGTCTCCCTGGCCTTTTGGAAAGCCGCCTCGATCTCGTCAAAGCAGTGGCCGTTGATCTCCACCACCTCGAAGCCGAAGGCCCGGAGCTTCGCGGCGATGTCGCCGGAGTCCATAACGTCCTTGGTGGGGCCGTCGATCTGGAGGCCGTTCTTGTCGATGATGGCGCAGAAGTTGTCCAGCTTATAGTTGGCGGCGAACATGAAGGCCTCCCAGACCTCGCCCTCCTCGATCTCGCCGTCGCCGAGAAGCGTATAGACGCGGCATTCCTTGCCCAGGTATTTGGCGGCCTTGGCCATGCCGGCGGCGCAGCTGACGCCCTGGCCCAAAGAGCCGGTGGACATATCCACGCCGGGGGTGTAGTTCATGTTGGGGTGGCCCTGGAGGTGGCTGCCGATCTGGCGCAGGGTCTTAAGGTCCTCCCAGGGGAAGAAGCCCCGGAGGGCCAGGGCCGAGTAAAGGCCCGGGGCGGTGTGGCCCTTACTGAGGACGAAGCGGTCACGGTCGGGGTTCTTGGGATCGGCGGGGTCTACCCGCAGCTCCTTGAAGTAGAGGTAGGTGAACATGTCCGCGGCGGACAGGGAGCCGCCGGGGTGTCCCGCCTTGGCGGCGTGGGTGCTCTCCACCACGCCCATGCGGACCTTTGTGGCTTTGATCTGAAGGTCCTTTCTTTCAGCGTCTGTCATGTGGTCGATCTCCTCCTTAATTCTGGCCGTAATAGGCGTTGGCGCCGTGCTTACGGAGGTAATGTTTGTCCAGCAGCTCCTGCTGCATGGGGGGCAGGCCGGGGGTGAGGGCCATGGCGTGGAAAGCCATGAAGGCCACCTCCTCCAGCACCACGGCGTTGTGGACGGCGTTCATGGGGTCCGTGCCCCAGGCGAAGGGGCCGTGGGAGTGGACCAGCACCGCCGGGATGTCCGCCGGGGCGATGTCGTTTTTGATGAACGTCTCGATGATGACGTTGCCCGTCTCCAGCTCATACTCGCCGGCGATCTCGGCGGGGGTCATCTTCCTGGTGCAGGGGATCTCCCCGTAGAAGTAGTCGCCCTGGGTAGTGCCGAAAGGAGGGATGCCCCGCCCGGCCTGGGCAAAGGACGTGGCCCAGCGGGAGTGGGTGTGTACCACGCCGCCGAGGGCGGGGAACGCCTTATAGAGCGCCACATGGGTGGCGGTGTCCGACGAGGGCTTCCATTTGCCCTCCACTCGGTTGCCGTTGAGGTCCACGACCACCATGTCCTCGGCGGTCATGCCGTCGTAGTCCACCCCGGAGGGCTTGATGACCACAAGGCCCCGCTCCCGGTCGATGCCGGAGACGTTGCCCCAGGTGAAGGTGACAAGGCCGTGCTTGGGCAGCTCCAGATTGGCCTTGCAGACCAGTTCTTTCAGTTCTTCCAGCATATTATAAAACCTCCGCAGCCATTTTTTCCACCGGCAGAGCGGCGACGTACTTTTTGAGGAAAGCGTTGAAGCCGTCCACATCGGCCTTTTCCGCCATGAGCGTGGTGGAGCCGGCGGTATTGAAAACGCGATTTTCCAGGTACTCGTCCAGCGTCTCGGTGCCCACCTTGCGGATCATGTAGGCCGCCAGGAGCGCCATGCCGTAGGGGCCGCCCTCGCCGGCGGTCTCCATGACGCTCACCGGCACGCCGGCGGCGGCGGAGAGCATGGTCTGGCCCACGGTGGGGGTCTTGAAGAAGCCGCCGTGGCCGTAGAGCTTGTCGATTTTGACCTGCTCCTCGCCGGTGAGGATGTCAAGGCCGATCTTCAAGGTCGCGAGGGCGGACAGCAGATGCGTGCGCATGAAGTTGGCCAGCGTCACGTGGGAATCCGGCGTGCGCATGAAAAGGGGCCGGCCCTCGTCCATGTCGGTGACGCCCTCGCCGGAGAAGTAGTTGAAGCTCAGAAGCCCGCCGCAGTCCGGGTCGCCCTCCATGGCCTTTTTGAAGAGGAGAGTGAAAAGCGCGCCACGGTCGATTTGAAGCCCCGCCGCCTCGGCAAAGTCCGCGAAGAGGCCCACCCAGGCGTTGATGTCGCTGGTGCAGTTGTTGCAGTGGACCATGGCCACGGGGGCCCCGGCGGGGGTGGTGACCATGTCGATCTCCCGGTGGACGCCTAAAGCCTTGTCCACCACCACCATGGCGAAATCCGAGGTGCCGGCGGAGACGTTGCCGGTGCCCACCTTCACGGAGTTGGTGGCGGCCATGCCGGTGCCGGCGTCGCCCTCCGGCGGGCAGACGGGGATGCCGGGCTGGAGCGTTCCCTCGGGGTCCAGGAATTTGGCGCCGGCCTCGGTCAGCACGCCGGCGTGCTCGCCGGCCACGAGGACGCGGGGCAGCACGTCCCGCAGCTTCCAGTCGTAGCCCTTGAACTCGGTGAGGGCGTCGAAGAGGTCCACCATCCGCTGGTCGTAGTCGAGCTCCGCGCTGTCGATGGGGAACATGCCGGAGGCCTCGCCGATGCCCATGACGTGCTTGCCCGTCAGCTCATAGTGGATGTAGCCGGCCAGAGTCGTCAGGTGCGCCAGGCGCGGCAGGTGCTCCTCGCCGTTTAAGATGGCCTGATAGAGGTGAGCGATGGACCAGCGCTGGGGGATGTTGAAGCCGAAGAGCTTCGTAAGCTCCGCCGCCGCCTGGCCGGTGATGGTGTTGCGCCAGGTGCGAAACTCCGCCAGTTGGTTCATGTCCTTATCGAAAGGCAGGTAGCCGTGCATCATGGCGGAGACGCCGATGGCCCCCACGGTGGTGAGGTCCTGGCCGAATTTCTCCCGCACGTCCTTCTTGAGGTTGGCGTAGCAGTGGCGGATGCCGGTGTGGATGTCCTCCATGGAGTAGGTCCACACGCCGTCCACCAGGCGGTTCTCCCACTCGTGGTCGCCGGAGGCGATGGGGATGTGGTTTTCGTCGATCAGTACGGCCTTGATGCGGGTGGAGCCCAGCTCCAGGCCCAAGGCTGTCTTGGAAAGATCCATGATGAAATGTCTCCTTTTTCGATTTCAGTCTTCCAGAATGTCCCCCAGGCCATAAGAGATCTGGAGCATTCTGGTGTCCATCTGGGAGGGGCAAAGCTGGAGGAGCTTCGTGCCGTTTTCCACGGTACACATGCCCATGCTCCAGCCGGCCTGGTGCATCCGGGAGTCGTAGGTGACCAGCATGGGGAGCTTCTCCCAGGGGCCCTCGGCCAGGTTATAGTTGACCAGGAACCAGCCGGGATCCCGCAGGCCCACGGGGCCGGAGTCCTTCTTGCTGGAGAGGATGATGGTGCCGTTGGGACCGCCCTGGGGGATCCAGAGGCAGTAGGGCATGCTCCCCAGGAAGAAGCCGTCGGCGGTCTCGGCCACGGTACCGAGCTCGGCGGGGTCGCCCCAGTCCACGCCGTCGTCGGAGAGCTTGAAGCGCACCTCGCAGGGCGGGAACATGGACTCCTTGAAGTTCACCACCTCGTAGCAGACGAAAAACTTCCCGTTGGGCAGGCGGGTGACGATGGCCATGCCGGGGCGCTGGAAGCCGTCGGGGACGGCGGTGACGAATTTCTCCTCGCCCCAGGTCTTCCCGCCGTCCTGGGACACCTGGAGGGCCAGGGTCTGGTTGAGGAGGCGGTTGGTGTGGGGCCGCTCGTCGGTGTAGATGACGGTGATGTCCCCCCGGGCGTTGAGGTAGATGAAGGGCTCCCAGACGGGGCCGAGATGGTCCCAGTTCTGCTCCACCGGGGGGCCGCCGGCGCAGATCGTGGAGCGGTACTCCCAGGTCCTGCCGTGGTCGCGGCTTACGAAGAAGAGGAGCTCCGTCACCTCAAAGGTGAGGGGGATGGAGTTGGCGGAGAAGACGATGGTGCCGGCGGGCAGGTCGCCGCAGTCCCGGTCCAGCTCCAGGAGCACCGGCTGGAACCGGAGGCCGTAGCCGTTTTTCGTGTCCTCCACCTGGGAGTAAAATTCCCAGGTCTTGCCGCCGTCCCGGCTGGCGTAGATGGGGGTGACGGGGGGCTCCTTGACGGTGTAGTGGTCGAAGGCGGCGAGAATGAGGCCGTTGTCCTCCCCGGCGTGGTGGAGCTCGATGGGGCGGGGGTAGAGGACGCCGCCGCCGTTGCCGTAGACCTCCTCCCGGCGGGGCGAGTAGACCACGCCGGCGAAGTCCTTGTGCAGTTTGATGGGCATATGTGTTCCTCCCCTGCCGATCAGATGTTCTTGAGCTTCCAGGCGATGTCGTTATAGAAAAGCTCCTTCTCCAGCGCCTCGGGGGTGGTGTCGGCGCTGATGTGGACGCACTCGATCTCCATCATCCGCGCCCAGTCGATCATCATCTGGGCGGTGACGGCGGTGGAGAGCACCGTATGGTGCGCCCCGCCGGCCAGGATCCAGCACTTCACGCCGGTGAGAAGATCGGGCTGGGCCTTCCACATGACCCGGGCCACAGGGAGGTTGGGCATCTCCAGGATGGGCTTGATGACCTCGATATCCTGGACGAGGAGCCTGAGACGCCCGCCCATGTCGATGAGCGTGGCGACGATGCCGGGGCCGGCCTTGCCCTCGAACACCAGGCGCGCGGGAGGCTGGCGGTCGCCGATGCCCAGATGGTGGACCTGGATCTTCGGCCTCTGGGCCGCAATGGAGGGGCAGACCTCCAGCATGTGGGCCCCCAGGGAGACCTCCTTGCCGGGTTCCAGATCGTAGGTGTAGTCCTCCATGAAGAGGGTGCCGCCCTCAAGGCCCTCGGCCATCTTCTTCATGATGGCGGTCATGGCGGCGGTCTTCCAGTCGCCCTCGCCGCCGTAGCCGCAGCCGTCGGCCATCATGTTCTGGGTGGCCAGGCCGGGCAGCTGCTCCATGCCGTAGAGGTCCTGGAAGTTATTGGAGAACGCGCAGGCGCCCTCCCGCGCCAGGATCTTCCGCATGGCGACCTCCTCCCGCGCCTGATAGCGGACGGTGGCGATGTCGTCGGTGTCAAAGTCATAGCGGGCGCGGTACTCGGCCATTTTGGCGTCGATTTCCCCGTCCGTGACGGCGTCCATGGTCTCCACAAGGTGCCCCACGGGCCAGTAGTCCACCTGCCAGCCCAGTTTGATGTGCGTCTCCACCTTGTCGCCCTCGGTGACGGCGACCTCGCGCATGTTGTCGCCGAAGCGGATGACCTTCAGCTCCCGGGAGAAGGCCACGCCCACGGCGGAGCGCATCCAGGCGGCCAGCTCATTGAGAACGGGCTCGTCCTGCCAGTAGCCGGCGATGATCTTCCGGGGAAGGCGCATCCGCGCGCCGATGAAGCCGTGCTCCCGGTCGCCGTGGGCGGCCTGGTTCAGGTTCATGAAGTCCATGTCGATCTCGAGGTTGGGGATGTTGCGGTTATATTGGGTCGCCAGGTGGCAGTAGGGCTTTTGGAGGAGGTCAAAGCCGTGGATCCACATCTTGCTGGGGGAAAAGGTGTGGCACCAGGTGATGATGCCGGCGCAGGCATCGTCGGCGTTGGCGTCCTTCATGGCCTTTGTGATCTCCCCGTCGGTCTTGACGGTGCCCTTGTAGACCACCTTGCAGGGGAGCTTGCCGCTCTCGTTCCACCAGGCCGCCATCTCGGCGGCGCGGGCGGCCACGGTGTCCAGCACCTCGGGCCCATAGAGGAACTGGCTTCCCACCAGGAACCAAAATTCCTTTGTTTTCAACTCCATACGCTGTGCTCCTTTATAGTCACTTAAGTGGCGTAGCCACAGATCATTCGTGTGTATGTAGGCACGAGCCGACGTTACCGCCGGCTCGCGCAACTGGTATAGTCAGGATCAGTTAACGATAGCTTCCTCGGTGTCCTTGTCGAAGACGTGGATCTTCTCGGCGTCGAGGGCGACGGTGATGGTGCTGCCGTAACGGGCGTTGGTGGCGGCGCTGACCTTGGCGGACCACTGGACCTTCTTGGCGTTCTCGTAAGCGTCGTCGGAGAACTGGCGCTGGACCTCGGCGGGCTTCTCGTTCAGGAGGTTGAAGTACAGGAGGACTTCGGAGCCAAGAAGCTCGTAGCCGTTGATCTTCACCTGGAACTGGGTGTCGGGGTGGTTCTTCAGGTCGTGCTCGGACTCGAAGATGGCCTCGGGACGGACGCCCATGATGACCTTCTTGCCCACATAGCCCTTATCTTTCAGGACCTTGGCCTTCTCGGCGTCCAGCTTAACCTTGTGGAAGTCAAACTCCAGATAGACGTCGTTGCCGTTGGCGGTGCACTCGGCGTTGATGAAGTTCATCTGGGGACTGCCGATGAAGCCGGCGACGAACAGGTTGCAGGGGTTGTTGTAGAGCTCACGGGGGGAGGCGATCTGCTGGACGATGCCGTCTTTCATGACCACGATGCGGGTGCCCAGGGTCATGGCCTCGGTCTGGTCGTGGGTGACGTAGATGATGGTGGCGCCCAGGCGCTGATGGAGCGCGGAGATCTCGGAACGCATCTGGACACGAAGCTTGGCGTCCAGGTTGGAGAGCGGCTCGTCCATGAGGAAGACCTTGGGCTCACGGACGATGGCACGGCCCATGGCCACACGCTGACGCTGGCCGCCGGAGAGGGCCGCGGGCTTGCGGTCCAGCAGCTGTGCCAGGTCCAGGATCATGGAGGCGTCCTTGACCTTCTTGTTGATCTCGTGCTTCGGGGTCTTGCGGAGCTTCAGGCCGAAGGCCATGTTGTCCTTGACGGACATGTGCGGGTAAAGAGCGTAGTTCTGGAAGACCATGGCGATGTCGCGGTCCTTGGGCTCCACGTCGTTCATGATCTTGCCGTCGATCATGAACTCGCCGTCGGAGATGTCCTCAAGGCCGGCGATCATGCGCAGGGTGGTGGACTTGCCGCAGCCGGAGGGGCCGACGAAGATGATGAACTCCTTGTCCTCGACCTCCAGGTTGAAGTCCTTGACGGCCTCGTAGCCGTTGGGGTAGATCTTGTAGATGTGCTTCAAAGACAAGCTTGCCATAATGAACCCTCCAAATTATGTAAATTTAAGTTTTTTATTTTTTGTTGACCCAGACGGTCATTTCCCCCGGCGTCCGGTTGCCCCAGAAGCAGTAGGGGACGAAGGTGAGCTTGGCGGGGACGGCGTCCGGGGCCCGGGTGCTGTAAAGCCTCCCGCTCCAGGTGAGCCTCTCCCCCTCCGCCTCGATGGTGACGCAGTCGCGCAGGTCGCCGCCGGGGACCTCCTTGAGGGCCTTGGTGGTGTCGATGCGCAGGGAGGCGAGGCCCGCGCCGTTGTCCATCTCCTCCAGGCAGTAAACGAGGGGACCTTTTTTCACCGCGACCTTGCCGGCGTCGGCACTGACGCGGGGATTGGCGTAGATAAGGCGGGCCGTCATGCCGAAGGTGAAGGTCACTCTCGTCTCCGTGCCGCTCACGTCGATGACGGCGTAGCCGCGGTCCGTGGCGGGGACAAAGGGGCCGCCGGCGGCGGCGAACGCCGGGTCCTCGGCGTACTCGGGCACGCGGATGAGGAGCCTGCCGGTGACGGGTCTCTCCGCCCGGAGGCGCAGGACCGCCCGGCCCTCCCACGGGAGGGAGGAATCCACCGTGAGCTCCACGGGCACGCCGTGGAGATGGGTCTTGTAGGCGCCGCTGATGAGGAGGTTCACCCGGACGCTGTCCTCGCCCTCCAGGAGGACGTATTCGCCCAGGGACGCCAGGGTCCTGGCGATATTCGGCGGGCAGCAGGCGCAACCGAACCACTTTTGCCGGACGGGCTTGACGTGGGCCCGGTCGGTGGCGGGGATGCACTGGTCGGGGATGACCTCCAGGGGGTTGACGTAGAAGAAGCTCCTGCCGTCCATGGCGATGCCGGCGAGGACCGTGTTGTAAATGGCCAGCTCGGCGGTGTCCATGTACTTGGCGTCGCCGGTGACGCGGGCCATGCGCTTGCAGAACATGGCGAGGGCGATGGAGGCACAGCTTTCGGCGTAGGCCGTGTCGTTGGGCAGGTCGTAGTCCACGGTGAAGCGCTCCAGCGTGCCGGAGCTGCCGATGCCGCCGGTGAGGTACATGCGCCGCTCCACAATGTTGTCGTAAAGCCGCTCGCAGGCCGCCAGCAACGCCTCGTCATGGTAGCTCCCGGCCAGGTCCGCCATGGCGGAGTAGAGGTAGAGCGCCCGGACGGCGTGGCCCTCGGCGGTGGTCTGCTCCCGGACCGGGAGGTGCGCCTGGGCGTACTCCGGGATGTAGGGCCCCCGGTCGTGCCAGACGTCGATGAACCGGGGCAGGGTGTGCTCGCGGCTTAAGTAGTCCGTGGTGCCCCGGCGGTTGATGAAATCGTAGGCCATGGCGCGGTATTTCTCCTCGCCGGTGACCTCATAGAGACGGTAGAGCGCCAGCTCGATCTCCTCGTGCCCCGGCACCGCGTCGGCGTAGTCGGGGGTGTGGAAGACCTCGCAGATGAGGTCGGCGAAGCGCCGCATGGCGTTGAGGAACCGGTCCTCCCCCGTCACCTGGTACCAGGCCACGGCGGCCTCGATGAAGTGGCCGGCGGTGTAGAGCTCGTGGCCCTCCTTCAGGTTGCAGAACTGGTGTCCGGGGTACTTGACGGTGAAGTAGCTGTTGAGGTAGCCGTTGGGCTGTTGGGCCTGGAGGACAAGGTCGATCATGTCCTCGGCGGTGTCCCGGAGCTTCCTGTCCGGCAGGGCCGCCAGGGAGTAGGCCGCCGCCTCCAGCCACTTGGCAAGGTCCGTGTCCTGGAAGACCCAGCCCTCGAACTCGCCCTCCTCCAGACCCGCCGCCACCCGCAGATTGCGGATACAGCGGCTGGGGGGCGCGCCGGGGATGCGGTCCCACAGGGAGTCATACTGGTAGGGCAGGATCTCGCCGGTGACGAGACGCACGCACCCGTTCCAGAACGGGTCGTCGATCCGGGTGTCCCGGAGCGGCAAATATTTTAAATTTTTTTCAAATTCCGTATTTGCCATCGACGTTTTCCCCACAAAATCATGTCCTGCCGCCGGAAATTTCGGCGGACTGTTTACAACTTTCTAAAGAAATCGCATTGACTGACCGCGCTTCCATGGCTTATAATGGTGTCAAAAGAAACTGTTGGGGGTATTCCTATGCTGCACATCAAATCGCTGGATGACGGGCTGGAGCTCTTCAAGGCCCTGGGGTCGGAGACGCGGGTGGAGATCCTGAAGCTCCTCCTGGAGGAGAAACGCATGAGCATGAACCAGATCGCCGCGCGCCTGGACCTCACCGGCGGGGCGCTGACGGCGCATGTCCGGAAGCTGGAGGCCTGCGGGCTCATCACCGTCACGGCCAGCACCACCGGCCACGGGAACGGGAAGATCTGCTCTCTGGCCACGGACCGGGTGCTCATCGACGTCCAGCGCAACCGCAAGGAGCCCAACGTGCAGACCACGGAGATGAAGGTGGGCCACTATTCCCGGAAGTCCATCCTCCCCACCTGCGGCATCGCCACGCCGGAGGCGCTCATCGGCGAGACCGACGACCCCCGGTATTTCGACCATCCGGACCGGTTCAACGCGGACATCCTGTGGTTCGCCAAAGGGTTCGTGGAGTACACGGTGCCCAATTTCCTTACCCGCAGCCAGCGCATCGCCGGCATCGGCGTCTCCTGCGAGCTCAGCTCCGAAGCGCCGGGCATCAACAGCCACTGGCCCTCGGACATCCACTTCTCCGTCAACGGCGTGGAGGTGGGCGTCTGGACCTCGCCGGGGGATTTCGGGGACGCTAAGGGGCTCCTGACCCCGGACTGGTGGCCGGTGAATTGGAACCAGTACGGCATTCTGAAGCTCCTGACCGTCACCGATCAGGGGACGTTCATCGACGGGCTGAAAATCTCCGACGTCACCGTGGAGGCGCTGGACCTGGCACCGGGCCAGCCCATGACCTTCCGCCTGGCCGTCACGGAGGATTCCCCCAACGTGGGGGGCCTGACGCTCTTCGGCAAGAGCTTCGGCAACTACCGGCAGGACATCCGGTTCTCCTTCTACCACGAGAACATGGAATGATCTACCACTTCTTATACGGGCAGTGGCTGACCTTGCGGATGGCCCGCAGCTCCACATAGCACCCGCAGGCGAGGCACGTGGGGCCGCTGAGATGCTCGCACGCCTCGCAGACGGCGATCCGGTTTCGATAGTCCTCCTCGGCGGTCCGGTCACGTTCCCGGACCGCCGAGCGATTCTTTTCAATGAGCTCGAGATAATTTTCCGCGTCCATGCCGATGAGGCATTTTTTGCAGATGACGGAGGTCATTTCTGAAGCCTGATCTCCACCACGCTGGCGGCGGGGAGCTCCACGCGGACGCCGCTGTCGGTGCCGGTGACGTTCCAGTCCTTTTCAATGACCTTGTTCTTATCCTCGAAGGTGTTGTAGTCGTGGATATCGCCGGAGGCGACGATCCTGGACTCCAGCAGCGTGCTGTAGGGGCCGTTCTCCAGCTCCACATCCACCGTCTCGGCATCCGTGGCGGACAGGTTGCACAGCGTCACGGTGAGGACGCCGTCCTTGACGGAGACGGACTCGGTGATCTGCGGCACGGCGGCGCTGCCCGCGCCCACGGTCTTGACGCCGGAGAGGGCGCTTCTCACAAGGTCGCCGTCCTGGTGGTGGCGGTACATGTGCATCACGTGATAGGTGGGCGTCAGGACCATCTCCGGGCCCTCGGTGAGAACCACGGACTGGAGGACGTTGACCATCTGGGCAAGGCAGGCCATGCGCACACGGTCGGAGTGCTTGTTGAAGATGTTGAGGGTAATGCCGGCGATCAGCGCGTCCCGGACGGTGTTCTGCTGATAGAGGAAGCCGGGGTTGGTGCCGGGCTCCACGTCGTACCAGCCGCCCCACTCGTCCACGCTCATGCCGATCTTCTTGGCGGGGTCGTATTTGTCCATGATGGACCCGTGGAGGTTGATGAGGTCCTCCATATAGAGGGCCTTGGCCATGGTGGTATAGAACATCTCCTCGTCAAACTGCGTGGCGCTGCCCTTGTGCTTCCATCCGCCGGGATGGACGTAGTAGTGGAGGCTCAGGAAATCCATGAACCCGTGGGCGAAGTCCGGCTGGGGCTGGGCGAAGCAGGTCTTCAGGACCCCCTCGGTCCAGAAGGCGTCGTCCACGTTGGCCCCGCAGCAGACCTTTTTGATGGGGGCGGCCTTGTCGTAGTGGCGGACGAAGGTCTGGTAACGGCGGTAGAGGTTGCCGTAATACTCCGGCGTCATGTTGCCGCCGCAGCCCCAGTTTTCGTTACCCACGCCGAAGAAATCCACCTTCCAGGGGCCGGGGTGGCCGTTTTTGGCGCGCTCATCGGCCATGGGGGAGACGCCGGGGAAGGTCATGTACTCGATCCACTCGCTCATCTCCTGCACGGAGCCGGAGCCCACGTTGCCGTTGATGTAGGTCTTGCAGCCGATCTGGCGGCAGAGCTCAAAGAACTCGTGGGTGCCGAAGGAATTGTCCTCCATGACCCCGCCCCAGTTGGTGTTGATCATCTTTTTCCGGGTCGCCTTGGGGCCGATGCCGTCCTTCCAGTGGTACTCGTCGGCAAAGCAGCCGCCCGGCCAGCGCAGAACGGGGACCTTCAGCTCCCGCAGAGCCTCCACCACGTCCTTGCGCATCCCGTTCTCGTTGGGGATATCGGAATTTTCGCCCACATAGAGCCCCTCGTAAATGCACCGGCCAAGGTGCTCGGAAAAATGGCCGTAAATTTCGGGGGCGATGTGGCTGAGCTTTTCGTTTTCGTTGATCTTCAGAGTTGCCATAGGGTAAAATCCTCACTAAAATTGAATTACAGCTCGTTGTCGAAGCTGAAAATGGGCTTTTCGTCGTTCCAGTCGATGGGCTGGAGCATGGCGTGGCGGTTGGGGTTGTAGAGGGGGTTGCCCTCGATCTCCGGCTCGGTGCGGGCGTGGAAGACGAGGATGTCGTTGCCGTTTTCGTCCTTGGTGAAGGAGTTGTGGCCGGGACCGTAGACGCCCTTTTCGAGATCCGTGCGCAGGACGGGCCAGCGCTCCTTTTTCCAGCTTAAGGGGTCCAAGAGGTCCGCGTCCTCGTCGGCGGTGAGCATGCCCATGCAGTAGTTGACGCCGGTATCGGAGGCGGAGTAGGTGAGATAGACCTTGCCGTTGCGCTTGATGACCGCCGGGCCCTCGTTGACCCAGAAGCCGTGGCGCTCCCAATCGTAGTCGGGGGTGGTGAGCATCACCTGGACGGTGTCCAGCGTATAGCCGTTTTTCATCCGGGCGATGTAGAGGTTGGAGACCTGCTTGCCTACGCCCACCTTTTCGGCCCAAACGTAGTACCAGGAGCCGTTGCACTGGAAGACGGTGGCGTCCAGGGAGAAAGCGCGGAAAGAGAACTTGTCGTCCTTGGCCGCCCGCATCTTGCCCTTTTCAACCCAGGGACCGGCGATGGGGTCGTCGCTCTGGCACTCCAGCACGTAGGGGCGGATGTGCCAGGGGTGGGTCTTCATGCCGCCGGAGTAGTAGATGTACCACTTGCCGAAGACCTTGTGGAGCTCGGGGGCCCAGATATGTAAGCTCTGGGGGCCGGACTCGTGGGCCGTCCACAGGACGTGCTCCTCGGCCTCGGGAAGCTCCGCCAGGGACGGGGCCCTGCGGAGAACGATCTTGTCGTAGCTGGGGATGGAGGCGGTGAAGTAGTAGTTCCCTTTCTCATCCCTGGTGACGAAGGGATCCGCCCTTTGGGGGATCCACACCTTGTTGAATTCAAGCTTTTTGTCCATAAACCTGCCTTTTTGTACTCCATAGAAATCGGCGGGCGCCCCGCGTCCGCTTTTCCAGGGGCGCGATGGCTCGTGCCTCTGGAAAAGCGGGGCTTCCGAAGAAGCCCCGCAAGGCTTATGCTGTGAAATTACTCAACGCTGAGGATCTCAACGTAGCTCTTCTCGTTCGTCATATGTACGAACATCGGAGACTCGGCGGTGAAGTTGGAGGAAAGGGTAACCTTCTCAGTCAGGGCGTCGCCGGCAGCGGGGGTGATGGTGATGTCGGCGGTGAGCTCAGTACCGTTGCGGGTAAGCACGACGGTGAGCTCAGCGTCCTTCATGGCCTCGATATAGGCGGCGTTGTCCCAGGTCTTCTCGTAATTGACCGTGAAGCCCTCGGCGCCCCAAGCGGCGTTCGCGGTCATGTCTCCGTCGGGACGGAAGACGGCATACTCGGCATAGCCGGGATAATTGTCGGCGGAGGCAACCTTGTCGGTGGTGACAGCGGTGTTGGAGAACGCGAACACAACGTTGTCAAATACCGCGGCGCCGTCAGAGTAGTTGTGGAGCTTGATGGTGAGGGGGGTGCCGTCCTTCAGCTCATAGCCGGCGGTGGTGTCGGACCAGAAGCCGTTGTCACGGGCAGTGGTGCCGAGAACGTCGATGGCGCTGGCGTCGGGCGTGATCTCGGGCAGGGTGGGAGTCTCGGGCTCAGGAGCTTCCTCATCCACGGGGCCGGTGTAGTCGGGGAACTTCTCATAGGCGGGAGCGGTGTTCTTGGTGTACAGGGCGGTGACCTGGCCGGGGGTCAGGGCCTCGTCATAGAGGTAGAACTCGTCCATGTAGCCCTTGAACAGGGAATCCCAGTAGTTGATGCCGAAGTAGCACTCCAGGCCGTACTCGCCGGCGCTGTCGATCATGTGGGGGGCGATGCCCATCCAGTTGGCGCTGGTGTCCACGCCGGCCTCATCCTTGGTGCCGATGACGGAGGCGTCGGCCTTCATGACCTCAACGCCGTTGACGTACATGGTGGCGCCCACGTGCGGGCAGGGGCCGTTGGTAGGATCGGCGTCCATATACTCAACGCCGTCCACGACCAGGACAACATGGATCCACTCCTTCTTGCCCTTCTCGTCGATGTTGTTGCCCATCCAGGGGTTCACGGGGTTGGTGTCGGAGTTGCGGGACCAGGCGACAGGAGCGCAGTCAACGCCGCCGACGCCCCAGTTGGTGCGGGTGAAGTTGATGTAGGTGGAATTGGTTTTGCCGCCCACGTTGCGGCCCATCTGCAGGATGGGCATGTACAGGCCGTAACGGTCAGCCGCGTACCAGAAGGCGATGGTGTAGCTGTCGTCGGAGGTGGTGGGGAAGTTGTCGAAGCTGATGCCGTACTTGCCGTCCACGGCGACAGCCTTGCCGTCAACGCCGTTGACCTGCATGATCTCATGGACGGAGGGGGCGATGCCGTAGTTGGCGGCGTCGGCCTTGGGGCTCTCGCTCTTGTCCACACGATGCACGGCGGTCAGGCCGTCGGTGGTCTCAAAGCCGTTGTAGTAGAGGGGGTTGGCGGGCAGGTCCTCAGCCGCGGGGGGCTCGGTGACAGGGGGCTCGGTGCTGCCGTCGGTCTTGGGAGGATCAGTCGGGGGATCGGTCTTCTGGGTATCTCCGTCACCGCCGCAGGCGGCCAGGGAGAGAACCATCATAAGCGCCAGGACAATTGCCAAAAGCTTTTTCATGTTGTTCTCCTTCCTTGAATTTCAGGAAATGATTTCTATTTTCACCCGCTCACGCGGGTAAAATACGGTCTGTGTCAGGTCTTACGCCGCTCAGCTCTCGAAGGCGGTGACGATGTCCTGATAGAACTTGGTCTCGTCCTCGGTGAGCACTTTGTAGATGGAGTTGGGCCCGAAGTAGTCGATCATGGCCTTGGCGTGGTAGTAGTTGGCCTGGCGGTTGATCTCGTCGATGAAGTCAGCGGCCTTGGCGGCGCCGGTCTCGGTCTGGGTGTGGATGTCCACCTTGTTGAAGTACTCATCGCAGAAGTTCCAATAGCCGGCGATGTTGGTCCAGCCGTAGGAGATGGGCTGCATGCAGGAGGCGAAGTAGTCACGCCACAGCTGGGTGTGCTCCTCGTCCATGCCCTCGCAGTAGAGCTTGATGTACTCGTCCCAGATGGTCTGGTCCTTGGTGATGGGCACGGGCATAACGTCGTTCTTCAGGGGCACGCCGGAGGCGTTGACGTTATTGGGATCGGCGAAGATCTCGTTGCGGGTGTGCCATCCGTCGATACCGAAGGACATGAACTTCAGAAGCTCATAGGCCTCGCGGGGATACTTGGTGCCGGAGGAAACTCCGCCGTAGTCGATGGTGGCGATGGAGTGGTGGGCGGCGCCGGCGTCAGCCTCAGAGACAGCGGGGATAACGTAGGGGACGATGTCAAGGCCGGGGTTGGCCTCCAGGAAAGCGGGGGCGTTCCAGGAGCTCTGGAAGGTCCAGAAGGCCTCGGAGAAGACGGCCACGTGGCCGGTCTGGCCGAACCACAGCTCCCAGTCGCCGGTCCACGCCTCGTTGGCGTCGGTCTCACGCTGGGGAGCGGCGTAGTCGCCCACCAGAAGGTCGGCAAACTCCTGCTTGCCCACGGCCCACTTGGTGACGTCGAAGGTCTTGCCGTTGAAGCCGAACTCACCGATGACGTCCTGGCCGGTGGCGACGCCGTAGTAGGAGTCAAGACGGTTGTACCAGCCGAGGCCATAGTACTTCATGCCGTCGATGTCGGTGTGGCCGGTGGCCTGCTTGATGATGTCGATCATGTCGGACCAGCTCCACTGCTGATTGGGGATGGAGATGTTCAGGGTCTTCAGCACGTTCCGGTCAATGAAGACGATGCCGGGGAAGAACTTGAACGGGACGCCGTAGCGCTGGCCGCCGTCCAGGTTGAAGGTGCCGAGGCCGGCGGAGTTGACGGTGTCGGCCAGGTTCTTGGTCTCATTGTCGGAGTTGTAGAAGCTGGAGATGTCCAGGAGAAGGCCGTTGGACAGGGCGTAGTCGGCGTCGGAATACATGATGACGTCGGGGGTGGTCTTGTTCTGGACCATGGCGGCCAGGGCGTTGGTGTAATCATCGCCCACGGCGGCGTAGGAGACGGTGACCTTGATGTTGGGGTAGATCTCCATGAAGCGCTTGGCCAGGAGCTCATCCACCTGCTGCTGGTCGAAGCTGTGGACGGACAGGGTGATGTTTTCGGTGGTCATATCCGTGGCCTTCTTGTACTTCCAGCCATTGATCTCCACCTCTTCGTACTCGTTGGAAACGGTGGTCGCGCCCGAGCCGCTTCCGCCGCCGTCGCCATTGTTGCAGGCGGCGAGGACGCTCATGAGCATCAGAGCGGCCAGGACAAGTGCCAGTATCTTCTTTTTCATAAATGCCTCCATTTTCGTTTATTTTGACGGGCACGGCGCCCTGTCAATTACTCTCGTTATACCACATTTTTGGCAAAATGTACAGTGGTAAGCTTGTTTTTTGGCGATATGCCCAAGCATTCCGCCCGCCGGGAGCGGCCGGAGGCCGTTCCCGGCGTGGGGATAAGGACTTATTCGCCTGTGATGCCGGCCTTGTCGATGGACTCCACGAACTGCTTCTGCAGGACGAAGTAGAGGAGCATCAGCGGCAGGATGGAAAGCATGGTGCCGGCCATGTTGATGGATTCGTTGAGGCTCGCCGCGCCGCTGACGGCGGTGCTGGCGTAGCTGTTGTAGTTGGTGGCGAAGTTCTGGAGCTGGATGACCAGGCTCGTCATGCCTTGGCCGGTGAAGCCGTGGACATAGAGGCTGGTGAGATACGCCTCGTTCCAGTACCACACGAAGGAGAAAAGCGCCACGGTGATGAAGGCGGGCTTGCCGCTGGGGATGGCGATCTTGTAGAAGGACTCGAAGTAGCCCGCGCCGTCGATCTTGGCCGCCTCATTCAGCACCTTGGGCACCTGGCGGAAGAACTGCCAGAAGATCAGGATGAAGATGGGGGCGTTGATGCCCTGGCCCACCATGGAGGGCAGGATGAAGGCCCAGATGGTGTTCAGGATGCCAAGATTGGAATAGAGCACGTAGGTGGGGATCATGGTCACCTGGCTGGGAAGCACGAAGCTCAGGATGATGATACCCATGCAGACGTTCTTGCCGGGGAAGTTGAACCGGGCCAGGCCGTAGCCGATGATGGAGCAGGAGATGAGGTTGCAGATGGTGGGGATCCCGGCCAGGAGGATGCTCTGGCCCAGGGAGCTCCAGAAGTCCATACTGGCGGCGGCCTGCTTATAGTTGGCGAGGTTCAGGGAGCTGGGCAGCCACTTGATGGAGGAGTCCAGCAGATCGTCCAGGGTCATGAAGCTGACGGAGACCATGTGGAGGATCGGGTAGAGGTAGATGAAGCCGATGCAGATGAGCAGCGCGTAGACCAGGAAGAGCTTCAAAAAGCCCTCGCGGTCCTTGGTGCCCATGAGGAAGCGCCGGACCTTGTCCTTGGTGATGTTCTTGTACCAGGGCTTCTTCGGAGAATTAGTAATCCTCTCGGCTCGTGGTGCGCGAGGTGATCTTGCCCTTCGCTCTCTGACGCTCAATACGTTTTGCATTACGCGCGTTCCTCCTTTCGATCTTTTTACGGTTGCGGGCTTCCTGCTTCTTGGCCTTCTTGGCTTTCTTGACCTGCTTCTCATAGGCGCCCTTGCGGGTCATGAGCAGGAGGGCGAAGAGGCCCACGATGAGGAGCACCACAACGGTGTAGAGCCACGCCATGGCGGCGGCGTACCCGTAGCCTCTCTCCTTGGTGCCGGAGAGCATCGAGCTCTGGATGAGGCCGATGATGGGGTTCTGCGAGTTGCTGGAGATGAAGATGACGGTATAGACCACGTTCAGGAGGATCAGGGGCTTGATATTCGGCAGGGTGATCTTCCAGAAGCACTCCCATCCGGAGCCGCCGTCGATCTTGGCGGCCTCGTACATGGACTTGTCGATCTTTTGAAGACCGGAGAGGAAGATCAGGATCTGCACGCCGGAATACCACAGCGTCGTGATCATGTTGTTGAAGAGGTCCGAGATGGGGTCCGCCAGCATCTTCGGCAGGACGCCGCTGATGGCGGTGGTGAGGGCGTTCATGTCGATGGCGGAGATGGAGCCGGCGCCCTCCTCGGTGAGCATGCCCAGGATCGGGCCGCTGACGATGATGACCGGCAGGAAGAAGATCAGCCGGAAGAAGCCCTTGGCTTTGATCTTCATGTTGAGCATCATGGCGATGATCAGGGCGAAGACCACGATGATAGGCACCGACAGGATGGTGCTTGTTACGTAGTCCACCAGCTCGACCAGGAAGTCAGGGTCCTGCAGGAGGATGTTGGAGAAGTTGCCCGTCCCCACGAAGGTGGTCAGAAGGCCCTGAGGCGTGGAGCGGATGTTGTTCACCGAGTACCAGATGCTGGTGCCCAGGGGGTAAGCCAGGAACACGGCCACGCCGATGAACCAGGGGATCATGAAGAAGTAACCCATCCGGCCGTCGCGTTTTTCAAGCTTGCCGGACTTGAGGTGCTTCATCTTCTCCTTCAGTGCTTTTTTGTCCGCGCGGGTCATTTTTTTCGTTTCTTCCATGGTCACTCACCTACCTTATAGGACAGCGCGTCCACCGTCACGCCTCCGTCGGACAGGGCCGACTCGGTGTAGTTGACGTAGATCACGACGCCGTTTTCGTATGTGACCTTCACAAGGCCGTTGGAAAGGATCTCGTGATTCGTGATGGTGGAGGTCCCCACCTTCTCGGCCAGGGCCCGGAGCTCCCGGTCATACTGGGCGATGGTGTCACGGTAGCTGTCGAACTCCAGGGAGTAGAGGTTGGAGGAGTTGGTGTAAATGAGCTTGGAGGAGTCCTCCGCCGTGACGTAGAAGGAGGGATACATGCCGGCCTCCACCATGTTCAGGAAGTTCTCGGTCTTGTTGGCCTCGAAGTTCACGAACTCCGAATAGGTGGGGACGATGCCCTTCAGCACCAGGCTGAGGAACGGGACCTCCTCATCGATGTAGAGGTAGTCGGAGGAGCCCAGGGGCATATCCAGCATAGCGTCGGCGTACTTCCACAGGTACTGGTTGGGGGTCTCCAGCAGCAGGTTCATGTCCTCGTCCACGGCCTCCACCGCGTCAACGAACATGTCCATGGTGTCGGTCCTGGAGTAGTAATTGCCCTTGTAGCTGTAGGAGAAGAGCTGCCCGGTGATGCCGGTCAGGGCCATGTTCTTCACGCCCTCCTTGACGGCGCTCTCGGAAAGCCCCGCCAGGTTCTCCCCTGCCTTGTTGGGCATCAGGTAATAGAACGTGTCGTAGACCTGGCCGTTCACGTCGTTCTCGAAGGTGCGCTTGTTGACCTTCTTCATGACGCTGTAAGTGCTGGAGTTGGTGGTGGCGTTCACCTGCAGGGCGTCGTTGTAGAGGTAGATGGTGTTGCCCTGCTCGGCCTCGTCCAGGATGAGCTTCGTGAGGTCGCCGGTGCCGCCGATGGAGCCGTCCGCCTTGTACTTGGTGATGGGCAGGTCATAAAGGCCGCCCTTCTGCCAGCCGTGGTAGACGGTGAGCACATTGGCCACGCCCTCCCGGCGAAGCTCGGCGTAGATGTCCTCCAGCTGGTCCGCGGTGGTCATGGGGACCGAGGTGGTGCCCATAAGGAACTCCTCGCGCTCCACGCCCAGGACGTCCACGCGGGTGTTGTAGCTCAGGTTGCGCTTCTCGATCTTGCCGGTGTCCAGCAGGTACTGGCGGTAGGCCTTGGCCATGCCCATGTAGTTGGCGTCCTCACCGGAGAGGAGGCAGTAGCGGACCGTCAGGTCGCTGTGGAGCCTGTCGGCCTCCACCGTCAGCGCCGTGTTGGCGGTGGCGGAGTTGGACAGGGGCTGGTTGTAGACGTCCCGCAGCAGGAACCGGGCGAAGCACCGGTTGTAGTCGATGCGGGCGCCGTTGGGATGGGCCTCGATGGTGGCGCGCTGGTCGCCGCTCTCCACGATGCCCAGATACGCGATCTGGTCGTCCGTGTGGGCCATGCCGAAGACGGGGGCCAGCACGGGGTTGGCGCTGGTGACGGTCTCATACCGCTCCCAGAGGGTGGAGGTTTTGACGATATCCGTCAGGCCCACGTCCGTGCCGTAGACGAGCCCGGCAAAGCCGCTGGCGTAGCGCCCTTCCTTGTCGTCCAGGTTGATGAGGGCGCCGTTGCCGTCGGGGATGAGCATGTAGCCGTTCTCCTCGCCCAGGTACGTGTACCCGAGGAACTGGAAGGGGCTGATGGTGTAGATGTAGGTGCCTTCCTTCTCCTCCTTGATGGATTCCTCAGGGATGCGGACCACCAGCTCGTCGTCCAGGAGGCTCACCTCCACGCCGACGCTGATGCCGTAATCGGGGAAAGAGATCTTGGCGTAGATGCCGTTGTCGGTGTAATAGGTCTCGATCTCGTTCTTGGCATTGTTCATGTCGATCCTATCGGAAAACTTGGTGGTCTTCTCGATGGTGCCGATGGCAATGCCGCTCTTCATGGTGCCGGTCCAGTCGTCGTTGTTCTTGTGGTCGTCCTTCTCGTCGGAGACGGTGGACTCCAGCACCGCGCCGGTCTCCTTGTTCTCAATGAGGATGGAGAACCGGGGCTCCCAGTAGTAGAGCCTGTAGCTGTCGCTCTCGGCCACCAGGGTGTAGTCATCCTTGGCCTCTACCCGGCCCTTGGTGACAGGCAGGGCGCTCTGGTGGACGTGATTGCCGGAGACGATCTTGTCCGAACGGCTGCCCAGCACGATGAGGACCGTGGCGACGACGGCAGCAATGATGACCAGGGCCAGAATGACGCTCAGCCAGATAATCACCTTGCGCTTTTTAGTCTTAGTCTTAGTATCCAAGTCTGTAAACCCCCTCCCCGATGATCGCGGTCAAGAAGTCGAATACCTGTGCCCACAGCACGTACACGATGAAGATGAGGAGCGCCAGGATGAGGGCGGTGAATGCCGTGAGCAGGATGACCTTCACCGTTTCCTTGGCCGTGAAGTTGTTGACCTCCTTCAGGCCCACCACCAGCAGCACCGCGATCCAGAGGTAGGTGAGGATCTGGATCATCTGGCTCAGGAACATCTCATTGACGGTGACGATGTGGCTGATGGCGTAAGCCAGGGGCGTGAGCACCACATAAGGCATCAGGCTGTAGCAGAAGAAGGTGTAGATCTTCTTCACCGTGCCTTCGCCTTCGTTGATGGTACACACAAGGTAGGTGCAGGCGGTGACCGCAAAGGCGACGACCAAGATCATGCCGATGTCGCTGGCGATCTCATACCGGCCCTCCATCACGGTCTTCAGGAGGAAGCCCTTGGTGTACTTGTCGATGACGAACTCCACGATAAAGAGGAGCAGGACGAAGCTGGAGACCAGCCAGTTGGCTCTTCCCTCCGCGGCGATGCCGTAAGCGCCGTCGGACGGCTTCTTCATGTAGTAGCCGGCGTAGTTGAGATTGTTGATGAATTTGTTCTTCTTGAGCTTCCGGAAGAATTTCCGGGGCTTATTGAGGATGTGGCTCCTCTTGTCCAGGGCCTTGATCACCTTGTACGCCACAAAGAGGAGGACGCACAGGATGATGGCGGTCATGATGTTGTTCTTCAGCCACGTGTTGCGCAGCTCCCAGTAGGCGTCGGAGTAGCCGTCATAGTCCTTGGCAAGGCGGGCGTACTTGAGGGCCTGCTTGTAGTTGCCCTCCTGGAAGTAGCTGCGGCCCATGGCCTTGTTGGCGTAGTCGAACATGGAGTTCATCTTGAGGACCTGGGCCAGGGGCTCCTTGGCCTCGGTGTAGCGGCCCTTGGAGTAGAGGTACAGGGCGTTATGCAGGAGGTTGGTGAACTCCGTGGGCTCGTAGATCTGCACCTGGGCCAGGTCGGAGTCCAGCACGTAGATGCGGTCTTCCGTATCTATGGCGATGCCGGTAACCATCTTGGAAAGTCCCACGCGCTGGGTATCATCGTTGGGGCCGCCGAAAGTGAAGAGCATCTCGCCCTCGGTGTTGTACTCGAAGATGTAGCCCTGCTGGTCGGCCACGTAGACGTTGTCGTGGTTGCCGGCCACCACCGCCACGGGGTTGCTGGCGTAGGTCTCATCG
The DNA here is from genome assembly GCA_947632175.1 of uncultured Oscillospiraceae bacterium. Taxonomy (GTDB): domain Bacteria; phylum Bacillota; class Clostridia; order Oscillospirales; family Oscillospiraceae; genus RUG626. The sequence continues at coordinate 11,755 of CANROC010000008.1, read as the reverse complement.
GTGTTGCGGATCATGTTGGTACCGGCGATGTTCAGGCGCTTCAGGGTGTCTACACCGTTGCCCAGGGTGACGGTGTAGATAAGGCCCTTGGCGTCGATGCCCAGGTTCGTGGGCGTGGCCGGGATGTTGCTGGCCATCTTGGCGCGCTGGGCGTCGGTGAGGATGGCCCGGTAGATGATGGTCATGATGTCCGTGGTGGCGAAGTTCGTGCCGAAGTAGCCCAGGAACGTGCCGCCCTCGGTGGGGGATATCTCTACGATACCGTTGGTGTTGGATTCGCAGATGATGAACATGATCCCCGCGTCATTGACCACGAGCTTGATGGGCTGGAAAGGCAGGCCGTCGCCGTAGAGGGGGCTGTCGGGCTTGCCGTACTCCCGGATGAGCTCACCGGCCTGGTTGAAGATGAACACCTTCCCGGCGTCCCTATCAGCCACGTAGATGCTGCCGTCCTTGGTGACGAAGACGCCCCTGGGGTTGACCAGGGTCCCCTCGCCCACCGTCTTGATGAAGTTGCCCTGGATGTCGCCCACGACGATGCGGGGGACGCCCTGCTCGGAGTTCTTGCCGGAGTCGGCGATGTACAAAAGCCCGTCCGGCGCCAGGCATATATCCGCCGGGGCGCTCAGGGATTCCTCGCCGAACTTGGTGATGGTGGCGTAGGCCAGATACGCCGTCTGTGTCTGCCGGACCTGACCGTAACCGTTGATGGTGTAGGTCACGTAAGGCGTCTCGGCGGAGGCCGTGAAGGAGAAGACCATGGCTGTGAGCAGCAGCACCAGCAGCAGCATGGCTCCCGTGCGTTTAAGCTTTCTTCGCATGTCTGCCTCCCCCCTTACTTAATACCGGAGCTGGCCATGGTGTTCATAACCTTATTCTGAAGGATAATGAAGAGGATAAGGTTAGGAAGGAACATGATCAGCGAGGCGGCGGCTCCCATACCTTGGCCGGCCACGGAGTTGTTGGCGTTGACCAGCGTGTTCATGGCGAAGGTGAGGGTCTTCTGACTGTCATCGTTGAAGAAGTAGCTGGAGGTCTCCATGTTGGTCCAGACCTGCTGGAACACCAGGATGGAGGCGGTGGCGATGGCGGGCTTGATCATGGGCAGGATGACCTTCAGGTACACGTCCAGGTCCGTGGCGCCGTCCATATAGGCGGCCTCCAGGAGGGAGTCGGGCACCTGGTCCACGAACTGCTTGACCAGGAACAGCGCCACCGGCATAGCCACCAGCGGCAGGATGTGCGCCAGGATGTTGTCGATGAGGTGCAGCTGGCAGATCACCAGATACCGGGGGATCAGCACGGCGGTGGAGACGAACATGATGGCGATCTGGTTGATCTGGCCCAGAAGGTTGCGGCCCTTGAACTTGATCTTGGAAAGAGCGAAGGCCGACATGGTGGTGAGGAGGAGCGCCAGCCCCACCGTCAGGGCGGTGACCAGGATGCTGTTGAAGATGTACCGCGCCAGGGGGATACCGTTGGTGTCAAAGAAGTCGCCGAGCTTGGAGAAGTTGTCCATGACCGGGCTCTTCACGAAGAAGGTGGGCGGGAAGGCGAAGAGCTCCTCCATTGGCTTGAAGGCGTGGTTGATGATGAAGATGATGGGCATCCCCATGAAGATGACCAGCGGCAGCAGGATCAGAATGATCTTGAGCTGTCCCAGCTCAAACTTTTTCGGGTTAATTTTCTTCCCCTTGTTCATCCTCTTCTCCTCCTTTCTTTCCATAGGGATCTTTTTCCGTCAGCAAGAGGTTGGCGCCCTTGCTGAAGAGCTGTACGATGAGCAGCAGCACCACGGAAATGGCGGCGGCGTAGCCCATCTCATACCGCTGGAAGCCGTAGTCCTCGATGTGGTTGACGAGGAGCTGGGACGCGTAGCCCGGGGAGGGGTTGCCCACGAGCATGGAGGTCACCATACCGTTCTGGAAGGCGCCCACGATGGCCATGACGGCGGCGAAGAGCATCTGGGGCTTCATCTGGGGGATGGTGATGTAGAACATCTCCTGGAAACGGTTGGAGATGCCGTCGATGGAGCCGGCCTCGTAGAGGGACTCGTCGGTGTTGAGGATACCGGCGATCATGGAGAGGAACCCGATGCCCATGCTGGACCAAAGTCCGATGATGATGACGATGGGCAGGAGGAACCTGGCGTCCGTCAGCCAGATGATGGGCTCCGTGATGACGCCCAGCTCCATGAGCCAGGAGTTGAGAAGTCCCGCCTGGTCACCGGAGAAGATGACCTTCCAGAGCACCGTCATGGCCACGCCCGTGGTCATGGAGGGCGAGTAGAGGATCAGGGCGAAGACGGTGCGGACAGGCTTTGTCAGGTTGCACAGCGCCCAGGCCAGCACGAAGGACAGGGCGTAGCCGCCGATGCCCACCACCACGGCGTAGACCACCGTGTTGGGCAGGACGTACTTCATGAACTCCGCGTCGTTGGTGAGAATGGTTATGTAATTCAGGAATCCAACGAACTTGGGGAACTGGATGGCGTTGAAGTTCGTGAAAGAGAGGACGACCGCCAGGATGACGGGCACCAGGATAAAGATGGCGAAGATGAGCGCGTAAGGGCCGATGAACAACCAGCCGTGCCAGTTATTTTCCCGGCGGGAGATCTTGTTCTTCTTTTTCTTCTTGGGAGGGGCCAGCGTAATGGGGGCCTCCTTGGCTAAGCTTTCAGTTGCCACAGATGTTCACCTCCTCAGTTTCTGCCCAGGATCCCCTTGATGCTGTCGATGCTGGGGATCACATAGGGCTCAATGGTGTTGCCTTCGCTGTCGATGTAGCCGAACTCCTCGAGCTTGCGGATGATCTCGCGGTCGATGGTCTTGACGGCCTCGTCGATGCGGCTCTGGGCCGGCTCGCCGTCTACCACGATGGCGTTGAAAGCGTTGGACATCTCACGCTCCAGCATGTAGGTGCCGGGAACGCGGGCCACGTCCACCACGTTCTTCATGAACTCCAGGATGACCTGCTTGTGGGCGTTGTCCACAGGCAGCTGGGCAAAGGCCTCGGTGTTGGCGGTGGTCCACATGTACTCATCGCCGTAGGTGATCTGCATGGTCTGACCGAACTCGGCCTGGACCTCGCTGGAGGACCACCACTTGATGAACTCCCAAGCCTTGGCCTCGCGCTCGGCGTCGGACTTGAAGATGACGGTGGACTCGGCGCACCCGCAGGTGGCGCGGTTGATGGTCCCGTCAGGCTGCTCCGTGCCGGGGACGATGGAGATGTCCCAGGAGCCGGCCAGCTCGGGGGCGGCGTTGGAGATCAGGTTATAGGTGCCGTAATCGCAGATGCCGATGGGGATATCGCCGTTGCGGAAGTGCTGATAGAAGTTGGAGATATCCACCGGGATATTGTAGACGGTGAAGAGGTCCGTCAGCTGTGTGAAGCCGTTGACGGAGGCCTCGCTGCCGAGAGTCGTGCCCTCCTGGGCCGTGCCGGAATAGAGGGCGCCGCCGTTCTGGACGATGAGAGGCGTGGTGCCGTGGAAGTTGCGCATGGCGGCCATGCCGGCGGTGGGATAGTAGAAGTTCAGGCCGCGCATCTGCAGCTCCGGCAGCATATCCCGCACATCCTCCATGGTGTCAGGCACCTCCAGGCCCAGCTTGTCGAGCACGTCGGTGCGGTAGACCAGGACCCAGAAGTTCATGGTCTCCGGCATGGAGTAGACGGACTTGCCGATGGTGCCGGTGAGGAAGAAGCCGGGCTCATAGGGGGCCGCGGTGGCCTGGAAATCGTCGAACTGCGCCATGTCCACCAGAGCGCCGCGGACGGCCAGCTCATAGGGGACGGTGTAGTTGATACCGGTGGCCACGTCCGGGGCGGAGCCGGAGGAGTTGGCCAGGACCAGCTTGTACTGGTCGGGCATGATGGAGATATCCACATCGATGCCCGTGGCCGGGGTGAACTCCGCGTCGATCATCTTCTGCATGACCTGGACGTACTGGCTGGAGCGGTTGACCCAGACCTGCAGGTGGTTCCTGTCGGTGTTGGAGGCCGAGTAGGACTGGTCGGTGAAGGAGGCGAAGAAGCGCTTGATGGACATCCACATGGAGGAGAAGAACCCGGGAGCCTCCGGAAGCTTGGCGCCCTCCTGATAGATGTAGACCCGGTCGATGGCCGTGCCGTTCTCCAGCAGGGAGTCGATGGTGTTGGCCAGGTACTGGTTGACGGAGTTGGTGCTGGAGGAGAGCTCGGCGATACGGTAGGGGATCTCATCGGGACTCTCTGCCAGGGACTTGAGCTGATTGGCGGCCACCAGCATGGAGGACATGACGGCCACGTTCTTGCCCTTGGGGGTGAAGTGGCGGGCGCTCTTCTCAAGCTCGATGAGCTGGTTGGCATAGCCGTTGAGGGTGTCCTCGAGGCCGGGGATGTACCGGGAGAGCTTCAGGTCGCGGTACTTGTCGGCGTTGTTGCCGGCGACCTTGGTGATCTCCAGGGCCAGGTCGTTGACGCCGGCCATGATCTCCTCCACGCCCTCCAGCACGTAGCGGATGGAGTCTAAGGAGATGGTGTAGGAGACGGTGTGCTCGCCGGCCTCCAGATACACCGCCAGCTTCCCGCCGTTTTCATCGGCGAGGGTGTGGACCTCGTAGCTGCTGGTGTAGGCAAGCTGATAGTCCTGGAAGGCGTCGTTGGGGATCGCGCCGTCCACGCGCACGTCCAGGAACACCGGGAAGTCCGTCTTGTTGGGCTGGCGGTAGTTCATGGCGATGTAGTACCAGCCGGCGGTGGAGACGTTGAACTTGTAGGTGATGGACTGCCCCGCGTCGGCGAAGGAATCCACGTCCACGGTGTTGAGGACGGAGTCCTTGATCTTATAGGGGTTGACGGCGGTGTCGAACTCGGCCCGGGCGTGGACGGAGGAGTCGTTGGTCCAGGCGTAGTCCTCGCCCTCGATGGTGATGAGCTCGCTGCCCTCGGCCTTCTGGCCGGCAGCGTAGGCGGGCACCGTCTCCGGGGCCATGAGTGTCAGCGCGCCGAAGAGGAAGTTGCCGCTCTTCACCTCAAAGGTGAAGGTGTGCTCCCCGGCGTCCAGCTCCACCAGAAGCGGCGTGGAACGGCGGTAGGAGCTGTCCCGGAAATAGACGCCCGTCTGCCAGGTCAGGTCCTTGTCCGGAACGGTGACCACCTGGTCGTTGTACCGGTCATAGGACTTCTCGGCCTGGGGTACCCAGACGGAGTTGAGCTCCACGTTCCGGGCCTCGTAGAAGGGGTAGGCTCCGTCCACCATCATCCCGAACTCAATGGGCAGGATCGACTCGTCATAGGAGAGGTAGTCGAAGCACAAAGCGTACAGGGCCTTGGTGGGGACGTTGACCTTCAGCTCTACGGTGTCCCCCGCGTGGACGTCCAGAGCCGGGCCATTGTAGCCCATGGTGTCCGCCGTCACCTCCGCGCCGGAGCCGGAGGCAAAGGCAAACGGCAGCGCCTCGCCGTTGTAGACCGGCGAAGAATAGGCGCTGCTCACCTTCGTGTAGTTGTTGGAGATCCGTTCGCTGACGAACTGGCCCGTCTGGGCCGTGGCAGCCGTGGCGGCCGCCGGTTCCTCAGCTGAGGCGGTCAGCCCCATACCCGGTACCAGCAGCAACAGCGCCAGCACCAGAGAGAGACCGCCCCTGAGTTTCCTGATCACTTTTCTGTCCCTCATGATGTCCTCCTTGTTCCGCGCGAAAGCCCACGGGGAGGCCTCGCGCTTATTTTGACGGGAAATTTTACGACCTCCCGTAAGTCGAAGGAATACTTTTGAAGACAATGAACTAATTTAAAAACATTTTACACTCTCGACCAACAAAAGTCAACACTTGACAACGAATTTATTTGTGATATTTTTATGTGGACGGCATTTTGTGCCGGGGCGATTTGGGCGAATTGCACCAAATTTTTCATCCCGGAAAGCTTCGGCTAGCTTTGCGATTTAGATTTCTCTAAATTCGTCGGAATGACCGTATTTTTCTCTTCGAAAGGTTGACCGGCATGAAAATCCCCTTGATTTTGAACGAGTACAGCGTCCGTCGGAATGCCCCGGCAGGCGCCCACGACCCCGGCATGATGTACGATCCGGTGGGCAAAAAATACTACTGTTTTTGCACGGACGCCTTTGGCGAGATGCTGGGGGTCAAGGACCGCATCGGCATCCCGGCGCGCGTCTCCGAGGATCTGGTAACTTTTACATATCGCGGGAGCGTCCTCTCCGACGCCGCCATCCGGCAGGGCCGGGACAACGGCCCGCGCCACGCCGCCACCCGCTCCTTCTGGGCGCCTTACTGCGAGTATGACGGCGGCGAGTACCGCCTCTACTACGCCGCCACCAGGGCTTTCGGAAGCTCGGAATCCCGCATCTGGCTGGCCGCGGCGAAAGATCCCCTGGGCCCCTACGAGAACCGGGGCGTGGCGGCGGACACCTGGGGCACGGACGACACCTTTCCCAACGCCATCGACCCCCACATCATCCACGACGGAGCCCGGCGGTATCTGGTCTACGGCTCCTTCTTCGGCGGCATTTATATAAAGGAGCTGGACCCGGCCACCGGCCTGCCCCTGGACGGCGACCCCAGGACGCTGGGGACCTGCATCGCCCGGAAATCCCCGCCCCCCATGCCCGACGGCCCCGAGGGCGCGGCGGTGTGCTTCGTCCCGGAGACCGGGTATTTCTACCTCTTCCTCTCCTACGGCTGGCTGGGGGACACCTACGACATCCGGGTAGGCCGGTCCAAAAGCGTCACAGGCCCCTATGTGGACCGGCAGGGCCGGGACCTTGTCAGCCATTCCCTGGGCGAGAAGCTGGCGGGCAGCTACCGCTTCGAGGCCAGCGCCCCGCCCCACGGGGCGCTGGAGAACGGCTGGGCCTGGGACGGCCTGCGCGGCCCCGGCCACGGCGTGCCTTTCTATGACCCTCGCCGCGACGCCTGGTTCTTCGTCCACCACATCCGGGACGGCGCGGCGGTCAATAAAAAGGTAGAGAAAGACGGGCGGCTCAGCTTCCGGCGGTTTTACATGATGGTCCGGCCCATGTTCTTTGTGGACGGCTGGCCTGTCCTCTCCCCGGAGCCCTTCGGCGGGGAGTCCCTGGCCCCGGAAAAGCCCCGGGCGGGCCGGTGGGAGCTCATCCGGTTTGAGGATGAGGACAACGGCATGAAGCGCTCGGAGACCGTCACGCTCAGGGAAGACGACCCCCTCTTCCAACGGGCGCGGCTTTTGGAGGCGCCGGACCTGGAAAACGGCGGCGCGTGCCTGGTCCTCACGACGACGGATGGACACGGAAACGCCGTCTGGGGCAAATATAAGGAGGTCTGACATGGACAAGAACACCTTCGCTCCCACCCCGCCCCGGGGCTGGAACAGCTACGACTACTACGACACCGCCGTCACCGAGGCGGACGTGCGGAAAAACGCGGACTTTATGGCCAAGCACCTGAAAAGCGCCGGCTACGAGTACGTGGTGGTGGACATCCAGTGGTACGCCACCGATGCCGGGACCCGCCGGAACGAGTACCAATACATCCCCTTCGGCGGGCGGGTGATGGACGAATACGGCCGCTTCTGGCCGGACCCGGCCCGGTTCCCCTCCAGCACGGGCGGCCGGGGGTTTGGCCCTTTGGCTGAGTATATTCACTCCCTGGGCCTGAAATTCGGGATCCACATCATGCGCGGTCTTCCCCGGGACGCCGCCCACCGGCACCTGCCGGTCTACGGCGCGGACATCACCTGCGACGAGATCGCCGACCCCCTGTCCGTGTGCGACTGGGACCCGGACATGTACGGCCTCCGGGACAGGCCGGAGAGCCAGGCGTACTACGACTCCGTCGTCTCCCTCTACGCCGCCTGGGGCGTGGATTTTCTGAAGGTGGACGACATCTGCAACACCCACGCCTTCAAGGACAGGCCCTATATGGGCCGCCACGAGGTGGAGATGCTCGCCCGCGCCATCGACAAGGCCGGCCGGCCCATGGTCCTGAGCCTCTCCCCCGGCCCCGCGCTTCTGGACATGGCGTGGCACTACTGCCGGTACGCCAACATGTGGCGCATCACCGACGACTTCTGGGACAGCTGGCCGGCCTTAAAGCACATGTTCGACTTTTGCGAGCGCTGGCAGTACGTGGGCGGCCCCGGCTGCTGGCCCGACTGCGATATGCTCCCCCTGGGCACGGTGGGCCGGGGCTTCGGACAGGAGCGGCTCACCAACTTTACCCGGGACGAGCAGGCTGCGATGATGACCCTCTGGTGCCTCTTCCGCTCCCCCCTGATGCTGGGCGCGGAGCTGACGAAGCTGGACCCGGAGACGCTGGCGCTGATCACCAACCCCGCCCTTTTAGCCCTCCAGTCCCCCACCGCCGTCCCCCGGCAATTGAGCCGCGACGAGACGTGCGCCGTCTGGCAGTCCACCGACGGAGAGGCCCTTACCCTGGCCCTCTTCAACCTCTCCGACACCCCTCTGACCCTCTCCCCGACCCCCTTCCTACCCCCCTCCTACCCCCCTTCTACCCCCCTCATGACCCCCCTCCAAGACCTCCTCACCAACGCCCCCTCCACCACTCCCACCCCCGCCCACGGCGTGAGGCTCTACAAGATCCGATAACCCCCTCATCGAGCCATTTTTCCCGGCGGCATGTACGTCGGGAAAAATACCTTTTTGTTTTGCGGAGTGGGCAGCGTTACGAGTGCGCGGAGCAAAACAGCAGAAAAGCCCCTCACGAAAGGTCCGCAGACCTTTCGTGAGGGGCTTTTCGCACGTTTCCCCTTGGCATTGGAAGGCCGCAACGCGGCCTTCCAATGCCAGTTAATAGTAGAATTTCCGATGCACCAGCACGATGGCGTAGACGATGGAGCTCACGACGGTGAGGATGATGGCGTAGAGGACGAGCTGGATGAACTTGACCTCCCAGACGTGGAGGAGGAAGAGGCTGGCCAAGAGGAGCATGGCCATCCAGTAGACGAAGATGAGCGCGGTGAAGACCACCCACTGGGCGCCGGTCTTGGCGGTGTCCAGGGCGATCTGCTTGCGGGTCATATTGCCGTAGTAGCTGTTGGGCCGGCGGCGGAAGCCGGGGCGGGGGGGCCGCTTCTCACCCCTGGCTCGTTTCGGCATATTTGACTCCCCAGATGCTCTCGTTCTGGCCCACGGCGGAGAAGGTCATGCAGTCGGTGCCGGCCTCGTCCTTCATGGCGCAGAAGACGCCCTTGTAGGTCTTGTTCCCCAGCGTGATGGTGACGTAGGGCGTGCCCTCCTCCATGGTCCAGGTGCCCTCCGTGTCCACGTCCTTGGCCTTGCCGCCCTTGTTGAGGTAGATGATGATGGGCTGGGAGACCTCGGAGCCGATGAAGGTGCCCTGGTTGACGTAGAAGTAGCGTCCCACCACCTGGTCCTCGGTGTAGCCCGTGGCGCTGACGGTCTCGCCCTGGGTCTGGTAGGGAAGCATGCAGGGCCAGCCGTCCTCATTGAGGAGGTACTGGTGTACCCGGGGAGAGTGGGCCTCGCTGCCGGTGTTGAATCTGGTGTGATAGACGATGTAGCGCTTGCCGTCCTCATCGATGAAGGCGGAGTTGTGGCCCGTGGCCTTGTAGGCCACGTTGAGGCTGGGGAGCATGTAGTTGCCGGAGAGCTTCAGGGCGTACTGGGCGTTGTTGACGCCGGAGCCCAGGTTCATGCCGTTCATATCCACGTACTTCCCGTCGGGCTTGTCGGAACGGAAGACGCGGATCTGATAGCCGCCGTCCCGCTCAAGAGCGCCGTAGGACACGAACAGATAGTAGAAGCCGCTGTCCTTGTCGTAGAGGATGTAGGGGGCCTCCATGGACTCATGGCCGCCGCCCACCAGCTTCTTGCCGAAGTAGGGGTCCACGTCGTTGTCCGGGTCGGCCTCCGGGTGGATGACCTTACCGGTATTCTCATCGATCTCCAAAAGGAAGATGCCGCCGGACCAGGAGCCGTAGACAAGCCAGTCGTTGCCGTCGGCGTCGGTGAAGAGGGTGGGGTCGATGGCGTTGGGCCAGTCCCTGAAGTTATACTCCCCTACGCCGTTCTTGTTGCCGTTGATGTAGTGCTCATAGGCGTACTCCTCGGAGACGTAGTCCAGCACGTCGGTGTACTGGATGTTCCCCTTGTCAAAGCCGGAGTAAATGAGCGCGCCCTGCCAGTCGAAGTTCCCGTCCGGGGTGTCCGAGAAGGCGTAGCACAGGTTGGAGGCGTTGAAGGTGGAGCTGGTGCAGTAGTACATCACGTATTTGCCCAGCTTCTCGTTGTACTTCACGTCCGGGGCCCAGACCGCGTCACCCCCGGCGGGGATGATGCTGGAGGTGCTGCCGGTATATGCAAAGGCCTCGGCGGCCTTGTTGTAGATGGCGCCGAAGATGGGGTTCTGGGCGCCGTAGCCGTCGGACATCTTCTCCCAGTGCAGCAGGTCCGTGCTCTTGGCCGAGGCCATGTGGGAGCCGTATATGTAGTAGGTGCCGTCTACCTTGAGGATGGACGGGTCATGGACGGCGACGCCCGAGGAGACGTTGCCCGTCGCGATGCCGCTCATATCCACGGTGAAGTCATAATTGGGTTCGGGATCCTCCGTTTCGCCGCAGGCGGCCGCCAGAGAGACGACCAGGAGCAGCGCCAGGAGCATGGAAAGCGCTCTTTTCTTCATAACGGTTCTCCTTTTCTTTTCGGTTAAAATTTGGAAAGCTTATCATGGATTATACATGGCTTTTGCGGGAATGTCAAGGACGCCCCGGTCTCTCACTGCGCCGCGGCGATGTTGAAGCTGGCGGCCGCGGCGTCCTGCCCGTCGGTGAGGGTGAGGAGGCCGTCCTTCAGCGTCAGGTACTGGCCGGGCTGGGCCACGGACTCAAAGCTCACGCCCTCGCCGGAGAGGCCCTCCAAGGTCTTGAAGGTCTGGGCCTCGGCCTGATTGCCGTCCCAGTCCTGGCTGAGGACCACCCGGTCGCCGGAGACGGTGATGTAGAGGCCGGCCTTGTTCTGAGACTCGATGGACACGCCGTAGACGTCGTCCTTGTCCGCCTTGCCCTGTTTGATGACCCACTGGCCGTCCAGGGCCGAGGCGTTGGCAAGGCCGGCGCCCAGGGTCACGTTCTTATAGGGGTAGTCTGCGTCGAGCGAGGAGTTGACGTAGTTGGCGTGCTGGAGAACGTCGCCGTTCATATTGGTGAGGGTAGAGACGGCGCCGAAGGGGCCGGCGGCTGTCTCCTCCAGCTTCATTACACGGCCGTCCCCGTCGAATTTCAGCTCCACGATGCAGGCGACCCTGCGGAAGCCGGAGCCCTTGGGCAGGGAACCGTTGTGGTAGATGAACCAGGTCTTGCCCAAAAAGTCGAAGACCGCCATGTGGTTGGTGTTGGAGGTGGCGGAGGCGAACATGATCCGCTCGCCGCCGGGAAGGCCCAGCTCCTCCACCTCGTCGAAGTCATCGTCCACGTAGAACTGCCCCTCCATGAGGCTCACGGAGGTGGCGTAGGCCATCTGCTCCCGCCAGCCGTAGGCGTAGAAGAGGTAGTAGGGGCCGGTGTATTGGCCGTTCTCATCCCTCCGGCGGTAGAGCCAGGGGGCCTCGGTGTAGGCGGAGGGGGTCTTCAGGCTCTTGACGTCGGCGCCGAAGGTGACCTGCCCGTCCCCGTTATAGTCCTTGACGGAGACCATGTCCTCGTTGAGCTCGCATATGTAGAGCTTGTTGTTGCCCCAGCACAGATACCGGTGCTCCACGCCGTCGTCCCCCGTCTCGATCCAGACGGTGGGGTCGAT
>CANROC010000007.1 GCA_947632175.1 uncultured Oscillospiraceae bacterium | reverse complement strand
AGAGTTGCAACCCGCTTTTCCCTGTTATGTGAGGGGGTTCCCGTGTGGGTTCCCCCTCCTCCTCCGGGGATCCCGGAGAGTTGCAACCCGCTTTTCCCTGTTATGTGAGGGGGTTCCCGTGTGGGTTCCCCCTCCTCCTCCGGGGAGAACGTTCCATGCAGATACAAGCGCACAACTAAACGTTGTGCGCTTATATGTGCGTGGAGCACAACCGGAACCAATTTTTGCGGTGTCTCCGCGGAGAGTGTCGTTTAACGGCACGATCCAACGAGCTCCAATTGCGGGATCGTGTCTGGTCGTTTAACGGCCATTCACGTATGATTCCAATTGCGGACGTATGCAAGAGTTGTCTGGTTGCTAACCGCGTACACGCCGGTTGTAGGGTAGTGATGGCGGAGCACGACAAATAGTCGGGTATCCGTTCAATAAACCGCAACAGTGCTACACTTACGTAGGTCCATTTTTGCCTCTACCGTAGCGGGGAGTCTGGAAACAGGCTCCCCGTTGCGTTTTTCTAGAGGGTTTTTCAGAAAGCCCTACTTCCAGCCAGAACTAGTCTGGCCGTACGCTATCCACCCACAATCATTTTTAGGAGGCAACAAAAATGAACACAAACATCACTTCTAGCACCACCCCCGCTGAGGAGACCGCTCCTGTCACCACTCCCGCTGAGGAGACCGCTCCTGTCACCACTCCTGCTGAGGAGTTCCGCCGCGAGATTGACGGTCTCGCAGAGACGTACAACAACATGATGGTTGTCGGAGACGACCCGGAAGAGGCCGCGAAGGTCTACGAGCTCATTGTCCAGAAAATCAACGAGTTCAACGCGCATGAGGAGACCCGCGTGCTCGATGAGTGCTGGGCTTCCGGCAATCCTGTAAAAGAGGCGGCGAAACGCCTCGTTATCCCCGCGCTGTCTGCCCGCTCTGTCCGTGACGGGCACAACATCCCCTGCGTGTCCATCGTGGACACCACTCGTAACATCTCCTTGCACAAACTGAACAAGCACCGCATCAACACAATGGTCAAGGGATGCCGTGAGTGGCTCTCCGAATTGGTGCCCTATGCGAACCTCGCGTTCGCAAGGGCAGTTGATATCGACCTCGGGAACAACGGCAATCTGGGCGACTTCCGGTGCCCTGTCAAGGCCCGGGAGCGCGGGATTGCCGTCAAGCTCACAGAAGACGGGAACGTGAGCACGCAACAGCTCACGAACCTTCTGAGCTCACTCTTCCTTCAGGTCTCCGACGACCTGAAACCCACGAAACGGGATGTAAAATACATCCTGTATGCTATGACCTCGAAGGTCAAGGACCGTGAGACGGGGCATATCCGGCTCAAGTCTGCCGGAGGAGCTCAGTTTGAATTCCTGCTCCTCAATGTGATGAACCGTATTATGAGCGGCAAGGCCTATGACCATGACTACCCGCGCAAGGCGGAAAAGAAAGTCAGTAAGGGTGGTCCCGTTGTGGTCAAGCCCGCTGAGGAAAAGAAAAACTAAACACAACCCACACAGGGCGCGGTGTCTGCCGCGCCCCAATTTTTACCAATTGGCCGGGATCGGCCGGGGCATAATCTGCCATTCGCGGGCGCGTCTTTCGGGGCGCGCCCTGCTGTAATGCGGCTGTCTATGGCAAGGGTTGCAAGCCCCTATGAACGCAGAGCACAGCAACAATTTTGAGGAGGCTAAAAACATGATGGAATATCTGGCACGTGTCGGTGGTATCTCTGAGCGTTTTAACACACTCTATGATGCAGTGGAATGGGTGAATCTGTGCCACGGAGAGTTTCTCTCTCTGGACAAATTTAACGCCAAAAAGAACGGAAGCGATGTAGTCTGGACGTACACTCCCCGCAGCCCATTTCACCACTGCGTCCAGATCACTGGAAAGAAAATCCAGTAATCTGCCAGCAAGCTATGCCGGGAATCTGAACACAGTTCAGTTCCCGGCTTTTGCTTTTACCTGCCACAATTTTACAGCGAGTTTTTACGTAGTCTAGTTTTGGTTTATTTTTTTGTCTGTGTTTTTACGTAGAGTATAGTTTTCAGTTTTAGAATCTGGTTAAGTAGTTTTCTGTACGCAATTTCTGGTTTTAGTTTCTAGTTTCTGTTTTTGTTTTCTATTCTTGTTTTCAATAGGTTTATCTCAGTTTCTAGTTTGGTTTTGCTATACACTGTTTTTGTTTTCGTTTCTGGTTTTGTTATGATCTGTTTTTAGTTTTTGTTTTCAGGTTTTGCTTTTGTATTTCTATAGTTTCTGTTTTTGTTTTTGGATTTATAGTTTCTGTTTTTGTTTTTGGATTTATAGTTTCTGGTTTTGTTTTTGGATTTATAGTTTCTGGTTTTGATTTCTTGTTTTTCTATATCAACCGAAAGGAATGAAAGTATGAAACTCTTTCTTGCCATAGCTCTGGCTCTGTCCATTCTGGGAAACACGCCTGCGGTTTCCACGGATTGCGGTGACGTGTACACCGCGGACATGAAAGTCATAGCAGTTTCTCAGTCCGAATATGAGGAAGGGCAGTATGAAATCGACGCGGTTTCTGAGGATGGAAATGTGTTCTGCTTCCTGTCCTATGATCCGTACTACGAGGGCGAAGATATCGGAGTTCTGCTCGACGACTGCGGAACCTCGACAGTCACTGACGACGTGATCGTCGAGGTTTTTTGATATCTGAGTTTTCTGGGGGTGTAAACTAAAGTGTTTGAAAACGACAACTATGCACACAAGCTGGCTGTGGCCGAACTCCACGAACTGATGCGGTCGTGGAGGCCGTACGTCCAGCACGGATATGATTCAGTTATTCTATATCCGAGTTTTTCGGATCGCAATTCATGTTCAAGAGCGGGGAGGTCTCCTCCTCGCTCTTCTTTCGTAATGCGGCCATCAGGCTGAGTTTTTCAGTTCTGGTGAGGGTCCCAAGCCCCTACAAACGCAGAGGGAGAAAGGAGGTGTGACACATGGAGAAGAAGGTCACCACGGCCGCGGTTTGTCAGAACTGCGCCAACTACGACCGGACTTCTAAGAAGTGCGGTCTCCGGGGTACTTACACCGCTCGGAAGAACTCCTGCACGGAGTTTACGGGCAAGTAATCCCCGGTAACCACCTGGCCCCGCCATCCGGGTTTTCGGGCGGCGGGGTTTCTCGAATCTGAAAGGAGACTGTAAAATGAACTATATCACAACCGATGGCGCGGTTTTTGCGCCGGGTGATATCTATACCTTCCGCGAGTACGAGTTCGTACTCGACGACTACGAGAGGGACGAGAGAATCAAGAAGCTCTGCGCCGAATGCGGCGTAGAGTTTTACAGGGCGAAGCTGTGCCAGCCCGTAATCGCACTCCCTGCGCTGGAGACCACCAATGCCCAGCGGTTGGTGTTTATCAACGGTGAGATCTACCTCACCGGGATTACCATTCCTGTCAAGATGCTGGAGTCTGACAAGATTGTTCTGAAGAATATCCCGGTTTTCGATCGCGGCAAACAGATTGCAGTCCTGACCATGGACCTGCGCGTGATCCGCAAGACCCCGCCCGTGGAGTTCAATTCCGTGATTGGCAGGAAAATCTGCCCCGTCGACCCGCAGTGGATTCAGGACCGCATCGATGCGGTTTCTGAGTCCTGAAATCCGAGAGGGAGATCTGGAATGGACTACTGTGAATGTTTCGTACTGGGAAGGCTGTTTTGCCTGCAAACCTACACGAATCGGGTTATTGAGGACCTGGTTTGTGGCAACTTCCAGATCAAGGAAGTCAGATACCACGAGGTAAGCCGCGATACGTTCGAGGCTGAGGTTCTGACATCCTTTGACGCGTTTCTCAAGGCCTGCGAGTCGGAGGGACTTTTCGCAGAAGCGGATAATAAGTACGACTTCTTCAAAATGGTGAAGTTCTACAACGACGCCATCGGACCTCACAAACAAAAGATTGGTATTGAGGTTTTGGGCGGCGTCTGGCTCTGCTGTGTCGCTGATAATGCTGACATCGACAGGATGGCAGAAATTGAGATCCGCAAGGCCCATCAGAACAAGTGAGGCATGAGATACGAAGTTAGGCGGCTGGGTTTTCCAGCCGCCTTTCTTATGATCTAGTTTCAGAATCCGGGTTTCTGTCCGGGTTTTGAAACCAGCTCGTAAGCTGGGCTCTGCTCGCACGGAGTAGAGTCATAATCTGAGTTTTGGAGGTAACTATGAAACAGGATTTCCCAAAAAATGAGATCAGACGGGATCTCGACAAACTTCGTTATGTACATCAGTGTATTCAGGCTGTGCACGAGCGTCTCATGGACGGAGGAGTTATGCCGTGCGGGTACAAGACCACTGGGTTTGACAGCACGGATATTGTGGTCTACTACTACGACTTCTTCGACGCAATCGAGGTTTTCTTCTCGTGGATCCGCGAATGCAAGGACCTGAGCGACGTCGTCGACACCTGGCATTTCCAGTACGACGATGACGGAGCCGAATTCTCCTTCGAGTTCTGCGGTTGCCCTTTCAACATCGTCACGATGTGCAACAGCGAGACGCTCGAGGAAGAGTTCGATCTATTCCTGAAAGGAGAGTAATCATGAGCAATTCCGAGTTTTGGAGTCAGTTCACGTCTGCCAAAAATGAGATCACGGTTTTGCAGATTGTGGACAATCTCGTCCAGCACAACATCCCAATCGAGGGCATGTCGATTGATATGACCCGGGCAAACGAAATTCGTGTTATCCCAGGGTATTTCTTCGACGCGATGGCTCTCTATGCGGATCCGAGTTCCTACGAATCCATCGAGGAAATGAGGAAGGACCGGTTTTTCATCTTCTATAGCAAAAAGTCCGAAACGGTGTATGAGTACCGGTTCTACATTCCCGGAAAGAACACCGTTATCCGTACTCTGTGCGGGGTGCCCGATGTGATGAACTCAATCTTTGTTGACTGGGTCGACGAGCACACAATTCCGGAGTTCTGAGTTTTTGAGTCCCACGCGGGTCAGCTATGCCTCCTCGCTGGCCCGCTTCCTAATGCAGCCATCAGAGTTTTCAATATCTGGTGTCGGTCCCAAGCCCGACAATGCAGAGGGGGAAATGTAAAGGGGGTGAAGTCTCCTAGGTTTTTGTGTGTGGAGTTTTAAGGAGAAGCACACCGCGTCTTGACATTAAAGGCATCTTGCATTAAAATGTCAAGATTGGAGGCGATGCTATGGTGGAGTTTAAGAAGACGATAGATAATGGGTGGAATGAGTTTCGTAAGAAAGTCATTCTGACCAAGATGGACAATCGGTTCCGGTTTTTGCCAGAGAAGATCGATGATATGAAAGCGTGTGAGGTTTTTCTCACTCGTGCGCTCGAGGAAAACAGGTTGGACGGATACATCAAATACAATTATGTCCGAACCGGTTTCTCAGGACAATCGTATGCGTCAATCATTCTTCATGCGCAAAAATTCGACTTTGGCGGCGAAAATTTCAAGAGAGCTGTTGAAGTTGCGGAATCTGTTGGGTTTTCGAATTGTGATGGAGAAATGTACGTTGAGTTCGAATTTAATTTAATTGAATATATCGGCGGTGGTGTTTGATGGTTGACTTTGATAACGCAATTTCCGAGTTCCGCAAACTTGGAATAATGGATGACGGCGATTTATTCATGGCGTTGGACGATTTAGACAGATTCAAAAGTCAGAAAGCAAGAGAGCGATTCATTGGAGTCCTTGATTTCTTGGCGCTTCTGGACGAGGCGCTGGATGAGGACGTGATAATCCATGACGATTTTATGATGTCATTCGATGATCCTTATTGCTGTATTGAGGTCCCGGTTACCGGGGCTGACTTTCAATCTGTCCAATTTCGTGAATGTGTAAAAAGAGCTGACCGTTTTATTTCGTACGCAATTGATGACGAGCGGATCATAATTGGTTTCAAGTTCAATATGCGATAAAACCATCCGGGTTTCTGAGTAATTCAGGAACCCGGATTTTTTATGCCCTTCTTCCTTAATGCAGCCATCAGAGTTTTCAATATCTGGTGTCGGTCCCAAGCCCGACAATGCAGAGGGTAAGGAAGAAGTACAAATGTATGGACTTACAGGAGGTATACACATGTGCAAATTCGAGGCTATCGGAGTCGCCCGGCAGGAAGAGTGCCGGACGATGTACGAGGCGCAGAAAACATTCGAGCAGTCCTGCAGAATCTGCTCATCTCACGGCATGCGCATCGACTGTGATCGTTGCGCAATCAAATTCACGCACGACTTGGTTTGCGTCGCAATGTCCTGCTCCTCCGACCCGGTTATCAGGGGCGAGCAGAATCCGCACTACATGCCGCGCTACAAAGGGAGGAAAGCGTCATGAAAACGAAAGAAGAAGTCATGGAGTTTGTCAACTCTATGAACGCAATTCCAACGGACGCAGTCGAGCTCATCATGAACAACGAGCTTGACCGTGGGGTCTGGCAGGAAGTCACAACCCCTGACGTTGGCGACATGGTAAACGGGCCCGAGTGGCTTGGGGTCGGAGAAGTCATGGATATCGATCACGACGAGTTCGGGGAGTTCGCTATCGTCACGGACGAACAGGGCTACACCCACGACGTCGCTCTGGATGATATCTATCTTCCAGAGTTCTACAACCACGAGCCCGGGTTGCCGATGTGGGGCACGATGTGGGTCTTCAAAGACCCCTTCTATGAGGTTTGGCTGAGGGACTATGGAGGAATCAAAATCATGAGCCGCCTGGGGTTCCGCATTTTCGACAGCCAGTCTTTGGGTCTGGTTTTCGGAATCGATGCCGCAGGATTCGATTTCTACGAATCCTACTGGGCGCCTCTGTACGAGGCCGTCGAGAAATCCATAAAGGAGATGAGCAAGAAATGAAACTGAACCCCATCGATATCCTCGGGATGGCGCTTATCTGCGTTCTGCCGGCGGTTCTGCTGGCGTCCGCCCTTGTCGGCGCAGTCATTCACTGAGTTTTTTTGGGGGGCGGAGGGAAACCTTCGCCTCTTTGTAATGTGGCTATCCGGGTTTTCGGATAAGGGTCTCAAGCCCCGTTAAACACAGAGAGCGAATAATTTTCAAGGAGGAATTCTCATGGATGGCAAAATGCAGGCGTGGTGGTTCTGCAAGGATTGCAGCCACTACGACCGCTGCCAGAAGAAGTGTGGAATCAGCGGTGACTATACGGCCCGCAAGAACCGCTGCCCGAAGTACTGGTTCGACAAGGTGCGGTACGTTGAGAAACGCTACCGAATCAAAGTTCGCACGGACAACGACGCCCTGCAGGTTATGCGCATGCATGATCCGTTCCTGCGGTATGTGTTATGCAGGCGCAACGGATGGGAAATGATCAAGAACTAAGGAGGAAAATGAAATGCGGTACGCAAATGATTTTCACTGCAAAAACGTCCAGAAACAGAAGACCGTAAACGCAGTTTTGCCCCTGAGCGCATTCGGCGGCATCGAGGTTTCCACCGACGACAACATCATGGACAACAACCTGGTTTTCTGGCGGCTGAATTTTGGGCAGCCAAATCCTTGGCGCTATGCCCGTCTGTACGACAGCAACAAGGGGACCTATTTCAAGACCCCGTGCGGGCGCGTCTACCTGCACGAACTTGTCAACGCGTAAGGAGGAGTTTTTCATGAAGACAATCACCGCCCCTAGCTTCGTAAGTGAATGGGCAAACAAGCCTGTTGACTCATTCGACGTGGGGTCCTACGAGACTCGGCGCGCAAACTTTATGCGCTCCATCAAGACCGATTTCGACTGGTTCTGCCGGATGTCGAATCGGGCTTCCTTCTCCCCGCAGCTGCTCGTGCAGCTCGGTTGTGACAACGCAATCGCCGGGTTCGATAAGCGGCTCATCACCGCTGACGAACTCGGCGAAATCGTGAAAGCCTTCCTGAAAGGAGTGTTATGATGTTCTCTCTTCAAGAGTGGGTCCGGGCGCTGGAGAATGCTTCAGCGCCTGATTTAATTAAGGCAATCGACAGGTTTTCCTCTCCTGTCGAGTGTCTGAAAATCGCCGGAGGGATTGAAAGCACGGGGAATGCGTTGGAAGACGCGGTTTGTGTTTCCTTCGTGCTGTCTACACAGATTGAGCTCGGGCTCAACGAGCTCAATGACCGTCCATATCTGGAGTGGGACGAGGATCCGCGAAATTCCGCATGGTATGGAGTTCGTCAGCTCCTGTCACAGGACTATGATACATCCGTTGTCCTGCACTATGGGGTGTACGGACTGAAGACCAGAGGCATCCGGTATCAGTGGTCTCTGGATGATATCATCTCCGGAGAGGCTATGGGACAGGATTTTGTCGACGCTTTGGAAGTCTACGGGGTAGAACTTGACGGACTTCTCCCCTATCAGTTCCTCCACTGAATCGAGTTTTCCATTTTTACCTCCTTTCTTCTTTATGCCGTCCGGGGTTCGCCATAGCCCCGGGCGGCGGCCTTTCAAAAGATTGGTGAGAGCAATCTGGTTTTGCGGATTGTTCTCACCTGTCCTTTGGACAGGATATTATGAGGCGCCACCCAGAAATGGCAGAAAGGAAGTACAAATATGCGGATTATGGTGAACGGAAATATGATGAGTCTAGTGTCCTCCATCCCGGTGGACACTCTGAAGGAGCTTCAGCGTAAAGCCCCATCCGTCCTGACCATCATGGTTCAGGACGAAGAAACCGGGAAGAACGTTCCCGGTTTCAAGATCGGATTTGGCGGGACAGAGTCCATCTCCGAGTTTGGGATCATGTTCAACGGCGCGACCAGCAATGGCCTCGCCATGCTCAACACCCCGGCTCCTGACGGCGAGGACGTCAGGCGGGCAATCGTCGATGCGTACGGAGAGTGCCTCCGCTCATTGAAGGAGATCGAGGAGAACGTCGAGTACAGCAACGTCCTGCAGGAGCTGGCGGAGGCCGACGCTCTGTTGATGGAGGACATCGAAGTTCTCTGATTCCGGTTTCTCACATTCCCAGCAATTTCCCCAGCGCTTGGGCTGATAGGGGCGGGCAACCGCCCCTTGCCATGACTCAGAACAACACTCACACAAACTATTATAACACATAAAGGAGTTTTTGTCATGTACAATATCATTTACGGGAATAATGTAAACAGGAAAAGTGATATCGTAGACGGAAGTATGACTCTGGCAGAGTTCATCAGGTCTCACGACGTGGATGTGAGCAAGGGGACGACAACTATCAACGGCACGGTTGCCGATGTCGACCAGCTGAACACGCCGATTTCTGAACTTGGTTTTGGCAACAAGCTCTATCTGCTTCAGGTCATAAAGGCGAACAACGCCTAGTCCCTGACCAGAGGGGCTCCTTCGGGAGCCCCATCTATTGAAAGGAGGTATATGGCATGGCTCAGCAGGTTTTCAGCGAGCCGATAGGGTTCTCAGATTTCACAGACCCTGTCTGTGATACTATCGACGGTCTCAATAGAGTCGTCGGCTGTATGCAAGTTTTGGATGCATCCCTCTTTTCCGTGGCTCGAGCAATTTACGGGCGCAGACTGCAGAAAAATGAGCGGCTGGCCATCCAGTTTTTTGACCCGGAATATGATGAACCGTTCCCTCACGTACAAAGTCAGAGCAATTCATTCATTGTAGTTAACGTGGAGGAAATGATTAGGGACGTGCCGGATGGGTTCACGGAAATCCCGAAGGTTTCCAAGTTCTTTTCATCTGCATTCAGGGCTCGCGGTTTCGTAAATAGAGAAAGGAAAGTCGGCCTTCTGGTTGGCGAGCGTCTAGACACACAAAAGATTCACTATCTCATTCCGGTGATTGTTACTTTGACTCCATGGTTTTGGGGCGAAGGAAAGCCGCCAATGACTCAGGAAGAGAGTGAACTTATGGCGGCCTGCGCAAAGAACAGCGCAGACAATTTTCGTGCGGCGTTAGGCAAGCTCACGAAATATTACGACTTCAAGTCTGCCATGACCCGCGAACTCTTAGAGGGTTTTGAGACAAAGGGTTTGGCAAGTCGACTCGAGAGTACCAAGAATGAACTTGCGAAAATTGACAGAAAAATCGAGAGTTTGTATAGCGAAATCAACACGTTGTTGCCAAAGAGAAACGATCTCATGTCAACAATCTTTAACTTTGAATGCAATCCCCAAAACGGGGTTAACCAAGTACTTGACTTCGTTCTCAACAGTAAATCCATTATTCCGCGTCGAGGCATGGATGGTTCTGTTGAGTTCTTCACTATCACGTACACAGATAACTATGATACAGACATGCTGGAGACATTCATGCAGTCAAGAGTTTCTTGGATTACAAGTCGTCCGGGTGTTAAGACTCTTCTAAAGGCTCTATTCATTGACGAGTCTTGCAAACTCAAGACTTATGCGTGTTTCAGGATGTCTCCAGACATTCAGATTAACCCAATCAAGTATCCAAACAAACCGGATGAGTGTGCTGACT
Organism: uncultured Oscillospiraceae bacterium; assembly: GCA_947632175.1. Classification (GTDB taxonomy): domain Bacteria; phylum Bacillota; class Clostridia; order Oscillospirales; family Oscillospiraceae; genus RUG626. The sequence goes on along the minus strand of CANROC010000007.1, from coordinate 136,617 downwards.
ATTTCCCGAATGTGCACGTCATCTTCCACGGGTGTACGGGAGACTACAAGAGGAGTTTTGCGGATGCGGCAATCTCCGGAGATTATATTATGGCTCTGAATCTGATGGTCGCAAGCACAGGTTCTCTGAATTTTGGAGATCCAATTGTTATGAACACATTTACATCAAAAATCATGGATTTTAAAGGGAGATGCATAGAGTTTCCGGACGGGACATGCATGACTCCCGCAGATGCAGTAAAAAGATTGGAGGGCAAGAAGTAATGGCAAGAAGAATCAGCCTGTCCGGCGCGCACGAAGAGGAAGTACGCGCCGACTTTGAGAAAGCAATCGCGCAGTTCAGAGCGGATTTTGAGAAGATGGTTTCTGAACGCAGAATTTCGGACATCAATCTCTCCTATTCAAAATTCCGACTCACAGATGAGAAGGCGGTTCTGGTTTTCTCTGAGCGTGCATGGTTGCAGATGTTTCATCTCATTGACAGCACTGACAACGAAATAGCATGGCATGGGAATTTCATCAAAGAAATTCCCGGTAGATACTACTGTTCCAACATCGTTGTTTATCCGCAAACTGTCACCGGTGCAACTGTTGAGATGGATGAAGCCGAGTACGCCAAGTGGCTCATAGAGCATGACGGAGACAACGACTACCGCAACCTGTATCTGCAGGGGCATTCCCACGTGAATATGGGAGTTTTGCCGTCTGCGACAGACCTGCGTCACCAGTATGAGATTATGCAAATGCTCCCGGACGACGGGTTTTACGCGTTTGTCATCGTCAACAAGGCCCGTCAGATTTATGCGGTCATCTATGACCTGCAGGACAACATCATGTACGAACCGGAGGATATTGAGATCCGAACTTTCCGCAACATGGGAGTTCTCGACGTCGTGGATTCTGCGAAGGTCCTTGTAAAGGAGCCAGCTCCTGTCAAGAGGGATGATGAAACCGATGAGCGCATTGCCGAGTACATTCGGTTGAACAACAGCAAGCGTCGCAAAGGAGGAAGGAAATGAATCTTTCGAAGAGCTACGAGTTTTTCAAGCCCGAGGCTCATCCGGACCGGATCCACATCATCGGGTGTGGGTCCGTCGGGTCCTCGGTCGCGGAGCTTCTGGCGAGAGCTGGACTCACAAAGATTACTTTGTGGGACTTCGATACTGTCGAGGACAAGAACATCGCGAACCAGTGTTTCCTGGCGGAGGACATCGGTCATCCGAAAGTCGAGGCCGTCAAGAAGCTCATCGAATCAATCAATCCAGAGGAGGCGATCGGGAATGTAAAAACGAAGCCGAACGGCTGGCGAGGCGAGCCGTTGAATGGCTATGTGTTTATGTGTGTTGACTCAATCAAAACCAGAAAGGAGATTGTGGACAAGATTATGTACAGCGTATCTGTCAAAGCGGTTTTTGACTTCCGTACGAGACTGATAGATGCGCAGCACTATGCGGTCGACTGGTCAAACACACAACAGAAGAAAAACTTCCTGAAGACGATGGAGTTTTCTGATGATGAGGCAAGCGATGAGACTCCGGTATCTGCGTGTGGCATCACGCTTGGAGTTGTCCCGACAGTTCGGGGCATAGTGTCGCTTGGGGTCGCGAACTTCATGAACTTCTGGAGAGGGAAGCCACTGAAGAACTTTTTGATGTTGAACGCATTTGATTTCATTTTGGACGCATTTTAATCTGATTTTCAATAGTTAAGCGCAACGGTGTTCCTGATTTGCGAAAGCACGTCGGGGCTCCACGTCGACGACTGGAGTAATAAATGGCTGGGATGGGGGTCTGCCGACTCTGCAGCGCTCAGCGCCTTGGTGACGCGGCAAAGAAGCAGTTCTACTAAGTAAACGCAGATCACCTCCTACTCCTCACTAAACAATCGGTAGTCTGGTCACTAACTCGCACAAAACGGAATCCACTGACACAAAAGTTTCGCATTTCGCCTTGAGCAAAACCTTGACAAAGATGGCGAAAAGATGCAGCACAGAAACTGGAAAACTAGACTTCACCGGTAAAACGATAGACCTCGTCTAAAGGGTTGATACAAGGTCGCGCTTAACAAAACACGAAGGAAAGAGGTGTTACAAATGTCGCACGAGATTTATCCCACGAGGTATGAAGCTTCCAAGCACAAGGCTGATGTGAACGATGTGGTTGTTAAAGTCTGCGCTGGTGCAGACAATGTTGGATACGTAGTTCTTGACGTGTTTGAGTACAAAATTTGGAAGAATAACCGCTAAAAATACCAGATATGAAAGAGGGGTTTAGTTATGATTTCAAAGAGGGTTTTAGCACTCTCTTTAGGGGTTTTCGCCCTTGTTTTGACAGTTTCGGGCGCTAAACAGCGCAAAAATGACGGGATTTACCCTGAGACTGTGGCGGTCGTTGATATGAAAGAAAATCTGGGCGGTCTGTACACTGTGACAGGCCGCACAATGACTGGCAACGAGTTCTCGTTTTACAGCGACTCTTCTGATTGGATGCGGAGAGACATCGTGTCTCTCATTCTGGACAACAACGGGACTCCTGAAGTGGAAGACGACCAGATTCTCGGCGCAAAGTATTCGGGTTATGGCGACCCGGCAAATTGGTAAGGAGGTTTGAAGATGGAATTCAGAACCAAGTTTGACAGGAAGAAGCTCTTAGAACTTTATAAATTCGGGTATGAGACTATTGACAAGCTCGAAGAGAATCAGATTGAAGTCTGGGGTTTAAAAATTGAACATCATTGCGATCCACACATAACATTCCTTGTTCCTGATAATTATCTTATGGATGCCATTGCGGTTTTTGATGACAGGGTTAACAACTGCGTCACTGCAGGGCAATTTTGCAATCTGTTTGAGCCTTGTTTCACCACGTATGACGAGCAGGGGTTTGCGGAAATTGAGGTTTGCATGGATACTCCTGATGGAACATTCTACATTCATACAGAGACGAATCGCATACCGCCTCTCCCCTGCAAAAGATGGGGTTTTGACGTATGTCTCCTTGACAACTATCTGTTTGACTACCATCTCCGCAGGGATACAGGAATTCCAAGGGGCGAGGTAATTTATGTGCCTGATCGTTGCAAGGATTGCACGATTGATAAGAGCGATGATTATCTATATGATTCATTAAACACATGGGAGGTGTAAAGATGCCAGATATCTATGTGACAATTCGGAAGCAGTACGCTCCGTATGGAATGTCTCTTGAGGATCTGATGTTTGGTCCGGACGATGCAGGCGAGCCTGGTTTTCAGGTATCCATGCCGACAATCACGTACAAGAGGCACGATGTCCCTCCGCTGATTAAGAAGAGGCAGAACATTCCGGCAATGATCGACAGGCTCAAGCTGTTCAATTCCGGAATCGATTTTCTCGGTCTGAGAGATGTTCCGCGGGCTTCCCTGTACCACCACTATTCAATTCCAAAAAAGTCGGGCGGTCTGCGCCCGATTGATGAGCCGAATCCACAGCTGAAGAGTGCGCTGGCTGAGCTGAGGATGATTTTTCAGGATGAGTTTTCGGTTCTGTATCATACATGCGCTTTCGCGTACATCCGGAAGCGCGATTCGAAGGGGGCTATTGAAAAGCATGTAAACAATAAGTCGAACTGGTACGCACACTACGACCTGCATAACTTCTTTGGCAGTACAACATTGGAGTTCACGATGCGGATGCTGAGCGTGGTGTATCCGTTCAGCGAGATTATGAAGGATTCGGTTGGCAAATGCGAGCTGACCAAAGCAATTGAACTGGGTTTTCTGAACGGAGGTCTCCCGCAGGGGTCTCCGTTGTCTCCGTTTCTGTCGAATGTCATCATGATTCCGCACGATTATGAGCTGAGCAGGAAGCTTGAGGAGTTCGGTAGTCAGGATTTCGTGTACACTCGTTATGCGGATGACTACCAGATTTCCAGCGTTCACACGTTCAATATGCGTGAGGTTCAGAAGCTGATTGAGACGGTTCTGTGGCAATTGAAAGCCCCGTACAAATTCAGCAGTGATAAGTCGCACTATGGAAGCACAGCAGGACGGAACTGGAATCTTGGTTTGATGGTTAACCGCGATGGAATCACAATCGGGTATCGGCGCAAGAAGAGAATCAAGACCATGATGTTCAATTACATCATGGACAGAAAGAATGGAGTGATGTGGAATTATCACGACTTGAGCACGCTGCGTGGGCATATCGAGTATTTCAGACAGATTGAACCTGAAGTTTGCGCAAGAGAGTTGACGTTCATGAACAACAAATATGGAGTAGACATTATAGCGGATATCACAGCTGATATCAAATCTGCGGTTTAATGCATAGCGCTGTTCTCCGAAAGGAGGCTCCGCGCCGAAGGCCGGAGTAATACGAGGGTGGGGTGGCAATGGCCTGCTGCAGTCCGACGACAACGCGGCCTCGATTTACCAAGTAGGTCAAAGTCGCCACCACCCTCGAAAAATTTTGCAACACACAGCCAAACCCTTGTCCCCCAAGACGCCTCATCGAGAACAAAACCGGTGAAGCCGATTTCAATAGTGGAACAGTTCGCAAACTTGACCGGTCAAAGTCTTCTTGGCGGGCAGCACACTCTACAAGGCTATGCAACCAAAACAAAGGAGGAGTTTTCAATGACTGTTAAAGAGATGGACAGATATCTAAATTGTCTGGATCGGGTTATTGAAGTAGCAAAGGATTATGGATGTCCGAGGCTGGAAGATTTTCATCTGATGAACAGATTGGATGACATTATGAATGACTGGCTGAGCGAAGCATGTCGTCGTTTGGATTACGATGAGATTTTCGGTGTTCTTGATGAGGTGTATTACAGCGGGTTGGATAGATACTTTTCAATAGACGGCGAATACGAGTTTGAGACCATTGGCGATGAAGATTTTGAAAATGTAAAAGAGGAACTTATGGATTTTCTGGCTTCAAAAGAGCTTCTTGATGACGATGATGATGACTGGGATGTCCCCGAATCTGAAGACGGCAATCCGTTTACGTCCCTGTTCTGAGAAGGAGGTAATAACATGGAAGTCTATCCTAACAAGTACATCGAAGCATATTGCGAATCGCTCAAGACGCCAACGAAGTTTTTGAACGCACTGATCGACCTTGGTCTTGCAGAAGAAGGCCAGTACTTCCCTGCTGAGGATTATGTACAGGTCTTGAATGAAGCCGTGTGGGATCTTATCCCGAATGTGGAGTGGTACGAAGTTCGTGACTACATCGCAAGAGTTGCAAATCAGCCGTCAGATGGGTACTTCACTCTTAATCCAGTAGATGAGTTTCAGCAGATTTCCTCCGACACGATGATTCTGAATCGCTACAATCTCGGACAGATTATGTACAAGAGGGGCATCAATCCCGACGCAAAGTCTGACTGGTGTGGTGCAAGCGACGACAAAGACAGCCCGTATGATGGGCTTTTGAACAGCTGAAAGGAGTGTGCAGTCGATGACCTTTAATCCGAAATGTGTACAACTTGCCGACTATGAAGACACAGAGTTTCTGAGGGGATATCTCAACGCATGCGGATGGAGAATCACGCATATCGACCCGGTGAATAACAACTACGAACTTCCTCCTGAATATTATATCACATGGTTTGCTGAATCGACGCCATTCTCTACGAATGATGTATGCCCAGTGAATGATGCTGAAGGTATAATGGGATGGGAAGAGTGCGGTTTCGTGCTCATCAGGATCCTTTGTCCGTTCGCAGGTTGCTTCCATCCGACAGGAGATTACAGCATCGAGTATTACGACAAGCGTCCTATGGCTGCTCACGAATCTGAATGGCCTGAACACCAGAGCAAGGAAGAGTTTGAAGAGCTCTTGAGAAAGGAGAAGAATTATGGAAAAGGTATTCGCGAGTAAGGTTGTCAACAGCGCTGAGTATCACGACGTGTTTGACAGGCTGTGTGCCGCTGGATGGAGCATGGTCTTCCCTGCCCCGTGCGAAAAGAATAATCAGCTTCTTGCGGTCGCAAAGCGCAACAACGATTCTCTGCAGATTTTCCACGACTTCCAGTACGGAGTTGGTGCGGACTTCATTAACTACGTGTATGCCCAGCTCGGTCAGGATGGCAATGTCGTCATGTCGTACACAATCGGAAGCATGGTTGACAACGAAGTTTTGTGGAGGTGATTTAGGATGGAAGTCAGTTCGGTAACGTTCTGCGCGGACGAGATTAAGAATGTGGATTGGAACGCAACAAAGACACTGGCTGCGGATCCCGGTGCAGTTTTCCAGATCAGGAAGTATTTCGAGGACCGCGGATGGAAGGAAATCATCAGGAGCACGACTGGTGAAAGTTTTGGCGACCCGGCTTTGGTCTACTCTGCTCCAGAGACTGGAAGTTTTCTTCCTGGTTTTTGCTACATGACTGGAGATCAGTCGCTGATGGTAATTGATTTTGAAGTGTATGCTGTCGGGCTTGGTTTTTCGTGGGCGAAAGATTCGCACGGACATTACAGGTGGATTGAAGACCTGATTGTGAGACTTTTCGATAGAAGGAGTGCTGAAGAATATTGTTTCTTTTGAATAAAGGTGTGTGATTTGAATGTGGTTTGCTGAAAGGACAATAAGTGATTGCAATATTAAAAGATATATTAGAGAATTAAGAAATGATGGTTGGGATATCAATATCGAAGTTCCGCACATCGGAAATAATTATGTAAAGTTTGTCGCAAAAAGAACCGCGAAAAGACCGTATAGTTTGTACGGAAAACACGAAGATGATAATCCAATTGATTTTGCAAATCGTTTAGTTTGTAGACGACATGTCACAATGAATGATGTTTTTGTTGGCAACGATTATTTTCTAGTTGACATGTACTTCGACGAGAACAATGATGAAGATAATTGGGTTCCAAAAGATATAAATGAACTTTTGAATTAAGGAGGTTTTGAGTTGAAAATTTTCGGAATGCCAATGTTGAATAAGAACGTTCCTGATTATGTTGAAACGCTAAGAAAGAAAGGTTGGAAAATTTCGGAGTCAAAGTCGCCTGTTACCGGAGATATCAGTTATGTCGCAAGGAGAAAACCGAATCTGGTTTTAAAAGACCCCAGCTATATTGGAAGATTGAGTGTTAGGTTGTACGACTATGCTGGTCGGATCGAGATTGAACCATTCATTAAGAACTCTGACACTCCTCAGAACATCTACTTTGTTGAGTTCCACACATGCAATGACGATGAACCTGCTAACAAGATGTGGAATCCGATGGACGTTGCGTATCTCTTTCAAGAGTAATCCATACAACTTTAGAAAGGAAGTAATAGCATGAACGTATACGAACTGAAAAGCAAGCATGAGGCAAAGCATCCGGACAGTCACTTCTTCGATGAAGAGACGCTGAAGTTTTTCGGCGAAACTTTCAGCAAGATGAATGTCCTGAAGAAAAAGGTGGATGTGAAGGACTATCTCGGTAACGTTCATTCGTGCTACGTCCTCTCTGCCCTGCAGAGGAATCATCCGGGCGGACCTCGCAGGGTCTGCCACTACTTCGACTCTGAGACATTCGACACTGTGATTGACGGGGAGGTTTCCTTTTGAAAACTGAAATGGCAAAGACTCACCTGCTCCTGATCACCATCGAGGTTCTGGTGAAGGTTGTCCTGGATTTTCTCTCTTGAAAAGCGTAAGTTGTACAATTCGAGTTTTTGGCAAGGTTGAACATTTCGCCCCGAGTTTGAAAATAGAACTTCCCGCCAGCCCTAGAACCGCAACTGATTCCAGACTTGATGAGATTTTACTTTAATTGGAGGCGGGAGCCTGGTTTTCTGACGCCGCTACGAGCGGCGAGGTTTAGCAATTGTACGACCAGAGCGACGCTCACCGCAGGTGGTTCCGAGCGCGTGCGCGCGAGGAACGGAGAGCCCGGGAGCCGTGTGAACGGCGGACGGGCCGACTCCCGCGAATAACGTGGGAAGCAGCCTGAATGGACCCGGAGGGCGGGGCGCGTTTATGAGCGCCCCCGCCCGTCGACTGACCGCACGCTCTAAGCGACGCGTCTGGAGCAGTGACAGAACGGGTTAACGGAACCAAGGTGGTTGAATGGTAAAGAGGAACACTGAGGGAGGGAATGGAGGCGGTAGAGCGAAAGGAGAAACAGGAAAATGAAAAAGAAGTGCGGAAAACCACGAGACAGTCGCTGTGCGAGAGCCTCATACGTGAGGCTGAAAATGCTTTCAGGTTCGGCTAGAATTGTTCAAGTAAACGCACACCATTACATTCTGGTTTTCAATAGGGAAAAGACAGGAAGTGACAAGCCGGTAAATCAGAATCGGATACGCAGTATAGGGGGGGCCGAGCGTGACTTCCACTATCAATTTTCCCACGAGTTTGAAAATAGAACTTCCTCTCCCATGTTGAGCGACAAGGGATGCGGGGTTCGATGAGATTTTGCTTTATATGATGAGAGAGATGCAGTTTCTGGGTGAACCTTCAACAGGTTCCTTGGTAGCACAACAACGATTCAGGGTGAAAGGAGCACGTCATGAAGATTCTGGTTGATGAGATGCCGAGCAGACCATTGGATTGTAAGTTCTGCAGGTTTGGTCTTGCGTCTGAAGACATGCAGTTCTGCTCAATCAATGAGCAGATATGTTCGATTGGCTCAAGAGGGTTTGAGTGTCCGTACTTTTCTCAGATTGGAGTCATGGTCAGGTTTGAACCCGCGACAGAAATTGATTGTTTGGAGGTAAATGAAAAATGAGAATATATGTCGTTGGAGAAAATGAGGATACGCTGACAAGTCTTGATACAGGTTCTACGTACGTTGATGTGTATGAGTATGGTTCTTACAGTTACAAAGGAGACAGACAAGGCACAACTTGGTGTATCAAACACGATGATATCGTCATTAGTGGTCCGTATGATAGCGAGGAAATCGTGCGTAAAAAGATGCGTGCGCTGATAAGTGAGATAAAAAGAGTTCTCAATGGAGCAGCTCTTCAGAATTGCACGTTTGACTACGTAATTGAAATGGACAAGGATTTGCGCTTATAAATGAAAAGAGGCAAGCATTATGGTTTCAAAGCTTATATTACTTCTTGTAGTATTGATTGTTGTAGCCTATTCAATTTATACAATCCGTATTGAACTTCAATATAGATCCGTTCAAAAGAAGATGTGGATCATGTCTCAGTTTGGTTTTAAGTACAAAGTCGGAAGAGTCAGCGAGTATCCAGTCGGTGGTACAGGCGACTTTGGTATGTGGGTTTCTCAGGATGGAAGTAAGATTGTCACTGAAGAAGTTTTCAATCAGTTATCGTGCAGAAAGCTGAAGGAGTTGGCTGAAGGATGACAGTGGAGTCATTGATAGTTTGTTACATCGTTCTTTCGATAGTATCTAACATGGCAAGTTATATGACGAGGGATATGAAGCCCGTAAAGTTTCATGACCGTGAGTTCAATCTATCTGAGCATTTGCAAATCCTTGCGACATCATGGCTGATAGCATTGCTTATTTCAGCGTATTGCATCCATTAAATTATAGGAGGTTAATCATGGGATTTACAAAGAAACGTCTTGCCGCTCTTGAAAACATAATGGCGAGCAATCTCTACGATGGATATCGTGCGTACAAACAGGGAGATTTGTATCTCCTCACAGACGGAGCAATCGGAGTGATTTTGACAGAAAAGCCTGACGGGATCGAGTTTACTGAAAGCACAGCACAGTCCGACAAGATATTCAGACAAATGGAAGGCGAGTATAACGCAACTCGGGTCATAGCTTCTACCCAGTACACGATTAAAGAGCTTCGTAATATCATCCGCAAGCACAAAGAGTGGAAGAAGACTCTGCCAAACAAGGGCGAAGGCACACATCCGATTGTGAAGATTGCGGCTGACCCTGGTCTTTGTGAGGAGTATAAGATTTTCGGACGAAACTTCATCTATGTAAGCGCTCGGTATCTCATGTGGGCAATCGAGTCTCTCGGCACAAGCGCAACGCTGTATTTCGGCAAGGCGGATGGGTATACGTGGCCAACAGTTATGGTTTCGAGAGATCTCACATCGAGAGAGTTTTCGCTGGTGCTACCGGTTAACGATCGAGTTCTCTATGGACGCGAGTTGGTAATGGTTGGAGGCGAGTGGGTTCCTGTGTGGGATGTGGAGGGAAAGACCAATGGTTGAGTTGAAACCGTGCCCGTTCTGTGGTGGCGAGGCTTACTTTTGCAAGCCTCTGCATGAAAATGGGACGGCGTTTGACATGATGGCTGTCGAATGTAAGCAATGCGGGGCGCATCCGTACGGAGTTTTGGTGTACGAGTTTGCGGACCTCAATGAGAAGTACGAGACAATCGCGAGATTCTGGAACAGACGGGCAGAGTCCTGAAACAAACAACCAAAATTGAGAAAGGAAATGAACAATGGAAAACATCGACATCAAGAGCTTGGTCGCAAGCGCAATCAGCAGCAATCACATCCACGAGGCGTTTGTCAATAGCGGTTCTGCGGAATGGGCCGTTGTTGAGGAAGTCAAGAAGATGATGGAAGACGACTTCATGGACCTTCCTATTGAAAAGATTGTGGAGTTTGCTCTCTGGAAGGTGCTTGGACCTGAGCGGACCGTGTACGGGACCCCGCAGTCCGTCCGCGTCCCGTTCGCCAATGGTAAGAAGATCGCAACCGAGTATGGAAGCGACGCTGAGCTGAACATCTCCAGCATTGGAACTGCGCTCATCCAGAATGTTGGACGTTTTGTGGAGAACTACGCATCCGATTTGTTCTATGACTGGGAAACTCTGAAGCGAGTCATCAAAGAGTCCAAGCCTGGCGATAACAGTATCATGCTTTTCGGACTTCGTGATAGCGGGGTCGATGGTTCTGACTTCGTGATGTCTCATGCAAACTCCAGCCGTAATGCGTTCGGAAACTCCCACATGACAGATCGGTATCGTAAGCTGTTCGCTGTGCGTGTGATGGTCACTGAGGAAGGGTATCCTGGGCATGGTCGTGCTGGCACGTACGAGGTTGAAATGCGGGACATCACTCACGAGTTTTACACCGTCCTCAACAGCGAAAAGAACTGGTTCCGTCAGGAGCATGAGCATGTCTAATACGAACAACGTTTTGAAAGGAAGATGCCAAATGGAGAAAATCAGAATCAAGCCGTGCCCGTTCTGTGGAAAAGAACCGACAATCACGACAGCCAGGAGAAATCCAAAGAACAGGATGTTTGATTTTCGAGAGGATGACATACCACAATATGTTGTGGTTTGCAGGAATTGTAACATGTATTTTGGGTTCCTGACAATGCGTGGCGGAATTTTCATGACAAAAGAGGACGCAATCGAAGCGTGGAACAAGAGAGATAAGACTGGTGTATCTCGTGAGAGGGTGTAATTATGCTGGATATCCATGAAAAGAAAGTAAATATCGCGGTAAACCAGAAGGATTTCGACCTGATTCTTCTGTGCGCAACGCGATATGCGATTGGGCGGCAGACATATATGCCTCATGTCGTTGTCGATTTTATCGCCTCTATGATTCCAACGGCGACTGATTATCTTCTTGATATGCTGGACCGGGAAATTGTGAACCAGAGAAGCTGGGGCGAAGGTGCGTACGGAGATGAGCAGATCGACAAGCCTGTGTGGATACAGTTCCACAAAATGATACTTGATGAGAAGAAAAAGCGTGGCATGAAGCCGTATGTGAGTCCGTATCCAGAACATCAATCTTAGGAGGATTTATCATGGAAGACATTCTTTTGAAAGCAATGCAGAAAGACCAGGCAGTTTCAAGACTTGGAGTGTTAAGGATTAAAGATGATGAGATTGTCAACTTTATGTCTTCTCTTGAGCCAAAGCTGTGCGAACATCCGTTTGGCAAAATGTATCTGATGGACACAGATGATAAGGAAGCAGTTCGAGAGTTTGAGAAACAGTATAATGCTTTGGTTTATTTGGTTATCAGGAATGTAATGGAAGACGGGAACATGCTGGATTCTTATCTGTATGTCAGCGAACACAAAGACGAGTGGTGTGATGACATCATTGACTGTGCAAATATGATTCCTGTCGCTTATGTTCGCAACTACAGACATCCAGAGCTTTCTGAGTTTGGTTCCATTGTTCTTAGCAGGACTGAGAATGGTGGAGTTATTCGTGTTGGATGAGTGATCGCCATGAATGTCTGCAGTGTATGTGGTAACGAGATTAGAGGACATGGCTTTCGATATTACGGTGGGAGATGTGCGTGCAGTGACAGCTGCGCGCACAAACTATTTTTCCAGGAAATCATAGAGAACAAGAAAGATTACGCGATTATCAAAGGAACTGTGTACAAAGACGGCGGTAATGTTGAGAGCCCGAGGCATCCAGAGTGGTTAGGTTTTGAAGGTCGAGTTCATCACATCCGCTACTTCAACGGGAAAGATGTGATAACGAACAACCTGTTCTACATTGCGAAAGTGGATGATGAATATAAGGATGTGCTGAAAGATAACGCAGAATTCCAATGGGAGGTATAGAGCCTTGGTAGATATTGAGGAGATCCTGAGTAGCGCGCCAGATAACTTTGTTATCAAAAATGCGTTGCAAAAGTGCTATGAGGTTTTGCGTGAGCACAATAATGTGATGTGTTCAATCTCAGGAGGAGCGGACAGCGATGTTATGCTGGATATGATTTTGAGATGCGGCGGAAGAGATAAGACCACATTCGTGTTTTTCAATACTGGTCTTGAGTACAAAGCCACTCTTGAACACCTGGACGAACTTGAAGAAAAATACAAAATTCATATCGAGCGTGTCCGTGCCGTGAAGTCAATCCCAACTTCATGCAGAGAATACGGGATTCCATTCTGGGGCAAGCATGCATCTGAAATGATTTATCGTCTCCAGAAACACGGTTTTAAATGGGAAGATAAGCCTTTTGAAGAATTGATTGAAGAGTATCCACACTGCAAGACAGCGCTTGAATGGTGGTGTAATAAGAGGACAGGAAAATCGAATTTGTATTTTATTGACCGTGCGCCGTTCTTAAAGGAGTTTATGATCCAGAATCCGCCACAGTTTAAGGTTTCTGATATGTGTTGCGAGTACGCAAAGAAGAAGGTTTCGCATCGATTTGAGAAGGGCAGAGATTTTGATATGGGTTGCACCGGCGTTAGAAAGGCGGAGGGCGGAATCCGTTCCGGCACATTTACAGATTGTTTTTCATCTGGCGAGAACGGAAGGACCGACATGTTCCGTCCGATATTTTGGTTTGAAGATTCTGATAAGGACGAGTATTGCAAACACTACGGGATTGTTCACAGTCGTTGCTATACAGAATATGGATTGAAACGGACTGGATGTGTCGGATGTCCGTTCGGAAAAAACTTCGAGCAGGAACTTGAGATACTGCATAAGCATGAACCACAGCTTGGTATCGCAGCAGAGAATGTGTTCGGGATTTCGTATGAATACACTCGGCAGTATCTTGAGTTCAGAGACAAGATGAAGCAGCAAAAAAAGAGGCCGCTAAAGGCCAGCTGCGCAGGATTATCAAGAAGGACAATTAATCCGGAAACAAAATCTGCTTACCAGGGGAACGGGAGAGAATAATTTGGTCGGTCCGATTTGAATATTTTGCCCGATGTTTGAAAATAGGACTCTCCCCTATCCCTTGCGCCGCAAGGCATACGGGATTTTATGAGATTTTGCTTTATATGAAGGAGAAAGAGCACTTCCGGGAGTGCTCACAGGGTAATTTGAGTAGGTTTCCCCGGGGAATCAAATGTATGGTGGTGATTCGCATGGAAGATCGCATCAACAATATCGAGCTAAAGTTCCGAGAGTCATTCAAGCGATACCTGTACAAGCAAAAGCCTTATGACACAACACAAAGAAAGGACCAGAAAAATGAAGAAGACAGTCTACATCTTCAACCATGTGGTTTATCCGGAAATCGACCCAATTCCTGAAGGGCCAGTCGTGTCAATTGTGGCAAGAGATACTCGCGTGTTTTTGACGTCAGACAAAGCAAAATCGTTTATGAATTTCATTTTATATCACGGAGACATTATCAATTACGAAGCCATAAATGATTTTGAGTCGTATGAAGATATGTTCGGCGATGTTGTTTGCTGTACTTATAAACAGAATGTGTGTGATACAAACGGGGCTTTGCACAACGCAAAGCATGTGCTGAGCATCACGCCTTTTGAGGCAGACGAATGATACGGAGGGTGCCATGAAGAAAAGAGAAGGTCTTGTTCAGGAGATCATTGATGCCGCTGGCGAAACAGTAGAAGCCGGCAAGTATGTGTACAAGCTTCGAGACGACGGATGGATTCTGCGTTGTGAGAAAGACAAAGCTGACATGACGTGGATTTCAAGCAGCGGAGTTATGTTTGATGCATGGCAGACATGGATGAAGACTGAAGCCAAGACAGTCAACAAGCACGAGTTCAAGAAAGATGTTTTGTGGAGAGATGGAGACATCTTGAGCAAAGCAAATGAGAGTGGACCGGACGTGATTGTTTGTTGCCAAGTCAACTGCAAAGGCAAGATCAATCCAGGAACAGCAGGAAAGATTCGAGAAAGGTATCCTGCGGTTTACACCGAGTACTTTGAGCACTGCAGAGCAAAGCGGTTTTCGAGCGGGCTTATGGGAGATGTCCTGTACTCCAATATAGATGGCAAGACGCAGGTCGCATCGCTGTTCAATCAGTACAAATGGAGCAGAGAGCCGGGCGGAACGGACTTTGATGTTATGAAGGTTACATTTAGGGAACTCTTCAAGAACAACGAAGGCAAGGTTATCAGAATTCCGTACGGTATCGGATGCTCAAAGAATGAGAGCGATTGGGATACAGTTCTTGAGATCATTCGGAAGGAATATCAGGCGAACGGAAAGAACGTGGTTGAGATATGGAAACCAGCGGCATGACATTCATTGACCTGTTTGCAGGCATAGGAGGTATGAGACTTGCGTACGAACAGGCAGGAGCAAGGTGTGTGTTCTCAAGCGAGATTGACAGGTTCTGTCAACAGACTTACGAGGCAAATTTCGGAGACAAACCGTATGGAGATATAAGAGAAATAGATGCTGCAGAGATCCCCGACCACGACATTCTGGTTGGGGGTTTCCCATGCCAGCCGTTCTCTATCTCCGGAATTTCCAAGCGTAGAAGTCTTGATAGACCAACTGGTTTTGAGGACGAGACGTCCGGGACGTTATTCTTTGAGATTTGCAGAATCCTCAAGACGAAGAGGCCAAAAGCATTCATGCTTGAGAATGTGAAGAATCTAATGAGCAACAGCAAAGGCGAGACATTCAAGATAATACTCAAGTCTCTGGATGAGCTGAACTATAGTGTTTTCTATAGAGTTCTTGATGGACAAGCCTTTGTGCCACAGCACAGAGAACGCCTCATTATAGTTGGGTTTGACCGCGAGCGATATGGTAATGTCTCCGAGTTTGAGTTTAACATACATGGCGTTCAACCAAAGCCGGTCATGAAGGACATCCTGTTCAACAATGACGATGTGGACGCGAAGTACACACTATCTGATACATTGTGGGGCTGGATGATTCGATACGCAGACAAGCACAAGAAAGCGGGGCATGGTTTTGGGTACGGAATTGCGCCTCTAGACGGAGTATCCAGGACATTGAGTGCAAGGTATTACAAAGATGGCACAGAGATTCTGATTGCACAAGACGGAAAGAACCCGCGGAGGATGACGCCTAGAGAATGCGCCAGGTTGCAAGGTTTCCCTGATACATTCAAGATAGTTGTGTCAAACATGCAGGCTTACAAACAGTTTGGTAACTCAGTTGTGGTTCCATTGATAGAGAACGTCGCAGAGCTTGTGATAAGCAAGCTTAATGAGCTAGACAAAAGCATTACATAATCATCATTTGCAACGTGGCTGGTATGTTTGCGCTGACAGCCAAATGTTGAGGGCATGTCGAGATAGGATTTAGGCCGCATTAGCCCATCACAGGTCACAGGAGGCAGTCACGTTGCAGTGAGATAGACCGTATCCACAAACTAAACTAAAAGTAAGGAGTGTACAAAATGGACCGCGAAATTCGTGGCACAAGAATCGACGGTAAGGTTTGGTATCGGTTGGCTGATATTCAGGATGTTGCCAAAAGGGATTTAGCATACCTCATGAAGGTGAATGGCATCCATCCGAGGTTGGCTGAGTTTGGCAAGAGGAGTTTCCGTGTAGTTGATATCGACTCAATTAAGAGAATCAGCGAGATTATGTGTGCTCACCATGGAGAAGAGAAGATAAATGGTGAGAAACTCGCCGAGGTTGTTAATGAGTTAGCGGTAAAAGCTAATGAGATTGTTGAAAATGTTGTAGAAGATAATAGTACAGAGGGTTCTGATAATGTGCCCCAGATTCTCAATGATATTGCGCCAATTGATGTAAATCAGGATGTGCAGATGTTCAGCAATACTGAGTTCGGTGATGTACGCGTAGCGGATATAGATGGTAATCCATGGTTTGCAGCGAAGGATATTGCGACCGCTCTTGGATATAAGGATACAGTGAGCGCCATTCAGGATCATGTTTTTCATGAGGATAAGCTGAGGTGGCGAATCGCCACCCCCTTCCAAACTCGCGAAATGATTATGATAAATGAGTCTGGAGTGTATTCTTTGATACTTTCTAGCAAACTTCCCTCCGCACGCAGTTTCAAGAGGTGGTTGACCAGCGAAGTCATCCCGTCTATCCGTAAGCACGGTATCTACGCTACTGAGGAAGTAAGGAAGAGACTCATCGAAGATCCTGACTTCCTCATGGAGGTCGCAACAGGATGGAAGAAAAACCATGACCGCATGATTGAGTTACAGGCGAAGGTTGAGGAGGATGCTCCGAAAGTTGCGTATGCAACAACGGTCAGTGAAAATGGTGACCTGATTTCTGTTGAGGAGTTTTCAAAGATGGTTAGTGGAGAACTCGGATTTGATATCGGACGCAACAGGCTGTACGAATTTATGCGTACGAACCGGATTTTGCGAAGAAAGAACAACCTCCCATATCAGCGGTACATCAACGAAGGGTATCTCAAGGTTGTTGAGAGTATCGTGCCAGATGGCCCTGCAACATACAGACAGGTGTACATCACCGATGCGGGACGGCTGTGGTTGTTCGCGAAGCTTGCGAGCGACTACAAGCAGTGAGTTCGGGGTGAGAGCATGAACACAGATTTGATGTTTTCATCGAAGTCGGATGATTGGTCTACTCCACAGGATTTGTTTGACGAACTGGATAAAGAGTTCCACTTCACTCTCGATCCGTGCGCAAGTGATGATAACCACAAATGTGACATGTACTACACGGAGAAAGAGAACGGACTCTTACAAAATTGGGGGGGCAGACAGTTTTCTGTAATCCGCCATACGGAAGACAGGTCTCAAAATGGGTAGAGAAATGCGCTACTGAAGCGCAGAAGCCAGGTACGTTGATCGTGCTGTTAATTTTTGCAAGAACTGACACCACATACTTCCACAAATTTATCTACCAGAAAGACAACGTGGAGATACGGTTTATCAAAGGTAGATTGAAGTTTGGCGGATGCAAAAACGCAGCACCGTTCCCAAGCATGTTGGCAATATTCAGAAGTAAGTAAGGCGTGGACGTGGTGCATTGCATCACGTCTTCTGTAATTTTGAAAAGGAGAATACGACTATGCCAGCAGTTAATATCAGCAACGGTAACATCAAGATGGGGCGCATCCCGTCCGTCTCACTCCCCGCCATCAAGACGTGCAGAAAATGCGAGTGCGCAAATAAGTGCTATGCGGCAAAACTTGAGCGGTTTCGTCCGAATGTGAGGAACGCATATCAGAGGAATCTGGATGTGTGTCTTAACCAGCCGGACGTGTATTGGCGCGAAGTTGAAGCGGCTGTGATGCTTTCACATTTCTTCAGGTTTCACGTGTCCGGAGACATCCTGAATGAAGATTACTTTGACCACATGGTGCAGATTGCGCAGAGGAATCCACATTGCCAGATCCTTGCATTCACAAAGAGGTACGACATTGTGAACAAGTACATGGAGACTGTGATGACGATTGATGGAGTTTGTGCGGACCTTCCGTCGAACCTGCACATTATCTTCAGCGGATGGAAGAATCTTGAGATGGATAATCCGTATAACTTCCCGGAGGCACACGTTGATTTCCGTGATGGCACAACTACTGCGAGGCCGGATGCGAAGCTTTGCGGAGGAAACTGCACTATGTGCGGGCTGACTGAGACTGGTTGCTGGACTCTCCGTAAGGGGGAGCAGGTCGTATTCCACGAACATTAAGAGACAGGAGTTTTTAGAATGATTTATCTTGATACAGCTGCAACAACGAAAATCGAGGACGAAGTTCTCGAAGAAATGATGCCGTATCTTACAGATGAGTACGGCAACGCTGGTACATCATACTCAATAGGGCGTCGCGCAAAGAGAGCTATTGAAACAGCGAGAGGTCGTGTGGCGACTCTATTCGGCACGAAGGATACAAACAGAGTCATCTTCACTTCTGGCGGAAGCGAGGGTAACAACTTCGTACTGAAGGGTTTTACAGAAAGAGCCAG
This sequence comes from uncultured Oscillospiraceae bacterium, assembly GCA_947632175.1. Classification (GTDB taxonomy): domain Bacteria; phylum Bacillota; class Clostridia; order Oscillospirales; family Oscillospiraceae; genus RUG626. Next base: position 118,075 of record CANROC010000007.1, on the reverse strand, counting down.
CATGTTGAGGTGGATGATTACAAAGTCAAGTAATCATGTTCGGGTTATCATTTCTGCGGCAGAGCACGACTCAGTTTTGAATGCAGTCAAGACGTTTGACAGTCTTAAAATCAAGGTCTATACGATAGTTCCAAAGCCGATGAGCGGGATTACTGTGGAAGACATCAAACAATGGGAGTCAGAGAATAACACAACAATCGCTTCTGACGATTGCCTCACTCTCCTGTACATCATGAAAATGAACAACGAGACAGGCGTTGAAAATGATATTCATGGCATCGGAGAGTATTGCAGGTCGGTTAACAATCACGGAACGTTGTGGTTCGGCTCAGATTGCGTACAGGCGGCAGGACAGAGACCACTGAACGTTGATGAAGACAATCTGGATTTTGCGGTTGTGTCTTCTCATAAGATTGGCGGACCTAAAGGAGTCGGTGCGGTATACGTCAGGAACCTCTCGATGGTAGAGCCGATGATTCATGGCGGAGAAGAACAGGAATACGGTCTCCGTGGAGGCACAGAGAATGTTGCCGGCATAGTAGGGTTTGGTAAAGCATGCGAGCTTGCTGTTGAGAAAATGGAAGAGCGTCAGCAAAGCTTAGTGTTGTTGCGGAAAGAATTTGTTACACATCTTATGCAGGAAATCATGGGTAAGTATATTGAGGTGCGTGTCAATGAACAGACGGAGAACAATTATACTGGTCAAGGCAATAAGGTTTTGAGCCTTACTGTGTTTGGTGTGTCTGCGGACTCGCTTGTTCTTACAATGGATGAGAAGGGCGTGTGTATTGCCGCTGGATCTGCGTGCAGAACGACAGATATGGAAGCAAGCAGGGCGCTTCTTGCGTACGGTTTTTCAGAAACTGATGCAAACATGACAGTACGCATCTCTTTCCCGTGGGTTATGAGCTATGATGATGTGGACAATGCTGTTGAGAAATTAGTGGAGTGCATTGATATGTTGCAGAGCTATAGTGAGGAGTGTTAACCGTGGGACATTCTAAGCATGAGTCAGATGGAGTTCCCAATTATCCGAAAGACGAGATAGTTTGGGAACGATACTACAACGAGGAAGGAGACCTGAGGTATGTAGTAACGAGCAAGAAGAGCAGAGACTACTATTTCCTGTACGAGTGGAACGGAGAAAAGCTGAAGAAATTGTCGAGGAGTAAGACACCAGATACATTTGAGGACATCATTGAAATCTAGTTTTGCGCTTGAAATCTCACGAACAAAGATATATACTATAGGAGGTTCGTAATGAACAACGATCGACGTAAGAGGATTAACTCAGCACTGATCAAGCTCGCAAAGATCCAGGACGACGTACAGATGATCTACGATGAGGAAGAGATGGCGTTCGATTCATTGCCCGAAAATCTCAAGGATTCAGATCGTGGATGCTGTATGCAGGACGCAATCGGGCATTTGGAAGAGGCGGTACAGTCTATGGAGGAGCTTATTGAGAGCTTGGCTGATGCGGTGAGTTATTGAGTTCGGAGGTTTGCGATGGATTACTTTCTCGCTAATGTGTATTATTTTTTCCACGGATTGCCGCGCCGTCTTGAAGTAATTTGGGATGACATCACTCACATGGACCCTGTACTTTTTGTACTTTATTCCATTCTCATTCTTTGCCTCGTTTTCATTGTGATATTATTTCGCGCGAGGTATGGCGGTGGAACAAAGCGTGGATGGGCGACGTATGGTGAGCAGAAAGCGATTTTGTCCCAGTTGGTAAACGAGGAGACTGAGCGTGTTATTTCGTCAAAACTGACGTGCATTACAGAGAAGGACAAAAATGATATTTTTGTACAGAAATATTTGGAGCAGGCAAAGCTGTACAGAGAATCATTGAAAGAAGTACTGACGACAGAGCAGCTCGCAGTAAGACCTCGTTTTAGTGACAAGTTTGACGCACTTATGTATAATGGATATTTGCTTAATAAAGTTGCCAGTTTTTCTGGAAGTAATTCTGTTAGTTCCAGTGACACAGATATTAACGCAATGGAACAGATATCCGTTATAGATTTGACTCCGAGAGACGGAAAAGATTCAAGAGAATTGTTTGAAGAATCTAAGTTCAGAGCGATGGCATTTCGTGACGAAATAGTTAAGCGTTTCACCGAAGTAAAAGGCATCGAGATGTTTATGCTTTGCTATTTTATCGAGCATGGCGCTGTCGCTGAATCTATTCCTATTGAAAATGTAGAGTATGACGACATGCTTAGAGAGATGGTATGTAAGTGGGTGTTTTCATACAATATTAGTCAGTATGTTCGTTCACCATACTTCATTAATCCAAATAAAAGATCCGGCGGTTGTATAGAAGTGTATTATATGGACTCTATTTCAAGCGTTAAGGATTCGAGAGCGCGTCAGATTGAGTATATGAAGAAATTAGGCAAAATTCATTGATAGTATCGTTAGCCCAGATTTTTCTTGACAGATTGTATCCCATCATGTATAGTGTGTATGAGGTGATTTCATATATGCATAATCCAGAACGGAAGCAGCTGTTCATGGACCAATGCTCTGAAAGTGAAGCCACGAAAAGGTGGTATAAAAACTGGTTTTCCAGGACAGCTGAGTTCGAGGAGGAGTACGGAAAAGACCTGTGTGCATTCTCAGTTGATGAGATGCAATCTGTCGTTGATAATCTTCTTGGTGTGCAGACTGAAGGAAGAAACCACACATTGAGAAATCTTCGTTCGTATCTCGCATGGGCCAGAGTAAAGTATGCGGATGAATCGCTTGACTCCATACTTCATGTTGATACATCTGGTATCGATGTGATGAGAAGGAATATGATTGGCTCTCCGCAAGATCTTCAAGATTATCTTGATGCAGTTTTTCCAAGTGTGAATTCGCAGACGGTCGGAAATGTGTACAGATGCTGGTGCTGGATGGCGTTTTGCGGTGTTGATAAAGAGGATACTATTACAGTTATGGACAGCGATGTTGATTTAAGCGGCTCAACATTCACTGCGGTCGGGAAGAAATACGCCTTATCAGGTTTTTCTAAGCCTGCGTTCTCGAAGCTGAAACAATCAGATGTGTTTTATATCTCTAGAAAAAGTGCGAAAGGTTTGATTTACTCATCAACGAGAGCCAGAGCTAATGGCGCGCAATTTTTGAGGACTTTCTCCGGAGATTCGACACTCATATCTTTAACTACTGCATTATCTATCGCTGAAAGAAAGGCAACTGAGATTAATCCAGATATCAAGTCTTTGGATTACAGGAAGATATGGACTTCTGGAGAATTTTACTACATATACATAAATGAAATGAGAGGAATCACCCCGTCATTTGATCGCATAGTAGACAAGAAAGTTGCTGGAAGAGATGAGCACAGGATGGCAGATAAGAGAAGCCAGTGCAAAAAATATGCTCAAGAAGACTACAACAGATGGAAGGCAGCATTCTTCCCTGGCTAAACATGAATACATAAAGCAACCCGCTGGCGAAAGTCAGCGGGCTTTATTATTTTTATCACTCATACGCCAATTACCTACAGTGCAAGTGGGTTGATTAATTCTGTGATTGATACGGCTGGCATATTTGCGCGGTCCGCCAAAGGTTTAGAGTAGATCCTCGAAACAAGGCCAAAATTCAAAGAGTGAATTTTGTGTAGCACACACAGTCACTTTTATTAAGGCAGTCGTGTTAATCACTCTAGCAAATACAGAAAGGAAACTGTTTTATGAAAGACAATTTTTGTAAGATTTTTCGTGACAATATCAAGCGAGACGGTGCAGAAAACCTGCTAAAGTGGCTTGAAAAGTCAGACTTTTTCACAGCTCCCGCGTCAACAAGGTTCCATGGCACTCATGAAGGAGGGCTGGTTGAGCACTCTATCAATGTTTATGAGAGACTCAAGCATCAGCTTGAACATTCTATGCTCAACGGAAAGTACAGCGATGAGACAATCGCAATCGTTGGTCTTCTGCACGACATCTGTAAGGTCAACTTCTACAAGAAAGACCTGCGGAATGTTAAGGTTGACGGAGTTTGGATTCAGAAAGAGATTTGGACAATCGATGAGAAGGTCCCGATTGGCCACAGTGAGAAATCCATCATCCTGATTCAGAAGTTTATGGACCTGACGATGGATGAGATCTACGCAATTCGTGCTCACATGGGTTCATGGGATGACTCAGCTCACGGCAAGGGCAACATCATCGGTGGATGTTTTGAGAAGTGTCCTCTCGCTGTCTACACTCATATAGCGGACACCGAGGCCACATATATTCTTGAGGAAAGGGAGAAGTAAGACATGCCACAACAGAAAGAAAAGCCAAAGATGAACCTGATCCAAAAGTTGGACGACATCAATAAGCATGTGCAGTATTTGAAGAAGGACGCGTCTGGTTTTAACTACCAGTACACTTCTGAAGATACGGTTCTTGCGAATGTCAAGACGTGGATGATGAAGAATCACGTTGCTCTGACAGTTGATATCGAGCCAGGTACTGTGAAGGAAGAGGTTATCAAAATCTCAAAGCGGAAGACTCCGAAAGGAATCGACCCATATTTTGAGGAGAATATCGAGATTAAAGTCAGCGGTCAGCTGAACTTTACTTGGATCGATGTCGATAACACAGACGACCGCATCACAGTTCCTTGGTACATGGTTGGTCAACAAGGAGATCCGTCTCAGGCATTTGGTTCTGCGCTGACTTATGCGCAGAGATATTTCCTTTTGAAGTACTTCAACATTGCTACATCCAACCTCGACCCGGACGAATACCGCACAAAGCAGAAAGAAGCGGAGCAGAACGCGGAGAGACAGCTTCGTGATGACATCATCAAGGAACTTGATACTGCTATCAGGTCTTTCCTCACGGCAAATCCTGACAAAAAGAAAGATGTGAAGGATTTCTGTGCGAAGTACGTAGCAGACGGGAAGTACGTTAACATTCGTGAGTCCGCGGTGGCCGCAAAGGTCCTCGCTGATTTCAAAACAAATTTCCTTAAGGAGGAGAATTAACATGGGTTTCAGAACAGGAGCTTACGCAAAGGTTTGGGAAGTCAGAGTCAAGTCGCCGAAGGTAACGTCTCTGAGAATTTCAGTCTCAAAGAAGAACAGGGATACTGGCGAGTACGACACTGACTTCAGTGGTTTCGTATCCTGTCTCGGAGATGTAGCTGCGCAGGCGGCGAAGCTCGAGACGGGAGACCGTATCAAGATCGGCGACATTGATGTTTCCACGAGATATGTGAAGGAGACGAACACCCAGTACACAGACTTCAAAATGTACAACTTTGAGGCTGTCAATGACAGCAAGGCTGGACAGAAGAAGCCAGGAGGAGGGCAGCGAAACAGCGGCGGCGGTCGCAGGAACAACTACGCCTCCCCTGACGAGTTGTCAGAGCTTGAGACGGACGACAATGATATGCCGTTCTGATGCCCCGTGAGTGTTAACTATGAACCGTTGATAAGAGATATGACTTGGAGTCACACCAGGCTTACAGCGTATGACGACTGCAAGTATCAGTGGTATTTGAAGTACATCCTGTATCCTGGTGTGAAAAACGAGCATCTCTTCTTTTCAACATATGGCAAGACGATGCATGAATTGATTGCCAGTTACCTCAAAGGCGAGTACACAAAAGAGGAACTGCAGTCAAAATTCGTGAAGGATTACAGCATGGTTTCAGAGACTCGTGGTCTTCCAAGTTTGATTACGACGTACTTCGATGCTGGACTTTCGTACCTGAAGAACATGGAGTTTCCGAAAGGAAATATTTTGGAGGTTGAGGGTTCACACAATTTCAACATCGGAGACATCAAAATGACAGGTATCATCGATCTGGTTCTTGAGAATGAGAACGGAGAGCTGATGGTGGTTGACCACAAATCGTCCGAAATGAAGCCGCGTTCAAAGCGAAAGAAGCCGACGAAGACAGATGAGTTGCTGGATAAAAAGCTCAAGCAGTTGTACATCTACGCAATTCCTGTCGAAGAAAAGTACGGCAAACTTCCTGATAAACTGTGTTTCAACTGTTTCAGAAAAGGAGGGTTCATTGAGGAGCCTTTCGTGCAGGAAACTTTTGAGGAGACAAAGCAGTGGGTCAAAGACAAGGTGGACGAAATCGCTAAGACGACAAGCTTCTATCCCGAAACCGACTACTTCTTTTGTAGATACTTATGTGACAGACACGACTACTGTGATTTTTGGTTGAACGCCTAGGAGGGTTGTGGATGGCACAACAGGAAATAAGCAATATACAAGCGGAGGCCGGAGTGGTAAACACTCTGGTTTACCACCCGGAGTTCGCGTTTAACTCGGAGCATCTGAGTCCGAAACATTTTTCGGATAAACAGAATGCTGCGATTTACGCGGCAATATCCGCGCTTGCGCATGACAACATCATGCAGATTGATGCTTTCAATATTAGTACCAGACTTAAGCAGGACGAGACGCTGAAGATGTACTCAGATGTGGTCAACTTGGACCAAATCAAAGAGTTCGTTGAGATGGCTGATCTGCTGGCAAGACATGACTTGGAAGGGTACATGATGTCGGTCAACGCAGTTTTGGACAGCGCATTGAAGCGTGACTTGTTCAAGAAGCTTAAGGTGTGCGAGGACATGTGCTTAAGAGAAGGACAGGAAGACATCGAGCAGAACGTTTACAGACAAATCGATGAGGTTCTTATGGGGTATTCGATGAAGAATGATATACCTCAGTTCAAGGATGTCATTGATGATGTGTGGGCTGATATCGTTGCAAGGCAGAGCGGTAATTATGGTAGCATACCATTCAAGTTCCCAACGCTGAATGAATATGTAAATATCGAACCAGGAGAGTTAATAGTTTTTGGGGCAGGAGCTAAGGAAGGAAAGAGCATGATGCTTTTGAACTGCGCTGTTGACTTATTGAAGAAGGGCAAGAAAGTTGTCTATCTCGACAGTGAGTTGAATACACGTATGTTCACGTGTAGATTGATTGCTCACCTTTCAAGGATTGAGTTTAGGAAGATTAGAGATGGAGCATATACACAGTCTGAGGAATCAATCATCAAAAGCTGGATAACATGGTTGAAGCGTCAGTCGTTTACTCATATCTACATGCCAATCATGGATTCACAGAGTGTATATACCATTTTCAAGAAAGTGTATCACACGATGGGGTGCGATGTGCTTATTGTGGATTACATTAAAGGCAACGGATCGACGGATGCGTTTGCGTCATACCAAGAACTTGGTGAATTTGTGGATGGATTGCGTCCCGAAGCGGCTTAGCCGTGGAAAATCATCGAATTGCTGGAACACCCTAAAGACAGGTCAACTACAACGCGGTTTTGAAACAGAGACGTACGTGAACGTTAAAAATGGCCTGTATGAACAATGGGCAATCAGCAGCCAATCCTTGAATAGAGGAAGGTTCAACGACTATCCTGACGAGGAGTAGTGCGTGACTGCACACGTACGAAGTGGTGATAACGTCGAAAGACGAAGATATAGTCTGATCTCATGTGAAAGCATGAGGCGTAATGCAGGTGTTGCTATTTTTTAGAAAGGAGGTGCTGAAATGGACTCGAAAACGGAAAGAGACTTGACTGGGCAAAGATTCGGAAGGCTTGTTGTCATTGATAGGAATTTTGAGAAGGTAACGGAAGCGTCAGAGGCTCATCATAGAAAGTACTGGAATTGCTTGTGCGATTGTGGGAACATGGTTATTGTAAGAGAGGATGGGCTGTTGGCAAAAACAAAACCGACAAGATCATGTGGATGTCTGCGAAGGGAACGTATATCGGAATATATGAAAGAACATCCACCGCAGGCAAAATACGGTGATAGCAGAGAGCGTATACATAATATCTGGTATCTAATGCTGTATAGATGTAACAATGAAACATCACCAGCTTATTATTTATATGGAGGAAGAGGGATAAAAGTATGCCCTGAATGGGATGACGGCATAAATGGTTACTTTAAGTTTAAAGAGTGGGCCATGAGTAATGGTTATGCTGAAACTTTGACCCTCGAAAGAATAGATGTAAATAAAGGGTATACTCCATCCAATTGTAAGTGGATACCAATGAAGGAACAAGCAAATAACAAACAAAACACATTCTATGCAGAGTACAACGGGGAAGTTAAGAGACTTAAAGAGTGGGCTGATATTCTTGGGATAGATTACAAGGCGTTATTTTCAAGAATAAAATATCAGCACCTCACACTTGAAGAAGCGGTTGCAAAACCATTCAGAAAGAAAAGAAACAATGCAGATGCGGCACCGAACACAAGTGACAATTAAGAACAGAATCTGTGGGAGCATGAATGTGGCGGGCTTAGCTGCAGCTCAAGCTACTATCAATGGCAAGCTTGCGGACTCAGCGAAGATTGCCAGGAATGCGTCGACAATCATAATGATTCAGCCAAAGACACAAGATGAGATAGCTAAGGACGGACCACAGTGTGGGAACAAGAAGCTCACAATCCCATTCAATAGAAACGGGATGCAAATGACGGACGGCGAGTACATCGATATAGAGTTCAACGGAGACCTCATCAGCTATGAAGAGGCCCGTCAGCACGAGGTAGAAGAACCTTATTAAACCGAGAGGGGTGGCAGTGTGGAACTCACTATTGAAGAAATCCTGAGCATAGTAGATCTGGTTGATTATGTTTCACAGTACACAGATGTTGAGGAGCGAAACGGTGAGTACTGGGCGCTGTCACCCCTTACCTCTGAAGTTACTCCGAGTTTCCATATCGATAGTGACAGGACAACATTCTATGACTTCTCTAGTGGAAAGTCAGGCAATGTAATCTCGTTTATCCAGGCTCACGATCATTGCAGTATTGGTACAGCGATTGATATAGCACGCGAGTACGCAAACGGACAAACAACCGGAGACCACCCATGTCTGCAGAGAATCGTGGCATGCAGAGTCGCACGAAAATTCGCACAAAAGAAAACCGAAAAAGTTTGTACGGCAAAACCATTGCCTGACAACTACATGGATATGTACGAAATTGCGGGGTCACGTGCGGATATCTGGCGAAACGAGGGTATTACAGACGAGTCTATGGAGCGGTTTCAGGTTCGGTACGACGGCATTCAGAACAGACTGGTCTTCCCCATCCGGGATATCGACGGGAAGATCATCAATGTTTCCGGACGAACTTTGGACCCGGACTTCAAGAAGAAGAATTTGAGGAAGTACACCTACTACCAGAAATTTGGGGCACTCACAACGATATATGCGTTCTCCGACAACCACGACAGCTATCTCGAGCAAGGCGAAATCATCTTGTTTGAGGGTGCGAAGTCCGTGATGATAGCTGACTCGATGGGAGTTCGGAATACAGGGGCAATCCTGACGAGTCATCTCAATAGAGCGCAGGTCAAAATCCTGATTAAGCTCGGATGCCGTGTGGTTTTTGCGCTGGATAAGGACGTCGACATCAAAGAGGATTCTCAAATTAGGTTATTAAAACACTACGTGCCTGTAGAGTACATCTGCGACACGGGCGGTTTGTTAGACCGCAAAATGAGTCCAGTGGACGCAGGTCCAGTGACTTGGAAAGTACTGTACCAACGGAGGTGGCGGCTGTGAAGTATCTGCTCTACCATCTTCATAGCGATTACTCGTTGTTAGACTCATGCACGAATCCGCAGACCTATTGTGACATGGTGAAGCGAGACGGAGGGACTGCGATTGCATTTACAGAGCATGGTCTGCCACGAGGTTGGGTTAGTAAGAAAATCTACTGTGATTCAATAGGGCTGAAGTACATCCACGGAGTTGAGATTTACCTGACTGAGAACTTGTATCCGAAAATTCGTGACAACTACCACACGGTACTGCTTGCACGAAATCTTGAAGGAGTCAAGGAAATCAACAGGTTGATGGAGCTTTCAACAAATGAGGACCACTTCTACTACACCAATCGGATATCGTTTGAGGAGTTCCTGCAACTTTCTGATAACGTCATCAAGACGAGCGCGTGCCTAGCTAGTCCGCTTGCGAAGTTGAGTCCGGAAAATCCGTGGTTCGATCGACTGCTTAACGCTTACACATTCCTGGAAATCCAGCCGCACGACTGCGATGCTCAGCGTGAGTTCAACAGGAAGCTGCTGGAATACAGCAGAGAGCGAAGGATCCCACTGATTGCAGGAACTGATACACACAACTCTTCTCAATATAAGGCGGAGTGCAGAAAGATATTTATGCTCGCAAAGGACAAGTCGTACGGCGATGAAGACAGCTTCAACCTTACATATATGAATGGCGACGAGTTGTTCCAGGCTTTTCGTACGCAAGACCAAAGCTTCCCAGAAGAGGAGCACAGAAAGGCTATTGAGAACACGTTGTTGGTTGAAGAGATGTGTGAGCCATTTGAATTGGACAAAACGTTCAAGTATCCGATACTGAATGGTTCTCCAGAAGAGGACGAACGGTTGTTCGGAGAAAGATGCTGGCGAATGCTGGACGAAAAACTGGAGGCTGGGATTATCCCACGAAGCCAGGAAAATGCGTTCAGAGAAGCGATCACAGAAGAGCTTCGAGTCTTTCATAAGATCGGCATGGGAGGCTTCATGCTTTCCATGTCAGACATCATCATGTGGTGTAAGAGCCAGGGGATGGCAATCGGTACTGCGCGTGGTTCGGTTGGAGGTTCGAGAGCGGCGTATGTAACAGACATCATTGACTTGAACCCAGAGCAATGGCATACGGTGTTTTCGAGATTTGCGAACGAGGACAGAGTTGAGCCTGGCGATATCGACGTCGACGTGGTGGATACAGATAGACCGCAAATTTTTGCTCACATCGAAGAGAGATTCGGAAAGCAGAATACAGCGAGGGTTGCTGCATACGGAACTTTGCAAGACAAATCAGTAATTGAGATGGTTGCCAAAGCTTTGTTTAAGCAGAGCGAGGACAAGAGATATGCGCTAACCAATGTTGAGAAAATCAAAACAGAGTTCGCCAAGGACGCTGAGTCAGCAAAGGCAAAATGGCCTGAGCTGTTCTACTACTTTGATGGCCTTGTAGGATGCAAGACTTCACAGTCGGTCCACCCTGCCGGAATGGTCATCAGTCCTATCTGTCTTGACGATCTGTACGGAGTCTTCTGGAAAGACGGAGAGCGTTGTCTCCTTCTCGACATGGGTGAAGCGCATGCGGTTGGGTTAATCAAGTATGACCTCCTCGCATTGAAAACAGTCCAGGTAATTCGTGATACCTGTCAATATATAGGGAAACAGTATCCAAAAACGAACGAGATTAACTGGGACGACGATATGGTTTGGGACGACGTAGATGAAGACCAAACCTCTATCTTCCAGTTTGAATCTTCGTACAGTAAAGAATGCTTCAAAAAGTTCAGACCGCGCAATATCTTTGAAGTCACGATGCTCACAGCTGCAATTAGGCCGTCAGGGCAGTCTTACAGGAATGAACTGATAGCTAGAAAGCCACACAAAAATCCATCCGAGATGATTGATGACCTATTGAAAGACAATATGGGTTATCTAATCTATCAGGAGGACACGATTAAGTTCCTTCAACAGATATGCGGAATGTCAGGAAGTGCAAGTGACTCGGTTCGGCGCGCCATAGGCAAGAAGGATAGGGCGAAGATTGATAAGGCTTTGCCATTAATCCTTAACGGGTACTGCGCCAAGTCTCCGAAGCCTAGACAGGATGCTGAGCGAGAAGCAAAAGAGTTCTTGAAGATTATAGAAGACAGTGCTTCTTATCAATTTGGCCAAAATCACGCCATTGCGTACAGTCTTCTAAGCTATTTTTGTGCATTTTACCGATACTACTACCCACTTGAATATACAACGGCGTTCCTGAACAACACCAAGAACGACGATGACATAGCCAGCGGAATCAAACTGGCACAGAGGTACAGAATCCGGATTGAGAATCCGAAATTTCGCAAGTCAAGAAGCGGTTACTTCTTCGACAGAACTACAAGGATGATTTATCGTGGGGTTGCGTCCGTCAAATCCGTTGGAGTCAAACCTGCTGAGCAGTTGTACGAACTTGGCAAGATTGAACACGGTTCATTTATGGATGTCCTGATGGACATCAAAGAGAAAACTGCTGTCGATTCAGGCCAGGTCACTGCCCTAATCAAGATAGACTACTTCTCAGAGTACGGAAATCAGCGCGAGCTGTTAAGGATAGCGGACTATTTCTACACGATAGCTCCGTTCAATAAGCAGTCTATCAGCAGAAAATCATTTGTCGGTACGGAACTTGAGCCTGTGATATCTCAGTACCTGGTGATGACCACCAAGAGTGGTTCGCCGGCTGTGCATTGCAAGATTAAAGACTCAGTTGGGATGATGCATGCTATTGAAAAGTATGTGAAGTCCTGCGGAATTCCAGACCTGGATGACTTGGAGAAGATTACGAACTTTCAAGAGTTGATGGGTGGTGCAGGTTACGTGTCCTACAAGGATGAGGACAGGCCAAAGCTGCTCGTTACGGAAGTCAAGCCGATCTATTCAAAGAGAGATGGCTCGCAGTGGGCTTACTCAATTTTCACCAGGTCTGTTGGCAGTGGCAAAGAAGCAAGGTTTACTCTGAAGAATCCCATTTACGATAAAGACCCAGTGCAGAAGGGTGACCTAATATTCTGCACGCGATACCAACGTGACAAACAGTACTTCGTACTGCTGTCATATAAAATTCTGGCTTCGGCCAAACCGAAAGGGGCAAAAAGAAAATGAAGTGTATCGTTTGCGACATGTGCGGTGAGGTAATCAAGCATCCGCGAGATGGGTACGTAGTTCGTGTGTACAAGCCTTATCTCAAGAAGCGAGAGGTATACACAGATACACAGCGTGACCCAATCAAAGATGATGAGGTAGTCGGCGACCGCATTCTTTGCGCTGACATCTGTACGACCTGCTACCCAGAGTTCCAGGAGATGTTATCCAAAGCTGCAGCCGACGCAGAGTGACTGAGGTCACGCGAAGCTGAAAAAGTTTTCCAGTAATTACCAATTAAAGGAGATTTTCTATGAACAAGAGCAGTCGCAATGAAACTACAATTTCATCACGAAAAATCGCCAAATTCTTTGTGCAATTTGCCGTACTAATCGCCGCTGTCGCCATCCTGCTTGTGTGTTTTGCACAAAAATCTTGCAGTCAATCGCCCGAAATGCCCGTAACTGTGCCTGAACACGAAGTTCCGGAGCCTGAACTTCCAAAATCTGACGAATTTTCAGCTTCGGAGCTTGAAGCGATGGAGCAAGAGGCCGAGAGACAGAAACGGGAGATAGAACTCATCCAGGTTCGCAGTTGTCTTGAAGATATGGTGGCCTGCTGCACCACAGGGAACGTGGAATCTGGTAGGTATCTTGAGCAGTTGCGTATATCGGCGCAAAACGACGTCGGCGATACGTCTCCGGTTGTACATTTTGATGAACTGTTCCTGCTCGCGAAAATCATCCATGCTGAAGCCGGGTCAAGTTGGATTCCTCTTGAATGGAGGATGAAGGTCGGAGAGGTCGTGCTTAACCGCGTGGCCTCTCCGGAATTCCCGGACACCATTCATGATGTGGTATATCAGAAGAACCAGTACTCCCCTGTCAAGTATGACTCGTTCAAAACTCTGCTCCCAGATGGACTGAGCGCAGAAGCGGCGGCGAGGTTACTGACTGGTGAGAGGTTACTGAACAATCCGGCAGTGGTGTTCCAGGCTGGTTTCAGGCAAGGTAGTGGAGTCCACGAAATTCTGAGAGACAAAAAGCTTGGCAACACATATCTCTGCTACTCAGAACATCCAGAACTATACAAGGAGGGCTAACAATGCAAGTCATACTCCACAAGATTGACGGGTTAGACGATGCGCTTGTGGCATTACGAATGTCCAAACAGCATTCGGACCATGATAAAGAGCTTGAGATACGAACTTTGGTGGCTAAAAATCTGTTGAGTCACGGAAAATTCGTACAGAATCCATCGGAAGAATTCGAGAAAGAACTGAAGACACTCTTCAAGTGGGGTACAAGGCATATTACCCTGCTGAAGTTCATCGACCTGTCGTTCAGCGTTTATGGTCTTCACCGTGGCGGACAGGATGATATGGATGCTCACGCAAAACGCATGGACAACCGCATCATTCGCGCCTCAACACGACTAAGCAAGTTCCCTGAAGGCGCAATGTCAGCCTACTACAAAGGCAAAATCATTCCGACGGACGTTGCGCTTAAAGATCTTGGCATCGAGGTTCCTGAGTCTTTTGAAAAGGATGGCAAGACATATGTCAAAACGACGAACGGCTATGTTGCACAGGAATACAAAGACAACCAGGACGTGCTGAGAGGGCTGTACATGCTGTCGATTCCGTCGAGCTTTATCTTTGACGCGAATCTTGCTGAATTTGCGCATATATACCAGATGCGAAACAGCACCACAAGCGCACATCCTGAAGTGAAGGAGTGCGTGGAGGAAATGCTGAAGCAACTGGGTCAGTGGTCGAACGGTTGGATCAGTCGTGAGCTGCTGATGGGCATCAAGAACTGAGGAGGATAGGTCATGAGTCCTGAAGAACTCAAAGCTTATGATGATGCACGCGATTTGCCGGCACTCATCCTGATTTCAGGTCATGCTGGCGCAGGGAAAGACACGCTTGCGAAGATGATCAAGTGTGAACTTTCGGCAAGAGGACAGCGCGTGCTGATTACACACTTCGCAGACGTGCTCAAGTACATCTGTGTTCAGTATCTGGACTGGGACGGCAACAAGGACGAGTACGGACGTCAGCTTCTGCAGTATGTGGGGACTGGCCTGGTTCGTGAGTACAACGAGGACTGGTTTGTGTCGTTCCTGTGGGACATCTTCTTCATTCTGAAAGGCAATTGGGACTATGTGATTATTCCGGACGCAAGATTTCCGAACGAAATTGAGGGATTCCGGGACGACTTTTACGTGGAGCACATCCGCATTTCAAGAGACGCTGAGAGTCAGATGACGAAAGACGCAATGGAGCATATCTCCGAAACTGCGCTGGACTCATACACGGCTCCTGATGTCTACACAACGACAATGACCAACAACGGATCCATTGACGAGCTTCATGACGTGGCGTGTCAGTGGGTGAAGGATTATTTGGCAAGGAGGTACACATATGACTGACATGACTACGCGAAAATACAAGCACAACGACCCTCCCCTTTCGGAGATGCTCCCGAGTTTGGAGGATTACCTGCAGAACATCTCGGTATACGGGATGTACGACTACCTGAACGCAAAAAACCGGGTTTTGTATCTGCAGAGCGAGATCGAAACCGAATCTGTTGACTACATTATCCAGGCAATCAGGTACGCAAACCGTGAGGACTACGGGAAACCTGTTGAAGAGCGTCGCCCAATCATCTTCCACATCTCCAGCAACGGAGGCAACGTCGATGATGGTTTCACTCTGATTGACACGATGCTGGAAAGCAAGACGCCAATCTGGACGGTGAATGATTCGTATGTCTATTCCATGGCTACATGCATCTTTATTACCGGACATAAGAGGTTTTGCACGGAGCACTCTCAGCTTCTGATTCACGACGGTTGCGTAGGAGCTGTCGATTCCGGAAGCAAGTTTCAGGACCATGCGAAGTTTTTAGCGCAGACTGAGCAGTCTTTGCGTGATTACATCATCTCCAGAACAAAAATCTCAAAGCGCATGTATTCCAACAAGCACAGAAGCGAGTGGTACATGAACGCCGGTGATCAGAAGAAGTACGGGTGCGCCGACTACATCATTGGCGAGGACTGTGATATCGAAGATCTGATTCGGTGAGGTGTTTGCCATGCCGAAGAGGAAGAAACAGTCTATTGAAACGTCTCCAACTCCGCCTAAAAGTCTGCTGGGCGAGCTCTTCTATGGAGTGCAGTTGGATGAGGAACAGCAGCAGTTCGCAGAGGCAATCTGGTGCGGCGACTACGACATCATATTTGTGAACGCAAAGGCCGGGTCCGGCAAGACGTTCATCTCAATAGGAGTCGCAAACCTGCTTGTGCAGTATGGGATTTTTGACAGCATCGTATACATCGTTTCTCCGTACGGAGAGCGCAAGCAGGGCTGGTTGCCTGGCGATATCCAGGAGAAAAGTGCGGTGTACTTTGATCCTGTGTGGCATGCGCTTATCGATTGCAACGTGAACCCGAACATCGCCATCAGTTCTGATATCATGGCGAACCAGAAGAACGGTGACGGGTATATCACGTGCATCACAGACACATTCCTGAGAGGCACAACTCTTGAAAATTGCGTAGTGATACTTGACGAAGCGCAGAATTACACCGCTGAACAGCTGAAGAAGACGCTGACACGTGTCGGCAAGAACGTTCGCGTCGTGGTGGTCGGGCATAACGAGCAGTGCGACCTGGATAAGCCGTCGACCAGTGGCTTCTTGAAATACATGAAGCATTTCGAGGGTATGGAGCGGTGCGCGGTTTGCGCGCTCTCCACCAACTATCGTGGCTGGATCAGCCAGCACGCAGACAACTTCATTATCTAGGAGGATCAGGCATGACCAAGGTAATTTTGGTAGATATGGATGGCGTGCTTGAGGACCTTGTGAGTGCTTGGACGTCCGCACTCAACAGCAAGTATGGCCTGAACGTCAATCCCGACGAGGTGGCGTTTTACAATCTGCACCGCTACTACCTTGGACTTTCGGATGAAGAGTATTATGGCGTTTTGCATGAGCCCGAATTCTGGAAGACCGTTAAGCCTATTGAAGGAGCAAATGAGTATCTGCGGAAACTCAAGGATGATGGGTATTGGCCGGTATTACTTACCGGAACGTACTACAAGACTTTGCGCCCGAAGATGGACTACTGCCTGTTCGACAAGTTCGACGTGTTCAAGTGGTCAGATGTCATTGTGACGGGGCTGAAGAATCTTGTGCAAGGTGACGTCATCATAGACGATTCGCCTGAAAACCTGAGGAGCAGTCCAGCTAAGCTGAAGATACTGTTCTCGAGACCGTATAATGAGCGGTCGAATCCGAAGTCGTATGGCGCTGTGAGGGCGAATTCGTGGGAAGAGGCTTATCGAATCATAAAGGGAAACTGCGTATGAGTCTGACGGCGATACGAAATATTGAAATAGGGGGAATGACGAATGAATGTGATTAAGCGGAGCGGCCGTGAGGAACACTTCGACCGCGCAAAGATCTTCAATGCGATTATGGCTGCGTTTAATGAAACCTACGATGTAAAGGACTCGAAGGAGAATATCAACAAGGCCAGGGCAATCACAGAGAAGTTGAAGACGAGGTATAAGAAGCGGAATCGGGCAATTTCCGTGGAGGAGATTCAGGATGACGTGGAGATTGAGCTGTTTCGGGCAGATGAGTTCCGGACTGCGAGGAATTATATTAGGTACAGATATGCGCATGAGTATATGCGCAATGATACAGTGCTGGATAACAAGATCCTGGCGCTGGTAGATGGCGTGAATGAGGAGGTTATTCAAGAGAACTCGAATAAGAATCCTATTATGCTGTCCACACAGCGGGATTACGTGGCTGGTGAAGTCAGCAGAGACATGACGAATCGACTGCTTCTTCCGCAGGATATCCAGCAGGCGCATGATGAAGGGCTTATCCATTTCCATGAGAGCATTGTGGCCTAATCTGGTGACAGGTTAGTGAAAACGTGGTGAACCCGGAAATCCGGGGTGTATGTGGGACTGTAGGAGGCGCAGGAAATGGCGTCTAATCCGCATGCTAACAGGGAACCGTAAGGAATCCTGTGCCAAGCCTCTTCGAGAGGAAGGTTAATCGACTATCTTTATAGAGTACACAGGCGTGAAAGTCGTCCTGTGGAAGTGCCACGGGTCTCTTCGTGATGATAGCGGAGAGATTATGATATAGTCAGAATGGCTTGTGTACAATATGCACAAAATACAGGCTATTTCGGATGCAGATTACTTCATTATGCACAGCTTCAATTGCTGCCTATGCAATCTTGAAGACATGCTTCAGAACGGAACTATGATCAATGGCGTGTTGGTCGAGAAGCCTCACAGGTTTTCAACAGCCTGTACGATTGCTACTCAGATCATGGCGCAGGTGGCTTACTGGAAGAGGCCACGTTAAACAAGCTAAATTGCGGGGACACCCCCATAACCCTGGCAAGCTACAACGGGACTGGAAACGGTTGACGTGAAAGCGGCACAAGCTGAAAGCTTCAGAGACCATAAAAATTGTCAGGACAGGGGCAACCGGGTATGCGAGTTACCCAGACGCAACGAAGCTCCTAAACGCATAGCGCATGGAGAACGCTCAACGACTATAATGCTTGGCATATTTCAATATGTGATGGTATAGTCTACTCCCTTAAAATACCACGAAAGTGGGGGTATTTACCAAAATTGGTAGGTCTTCCCAGTATGGAGGACAAACAGTAACATTGTCGCATCTTGCCCCGTTTGTTAATGATACCAGAAAGCTCATCAAAAAGCAGGTTCTGGAGGAACTAGACAGAGCAGGGGTTAAGAAGCTTTCAGAGACAGAGATTGATAGCATTGTTGAGGACCGTGTGAGGGATGATATCAAGAACGGAGTACAGACAATGCAGTACCAGATCAATACATTGCTCACAACAAACGGACAGGCTCCATTTGTGTCAATCTGCATGTATCTCGGAGAGGTTGATGATCCGCAGACAAAAGAAGATCTCGCGATGGTGATTGAAGAGGTACTGAAGCAGAGAACACAGGGTGTCAAAAACGAGCAAGGAGCTTGGATAACGCCAGCTTTTCCGAAACTTTTGTACATCCTAGAACCGGAAAATATAGAAGAAGATGGAAAATATTTTTACCTGACAAAGCTCGCAGCGAAATGCACTGCTAAGAGAATGGTTCCTGACTATATCTCTGAGAAGATGATGCTGCAGAATAAAATAGACAAAAATGGAGAAGGCCATTGCTACCCCTGCATAAACAAACCTGTGCCTTATATCGGTGACGGTATAAGCAAATCTGCCTAAACGGAGAAACTCTCAATAGAGACAACTTGCCGTGCTAAATTGAACTGTTATGTACTATCAAAAGGAGGTGATAATATGGATGAAAATACTATTGAAATGTGGAAAGAAGTTAAAGACCATGATGGAATTTACAGTGTTAGCAATCTAGGAAGAGTGAGAAATAATAACACAGGCAAAATACTTGGCGGAGATATTAATTCGTGTGGATATAGAAGAGTTATGCTCGGTTCTGATAGATGGTTTGTGCATAGATTAGTTGCCACATACTTTGTTGAAAATAAAATGGGTACAAAGAAGTGAATCATATTAATGGCATCAAAACAGATAACAGGGCTGAGAACTTGGAGTGGTGCACAAGAGAAATGAACGAGCTTCATGCTAGAAAATCTCTCACAAATAAAAAGAATTATAGGCCATATAGAGTTGTGTTTAATGATGGCACTGAAAAGAACTACGAAACATCAACCGAACTCGCAAATGAGATAAAAGCCGACAGATGTTATGTTAAAAACTGGCTTAAAGGGCTATCAAAGAAATACGTCAATTATGGCATTTCAGTAATTGAATTTATATAACAGTTCATAAAAGCCTAGAGACCAATTGTAGAGCCGCAAGCTAATGGCGGTGTGGCATTGGGGTGCTAAGTCCACTTAAATCGAAATGGCAGATAGCTTGGAAACAAGTTAGTGATATGGTCCGAACTGTATAGCAATATACAGAGCACATAATGTGCGTACAATCTTGCAAATTGTATTAACAAAGTAAGTGGGGTAAACATAATTCGATTGCTCATGTAAAACCTGGAGAACGCATGCAAAAGCGGTGTGCCTAAAAATAGGCGCTAACGGTGAACGTGCACAACAACACCGTGCCGAGCCTGAATATCAGGAAGGTGTAGAGACTATCGAAAGCGGCAATACGCAGAAGCGAGTAGAGTAGGGCGGAGATTAGCACCGCTCAAAGCACCAGGATAGTCGTTAGGCTATAAGAGATAGTCCAATAAGTGTATATATTATTGTGTCGAAGTTTCTTGACTCCCTACGTCGACCAAGACACAGGGAAGCCAAAGTATTACGGACGCTTGACGCGTGTTGGGGCGTCCTTAAACCACGTGAACGCATGGCAAAGCGGTGTGCCTGATTACAGGTGCTAACGGCGAACTCCCTCGTGGACAATACCGTGCCAAGCCTCTCTCGAGGAAGGTGTAACGACTAAGTGAACGCGATAGCAAGTAACATAGAGCAGAGGAAGCCACTGCTCGAAGCGCGTGGGACTAGAGATTCTAGTTATGAGATAGTCTAAACTGGCAGCAATGTCAGATATCATTTGTCAACCAAGGCGTTGTAACAATTAACCTCCCTGACGTCGGACTTTCCGCAGGGCACAACTTCGATGTCTTCTGGAAAATCCTCGACGACCGTTTGGAACTGTGCCATAGAGCGCTAAGACTCAGACACGAGAGACTCCTCGGTACAGTTTCCGACGCATCACCCATCCATTGGCAGGCAGGCGCAATTGCACGTCTCAAGAAAGGTGAGAAGATTGATAAGCTGCTTTACGGTGGATACAGTACAATCTCTCTTGGATACGCAGGTCTGTATGAATGCGTAAAATCAATGACTGGAAAGTCACATACAGATCCTGAAGCCAAAGAATTCGCACTCCAAGTTATGGAATATATGAACGCAAAATGTAAGGCATGGAAATTGGCCGAGAACATAGATTATTCCGTCTACGGCACGCCTGAGAGTTCAAGGGCGGCATAGTGGCGACACTATGAAGAAAATACACCTGCTAAACGGGCAGACCTGAATAATGAATAAGGCCGGTAAGGAATGCTAAATCCAAGCGGACATTGCAAATCCCGTAGTAAATTGCTTATAGCATAAATCTCTAACGACTACCGAACCCCAATGCGTACGAGAAACACGGCGCAATTGGCAAGTAGGGTACATCATGCATGGAAAGACAGGTGGGCTGGCCTGCAGTAACAGTGGGCCAGTTTAAAATATAGTCTAAACCCTATTAGTAAATACGTGGAAACACGGGGTATTATTGATTGAATCCGTGACTTACAAATTTGCGAAATCATTGCAAAGAAGATTTGGAATTATTGAAGGAATTACAGATAAAAACTACATAACGAACAGTTACCATCAAATCAGGTGGCCTAATACAGTAATGTGTTAGTGAGAACTCAGTGAACCAGCAAATGCTGGGTGTGGCAAAGATGCTGCTAACGGTAGAAGCAAATACACGAATAAGCTTCGTAAGAGAATCTAAGGTCTGCGTTGCAGATAGCTGATAATACCGTGCTATTACACATGTAGTAGTGTAACGACTACCCTTCCCTGCTCATTTCAAGAAAGATGGATGAAGCGGGTTGGCTACTGTACGGATGAAATGCCGTATGGGAAGTGCTGAGTGTCCAGTTGTGGTAACAGCGACTGGATAATGAGATAGTCTATTCCCTCAGAAATACCGCGAAAGCGGGGGTACGATAGGTGCACGTAACCGAGAACATCGGTGCGTTTGAGAAATTAAAGTTTGAATCTGAATTCCAGTTACTTTCTCCGGGTGGTTACTTCTATATCCTGAGCAGCCACCCAAAACTGTGTGAACCGCAACGCTCAGCGGGTGTCCTTCAAGAGGGCTAACGGGGAACGCAAACGCCAATCCCGTGCCAAGCCTGATAATTCAGGAAGGTGTACAGACTAGGAATAGGGCTGATATGAGCACAGCTCGAAGTGCACAGAACGTAGAAGAGGAATCCTCTTCCGTTAAGATATAGTCGGAGGTAATGAAAATGCATACATGCGAAATTTGTGGACGCAAATCCAATAAAAAGTACAAAGCATTCGGCTACGTACTTTGCCAGAAACACAAGCGTCAGATCATGCGTCAAGGCAGGTTCTTGGATAACAATCCGAGAACTGTGAATGACCTGAACGAGTATCGTATTGAAGGCGATGTGGTTTACGTCTCTCTATACAACCAGAACTGCGATAAGATTGCGGAATTCGTGGTAGATTTGTATGATTTTCCGCAAATTCGGTACAAAAAGTGGCGCCTTTCACACGGGCGTGTTGTAACAGGCACAGCTGCGAAGAAGATCAGAGGCGTTGAAAACGTAATTTTCGACATGGACCCGCCTCACAATATCTTCCACATTGACGGCGACCCGCTCAACTGTACTCGAGAGAATCTTCTGGTTGAAATTTAACTCGGCAATCTCGTATATAGAAGTAGCAAACCTGGAGGACAATATTCCAGCTGTCCTCGCAGTAATCAAGTACATTTATGACAATATCATGTACGCAGAATTGAACACCAAGTCTGACTACTGTCAAGTCTGCGGATACGACAAAGAAATAGAAATTGTAGAGGACGAGAATGGAAAACTTATCTGGCGCTGTCCGAATTGTGGAAACACAGATAAGCACAAAATGAACATTGCTCGTCGCACCTATAACCATGGGTGCCTTCACAGAAATGTGATGTCAAATCACCGTTGAACTGCTGGGAACCCCTTAGAGCCGCGCAGGCTACAGCGTAGCGATGAAACATGCGCAAGCGCGAACGCACGAAAACTGCGCAGATTGGGCAATCAGCAACGAAGCTCCGAACAGGAGAACGCTCAGAGACTTATAGTGGCGGTCCCTTCACTCCTTCAATAGGAGAAAGGTGAAGAGATAGTCCATCTGTTTACGAAAGTTCACAGTCGTGGTATAATAATACCATATAGTGGTTACATCGGAACCAATGATTGGAACCAAGGCCGCACGCAAGAGATTAAGGAACGTTACGTCCATCTCGGCGGCGACTAACACATTAACATACCCGGGGTTGTTACACGCAACCCCGGGGCCGAAAGAAAGGAATAAGCCATGCAATTCTATATCATGCGCCACGACAAAACGGCAATCATGGGAACAGACCATTGGCTTTCAAGAGGCGACGCTCTCAGACTTCCAGGCAAAATCGTCACCTCTCAAAACAAACGTCAGCTGGAAAACATTCTCCAGAAGACGAACGCGGACTTCCGCAAATCAGCGAAAATCGTAACCGACGTCGCCCTCACCAACTCATGGATCGTCCTGGTCAACGAATTCGGAGCGCTGGAAGACGTAGACAACGGAACATGCAATCCTGCCTACGTCGCCCCTCTGAAGAACCAGAACTACCGAGGGAAGATGCCGTACTACGCAATGAAGCGCAACGCATGCATCTACTCAGTAAGAGTGCCTGCGCCGCAATCTCCGTACGAAAAATCACCAAGAGAGGAGGATATCGATGTGGAAGAACCAGAATCTAATACCGATACGGTTACTCCGACAGCAGAAACCGTATGTGAGGCAATAGCAACTTTGCCTGCGAATAATGTATGCTCCTCAGAAACAGGAGAAGAGACAGAGAAACCAACAGCTGGCTTTGCAGGTCCTCGCCAATTTACAGACGAAGTTGTACCCGGCGCTGTACTATCTGCTCTTACCAGTCTGCTCGCTGCTATGGATATGCTGGACGCAGAACTAGCCAAGACATACTACGTCATCAACAACTGTGAGGCTCAGATAATGGACTTGGAGCACTATATCGAGTTCTTCCCGCTGGATTTGCGCAGAAGTCACATGGCAATCAAGCAAATCCACGAAGCAAGGGAACTCAGACGCGAGTACAAGGACATCCTGGAACTCGACCGCATCGTCCACAACTTCTTCTCAGAAAACAACAAGGAATACATCCGAAAAATGATCCACGACATCGAGACAAAGAACAACCGCTCATACAAGCTCAGGGACCCGGACTCTTTCGATATGCCGATTCCTGAAGCTATGAAGCGGTAAGCAAGGAGGTGCGCAATGAAAACGGAAGACATGGTAATGCACCACGAATTTCCCGTCGGTTCCGTCGTCTACTGGGTCTCCCCCGGCGTCATCGCCTACCGCGGCATCGGCTATGGTCCACGCGAAGCTATCACTTCCGGCATCGTCATCGAGGAATACCCGACCTGCCTTGCCGCGAAAAATCTGGTTCCCCGCGATCGGCGCCTCATCAACGGCATTCCCATTGCCGACTTAGAGACGCCCACTCGCTGGCATAAACTTCCGAAGAACTGGACTTACTACACGGAACTTTTCACCCAGTCCGACTCCCCTCTCCTCCCAGACGAAACCGTCGCACCGTCCTCTCCAGACGAAATTTTGCGTTGCTACGAGAAAGGCTACCTCGTCGACGCACTCGACTACGACTGGTGCACGATTGACGCGGAAATTGAGAAGGACAAAGGCTGGCGGCTTGTCCGCAAGTACAACGACTGGTTCCCGCCGCCTGTCTCCGCCTACTCCACCATCCCGATGCACCTGGCCTTTAAGACCTTTCAAGAGGCTATGGATTACGCACGCAAAGAGGAGGCCGAAATTCTCCGCCAGCGCAACCTAACAGATTTGGACTGGTCAATCGAACAGATTCAGAACACAGTTGACCACTGGGCTGGCGTCTACCACATCTCCGCGGAAACGAAGCAGAAAGTCCTGGACTTCATCATGGGACTCGACAATCTGGTTGACGTAGAGACCCGCGTTTTCAACGGGCACATCGAGTGGCGATACTTCGGCAAGAAACGCTGGCTGACAATCGATCACGAGGGGGTGCTGTGAGGTGGTTGGGTTTTCACACGTACCAGAGATAGTTAATCAGTTTATCTTCGCGCTTGGCTTTATATCGTGTCTCGGCGCAATGCTTGGACTGATTTTGTTTCTGATGACAGAATTCAGTATCATCTACCCGAAAATCCGCAAGGCCATCCGGCTCCGCACAAGCACCGCCATCACCTACGAACGTCTGCTCAACGATGCAGAACTCGTGCTGAAGCAGTGCAAGCACAACGACTACTACTGTACGGACTACAGATGCAAGGGCTGTGACAACTATGGCAAATACGGCTGCTACCTCATCCATATCATCAACAGCAGCAGCCAGCCACACGACCGTCTCAACGAGTACGTACTGCCGCCGTCTATGCGCGAAGAAGGAGGACCTTATGAGAATTAGTGAAGCCAACAAGCTCCTGTACGAGGGCGAATTCCAGGCGGACGTTCTGGACTTGAACTCCGCAATCAAGCTGTTCAAGCGCAAACTCGAGGAGACGTCCGATCCCCACGAAGCCGCTCAGTGCCTCTCCCTCCTCTACCTCATGTGGGAGCTGGAGCAGTGGCGGTTTGAGGACGAGCATAAGGAAGAGGGTGGTATCTGTGGACTCTGAGCCAAAGCTGCTTTTCGTGAGCGTGCCAATGACAGGCCGCAAACTGGCGGACATCAAGGCAGACATGGAGTGGTGCCGCAAAAAGGTGGAAGAGCTTACAGGCGAAAAATACGTAGTCGCCGACACCCTCTTCCCAAACGGCGACCGCGACCCACTCGGCGCACTTGCCAACGCGCTTGTGCAGATGTCAAAGTCCGATGCAATCTTCTTCGCTCCCGGCTGGGAGGCTTCAAGAGGATGCAGATTTGAAGACGAAATTTCCGGGGCATACGCAGGAGAGTACGGAATCAAGCAAATCTTTTACACCAATAAGAGCCGGGACTCAATCTGGACCGGCTCAATCGAAATCGAGGAAATTCAGGAAGGAGAGATACCACCAGATGCAGAATACCGATTTTATTAATCACTGCAAGAAGGCCGTCGTGGACTACTTCAATACTCAGGCGGACTCTACGGACAAGAACGGCAAGATCACCGAGGACGACGTGTACGTGGTCTGGCTCGTCCGCGCACTTCAGAATAACAAGGCACTGCTGTCCACCACCGTTCCTGACGGTATGTATTACGAGTGTACGCACAACGGCGATTGGCACGAAATCTACGTCGATGCGTACAAGAAGTGGAAGAACTTCGTCGTTGAAGTGGACGAGGAGGGCTGAGCATGGTAACCATTGTAGGCGCAATCGCCGGGCTTTTCATGGTTTTGTGTGGAATTGTTGGGGTGTTATTCATCTTTGCTCTTATTGTGGAGTTCATCGCATTTGCTCGTGGACTGTATGAGGACCTTGCCGCCCTTACGTACGAACGTCAGATACATAGGCTCAGCGAGGTTGTGGGGATCAGTAACGGCAGAATGAACAAGGACGCCATGCTGGCGTACGAAAGATGCGGACATTGCGGAATCAAACAGGACTGCGAAGGTTGCCAGTATCTTACCAATAATGGCTGTGTATTCTACACAATCTACCTTGATACTCTCAGGAAGGATAAGGACGAGCCGTTCAATCCGCGCGGAGAGGAATAAACAAAAGACTCAACCGTAACAGAACGAGAAGCGATGAGAAATTCCGGAGTAAAGAGTGGCATTTGACTCCATCCTTTCCAACGTTACGGACAGTCTACACACCTGCGGGGAGCCGACGACCCCTCGTAGGTGTGGTACTTAAGATTTTAGCTTTTCAATAACAATATATACGTCAAGGAGGAATCAGCATGGCGACCTACATTGGCATTACGGACAGAAGCCAGGATGTGCTGAACGCGCACAAAGAGCTTACCCTGCGCGACGAGCTTCTGCTTCTTCAGCGTGACTTAGGCGAATGCAGTACAGACTGCGCGAAATTTGAGCTTATCACAGACAGCAACACGCCCATGGACATGTCTGAAGACTCTGCCTTCTACGACATGATTGGCGGCATCGCATTTGCTCTCAGTGCAATCGACTCTCTCATTACTAAACTTGAGGAGAATGGATACAGCACCAGAGAGTGCATCCTGGAGAACATCTCAACAGCAATCTCCACAGACGACACGATTTTCACGCATAACATGCAGGCGCAAAAGCAGGTGCAGCAATGAACTACGCGAAAATTCGCTTCAACGACATCGCCAACGGCGAAGGCGTCCGAGTCTCCCTCTTTGTTTCCGGGTGTAACTTCCACTGCCCAGGGTGCTTCAATTTTGAGCAGCAGAACTTTGACTACGGCGATCCGTACACAGAGAAAGAGACCGCAATGATTCTTCAAGAGCTTCAGAAGCCCGAAGTTTCCGGTCTTTCCCTACTCGGCGGCGACCCGCTCTGGCAGACGCACACCGACATCGAGACGCTCGTCAACCTCACGAAATCTGTGCACGAAATTGGCAAGAACGTCTGGCTGTGGACAGGCTACAAGTGGGAAGACGTTTTTCGCATGAAGCCAACGACCAGGAGCGAGCAGCTCCGGATTATCTGGGCACGCAAATTGCTCAAGGAAGTCGACATCTGCGTCGACGGACTCTTCAAAGAGGAGCTGTCCAACCGCTTCTTGGTTTGGCGCGGCTCAGAAAACCAGCGCATCATCGACGTGCCGGCAACGTTACAGGCAGGCGAAGTTGTGCTGTATACAAAAGTCAGAAGATAAGGAGAGATAGCTATGCATTTTGAAAAGATCAGCAAAGAGCAGTGGGACGAGGATGTCACAAAGGTCGCAGAGACAGAGATAGCGACAACCCTCGGAGACAATGGGCTATGGACGCACATCAGCAAATACGCCATGGACGCAATGTGCGACGACATCTACACCTCAGTAATCTTGGCGTACGAAAAAGTCAAGCTCCCGGCACGTTCGACAGCTGGGTCTGCCGGATACGACTTCTACCTCCCGTACGACCTCGACCTTGCTCCGAATTCCTGGTACACGGTCTGCACTGGTATTCGGGCGAAACTTGACCCAGGCACCTTCCTCATGATCGTTCCACGCAGCAGTCTTGGCGTCAAGTATGATTTCCGGCTGGACAACACTGTGGGCATCATTGACGAGGACTACTACAACGCAGACAACGAGGGGCACATCATGCTTCACTTTTCAACAGGTGATTTCGACTACCACAAGCATGAGACCAAATTCCTGGCTGGTACGAAAATTGCGCAGGGAATCATCCTCCCCTACCTGACTGCGGAAAACGACCAGGCAACCGGGACTCGCACTGGTGGATTTGGATCCACAGGAGTGTGAGCAACATGACAGACGCTCAGCACAAGGCTCTCCGTAGAGTGTTGAAAGACGCGTTCACAGACGAAAGTCTGAGGTTTAAGTACTGCTCGGCTTGCGCCTACAACGACCGCGACGACGATGAGACTCCGTGCAGCACATGCGTAAACGACTACACACTCGAATGCTTTGACTGGGAGCCTGCAAGCTGGATTATCGAAGAATACATACACCGAATACTGAAAGCACTTGGAAAGGAAGATTGACATGGCAAATTTACCAGAACTCAGATTCGAGCTGGCTTTCGACGACAGCGACCTGATTGTCGAGCCTATTGAAAAGATGATGCGCGACATCATCCTGTACCTCACCATGCATCCGATTAAAGATGAGGCCAGTTATACAGGCGACCTTGACTACTCCAGAATTCAGGATACGCTCAAGAGCGATTTTGGGGACCGATACAAAAATCTGTGGGACTACGGACCGGACTCTCTGCCAGTTGATGAGTGTGACACAATTAGAGACGCCGCCTATTACATTGCGAGTGACATCGTATCCGAAACATTCCGAGCAATCAACCGATACAACGGAGCTGACGACAGGAGTGACTGGTGGTGACAGGCAAGATCTATTACACGCTGAGCGACGAGCAGCTCAACGCAATTCACATCCGGGTCAAGAGCTACATCGAATCTCTCGTCCGTGACCTGTACACCGAAATTCCGCACGGAATTTTCGAGGGTGACATCAGCGAGGACAAAATGCGCGAGATTATCAGCGACATAGACGACCCGTCTATACGAGATGCTCTCTCTCGAAAGAGCGTGAACAACATCACGAAATTTGCGGAGGTACTCACCAACGAGATACTCCGCAAGATTAGTGAGGACCTCGCGTATGAGAAGGAGGACCGTGAGAAGTATGGACCAGAAGACAAAGCAGACGATGATTGACGCCATCGCGCACGAAATTTACAACCACGTCGAAGCTCTCGACAGCGGCGACTGCTGTGACCATTGCCGCCACGACTTAGACGGGCATCTCCGCAGTATCGAGGAGAACGATGATACGGACTGGCCTTGGAATTCCTGCAGTAACTGCAACAGCTATAACATGCAGTTTGAAATCTCAAGAGCATACGCCAAGCTAATAGCACAGGAAGCCGTAGAAAGAATCGAAGCGATACTGGAGGGACGGTAATATGCTTTTCAAGACAAACAGCCATAGACTCCACGCAGTTTCAGAGCTTGCAAACATTATCAAGAGTGGGGCTTCAGTAAGCTGCGAAACCTGCGCATACGACAAAAAGCGCGTATGGGACGTCGACCACGAGTACATCCTTGAGGAGCCTAATGAGTGCGTCAACTGCATGCACTCCGACGTGAACTGGGAGATGTCCGACGAAGAAGCAGCACACCAGGCGGCGGTTTTCATCCACCTGCTCGGCTGGATTAAGTCCGGAGAGGATGGTGCGTGCTACTCAGGACTTGTAGAACGCATCGCAGACAAGATCGACAACTTTGGACTCGGGTCATGCGAGACCTGCGAGTACAAGGATGAGAAGGCCGGGAATCACGAGGTGCGGTGGTGTGACTGCTGTGAGGCAAGTTCTTGGATTATTGCTCACAACAAGTCAAAGGAACTTGCAGGCGAAATTCTGAGCGTACTCGACGAGGAGGTCCCTGAATATGAATGAAAAACTCGTAGAAATGGTGGCAAACATTCTGCGGCATGACGTTTTGTACGGAGAGTGCTTTCACTGCAATAAAGCGGACTTCAGAAACAAGACAAACTCCACCTTCTACAGCCATCAATGCGAGCAATGCAAAGCTGGGAGAGAGGCGTACGACAACTACTGGTATCTTTCAAAAGAGCTTGCAGATGATATTGCGCGCGAAATCATCACGCTGGTAAGCGACGAAATTATCTACGCGCTGTCCAAAACCATGTACGACACAGCCGTAAATCTCTCAGCATCATACGCAAACAAGCTATTCGATACCGTAAAGCGCGAATTCGAGAAGATAAAGGAGGCTGATACGGATGATTCCGAAATCCGAAATCCAGAAGTGGCGGGAGATCCTCAACACCAGACTTAAATACTCCATCATCGAGGAAGTTCTGGTCCGCGAATTTGAGACCATCTCCTGCTTCAGCTGTCGCTATTTCAAGAGCGACTTTGGCACCGTAAACCCTGTGCACTGTGAAGACTGCAGATCCGAGAGCGACAACTGGGGACTCTCCAGAGAGTCTGCGGCGAAAATCGCGGAGAAAATCGTGGACCTCATAGACGAGATCCTGGACCGATATGAGAGGTGACAGCCATGCGAAATTTCTACAAGCGCATCAAATCCGTTCCCGAAATCTTCGTCCACGTAGTCGGGCAAACCATCAAGCCTCCCGAGGCACGGCCTCATAACGTGGACTACATCATTAAGGTGCCCACTGACAAGCTGAAGTGGGACAAGGCCAAGACTGAGTGTACCTGCGAAATTTTGGGCAGAAACGGTCAGCCCATCTACAGCCGCACCATCTTCGAGGAACTGTACGGACTGCAGTGGGCGTTCACTGCAGAGGAACTCAAAGTCTCATTAGGAGCGAAAGGAGCGAGCACATGAAACTCACAAAGAATGAAGTCGACGAAATCGAGGCGGCAATTGAGAGGTCCATTGCAATCCGAGGCGTGATGATGTCCTGCGACACCTGCGAATCTAAAGGCAAGAGTGACGAGCACGAGTGCGGAGACTGCTGCGTCAAGTACTTCTACTCTATGTATACCTTGTCCACTGAGTACGCTGCCGCCGTTGCGAAGTGGATTACGTTCGATATCACAAAGGTACTGGCGGGAATCGTGGACAAGAAAGTCGCCGAGGATATCGCCGCACAGTGGAAGACGGGATTCATCATAGAGGACAAGGGCGGAAACAGAATCCAGATCTCTACGGATGATGGCATTGTGGCATTGCCGCACGAGCCACACGTATTCCTGAGCGCATTTAGCGATGTAGGCAAGACCCCGGAATGGGACCCTGGCGTACTGACAACGGCTTCCGAGATAGTTGAGGACGACGACGATGTTTGACTGGGAATTCATTACGGACTGCAGGTGTGAAGCGGTAAACTGCATCCACACTTGGTTTAAGCACGCAAGTTGCGCAAATTGCGCGCACAAGGACGAAAGCCCCACAAGCGTGCCATGCTCCAAGTGCCTCACTCCTGCGGCCTCAATAAGTGGCTGGGAGATTAATGAAGAGAGCATGGGAGAATGTGCCGTAGGCATCGTTGACGCAATCATGGAGCGCATCTCAAAGGAACTTCATAACTGCGCACTGGACATCGACAACGGGAGGTTTATGTATGATTAAGCTTTTCAAGAGGCTGGTCGCCGCTATTCAGGCGAAATTCCGTAACAAATACATCGCGACCTTCACCGTCTACACAGACCACTGCGAAAGGAGGGACAGCGCATGATTGACATCGACGATCAGGACAAAATCATCTCCGAAATTGCGGACAAAATCCAGCGTGACATCATCGACCGCATCAACAGCTGGAATCCGAATCTGCGCATCAACTACCCATACGACCAGATGTGGGTCGTTTCAAAAGACATCCTGCATCTCGTTGACAACACGGCTGACCCGAATCACATCATGGACTTCAGTCGCGGACCTACCCCGGCCCGGAGGAAGGCCATTACAAACATGCTGGTAAACTTCCTCTACGACATGGGAGATTTCAATCCGTGCAGAGATTGCGGGGAAGGCGGAGAATGCCTGGATGACGAGTGGAAGGAAGACGATGCTTGCAGTGGAGATCCGTATTGCAAGATGCTCCGTATAATCAACCATGCGTACTTGAATGCCGAAGAGTGTATGTGGTGGCTTGAGGGCACACCCCCAAGGACTTTGTCCTGCAACTATGAAATTACAGACTTTGACGAGCAACGTGCTCTATTAGAGCAGTATCTCAAAGAGGCAAAGGACGCCTGGAAAACTGAACATTCAGAAGCGAACATTCAACCCAAAACCGAACATTGAAAGGAAGGATAGCAATGCTTACAGGAACAGAGCAGGATACACTGAGAGCGACGCTTAAGCGCAATCTCAAATTCGTGAATGACGAGACAATCAACGACTGTCTCAGCGAACTCGAAGAGGACGTGAACTCCATCGTACTCGACGCACTTCAGCGCCAGAAGGACGCGGAAGCCGTAGAAATCGCCAGCGGGCGGTATGCCGGCGCAATTGACGAGTGGGAATTGGCTCTCATGAAGCGCCTGGACTACTTCGTGAAGGGTGTTGAGCGGGACGAGAACGACCCGAACGGACTCGAACTTGTCGACGATGACGACTTCCTGCTCATTATCAGGGAGCTTCAGGAGTACTACGCTTGGACGACCAAGGAAATCGCAATGCGCTGGCCTAAGCTGGTCTCCCGGCTTATCGGCTACGACGTCAAACTGCCGGAGCGCAAGATTCCGACTGGCAAGCCTAAGTCAGATGAAACTGAGTCAGGTAAAACTGAGTCAGATGAATCCGACAAAGGGAAGCTCGACGCAAACGAGAAGCCTAAGAAGAAGCTGGTGCAGAAGACAGGTCCGACGTTCAAATACAGGGTAAGGTGGTCCGCTTATGACATCTGATACCTGCAAGACTATCGAGAACACGATGATTTGCGAAATTCTCGATGATTACAACAACGAGGTTGGCGCAGGCGTAACATTCTCAACAGAATTCAAGACGGCAATGTACTGCCTTATCTGCAAAATTTCGGATGAATACAACATGTCTGAGGAGGATCTTCACACAGTCCTTCCCAACATTTTCAGAACTACAGGAGGAGATTCACATGGCAAAAGTAACTGAACTCGAAACGCTGGCAGCGATTATCAACACGGTGCGCGAACTCGCACGCAAAGAACTCACGGAAGGTCTCTCTCAGGACGAGTTTGCCGAGGCAATTGATGCGGCATACGACCTCTCTGAGGAGTACGGCTGGAGCAAGTATGAGCTGTACTCCACCTGGCCGGAGCTGTACGACCACTTTGAGCCTATCGATATGCTCACGCGCAAGCAGACCAACGTAAAGGAGTACGGACGCGACATCCTCACAGACTACGGCGTCCGCGAAATGCTGAACTGCGCAAGCAAGCTCATGGTCGACCGCGACTACACGCAGGCTGACCTTCTCGAGAGATTCCCGGAGTTGTTCAGCGAATGAACACCGCAAGCCGCATTGCAAGATTACGGACCGACCTGAGCTTGTCTCAAGATTACGTTGCCAGGTATCTCGGGATGCCAGTGGCAGCCTACGCGCAAATTGAGGCAGGAATCCGCAACACATCTGCTGACGAAGCAACGAAGCTCGGCAAGCTGTTTGGCGTTTCTGCAGGCAGCTTGCAGGGCAATCCGCAAACTACGAAAGGGGCAACAGCTATGGATAAGCCGGTATACATTCACTACGGCGCAAAGAAGTTTGACCCGCACATCAACTTCCCGATTTCCAACAAGACGTGCTGGAACAAGCCTGAAGGCGGACTTTGGGCGTCAAGAGCAGACGCAGATTTCGGCTGGATTGACTGGTGTAAAGAAGAGCATTTCCGCAAATACGACAAGGACGACTGCTTCAAATTCACCATGCGAAATCCCGACGCAGTGTTTACCGTACACAATTACGACGACCTGCAGAAACTTCCGTGGAACGACTTCTGGTACGAGCCTGGCTATCACTACGACCCGTGGTGGTACATGATTGATTTCGAGGAGTGCCGTGACAGCGGCATCGACGCAATCGAGCTGTGCTGGTACGGCAAGGACTGTGAGCATCCCACCGAGTTGAACATGGAGACCGACCTGCACTACTCTCTCGGCGGATGGGACTGCGATTCAATCGTAGTACTGAATCCAGATGCTGTTGTTCCACTCAGAAAGGATGAGTGAAAATGTACAAGTACGTAAAAATCCCCGCCGTCTTCAAGAGAGATACTGAAGGCAAGCGGGAAATCATCCAGGGCGAGTACATCGACGAAACCGTCGACATGCTCAAAAACGTCAATTGGCTCTGCACAGAGAAGGTTGACGGCACAAATATCGGCGTCGTCTGGGACGGGCACAAGGTGTCCTTTCAGGGACGCACAGAGCGTGCGCAAATTC
Organism: uncultured Oscillospiraceae bacterium; assembly: GCA_947632175.1. GTDB lineage: Bacteria > Bacillota > Clostridia > Oscillospirales > Oscillospiraceae > RUG626. The sequence goes on along the minus strand of CANROC010000007.1, from coordinate 83,988 downwards.
CAGCACCTCTGGTCAACAAGCTGAACGAACTCTTTGGCGGCGATGAAACTGAGGAGCTGTTTGAGCAGACGTTCGGCGAGAAGCAGTTCATCCTGTTTGGCGAGGGATACGGCGGTCGCATTCAGGCTGCCGGACCTGCGTACGGAGACGTCAGCTTCATCCTCTTCGACGTGTACATGCCTGAAGCAAACGTCTGGCTGACGCGAGAGTCCATAGAAGAAATCGCCAAGACATTCGGCGTCCAGGCAGTTCCGGTGATCATGACCGGGACTCTTGAGGAGGCTGTGGAGTACGTACGCACAAAGCCGCAATCCACACTCGGCGACATCCAGATGGAAGGACTCGTCTGCCACCCTGTGCACGAACTTCGCTACCGCAGCGGCAACCGCGTCATCGTGAAGGTGAAGGTTAATGACGTCTGCCCGAAGGAGTGACGCTTGTGGACTTCAACAATTTCGTACTGAAACATCCATATATCTACGCATTTTCAACACTTGACGGCAAGCATGAGGACGACCCAAACAAGCGAATCGGCGGACTCATGCTCAAGATTCCGACTCACACACTGAAGTGGGAGGACGGAGGCAACGTCAGCTTCTTCCACGGGACGATTGCCAAGGACATCACGTTCGATTGCGTCATTGCAAGAGACACATACGGACAAGATTGGGCGTTCTCAAAACCGGAGCTGCAGAAAAACCTCACCAGCGATGTGCTGTGGAGGTTGCGTGTGGAACTGGAAGAACGTATTGAGAAGCACAAGGCGGAGATGCTCACACACGACGTTGTGTACGTCGAATTGCCGTGCGCAGCTGTGCCGGAGAGAACGATTGCACCCTGCAATCCTGCGGACTTGGAGTTTGACTTGGACAATCTTTGGTTCCGCGCCAACATCTCAATAGACGAAAATCCGGACCATGATATACGGCCTACCTACCAATTCGACTCAGAGGGTATCACATGGTCTTACTCAAGAGAAGAGCTTGAGGAGTACTACGATAAGTACGAGGAGTGATTGTCATGGCACACAAATTTTTAGACGACGTGGGCGCAAGAAGAGAAGTCCGCCCTGACAAGTTTGGCAGAAAGGGCGACAAGCGCAAACAGAAGTGGGCTGAGCAACGCAAAATCTACGGCTTCGACGAGCGCGAAACCTGGGCTATGGACTGTACGTTCAGGTGCTGGCTGTACGAGAGACTCCGCTTCTTTCTGGAAGTAGCTCCAATTAGACTCGACTACCACAAATTCACGTTTAAAGACAAGGAGTACACGCAAGGCGAGCTGATCGACATGATGCTCGAGAGACTCGAGTTCTCCTTCAAGCCGGAGTACAACGACTTCGACAAAGAGCAGGAGGAGTACGTCAATGAGATTCAGCAAATCTGGGCACTCGTGATGCCCTGTATGTGGTGGTGATGACCGTGATAAAACATTACCGCTACTGTCTTATAACAGCCGACTGGGACTGCGGCGTCCGTGAGCATCCGCAAAAACAGATGTCCAATCTCGGATTCCACGTCATTGACAGTGAGCCGTTCCCAATTGGAGATTGCTGGATTTTCAGAGTCGACAACGACATTCCGGAAGTGCCCAAATATCTTACAGAAATTGGGGACTTTAAATTCACCTGGGAAAGATAAAACAATAATTTTATTCACAAAAACGCTGACTATCTGGCCAGCCCAGACCCTGATGAAGATGCCTACGGGATGAAGGAAGAGCTGCCTGACTACGGCTCTGAGGGGAATCGGAATGCCAGTTCACATATACCAGGAGGTAGGATGAACATTACCTAAACATCACCTAAACAGTTTAGCATCATCAGCTTTGGGAGGTTAGACAGTTCCCTCCCGAAAAATCCATCAACCTACCTTCCTGGCACCGTGCAGGTGTGCGGTCGCCACGGGGTCTTTCCTAGGAGATCTCGTGGCGATTGCTAATCCTTTACTACGGCAAAAAGAATAGGGAACATCAGAGCTAAAATTCGCTCGCAATGTTCCCTATATTTTTGGGAGGAAAGCTATGACTGTAACAGAACTGAAAACATGCCTCAGCCTTTATGAGGATCCAATTCCAGACTTTCAAACGTTCGATGTCCGCGTAGTCCTGTCAGATCCATCCATCGCGTCAGAGAGGGCTGCCGGGATCAAGAGCGTGAAGCTTGGCGGCGACTTTCACCGTAATGAGTTCTTACTCTGTCCTGACGAGCCGATTTTTCGTAACATTAAGAGGATGGACAAGCCTGCGGAGATTGTGAGAGAAGTCGCTGGAGGTATGGCATTCAACGCCTGTCCGAGCTGCAGAATGCGCGTGGCGTCATACGATGCCTACTGCAGATATTGCGGACAGAAACTCAAATACAAAGAAGGGTGATTGAGTGTGGATAGAACTCTGATCTTGAATATCACAGACTTCATGCTCGAGAACGCAGAGCATTATATCGGGCAGTATTTCCGTAACGACGACGACAGAAATCTAATCTACCGATACGCAGAGCCTTTCCTGGGTGAATCGCTGCTGCTGATGGACTACAAACCGCACGACTCATGGCTCTCATTGAGCAAGCGGTATCCAAATCTTACTGAGCGGACGTCTGAAGAGAAGCTCTGCCCTGACTGCGTATCCTGTACGGACGTACTGGACTACATCACCGGGCTACTCAGCCGTTCCCCAACCTGTATGAAAAACCCAAGGCGCAGACTACTGGCGGACAAGGCTGGCTTCTATCTCATGAGGAACTACGATTTTTCGCCTGAATCTCTGCACGGACTCTGGCCTACCCTGTTCGACAAGCCAATCTCTTTTGAGGAGTGAAACCATGAAAAATGACGACTACAAAACTTACAGAGCGTTGTGCAATTCGCACAAAGAACGCTTCCCTGACACACCAATTCTGGCATTAATGCCAACGAAAAACGGCAGAAAAGGCTTGTTTTGTTACGCCGGAGATCGGCAGGCCGTAAAGTTCATGGGGTATGAGGAGCCGTATGATCCTGACGAAGTTCAGGAGGAAATCGTCTTCGACTCCCTGCGGTACTTCGACAAGGTTGGGTGTGACCCGTACGAGCACATCGCCGGCTCCCCGTTCGGGATTCAGAATGAGCCGCTGTTTGCGCTTCGTGCGCTTGTGCTCCACTACGACTTGTCGCTCCTCGCCGCCAATACTATCTTCAAGAGCCTGTTCGGGAAGACGGCGATCGTCGACTGCCGGGTACTGAAGTCGGCAATCTGGAGTCCGTTCGGAGAGAGGCTGTTCAAAGAACCGATTCCGAGAGACTATCAGGAGCCTGAGACAGATCTCCGCAAAACTACGGATTTTGCGGATGAAAATCAAAATGAGGAGGAGCAGTCATGACATTCAGTATTGAGCTTCCAGAGGGAGAAATATTTGAATACCAAACCAAAAGCGCCAACGCGAAACTCACACACCCCATTGAGATATTCGACATCTGCGTCAACTTCATGGGACTCTACCCGTACGACGCTCCGTACTACGTGCGGATGTTCGTCCGTAACGACTACAGGATTACGTACGATTACAGCGACGTTTACATTGAAAAGCTGAAAGATCCATCCCCCGAAAGGCTCTCCGACATCATCATGATGCCCATGTCGGAAGAGATGTATAACAGGTATCTGCTCGCAATCTACTGTGGGCTGAATACTGACATGCCGCTGGAGGCGCGTAAACTGGCTGACCAGTGTCTCAACGCCATGCTTCAAGACGATTTCATTGATCGCTTCTCGGTAAAAGATGACGGAACATATGAGGACTTCGTTGCCAGAAATCGTGTACCAGTAGACGAGCAATGCTACGAGACTTGGATTGACGGAGAAGGAAATGACCTTGACTGGCTAGATGAAAAGGTAAAGGACGACCCGTCGGTCCAAAAATTCTGGAGACTGGCAAGTCTTTCGGGTTGAGGAGGAAACGACCATGGAATTTAACATCGAGATTCGGGCTGGGAGAGTGCCAGAATTCACAAAAGATGAGATTCTGGAATACGTGCTGAACAGGGCGATCTGGAGGCGTACGCATCCTGTCGAGGAACTCGGCATTTACCTCAACACATACTCACATCCAGTCGGCACGCCATACTACGCACAGATGTGGCTCTACAACGACTACCAGGCGACCTACGACAGGTTCGCCGGCGACGTTTACATTACGAGGCTTGACAACTCATCTCCGGGCAGACTCCAAGACTCCCTGATAATGCCTATGTCGGAGGAAATGTACAACCGATACCTGTTTGTAATTCGCAATGGGCTGCGAGAAAACACAACGCCAGGTGTACGCGAACTCGCTGACCAGTGCCTCGACTCAATGGTCATGGCGGACTTCTTCGAGCACGTACTCTTAAGCGCAGATCCAGCCGATGACATCTTCATTCCAAGAAACCATGTAGGCGGGGCTGAACACACCGAATGGATTGACGAATACAACGAGGAGGAACTGCGCTGGCTGGACGATAAGGAGAACGAAGACCCGGAAATCAGGAAGATGTGGACGCTAGAATTCATTGCTGAAGAGGAGGACTGGCCATGACACTAGAAGAGGCTATTGAACATGCACGAGAAGTGGCAGACACCTGCGAAAACTCAGAGTGTGCGCAAGACCACGCACAGCTTGCAGACTGGCTCAGCGAGCTTAAGGCATACCGCGACTTTGACGACACCATTATCGTTGGCGATGCTAAGCCGTGCTCAATGTGCGGTAAGCCGGCACGGTGCATAGACATCTGCTCTGAAGGGCATTTCTGCAGTCAACAGTGTCTGCGCGAGTTCTACAACTGGTTTAACGAATGGGCAAATGCGCCGATTGACCTGCCAGAGGAAGACGAAGACCCGTTCTGGGTGGCTGTCCCCGATACTGGCGTATGAAAAGGAGGGCAACCATGACACTTGAACAAGCCTACGAGCGTGCCGTAGAGATCAGCGAGCAGTACAGGAAAGTCGCAGACTTCATTCTCAGCTTGCAGAATCTCAAACCGCGGGAGAAGCTCATGTACCTCAAAGAAAACGACGACGGCATCTACGCCTGCATCTATGAGGGCGAAGATTCGGATGGGACGACGGTTTGCAGGGTCAAGGCAGTGAAGCGTGACGTCTGTATTCCTGAGGACTACACACCTGGGCCGTTCAGCAACGACATCTACGTTGCGCCGGAAGCAAAGAACGGGAGGTGGACGCAATGACTGAGTACCACAATACAATCTTCGAGCTGGACAAGCGTCAGCACATGCGCGATATTGGCAACGCAAGCAGCACTGATACGGACGCAAAATCCCTGCTCAAGAGGATCGTCAAGGACTACCGCTGGGATATGAAGTCCGTAGCGGCAAGATGGCCTGATCTTGTTGCTGAAACCATGAACTTGGATTGAAGCCACATTCAACGCGAAAACCGCGCAATTCACAAAATCTTGAAAAATTCCACCGTGGCATGGTAAATTAAATAGTCGCCTTGCCTGTTATATAAGTGAGGCGACTATTCTTTTAAGGAGCTGAAATGCAATGTACACAAAAGCACAACCACAAACTCTTGACTTTATGTCGCAAACAAACTATAATGATATCATGGCTTACGTTGGTGCCTTTGTTAAGGAGGTAATTATTAAGAACATGGCACCGAAAGTATTGCGGGCCTCAATCTACGATGACGGCGGCATCTGGCGAATGAAAGCCGTCATCGAGGACCCAGACACCAAGAAGCAAATCACCAAGACCCGCAGCACTGGTCTTTACGTGAAAGACCACACCAAGCGCAAGGCGCAGAAAGCTCTTGAGAAGTACGTCCAGGACATCGAGAACGGCGAGGTCGAGCTAAAGCCGACCTCCAAAGCTGTCCGTAGAGCGGCGGAAGCCGTAGACGACAACGTGAACGAGCCGGAGGAAGAAGAGAACTCCGCCCCCTTCAGCGAGTACGTCGAGAAATTCCTCTTGAAAAAGGAGAAGAGTCTCCGTCCGGACACTGTATGCGAATACAAGAGGATTGCTGAGAAGCACGTCCTCCCAGCCCTCGGTGACATCCCTATCACAGAGTTGTGCCTCGCAGACGTGCAGAAATACTGCGACGACAAGTCGGAAGTACTCTCTGTCAACACAGTTCACAAGCACCACGTCGTCATCAGCGGCGCAGTTATGGAGGCGGTCAGGGAAGGCATATTGTCCGTAGACTTTACGGATTATGTCGAATTCCAGCGGATGCAGAAGTTCACCGGGACTTCGTACACCGAGGAACAACTCGCAGATTTACTCGACGCTGCATACCAGGAAGGGGAGCCAATCTACTCTGCAATAGTACTCGCGTCTGCGTACGCACTTCGCAGGAGCGAAATCGCTGGACTCCGTTGGTGCGACGTAAACTTCGACGAAGGATACATTCACGTCTGCAACACGGTTGTGCGTGTTGGCGCGGATATCGTTGAGGAAGAACAGACGAAGACGAAGGCAAGCAACCGCATTATCCCGTTTGTCGGAGGGACCGTCGAATACTTCAGGAATCTGTTTGAGACTCACAAGGCGAACGGACTTCTGACCGACGACCTGAGAACGAAGGTATGCAGGTGGCCTGACGGTCACAACATAGACCCGACCTACATCTCAAAGAGGTCCAGGATCATGATGAAGAAGTACGGCCTCGAGCACATCAGGCTGCACGACTTGCGCCACACGGCTGCTACACTCCTCGCAAGGCGCGTACCGCCGAAGCAGGTACAGGCGTTCCTGGGGCATAGCGACATCAGCACGACCCTGAACATCTACACACATTTGTTGGATTCTGACAAGCTGCAGACCTCCGACACAATGAACAGTATCATGTCGGGAATCCTCCCGTCCGGCAGGAGGCAGATTGCGCAAAACACGTAGGATTTTGGTTAGGAAACCTAACTTCCTAACTTATGCAATCGGGCAAAAATGATTCAAACTACTTCGCATTAGCCATATAACACCGCAAAATTGCGCAAATATATGGCAGTGTCCTCCGGATGCCGGAGGTGAAGTAATCGGCCATTTTGTTCAAAAAGCTACCAAAACCTCCGATTCTCGCAACTTTTCCGAGTCCTCCGGAACGTCCTAACCACCAATTTGTACAACTTGAAATTCGCTATCGTACACTTTCAATCCTACTTTCCAGCCTAACCACGGTTAGGAATCCGTCCTAACTGCGACCACCCGCAATTGTCCAACTAATCTCCAGGCGCCAACGTAAGCCATTTTCTTTTCGCCACCAATTCACCCACGCAACTCTGACGCTTTTGTCAGCACTACCCTCCGCAGTTCTAACAAAAACGCCAGCAGACTATCTGCGCAAAAACGAGGGGACCCATTACGGGTCCCCTTTTCTTTTCGGCTTTAGGTAGCCAACCACTGGCATGGGTTTAAGGTCTCCATGCCGACCAGTTGGATGTCTCACCTCAACGAGGCTGACAATATAGCATACCGACCGTTCAATACAGCTCCATTGCGTCATCCGCGCAAACCAGCTCCCGCAGCTCGTCCGCCGAGTGCTGACTTGCGATCAGCGCGATTGCGTCGAGGGTGTTCTTCTCATGCGAAATTTCGCCTGCAAACCTCTTCACCCTCTCAACAGCCTCCGCCCTCCTGCGTTCTCTCTCAGCAAGTACCTTCTTCGGCAGGATGGCTTTCGGGCTGTACACCTTCTCCGGCTTTTCGCCGAAACCTGCGTCGAACAGCCGTCTGCCGTGCTCGATGTAGAACTGGACTGCGGCAAGCCGGAGGGCTGGCTGGATGCGTGGGTCTACCTGCGCAATTTCTACGGCGCTAGCAATTCCGGAAGCTGTGTCGCCGGCAATTTTCGCCTGCAGATAACCGGCGGCAGTTCTGATATCCATCTTTGTCTCCTTTCACAAATCCGAAGTGCTGAGCTTCGGAAATGTAGTTAGTTCAGAAATGAGTTCTCCTCCATGCACTTCTCGTACTCCTTCATGATGAGGTGGATGGAGGAGGCGGTTACGTTATTTTTGTACGAACTGTTGGCCTCGCAATAACGCTCATACTCCGTACACCGCCTCAGGATGTCGTCAAAGCTGTCCTTGCTATGCGGAGTGTAGTGAAGCAATGAGTCCGCGAAATTCAGAATGTCCCGCCTGGCTGCGTCCGCCGCCCTCTCATCAGCGACATCCTGAATGTTGGTCACCCGTTGCTCCAGCTGGCGAACTTCCGTAGAAAGGTCGTCCATCTTCTTGATGACTTCGCCGTTCAACGCCCTGCCGACTGCCTTGGCGATTGCGGACCAAGGGTTGATGCGTAACGGCGAAACTTCCACGAGTGAAGTTAGCACAACGAGCGCCACCAAAATCGCGCCTCCAGCCCCTGGAGCTGTGACGGCGCTGAGCAGCTCTGAGATGGTCATTTGATCACCTCTGGTCCAAGGTCGCTCTGGTCGATGGTATCGTTTTCTGAAACGTCATCAATGGGCGCGTCGTTGGGGATGTCAGACTTGGAGGGAGCGTTGGTGTCGGCGGAATTTGCGGTGGAAATTTCGGCGGATTTTTCGCCTGTATCATCTTCCTCGGCAAGCTGGATGTTGAGGAAGGAGAGGTATTCGTCGACCCACTGCTGGATTTCGTCGGTCGTGACGTTCAGACCGAGTTCCTGGGCGAAAGCGACGGAGTGCTGGATGACTTCTTCGGTGATGTCAACTCCGGCTTTCAACAGGTCGGTGAGGGTGTCTACGTAATTCATGATGTCAGTATACAAATCTTCCAGCTCAGCCTCTTTGTGGAAGAATTTTACGATCATTACGGTGATAGCGATGATGACCGCAAGGATCACGATTACGGCAGGATTGATGTCCATCTATAAATCAACTCCTTTCTAGATGGGTGGTGAATCTACGGATGTTTCTTCTGGTTGCTGGAAATTGTTTGCGGCGGCAGCTGCGTATTTGATGCCGGTATTATTCGGACCTGTATTCTCAGCCGTCGATTTCTTGACGACCGCATTCAGCACGACACTCAAGCCCAGCTCGAGTGGCGAGGTGGCCGCTGAGAAGACGACCAAGCTTCCGAGGTACGCATTTCGTACGGAAAGTACCGCTAAATAAAACCCCATGCAAATTGTTACGAAGATTAGCCACACGATTAGCAGAGCTAGCATATTCGTGAAGCCAATCCTCTTGAAGAAAGCGGAGATTCCTGAAAGGAGTCCCCGCTTGTTTTTGTCTTCACGCTTTCCCATGGGTCACGCCTTGCCGAGATACTGAGCGAGCCGGTGAAACAGTGCGGCCGCCTGCTGTCTTGTCAGAAAATCATCCCACATCATGTTCGGGGAGCCGTCCGCAGCCTTGCCGCTTCCCTTCATGAGACCAATGGAAACTGCCCAGTCACGGTCCGCCTGGCTCCAGGGCTCCGCGTCGTTATCCTGCAATTCCGCCCTATACTGATGGATGTACTTCTTGAAATCTTCGTATGTCATCTCGTCATCATCCTCCTCCATAGTGTTGACTTTGGCTGTGTACGCAAGAGATACCCAGCCTGTGTTGTTTGCGTAGCCCCAACCATCTACCTCCTGCGTGATGGTGAGGACTGTGTTGTACGGGAAACTGGTCAGAATTGCGCCGGAAGTCCCGTGGTAGTTCCGGCAATTCAGGCCGTCCTTTGCCGTGACTTTCGCCTTGTAATTCACGGCGACTGGTTTGGAATCTTCGTTCATAATCTCCGCGACCCGGTTCCGAATCTGGTCCATAGTAACTCCGTAGCGATTGATCCAGTTGTAGATATCGCCGTGGTTACAGCCCAGTCCGTACTTATAGCTGTCCTGGTGACAGAGGATTACGGGAACCTTCTTCCCCGCGAAATTTACGGTCCCATGCGGGTCAAGCCCAAACTTTTTGCACAGATACGCCGTAAGCTGAGCGGCCTCCTCAATGCACTGCTCGAAATACTTCTTGTCGGTTAGACTGTCTTCGCACCCATTGTGTTAGCGTTCGTCCTATTGAAGACGAAAACGCCGGGCATTCGCCCCTTTGCCTTTCGGCAAAGTGCAGACTATATCTTCGGCGACAAACGTCGTCGCGCGCCGCCCCTGTCTCACAGGTCCCTTTCGGGTAGTCGTTGAGCCTTCCCCTCTTCGGGGCTTGGTTGCTGATTGTCCATTGCTACGGTACTTAGGATTTGACCTTATACCATCCGGGCAGTTCTTTCTACTTTCGTAACCATCACGTTTGCGTCTTTCATCGCTGCGTTGTGGTCTGTCTGGCTTTAGGATTTTCCAGCAGTTTGGCGCGTATTTTTGCACGCAGATTACTCTACGCGGAGACTATGCTACTAATCTCAAACTGGATCCAATGGCTGTTGCAGGACGGTCCGCCGCTATACGCCACACCGCAACCCCATGGTTTGTAATTCCACGGCATCGTCTGAACGGCGGCGACCGTGCCGTCAGCCAGCTTACCAATCCAGGCGTTCAGACCTGCTTCGTGGTAAATGTGGTTCCAGTCATTTGCCCAGGGATTCTTCCCGAGCAGTTTTAACATCTTGTCCTTGCCCGGGGCGTTGTCAGACGGCTGTACATATCTCCACACGTTGGGATTGTTACAGCCTGTGCTGTGCCAGAGGACTCCGTATACCTGCATGACCTGAGTACTCTTGTAGCAGGCACTGTTGGTCTGCATACACTGGATAGGAATATTTACTCCATCTTTGTATTTCATCTGATTGCCACCTCCTGTAATATTTGCGTTGCTAAATCTATTGAAATACTCAACTGCCTTATCTCCTCTCTGTTTGATGACCTTCCGCTTTCCAGCCTCGTCAGCTCCGGGCTGAACGGACGCCGGCCTTTCATACTGCAGCAACACCGCTTCAGCGGCTTCCCTTGGGTCTGTCGCCGTAGTCAGTACGGAGTACAACGCCGAGAGCCCCGTCTTAATTGCGTTCACAAACGACGCCATCTGAATCTCCGGGTCCGCTATGGACACTCCTTTCGCTTTGGCTCTTGAAAGAATGTCAGCCTTATATTCGTACCAGGTCGCCTGAAAAATTCCCCACCCGACGGAATCGTGGACGAAGTTTGTGTACGTGCCGTCATCTACGGCATTACGGTACTGCTCAGATGTCATGCCGAGCTTGGTGAGTCTGGCGGTTTCTCCGATATCAAACCTGACTGTACTCTCGTAGTAGAAGTTGCCGAGACAACCGCAGACGCCAGCGGGAGTAAATCCTTCCTTCGAGAGATAATCGTAGATATATATTTCGTTTGTCATTATAGCCTCCATGATTTTACGTCTAAATCTGTTGTATCATCGACACTGTCTACAACTTTCCAATAAAACCCGCACGAAGTCCTATGTCTACTATATGCTTTGTGTATTGAAGTAGCCCAAACTCCCATTGCTCTAGCTGCATCTGCCGCAGATAGGAATGTTCGCACATATTTGCCATCCTCAGTGTATTGGTTTACAATTTTGTCGGAATCGTATTTTTTCATTGGGGCAGTCTCCTCTTTCTTTAATTTTAAAATGCAATTCTTACATGTTCTCATTCTGCCAGATATTGCCGCTATTATGGTAAAACGCCCAACTCCTAATTCCTCCGCAGCTACATCAATATTTTTGTGCTCTTTTATAAAATTACCATATCTATCATATTGAAAAATAGGAGGGTTAATTTTTCTAACCATCATGAACATTGTATCCTTTCCAATTGATTTGTAATCTTCTAGAAATATCCACACGAATCCCCCTGTTGATAATCTTCCAGACCCAATCTTCCAATCCTTACAACATTTTGCTATATTAGATGCAAACACGCCAGTAGCTTTTGCTGCTTCAGAATATCCATTGTATGTGTTGATGATATTCAAATCTTCGTCCAATTGGCAAATTACCATATTAAGCTTCTGCTTGTATCGCTCAAGCGCATCTTTAATTCCATCAAAATCAAATGTGTCAACTTCGCTTTCTGCAATCCATAAGAATCCGCCTGTAAAAGGAGTCCCTCCTTTATAGTGAGATACACATCTGCGAATCTCGCCAGATGCTACGCCAGTAGCTCTTGAAGCTTCTGATGCGCTCCTATATCGCGCGACTTTGCGAAGCTCAAGGTCATATTGAACAACTGGGATACACTTCTTTTGATTTCTGAGCTTCTCGATAGTCTTCTCGTCCCTCTTATATCCTCTTGCTCCCTCTCCGCCTGCCGTAACGTTATAACCGTATCTCCTATCATTAGAATGAAGCTTTGCGATTAGTAGCATTTCCATATTCATTGCTTCTTTCCTTGTCAATCCTGTGGCAAATTTTACGTGGATTATGTTCTCCCAGCGATATCGATTGATCGCATTTCTCATTACACGCTGACCATTGTACCCTCGACCTTCATCCCATCTATCTTCAAAACTTCTAGATGTTGTGCCAACGTAATACTTCCCGTTCGGAAAGATATGGATATACATCTTCCAATTCTCCTCCTCAGGAACTACCTCCTTCGCGTTAAGCTCCTTTATGGTAGTTGGCCTCAAAACGTCTTCTACTGTAACCATGGCATCCTCCTCTCGTTTCATTTCTGAAAACCAAAAATAGGCACAAAAAATCCCCGCACTTTCGTGCGAGGCCCGCAAATCTCAATTCACCTCTCCAAACTCCCTCGAAAAATTTGCGTCACTCCGCGATCACCCGGATGCCATATTTCTCGCAGATAGCTCTTTCGATTTGACATCCACGATACTCACGCCATCCCGGCGCAAAATACGCAGCCTGTGCGAACGACAACGCGCACACCGCATACCCCAGCGCGTACACTGGCGAATCCGTTTCAAAAGGACAGATAGAATCGACAAGATCATATTTGACTCCCGTCATACTCCTTGCCTTCGCCAAGCACGCCTGCATCTCATCCTCAATCTCGCTCAGCTTTCTGCCAGCCATTGGCAGACTTACGAAAAGTCCTGGATTCATAGGCACCACCTCCATTATGTAACCAGTAACGAGTAGAATAAATTAGGTCGCCAGCAACTTGTGCCGTATTCCACCTGATATTCGGGACAAATCACAGATCAGCAAGGGACTTTTGCTTGCCAATGATCTCTCCGTCTGAGAAGTATTGGCTGAGCACCTCGTCTTCTTCCGTATCGTCATAGATATCGCACATACTTATGTCTGTCCAGCCCAAAATTGTTTTGATTACCTTCTGTGGAATTCCCTGCCGAGATAGACTCGTGACCCAGTAATGCCTTGTTGAATGCCAGTATAGCTCAAGCCCAGTACGCTTAGATATGGAGTCTATCCATCTATTCATAGTAGCAATATCGATATGCTGACTATAGTCACCAGCCTTTGGGAAGAGCCACTCACTTTCGATTCCTAAACGTTCACGTTCATCCATCCACAGCTTCAGGTATTTGTTGAAAGGTCTTGCTAACACGTAGCAGAAGAGTGGCTTGCCCGCGACGCCGCGGCCTTTTGTACGAATTTTCTCCGGCGTCTTATAAAACGTCCCTAGAAACATAGTGTCTGGCGTACAGTAGTTTGTTTTCCAAAGTATAAGCTCGCTCTTTCTGCGCCCAGAGTTTACACTCAGACTGAACATTGCCGCCTTGTCATACTCCTTATTCTTAACAAGCATATCGAGAATGGACTGAACTTGTTCATCAGTAAGTACGGTTTTTGTTTGTCTTGGATCCTCTTCTGTTGGATCCGGAATTTTGCGAATTATATTACGAAAATTTGGAAAATCATCATCCAAAATATTCTCAATGTAATTACACATACTTGATAAGGTTGATTTGATTCTTTTTACGCGTTTTGCGCCATTTTCATTTGTGCTCATTAAGAAGTTTTGAAATGATATTATGTGTCTTTTCGTAATCTCATAAAGAGGCTTGTTCGAGGCATTTTGAAGACACCATACGAAGAATATACGGGCGTCATTTTCGTATGCCTCAATAGTCGTCGGACTTCTTCCGACGCTCCGTAAATAATCAAGAAAATCTCTAAGTAATTCTTTATTCTCTGGATTTACTTGCTCCCAGAGTTCGTCCGTAACCATCCTGTTCTGTTTAATCTTCCTGGACAACTTGATCACTCCTTCCTTCCATATTTCTTATTGAAAAATTCCGCAACTTCTTCCTTTGTCATAATATGAATATGACTCTCCGGAAACTCCTCCGGATGCTCCTTCTTCCTCTTCTCCATCTCCTTCACCGCTTTCTCCGATTCCTCCAACGCATTAACGAATCTCTCCGCAGCTTCAGGAGTATCAATCACAATCTCTGTAAAAATACTAGACGTCGCCATATCTATCACTTACTACTCCCGTCTGAACGAAAGAAGCTCATGACCACGCAGGAGAAGAGGGTAATAACAGCCTCCGGCACCGGAATCTGAGTCCCGTCTGCGGTGAACGACGTCATGCTCAGATACACGCAAACAGAGAAAACGACGGCTAGACATACGGCCAGTAGCCCCCTAATACTCAGGATACTGCTCAGCCTCTTGAGAAACACGTCCAGCCCAGACTCCCCTTCCTTCTTTACTTCTTTCTTCTCAGTATTCTCTTCCATACAGATCATCCCCCTTGAATTATTATAATTTGGATTATAATCCAACACTAACTATCAAAATTCCACTCTAACATACTCTGAGTTAAAATTATAATTGTTACGTTAAAACCAGTCGTTTCGTCCGTAATAAACCTATTGAAGTGCGCACGAAACTTTGGCTCAGTGCTTTCCACAGAAACACAATTTCCCCGCAATCGTTCTTTCTGCAAATACAGAACGTCAGCGTAGCCCTTCTGGGCGGTAACCACCGGTTGTCCGTACCAAGTCCCGTGGTGCGCTCACCCTCCCTCTCCCTTCTTCCCATGCTACAGTCAGGCTCTTTCATATTGAAAAGGAAAAATATATTATAGAAACCATTTAAAACGCATAGAAATTCATTCATATTTGCCCTGCAAGCTACTCAGTTCCTTGTTACGGAATCCGTACCAATCCCTAGGCCAGCTCACTTCACGTGGTAATTGAAGTGACTGCACGCAGTTAAGCGATAGGGATAATAAAAAATATTTATAATTTCCGTATCGATATTTACGGATATATGACAACGCGCCGGATCGCCCTTTTATTAGGCGTCCGGCGCTTGTTCGTTGATAGTAACTTGGGTAGGTCATGAGAAAGTAGAACTCTCCTGTGTATGCAGTGTTATTCTTCTTTTCTCTTTTCAATAGGTTATATAATATTTAATTTTTGTAGACCTCTTTATAAGTACCGGAAAAGCAAACCCTTGGGGCACAAGGGATTCCGGGCACGATTCAGCCACCCCCCCCTGTTGGGGTGGATGCGGAGGCAGTAGGTGTCAGGTAAACGCCAGAATGCCCACCGCGCCGTTAGATTTTCCCGTTCAGGAAGTCTACAAGGAGCGACCGCATCCGCTTGCTAGGGAGGTAGAGTGAGATTTTCTCACCATTACGGATTGCGGACCGCCAGATCCACTGGATGAGGCAAGAGAGGGAGTACGCGCCGATGTCGAAGTCAGCCTGCATACTCTTGAAATACTTGACAATCTCCGGATTCGCGTAGAAGTTAAGCATGTACGCAAGAACGTGCCTGTTGGCGTACTTGTTCGTTGCTTTCATTACGGAAGGTGCCCAGCACATCAGGTTGCTCTCTTCAAGATAGGCGTCTACGGCAGCCGTATCCTTCCCCGTCTTCTCCTCATCAGAGAGTGTCCGTGTCTGGAAGAATCCTTTCGGAGCCATATTATGACGATTACCCTTCGGGCAAGTCCACATAGTGTCGCTCGGTTTCGCCTTTACCTTCTTCAGAAATGACTCAAGATCCTTGCTAAGTTCCTTCGTGGCGTCATTAGCGAGGTGTACGTCGAGGGTGATATTGCGCTTGTACCACGTGGCGCTTAGCGCCTTGCCCTTGTACACGGTGCCGTCATCGAAGAGGTCGATCAGTTCAAGCCACTTCTTGCGCAGCTCGAGATCCTCATGGTACTCACACAGCTCATACTCGTCCTTCTCAGGAACTTTCCGTACACCAACTTTTTCGTACGGAATTCCATGAATCTTGAAGTATGGAGCCACAAAGGAAGAATCAAAGAGGTATGTCAGAATTGTGACATCCTTCGCCATCTGGAACACATCAGGCGGGAACTCCCATGCGAAAAATGTATTGTCGACCAAGATGAGGCTTCCAGCCTCTGCGTATTTCTGAATCGTGTAATACTTCGGCATAAATTCCTGCATGTTTTCAATATCCTTACCAAGCCATTTGACTCGACAGTCGTCGGCGACGGCAATGATGTTGTTGGCGAGCAGCCATCCGGCGTCTCCTGCATTTACCTTGTCCATAGGATCGCGTACGACATCGTTGTACGGAGAGAGTACGTCTACGGCCTCATCAAGAATCAGGTGATACTCGCCCTGCATGATGGCTGTTACGGTCTCTTTGGACATATGCTGGAATGTAGTGTGCGTCGTTGCGATATTATACCCACGGTCGAGTAGATCGTAGAAGTCGTCGCCCTTAGTCTTGGAGAATGTTTCGCCTCCAAGGAGCTGCGGCCTGTTGATAAACTGTGGATCGTAGAATCTATGGTCGCTGTCACTACCAGTTGCGTCAATGATACGTTGAATCTCCGTAAGGAATGGAGTAACGAAAATGAACGGCTCGTCCGGATGTGAATTCATGTACTGGATTGCCCAGGTTGTTTTGCCTGCTCCGCATGGAGCGTCTACTACTGTAATCATATTGATGTTCTCCTTTTCAATAGTATTTGCTGAGAGATGGGCTGCAGTGACATACCACAGCCCATTGTGGTTGGTGGATTAATATTCTGAATCGTCAAAGTCTTCCGTGTAGTCGTCGGAGTCGTCCAAATCATCAGAGCTGCATTCGAGGTCTTCCGGGTCATAATCGTAGTCCATGATGATCTTCTCGAGAACGAACGTGTCCACCATGAACTCCGCGTCATCACAGCCTCTCCAGAACGGACGGAACAAACACAGGCCGTGGTCTCCATCATTGCAGATGGCCTCATAGGCGTCGTACATCTCTTCGGCCTTGCCTGTGTCCACACCGATAAGTGTGCAGAACCGGAACATGCTAATGTCTTTGATGTCCTCCGGCTCATAATAATCCTCGATGAATACGTCCTCGGTCACGACTGTGACAGCTCCGCATTCGACCGTGTAGTTGAGGAGGCTGAAGATGTAGTACAGTTCGTCCGTGCTATACGGGCAATTTGCATCGTCATACATTCTCCGCACCCAGCCAAGGAAATCCTGCGTAATTTCTTCCCAAAGGCGTGACAACTTTCCGCGCCGGAATGCTTTGCCGAGTGTAAGGTGTCCTTTAGAGTCCGTAACGATAAGCTTCCCATAGACTCGATCCCAGAATTGGCTGAACTGGTCTTCAGGCATCCGAAGCACGTTTGCCATAGATTCTTTGTCCATAGTTGTTGCGTTCTCAGTAACAAATACACCCGTCGGGCTGCAACATTCTGCCAGGCGGAACAATCTGACAACATCCTCCTTGAGGAGTCCGCGTAGATCGTTGTTGTCTGCGTCTGTGATGTAGAATGTATCGCCATCTGGGACATAGTAGTAGCCAAGTTCATCCAGCATTTCGAGATACTCTCTTGAGAAGTATTTTAACTCCGGAGAGAACTTACCTGTTTTACGGTCTCGTAAAATAATATCTCCCATGGTTTGCATCTTCCTTTCAATAGTTATTAGGCGCTCTCTTTCGCGAGGCACTTGTCCTCATACGCGAAAATGCACTTTGCCGCATTGTCCGGGTAGTCGTCCTCCGCTCCGATTGCGTACGGATTGACAATAGGTACGGCGTTCTCGTGCCCTCCGCCTCCGAGGAATCCGCAGAAAATCTTCTGCTTACCGTCGCGCATTACGCGAATCTGCCTGTAGGCATTCTGCAGCGACCGTACATTCTTGGTGTCCACGCCGATCATGGTGCAGAAGTCCTCCATGTCGATCATCGGGCACTCCTCAAACGATTTGGTTGTGACATTATCCGAGACGATGTATGTGTGCGGATTCATGTGATTCAACATGCAAAACATATAGCCCAGCGTGCGGAAATCATTGACGAGAGGAGTCTCGCACACATCACGGATGTAATCTGCGAAGTCGTCATAGGTGTCCAGGTCAGCCATACGGCCTCCGAAAAATTCGCGGCAAAGCACATAGTTTCCGGCGTCATTCTGCTTAATAGCAGTTCCGTACACAGCCTTCCAGAAGCGCCCGAATACTTTGGGATCCACGTCGTTGTCCAACAGCGTAGTTGCCAGCATGTCCTCGATGTCGTTGTAGCTCATCGGGCGGTCGCGTATGAAGTGTTCATCGCCATAGCAATCAAAGACTGTATCGGTTTGCATGAGTACGTCTCCGTCGCCCCAAGCGGCGGTGCCCAGGTAGAATAGATACGCCAGGTAGTCCGGGCGAAGACCCAGCAGGCGTTCGTGTTTCTTGCTAAATTCCATAGTTGTTTTTCCTTTCAGTATTAGATTTTTAAGGCGCATGGGGTGGCATGCGCGACGCAGGATTGCCGGCGTTCATCCTGTGCTCAGAGTATACCAGATGCCAGAACTTCCAACAAGCAACAATTTTCACAAACATCCTGAAATAACAGCAACGTATTCGACGTTTTGTGCAAAATTTTCGGGTGTTCTATGTTGCATACCAGGATCTGGACGAAAAATCAATTCCCGCGAATTTCTTTCCTTTCGTCATTTAGAAATTCCGCATCGCCGCACATCAACCAAGCCCAGGTCTAAGTTGCAAAATGAGACAATGTAACATAGAATCCGCAGAAATCACAATCTGCGCCTCACACCAGCCCTGGCCAGAAGACGAACTGGTCTCCGCGCTCCAGGCAATACTGCCCGAGCTGGCTCCCCGCGAACTCCTCCGCGAAAATTCTGACGTCCAGCTCCCCGCTCACCAGCAGCGGAGACACGCCGAAAACCCACAGCTCCATGTCCCGCAGAAACAGGTTTCCGCACTTCGCGTACCGTTCGGCTTCCCGGTACTTCTCAGGCCACGCGATTCCCGGCCTGTCGCGCCACTCCATCTGGTGGCCTGCGCCGCAAGGTCCGATCAGGCAGTTGGCAATCATGTGCCGCACGTCGCTCTCCGTGAACATCCAGCCCTCTTCCCGCACCAGCTCATTCAGTGACATCAGTGAGTTCACGGCCTCATCGATAATGACGGTGTACGCCCTCTTCCTGAGAGCCTCAACGACCTCCGGCGTCACATACGCCAGCTGCGTTTGGTCGAGCGAGATGCTGCGATTTTCGCCGATCATGCCGAGCAGCATAGCAAGCCGCAGGTCTGCGGCCTCTGCCGTTGAGAGGATCTCCGGAATTCGCGGAGTGTAGAAGTCCTCAATGGTGTGGGATATGGTGTTGCGCTCATACGCGACAGCCTCCGGAATGTACAGCACGGGAACTCTGCGGTCGCTGCAGTCGTTAATGAGGTCCACGATTTGCCGCGACCTCTTTCTGGTGCGCTTCGCTTCGATAATGACGGTCATGGGGATGATCCTTTCTGTTGAAATGGTCAGGAATTTCGCCTGAACACGGCTGCTTCCTGATATGATTATACCGTGCTGGGAGGCACGGCGCAAGGTGAAAGGAGTCCCTGTTTGGGGTGGAAATTGCGAGGGCGGAAATTGCAAGCCAAAATTGCGTGCAGACAGATTGACTCTTGAAATGCGCGTGGAGATGGTGTATAATAGACGAGCTATTTTACGGATAGGAGGTGATTAGGTGACTGATAAGGAAATGAGGTTGGCGGCAAAGAAGTTCGTACAGGAATGGACAGGTCGCGGGTACGAGAAAGGCGAGTCGCAGAAGTTCTGGATACAGCTTCTGCAAGATGTGCTTGGAGCGCCGCATGACCCTGACTTCATTCAGTTCGAGGAACAGGTGCACCTGGACAACACGAGCTTCATTGACGCTATGATTCCGTCGACGCGAATCATGATTGAGCAGAAGAGCCTGGGGAAGAATCTCAACATGGCGATTAGACAATCAGACGGAACGTTTTTAACCCCGTTCACGCAGGCGAAGAGATACATCGTTGAGCTACCAGTGGATAAGCATCCCTACTTTGTGGTCACGAGTAACTTCGCAGAGATATGGGTGTATAATATGCGCAATCCGCAAGGAGAACCGGAGAAGATACTGTTGAAAGATCTGCCTACGGAGTATTACCGCCTGAAGTTTCTGGTAGACACGGGAAGCTCGTATATCGAGAAGGAGATGGAAATCTCCCTTCAGGCCGGCGAGATTGTAGGCGAACTCTACGATGGCCTACTGAAGAGGTACAAAAATCCAGAGTCAGATAAAGCGCTGAAAAGCCTAAACGTTCTTTTGACTCGGCTCGTGTTCTGCTTTTATGCCGAATCGGCTGGGATTTTCGGGTCAAGGACCATCTTCCATGACTACCTCAAGGACGTGCCTGCAAACAAAATCCGTACGGCGTTGCGAGACTTATTCAAAGTCCTTAATCAGAAGCTGGAGGAAAGAGACCTGTATCTTGAGGATGACAATCCTATCCTCGCGGCATTTCCGTACGTAAACGGAGGGCTGTTCGCAGACGATGACTCAGAAATTCCGCCGTTCGACGAGGAGACAAAGAAACTGCTCATGGCGAGAGCTATGGACTTCGACTGGGAAGATCTGTCCCCCACAATATTCGGGGCGCTAATGGAGTCTACGCTGAATCCCGTGACGCGTCGGTCTGGCGGAATGCATTTTACATCGGTGGACAATATAAGGAGATTAATCCATCCTTTATTCTTAGATGACCTGGAGAAGGAATTTGAGGAGATTAAGGCGATACGAATTTTGCGTACGCAAGAGGCTAAGCTGAAAGCTTTTCAAGAGAAGCTTGCCTCGCTGACGTTCCTGGATCCTGCGTGCGGGAGCGGAAACTTCCTGACAGAGACGTACCTTTGTCTCCGTAGGATGGAGAACGATGTCATTGCCCTTCTCAACAAGGACCAAATCATTATGGGAGACATGAATCCGATCAAGGTTTCCATCGGGCAATTCTACGGTATTGAGATAAACGACTTTGCTGTGTCCGTAGCCAGAACTGCTCTTTGGATTGCCGAGTCTCAAATGATGAGGGAGACAGAAGGCATCGTTGACATGGATTTGGACTTCCTGCCTCTAAGGTCGTACGCTCACATTGTTGAGGGCAACGCACTGAGGATTGATTGGGAGGAAGTTGTGCCGAAATCCAAACTCTCGTACATTATGGGTAATCCGCCGTTTGTCGGAGCGTCTATGATGACGAAGGAACAGAAGGCAGAAGCTGTTGCAATATTTGGGAAAGTAAAGCGATCTCATAGTATTGATTACGTTGGGGCATGGTATCACAAAGCGGCATCCTTTATGCAAGGTACGTCTATCAGAGCGGCTCTGGTATCCACAAACTCCATTACTCAAGGTGAGCAGGTTGCCGGGCTATGGGGCCGACTCTTTTCAGAGTTTGGAGTGCATATCGACTTCGCTCACCGAACCTTCCGGTGGGATAGCGAGGCTGCCCTCAAAGCGCACGTTCACTGTGTCATTATCGGATTCAGTGTCGCTCAGAATAATAATCCACGGCTTTTGTATTCTGAAAACCGCATGCAGATTGTGAGCAACATAAATGGCTATCTCTTGGACGGTGACAACATTTGCGTCGAAAGCAGAAGTTCGCCGATTTGCGCAGTCCCAGAAATGCGGAAGGGGAACCAGCCATCAGATGGAGGCAATCTAATTCTGTCCGAGGAAGAAAGAAACGCCCTTGTCAAGAAAGACAGCTCTATTTCTGTCTGTATTCGCCGTTACATGGGGTCCATGGACTTCATAAACGGGAAGCCAGTCCGCTACTGTCTATGGTTGCGCGACATCTCTCCAGCAGTCTATCGCAGAAACACAGAGATTATGCGGCGACTGGAGGCGGTTAAGCAGATGCGGCTTGCAAGTTCGGCCGCTCCGACTCGTGCTCTCTCCGAAAAGCCCTATCTATTCTTTTCCTCTCCGCAGACCGACGGAAACTATCTTTGCATCCCGGAGGTTTCTTCTATCCGGAGAAAATACATCCCTATCGGCTTTATGGATGAGAACACAATTGCAAGCAATAAGCTTCTCATCATTATGGGAGCCACCCTATATCACTTCGGAGTCCTGACTTCCAATGTCCACATGGCCTGGACACGCACTGTGGGAGGAAGGCTGAAAAGTGACTTCTCTTACTCTGGAGCTGTTGTCTATAACACGTTCCCATGGCCTGAGCCAACTCCAGAGCAGAGAGCGAGGATTGAGCAAACCGCGCAGGCAATCCTGGATGCGAGAGCGCGTTTTCCGGATTCTTCCCTCGCCGACTTGTACGATGACCTTACCATGCCGCCTGACCTCCGCAAAGCGCATCAGCTCAACGACAAGGCCGTTATGGAGGCATATGGCCTCCCTGTCGCTGGCACCACTGAGTCAGACTGCGTCGCCTTTCTCATGAGGCGTTACCAAGAGCTGAGTCAAGCGTAAATGTTATAGGCGGACTGTCATAACGGCAGTCCGCCATTTTTATTGTGCGAAATTTTGCATAGAGAATCTACGACAATCGTACATCCCCTATAACCTCAAGATATTCACTTTTGAGAGCTGTAAGCTTACTGAGGTGTTGTGATGCTAAGTCATACGCTTCAGATATAGTCAGCTCCGCAATGAGAGAACGCATCTCAGCGTCATACTCCTCCACAATATCCATTAGAGACTCTATGAGTTGTTGTTCCTCAAGCTTCATAATCCTCCCCGGCAATCTGCTTGTACTCTTCAGCAGTGATACCAAGTGCCGGAATCATTGGCTGAATCTTGACCCACTGCTTCAGAGTCGCTGTGGTAATCCAGCCCTTCTCGAACTGGTCTTTGTAGTACTCAAATTTCGGACTCATATAATCAACCTCCCATATTCATAGTTGCGATTGTTGTGACAATATCTGCCGTCTGCTGATTGATGGCCTGCATGATGGTTGCTTCAACCTGCGTTGTGCGCTGATCGGAGATAATGCCCATCAGGATATCAGCTGCCTGTGAACTAATGCTCTGCATAATTGCAGATGTAGTGATAGATTTATACTGCGCGTACTCCTCTTGAGTCATAGTACGCTCCTCGTACTCCCAATACGTCGCCTGCATGTCGCCGTCTCCAGATGTTTCCTCGTGGATGTTGCGGCGTTCGTATACAACATATCGAGATGATGTAGCGTCCAGTTCTTTCGGTTTCGGTCCACTACCCTGGCATAATTTCCATTCGGTCATGTTCGTCCCTCCTCGTTCTTTCTTTGCTTCTTATTACACTTCTGCTCCTCAACCAGATTCTTACGTTTGTCGTGATTGCTCACAATCTTTCTGCAATATCTCAATGACACCTTATTAAGGATCCACTTTTTAATATAGTTGTACACGTCTGCATGCTCAAAGTATCCTTTGTAAGACAACATAGTGCGCGCGTCTACGATACGGCAAATATTTTTCTTGCGCATACGATTCGCTTTTCCTCGCGATCTCTTCAGGATGTTCTTACGCAGAGTAATACGGTTGTGATAAATCCTAAATCCAAGACAGTCGATACTTCTTCCATATCTGGCAGGGTTATTCTTACTGCCATGGAATCTGCGCGATTTTTCCGTGTCCTTCTTCGTCCAGAATTTCTTATCATATGAAAATCTGTAGATTTGCCAGTTCGTATTAAGCTCAAGATGAAGCTCTTTCTTAAGATAGTTCTGTAATTTCCTAGCCATCTTATGTAGCTCTTTCTTGTTCTTAGAGAACATGAACATGTTATCTACATAGCGCAAATAGTGATCCGGCTTGAGTTGCTGCATGATATAATTGTCCAAATCCAACATATAAAGAGACGATAGCCAAGGAGATGTGTAGAAGCCTTTGTGGACACCAATCCCCGGCGTGCCAGGCAATCCGTCTCCTACAGCCCTTCGCATAAGCTCAACATACTTCTTATCTCTCACAAGGCGACTAAGCTTTTTAAAGAGAACTTCAATATCGATCTTGTCATAGAACTTATGCACGTCCGCCTCCAGCACATAGAACTTCTTACCAGCGTACTTTCTCACCCACCGATTCATAACCTGCACGGCAAATACGGATCCTCGTCCGCTAGCTCTGATTTCTGGCGTAAGCTTTGACTCGTCGAAACCAACTTTCATCAATTTCTCGTCCTTCTTGCTTATAACGCCACAGGCGTATCTGTAAGATCTTGCGATTATCAGTGGGCGAAGTTGCCTGATTAGCATGTGATGTAGAATCTGTTCGTCATACCAGTCCGGCTTGTAGATGTTACGTTTCTTCTTATGCATACCCTCAAACAATATCATCTCTTTATGTTTGCGCGGATGCCATTTCCCAGACAACACCGTCTCGATTATAGCATCCGCGTACTTGTCGACGTCGGCCAGCACTTTACGCACAAGCCGGCGTCCCTTCTTTCTCTTTGCTGCTTCCTCAATTGATTTGACAACCTCATCGTGTTGCAGCATTGCTTTATATAAACCATTTACGGAGTGCATGCCACTTTTCACCTCCATGATATTTGGCATACTGCCTACTAACCATGTTCCAATATCGGCTTAATTTTTAGCAAGTGCTACGGATTTATAGCCACATTGAAGTAGACGGGCGATACTACTTGAATAATTGAAAAGTCTGCGAGGCCCCGATGTTCCAGTTCGCGTTGCCGACAACGTTGTTGACATTCCGGTAAGCCGCCCCGCACCTGAGACCGTTATTGCAGTTGCCGCCGGAAAGCGGGACAGAGACACAGCACAGGGCAGGACAAGGGCACACAAGACGTGGACTATAAACCCTACAGAGCTACTATTGTATTTTGGCAATAGAACTATAGATATCTTAATTCCTAAACGCAAAGAAGATTAAGCTTTGCATATTAGTTTACCTATAATTTTAGTGCTCAATTTTAAATGTGCCGGCAACTCGACGGCCATTCTGTAATAAAGGGCAGGATTGGAACACTGCACTTTTTATAGGTTGTTATTTTATTGGGCTATCTAATTCGGGGGATAAATCCCCCGCACCCCCTATATTGGAAAACCTACGCAAGTGGGCGAGGCCCCGAGGTTCCAGGTCGCGGAGCCGACAACGAGGTCGACAGCCCGGGAAGCCGCCCCGCACCAGAGACCGTGAGCGCAGAGGCCGCCGGAAAGCGGGACAGAGACAATCTTGTTATTCCACCAGAACCAATCTCCGTTGTAAGTCGTGTTAGACCCTGTCAGAGGAGCCTGCTGGAAATAACCCAAATCAGTCATGATATTCTTAGTCTGCCCACCATTTCCATCTGACGCGCCTACGATTCCAAGTCCGGTACCTACGAAACCATCTCCAGTGAAGTTCCAGCCACCAACCGGCGTCGGCTTTACGATGAACTCGCCGTTGCGGTAAAGCATGCCAATAATACGCTCCCAGCGATCAGCCCAATAGTTCTCCATATGAAAAACCTTCATAGCCTCAGAGCCATTTGCAGTATTTCCCCAGAACTGGCCTTTGGTATTTAATGTGCCAGTAGTAAGAAAATCAGACGCATTAGACCCACCAGAATCATGTCCGCGTCCGTAGACGGCCTGGGAGTTGGTGTTCTTCCCCATAAGGATTAGGGCGTTGCAAATCAGGGTATCAAACATATGTGGACGAATGTGCCAGCCAGCACCAATTGCATTAGCATACTGTTCCTCTTGAGTAGCAGTTGTTGAGCCTGTTGGTTTCTTTTCGGATAAACTCCTTAATTTGTTGTTGATCACACTACCCTCATAGGTTGCATGGTACGCCCACTTACAAATCTTACCGTCGGAGTCCGTATGAGCGTACGCTTTGTATGAATCATCATATTGAGACTCACAAAAGACGCAATAGCTTTTGCCGTCCTCGTACCAGCAACGGGTCCATACGAGCGGAAAGGCGGACATAACGTTATTATTCTGTTCTTCATCCGTAATAGGAGCGGCTGTATCGTCATTCAGTTTCTTTGAGTAATCGTTAGGATTCAGCACGAAATCTTCTGTGCGGTCAGGTTTGAGCATGCACACATGATTGTCACGTACAAACCAAACATCCTGCCAATCTCCGTAGCTGAAATCATTCCCATTCATTTTTGCTGGAGTCATACCTTCGGCGTCGTAAAGATACGTTACCCGACCTGCAGGATCAGTCTCGCTTTCCGTTACGCAAAACCCGTAACGCTTAACATGCATATTTTTGATGTAAGCAGCGACAGCATCTGTCGTCGATTTAATCTGACCTACGGTCGTATTGATTGTCCCAACCGTGGTTTGCGTAGCGGTGACAGTGGTTTTGATACTGTCTGTATTAGTCTTTGCCGCTTCGGCGGACGTTTTGACAGATGTTACATCAGTTCCAATTGTATCTACTTTGCTGTCGATGTTATCCACTGTATCAGAGATATGAGTCAGAGAACCCGTCACCTCGGCAGCAATGGGGTGTACGTGATCCTCACGTGCGTACTTCACAGACTTGCCAACACTTCCTGCCTCAGCGTCAGCAAGCGGCGTTTCAGAAGCGGGGAGAATCTCGTCTCCGACGCCTCCAGGGAAATTTCCTATAATTGCCATAATATCATTCCTTTCATATATTTAGTTAAAAATCGCCAGAACTACTGGTACAGAAACTGTAGGGATTTGCCCGTCTGCCATGATAGTTAACTGGTTTTCCGACTGCCCAGCAACAGCAAATTTCGCTTTCCTTGCGAACTCCCGCTGCTCCGTAGTTGCGCCCAGAGCAATACCAATCTCACCATTACTATCCTCTGTCAGTCCATCAAAGGTCAGCGTCTGCGTTTTGGTTTCTGGGTCCCAACCATCTGGTTTTAGTTCGCCTGCCATTACCTTAATCTTATCGTTTTTCTTTGCAATCTCCTTGTCAATCATGTATACCGCGGATTCTTCGCCTGTATTGACCTTCTTCCGCCAATCGATAAACCGTTCCTGGTCGTCGTCATTCATGGGAAATCCGAAATTCGGACTGGTAGTTGCCATATAGTTCACCTCCACATTAAAAGTAGCCGACCGCAAGCCGGCTACTATCGTTAGATGTATAGTGTTACAGTTACAGGGATGTCGATAGTCGGGAGTGAGCCGTCTGCGGTGATGGTTATTGATTCTTTTCCTTGCGCTGTTGGCGCAAGTTTTGCTTTGCGCGCCGCCTCTCTCGCAGCATGATCCGCGGTCATGGAAAGCCCGACTTCTGCGTCCTGGTCCGCGCCGAGACCTTGGACTGAGAGAACCTGTGTTTTTGTGTCCCGATCCCAACCTTTTGATGTTAGAGTTGCGGAAACGCAAACGACGCGAATTCCGCCGACGCGAATTCGCTTTTGAGAATCCTGGACAAGGGCGTCTGCGAAAAGGTCGCCATTATCCGTCGTCAAATAGAGCGATCCGTCTGAAAAAGGTGTCTTTTCTAGCGAAATATTGTCGCTTTTTCCACGATAAAATTTAACTTTCATTGGCTAACGCCCTCCTTTCTTGCGTTATTTTAAGAGGGACGTGACTTACGCCACGCCCCATCAGTATCAAAAATCTTGCCAAGAAAGCGCTGTCGTGATTGCCTCACTCACCTCAGTGTCGGTCGCGTAGGCATCCAGCGTCTCCGTCTTAACGTAATCGCCAAGAGAGGCTACGGTAGCGTAGTTGGCGAGGTCTTTGGACTTAGCGTACTCAGAGAGCGAAGCCACGGTTGCATAGTCCTCAAGGGTGGACGTCTGAACATAATCTGCCAGAGCAGACGTTTTTGCGTACTGTTCGATATTGAGATTCGTAATTGCATCGTCCGTATACGCTTTTGCGCCTTTAATCGTGGTGTCTTCCGGCTGTGCTTCATCTTCGCCAATCAGCTCAATCTTGGCTTCCTGGATGTCTGTGGAGACCTGCGAAATTTTCGCATATGTAGTATCGAGATCGCCAAGCGTCTTCTCTGCGGTCGTCTTCCAAGTCTCAATCTCAGTCACACGCCCGGAAAGTGCGGTGTTGTCGCCGAGCTCTACGAATTTACCGGTCTCGTCCTTGATGGACTCTTTCTCGAAGACATACTCAGCATTCTGCCAAGCAACGACGTCACCCTCATTATACTTGGAGACATCCTCCATATGGGTCGGGTCTTCCTTAACGACGCCCTGGAAATGCATTGCGCCGGAGAGTCCGCCGATCTTCTTCTCGATTCCGTCGACCTTTGTGGAAAGCCGCTGGAATTCCTGCTCTCCCGCCTTCTCCGCCATCTTCTCCTCAAAGTCGTCGATCTGGTCGGAGGTGTGGGTGTGCTCCTTGGCAGCGAACTTGGAGTCAAGCCCGCTAATCTGCTCAGTCACACTCTCTGTCGTAGCCAGTTCATTCGCCACGGTAACGGTCAGTTTGCGGCCTTCGCTGTCATACGTCCCGCCGAACGACGCAGAACCTGCGCCGGTGAACTCAATGCCAGTAGCGCCGGTGTCGGGGTTGATCTGTACCCATCCGCCGGAACCCTGGTAGTCCTTGTCCCAGCGGGTCAGGATGTTATCGTCTTCAATATAGTAAAGCTCGGAGTCTGCGCCGCTCTCAGGTAACTCTCCCTGTGAGGCGACAATCTGATAGTCGCCAATGCGGATACGTGTGCCCGCCGCAACATCCACATAGATGCTGCGGTTATCAGTAACTACCAGGAACTGACCTTCTTCTACGGGGCAATTCTGCAGATCTTTCAACAGACCTTTTTTGAACTTAACTTGTGCCATAGTATCTCCTCCTTAAGTATTAGTCGCCAGAAATTGTCTGCCACTCAATGCTTCCGGAAATACCCTTCAGGTCGCCGAGAGTCGCAAGCTCAAGGTCTTCCTCGTTAAGCTGATGTGTGTTGTTCTTTTTGTTTCGGTACGTGATTTTATCCTCAAATACCGTAAGTGTGGTACCAGTGTTGTGATTGCGCTCATCAATAGTGCCTGCCTGGATCTGCGCCATAACGCCATTGGTTCCTTCGCCAGTACCGTCATGTACGGAAATCCGGCTTACCTTACCGTAGCTGTCAGTGAACTTCAGACATCCGCCGTCTCCTTCATTCACGATTTCGGCAGTGCCATTAGACCCGTTGATCTTTGTCTTTACGAGAGGCTGAAGATCACGCTTAACTACAAGTTCGCTGTCGTCTTCGCTCAGCTTGCCACCGGCCTTGGCGTGAGCACGGCTTGTGTAGGTAATCTTGTCGTGGTACACACTGAGGAAGGAGCCGTCCGTGACTTTGCCGGAGCCGTCGTTGGTTGCTGCGTATAGTTGGGCGACGGGTGACGGCTTGTTGTTAGCCAGCTCCCCATTGTTGACAACGACTGCGCCCTGTAGCTTGTCGGCTGTACGGGTGAAGAACATCCCACCGCCCGTTACATCGTTTTCAATCGTGGACTCGCCAACAGAAGATGTCTTGAGGCGTTTAACAAAGTCTCCACCGTCAATGAGATCCTTGCAGGGAATGTAGATGGGATCGCTGCTGCCGTTGGCGATATCAAGCTGGATGTAAGTCTCGCCTTTCTTTGCTCCACTGTAAGGCTTATTGTCCTCAGTAACCTCTTTGACCTCGCCCTTCTCGACGACCATATCCTTCGGAATCTCGATCTCGACCGAATCGAAGGTAGGCTCTCCGTCGCCGGAAGTGCATTTAAGCTGATAGACAGAGGCATAGGTGCCAGCATCATCCTTCTTCACAAGCTGATACTTAACATCTGGAACGTAAAGACCGCCCGTAGTCTCATCCACGTCAAGCTTCAGAGCTTGACCTACCTTTGTTGAGATACCAACCTTAATCTCCGTCTCGGCCTCAGCTTTAGTCGTAACGACGATAGACTTATCGACGGCCTTGAGGCCGAGAGCGGTGCCGGAAGCGAGAGTCTTGAGCGTCTTCTTGTCCTCTGCGGACATGAGTCCATCCTTGTCTTCTGTAGCGGGCTTGCCAGCTCCAAAGAGTGTTGATCCTACGTACAATTCCTGGGTATCACTTAGGAAATACAATGTATCCTGATTCTTCTCGCCAAGCTCATTGTACTGCAAACTGGTACCACGCCGAAAAATTACGTTGTTAGCCACTTTAATCTCCACCTTCCTATTGAAATAGCTAACTTGGTCAATTTAGACCCTGCCAGTTGTAATCGGACATCTTGCCAACGCCGGATACTGCGTTCCATTCATCGTTGGGGTTAAGGTCGACCGGGTCAGGCACCTGAGAAACGTCGTCCTCGATAGACCAGCGTAAGATCTTTTTCCCGTCGATAGTCGGGACAACGACTTTACCCTGTTTGCCTTCCGGACCTCTTTCGCCCTTCTCACCACGGTCGCCTTGCTGCCCCTTAATATTGGCCGTCCCGGGTGGAACACGAGAACCGAGAGTCCAACTCAAGACGCCATCCGGAGATACGCTGGGTGTATACCATACACCGTCCTTCCCCGGGTCGCCCTTGATATTGGTCGCCACAGGCTCCACGCCACTGTCAAGCTTCCAAGAGATCTCGCCCTCTTCGGATACAGACGGATACCATACTCCGCCAGTTTCTCCACGCGGACCATGACTTCCAACCGGACCCTCCGGACCGACAACGTGACCAACGTTGACAGACTGCCCATTAGTGTAGGTAATCCACAGGTTGCCGGAGCCGGATACCCACATGCGGTCAATACCAGCGGGCACGAACTCTTCCACTTTAAGCGGCTCGCCAATATCCTCCCCGTCCGCAGACAGATGCAGGCTCTTGTCCTCAGCGTTGTAGCTAATGTTGTCCGCCTTCTTTGCTGAGAGTTCGTCGATCTTCTCCTGAACGTGCGCCTCCATGCCCTTCTGCACGGAATACACAAGCGACAGCGTGTCATCATCCACATAATCGCTCCCGTCTTTCGCCGGCAGCACGTTGATGAGTACCTCGTTACTCTTGAGAATGATAGGCTTCACGCAAGCCCCCGTGTCGTAGATCTGGAACCAGACCGTCACCTGCCCCTGGACTCGGGTGAACTTACGGTTTGCAGGCATCATGAACTGGTAGTAGCCGTCCGAGTACTCGCTGTGCTCGTACAGCCATACCATTTCCGCCACGCCATCCGGGCGCAGGTATGTGAGGTACAACTTCGCGTTGGCGACATCCTGAATCGGGCCGATAGTCTTGCTCACAAGAAACATGATGCCATTCTCGATATTCTCGCCACGGTAGATCGGAGAATCAACCGTAATCTGCAGCTCCTTATCTTCTGAAAGTTTGATAACTAACATTCATTTCACCCCTTTCAGTTATTCTTCGATATAATCCACGTCGTACAGCAACAATTCGTCGAACTCTGACAGCGGCAAATTGTCCATCTCGTACAGTCTGCGCGGCCTCACTACATGCGCAACCGCGTCAATTCCAACTCCCACGGTGTTCTCACCCGCGGGAGTTGCCCACTTTTGCGTGTGCAGATTTCCGCAGTCCGTACCAACGCCAATCCCATTTCCGGCATCCATATTGAAAAGCACAGAAGATGCAAGCGCAATTTCCGTCGCCCCATCAACTCCAATCTCCGCAACTTCCAGCTTCGGGAACTTCTGCATATGCAGATGCCCCGGCTCGATTACCAGAGCGTCAAGCTCGGCGAGGGTGTGCGGGTCAAGGTCTGCCAGAATTCGCGGGTCAAGGTCACGCAGCAGGGTACCGTGCCACTCGGAGAGTTCGTCGCGAACGCCGATGTTCGCCGGAGATTCCTGGCTTACGATGACAGTCTTGACCAGTTTCGCCTCAGTCGCGATTCCGAGATCAGACTCAACGGGATGGACTGTCTTTACGAAAACTCCGCGGATATCTACCGCAACGCCAATGTCACTCTCAATTTCGCCCAAAAACTTCTCAATATGAGGTACGAGGTCTGCAGACGCAATTCCAAGTTCGGCAAGCTCCGGATGACAGACAAGCATGGGGACGAGCGTAAGCTCTGCTGACGCAACGCCGATTCTGTTTTCGCCGTAAACATCGAGTGTGACGATGAGAGGTATGCCATGGATAAGCACATTCAGGTCGTATGACCTGCGTAAGAGGGCGTTTACGTCATCGTGCTCTCCAAGCACTACATTAATATCCATGGCGTCTCGCCCCCTTAGTTATTCGATTTCCGCGTTGACGACCCGGATCTTGAACTCCTCTGGCCTGAACGTGACGATGGTTTCGGAATCGACGGTCTTCGGATCCTTCAGTCTTCCATAGAGAAGAAGGTTGCCTTGGGATTCTGCGTCGAAGAGCAGATAGTGCGTAATGACACCCCAGCTGCCTGTGCTCTCC
The DNA here is from genome assembly GCA_947632175.1 of uncultured Oscillospiraceae bacterium. Lineage (GTDB taxonomy): Bacteria > Bacillota > Clostridia > Oscillospirales > Oscillospiraceae > RUG626. The sequence continues at coordinate 51,644 of CANROC010000007.1, read as the reverse complement.
TCAAAGGTGATGGCCTCCTGATTCTTGATATAACCGTCGTCTGGAGTGGTGATGTTCTCGAAGGGCACACGCTTGTAGTTCATTTCAACAGGCTCTGTACACGCGCCCTGTTCAGTTGGGTCGGTCGTGCTCAGACCGATGTAATATTTCGCCGGGACTTCCTGATGATCGCCAGTTTTGAACATGCAACCCGCTACGAGGTTGCGGAAATAGGTCGTATTCATTTATTCTCCTCCTTTACAAAGCGGCTGACTTGTCAATGTTGCGCTGGATGTAGATCGTCCCCTGGCCGGGAATATCTACGGCTCCATCGTCACTGTTGACCGTAAGCTGATAGATGTACTTGCCGGACAGATTCAGTGTGTCGTTCTTCTCGAGGTTTACCCGGAAGATATTGGGAGTTCCAAAGTCATCCCCCTCGCCCATGACCATCACAGCGTCTTTTGAGACCACTGGACGGCTCGTCTTATTGACGAAACTGGTAATGGAGAATTTTCCTGTGCATTTTGTTAGGTCAAACGCCTCTTTATTGCGATAAAAGTAACAATGGAAGTCAATTTCTTGGGTAGATCCGCCCACAAAATCTATATTTGGTAGTACGTAATAGTCAATCGGACAGTTGCACTGAGGCTGCATTTAACTCACCTCCTGCTCCTCCTGCTGTTTGTTCTGTTCGTTCAGAATGTTCTGAACAAGATCGCGGCAAGCCTGGAGTACGCCTGCCATACGGATTACGTCGTCGCCTTTGACGGAGATTTCCGAAAGTGCGTTGTGAATGTTCGCGACTGTGTTCGCGATGGTCTGGTAGTTCATTGAAATTCCTCCCTGTTCTTATAGTCCTGAGATAACTGAGTTGGCATTGTCTCGGAGTTCCTGGAATGTCGAAGCGTAGATTGGGTCGCCTTCTCCAACGTGTTTCATTCCGAATTTGCCACTGCCGTTTATTGCGTCGATTGCGGAGTTGGTTACGTCTGCGCTGATTTGGTCTTTGCCGGAAACTGTCTTGACTGTCATATTGCTTCCGTTTGAATACCTGTAACAGCTCATTGCACAGTCCGCAAAGTCGTTCCACTCCGACGCCTTCATCGCTATCGGCTCTCCTTTGGCGACTGTATGCCTCCAGCTCCACTTGACGCCTACATTTTTAGATGTATCTGATGCAAACCCTCCGCTGTTTACCTGGAAGTTGACTATGTAAGCGCCGCCTTTGACGTTTTCATACGTCGCGCTAAACGATGATCCTTTAGCAGTATCTGAGTCGCCAAATGCCTTGACGCCTGACTTGTGGTAGTATCGACCGTAGATTTCTACGTTGTCTCCGCTCGAAACGCCGTCGACTTTGACAGTTACCGTAGAACCGGAAACTGAAACGGTCATTGTGTATACTGGCGCAGGAGACTGTACGGTAACACTGCCGCTGTCAACGTAGTAGTAGCGTCCGTTGCCGGGTAACGCCCAGCAGTAGTACGTGTGTCGGCCTGGAGAAATTCCGCTCTTCGTTTCATGCTGTGTTGTTTTTACCCCAGGGTTGCTTGCCTTTTCGGGATACATATACGTAAATGTCCCAGCAGGCTCGTCGGCAAGCCCAGCAGAGTCACGAGAGAAACTTGTCGCTGTAAGACCAAGACACTCATATCCAGCCTCGCTCCAGTCATTCTGAAGCCCGGTAACCCACCAATCGAAGGACTCTACGTCCCCGCTAAGATGTAATGTTGGCATAAGCTAGTCCTCCTTTTATGCGTAACGTGCGGTGCCTGCGAAGTTGCGGATTTCCGCATCATGGAAGTCGACATACTCATAGACATCCAGCGATAATCTATATGTATTTATGCTCATATATTGTTCGCTAATTTCAAGACCGTCTCCGCCGCCGTATATATGCGCATCGTATCCGTGGTGTTTGGCATCTGTGCTAGGTATGTACTGAATCAGTAATATGCGTCGGTCATCCCCGCGAATTTCAATACCATCCTCACTCAGGCTGATTACCTGACTGCCCTCTTCCTTATCCGCACCTCCACCAGCGTAAATTTCTGCACCGTAAATTTTGCCTCCGTAGATAACAGGGAACCCAGCTGTATCTGCGGTTATATACCCCTTTTCCAGTTTTGCCGCGTCCTTTAGCTTAGCAAGCACGTCCCAGTAGTCTGCGATACCCTTCGGGCCTTGCGGACCTCTCTCCCCGTCTTCCCCAAGAAATTGGTATGGTGTACCCCACGTCTTGCCGCCGTTCAGAGAATCGCGGCGGTATTTGTCGCCGTCCTGCATCGTATCATGCCACGGGCCGCTTGCAGTCGCCGCAAACTGGTACTTCACCGGAGGATTCGTGCTGCTCCACTTAATCGACGTCGCTCCCTCCATGTTAATGTCGCCCTTCAAGGTCAGGTTGCCGGACTGGTCGACTACGAAGTTTCCGTCGCCGACGTTGATGCCACAACCGACAAGGGTCGCGTTGGGGTCAGCTGTGAGGTTGCCGGCGAGTTTGGACGCGTTGATCGTGCCGGCGAAAGTCGCGTTAGTCGCGGACATCGTGCCGTTTTTCATGACCCAGAAGGGGGCGGCTGTGGGGTCGTTCGCGCCAGCCCAGAATGCGTAGAGTCCATTCTCATCCGCGCCTCCGTTCATTGCTACACGCGAATTTCCATCGCCCGAATACAGGTAAGACTTCTTAATCGTGAAGCCGCCGATCTTGCCGTCAAGTGCGTGCAGTGTGCCGCGAAAATACGCACTGCCATCTCTAGCGTCAAGGAAGAAGTTAGCAAATTTCGGCATCTTGTCGTTATCCAGAACGAGCTGCCCGTCCTCATCTACGAAGGATGGCTTGATTGTCGTGCCTGTCACGTCGAATAGCTCATGGCTTCCTGAGATGATTCCCCACCGAGGATCCAGCATCATCTTACTGCCTGGATACACTTCCTCCTTATGGTCGTCGTCCAGAGCAAGAGCGACAGGCATTACGCCGTCATTCACAAGAATGAACGAGGCATTGTATAGCCAGGCTCCGGTAGCATCAACCTTGAACTGCATAACCCCAGTGTCATTTTCCGACTCGATTACCAGGTTATTACCGCAGATTAACTTGCCGCCAATGACATCCGCATTGACGCCCCAATATTCGCCGACGTCCGGAGACGCGAAATGACCGATGGCAACCTTGGCTGTCTGCCAGGCGTCATCCGTCATTGCAATCATGGAGTCTATAATTCGCATTTGATACTTGGAATCGCCGCCTACATGGATACCAGCGCCGTCAATGCGCACGGATTGATTCCCAGCGGCGAGAATCGCGTTCTTTGCCGCGTCCAGACTGCCATTCATAAATTCTGAAACGACAGAAGCCTGACCGACGGTCTGATTGTAGATATACTTGGAAGCGTCGAAGGAACGGCTGGAAGAATAGCTCTGCTCAATCATATCCCGCAGAGTGTTTACGTTGTCTTTCCTCTTGAAACGGTTACTGAAAACCAGAGAGAAGTTATCAGGCTCATCGAAGTTCAGCTCGAACTCTATGATGTATGGCTTGATGACGTATCCATCCGCAATTTCCAGGTACACGCCACACCCCAACCGCAACTTATCCCTGAAAGGAGCGAACTCCTTTGCGAAGATGAAGTTACCGGAGTCCACGGAAAATTCGTAGGTAGGCGTCGCCTTCTCCTTCAGCTTCTTGGTCGCGTAATCGTACAGCTCCATACTTACGCTGTATCGCTGGTATTCGCTCGCATTTGCCGTAAGGAAGAGCTGAGCGTCTGTTGAGGAGAAGGAGAACTCTGTTCCTTCAAGAGTTACGATGTCATAGATCTCCGGATTATGGACCTGCTTTACGTCGTCCTTGTATCCGGAAAGTTTGCCTGTAAGCGTGATGACGCCAGATTGCGTGGTCGTATCGCCGGCGTTGATGGACCCGCAGTAGAAGGACAGAATGAATTCGCCTGAATCCTTTTTGTCCAGAGTACCGCGGATGATGTCGCCGGTAATCTCCTTGTCGTACGAAAGTTTGAACTTTCCGCCTGCGATTGTGTACATTTTCGTTGCGTATTTCGTGGGCAGATCGATCTCTTCCAGAGTGGAGCCGGAGACTGAGACATCTCCGCTCTTGAAATCGAAGGTCGTGCCGCTTACTGAAGTGTCGAGATCAGTAGCCACAAACGTCGATTCTGTCATGTCCTGCTCGATGATGTAGTGCGAGAGGATCTCACGCTCTGAGGAGGTGAAGTATTTCTCAAACGCAAGTTCGTCCACCACAGCCTGGATCTGAGCCTTGTAATCGTCCAGGTCCGTCTGAAGCTCCTTGATCTTGTCCTCTTTGTCGGAGATCTCTTTCTTCTTAGCCGCAATTTTCGTATTCAAATCATCCAGGCGTTTCTGCTCGGCCTCTTTGCCTTCCTTGGTGATTTCGTCTGCAATCGTCTGGACGATGATGGACTGCTGGTTCGTGAGGTCAGTCAGCTCTCCCTTCAGGTCTACGAGAGCTGCTTGCTCGGTGAGGAGCTTGGACTGGGTGGAACTGCGCAGAGCTGTCAGGCCGTGGTAGTATTCGCGCCTGTTGAGAATCTGACGTGTCCAGGCGTTGTATTTATCCGCCAGAGCGTCCGGTTGGATATCGCCATTCTCCACGAAGTACGAGAGGTCATAAATCCAGTTGGAGCCAATTGGGTTGACGTTGCGGATGTCCAAGTCGTCTGCGCCATAAGGCCGCAGAGCTGTCACCAGCTCGTCTGTCTTCTCCTCGATCTCCACGTTCTCGAGAAGGTTGTCGAAGGAAAGCCAGATGGGAAGCATGTCGTAACGTTCGTTGGTGTCCTCATGAGCATCATACACGTTGATGCTACGCTTATACGGGTCAAAAACGAATACGCACCTATATTTTTCAGGGGCATCATTATAGACAAAATCTAAAACCGAGGAGTCATATTCGTCGAATGTTCTGTAGCGTCCTATGAGGTTGGGCGAAATTTCGCCGACATGCCATCCTGGGCAGACTTCCAGAAGCCGACCGATAATCGTATCTTTGGGGGACCCTTGGTTATAGAACGAAAACGTTCCTTTTTCTAGGAAGAATCGCTTGGACTCCAACTCCTTCTCGATCGAAAATCCCTCAATATGGACCTCATCTTGAATCCCGTCTGCCTCTCGAGAGGGATTGTAGATAAGGTAAACGCCGAGATGTTCCGTCCAGATCATCTTGTAGCCGGTAAGGTCGTCCACGAATGGCGTGGGGACGCCGTTGACCTGGCGTGGGACTGTGAACGAAATTTCGGAAGGTTCACTAAACTTCACCGTTATACGTAAATCCGATACGAAAGGTATGATGCCAATCGTATCGCCTGCCAATGTTTTCAGCATCAATTCAGGCTTCTCCACAAGCCCATCACTATCGAACGATATATCTTTATAATTTAAAATCATACGTTTAAATCCACCTCCTTGCTTACGCAGCTACGTTGTACATGAACCGCCCGCGTATTGTCAAAGTCCCAGTACCAGTTATGTGGAGCAGGTTCTCTCCCTGCTTTAGACGCAGGAAGTGCATGTTGAAACCTTCGTACAGGTTGTAGTCGTCTACTGCATCCGTAGTAATGATTCCGTTGTTGTTGCTTACGTTGACCACGCAACTCCTGGGTATATCTACCAGCTCGAACTCTCGGTTGTTATCATCCTCATTCACTATTGAGATTTCAGAGAACCCGTCAAGTACGAGGTCGGGCTTCAAAAATTCTCGGCAAGATCCTTCGTTATTGAAGATGATATCCTGAGACCCGGAAATTTCGTACGTGTATTCCCAAGGCTGAGAGTGCGCGTAAGGTGTTGAGCACTGGAACGTGGCCCGGAAGGCGACGGTGAGCCAGCCGTGAGATACGGGCGTAAGTTCCGTGCAGATGCAGTGATATGCTCTATCCTCCATGGATGGCTCGTCGACTGTCAGCCACTTGTAATGTCCTGAATCAAGCCACATGGCAATATCCTCCATGGCATAACGGTCAAGAGGAGTCATGCTGCCAAAGAGTATTGAGAAGGTCAAAGGCTCAGCATGACGGTTTACTCCGTAGAAGATTGGGTCGACTCTACGCAAAATTCGCGTCTCAATAATGTCCGCATTGTTGCCAAACGCGGTTGTGTCATTTTGCGCGTCGCCCATGTCATAGATCATAACGCCATGCGCGTACGCACTGTCAGCACCAATGTCATCACTGTCCCAATCGGAGTAGGTAAAATCGTATCCGTTAAACGTAAGTTGTCACCGCCTTTCGGGTATTATATAAGGAGGGGAGCGCGAGGCTCCCCTCCGGGTAGTTACTTTCTGACTCCAAGGAAGTCGAAAATTTCGTTCGCAAACTGACGTGTCACTTCGCGGTGTTTCGCCACGGTCGCGTCCGAAGCCGTTCCCTGGATGATTACGTCGCCGATGTTGATCGACGGCGCGTTGGTGGTTGAAATGTTGTTGGGGATTGTGTTGGCGAGAGATCCCGCAAGGTTGCCGAAGGTCGGGTTGCTGAAACCGCCGACGGATGCTGCCATCTTCTTGGAAAGTGCGCCTGCCATGTCAATCATCTTGAAAAGGTTGCCCTTCTGCTGATTGCTGATGACTAATTCTCCGGACTGCAGCTTCGCGAACACTTCGTTCGACTTGAGTCCGGGGTGCTGACCAGCGGCAGGCTGACCCGCAATTCCGCCTGTATGGTAGACGTCGAACAGTTTATCACCCTTCTTCCCCTTGAAGAACGGATCGAAGTCAATAATCCACACGCCAGTTGCATCATCACGGTGCATCTTGAGGCCGTACGTGTTCTGGATCTCGTTAGCGATGTCCTTGTTGCGCCTGTCGAGACGTGCGCGTTCGGAGTCGCTGGAGGTATGCCAAGCTTTCGCGTTAGCCTTCATTTCGTAAACGAGAGTTCTTACGCCTTCTGCGTTGATAATGTTGGACTGGTTGCCGGTTTGAGGTGTGGACTCGCCGATTTCGTAGTGATTGCCGGTTTCTTCGAGAGAGTTGATTTCGCTGTTGATCTTCGGGAGCGCGGAGATGATGTCGCCGTAACGTTGGGCGGCGAGTGCCGCGTTATCCCAGGCCTGCGTCAGTTGGGACTCGAGTGTCGCTATAAGTTATATACTCAAATGTAAGTTCAGTTCCATCCTTGGTATGTGCGCATCGTTGCTTTCCCTTACAACATCTGCTTACACAGGTGATATCAATGCCGTAGAACGTTGCACATTCTGTTGTTGATCCAAATTCCTCTCCAGTTGTTTTGCAGCGGACTGGCTTAACGCAATTATTTTTAGCCCCTGGACCAAAGAAAGTATTCACATCCGCAATTTTCTTTTCTATGTCTTCGTTAGACATTTTAACGTAGTCATCGTAATACGCCCATGCAATTCTTCTTCCATCATTATCCCATCCGGCTCCTGACGTAATTCCGCGCAAACAACTTGATATATTGGTAGGTCCGATATCACATGAGGCAGCTGCATCTCTCATACAGTCAAATACCTCTCTAGTATTGAGGTTTACGATAACTTTCGCGTTGTGATGTGAGGATCCAGAGTTCCTGTTTAATTCAATCTCAAGTCTATTTGCAATATCTTCGTCTGACATTTCCTTGAATTTTTCAGCTAGTACAAACACATACGGATAACCATTCTCATCTTTAATAAAAGTTCTACCAACGCCGTTCCTGCATAAACGTGTAATTTCGCCTATAGTTATATTATAAAACTCCGATGCCTCTCTTGCACACCCGAACGTTCGCTTATCGTTAAGGCATGTAACTGGTTTCCCACGCGGATGCACTTTTCTGAGAGATTCGCTTAGATGCTTCACAGCCTCTGCATATTTCTCAGGAGACAGTCTATCCTTTAACGATGTCACATACAATGGACTATCTTTTCCGCGATGTCTAGGTCTATTCCTAAATTTCTCACGCGTTTCTTCTGAAATCGTATGCCCTCTAGTTCCTACTCCACCAAGTGTCAAATTGTATCCATTCTCAAATGTGTCTAGCTCTGCAATCCAGTATATTTCCCTGTCGTCGAGTTTGTCGATGTCACAATATTCTATAATATCCGCAGCGAATGCTTCTTTTCCGTACAGATTGTATGCTCTCTGCATATGCGAACTATCTCTGCCCGCCTTTAGATCCCTGAAATGCTGCTTGATCCTCTTGTCAATATCTATGCTCTGACCAACATACTGCTTCCCATTGATCGTATTGGTTATAACATAAATCCCAGACCTATGTTCCATGGTTGATAACACCTCCTTACATTTTTGTATATAGTGTTTCCGTCTATATCCGCTACAATATAGAAGAAACCTTAGTGTTTCCACTAAGATTAGACCATATCACCACCCACTATGTGGGGCCGCACATTTCAGAGGCCAATCGCTTGCCTCCTACTTCCTTTCGGAATGGTCGTTGAGGGTGGACTTACGTCCTTCCCTGCTGATTAGCCATTGCGCTGGTCGTTTAGGATTTAACCTTGCGACCATCCCTGCGTTGTTTCTGCTTTCGCGCCATCATAAGATGGAGCAGGGCTTTAGGCACTTCCAGCATATATGTGCAGTTTGCTGTGCATATTACTATACATAGGGGCCGAGTTGACCCGCACTCGTAGTTCCAATTGATCAACTCTTTGTAGAGCGTGTCCCAATGGGTCTTGATATACTCAATGGCTGCTTCATACTTTTTTGTCTGAGAACTCAGGAGCTCATCCAGCGCTTCCTCCTCAAGCTTCTTCTCTCTCTGATATTCGTCGAGTTGTGTATCCAAGCTATCTTTTTGTGTATCTATTGCGTGATTTCTCTGCTCCTCCTCAATCTCTTTCTGGAGCTTATACATGTCTTCATTAAGTTGTTTGCGCTGAGCAGCGGCGTCGCGGCTGTCGTCGAGGGAAAGTCCTGAGAGTCTTTCTTGGAGTTTAGCCATCTCTCTCACTTTTTCCTCAAGCTTATCAGCGTAACTGGCTTGTTCTTTATCCTGGTCTAAGCTCTTTTTCTTCAGGGAAATTAGTCTCTCATAATGCTCTGATAACTTTTCTAACGCGTCTTTCAAATGCTCTACGCGGTTTGTGAGCATATCCTGGACGTACGAAATGATATCATCAATCCCACTCTTCATATCGTTCAGCTCATCAGAGTACGACCTGGAGAAGTTGCCGATTCCGCCCATGACGATATTCGGCAGCGACTGCAGATTCCGGATGACCTCGACAGCGCCCTTGTACATGTCGGAGCTGAGCCCCAACTGCGCAGTTTGCGCATACACGAGATCCCACGTCGCATTCGTCGCATCATAAGTCCCAAGCGTCAGCTCCTTGAGCTTCTCGATGTCGTTATTTTGCTGAGCGGCGCGAAGTTGCTCTACATACGAAATTGCCGTATCCAACGCCAACTGCTCCGTCTTCGCCCGAATCATGTCCTGAATCGCCTGCTCGTTGATTCGCAGCATACCATTCTCATCCTGCAGGAATCGCAGATACTGCGGCTCCATGCTCAGAATCGACTGGTACGTGCCGATGCTGATGAATCCGCCATTGCTGGCGTATTCGTCTGCCGCATCATGGAGCGTCTGGTAGACACTATCGAGAGAGGAAAGCTGTTCGTTCGTCTGTTCTGCCCAGGATTTGATATCCTCATACATCTGGTCCTGTATCTCTTTGATGGTATCTTGCGCCTGATACCAGTTGTCCGAAAGTTCGTCCAAGCGCTGACTGGTGGTCTCGCCATTTTCGCGCAGAAGCTCAGCTTCCTGATGATACATCTCCTGCATCTGTTTCTGAGTGTCAATGATCTTCTGAGACCTGGCAACATATGCGTTCAGTACGTCAAATGCGTTCAGGTCCGCATTGTTCCCCATTGCCGCCTGCAGTGACGTCATGTCGTCAATCGCAAGTCCGGTACGGTTGCTGGCGACTGTCAAACTCGCCGCATAAGCGTTGAACTTCTCTGCGACCTCTTCCGCACTCCAACCGTTCGCCTCCATAGCGGCGTTCAGATCTTCGTTGGTGTGACGCAGCTCTTCCACGTCTGCGGCAGTAATCTGCGCACTTCCGCGAAACGACTCAATCATCTTTACCGCGTGGTCGAACTCGCCGCCCTGACCGATGAGAGCCAGTGCCTGAGCGGTCTTGTTCGCGTCCTGACCGATGTCGGCCAGAAGTCCGTGAATCAGACGACCGTCCACGAACAGCCCGTCAATGTCAAGCTGGAGCAGGTCCTTGTCCGTCCACTCAACGCCGGAGGCGTCAAGCTCCTGGACAAGCTTCGCGATATACTTGTACAGCGTTGCTCTTGAAAGAAGGACGGGTCCATCTTCCGTCTGCAGAGTCGGCGTGAATGCAAACGTCTTCCCGCCAATTTCCACGCTGCTGGACAGTGCGTCCGAAGTTTTGCCGAACAAGTCATCCGGATTCGGCGTCCAACTCGCAAGCTCGTCTTTGAAGGAGTCCAGATTTGCGCGTGTCCAGTTGATGACCTGACGGTTTGCGAGGTCGATATTTCCGTACAGAGTGCGGCCGAGATCGATGCCCATGTCCTCGGCTTTCGCCTTGAGGTCGTCGAAGCTGGAGAGCGCGGCGGCGTAATTTTCGGTACCTCTAGTCGTGAGGGCGGAAAGTGCGCCTGAAGACAACCCGCTCATTTCCTGGTTGTACTGCTTCAGCTCATCAGTGGTGAGCCCGACGGCGTGAGCGAGTGCTTCCCAGGAAAGTTCGTTCGGAGAGAGATGCGTGTCCTGATACATCGTCTTTGTCATCTGATCCAGCTGGTGCTGGAGGAGCGTCTGGACGCCTTGTTCGCGCTGAATCATGGATTCGTAGATGGCGATTTTTGCGTCAAGACGGTCGTACTGAGCCGTGTACCAGTCGTTGGAAAGCTCGATGTCCGCGTCGTTGTACTCTTCGAGGTCTTTGATCATCTTCTCGGCGTCTTTGCGGAGTTCGTTGGTGGCTTCGTCGACAGAGTCGTATTTGCCGGCAGTTGTCGCGAGTAACTCGTTGATGTGCTCCAAGTTGACTACCAGGAAGTGGTTCTGCTCAGGATCCCATTCGATCTCGAAGCCCTGCTGGCGAAGTTTGCCAACTTGCTCGGTGATGTAGGCACGGCGGGCTTCGGCGAGCGTGTGCATCTGCTCCTGCTCTTTCGTGAGGAGGTCGATGCGCTGGCGTTGGTAGGCGAGTTGCTTATCGTAATCCTGGTCGCCTTCGAGGAAGATGTCGAGACGCTCAAGTTTATTTTGAGTCTTTTCAAGATTGTCAATCTCTCTGCGGAATTTTTCGATATCGGCTATATACTCGTCCACCTTGTTCTTACTGTCGGAAGAATTGGAAGACGTGTCGTTAAGCTCTTTCGGGACGTTGAATTCCGGAAGGACGATTTCGCCATTCATAAGCTCATCAATTTCTTTCTGAATCTCAGCAGAAAGATTTGCCTGCTTCTTTGCCATAATATCAGCATAGTTGTCCATATCGCTCGGGACGAGCGTTTTATCCTGATACGCTTGGCGGAAAGTATTGATGCTCTCGATCATCTGCATGGCTTTCTCGGAGACACCTGCAGCTTTTGCGGTTACAATGAAACTGTTGGACAGAGATGCGTTACTGTTCGCAAGGTCAATCGTTGCAAGCTTAGCTTTGACTTCTTCAAGCCTCATCTTTTTGATTGCATTGATGACCGTCTCAGATGCGCCTGCGTCCTTAAGTTTAGCAGTTGCGCTCTGGACCAGACTGTCGTTGGATTCCCAAACTGCGTTGGCAAGTCCTTCCTCGGCAAGCATGTGCTCATACTTGATGGCGGCAAGTTGCTGTTCAACGACGGCTTCTGCGTTTACAACACCAACTCTCTGGAGAGCGAGGACGGCTACTTCCTTGTTCTCTTCAGTCAGCTGGTTCAGGATACCAATCTGATTGAAGTATTCCGTAGCAAGAGCATTGGATGCGGCCTGCACCTGTTCCATTGTGGATTTACCGTTGGAAAGGACGGAGATAAAGTTCTCGAACGAGTCGAGATGTCCAAAGTCATCAAACAGCTCAGACATGGACTTGAAGGATACTGTCCCGTCGTCCTCGAAGTCACGCATAGCTTCAGAGATGGACGCAATCTGGTCCTCAAGATTTCCTAGTGGCTTAACAATTCCAACCGGACTTTCGCCTATTGAAGTAGACATGAGGTCGGAATACATCTCGTTCAGAACAGCACCGATACTCTGGAAGTTTTCAGCCTGTTCGTTCAGGCTTTCAAATTTGCCAATAGCAACATCCAATCCTTCCGGATTGATTCCAGTCTGGATGATGCCCTGCTTCGCAAGCTCGAGCGCTCCAAACTGTCCAACGTAGTGTCCTGCGATAGAATTCTTCTCCGCATCTTCGCCTGCTCCCATAATGATATTGGAGATATGCCGCACAACACCATTGACTTTTGTCGTGATGCCATTCTCGTCAAGTTCGAGAAGCCTGCTCAGATCAACTTTTCCGTCAACAATCGAGTCGTTCGCAATCTTCTCAAGATAATCGTATACGGAGTCGCTAGTGAGAGGCACAAGATTCCCAGCTTCATTTATAAACGGAGTGTAAGCGATCGGAATCTGGACATCGCCGAATTCGTCAAAGCCGCCCCAGACAGTACTGACAGTTCCGAGGAATTCGTCTCTGAGCGTCTGCTCAAGTTCCTCTCCGGAAAGTTCGTTGCTGAACCATGTGGCAAGGATATCTTTGTACTTATCAAATGTGGCTTCGTCCCACTCGATTTTCGGACGGAATTCCATCTCAACATTGCCAAGCTTCGTCTGATTCGGACTGATTCCGTTCTGTTTCATCTCTGCTTCAATGTTGAGGTATTCATTCATAGCCTCTGTGATTCCGGCGTGTTCCCTCTCCATCTCCGCAAGTTGTTCGTAAGTTGTATCGAGGTCAGCTTGGTTCGCTTCAATTTTCGACTGCATCTTACTGCGTGCGTATTCGTTCAAAGCTTCGGTGTTGAGCTTGAGCTGTCCGTTCTCGACCTCAAGGTACTTGATGAAATCTTCGTCGGCTTTCGCCAGAGCTTTGATTGTGTCAGGAGAAAGACCGCCAAGTGCGGATCCCATTTCGGTGTAAGCAGTATTGAGAACAGAGATGATATCACCTGTGGATTCGATTGCTTCGTCCACGTTGGCAAGAGAGGACTTCAGCTTGACGAAGGATATTGTGCCATCTTCTGCAACTTCGATGCTTCTTGCAAGTTCTGGATATATGCTGGCAAGAGATTCTCTGTACTTATCAATCTCGCGTGATTCAAACCCTTCACTGTTGAGCTGGTCAAGAACAGTGATATACTCATCCAGGTTATCTACAGTGTCCTTGCCAAGCGCTTTGTTAATCTCGCTGTCAATGTTGCGTACGGATTCATTCTCGAAGTAGTTATCAGCTGCTTCATTCTCCTGCCTGATAAACTCCTTGAGCTTGGTTGATGCATCGCCAAGTTTGTCAAGTATCGGGTCAATGTTTATGTTATACTCGCTGGCAATTGGAGCTACGTTTGTATTCTCCAACAAAAGCGTATGCAAGCTTTCAACAAGTTTCAACTGCTCCTCAAGAGATGAGTTGTCAAACTTGTAAAGGAAGTCGTAGACACCATCTTCGCCAACAAGATTCTTCACAGAGTCAGCAAGGAACTGGTTGTAATTATCGCCGCCTTCCCTGAGGATTCCAGCGATAAGGTTCTGAAGAAGTCCGTTCACAAAACCATTTCTGACTTCCTTCACGCCTTTTTCGACGTCACTCTTTGTAGCTTCGTATTCTTCTTTAAATTCATCCTTATTTTCCTCCGCGTTTGCGGCGGCAATTTTATGTAGAAGCAGAAGCTGTTCTTCGTACTTGCCGTTGGCTAAGTCAATGTTCTCAACTTGCGTCTGAACGGAATTGCAGATGTCAGTCTGGAGCTGGAGGATCTGCTCAAGTTCGTCGCCCTGAATGCCGTCCGCACCAAGCTGCTTGTAGGTTTTGATTAGGTCGTTGAGAGCGTCGGTCTGATTTTTCGCCTCTAGAGCGTTTTGGCGAGTCTCCTCACGCATCTTCTCAACCTGCGCGTTATATGCGACGAAAGCGGTAACTGCGGCTGCAACAACTGCCACAATTGGGATAAGCGCCGCCTGAATACCACTAAGCGAGAGGCCAGCTGTGCTAGCTGCCGCACCCAAATCTGATAGTCCAGCCGTAAGAGTTGCGGACCCAGTAATGATGCTCTTGTATGCGCCAAATACCTGCGGGAGGAATGTGACATATGTCGCCATCGCTTTTGCTGTTGAAAGAACTGCACTGCCAAGTTCCATGAAGAACATCCCAATATTGTCAGCCTTAACAATAGCCAAAACTGCGACAAGTGCGATGAGAGCTGTGCGGAGGCCGCCAATTGCGTTCATGGCTGTCATGGCTCCATTTGCCCAGTTGGCGAGCATTGTTCCGATGTCTACAAAGAAGTTGAGGAATCCTGTGTCGAAGGTAGTTTCGCCGAGAGATTCCATAGCGACTTTGAGCTGATTGATATGGGCAGATGTGCTGTCCATGTAATAGCCGTAAGTCGTTTCGAGCTGACCTGCGCTGTCGTTCATTGCGTCCATTGCGCCGGTGGCTTCGCGGAACTGCTCAACTAGTGAGAAGAAGATAGCCTGCTGACGAGTGCCTGCAAGCGTTGTCGCAAGTCCGGACTGTTCCATACTTGAAAGCGTGGGCCAAATTTCGGCTATATCTTTAATAATATCGTATGTGCTTCTGAATTCACCATTTGCGTCGGTAAGTGATACGCCTTGGCGAGTAAGTCCTCGTACCAGTTCGTTGTATTTTGCGTCTGTCAGAGCTTCTTCCATTCTGTTACTTTTATGACCACATAAAGTGGCGGGCAGGTCTTTCGGCCTGCCTCTCACATTTCGACGTTAGATTATATTGTGAGATCAGACTGTGCATTCACCCTGGTAGGGGTTGGCATTGCGCCTGCACATTACTGCGCAAGCTCAGTCGTTACAGGGAATCATTTCTGATTCTTACCCACGGCATTGTCCATCTCTGGATGTTTGCCGTTTTGAGCCAATGCTTGTTGCGTATTACTACACAACTGGGCGTATGGCACCCAGTTCGTCAAGCTCTGATTTTGTGTTACGGATTCTAGCCGCAATAGTTCTAAGACCTGTAGAAGCCTTAGAAGCATTCTGTCATTCTGTTACTTTCGGTTTAAAACCTACTGACCATCAGGTGATGGCGAAACGGAATTTCTTCCGTCTTCTGCAGTTTCATTTTGTGGGATATAGCTGCAGTTCAGATCATATCATCATCCGGATTGGTACCGGAGGTAGCGTGCGCGTCATGTTGCCATGAACGCTGTGATCGTTACAGGGATATCTCGTGCGATATCTTGCCCTCGGAGTTGACCATCCCATTGGTCGTTCTCCGATTTAAGCTACTTTTCGTAGACATATTGCTATGTCAGACCGCCAGAAGCGACGGTCGTGTTTGCGGCTGTGATCAATGCAATAGATTCCTCTAGACTATTGCCAGAAGCGGCAAGCGCTGAAGATGCGTTCGTCATACTATCGGCCAACTGCTCTACCGACACGGGCGCTCCATTACCCACGACCACTAACTTGTCCATAACACTCTCAATTTCATCAATCTGAATATTGAACGCCTTCAAAATACTCGTAACTGAATCCTGTGCTTTCTGCGTATCAATGTCGCCAACTCTCTCGAGCATGCCCACATATTTTGCGAGTGCACTTGACTCATCTAGATTGTACCCGAGACGAGCGAATGTTGTAGTTGCGGATACCAGGTCGCTAATCTCAACGCCGATACTCTGAGCTGTAGACTTGATCGAATCTGCATATCTCCGGTACACTTCCTCAGTTTGCTGAGTGACAATCCGAAGCTGCGTCATCTGGTCATCAAGCTCAATAGTTGTATTGATCAGCTCACGAATCTGTCGAATCGTATTCATAATAAGTCTCGAAGCGCTAAACATATAAGACACAGAGGCAAACGCACGTTTGAATCTGTCTCCAAACGACTGGATGTTCCCGCCTCCGTCTCTAATCGTTTTACTAAGATCTAAGATTTGCTCTTTAATACTAAGAAAGTCTTTCGATGCTTGCTTTGCCGGAAGACCTGAGTCGCTTTGGAACCTATTATAAAGAGCCTGAAGTTGCTGCAGCTGTTCAACCAATTTCTCATAGTTTGCTTTTTCTGAACCAAACTGCGCGCCTTTCCACTTCTGTGCATTTTTCTGAGTAGACTGAATCAGACTATTCATCTGTTGAAGCAGAGCAACTCTCTCTTTGAGCTGAGAGTTGTTGAACTGCTCAGTCGCAGACGCCTGCAAACCATTACCAAAATTGAGTATGTCTGAAACTGCCCCATTAACGCTAGCGGTTGTCGTATACTGCCCAGCAGATGTTGCTTTAAACTCTTCTACCTGTCTCTGCAATTCAGAATACTTGGTCTTAAGCTCGTCTACCTGCTCCTTCGCCGCGTCAGACCAGTTGACGCTTCCGAGATTCTCCATACTCTTCTGAACTCTACTCATCATCTGGTCAATCTCTTTAAGTCCGCTATTGTACGCATCATTCAGCAGGATAAGCCCATCAGTATCCCAGAAATTTGCACCAACGCTTCCAAGCTTAGTATTGATATCGTTTACTACATTAGTGATGGTTTGCTGAATCTCAGCTGCCCGTTCCTTCAGACCTTCAAATCCAATTGACACGTCAATCTTCTTGAATCTTTCAAGAGTCTGAGAAATACTAGCAAGCTGTTCTCTGGTCTCCGCAATCGTTGCCTTATCCTCATCCCGGAAAGCAACGCCTTTCAGAGCCTCCATCTGCTTGCTTAGATCCTTCACCGTCGCATTCATGTCAGTATACTCGACCTTGACATACGCAGCTTTCGCTCTCTCAGTATCGAGCACCTCCCCAGACCTTGACAGTTCCGCCTCAAGCCTTACAGCCTGATACGTCAGGTCTCTCATTATGGCAAGGACGCCTTCATACGAACTTTGCATATCGGCAGGAGTCGCGAACCCAGCCGCCATGTCGCTCTTGAATTTTTCGTACTCAATCCTAGCATCCTCGAGCTGCCTCATGAAACCAAGGATGTTGATATCCGTACCAACGCCATCCAGACTGGAGAAGAACTGGCCACTCCTATTTGCGGACTTGAGATAGCTTCCAAGATTAGCTTCCATAAGCCGACCCTGAGCTGCTCCAAGAGCATTCTCTTTACTGGCGTTATACTCATCCTCTGCACGTTTTGCCTCCGCACTTGCGCGAGCCTCATTCAACTTCATAGTTGACAGTTCTTGAAGAACTTCGATATCCTTAACGAGCTGTGCGTACAGATTCTTGTAAGCGTCAGTCTCAGTATTAGTCTCATTTGCCAAATCTTTGGCTCTCGCTCTCAGCGACGTGTACTCCCTTTCAAGAGTGTTGAGGTCATCACCAAGAGTAATGCTTGCGCCGTACCTACCGCCGATCTGATTGATGTCGCGGTTGACGCCTGAAAGCCTTGTGAGAAGCGTAGCAGAGTCTCCCTGCGCAATTCTCGACTGCTGCTCCGCAAACATCTGCTGCTGCTCAGCTGCATTCCGTACGCTTTCTGCGTATCCATCCACGCTTGTGCGTGCGGACGTCAATCTCTGCTCGACACTCTGAAGTGCATCGCCAATCACAGTGAACCCGTTGCCGGTTGCTCCACCTGCGCTGACGAAAGACGCCTTCGTTATTTTCAATAGTTCATCGCTGATACCACTGACGTTAGACTTCGCCTCGTCAAGTTGCGTGAGCATAGTCGCATCGGACGTGTCGCCTCTCAGCTTATCAATCTCTTTGTTTAGAGCAGCGATCTCAGTCTTCGCGTCTTTGTATCTACCCTTCAGATCAATGACTTTCTGCCTCTGCTCGTCAAGAGGACCACCAGCCGCACGAAATGTCTTGTCCATCTCAGTGCCCAGATTCACGATACTCTGCGCAACAGCAACAATCGCATGAGACCTGCTTGCGACATCATCCACACTAGAGAAGTCGGTGGCTCCACGGAAATTCTGGTACATCTCATAGAACTGTTCCACCAGCTGCCGATATTGAGTGAGCTGGTCAGCATACGCTCCAGTCGGTCCGCTCTTCTCAAACACGCTGATACTCTTATTCGCATTCGACAGCGTTTCCGCAAAATACGAATCCTGCTCCTTCTTTGCGGCAGAGATCGCAATTCGCGTGGCGTCAACCTCTTGGGTATACTGCTCTTGAGCTTTGGTTGCCTGTGCGCCAGGAGTCACTTCTCCAAGCAAGGAATTGATATCCGCGTTTAGCTTTGTCGCCGCATCACGAGCTGTCTGGTTGAGAGTCTGGAATGACCGCGAACTCGCGTCCGTCTCACGCCGGAGCTTCATCTGCGTAGCGATGAGATTTGCGTAATCCTGAAGGATCTGCTTGTACTGCGCATCCTGTTCATCAGTCAGTGTCACTCTTCCAAGCTTGCCGATACCGGTACCAGCCTGACTCACCTGAGAATCGAGAGGCTTCATCTGAGCTTTCTTGTTAGCGTTTGCTAACTCATCCATAGACTTAATCAGATTTGTAACGGCGGCGATGTTGCTCATCACTTCATCACGAAGCTGCCGCAGTCCTCCTTGGCCTTCAATATACTCTCTGGTCGAATCGACGGTCTTGTTCGTATCCATGGTCAATCCGCTCAGAGATGCTTTGTATCTCGTGTAGCTTGCTACAAGGTCGTCTACCATCTTAATCTGATCTTGCGTCAGAACATCTTTCGGAAGAAGTTGACCCTGAATCACACTGGTGAGCATATTACTTGCGCTCTTGGTGTACGGAGCAATCATCGCCTGGATTTGCTGTCTGTCGATGCCGCCACCGGCAGTCCCTCTCAGACGAACAGCCGCAGTCTCAATATCTCTGCCAGACTGGATATAGTCGTCAATCTCAGCTATAATCTGTTCTTTCGTCTTGCCAACCGTGTTGTACACACTGCGTGCCTGCATGATCCATTCCTGATATCTGGCACGAATTTCGTCAGCCTTAATAGCTTCATCTTCTGACTGTGAGCTGTCAATCGCTCCCATAACGTTGGCGAACAGCGTCTTGTTCAACATGTTAACCTTATCCTGGCGAATTCGTTCGTCCATCAACTCTCTTGAAGCACCGTTGTACAGAGACTCACGTTCCTGTTCAGTCGTGATGGTAGAGATAATCGTCTTGACCTTCGAGGCAATCTTCTGGAGATCCGTCAGTCTGTTCTGCGCGGATTCAACCAGTTGCTCGCCGGAAAGATTCTTGCGCATGTCGTCTTCTAGTTCCTGCTTTGCTTTGGCATAATCGCCAATAAGATTACGGAACTGCATGAAGAAACTGGTAGATTCGTCAGGCTCGCCCATTGCATTAAAACCAAACGACGGGCCGAACAGAGACGCACTCATACGGTCCATTTCTTCACGCCCAATCGCGCCAAGCTGCTCAAGAGACTCTCTTGTTTCAGCAGACCTCTTCATAGCGGGTGCGTACTGAACGGACGCTACTTCGGATACCGCAGATCTTGCGTGCGCAAGCTTATCACTGAACTCCTCAACAGATTTACTAAGCTCTGTAAACTTATTAATGGAATTCGTTACAAAGGTATTCATTGCGTCTGCGTCAGTGCGTGCTTCCTGCGGGATGTCACTCAACTTTGCAGTAAGATCGTTCAGTCTACTATTGAGATCCTGATAGCTCTTGATCGTCTCTGCATCGGCTCCAATCATGTTGATGGATTTGAGCTGCGTCTCTACGGAATTTCGTGCGGACATTGCCGGAGCAAGAGCAGATTCGGTCTGGATAAGCTGACGCCTTACATCAGCCATTTTCTGGAGAGCTTCGGTTGTGTCGTTAATCGATTGAACTTCGTCTCCGAGCATCCCCTGACCGATAAGATATGTATTACGTTCTGAATCCGACTGCAATTGATTGAATTCGTCGCGCACACGGGCGATTCTGTTCTCATACTGAGTTGCCGTCATAAGAGCGGACTGAACCTGATCTTTGAATGCGGTGTCTGCCCCAGGCGCATTGTACATCGTGCTAAGCGATTCCTTAATCGCCGTAATCTTTTCGAGGAACTGGTCATATTGAGGAACAAGATTCTCAGGCGCAGAGCGCGGATACAAAATCTGCTGTACGCTATCCGCAATTTCCCTGATTCTAGTGGAGTAGTCCGCTGCTGAGCTTGCAACTTCACTGAGAGACCTTCCGGTCTTCGTTGCGTCGGTAGCAATATCCTGCTGGATATTGGCGATGTCAGTTCTGTATTGCTCAAGAGATGTAATCTGCGCTTCAGTCAACGTTGACCTGTCAGCAGAATCGATCTGGTCTATAGTTCCCTGTGCCAAACGCGTTGGTGTGTTATAAACACTGCGCTCCGCATTCAGTTGCGCAAGAGCCTCGTATGCTCTCCTTACAGCGTCTGTCTGCGCATCAATCGCAGAAATCTCGCTTTGCACTTTGCCAATATCGTAAAGTACTAGATTCTGGTCTCTTTCAGTCGTTGCGGATTCAGACCTTGCACGAATTGCATCTATGGAATTCACAGCGGCCAGATTCTGAGCGGCAGCGTCAATATTCCTGCGCTGAGCGTCGTTCAGGCCAAAGGCAGATGTGCTACGAATTTTAGCCATTGCATTCTCGTAGCTCGTCTCAAGCTGTCTCAGATTTTCGTCGATCTGCGACTTCAGCTGATCGGTAGCACCTGCCTCAGTAATAAAGCCAGTTCCAAGCGACTCTCTGAACTGATATATCTCCTGTCGGATCGACTCAAGGTCGTTCTTGCGAGCCTGAACAAAGTCGGTAAGCTCTTGAGAACCAAGCCTTAATGTTTCTGGAACTTCAAGCAACTTTTCGCGCACACTATCCACTTTGTCAGAGATAGTCTGATACGAAGCTGCCTGTGTTTCAGAAAGTGCGGCTGCGTCGATTGAAGTAATATCGTCACGGAGACTGGACGCTCTCATCCTCATCTCCTGGAACTCTCTGGTTGCTTCGTTCAAGAGGCGCTGGTTCTCAGCGGCTTCAACCAACCCACTGGCTCTACGCTGGATGTTCTGGATGTCAGATTCAATCTGTGATGTATGACCAACGAGAGGATTGTCGCTCATTACAGTTGTCTTGTCTCCAAGTTGCGTGAGCACATCGTTAATCTCTGCTTTCTTTTGAGAAAGGTCAACGAGGAGATTGCTGATGATAGTCTTGATATTCTGGTCAATATCGGTCTTCAGATTAAGCCTGTTGAGAGCGTCAATAGACGTCTGGATGTCACTTGCCAGCTTTTCAACACGATCTTTGAGAGTCACCTCTTCTGCCTGAACCTGCTGGTCCACCTGCTTCTGAGCTTCTGTCGTCTCAATACGCAAAGTCGTCGCGTTAGCAACAGCAGTAGCAAGCTTATCCAAAATTTCGTCGAGATGTTCGTCTGCAATGGCTGTATTATTCTGTAAACCATACATTACAGTAACTCCGCCAATCGGCTGAGCAGTCTGAGTTGGGACTGCAGTCTGCGGAGTGGCAGGAGTATATCTTCCCATTTTGTTCAACTTTTCGTAGTACGACACCATATCCTTAAGATAGTTAATAACAACTGGATATTTTGCCGCCATATCTGTCAGATATGTGTACGGAACAAGCGTGTCTTCAGACTTATTCATCTGGATGCCAAGACGCTGAAGTTCCTTTCGCATCTCAATTTCTTGCTGGTAACGCTCAAGAGTCATACTCGTGTCGCCACTCGCAGCATAATCCTCGAATTTCGGGAGCAGTGCTGGAATGGTTGCCATGTTCTGTTTCTCGAATATCTTATTCAGATTCTCTCCAACGGTAACAACGTCAGTCCCATACTGAAGAACCATGTTCAGTTGCTTAGCCACTTCAAGAAGCGCCTTGTTAGAACTTACAGCTTGGAGTGCATTGTTGAACAGTGTAAGCATATCAGTATCCTGTTCAAACAAAGTTCTTGCGCGCTCGAAGACGTTGATAATGCTCGAACCAGCAGTCGTCTTATTAAGATTTGCCATAAGCTCTTCATATGTAGTGAAGATGCCCTCATTCTGAAGAGAATGGGTGGACGCAGTTTGCAGATTTGGAGCAAACTCGCTATATCTGAGAATAGTGTCAGGCAATTCTGAGAGAGCAATCAGTTGCTGAGTCTCCGCATTAGCATCTTTGATTGCCTGCTGATATCTCATAACAGCGGGGGTCAGCATCGGGAAAAGAGCTTTAATCTCATTGAGCCCTTCTGTGTTTACTTCCCATCCGTTCTGCAACTGCTTGAAGTTAAAAGTAGACCTGCCACTTGACGCAAGTTCATTGTACCGTTGCTCAATTGCGGCCATAAGTTTCAGGTCTTCCTGTTGCCGCTCCAAAAGACTTGCGCGGACACGCTCTCTTTCTGCCATCGCTTCATCGATGCCTTTTGTATTAATCTTAAGAGCGTTCGTGTCTTTGCTTGTTGGTTCTGACCCAAACAGAGATATATCCACGCCCTTATTGTTCGTAAATGTCGAATATCTTGAGATAACACTATTGAGTCCACTTCTAAATCCTTCCATCTGCGCTTCAGATGTGTGGAGAGCAGATGTTATACCAAACAATGCTTTCTGCGCATCTGTGCCTTTAGTTGTAAGCCAATCAAAGAATGCCTTATCTGTAGTGGAAATAATAGACGACGGCTTAGCACCCTTTATAGAATTTACAAACGAAAGCAACGTACTAGTAACTTGCTTGAACTCCTCAACATCTCCAGGCACGGCGCCTGTAATCCGTGTAGATGTTACATTGCCGGCAATCTGCCTTGCGATGTTCTGAAATACCTGATGCTGCATCGAAGTGTTTCGAGTACTACTGTTCTTTGCAATATGACTATATTGAGCAATAGGACTTATCACTGTCTGTATTGACTTCGAGTCATTGCCAACCCTGTCCAACTGTGCGGAGAACACGCGAAGCAAGCCGATATTGTTAGTCATTAGTTCTCTGTATTGCTCAAAGTAATCAAGCACTCTTTTCAGTTCTGTCTGATCTATCTGCCCTTTTGACGTTGGAGACTCGAACCTGTAGTACGACGTCATCTTATCCTCAATCTTACTTCTGACGGCGTTAAATGCCTGTTGGCGCGTGATGGACTGCTTCATTGCCTCCTTCTGCGCGTTGATAAGATGAGTGAGGTGATCTACTGCGTCCTGTTGCCTGATGTATGCAGATGTTGTCTTATTAAGTTCGGCGGCAACGTCAAACGATTTCCTGAACGAACTTGACTTAGATACTGCTTCCATCTTTGAATGCAGTGTATCAATGCTCTGAATAAGAGGTGCAATCCCGTTTTCAGTTGCATTCACCGTTATTGTCTGGTTCAAAGACGTATTACGAAAAGCTTGGTTAATCTGGCGAATTACGCCATCAATAGCAGATTGTTCAATATGAAATCCTTTAATACCTATCGAATAATCCTTAATCCCACCACGGATTCGATTCAGCTGGTCTATAAAAGTCTGACGCATCTGGCTTTCCGATTCTCCAGGGACAAACGTGTACTTGATTTCGTATGGGTTTTCATTTATTCTCCTTACTATGCTGTCAAGATCCCCAACTATCTTTGCCCCAGACCCAGCACTTATACTAGATCCACCGTATACTGAGAATAGAATTTGCATTTCACCCACAGCTGCCATATATTTCACCTCTCTCTTTATTAAAAATATTTTTGATTATTATTCAGAAAGTTTAAAATCATCATCGTTCATGATCGCATAATCTTCTGTAACTTCGATATCGATTATGTAAGGTCCGAATTCTCGATCGCGAGCTTCCATTTCCAGAAAGTCATCAGCGACATTATTCACGAACTTGCTTCCTTTGCGCTCTTGAAGCGCATGAGTGTAATACCCTTTATTTTCCCAAAGGCCATATGGCAAGTTCTTATGCTGTACGTCAATCTCATACCCGTTATTAAATAGAGCTGCGATATTATCGATGCCTTCTCCTGTATAGTAAGATACATCTTTGTTTAGTAATAGTGAATGTTCTGTTGCATACAATGACTTTCTACTAAGACTGTTTTCTTGGAATGATATTTTGATAGAATATACGCCGTCTTCTCCTTGCACTGGTGCAGGATGCGATACAGTAACAGGCAGAAGATTTGGCCCGTCAGTTTCCTTAAGACCCTTTGGTAAATTATCTTCTAGAGCCTGAGCCACATCGTAACCAAGTCTGACCATATGGCTTATAATTCTGTTCTTTCCGATAGTCGTGTTTGTATTAGTCCTACTGCCCGTTGCTCCAGCCTTTCTTGCCCATCTCTTTCCAACCTTGCCAGTTAATATTTTATTTATCTCCTTCTCCATTGCGTCCGCATCAAAATACTTACTCGCCATCTACACCACTTCCATCATTTGGAAGCATTGTTTCCAGTGGTAGACTTATTGAGATATGCATCCACAAGACGCTTCTCGCTGAATCTACCGTTCTTTACTGCACTGGCGATCTTCTGGATATCATCCTTGCTCACCCCATCAAACAAATCTTTCATACTCTCGGCAAAGGACTCCACATCATCCGTCGCCTTAACCACAGCCGCCTCAAGACGAGTGATGTTACTGCTGGCGCGATACTCGATGCGCTTATAAATTGCGCCGAGAAGATCGTTGTACTGACCAGAGTCTACAGTGAACGTAATCTTATTAATGATGTTCTGCCCTCTCGTGCTGTAAATGACGTCATACTGCGCACGAACGTCGTTGCCAACATCAATGTCTGTGTAGTACATAATTGTAAACAAATTGATGAAGAACTGAGTGACTTCCGGCCTGTAATCTCCGTTTGAATCAAAACATGAATTGCAAACATCTCCAGCAAAAGAAAGAGCCTCCGAAAGTTTAAGACGACTCTTAACCGAGAACGAATCTCCATCAATTTCAACCGGAATCATCTCAATAGTATCTTCATAGTCATCCAGCAATTTGCAACGTTCCTTCAGTTCAATCACATTGTTCTGTTCCATTATTATCAGACTCCTTTTCTTTCAATTTTTGTTTCTTTCTTTCTCTTCTGTATTTCTGCAAGTCATCCCACTCTACCCATCCTCCATCCTGAATAGATAGACTTAGCCAGCGGTAGTCAATCTCGGGATACTTCGCCCAGAACAATTTTCTCTTGAGAGTTGCCACAGAATCCGCAAACCCCTTAATATCTATAACGACGGATGTACCGTCGGAATATTCAATGTAAAAATCGGCGACATATGTTATCGCGCGAACCAGCATGCCATCGCGACGAAATTTCGGCTGAAGTTCGTATTCCTTCTGTCGCTCTACCTTCATAATTGTCCCATCTGCCAAACCAGGAAGAACGACATCTCTGTAATACTTCATTTCCATTGCACTATCGAAAACGATCCCGTCGCACGTTCGTTTCTCCGCGTCTTTTCCAACGTTATACTTTGACTGTCTCATGTCGTCCTCCCTCAAAAGTTGAATCCGTAAAAAATGGCGGGTAGCCGAAGCCACCCGCCAAGCCGATAGCCCTCTAGGGGCTCTCAACCGTTAGTGTTGTTTGTCTTTGTCGACGCCCTAGCCTCCTCAACCTGACGCAGATACTCGCGCCCGCATTCGGGGCAGCATGCTACGTCCTGCCAATAGAAAACTCCAGGGTATCTGGTTGCAGTAATGCAGACAAGGTATTCCTTACCGCACACTTTGCAAATTCCTTTTCTTCTCGCCATGTCAGTTCACCTCGTCATAGTCGAAAGCAGCAGCTTCAACTTCAGGCCACATAGGCGCAGAATCCGTGTCGGAATCGTCGACTTCAGACTCTTCGGTTGTTCTTCCCATCATGCCTTCAAAACTAATCTGATCAAAATCGACGTCACCGAAAGGCATTTCCAGCGCAGGCTCGCGCATTACGCTCTGTCTCCTGGGAAGAGGTTCAGATACAGAGCGCGTTAAGGGTCTACATCAGTGGCGTTCAGGCCAAACACAGTCCAGTTGAAGTACACACCAGCAGTACCGCAAGCGCCAGCCAGGGCGTTAGCCTCGAAGGAGTGCACGGTCTGGTCGTCGCCGAAGGTCATTTCCCAGTTGCCATCAAAGTCAGCCTTGGGGATGTCGATCTGCATGCGATACTGACCGCCGCAGGTATCCTCGCAAATGGCGTCGATGTACAGGTGGCACTTCTCGGAATAGGTGTCGGAGCGGTTGCTCAGCACGGTGCCGGTGATCTGACGCTCGTAGGTGACAAAGATCTCGGTGCCGGCAGTGAGCTCTTCGGCATTGAAGGTAATGGTCTTATCATCAGGATTGTAGGCAAACTTGCCAGAGCCAGCGGAGCCGGCCTGAGTATACTTCTTGCCAAGAGTACCGTCAGTATTGTGGATGAACAGGTTGGTAATCTCAGCACCCTTGGTACCAACGGCCTTGTAGGTGGTGGTGGCGGAATCGCCGGCGATAGTCAGAATCTCATTCCACATAACCTTGGTCTTGGCATCCTTCGCAAACTTCGTACCAGTCTGCAGCTCGAGCAGGCCAGCGGAAACCAGACCGCTGTCGCCGGAGATGGCGACTGCCTTGTTGCGCTTCAGGGAGCTCAGACGGCGACCCTGCTTACCAGTGATCTCGTTAGTATCCTGGGACTGGCTGACAGTAGCGTTCTGCAGTTCCTCAAGAGAGAAAAGGAAGCTTCCGTCGAGGATATCAAACGCAGTAATAGTCTCAAGACTGGTGATGATCAGGTCAGAAACGTTAACATTCATCTGTATTCCTCCTTTTTGAATTTATTTGTGCACCAGCCAGTTCAGTTCGTCTTTCTTAAAGTCTTTAGAACTGATGGTGCCAGAATAGAGCCCGTGCATCTTGTAGTTGACGTCCGTCTTCTTTATAACTTGATACACCGACTCATTGAATTGGTAGATTGTCATATCCCGAACCTCATCGTACTTGTACGGGAAAGGCTCAGAACAAACAAGGGCGACAATCAGTCCCTCCAGCTGCGACTCCTGCTTCCTCTTCTTTCGTCTCTCCAATTTCTTTCGGTTGCGTTCCAATAAGTACGCCTTGCCTTCCTCGTTGCCCGGATGTTTATTTGTCCTCTCGAGATGATTAATCTTACGAAGTGTGGCGGCAATCTTTTGATGGATTCCCATATCTATGATTGCGCCAGACTTAGCATTGCGTAACACAACCATCTCGTTCTCAGGGTTAATCACAGGCTCAAAGTTAGTTATGTCTAACTCGCCAAAAATAAGAGACGTGTCCATCTGCTTGATGGCGCTAAAGAAAAGTAGGAAAAGTTCGTAGTCATTTATCGTAGTGAAATCTATTCCAATATCGTCGAGTTGGACCATAAAGTCATATGGAGTCCCGGTAATCATTGAAACCAATCCGTAATACTCATCCTCATTGTTCAGCACATCTCCAACAGTGGGGATCATAATCTTGATGTTCTCGTTGATTGCGTACTCCTTCTCAAAAAGAAGATGGTACGTAGCCATATATCAACCACTCTTTCTGTTGACAGGAATTGTCTTACCTGTAGGATTGAAGCGGTTGATATCTCTGCTGCGGAATATCAGGATTCTACCCTGGTAGTTTGCAATGGGGGCGAAATGCTTTGCGGAATAGATGTTCAATTCTCCAAGGCCATACATACGTGACCCGCTCAATATCTTCGTAATTTCACTCGAAAGCTCGTCAATTCGCAGTCCTCCCTCGGGAAGACGTACGAGACTTTTGTGGGTAAAGATATACACATACATATCAGGAGTGAGATAAAGTTTGTCAGTCACTCTTGAAATGTCTACCTCACAACAAATGAAAGTTGTCGCGTGCTCTGTTGTTTCGGGGACATACTCGTATGGGAAAACCTGGTGATAGATAAGTTCGCCTGGAGCCCTTATCCGGGTAAAGTCATCGTCCAGTAACCTTCTTATCTTCTTGCTTCCCATAAGGTCGTCCATGAATTGATTCTTGTAGGCAAAAAATTCGTCCAGACCCTTAAAGTCCTCTCGTGTCACATCTCTAGCCATCAGTACCACCTAGTCCTTCCGAAATCAGTCTTGGTCTCACCTGGGTCGACTGTTTCTGGATCAGTGCGTCTTGGGAAGTATTTATAGTAGTCGGCGATATAAAGATCAAGGTTATCGTCATCTTCAGAGTTAACCTCAACGAGCACGAAACTCATGGCTCCCTTACCGTTATAAATCCCTCCAACTTTGAAAGGCTTAGTGACTCGGTACGTAAGTACGCTGCTTGAGAACTCATCGTCTATGACAAGTCGTGTCTGCCTGTTGAACTTGGCAGTAAGATTATTGCGAGCAATAATCATTCCGATACGTGTATCGCCTAACACCATACCATTAAGGTTGTAAGATGACATTGTTTCGCCGGTAAGATCCATTGTGTTCAAGATGAGTCGTTAGTTCATCCTGTTGCTTATAGCATTTCTCAGGCTTTCACCTGAGTGCAGACCATATCTTCTCCATATTCATTACCGAACTTAGGAGCCTCCAACTTCGGAGCACTTGCTCCTACCCTCAAAAGAGGTGGTCGTTGAACCCGGTCCTGTTCGGACCTCGGCTGCTGATTGCCCAATCCCCGCGATTTTCCGCATTCGCATTCGACACTCTTCGCGTCCATGCTGTAGCTCGCGTAGCTCTAAGGGTGTCCCAGCAATTCAGGAGGCGCTTTTTACGCAAAGTTTCCCATGCGCCAAGCCATATCTGACTTTGTCCCGTCCGAAACAATACACCACTGTTGGTGTATCTGCTTGTCATCTGGATCAATCCATTTCAATAGGTAGTTGCACTGCTGCATATATCCTTTTGAGTAAACCTCATTATTCGCATCTGTGGCTGTGACTATCCAGTGGTTACCCATCCACTCGCAGTCAGAGCCACAGTCAATGATTTCACCGTTCAGGCCGATGATAGTCTTTTCGTCCAGGTTGTCCGAATTGATGATGGCAACTTTAGTTTCCTTCCCATCGAGCTTGACCTGGTGGTACGAACCGCTGTCCTTGATCTTGCGATTTATGAGGCTTCTTTCCCGCTGGAGGCTTGCTTCCCGAAGCGACTGCCCCTGGACCTCCAGCCTTGCGGTGTACGCGTCCCAGACTCCCATCTTTGCCTCCTTCCGGCTGTTTGCCGTATTTCTTTGCAAGCCTCTCACAGAGACCGATGCATTTGAATACTTCGCGCTTGTACGTTTCAACAGGCTCCTCCGGACGAACTGCCAGATATTTCAGCGTCCCGACAATCGACACGTAAGAAGAGTCCTTCTTAAGCGCAACTACCAGATCCTGAACTCCAAGCAACTCCGTCAGAAAGCTGTTCACGTAAGTCTGAAGCGTAGGCTCATTGTTCTCCCGCAGAGGAAGAATCTTGAAAATAAGAGGTATCAGAGACTTCACGTAGTTATACAGCAACTCGGCATCTTCACAGATTCCCTCCGCCGATCTAAGCATTGCTATATCCGTATTTACTTCATTCAGTCTCATGTGTGCAGGTCCGTCAAGTTGCCATGCCTGTAGGAGTACTCACGGCAACTGTAGTCGTATTTCTGCTTCGCCTCGACATATGCTGCACGGAGGGCTGTCAGCATATTTGCAGGCGAATATGTAGTAAAGTCACGAGTGTTCATGACATTCTGCAGAACGTCCGTTCTGTTTGCGTAAGGCTGGATCCACTGGACGACCATCCCCTCGCTAATAATTTCCGCAAGCTCATCTACGTCTTCAGGCGCAATTTCGACGTCAAACTCACGGACGTTATCGTCCGCAGTTGTCGAAAGGTCGTACAGGCAGATGTTCTTGAAGTGCGTAATCGCACGCTTCATGTACCTGTCTACCATGCTGGCCTTCTGCACATCGTCATGCGGAAATTCGTACTCAGTAATCTTGTCAAGGAACGCCTGGGTGAATACATCATAGGACAGCATCTAATCACCCTTCCATAACCTTGAGCTCCGGAACTTCAAGAGCGTCGATCTCTCTAAGCGTAATTCCCAGGATCTTCTCGAGTTCGCCAATCAGCTTGAGAGAATCAATCTCACCATCCCGCACAAGCCGCTTGACGATATACCCGAGAGATGCCTTCTGCCCCTGCGGGAGCTTGGACACCTTCTCAATAATCTCGTCATTCGGCCTGTTGAAAAGAGTATTGAACTCATCAATCGTCAGCGAATTCTTGTAGAACTCCTCAACATTCAGGTACTTCAGAACAGCCGGGTCATCAATCATGAACCAGTTGTTCTGATAGAACGACTTGGAGGTATTGCGCGCAGCACGAAGTTCGCCAACTTCAAGGTCCTGCTCGTCGCCAAACTCGTTCCAAATCCATACCTCCCCAGACCTGTTCTTGTAGACAAGCTCGCCATGGAATCCATTGCGAACCGTCACAAGGTCGTTGTCCGAAAACGGGACTTCCTTGTACACAATCTTGGCCTTCTTGGTAGCAGTCTTCTTTGGAGTAGCGACAACCTCGACCTCCTCTTCCTGTGAAATTTCCGCAGCGACAGTCGGCTCCTTCGGAACAGTCGTTTTCTTTCTCGTAACTTTCTTTGTAGTAGTTGTAGCCATAACTTATCTTCCTTTCATTCTATCGGACCAGATTAGGTGAGCGTCCACTTGCCGATAGAAGCGTTATTGCCAGCCAGCACGATGCCCAGACCATAGGCTTCCTCATAGAAGTACTCCTGAGTCAGGTCAGCATTGGTCATAGGATCGCCGGGGATGATGAGAGGATTGCCCTCACGGACGCACTTGATGGGCTTCTCGGAGCCAGCCACGACATAGATGGCCTTGTCATCGAACAGGAAGTCATTGGAGTTAACCTTATGACGCTGCGGGGTGATGACGAGCGGAGTGCCGTAGTAGGTCGCGTACACACCCTTCGCATACAGGTCATTAGCAGCATTGGAGCTGGTGCTGACGTAAGCGGGATTCAGGGTGCGGGAAGCAGCGCGAGTGCAGACGATGGAAGCGGGAGAGCCACCAGCGGAAGCCTCGACGTGCTCAATCAGGGTCAGGAACTTGTCGTTATCGAAGGAACCAGCCACGGGGAAGTAAGTCTCTCCGCCCATCTGGTCAGCGGTAACGGTATTCCACATAGTGTAGATGTTCTCCAGGAGCATCTGACGATAAGACTCAGCAACCTTGTTGATCAGGCTGTTGAAATCAACACGACCGGACAGGACACGGCTGAGCTCTTCATAGATACGCACGCCATACATCTTGGTCTTCAGGGTGATTTCCTTGCTGCCCCCGATTCTCTGACGGCGGATGCCCTGTGTGCCGCGAGCGATCTCGGCAACCTCGAACAGCTCTCCGTCCTCGATGCGGAACACGATCTGGTCGCCCTCGGCGACGTTACGATAGTCAACAAGAGTATTGAAAAAGTCGCTCTCCTGCAGCCCTTCAGGGACAGTGCGGGACAGGATCTCCTCGATCAGCGTAAAGACAGCGCCGCATTTGCCGTCACGCATGCTACGGTAGTCAAGAACAGAACTACCGCCATTAGCCTCGATCAGAGCGTTGCGCAGAACGTCTGTAGCCTGGTCGGAGCTGTACTTGGTCACATTGCCGTGATAGTTGTCGACGGCAAGCTTCACGAGTTCACGAATATCATTAGCCATTACTTTTACCTCCTTTCTACAATGTTATAGATTAGACTGCCTCGGAGGCAGCGGCCTCAGGAGCGGCGACCTCGATAACGTACATCTTCATGCTGTAAGCATTAGTGCCAAGAGTATCGATGGCAATGCACGTACCAATGGCGTTCTCGTCGCCGGGCTTCAGCTTACCGTCGGTGCCAATACCGACTTTCTGCTTAACAGTGGGCTGGCTCTCCTCGAAGCCCTCAGCGGACAGAGAGAAGATGTCCCCAGTGTGAAGAATGTAGCCGCGGATAGCGTCACCCTTCTCGTTGTAGAACTCCCACAGATTCTTTTTGCGCTCATCGGCCATGACCTCGGGAGCGTCAAGCAGAACAAGGCGACCCCTCTTGGTATCCTTAGAGGCGGGCTTAACAGTCCAAACCTCATGCTGATCTTTCTCAAGCTCTACAAGCTCAACAAGACGACCATTGTCGACATCGGCATAACCGGTAGAACCGTCGGTAGTATAACGGCAAGAACGCATCTCAGCGCGCTGATCAGTGCCAGAAAGCTGGTCTGTTCTTACGACAGTGTGAATTTCAGCCATGTTTTATTCCTCCTTTATGAATTATTTTTGCGTCACTGACGCAGATATTTTTTGAACAACCCACCGTAAGGTTCCTCGTCCTTATGATCGACGACCTCTGTGATGGTGTCATTCTGCATGAAAGGCAGTTTGGTCGGCTTCTTCGCCTCGAAGTTAGCCTTGGTCGGAGTGTGCATACGACCACGAATGGCAAAGCACTTCTCCTCCACAGCTTCCGGAGACATGTCTCCAGGATCACTCTTGAGAGCCTCAAACGCCTCATTGCCTGCCAGATCACTAAATGCCTGGAAGATGTTCTCGCGCATAGCAGCCAGCTTCTCAGCCTCGGTCTGCAGCTTGAACTCACGAAGTGTGGCGACCTCCTCGTTCACCTTGTCCTCATGCGCAACAAACGCCTCGACAATCTTACTGAACGCAGTAGCCACTCCAGACTCAGCATCGCCTTCGTTGAAGTCAACGATTGCGTACTTCTTCCGCATCGGATTTGTAAAATCGATAACCACGTTATCGCCGTTCAGCGTATAGCTCATGCCGTACAGGTTATAGTCCTGTTCGTTCATGACATATACCATAGACGCGGAACTGTCGAAATCCACAAAACGGTACAGCGGCCAGGTCTCGTTCCAACGATTCTCAAACGTGGGACCGTGACCAACGGCCTTATACAGAACCTCTGCAAAATTGGAATTCAGCTCAAAATTCGCAGCAGGAGGGTCAGCGTCTCCATCACCAGCATCCTCAGCCGGTTCAGCAGGCTCTTCAGCCTCGGTCTCTTCGGCTGCGGGTTCGTCAGCAGCAGGCTCATCAACTACCTCCTCGGCAGGCTTATCAGCCACCTCAGGCTCGTTAACGACAGGCTCGTCCACTACCTCTTCAGGCTCAACATTTTTTGTTTCGTTATCCAACGTCTCTTCCCCTCCTTTCATCTCAGTATCGTTTGTGCATATGTCAACCTCCGAAACGGAGGGCTGCACTTTCATTGCGAAAGTTTTGAAATCCGCCAGCATCTCGCTGAGCTCATACATCAAACTGCTACCCATCGTCAGGTTCGCACTCTCGAAGCAAGGCTCCTTGTCACTGCCCAAAAGACAGAATGCGTTAAACTCAAAAGCCGCAATATCAAAGACGCCCTCCTTCAAAGTCCCCTCGTTCACGGAGATCTCCATGCTCTGATTCGTCACCCCGTCTTCCGCAACTTTTTGGTAAGCAGGTGAACGCTTCCACAGGATGGCTTCTGCGCAGAGATACTCGTGCTCTACGCCGTTATCGACTTTCGTCTCCCAAAAGACATTTGCCCCAGTTGGCACAACGCCTATGGCGCTAGTTAAGTTCACTAACTTGACATCGCCTGCATCGTCAGTTATCACCTCAACATCATGGCCACCAATTACGTTGGAGTAGACGTCATAATTCGCTACTATGGGGCAGTTATAGATTGTAGGGATCGCTCGTTCGATAGCTTCTTTTGAAATAGAAGATCCGTTCCTGTTTAAGCCGGTATAGCAGATCGAGAGTTTGCATGAGCTGAATGACTCGTTGACTTCAACTAAGTCTTTGATGGCGGAACTATACGTCAGCATCTGGACCTTGCCCACAAAATCACCTCGATATGGAAATACCCAGCGGTTATTCAAAGCTAACTGCCGGGCACAGAATCATTTCCCGAACGTTAGAACGTTCGAGTAGTAGTGCTTCACGTTGCAGGAGAACTCAAGCTCGCTTCGATTTTCGAAGACGTAGACGCCCATGTCGTCGTTCGACTGGATCATCCTGTAGCCTGCGTTCTTCATCGCGTCGCTGTCTTCCTTATTGAAGACGTAAATGAACAAAGGAATCTTACTCATCACTCAGCCTCCGAATTCTTTTCCCGCTTATCAGAGACTTCGCCAATATCCTTCTCAGGAGCGCCAGGCTCTCCATCTCCCTCTCCTGTTGAGGAAGAAGAAGTAGCAGCGCTCTGCAGAGGCTGAAGCTTCTGCGGCAGGAGTAATACTTCATTCTCAAGGAACGCCATTGAGTCAAGCTCATTCTGAGGCAGACCTTGCGAAGCTGCGTAATGAGAAATCATCGGGAGTCCAAGGTTCAACGCCTTCAGATACTGGTCGCCCATCTCTT
Source organism: uncultured Oscillospiraceae bacterium (assembly GCA_947632175.1). Taxonomy (GTDB): domain Bacteria; phylum Bacillota; class Clostridia; order Oscillospirales; family Oscillospiraceae; genus RUG626. The sequence continues at coordinate 17,286 of CANROC010000007.1, read as the reverse complement.
TCCTATTGAAAGGAGAAACGTCAAGGAACCCCACTTTGAAATTCTTTCCGTAAGATTGTGCCTGAATATAGCGGTTGATAACCATCTCGATACTCTTCACAAGCTTGTAGGTCATCCCTTGGTCTACCTTAATGGAGAGCGAAAGTGCGTTAGCAGAAGCATTCGGGTTGTTGAACAGCAGGCTGGATACGCCAGCACTGGTGAACAGAGACTCCTCAGAATCCGCTACGTTATTCGTGTCTCCGGTGTGCGTCCGCTCGAACGAAATTTTCTCAACGGGCATCGGCGTCAGAATCGAACCAATCTCCTCCGGCAGAATCGCGTCCAGGTTGGACCAGAAGTCTCTTGCCATCTCAAGCGGGAACTGCCACTCACCATTCTCATTGACTCCTAGAGTCATGACAAGAACAGCATAATTCTCAAGAGCAGTCTTGGTCAGCTTGAGGTTGCGATAGTCCTCCAAGTCATAGATATCACGGAAAATCCCAGCAAAAGGCGGAAGTTCGTACTCAATGATATCGTCGTTAATCTTTAATGCGAACGAATTTGGAGACGGCAATTCCTGCCAACGCATGTTCTGCGAGTCTTTCTTATACGCGTTGTACATCGTCGTAAATTCAGCCGGGTAGTATTCAAGCAATCCTTCCCGTGCGGAAAAGTACGAGAAGTCGAACGTTACGTTGAATACCCCACCTTCAATAGACGAGATTGCGCAATAGTCAGAAGGGAGCTGCATAATCGCCACATCATCCGTCGTCTCAATGATTGTCCCATAGAATACGTCCTCACGAAAACACACGGTCATAATTTTCGGGAACTGATTCTTGACGTGCATGTTCGTCATCGTCTGTAAAACCTTGCGGTAATTCCGCTGAATGCTCCTCGGATTGGTAGACAGCGGGTCAATATTAATCGGACTAACCACGTACGCCAGGTCGGACAGGGAAACGAAATACTGGATAAGTCGCCTGAAATGCGGGCTGACTCCGTACAGATAGATCGCCGCCGCTCTAAGCTGCTTGCGATATTGGTACGGGTTCTGCATGTACGTATTGATTTCTTCTTTAGTATACCTGTTGAAGGACGGAGTAATGGTAAGAGACGTGTTGTTCAGGTCTCGATAGATCTGCTTCGCCAGCACCTGGAACCTGTCACGTCCACCCGGCATGCTCATTACTCTACGAAACGCCTCATAGTTATATACAGAATTACGATTTTGTTCTACTTTCTCAGTAGTATCTTCCACGGTCCCACCCCCTTCCTAATGATGATAATGGACTGTTGCGGTTAGCCGACCTTGGTGGTTTGATGACAAAATTACTAAGCACATCATTTCCGCCGAAGTTGTTACGCCTCATTGTTTTGCGTTCTATCTCAAGAGCGACGTAGTAGTTGTAGCTAAGACTTGAGAACCTATCCTTACGCATATTGCTCTTTTCAAAAATCTTGACTTTGCCGTTTGTCTCGTCATGCTGCAGGTTAACCAATTCGTTTATAAGCAGAGTTGTATTGATATACGGCATCTGCAGATCGAGATGTTCCTGCGGATTCAGAGATCCCCATCCAGGAAGACTAGACATGTAATCCTCCCCATCAAGCTCAGTATCGAGCAGGCGGATCTTACCACTGCGGAACCCCTCGCGAAGAAGAACGGCGCAATCAGAGTTGAACTGAGCGGATGCCTTAATTGCGTATATGACTTTCTCTGCGCCAGGAACAGTACATCTATCAGCCATCTCCTTATTATTACAATAATTGATAGCTGGATATAACTCTCCTGTCTCAGGATCTACCATGTCTCTTATGAGAAGATCCGCAATCCCCATGCCAACACCCTGACAGTCCAACACAAGATAGTCGCATTGATACTCGTCGAACAAACGTCTAACAAGCAACGCCTGGTCCTGCGTAACCATACCTTCAAAACAGTCTGTGTACACGATATTGTTGACGTACCTTCCAACCTTATTCGGTATCATCTGATTGATGAATAGAGCGGATGCATCGTTGTTGTTCTTCTTACTTGACATAAGAGCAACGTCAATAGACAAGATTCGCTTCTCGCCATTTTGTTTCTTTGGTATAGCTACCTTCTTACTATTTCCAAGCTTTGATGCCAGCCTTCCTGGCAACATTGGATACGGAATCTTTCTGTTCTTTGATACAGAACCAAAGTCGAAGAATGCTCCATCCTCGCCACCCCAGAACATAGCGCCAAGCTCCATAGAGAACTTGATCTCGTTGAAATCGCTCTCCATCATCTCGTCTTGGATATCCTCCGGGAAAAGCAGACCTTCTTTAATAGAAAGCTGGTATGGCAACGAACATACAAAGCTGGAAGACTTCTCAGATAACATCGACTTGAATGAGTCCACAGTCTTCGCATAAGACCAGTGGTCCTTGTAGTATGCGGAAGACAGGTATTCTGTCATGTTCGGCTCCTTCGCGTACTCAGCACTGCGCTCTGCCTCAGTAAGATCTTTGTAAGGAGGCATGCGTCTACTGGTTAAGAACTTTCTAAGTACGGTATCGACAATATCTTTCTTAATCATTCTGAACTCGTCCACGATCAGTATGTTAGCTCTGTTGCTTCGAGCGCTGTCAGCAGCAGTAACTACTTTAATGTATGACCCATTCTTGAAACATATCTTGGCGTCCTGTCCACTGAACTTAGACGCCCTCATGTCGATTTCCGCCTTCAATGTTATAGACTTAGGTATTAGCTCAGTCTGTATCTTCTCAAGCACATTGATGCTTTGACTGCGTTTGCCAGCAGTGAGAATAACCTTGGTGCCAGGATACAGAATACATCTCACACATGCGAATATTGCAATGAGAAAAGACTTACCCATGCCACGAGCTGCAATCCACACAAAATTTGTGGAGTCATTCATCATGGCGAGCAGCATATACTGGAACCACTTTAGAAAGTCTAGCTGAAGATAGTCGCGCACAAAGATATCAATATTCGCACGATAGAAGGCAGCCCATTCAGCAGCTCCTTCCATTACACGCCTTCTGCGAATGTTCTTGTCATTCAGTGTAGCCATCAATCATCACCGCCATGACTACTGAAATACTCATCGATCGCAGAGTCATCGTCTACCTGGTCGATATCAGGACGCTGTACCCTCCATTTCTCAAGAGCATCCTCAAACATCCTGCAGTACGCATTCTTCAGACCGACCATCTTAGACGCAGCTCCATAGAACCACGTGTAGATGTTCTTGATGTTCCCGTTGATATCTTTGTACTTCTCATCAATCTCCGGCAATGGCTTACGCTGTTCCCACATCTGGATGTACACGCCAAGAGGCGTCCCATCAATCTCGGCGTCAACCTCGTCCTTCTTCTGAACTGGTTTCAGCTTTAGAGAACCAATCAATGTGTTAAGCATGTTTGCGCTCTTATCAGACGGCCTTCCAGCCGCCCTGTCATGGTTGCTGTCGATTTCGAGTCCGCAAATCTGTCGAAGAAGAGCAAGCTCTCCAACGTCAAACTTATACCCTTCCGGATACTGACTCTTCCAGAAATTGAGCCTGTCCTCAAGCTCCCAGTACATAGACGCCTCATACCCAGGTCCCCAGAATCGTTTGATATCATCAGGCACTTGGCTCAACGCCTCCGCTTCTGCATCCACGTTCTCAAGATGCTTATCAATCATAGCAGACTCAGAGTCTAACTGAGCCTGCCGATTTTCAAGCTCCTTGCGCTCTCTCAGAATGCGAGCCGCCTCTTCCTTCGCATCTTCGTCCGCCTTCATTTCATCGGACAGCGTATTGTCGAAGGAGTAGTCGAGAAAACGGTTGATATTAATCTTGCTCAGATATGCTCTGATGATTGACCTGTCACCAGCCAGCTTCTCCGCCATGTCAAACATAGCATCACTGTAATACAGGTCAAACTTCATACACATTCTGCGAACGGCCTTGCGCTTATTCTCGTAGCGATTAAAGTACTCAGTATACATTGCGTCAACGCAGTCATTGCACCACGGCAATCTGCCTATCTGCCTGTACATATGAGTGTGCGAAACCGGAAAATTACCATCGGCTTTTGTGAACGCCTTGCCACAACGGATGCAGATATACTTTGGATGTTCCCCTGTTGGGATGTCAGGCTCATTCCTCGGCGCTTTCTTTAATCTCTGAGAACTAGCCATCAGATCCCACGCTTCTTATTATCTGCGTAAATTTTGACGGCGTCCTTAATCATCTTGCCAGGGATGAGCTTCGGAACAGGATGAGGCTCTGTAATGTACTTCTCTCTTGTAATCGGATGAATAGACGTGCGAGAACCGAGCGTCTTGATACCAAACGTGCAGAACCCCACGAACTGTACGTCATTACCACTCTCAAGATTCTCGGTGATGATCTCCTTCAGGTTGTTGAGAAATTCGTTGGAAGACACCTTCGTGTATCCATACTTCTCCTTCATCTGGTCGACAAGCATACTCTGTGATACTTTCATAATTCTTTACCTTCCTTTCATTTTGTGGGAGGAGTGACTTGTGCACCAGCCACTCCTCAAAAATCCCGGCGTGGTCCGCATCGTTGAGAGGCGTGCCGGTTTAAAAAGACCATGCGGGTTGCGCACTGTCAGGAGGCGTGCATGGTTCTGTACGAAATCAGCAGCCAGGGAGACTCTGCTACATCAACCTGGCCACTATGGATTGTCTGAGATTCCCGCGTCCGGCTGAGCCTCCCAGTAGGCTCGATATCGCTAATGCGGGTAGCAAGTCCGCACGACATCTATCATTCACGAAATGAGTGCACCAATCCCGTGCATTCTTCTCGCTAGATACAAATTCATACGTCGTTGTCAGAAAGCTGGATATCGTAGTTACACACGATCCCATCTTCTGAAACAACAGACACCAGCTGCTCCGGTTTCCCGTAGATCCTCCGCGTAATGCAGAAGTCATCCATTCCAAGGAAACTGCCAGCCATAATGATCTTGACACCATTTAGGACGTCGGTCTTGTTGTGGTGTTTGTGACCAAGCAGGATTGCGTATACGTCATCATCCGCCATGGTCTTCAGAGCAGCAAGCTTGGTCGGCGAATCATCATAATCGCCATGTACGCCAACATAGGTCTTCCCACGAATTTTCACCTTGTACATCGTAGTGTCAATCTTCTCACCAGCGTTGATTCGGACGTTGTCCAGATTCTGAAGTCGCGCCTCCAAGTACCACCCGATCAGGTCGTCCAGCCGTTCGTCCTTCAGCGCGTCCTTCTCCTTGTCAATCCGGCTGTGATTGCCCGCGACCGACAGGTAGTAGACATTCTTGAAAACTGTGGATAATTCTGTCAAAAACCATGAGATTACTTCAGAAACTCCCACAATTTGCTCAATAACGTTCTCTCTATTGGTGATTGCGATTGTCTTATGGATATTTCCGGCGATGGCGTCGCCGTTCATCCAGACATACACATTCTCGCACTTGTGCCTGTCTGCGATGTTGATAATCTGAGTAAGATAGTCCCGGATCATATTCACGAAGACTTCTGAGCTGTATACGTTCCAGGCATTCACGCTGAAAGCTCCGTAGTGAATGTCATTGAGACTGACCAGCAGGTCTGTGCCATAACCACTGTGAGGCTCATGTTTCTGTCCGACAACAATTGGCTCCTTTGCGGCAACCGCTTCTTTAATAATCTCATTCAGCTCTTCCTGTCTCGCTCTCCCACGGACAATGGCATTGTAAGATTTCCGCATATCGCTCAGCTTCTGCTTTTCCTTTTGAAGCTCGATTCTCTTCTGGTCCAGCTCGGTAAGAGCGTTGTCCTGAGTTTGCGTCTGTCTCTCTGCGTCGAGACATTCAAGAGTCTTGAGGGAGCCGTACATCATACGCCGCGTGAAGTCGGAACTGAACTCCTGACCGTAGACGTATTTTGAAAGTTCGGCGTAGTCATAATCGAGCGTCTTGTCAACGAGCTTCCCCTGTATCAGCCGCTTGTGATACTGAAAGTCAGACTCATTTGGTAGCTTAGTTAGCTCCATTCCACTCGTGCCCCCTATGTTTGCGCACAGGTTCGGACACCTCACCACGGAGATACCGCAGAAGCTGCATCGCGTCCTCCTGCTCCTCCATGAAGTAATGATGCCTCTTGCTCTTCTGCTTCATCGTCCTCACGAAGTATACCTTCGGGTACATCTCCAAGACCGCCATCTTCTCTTCTTGTGATACTGCAATCAATTTCATTCAACCTTTCTATTGAAAATAGAAAAGAAATACGCACAAAAGTGTTACTTTCTCTTCATATAAAGCAAAATCTCACGCCCTCGATTCCTGCCCGCTATTTAGTGGGTGAAACCGATGGCGTCTATTTTCAAACATCGAGCAAAATATTCAACTTCGACGTCGCTTTATCAAGCGTTCACCCTCTGTTTCATTACCGATTCTACAGACTTCTTGATGTAGAATTCCGTCGCACACTGCTTACAATACTTCTGCGAGTTGCTGTTCCGTTTTACGCAAATCCCGCAGTTCTCACACATGAAGTACCTGTCTCCTCTTAGCATGAGGTACTGGTTGCCAAGATTGCGGTAGTCATAGATCTTGACAACTACAGGACTGTCATCATTGATGTACATGACCTGCATGTTGAGATTATCAACCCGCTTGCTCAGCTGAATCATGTTGGCACTGACCAATCTGTGTACCATCTGATTCTGTCGAGCAGCCGTAGTGCTAACATTCGCCATTCTCATCAGGTCGCCGTCGTTCGTGTTGACCCAATGATTGTTGTCGTCCGAAACCCTGTCCCAATACTTGGCTACGCACAGGAGAGAGAACGCGAGTCTCTCATCCTGCCGTTTACCAAGCTTCTTGATTGCGTCAACCTCTGCCTGTGTGATGGGAATACCGTCAATCTCTATGAGCTTGTACTTGTCAGCATTCTTCGCAATCTTATCAAGTGTGTCCGACCACTTGACCAGAATCACGCCTGGGTTCGACGCTATCAGCAACTCCTCAATCTTGCGCCTTACTTCTGACTTGCGGTAACCGTTACACTGGAGATAATAACGGGCTACCTTGCTCAATGAATCAACAGGAGATTTGCCGAGGTCCTTAGTCTCTATAATGTTCTCGGCGTATTCACGTTCGTTCAAAATGATTGCCATGACCTTATACCTCCAAGGTTTTCGTTGTCATACGGAACCGTTTGCCAGCAAACTCGAAGTCGCCTTCGGGATCCTGTACAGGGAATGAGATTGTGTGGCCGTTCCGCTGTAGAAGATTATCAATAATCTCCTTGCCGCACAGTGCCCATACGAATCGCTTGTTGCTACCTTTCTCGTAGCAGATGTCCAACAGAATGTTGCAGAGGGATTTTGCGTTACTGCAGATGAGGTCGCAGGCGTTACGAAATTCTATATCGAGAGAACTGATAACATCTACGGCGTCGTCTGTGTCTACGCGTTCACGTTTTGCGTAGACCATGTAGTCCTTGGTTCGCCTTACGTAATCTTCGTACAGCCGTTTAATCTGATTGTACTGCTGTGGTGTGTACTCCGCATCGCTCCTTAAAATGTGGTAGTTGAACTGCTTCTCTTTCCTGCGCTTGGCGAGCCAGCCGTCGAACTTATCCTCGAACTTGCGGCAGATGATATTCATCGTACAGTCAGAAATTCCTACCGGCATCTTCCTGTAGTAGTCATCTATAAATGCCGCCTGTTCCTGCGTGAGTTCGTTCTGCGGCTTGGCGAACAGTTCGTCGATTGTGATGTTGAAAGCGCGTTCACATTTCTTGTCTGTGTTGCGAATGTATTCCTGATACCGCTGGTTAATCTCAGGGTAGATGTAAATCATGAACCTGGGCTTCTTATCAGCAAGGATTGAGAGATACAGCGATTTCTTCTCACCCTCCTCCATTTCGAGGACGGAGTGTCTGTTGTACCATTCAATAGGCATCGGTTTGGAGATAATGCCTTTTGCTTTGTCGCTATAACGAACCCTCGGTTTCCCGATATTTCGTAGGGGTATTGACCATATCACCAAGTACGAGACTTGTGCGGCACTTCCCTCTCCGGAATTGCGCCTGAGAGGTACGAACTTCATCATCTCAGAGAGATGGTATGTTCTGGTCGATGGACCTTCCAGGACCTCGCAGTCCTGGCTTGGCACCGGATTGGCATATGCTTGCGCACTTAGCGTTCCCGGTTAGCAGCTTTCGCCACACCCTGCATTTGCAGGTTAACCGCATTTGCACCCACATGTCGCCACATGGGGGCACCATTACATGATGCAATTCTGTTGATAGTTCTGCCCAGTTCTGATCCGATATCTCAATTCCTCATATTCCTTGCTATCTTTCTCAAAATGACTCATAACTTCATACATAGATGTAACCCGGTTAGTTACCCGGCCAATATCGTCTCCAAAGCTGCTGACGTTTGAGCTAGCAAGGTCATCTTCTGTAACATACTTCTTGTTTGCTCTCTTTTGCAAACATACAAGTGCTGGAAGCTCCTCATGTCGCCCAACGAGAATCTCGTCATCCGTAAGCATAACAAGGTCCCCGTCCTTCCTTGATACCCCACCTCTCGATGGGGAGTAGACTATCTCATGACCTCAGAGAGGTCCCGGGCGCTAATCGATACTGTCATATCGAAGTCGGCTTCATAGGCATATACGAAGACTTAGCCAGTATGCCGTAGTCGTTACACCTTCCTCCTGTTTCCAGAAGGCTTGGCACGGTATTGTCTCCTATTGAAAAGAGAGTTCCACCGTTAGCAGCATTTCTGCCACACGCCGCACGTGTCGGCTTCACCCGATTTGCGTACCGCCATCACTGGCGGCAGGGACGAGGCGGTTCATCCATTCCATTCAGAGCGTTCGCACTTGTATCCCAAGAGTTAAATAACGTGCATGTTGTCATGTATCTATACCAATGATCTGCGTCTTCAGAATCGTTAATCCTTTTGTGGACGCAATTCTCGAGGATGCTCATTGGAGCCCTATAGCAAATTACGTCACTAACATGCCTATCTGACCAGTATTTGTTGTACACTTCTCCACTCTTCAAAATTCCAGTTACAGGCAGGCAAAATATTGATTGGCATAATGAGTATGGATCTCCGCAGACAATTGAATAGTTCCCATGCACCTTCAGGACCCCGATCTTCGCCTCGTTAATACGATTCCGAATCATATGGTAGACCTTGCTCTGCACATACGAATCATTCATCAGACCAGGCTCAATCATAATCGCCTTCGCCCAGTCATCCGTGATGCTCTCCACGTTGTTCTCATTCAGGTTGACCCCGTGGAGATACAGAATGGTCTTCCTCCAGTCCTCCTCGATGATATCCGAAATCTCATCCATCGTCGGCTTGATGAGAACATCGATATCCTCCTCACTCAGAGTGTACGGCTGAATGAACTGGTAGTTCAAATCGCGCGCCGACTCAAGCTCTTTCGGACAAGCCTTGGTGATTCCAAACGTGTACTTGTTCCGTACGCAATTTTCGTAGTACGCTTCCCAGCTTGGATACGAATCATACAGCTTCAGCATCGACGTTGTGAGAATCAGCTCTGCCTCCCTCACGTCACGATCAACACCCCAAGCGTCCTTGACGATATACTTTCCGGCCACCTTCTCGGCGAACTCCAGAAAGTCGAATGTGAACACCATTCCCTTCTCCCACGCAAAACGGGTGTTCACTCCGGACGGCATGTAGTCCAGACCCAGTTCCCGCCCCCACCTGGCGGCGAGACTCGGCAACATGATGCCATACCCATCCGACTCATCCAACGTGATCTCCTGGTCCTTTGCCGGAGTCACAAGCGGCTCGCCGTCGTTACTGTCATCCACGTAAACGACATCCGCACGAAATTTCGTCTCGCAGTCATTCACCACAATGACACCATTCGGGGTCGATACCGGAATGGACGCAGAACAGGTCAGTGCTCTGTAAGCCTCCAACTTCGCAGGCACAAGTTCCTTATTCTCATCGCGTCCGTTGTTGATGCGGCGGCGAATCTCTTCAATATGCCTCTCAGCGAGGAACACAATCGTCCGCTGCTTCACTCCTCCGTTTGTACCAAGGAGCCTCTGGTACTTCACCCCGTTGATCTTGAACCCCTTACAGGCTCGCCAGAAGTCCTTGTCCTTCTCGAAGACCACTTCGACGTAATCAGGCTTGAACTGTATTCGGTCCAGTTCAGCATATAGAGAACGAATCTTTCGCCTGTTGTTGGCGTTTGTCGGTCCCTTTCTGATTGCCTTGATTTTCGCCTTGATCTCCCTCGCCTTGGCGTCCGCGTCGCCAACCTTGTTCAGCTCATCCAGCCATCGCAGAATCTGGCTGTCCGCAAGTGAGATGATTTCCTCGTTTCGCCGGGCTTCTGGCAATGGAAGCGTCAGATTCCATTTCGCCTTCCTGAGCCTCGAGCTTTTGATTTTGTACACGAACCTTTGACAGGTCGTTGCCTTTGGCATGTCATTCACCTCATTCAGATTATTGGTCGTTGTTGAATTCGTACAGGTATGTGCTCCATGCTTCATACCACTCACGTCGTCGTGCCTCTACCACTATAGAAATACGTTCGTCAGAGTCGTCCTCGGCAAGAGGTCCGAACCCTTCCTCAAGCATCCAGTACTGGTCGTCACTAAACATCGTGTCCGTCATCGTATCACCTCCACTAATCCACGACACCATTATACTATGTCTGCGTAAAAAGAACAACCCATCAAAGTGCCGAACCCTGGGCTAGTCTGCCCATCCACCTTTTGAGCAATGTGCGCATACGCTTCGCAGGGAGGTAGAGATAGATCTCTTTCCCGTCCCGTATCCTGGACCTCCAGATGAACTGAAGCATCTCTGTCAGCGCGTACTGGGTGCTGTTCACCTGGATGCCATACGCATCAAGAAACTTCACAACATTCGGATTTATATAGCGGTTCGCCATGTAAGCCACAACATATGCCCCACGAAAATCGTTCGTCGCTCTCATGTTGATTGGAGCGAAGGATGAGAGATAACGGTTGCTGGAATCCATGAATTTCGGGAGGTCGCTCTTGAAAGAAGTCCAGAGCCGGTCCTTTGCCCTCGCCTCCGGAATCATCCTCATAACCTGCCCAAGCCTCTTCCTGGCAAGAGCCACATCGATCTGATTCCTCGATTTCTTGTAAAACCATGTCGTGGAGAAGATGCTGTCTTTTCCGCACCGAAAATTCCAGTCCCCGTACTCCTCGTCCTTCCACCCGTCTCCTATGATGTGGATCAGGTCAAAGTAGTCGATCGGCGGAGGGTCGTCAGGTTCGTCCGAAAAGTACGGCCCTTCCTCATCGTACTCAATCCCGATAATCTGGTACCTGGTGTCGTACCCGCGCAGTTGGAGCACGGCCTCCAGCAGACTGCCCATGAATTCGTACGTCAGGATGTAGACTTCACGGAACCTCTCGAAAAGAGAAGGATTCAGTACGCGATACAGGTACCCATTATACAGGTACAGCTCCCTCTTCTCGCAGTACTCCTTGTATCCCTGAAACCTCCCCCGGTACTCGCTGTAGGTTGGGTCCCAGGTGAGGAGCCCTGAGTCATCCGGCGTCATGATATATTTCATCAGTAACTCTATGTCTGATTTCCTCGCTGGGATAGTCTCTATCGCATCGAAGGACTCATCGATGATTAAACTATAGCCGCCGATCCTCAGCATCGAAAGTGTGTCCTGTGACAGGCGCGAAAATAATGAATGCGTGATGCATATGCTCTTCCCTTCACCAACAAGCTTCCTGAACTCCTCCTGTTGAGAATGAGAACGGGAATCCGGCTCGTCAAATCCGCACGCGATACATACCTTCTCCGTCTCACTCCGGTACGGCGTAACGTAAACGAACGGCGTCTCCTCGTGCTCCTGCATGTAGCGGATCGCCGCTGTCGTCTTCCCTCGCCCCATGCGGGCGTCTACGATTCTGAACTTCTGCAAAGTTGTGTACCTCCTTTGGTGGTGCTGCCCAGGCCTGGTCCTGCACGGACCATGCTACGGCGAAAATGTGAGTTATTTCATTTTCCTGAATTTTTAACTCATTTGCTTCGGTTTTCTGTTCTTTTTTCTTCTTTTTTCTTATTTTCCTGCGTGTTTCTTATTCCCTTTTCTCTTCGCTTTTTCCTGCGTCTTTCTAAAAATAGAAAAGAAAAATAAACTCCAGACTGTCTCCTTTTGAAAATAATCAGGATTCTCCCCTCGAGTTTCGTTTTCCCTGTCTGCTCCTTTTCCTCTTTCGTGCTTCTTCCTTCTTTCAATAGGAAAAAGCTCAGACTGTCTGTATCTCAGAAAACCTCAGGAAGAATAATCTTCATGAACTAACTAAAAATATCTGTTAATATAGAGAGGGGGGTCTCGGAGACCTTGGGAGACAAGGCTTCCCAGACCCCCATTTCACACTTTTCAAAACCTGTGAAATGAGGGGTCGTTTTCCGGGATTTTTCAGTCCGTTCAATCGGACTGAAAGAGGGGTATTTGAATCAAAAAATTTTTCGAGATTTTTGAAAATTTCGTTTCCGATTTTTGATCCGTTTCTTCAAAGGAGAAGTAGAGGCGGATGAGTACCTCTCCTGCTGCTGGTTCTTTTCAAGAGGTCCTGTTACAGGAAGGTAGTTATTCGGCTCACAATAAACCTATTGAAAATAGGACCTGAAACAGGAGGTGATTTAATGAGTATTTTCGTCTACGAGGGCTTTCTTCTTCTGAAGTCTGGCAGTAATCTCTTTCTTCTGTTCATCAGTGAGACGACGTGGTATCTTCACGCCAATCCACTTCTTGGGCAGAAGGAACTCTGCACAGCCCTCCTCCTCATCAAGTGAGAGGACCTGGATAACGTCGCCCCACTCTCCGAGTGCTTTGGTGACCTTGTTGATAAGTGAACGATCGCAGGTGTACACATTGCCGAGATCTTCGGCTGTGTTGTAGTTAAGTATGGTTTCGCGTTCAATTGCGGTTAGTGGTATCATTGCTTTCTTTCCTCCTTTCAACAGGATCGGTACTTCCTTACACTGCTTCACTGAGAACGCTATACGAAGAATAGCTTCCTCTTGAAGAACCAAGGTTGAGAGAGCAGTATGCATCCGCAATCTCTTCTCCAGTGATACCGATGTATTCAAGAGTCATAGCAGAGGACGAGTGGCCGAACATCTTCTGAAGAAGAAGGAGCTTACGCGGGTCATTGCCACTCATCGCCATCTGGTGATACGCGAATGTCTTACGGAGCGTATGAGTGCTCATGTGGATGTTCAGGCCACAGTCCTTTGCGATTCCTTTCAATATCTTATCGATGCTGTTACGGTGAAGAGGCTCTCCGGAATTTTTGCCTCGATTGCCATCTGTACGAAACAGGTAGTCGTCCAAGGTGACGCCAGGAGTATTCTCCAGGTACAGGGTGACTGCTTCGATGACTGCGTTGTTAATGGTGATGTAGCGATTTCTCTTATGCTTTCTGGTGTTCTCCGTCTTCTTCTCAATAAGAGAGAAGCTGGTACGGAATGTGAAGCTCTCATCGATCAGATCGCTGAAGCGGAGCGAACGGAGGTCACTTACACGGAGACCAAAGTTGATGCCAACCACGAAGAGCATGTTGTCACGGTAACGACCATTACTGATGAGGAACTGACAGATACGGTCAATATCCTCTACGCTCTTGATCGGTTCGGCTGCGTGGTCGTCTACGGTGATACGTTCATGCATGAATTCCGCAGGCTGAATCAGGCCGGTACGAAGCTCCCTGGTGTCTGTACGGATTTCGCGTGGGTTGAGAGTGATTACCTTTCCCATGACTGTTGCTCCTTTCAATAGGTCGTTACTGATCCTGTGCCACTATTATACACGATACCATTATATTATGTCAAGACCAACTTTTGAAAATCATAGGTGAAATGTAAAATATATTTGACATTCTCGCTGGTTTGTATCCACGGTGTCGGGTGTGTCATTTTGCGTGGAGGGGTATCTTTTTGTCCAGAATTCCATCTGGTCAGCTCTCCCCTGCTTCTGTGCGTTTCTTCAATAGGTTTGCTACTCGGAGAATAGCGTATATAATCGGAATTCGCGAAGCATGGCGATGAACGGTGCGCGGAATTTCGTGGACTAAGTCGTCTTCCGGGGAATTCCCCAGGGGAGGTTTTCGATCAACCAGGACATTTTGAGATAACCAGATGCCAGCCAAATCCAGAAATCCGATGACCAGGAAGACCACGGAGTGTGCGAGAGATCAGCAGCGACACCAGCAATGACTTTCAAGAGGAATTGGGATGACTGTCGTGGCTTGCGGGAATCTTGAATTTCGGGGCGGGAGCTTGGGTTTTAGATGGTGAAAGTGAGATTTTTGGGGGTGAGAGTGGGGGGAAGTGACTTGGACCCGCCTGGCGATTCCATGGCATTTTGAGCCCAAAAATAGCCCGGTTGTGTTACAATTGTAGTACCAAACTGAAAATATTTTAAGTTGCATAGCGCAAAATTGCAACTTAAAAACCTGGACAATTTGAGTTACAACTACAATTGTGGTATGGTATAATAATTTAGGTATAACTTCAAAAAATGCCGATCCGGCCGACTTGTTAAAAATTTAACAATGTTATTAAGAAAGTGTTCAGATATATTTTGTGGGTTGCAACCCCCAAAAAATCTGGTATAATGGTATCATGGTCCCCGCGGAAAACGTAGGCAAGAAAACAGGGGTCTATGGTCAGGAAGGGAAGTAAAATTGCATTTTTTAACGCAAGTTAGAAATATGTCACATTTTGCTATGCCCGCCAATTTCAATCCAATCTAGCAAAATTGAAAGAATTGCTAGAGAAACGGCGAATGAACCTTGAAAAACACTTGTTTACTGGCAAGTCATATACTTTACGGAATTTTCAGTGGGAAAATTGCCCCATGTAATTTTTATGCCTCTTTTGACATGACAAGTAAAAAGGCAAATTTACATGAAAAGAGGAAAGAAAATGCCTGTTAGAGCAGGTGCATTCTCGTATATCGACGTCCCCGCTAGCATTGATGCAAGCAATATTATCATTTCTGCTAGCGAGTATGAAAGCATCATTGACGCTGGCATACCATATATTACCAGCTTGTCAATTGCTGAAATTGTTCAAGAGATTGACAAATTTAGTTTTCTGTATGGACGTATACCGGACAAATGGGCTATTATTGTTTGCCGTAAAGTAGTCTTTAATGCCTTGAAAAAGAGGCTGGAAAACAATTCTGTTAGATTGCTTTACAATGAACTAGCAGAAACCCTATCAAAACTTGACAGGTTGCAGGTTATTGAGCCTTCTGACTACTATTTGAAGGACAAAAAAACTGGCGACTTGACAAGACATACCAAAAATGGCAGGTCTGAAAATACAGGGAAGGCACTTGACGTATTGCAAGACTGCTATATGTGTTTCTGGTGGTATGTCAAGAATTACCGTGACTTTCGTGAGCGTGAGGATCAGTCCAGAAATTGCATTTTCCCTATGCCTATGACAAGTAAAGCCCCTGAATTTTCTCTCGGATGGACAAATGAACCTATACCTGTCAAGAAAGACGCTGTGATTTACAAGACGAAAGACAAGAATTTAGGTGTTTCTGACCTGCAGAACTTGTCTCAGTCTGGCGTTGTGGCAGATACGGAAGAAACCGAGGAAATAACACTTGTGCAATTTCTTTACAAAAGCATAGGAAAAATCATTGATTCGTTTAGGGGAGCGCGCGCAAATAGCAAAACAACCTATGTTTCCCTGGACAATTTTTGGGAAGATTCTTTTCCATATGAAAGAAAGTCCTATCTTTTGCTTGACAAAAGAACAGCGCAACGTGTTTCACGCTCCGATGGTACGGTATCGTTGGCGGATACGGAATGGACGTATCTTGTTTCAGAATATTTAGCGTCAAAAGATGCAGAAAATACAGCCTTAACGCGTGAGGAATGGGATAAAGTGACTCATTTGTTAGGCCTCATTGATGCACTTAAATTGACGCCTATTCAAAAACAGGTATGTTTGCTGTATTTAGCTGGCAATGGGGAAAGCAAAATTAAAGAAATGACTGGCAAGTCTGATATTTCCAATATCCGGAAGGCAATTCAAGTAAAGATGATTAAAGCTAATTTTCCTGGAACAGAGCGATGGAAAGTAGAAACAGGGGGAAAAGCTGGTGTCAGGTCAAGAGTTGTATATAAACCTATTGTGTTTGAAAGTGATGCGATTTATACGCAAGAGCAAAAAACGCCTTCTGACTTGTCAGCTGGTCAAATTAGAGTAACATTTTCCAGCACTGGCAGTGTGGAAAGCAAAAGCACAATTTTACCATGGTCTGAGCAAACAACGCATATAATAATTGTTCCATTTTGCAATACACGGGAAAACAATAGTGATACTGCTAGTTATGATGCGCCTATTTCTACCTATGATGCAAGGGAATTCAAGAAACTGCCAGAGCACAACCCGGAGAGAGACAAGCGAAATTGTGTAAGACGTTTTGACAAAACGCTAGATGATATGCGTATTGGACACGTCATTTGGCTGTATAACTCTATGATTGAACGCTACAATCTGTCTGGCAAGCTGTACAAAATTAGCAAAAAGACTTACCAGAAAGAAAGTGATATTTATCTTTTGCTGGACGCTTCGATAGAGGCTGGAATTGTAACAAATGAAATGGCACGTGAATTGATGGAATATCGTGCTACACGTATAGTTCTGAGCTGAAAATTGCTAAAAAGCTGGTATTGCTAAACCAGCAAAAAGGCTTATACCACTTGCCTATTGAAAAGTGTTTACATATATACGGCACGTCGTGTAGCAATACACGACGTGCCTTTTGTTTTGCCCTGGACTATGCTACTAGCAATACGTCAAGTTCTAATCCCATTTTTGCCATACTCCAGGGCGCTGGAAATTTCTCCCATAAATTGCCAGAAACTGGAAAAACCTCGGAGCGTCGGAAAACGGCTGGAAATAACCGGAAAATAGGGCAATTTCTCCCATAGCTGGAAATAACAGGGAATATTCCAGTTACTGGAAGTATTGCCAGAAATTGGGTCCATTTTCGGATCGGGAAATTTCTACCATTTTCTGGCAAAATTGGTAGAAACTGGAATTTTCGGCCGGATGGACAAAATTCCAGTTTTTACCAAAAGTTACATCCAATTTCTGCCAGCCGCAATTTCCAGATATTACCAGCATTTTTCCCTATTATAAGGTAGAACCCAATTTCAAGAGTTGCAACCCGCTTTTCCCTGTTATGTGAGGGGGTTCCCGTGTGGGTTCCCCCTCCTCCTCCGGGGATCCCGGA
>CANROC010000006.1 GCA_947632175.1 uncultured Oscillospiraceae bacterium | reverse complement strand
CCCACTGGGGGCTTGCTTTGCTATGCCTTTTTTCTGGCCTGCTCTATGTTTTCTGCTCGGTATTTGTTTTCACAGTAAGCCCTCCCTGACAAAAAATCTTTCGTAGTCCTCCGTCTGGCGGCGGAGGCGGTCCACTTCCCTCTTTAACATCTCCCTGCCCGCGTCCGTGAGGACGTAGCTGCGCCGGCGGCCCTCCACCATCGTCTCCCGGATCATCCCCGCGTCCAGGAACTGCTCCAGGAGCGTGTAGAGCGTCCCGGACCCGATGCTCACCTGCCCGCCCGTCATCGCCGGGACCAGATCCAGAATGTCCGTCCCGCACCGCTCCTCCTTAAGGCACAAAAGCGCGTAGAACATCTGCTCCGTCAGCGTCTGGAATTTCAATCTGGGCATCCGACCACCCCTTTTTCAATTCTTCCTCGATATTCGAGATTGCCGGTCAAAAATAAAACTCGAATATCGAGGTAATGAAGCCATTATAACCTCGATTATCGAGCTTGTCAAGAGAAAAATCCATAAAATTTTAAATTTTTTCCTGTTTAAGCCGCCGCTCCCCCTTTAGAACCGCCGTGAGGCGCCGGAGGCTCAGGGAGAAATTGACGATCTCCGAGACATACAAAATGGCGATATAGCCATCCAGGGCGAAGCGCGGCAGGATGAACCACATAGCCAGGGTCGAAAGGAGCGAATCGGCCAGGTTGAGGCCCATGGTGTACACCTGCTCCCCTAACCCCCGGAGCATCCCGTCGGTGACGTTGTCGAGAAACATCACCGGCATGAGGGGCGAGAGCATGGCGATATACCGCCCCGCGTCCAGGCTGTCAAAGAGCGCCAGCCCCAGTTTTTTGGAGAAAAAGAGTGTGAAAAACGACGCGGCGGCGGACAGCGCCAGCGTCAGGCTCAAAAGCGCGTGAGCCGAGCGGCGGATGGTCCCGTCGTTGCCACGGACCTGCTCCTCGGTGAGCTCCGGGACGATGAGCTCGGAGACGGAGGCAAATAGCACCATGGGGAAGGTGATGACCGGCATGGCCATACCCCGGACGGTGCCGTACCCGGCCAGCGCCTTCTCCGCCGAGGCCCCGGACCGGGTAAGGCCCACGGGGATGAGCAGCTGCTGGAGGGTCTTCAGCGCCACACGGGCGTAGGCGGTGAATGCCAGGGGCACGGACACACCCACGATCCGCCGGTACTGTCCGGTGACGCGCTCCCCTCCCCCTCTGGGCCGGCGCGGGTCGATGAGATAGAGGACCACCAGCACCGCCAGGGACAGCGCTTCCCCCGCCGCGCTCCCCGCCGCCGCGGCGGCGCAGGTGACGCGTGGGTCCGTGCTGTCCAGCACCGTGAGCAGCAGGAGCGTCACCGCCACCCGGCCCACCTCCTCGGTGACGGACCCGCCCAAGGCCATTCCCGCGCGGCAGGTGCCGGTGAAGTACCCGCCCAGCACCGCCCCGGCGGAGAGGAAGGGCATCCCCAACGCCAGGATCCGCAAAGCCGCGGCGGCCCGCACGTCCGTGAGGAGCCGCGCCGCCACGAACTGCGCCGAGGCGTAGAGCGCCAGTCCCGCCATACATCCGCACACGGCGGCGTAGAGAAGGCACCGGGCCAGGATGCCGGGGATGCGCCGCTCCCGCCCCAGGCCCATCTCCTCCGCCACCAGGCGCGTGGTGGCAAAGCGGATGCCGGAGATGGCGAAGGTCGCCGCCAGGGACCCCACGGAGCTGATGAGCCCCATGAGCCCCAGCCCCACCGCGCCCATGCGCCGGGACATCACCGACTGGAACCACAGCCCCAGTGCCTGTGTCAACAGCGACGCCGCCGTCAGCACCGCCGTATTCACCGCCAGCCTCCTCGCCTTCACGCCCTCACCCCCACTTGGAGAGTATATGCGCGAGGGCGGGAGAATACGTCCAAAAAAGGACTGCCCTACTTTTTCTCCAAAACCGCGAAGCCGTATACCCCTCTTGTATCGTGATTCTGCTCCGGCTTCGGCCGGACGGGGTCTGTGAGGAAGCACACCGCCGATACGGCTACGGCGAGGGCGGTCAGGAGCACGAGCCAACGTGTGGGCTTTTTCGCGTTCATGATCGCCCTGACCCTCTGCTTGACCCCTACCTCGCCAAAGGCCAGCGGGGTCGTGAAGGTGCTTTTACGGACCGCGCAATTGAGAAGCGCCTCGGCGTAGCTTTGACGCTCCGCAAGCCCCATCCCCCGCGTGACGCGCTCATCGCAGGCAAGCTCCAGGTCCCGGCAGAAGAGGACCCAGGCCAGCCAAAGGAGCGGGTCAAACCAGTAGACCGAAAGGAGCAGGAAGCCCAGGAGCTTCCGGATGTGGTCCCCTCTCGCGATGTGGGCACGTTCATGGGCCAGGACGCCGGGGAGGTCCTCCTCTCTCATGGCAAAGGGCAGGTAGATGACCGGGCGGAGAAAGCCCATCACAAAGGGGGTCTCCACGTTCTCCGACCGCCGGACCCCCGGCTCCGAAAGCACGGCCGTGGACACCCGCCGCCGCAGTCTCAGAGTGCTCACCAGGCCGTAAACGAGAAGCCCCACCACGCCTGCGATCCATAGAAGGCCCAGCATCTCGCTTCTGAGCCAGACCATGTCGGCCGTCCCCGGCATCAGGGCCTCGTCCAGCTTTTCCCCATCGAGGGCGTCAAGGCCGGTGTCCAGGTGCATACCGTCCTTGTCCTCAGCGGTCACCCGGTCGGAGGAATAGAGCTGTTCCACCGGGAAAGTCTCGGCGCTGGGTACAAGGCTTACCGGGCTTTCAACGGACACGGGCAGCAGAAGCCTTACCGCGACCACCGCCCACAAAAGGCAGAGGACGCGGCGGGGCGCTTTCCGCATAATAAGGCGCAGCGCAAGCACCGCCAGCACCAGCCACGAGGCGGCAAGGGAACGGTTCACAAGCCGCAGAAACATCTCTCCCGGGCTCATGCGCTCACCTCCCGATGATCCGCCGAATTGCGGCGATCTGCTCCTCCGTCAGCGCTACCCTCCCGGCAAACGCCGCCAAAAAGGCCGGGACGGACCCCTCGAAGGTCTTTTCCATCATCTCGTCCATCTGCGCCCGCTGGACCTGCTCCTTGGAGACGAGGCTTGTCACAAGGCCGTTTTCGTTTCTCACCACGCCCCGGTCAGAAAGCCTCTTGATCACCGTATAGGTGGTGGTGCGGCTCCAGCCCAGCTCCTCCCGGCATTTTCTTGCCAGCTCCGCGCTGGCGATGGGCTCCTCTCGCCAGAGGATCAGACAAAAGCGGTATTCGCTCTCAAAAATTTTCGGTGTCTCCATAGCTCCGCCTCCTTGTCTAATCTATTAGACAAGGCTAGTCTAACGCATTAGACTAGCCTTGTCAAGAGGGTATTGATTTTTTGTCAGGCGGTCCGCTCCAGCATCCTCCCGATGTACGCCTCGATGTCCTCCAGAGTTTGAGCCCCGGAGGCGGAGGGGAAGGACGGGCGGTCAAAGGCGAGGCCCTCCGGCGTATCTAGGAAGAGCCAGCGGACGCCGTCGGGAAAGCCATAGGGCGCAATGTCCTGAAGACACAGCCACGCGCCGTTAGCGCCGAACAGGCTCTCGCTGTCGTAGACCTGGGGCATAAAGACGCCCTCCGCCCCCACGCGGATCCGGCTCACCACCTCCTGGTCCTCCACCCAGTCATCGCTGCCGAGGGGCGTCTCGGCGCGGATCACCGCCGTGTCACCCGGTTGAAGATCGCCGCGCAGAACGCTCTTTACCTCTACGGAGATTAGGGACCAGTAGAAGCTCTCGCCGTTCATGTCCACCTCGATGTTCCGGATGTCCGTGACGGTCCCCCGGAAGATGGCGGTGTCCCACTCGGTGAAAATCTGCTCCTGCGTCAACGGAATGAGGCTGTAGACGTTGTGGCCCACCTCCGGCGGCTTACGCAGTTCAAAGACCCGCACGTTTTGTGACCGCGCCGATAGCTCATAGTCCCCCGGTCCCCGCAGGACCCCCGACCAGGCCAGCGTCCCGATAATCACCGCCAGACACGCCGCAGCGGCGGTCAAGGCCGGCCAAACCCTCCTTCTTCTTTCGGACGTCTCGGCGTCCAGGATGTACTCTTCCCGGGCCTCGCCGATGGCGTCGATCAGCAAATCAGCTTTCATACAATATACCCCTCTTTCCGAAGCGCCTTTGCCAGCTCGTCCCGGCGGCGCTTCAATGTCATTTTTACCTTGCTCTGAGTGAACCCGAAACGGGCGGCGATGGACTTCACGTCGTCGAAGTACCAGTAACGCCTGGGAAAGATCCGGCGGTCATTCTCCGGGAGGCCGTCCAGAAAGGCGTTGACAGCCTGGGCCAGCTCCCGGGCCTCCAGCCTGTCCTCCACCCGCGCCCGGTCGGGGATGCACTCCTCCAGCTCCTCCAGGGACGCGGGGAGTTCTCCCCCGCCCCGCTTTTGCGTAAGCCGCGCCCGGAGCCGGTTGAGGGCGGCGCTGCGGGTCAGCTTGCCGAGATACGCCTGCAAAACGCGGGGCCTCTCAGGCGGGATGGCGTTCCATGCGCCGGTCAGGGCGTCCTGGACACACTCCTCCGCGTCCCTGGGGTCCCGGAGCAGGTTCAAGGCGATCCTGGCGCAGTACCGCCCGTACTTCTCCTGGACCTCCCGGATCGCCGCCTGATCCCGTGCCTCAAAGAGCTCCAGGATCCTCTCGTCCTCCATCTCACCGCCTCCTTTCTATGCGAGGGCCCTCACCTTACATGTAACGGTTTTTCCCGATTGGTCACAGTTTTTTATAGAAAAATCCCCCTTCGGGCGGAAGGGGGATTGATTTGCAGGCGGGTCAGGATTTCGGACCGTCCTCCGGCTTGTGGTGGCCCAGGTGGAAGAGCTCGGCGGGGGTGTTGCGGCGGCGGGCGGTTGTGCGGCCCTCGGACTGGATCTCGCCGGCGGCGGTGAGAGCGCGCTTGGTAAGGGCGGGGCCTACCAGCTCGTAGACCAGGACGGAGAAGAGCACCACGTTGCGGACCACGGACCCGTCGGACAGCTGCTGGGCCGTCAAGGCCATGCCCAGGGCCACACCGGCCTGGGGCAGGAGGGTGATGCCGATGTATTTGGTGATCTCCTTATTGCAGTGGGTCATGGCGCAGCTGGAGTAAGCGCCGAAGTACTTGCCCGCCGAGCGCAGGACGATGTACACCACGCCCACCAGCAAGACCAGCGGATTGGAGAGAATCCCCAGATCCAGCTCCGCGCCGGAGAGGACGAAGAAGAGCACGAACACCGGCGCGGTCCAGTCGTCCAGACGACCCATGAGCTCCTGGGAGAAGTCGCAGATGTTGCAGAAGACCGTCCCGGCCATCATGCACACCAGCAGGAGGCTGAAGCCGATCTTCACGCCGCCCACCTCAAATTCCGCCATGGACAGGCCGGCGGTGAGGAAGACGCAGGCGATGGAGAGGGTCAGGCGCTTGGAGCGGGAGTGGAAATATTTCTCGATCCGGTGAAGGAGCCACCCGGCGACGCCGCCTAAGAGGAGCGAGAGGACGATCTCGATGACGGGCTCCAGGAGGATGGAGGTGATGTCCATGGCCCCGGCCTCCAGCGCCTGGGCGACGCCGAAGGAGGCGGAGAAGAGCACCAGGCCCACCGCGTCGTCGATGGCCACCACCAGCAACAGGAGCTTCGTCAGCGGGCCCTTGGCCTTATACTGGCGCACCACCATCAGCGTGGCCGCCGGGGCCGTGGCGGAGGCGATCGCGCCCAAGGTAATGGCGGAGGAGACGGAGATGAGGCTGGGCTTAATGAAGTGGAGCGCCACAAGGCCCAGGTCCACCAGCACCGTGGTGAAGACGGCCTGGAGGATACCAACGGTGATGGCTTGCTTGCCCATGTGCTTGAGCTGGTCCAGGCGGAACTCGTTGCCGATGGTGAAAGCGATGAAACCCAGCGCCACCTGGGAGATGAGGTCCAGGGTCTTGACCTCCTCCATGGTGGTAAAGCCCAGGCCCCGGACGCCCAAAAGTCCTAGGCAGAAGGGCCCCAGCAGGACGCCGGCCACCAGATACGCCGTCACGGCGGGGAGGTTCAGCTTTTTGGCAAGGCGGGACATCAAAAGTCCGCCGAACATGGCGATAGAGAGCTCGATGAGCATGACCATAAAAAATCTCTCCCTTCAGGGTAACCTAGTTTACACCCTGAGGGGAGAAAAAGCAAGCGACAAAATACCGCATGAGCGGCGGGAAAAACAGAAAAAATTGTAGGATTTGACCTCAGATCTCCTGCCGTCCCTCCAGCGCGCACATCAACGTGGCGTCGTCGGCAAACTCCAAACTCGCGCCCACGGGGATGCCGTAGGCAAGGCGCGTGACCTTCACGCCAAAGGGCTTCAGAAGGCGGGAGATGTACTTGGCGGTGGTCTCCCCCTCCGTGTCCGGGTTCATGGCCATGATGACCTCCCGCACCTCCCCGTCCGCCACGCGGCTGACCAGCTCCTTGATGCGGATGTCGTCGGGGCCGATGCGGTTGAGGGGCGAGATGACGCCGTGGAGCACGTGGTAGCGGCCCTTATACTCGTTGGCGCGCTCGATGGCCGCCACGTCCTTGGGGCTCGCCACCACGCAGATGACGGAGCCGTCCCGCAGGTCGGAGCGGCAGATGTCGCACTCCTCCCGGTCGGTGAGGTTCTGGCAGATGGGGCAGGTGTGGACGTTCTCCCGGGCATTGACAATGGCGGCGGCAAAGCTCCTGGCGTCCTCCTCCGGGAGGGCCAGGATATGGAAAGCCAACCGCTGGGCGGATTTGAGGCCGATCCCCGGCAGGGAGGCGAATTTTTCGACCAGCTCGTCCAGAGCGGAGGGGAAAAAGCTCATGTCAGTTACCTCTCAATTCCCGGATCTCGGCAGCCCTGTCGGCGGCCTTGAAGACGTCGCTCCCGGCGACCAGCACGGTGGCTCCCGCGCTCTCACAGGCGCGGGCCGTCAGGCGGTTGATGCCGCCGTCCACCTCCACCTCGCACCCCCGGCCCACGGCGTCGGCCAGGGCGCGGGCCTCCTCAATCTTCCGGAGGGACCCGTCCATGAAGCTCTGGCCGCCAAAGCCGGGCTCCACGGACATGATGAGGATGTTGTCCAGAAGCTCGGCGTAGGGCGTCAGCATGGAGACAGGCGTGGCGGGCTTGACGGACAGGCCGGCCTTCTTCCCCCGGGCGCGGATAAGCTTCAGCGCCTCCAGTACTCTCTCCGGCTCGTCGGCCTCCAGGTGGAAGGTGACGGTGTCGGCGCCCTTGTCGATAAATTTTTCCACAAGGTTCAGGGGCCGCGTGATCATCAGATGCACGTCCAGCGGGAGCTTCGTGAACGCCCGCACGCACTTGATGACCGGCAGGCCGAAGGATAAATTGGGCACGAAGACCCCGTCCATCACGTCAAAATGGAGCATATCGGCGGATTCGATGCTGCGGAGTTCCTCGCCGAGTTTTACAAAATCGGCGGCTAAAATGCTGGGCGCGATCTTGACCATAACCTGTCCCTCCCCGGTGGCACCCCTCGGGCCCCCGGCATAAGCTTTAAATAGCCGGTCGGCGCCGGCCGGCTTTCATATAGGGGCGCGGGACCGGGCGGCGCGCCGCTCTCTCCCCCGCCCCGCCGGGCCCTTGTCCTATCCCGATTATACCCCCAACATCTTGTGTCCGTCAAGTCGAAAACGAACAACTCTGACGAAAAAGAGATTTTTTTGCCGCCCCTGAAAAAACGCGAAATGCTTCGGTTATACTTAAAAAATACTTGACAAATTGCGTAATTTGTGGTATAATACTAATATCCAATTAAAAGAAGACACCGAGCGGCGAGGATTTTTCGCGTCAGGCAAGGAAGACGCCGCAGGGAATACCCTTTGGTATTTCCAAGGCGGCTGACGCCGCATGACGCGAAAAAGACCGTCGCGAATGGCTTGTTTTAATTAGATATTAGTATAATACAGGTATCCGGAGGGCGAAGAGCGTGTGGACGGGGGAACAAAAAAAGCCCCCGAAGGGGCTTTTTTATTTTAATACATCCCGCCCATGTCGGGGCTGGGAGCGGCGGCCGGAGCGGGGGGCTCGGGCTTGTCGGCGACCAGGGACTCGGTGGTGAGGACGATGGAGGCGATGGAGGCGGCGTTCTCCAGAGCGGAGCGGCAGACCTTGGTGGGGTCCACGACGCCGGCGGAGATCATGTCCACATACTCCTCGGTGGCGGCGTTGAAGCCGTAGGTGGCGGACTTGGAGGACTTGACGTTGTTGAGGATGACGGCGCCCTCCAGCCCTGCGTTGGCGGCGATCTGCTTGATGGGGGCCTCCAGGGCCTTGGCGATCATGGCTACGCCGGTCTTCTCGTCGCCGTGGACGGTCTTCAAAAGCTTGGCCACGGCCTTGGAGGCGACCACGTAGGCGGTGCCGCCGCCGGCGACGATGCCCTCCTCCACCGCGGCGCGGGTGGCGTTCAGGGCGTCCTCGATGCGCAGCTTCTTGTCCTTCATCTCCGTCTCGGTGGCGGCGCCGACCTTGATGACGGCTACGCCGCCGGCCAGCTTGGCAAGGCGCTCCTGGAGCTTCTCCCGGTCATAGTCGGAGGTGGAGACCTCGTACTCGTTCTTGATCTGAGCAACCCTGGCGGCGATCTCGGCCTTGTCGCCGGCGCCGTCCACGATGATGGTGTTCTCCTTGGTGGACTTGACCTGGCGGGCGCTGCCCAGCATATTGAGGGTGGCGTCCTTCAGCTCCATGCCCAGCTCGGAGGAGATGACCTCGCCGCCGGTGAGGACGGCGATGTCGCGGAGCATCTCCTTGCGGCGGTCGCCGAAGCCGGGGGCCTTGACGCACAGGCAGTTGAAGGTGCCGCGGATCTTGTTGAGAATGAGGGTGGCGAGGGCCTCGCCCTCCACGTCCTCGGCGATGATGACCAGCTTCTTGCCGGCCTGGATGACCTGCTCCAGAAGCGGCAGGACCTCCTGGATGTTGGAGATCTTCTTGTCGGTGATGAGGATCAGGGGCTCGTCGTAGACGGCCTCCATCTTGTCGGTATCGGTGACCATGTAGGGGGTGATGTAGCCGCGGTCGAACTGCATGCCCTCGACAACCTCGGAATAGGTCTCGGCGGTCTTGGACTCCTCCACGGTGATGACGCCGTTCTGGCCCACCTTTTCCATGGCCTCGGCGATGAGCCGGCCGATGGTCTCCTCGCCGGAGGAGACGGTGCCGACGCGGGCGATGTCCTCGGTGCCGGAGACGTGCTGGGAGTTGGCGCGGATCTCGTTAACAGCGGCCTCCACGGCCTTCTGGATGCCGCGCTTCATGACCATGGGGTTGGCCCCGGCGGCCACATTCTTGATGCCCTCATGGATCATGGCCTGGGCGAGAACGGTGGCGGTGGTGGTGCCGTCGCCGGCCACGTCGTTGGTCTTGGAAGCGACCTCCTTCACCAGCTGCGCGCCCATGTTCTCAAAGGGGTCCTCCAGCTCGATCTCCTTGGCGATGGTGACGCCGTCGTTGGTGATCAGCGGGGAGCCGAACTTCTTGTCGAGGACGACGTTGCGGCCCTTGGGGCCGATGGTGAGCTTCACGGTATCGGCCAGCTTGTTGACGCCGGCCTCCAGATTGCGGCGGGCTTCCTCGCCGTAGACGATCATTTTGGACATATCGTATTACCTCCTTGATTACTCCACGACGGCAAGGATCTCGCTCTGCTTGACGATGGTGTACTCCTCGCCCTCGAACTTCACGTCGGTGCCGGTGTACTTGCCGGTGATGACCTTGTCGCCGACCTCGACCTCCATCTCCACCTCGTTGCCGTCGATGAACCCGCCGGGGCCAACGGCCACGACCTCGTAGACCTGGGGCTTCTCCTGGGCGGAGCTGGTGAGGATGAGACCGGACTTGGTGGTCTCCTCAGCCGGAACGCGCTTGATGATGACTCTGTCTGCCAACGGTTTGAGCTTCATGCTGGTTTTGCCTCCTATATCCATAGTTGATTGAACCTTGCAGGGTTTAGCACTCTTTTGGTCCGAGTGCTAATTTGTCTATAGTTTAACGCAAATGGGCCAATTAGGCAATAGTCATTATGCACATATTCAAAGGTCTTTTAAACGGATGCCGTCTCTATTTTGACGATTTCTCTGACCTTTCGGCAGCCCTTGGGGTAGATGAAGTTGACGCCGCCGGGGATGAGCTTGAAAACGGCGCGTTTGGTGTAGAGGGCCTCGCCGTCGATGCTGACGGAAAACTCTTTCTCGTCCTCGATCTTCAGGTGGCGGCCCGCCTCATAGCGTATGTACTCGGGGTAATCGGCATACCGCCCGGAGGCGTAATATTTCAAAAGCCGCGCCAGAGTGAAACGGCTCACCTTTTTGACGATGAGCATGTCGAGGACGCCGTCCTCCGGCGTGGCGGTACCGGTGGGATGAAAGCCGCCGCCGTAATACTGGCCGTTGCAGGCGCAGATGAGGGCGAATTTACCCGTCGTGCTCCCCTCGTCGGTGGTGACGGTGTAGTGCTTGTTGATGCCCTTGATGACGTTGACCAGCAGGGAGATGACGTATCCCCCTGCCCCGCCGATGACGGGCAGCTGAGAATACTTATGGACGTCGATGCCCACCCGGGCGTCGATGCCCACGGAGGCGATGTTCAGGCACTTGCGGCCGTTGACGTCGATGATGTCCATGGGGCCCACGGCGCCGTCCACCAGCGCCTCCAGGTCGCCGAACAGGGCCGCGTCCGGTCCGAACATGCGCACGAAGTCGTTGCCGGTGCCGCAGGGGTAATGGGTCACCGCCGCGTTGCGGTACCCCGCCGCGCCGTGGGCGCACTCGGAGAGCGTACCGTCCCCGCCGCAGGCGTAGACCCGCAGCTCCTCCCCACGGATGGCCTCCCGCTTGACCTTCTCGGCGGCGTCCATGACGCCCACCGTCTCGTAAATCTCATAGTTCTCCCCGCGTTTGTCCATGAGGGACGCGATCTGCTCCCGGAGCCTGGACTTGTCGTTCTGCTTGCCCCCGGCGACGGGGTTCACGATAAAAAGGTGCTTCATGTCTCTCTTTCCCCTCTTATACTAATATCCATTTAAAAGAAGACACCGAGCGGCGAGGATTTTTCGTGTCAGGCAAGGAAGACGCCGCAGGAAATACCCATTGGTATTTCCAAGGCGGCTGACGCCGCATGACGCGAAAAAGACCGTCGCGAATGGCTTGTTTTAATTGGATATTAGTATGATCCTTATTTGAACATGTAATAGCCGCACCGGATCATGCCGTTATAGAGCTTTCTCACCTTGGCGGCGCGGCGGCCGAAAGACTTCTCCAGCTCCTCGTCGGAGGAGATGATGTTGACCTGCCAGTTGGGGGCATTTTTCATGGCCTCGCCGAAGGCCCGGACGGTGCGCTGGGCCGCCCGGAGGTCGCCCAGCCGCTCGCCGTAAGGGGGATTGGTGACGATGATGCCGGCGTCGGTCCGGCGGGAGAATTTGGCGGCGTCCTGGACCTCGAAGGTGATGATGCCGTCCACACCGGCGCGTTTGGCGTTCTGGCGGGCGATGGAGACGGCTTTCTCGTCGATGTCGGAGGCGAAAATGCGGTAATCGCGGTCAAATTCTTTGGCGCGGGCCTCCTCCCGGAGGGCGTTCCAGTTGACGTTGAGGCCCCGCCACCGCTCGGCGGCAAAGGCACGGGCAAGGCCCGGGGCGCGGTTTTTGGCGGCCAGGGCGGCCTCGATAACGACGGTGCCGCTGCCGCAGAAGGGGTCGCAGAAGTCGCCTCTCCCCCGGTAGCCGGCGATGTCCACCAGCGCCGCGGCCAGCGTCTCCCGGATGGGGGCGGTGACCTGGGCGGGGCGGTAGCCACGCTTGTGGAGGCCCGTGCCGGAGGTGTCCAGGAACAGCACCGCCTCGTCCTTCAGGAGGGAGAACTGGATCTGGTACGTCTCCCCTGTCTCGGGCAGCCAGGTAAGGCCGTATCTGGTCCCCAGGCGGGCGCTGACAGCTTTCTTTACAATGGCCTGACAGTCCGGCACGGAGTGGAGCTGTGACTCCAGGCTCCACCCTTTCACCGGGAAAGCGCCGGTCTTGGGGATGAACCACTCCCAGGGGAGGCTTCGGGTTCCCTCAAAAAGCCCGTCAAAGGTTTTTGCCGGGAAGCGGCCCATCTCGATGAGGATCCGCTCGGCAAAGCGGCTTTTGAGGTTGGCGCGGGCCATGTCCGTCTCGGTCCCGGCGAAAAAGACGCGGCCGTTCTCGCCGCGCACGTCCCGCAGGCCCATGTGCCGCAGCTCGTTGCCCAAAGGCCCCTCCAGGCCGAAAAGGCAGGGGGCGCATAGCTTCAACTCCATAAGCAATTCCTTACAAAAATCGATCGATTTATTGCAATCCGTCCAAACGTCTGGTATGATGAGAAAAAAAGCTTGGAGGGATCCTATGGTCCATGTTGTTAAAACCCCGTCCTATGAGGAGCGGGACGTATACGATGCCGTTTGCCGGCATTTCGAGGCCTTGAAGGTGGCGGGAGATCTGGCCCCGTCCATGACGGTGCTCTTAAAGCCCAACCTCCTCTACGGCAAAAAGCCGGAGGCGGGCGTCACCACCAACCCCGCTGTTTTGAAGACGGTGATCCGGTGGCTGCGCGAGCGCGGGATCGAGAAGATTGTGGTGGCGGACAGCTCCGGCGGACTCTTCACCGCCGAGTACATGCGCACGGTCTACGGTGCCTCGGGCCTGCGGGTACCGGGGATCGAGGAGTATCTCAACCGCGACTTCACCTATGAGCGGGTACCCACCAGGGAGGGCTTTACGGTGAAGAGCTTCAACCTCATCTCCGCCGTGACGAAAGCCGACTACATCATCAACCTCCCCAAGCTCAAGACCCACGCCATGACCACCGTGTCCATCGGCGTCAAGAACCTTTTCGGCACCATCCCCGGCCTTCAAAAGCCGGACATGCACCGGCGCTACCCCAAAACGGAGGACTTTGTCCACATGCTCTGCGAGCTTTGCGAGACGGTGCGGCCGAATGTGACGCTTCTGGACGCCGTGGACTCCATGGAGGGCAACGGCCCCGGCGGCGGCACGGTGCGGCACACGGGCGTTACGCTGTGCGCCAGGAACGTCTACGCCCTGGATGTGACGGCGGTGCGGTTCATGGGCCTCGACCCGGAGGAGATGCCCCATCTGAGGGCCGCCCGGGCCATGGGCCTGTGGCCGGAGGAGATCGACGTCACCGGCGACGAGCTTACTCCCTGCTCCCCCGCTTTCAGGCTGCCCGACGCGGTGAAGAGCACCGGGTTTGAGGACTCGGTGCCCAGGCTCCTGCGCAAGCCGGCGGAATTTGTGCTGGACAACCTCCTGCGCTCCTATCCCAAGGTGGACAGGTCCAAGTGCGTGGGCTGCGGCAAGTGCGCCGAGAGCTGTCCCCAGAAGATTATCAAGGTCGTGGACAAAAAGGCCGGGATGCCCAAAAAGGGCTGTATCTCCTGCTTCTGCTGTCAGGAGATGTGCCCCGTCCACGCCATCCGCGTCAAGCGGGGCCTTAGGGGCCTGTGAGACTTGTGGAAATGGTCTGACGGTTTGGATCGGGCGGGTCGTCAAGGACCCGCCCGATGATCGCGGTCAATTCCTCCAGCCCTTCTCACGCTGGTAGGCGTAGAGGATGCTGACGTTCTGCTTCTCCGTTTCGTTGAACATGAACGTAACGCTTTCGGCGTTGTTGGTCACCCCGGCGTACCAGGGCTGAGCCTCAAAATACTCCTTGAGTCCCTGGTTGGAGAAGATGTAGCCGTGGCGGGCGTAGATCTCGTTGAGGACCACGTTCACCGTGTCCTTGTCCATCGCTTCCAGCTCCTCACGGGTGATGACCTGCTTGTCCGAGGGGTAGACGTACTCGACCTCCTCCGGCTTTGTCGCGGGGGGCTCCGTGGCAGGTGGCTCGGTAACAGGGGGTTCCGTGGCTGGAGGTTCAGTAGCGGGCGGCTCCGTGGCAGGGGGTTCCGTAGTGGGAGGTTCGGTGGTGGGCGGCTCCGTGGGCCTGGTGGGGACGGTGAAAGAGGAGTCGCGCCAGCCCATCTCCTTCTGATAGTTGGTGATGGTGACAAAATTCTGCCACTCGATGTCTGAGAACTGGTCTGTGACCTTGGTCTGGCTGGTGGTCACCGGCTTATACCATTTCTGCGTCTCAAAATATTCGGCAAACGCTCCGCCCTCCTTGAAAATATAGCCGTGGCGGGCGTACATCTCGTTAAAAATGAAGCTGATCTCGTCCCGGGTCTTGGTCTCCAGGAACTCCCTTGTGATGAGCTCGGTATCCGAGGGGAAGAGGATATCGTTCTTGGTGGGCTGGGGCTTCGTCTCAGGAGGCGTAGTCTCAGGAGGGTTCGTCTCAGGAGGGTTCGTCTCAGGCGGGTTCGTCGCGGGAGGCGTCGTCTCCGTGGCAGGCGGCTCCGTGGTCGGGGGCGTGGTCTCCGTGGTGGGAGGCTCCGTTTCCGTGGCCGGGGGCTCCGTCTGCGTAGAGGGAGGTTCGCTGGCATCCGTCTCCGAGGGCACAGGCTGAGAGGCGGCGGAGTCGGAGGGACTGCCGGCGGGACCGGAGGTGTCATGGCCGGAGGTCTTGACGGGGATGGTCTCCACCGGGCCGCCGGTCCTCCAGGGCACCATGACTAGGAGCACCACCGCCAGAACGAGGAGCGCGGCAGCCAGGGCCACCACGGCGCCGGCCTTGGCGTTTTTGCGCTTCATGACCTCCGTATTCTCCGCCGCGGCGCGGGCGGTTTCCTCCACAGTGTCCGTCCTGCCGGAGGCATGTTTGCCGGAGGCGGAAGCCTTGCCGGAGGGCGTTTCACCGGCGGGGACCTTGGCGGGCTTTTCGCGGGTGACGCCCCGGCCCGTGATGACGGCGCCGGAGGTGATGGCCGCCCCGCCGTTGCGCTTCACGGCATCGAAAGCGGCGGCTGCCGCCATGGCGCGGCGAGGGGGCTTTTTGCCCAGCGTCAGGCGCTGGAGCTCGAGCTTCAGCTGCATGGCCGTCTGATAGCGCTCCTTGGGGTCGGCGGCCATGGTCTTTTTGATGATGGCGGCAAAGGCCGGGTCCAGGTCCCGGATGGCCCCGGGGTCCCGGTTGGGGGGCATCTGGCAGCCGTTGGCGGTGTATGCCATGAGAGCGCCCAGGGAGTAGATGTCCGACCGGGCGGTGTAGAGCCGGTCCTGGCCCACCTCCGGGGCCTCGAAGCCGTCCTCCTCCGCGCTGAAGATGCCGCTCCCGGCCTTCTCCAGGCACCGGCGGACGCCGTAGTCGCCCAGGACGAACTCGCCGGTGTCGCTGACGAAGATGTTCTCGGGCTTGACCTCCCCGTGGACCATGGTGTACTGGGCGAGCGCGTCCAGGGCGGAGGCAATCTCCACGCCCAGGCGCGCCGCGTCTTCCTGAGTGGCGGGGGCCTTGTCGAAGTAGACGGCCATGGGGGTATAGATGCCCTTGCGTATGTACCCCGTCCAGCCGGGTCCATCGGCGTCCACGGTGATGATATCCTCCACCGTCTCCAAGTGCTGGGACTTCACCGTTTTATACATGGTCAGCTCCCAGGAGAGGTCGTTTTTAAATTTCCCAAAATAGGTGCTCAGAAGCTCCTGGCCGATGCCGAGCTTCAGGGCGTTGTCCACGGCCTCCCGGCCGGGCGGGGTCTTGATGACCTTCACCGCGCTGAAAGCGCCGGTCTCGGTGTTCCGGGCGAGATACACCGTCCCGAAAGCGCCGGAGCCCAGGATGCCCTCCTGCGTCCAGCCGTTCATCACCTTACTCAGATCAAATTCGCTCATGGTACTCTCTCTCCTCTTTTAAAAAAGGCTTATCTGACTTGTCTCAGGCATGGCCCCCAGGGCGCCCAGGTTTTTCAGGACCTCGATGTGCGTCTTGGAGACCTTGGGACAGCTCAGGGACAGCTCCTCCACGGAGACGAACTGCCCTCCCCTGCCGTGCTCATAAAGATCCAGCGCCGCCGATTCGCCAAGGCCTGAAATGGCTACGAAAGGCGGACGCAGGGCGCCGTCCTCTACCGTAAATTTTAACGCATCGGACCTATAAAGGTCAATGGGTAAAAAATGAAATCCCCTCTTATAAAACTCCCAGCACGCCTCCAATGTCACAAACATGTCCTTGTCCTTGTCGGTGGGTTTGGGATTGTTGTTGAAAGCGTTGATGGCGGCGAGGCATCGCTCCTCGGTGCTCATGAGCTCGATATCGAAGTTACCCTTCTGGCTGCGGCGGTAGAAGTACGCCGCGTAAAACTCCAGGGGCCTGTGGACCTTGAACCAGGCGATGCGGAAGGCCATCATCACGTAGGCCACCGCGTGGGCCTTGGGGAAGAGGTAGGCGATCTTGGCGAGAGAGTCGATGTACCAGTCGGGCACGCCGTGCTCCTTCATGGTCTCTACCCAGCCCTCCTGGAAGCCGCCCTTCTTGACGCGGCCCTTACGGACGTTCTCCATGATCTTGAAGGCCAGCTTCGGGTCCAGGCCCACGGAGATGAGATAGAGCATGATGTCGTCGCGGCATCCCACCGTCTCAGAGACCTTGGCCGTCCCGCTGAGGATGAGGTCCTTGGCGTTGCCCAGCCACACGTCGGTGCCGTGGGTGTAGCCGGAGATGCGGATCAGCGTGTCCATGTTCTCGGGCTTGATGTCCAAAATGACCTGGCGGGTAAAGCCGGTGCCCATTTCGGGGATCCCGATGGTGCCGTTTTTCCCGATGATGGGGTCGTCGTCCGTGAGGCCCAGAGGAGCGGCGGATTTGAAGATGCCCATGGTCTCCGGGTCGCCCAGCTTGATCTTCTTGGCATCGAGGCCCGTCATGTCCTCCAGCATACGGATCATGGTGGGGTCATCGTGGCCCAGCTCGTCCAGCTTCAGGAGGTTATCTTCCATACAGTGGTACTCAAAGTGGGTGGTGATGATGTCCGCGCCCTCGTCGTCCGCCGGGTGCTGGGCCGGGCAGAAGTCGGCGATCTCCATGTCCTGCGGGATGACCACCAGACCCCCCGGATGCTGGCCGGTGGTGCGCTTGACGCCCACACAGCCCAGGGCCAGGCGGTTCTCCTCGGCGCGGCTGGCGGTCTTGCCGGTCTTCTCCAGATATCTCAGCACGTAGCCGTAGGCGGTCTTTTCCGCCACGGTGCCGATGGTACCGGCCCGGAAGACGTGGTCCGCGCCGAAGAGCTCGTTGGTGTATTTGTGGGCGTTGGCCTGGTACTCGCCGGAGAAGTTGAGGTCGATATCCGGCACCTTGTCGCCGCCGAAGCCCAGGAACGTCTCAAAGGGGATATCGAAGCCGTCCTTGTCATAGGGCGCGCCGCAGACGGGACAGAGCTTGTCCGGCATGTCCGCGCCGCAGCCGTACTGTCCGTCGGTGACGAACTCAGTATGCTTGCATTTGGGGCAGCGGTAATGGGGCGGGAGGGAGTTGACCTCCGTGATGCCGGAGAGGAACGCCACGATGGACGAGCCCACGGAGCCCCGGGAACCCACGAGGTAACCGTGCTCCAGGGAGTTCTGCACCAGCTTCTGGGCGGACATGTAGATGACGTCGTAGTGGCGGGAGAGGATGTCGTGAAGCTCCTGCTCCACGCGGCTGGTGACGATCTCCGGCGGCGTGTCGCCGTAGAGCTCGTGCATCCGGTTGTAGACCAGGTCCTTGAGCTGCTGTTCGGAGTTCTCGATCTTCGGCGGATAGAGCTTCCCCGCCGGCGGCAGGGGGCGGACGACATCGCACATGGCGGCGATGGCCTGGGTGTTGGTGACCACGACCTCACGGGCGCGGTCTTCGCCGAGATAGGAAAACTCCTCCAGCATCTCGTCGGTGGAACGGAAATAGAGGGGCATGTCGCAGTCCCCGTCCTCGAAATCCTTGGCCACCAGGAGCACATGGCGGAAGATCTCGTCCTCCGGGTCCAGAAAATGGACGTCCCCGGTGGCTACGGTCATCTTCCCCAGCTCATCCCCCAGCTCCACCACACGGCGGTTGAAGTCCCGCAGCTCCTCCACGGACCTGCACCGGGGCTTGTCCCCCCGGAGCATGAACATGTTGTTGGCCACGGGCTGGATCTCCAGGTAGTCGTAGAAGGCGGCGACGCGCCGCTCCTCAAAGCGGCTCTTGTGGTCGATGATCGTTTGGAAGACCTCGCCTGCCTCGCAGGCCGAGCCGATGATCAGGCCCTCCCGGTACTCCTGGATCAGGGATTTGGGCATGATGGGATAGCGCTTTAAGTGCTCCAGGTGGCTCTTGGTCACGATCCTGTAAAGATTCTTGATGCCCGCCTGGGTTTTGGCCAGGACGATGATGTGCTGGGGCCTCATGCGCCGGTGGGCGGCGCTCTCCCGGCGGGCGGGGGCCAGGGCGGCATTGATCTCGGAAAGGCGCGTGACGCCCTTTTCCGCAAGCTCCACGGCAAGGCGGGCGAAGATGAGCCCGCAGGTCAGCGCGTCGTCGGAGGCCCGGTGGTGGTTAAATTCCGGCAGGCCCAGCTTCCCGGCCACCAGGTCCAGCTTGTGGCTCTTGAGTTCCGGGAGCAGGCCCTGGGACATGGTGACGGTGTCGATGAAGGAGGGCTCGAATCCCTCGATGCCGCACCGGCGGCAGCACTCGTCGATAAAGCCCACGTCAAAATTGGCGTTGTGGGCCACCAGCGGCGCGTCCCCGGCAAAAGCCAGGAAGTCCCGGACGGCCCGGTCCTCCTCCGGCGCGCCGGCCACCATCTCGTCGGTGATGCCGGTGAGCTGAGTGCTCTCGGCGCTGATGGGCCTTTTGGGATCCACGAAGGTCTGGAAGCGGTCTGTCTCCCGTCCCTCGTGAAAGCGCACGGCGCCGATCTCGATGATCCGGTCCCGGCGGTTATCAAGGCCGGTGGTCTCGATATCGAAGGCCACGAAGTCCGTTTCCAGCGGCGCGTCCGCCGGGCCCAAAAAGGCCACGCGGTCGTCCACGTCGTTTACATAATATCCTTCCACGCCATAGATGACCTTGATCTTGTCCCCGGCGGCCTTCATGGCGTCCGGGAAGGACTGGCACACGCCGTGGTCGGTGATGGCGATAGCCGGGTGCCCCCAGGCAATGGCGCGCTTCACCGCGTCCTTGGTGTCCGTGAGGGCGTCCATGGCGCTCATTTTCGTATGGAGGTGGAGCTCCACACGCTTCTCCTCCGCCGTGTCCCGTCTAGGCTCACGGGCGGGGGCGGTGCAGATGCCCCGCGGGTCGATGACCAGGTCGTTGTCGAAGCGGTTGAGGGTGGTGGTCCCCTGGACGGTGAGAGACATGCCGGGCTCGATGACCTGGACGGCTTTCTTCGTCTGCTCATCGGGGATGAACTTGTTGACGCGCACAGAGCCGGTGCCGTCGGTCATATCGAAGCTCAGCACATAGGCGCCGCTTCTGATCTCCCGGCTGTCCGTGGCGAAGACCTGGCCGGTGACGGTGACCTTGCCCGTCTCCAGAGTGACGTCCCGCATGGGGGTGATGTCGGAGCGGTAGACCTTCCCGAAAATGGCGGAGGTCTGTGCGGCCTTTGTCTCCTTAGCGGCACGGACGGCGGCCCGGTCCTCCGGGAAGCTGGGGCTCAGCTTTACCCGGGAGAGGCCGAAATCCGAGGCGATGCGGCCCTCCATCATCGTTATGTAAACCGGTGGGACGGTCTTTTTAAACCGTACGAAGAGGTCCATGGCGCGGCTTGTCCGGTCCACGTCGGCGGAGGTGACCTCCGCGCCGCTCAAAGCCTCCTCCGGCGCGCCGCAGGAGGCAAGGCACGGGAACATCTGTAAAATTGGCACGCTCTCAGCCATTGTCCTGCTCCTCGATCATTGCCACAAGGCCGTCGGCCAGCGCGGCGAACGGCAGTTTTTTCACAATCTTGCCTTTTTTGAACAAAAGCCCCTCGCCGTCGCCGCCGGCGATGCCGTAGTCGGCCTCCCGGGCCTCCCCGGGCCCGTTGACGGCACAGCCCATGACGGCCACGGTGATGTCCTTTGGACACCCGCGCAGGCGCTCCTCCACCTCCCGGGCCAGGGCCACGAGGTCGATCTTCGTCCGGCCGCAGGTGGGACAGGAGACGAACCGGACGCCGCCGGAGCGCTTCCCGGCGGCCTTCAAAATGGCGATGCCGGCCTCCACCTCCTTCACCGGGTCGGCGGTGAGGCTGACGCGGACGGTGTCGCCGATGCCCTCCATGAGGAGAGTCCCCAGGCCCACGGCGGAGTTGACCGTCCCAAGATAGGCCGTCCCCGCCTCGGTGACGCCCAGGTGCAGGGGGTAATCGCATTTTTGGCGCAGGAGCCTGTACGCCTCCACGGTACGGGGGACGGAGGAGGATTTCACGGAGATGCAGATGTCCGAAAAGCCCACGTCCTCCAGAATGCGCACATGGCCCAGGGCGCTTTCCACCAAGGCCTCGGCGGTGGGGCCGCCGTATTTGGCCAGAAGCTCCCGCTCCACGGAGCCGGAGTTGACGCCCACCCGAATGGGGACACGGCGCTCCTCGCACCGGCGGGCGACCTCACGGACCCGGTCCATGGCGCCGATGTTGCCGGGGTTGATGCGGACCTTGTCCACGCCGCCCTCCAGCGCCGCCAGCGCCAGTTTGTAATCAAAATGGATATCCGCCACCAGGGGGATGCGGATGCGTTTTTTGATGGCCGCGACGGCTCTCGCCGCCGCCATATCCGGCACGGCCACGCGAATGATGTCGCATCCGGCGTCCTCGAGGCGCGCTATCTGAGCGACAGTCGCCTCCACGTCCCCGGTGGGCGTGTTGCACATGGACTGGACGGTGACGGGCGCGCCGCCGCCGATCTTGACTTTTCCAACTTCTATCTCTTTTGACATAGCTCTACCTTACGATCTTCAGAATATCGCTGACCAGGATGACCGCCATCAGGCCCAGGAGCAGGACCATACCGGCGGCGTGGACGTAACCCTCGTACTTGGCGGGAATGGTTTTGCGAAAGACCTTCTCGGCGATGAGGTTGATGAAAATGAAGAAGATCCGCCCGCCGTCCAGCGCCGGGATGGGCAGGAGGTTCATGACGGCCAGATTCACGGCGATGAAGGCCACCAGGTACATGACCTCCTCAATGGCGGCCCAGACGGACTGGGTCTGCGCCTGGGTCTGCTGGCCCACGTCGTTGATGACGTCCACGATGCCCACCACGCCGCTCATCTCGTTAAGGCCCACGGCCCCGGTGACAAGGTCCGAGAGGCCCATCCACACCATGCGCACAAAATTATAGGCGGTGTAGGCGGAATATTTCAGCGTCCGCCATGCGGTGGCCTCCGTCACGCCGAAGGCGATGCCGTACTGGGTAACGCCGTTATATTGCTCCGGCTTGAGACCGTAGCCTCGCAGGGTGAGCTTCTCTCCGTCCCGCCGGACCACCATGTCCACAGTGTCCCCGGCCCGGGACATGTAGGTGAGGAAGTCCTGACTTGTGAACACGCGGTGGCCGTCGATGGAGAGGATCTCGTCCCCCACGGCGATGCCGTTGTCTGCGTACTGGAAGCCGTCCACCAGCCGGGTCACCTCGTTGGTGTAAAAGCCGTCGGCGCGGGAGAAGATGACGAGCACGATGAGGAACCCCAAGAGGAAGTTCATTCCCGCGCCGGCCACCAGAATGAGGACGCGCTTCCAGGCGCTCTGGCGGGTGAAGGCCCGCTCGTCGCCGGTGTCCTCGTCCTCCCCCTCCATGGCGCAGTAGCCGCCGATGGGGAGAAGACGCCAGGCGTAGAGGGTCTCCTTCCCCTGCTTTTTGAGGATGGCGGGGCCCATGCCGATGGAGTATTCGTTGACCTTCACATGGCAAAGCTTGGCCACGATGAAATGGCCGAACTCGTGAATGGCGATCAAAACTCCAAATGCGATGATTGCGATGACGATATACATGGATTCACACCTTGATCGATGCCCGCGTCAGCGCGTCGGCGGACAAAATGTCCTCCACGGTCCGCGCGGGGAGATTTCCGAAATCGGATACGGCCCGGTCCACAATGTCCGGGATGTCCATAAAGCCAATCCTTCCGTCCAGGAACGC
This sequence comes from uncultured Oscillospiraceae bacterium, assembly GCA_947632175.1. Classification (GTDB taxonomy): domain Bacteria; phylum Bacillota; class Clostridia; order Oscillospirales; family Oscillospiraceae; genus RUG626. The sequence continues at coordinate 154,145 of CANROC010000006.1, read as the reverse complement.
CCGGACCGCCAGCTCATTAGCGGCGTTCATAACCGCCGGGGCGGCGTCGCGCCGGGAGGCGGCGGCGAGGGCAATGGCGAGACAGCGGAATTTTATAAGGTCCGGCTCCTCGAAGGTGAGGGTCCCGATCCGGGCCAAGTCCAGCTCCCCCGCTAAAGACGGACAGCGCTCCGGGTACGTGAGGGCCAGCTGGATGGGCAGGCGCATATCGGGAACGCCCAATTGGGCAATGACGGCGTTGTCCGTAAACTCCACCGCCGAGTGGACGATACTCTGGGGGTGGACCACCACGCGGATGCGCTCCGGCGGGACGCCGAAGAGGTGCATGGCCTCGATGACCTCCAGGCCCTTGTTCATCATGGAGGCCGAGTCGATGGTCACCTTGGCGCCCATGTCCCAGTTGGGATGCTTGAGGGCGCGTTGGGGGGTGACGGCGTACAGCTCCTCCTTGGAGAGGGCGCGGAAAGGGCCGCCGGAGGCGGTGAGGAGGATGCGCTTGACCTCGCTTTTCGCTCCGCCGGACAGGCACTGGAAGATGGCGGAATGCTCCGAGTCCACGGGGATGAGCTCGCAGGCGTGCTCCTGCATTTCGCGGGTCACGATATGGCCGGCGCAGACCAGTGTCTCCTTGTTGGCCAGGGCAATACGGCGCTTCCCCGCCCGGACGGCGGCGAGGGTGGGCAAAAGCCCCGCGATCCCCACCAGGGACGACTCCACGATATCCGCGTCCATGGCGGCGCATGCGCACACGCCCTCCATCCCGGCAAGCACCCGCACGGGGGTGTCCGCCAGCTTTACCCGCAACTCCCCCGCCGCCCTCTCGTCGGCCAGGGCCACAGCGGCGGGGCGGAATTTCCTCGCCTGGGCCTCCAGGAGGGAGACGTTCCTGTTGGCGGTGAGGGCGGTGATTTGAAGTCCCAGCTTTTCCGCCGCCTCCAGCGTCTGTGTCCCGATGGAGCCGGTGGAGCCGAGAACAGTGAGCGTCTTATCCATTGTCCTCTCCCCCGTAAATTTACACAACAAAGCTGTCCCCGTAGGGCCGCAGGGTATCCAGCACGAAGACCATGTCCTCATCGGAGCAGGTCAGGTCCATCTGGGTGCCGTAGTGGTAGCTTCCGAGGTGCCGGCCCGCGCCCTCAACGATTATGGTGAAATACTTTGTCATCTTGTTATAAATTCCCCTGTCCACCGGCGCGTCGGCCAGAAGCTCGTCAATGAGCTCCGCCGTGACGATGCCGTGGACGGAGATCTCGTTTCCCTCCTCCACGGGCACGCCGTACCGGGAGGCCGCGGCGGTCTCCCGCTCCTCCTCCCGCCAGCAGCGGATCTCCAGCGCGTCCCCGGGGGAGACGAACCGGCCGATGAGAGTCGTCCACCAGTCCCGGGGGACCCGGTTGTAGACCATTTCGATCCAGACGTTTTTCACGGGGCCGCCTCAAATCAGCGCCGGGACGCGGGTCATCAGGAGGTAGACCAGGGGGGCGGTGAAGATGATGGAGTCGAAGCGGTCCAGCACGCCGCCGTGGCCGGGGATGAGGTTGCCGTAGTCCTTGATCTGGTGCTCCCGCTTGATAACGGAGAAGGCCAGATCGCCGATCTGGCAGGTGACGTTGCCGAGGACGGCGTAGAGGAGCAGATAGAGGTAATTCACCTCTATGCCCGCGGCCTTGTCCACTATGAGTCCAAAGATCATGATGCCCAATATCCCGCCAAGAAAACTGCCGATGAAGCCCTCCAGGGATTTATTGGGACTGCACTTCAGAACGCCCTTGTGCTTGCCGAAGAACATCCCGCCGAAATAGCCGCCGGTGTCGGACACGGCGGTGATGACGAAGGCCATGATGACGAGCAGCCCGCCGTTGTTCATCATACGCAGCTGCAAAAGCGCCGTCAGGCAGAAGGGCACCAGGATCCCGATAAAGAGCCCCGCCATGACGGAGGCAAAGCGCACGGGCTTTTCCGTGCCGTAGGTGAAGATCGCCTCGGCAAAGAGCGCCACCATGAGGACCACAAGGCACGTGCGCAGGACCGTCTCACCGTACCCGAAGTAGTAACCCAGCGGAATCGCGGCGGCAGTGACGGCGGGATAGGCGATGAGCCGCCACTCTTTCACGCCGCCCACGGTGTGCATCAGCTCCCAGACGGCGATCGCCGCCAGCACGGCGATGACCACCGCCATAAAGATAGGCTCCAGCCACAAGGTCAGTGCCAGCAGCAGCGCGATCATCACCGCCGCCATGATGGTTCTTGTCAAAAGCATAGTCAAAACCTTCTTTTCTGTCTCGATTAGGTTGCCGTGGCCGGCTCTAAAAGCGTCAGGGTCCTCCGGTCCGCGTCCAGGCGGGCGCGGACGCCGATGGGGAGGACGGCGATGGGCTCGGCGTGGCCGATGTTCACGTTGTAGAGGATGGGCAGCTCCGGGTGTCCGGCCTCAAAGCCCACCACCTTGCGGTAAACCTCTTTGTAGGGCTCGTATTTGCTCCTCCGGGCGGGCTTGCCCACGAGGATGCCCCGGATCACGTCAAAGAGCCCCTGGGCCGCGAAATTGCGAAGATACCAGGTCAAAAGCTCGCAAGACTGGTCGTCCTCGCTGGTCTCCAGGAACATGAGCTTTCCCGCCCACTGTTCCTTTGCGGGCCAGAGGGACGTGCCCAGCAGCTCTACGAAGACGTCGATACACCCGCCTAAAAGCTCCCCCTCCACGGCTCCTGTCCCCTGAAGGACCTCATAGCCGATTTCCTCCGGGTGATAGGGCTTGGGGGTGTTCATGTTCTCCTCGCTCCACCAGATCTTCGGGTCCTCGTCGTCGTACCAGTAGGGCGCGGACGGGATCTCCAGCGCCACCGGTGGGTCGAAGAGAGTCTTGCGGATCATTTGGTCGGTGTAGTCGTTGATTTTGACATACTCGGAGAAGTTGTTCATGACACTGGCCCCGTAGTAGGAGACAAGGCCGGCCTTGAACATCATGAAATGGTTGGTGGTCGTGTCGGAAAAGCCCGTGAAGATCTTGGGATTTTCCCGGAGGACGTCAAAGTCGATGTAGGGCAAAAGCCGTATGGTGTCGTCCCCGCCGATGGCGTTGAAGACGGCCTTGACGCTTTTGTCCCGAAAGGCGTCCATGAGGTCCGCGGCGCGGGCCTCCGGGTGCTCGTAAAGGTACTGCCGGCCCTTTAGAGCGTTGGGCATGACCTTGACGTGGAGGCCGTAGTCCCGCTCCAGGCGCTGCCTGGCGATAGCGAGCTTGTGGATGGCCCAGGGCTCCCCCAGGGTCCCGGCGGAGAGGCTGACGATGGCGCAGGTGTCGCCCGGACGCAGACGCGGGGGCTTTATCATGGGGTCCACTCCTTACTTTTTCACGCCGCCGTAGCGGCGGTCACGGGATCGGTAGGCCAATATCGCGGCGTCCATGTCCTTTTCGGTGAAGTCCGGCCAGAGGGTGTCGGTGAAGTAAAACTCCGCGTAGGCCGACTGCCAGAGGAGAAAGTTGGAGATGCGCTGTTCCCCGCTGGGGCGGATGACGAGGTCCGGGTCCGGCATCCCGGCGGTGTATAGGTATTTGGAAAGCTCGTTTTCCGTAAGCTCCCCATGGGCGGGGTCGGATTCCCAGGCCCGCACAGCACGGACGATCTCGTCCCGGCCGCCGTAATTGACGCAGAGATTGGCCTGGGTGTGGGTCGTAAGCGTCTCGTCGATGGCCTCTACCCGGGCGATGAGGGCACGGATGTCCGGCGACAGGACGGAGGTGTCCCCTAAAACGCGGATGCGCACGTTCTCCCGGCGCATCTTCTCAATGGCCTCCTCCAGGTACTTCTTGAGAAGTCCCATAATGGCGGAGACCTCCTGGGCCGAGCGCTTCCAGTTCTCCGTGGAAAAGGCGTAGACGGTGAGGTACTCCACCCCCAGGTCCCGGCAGTACCGGGCGATGCGGCGGAACGTCTCCGCCCCGGCGGCGTGGCCGGCGGTGCGGGGCAGGCCGCGCTTTTGGGCCCAGCGTCCGTTGCCGTCCATGATGATGGCAATATGACGGGGCAGGACCGTTCCCTGCCCCGCCGTCTTTTGTTGTTCGGTCGCTTTAGCCATCAGATCTGGGTCAGTTCCTTTTCCTTCTTGGCGGTGACGTCGTCTACCTTTTTGATGTAGTCGTCGGTCATGGTCTGGAGGTCCCGCTCCATGAGCTTCAGATCGTCCTCGGTGACGTCGCTGGCTTTCTGCATCTTCTTGAATCTCTCGTTGGCGTCACGGCGCACGTTGCGCACCGCCGTCTTGGCGGTCTCGGCATACTTGCGCACCTGCTTGATGAGGTCGGCGCGGCGCTCCTCCGTCAGCTGCGGGAAGGCAAGGCGGATGACGGAGCCGTCGTTCTGGGGGTTGATGCCCACGTCGGAGGCGAGAATGGCCTTCTCGATGGGCTTTAAGAGGCTCTTATCCCAGGGCTGGATCAGAAGAGTCCGGGGGTCGGGAGAGGAGATGGTCCCCACCTGATTGATGGGGGTCGCCACGCCGTAGTAGTCCACACGCAGATGGTTCAAAACGGCGGGGTTGGCGCGTCCGGCGCGGACGGTGGCAAACTGGCTCTCCAGCGCCTCGATGGTCTTGTTCATCTTGTCAAGATACTCTTTAAAGGCTGCGTCGTCGGTGTACATGGTTTATCCTCCTTTTATTGTGATAAAAAAAGTATTCACGGCTTTTGGAAAACGCCTGGGCTCAAATGTAAAAATACAAGATGACACAGACAAGGCCCAGAAAGGCAAGGAACCAGCCCATGAAACGAGTGCTTTTCAGGTAAGATTCCCGGGGCTCCCCCGGATCACTTGTGCGAAGGGACTGCTGAAGATAATAAATCTTTTTGGGGTTCAGCGCCATAAAGACGCCGCCCACGATGACGATAATGTCGAGGATGAGATAAAATACGTTCATTTCGGTGTCCCTCCTTCTCGATTACTTCACCACAGTGCCGATCTTCTCCCCCAGAATGGCCCTTTTGATGTTCTCCGGGTCCTTGAGGGCGAAGAGCAGCACGGGGATGTTGTTGTCCATGGAAAGGCTGGTGGCGGTGGAGTCCATGACGGCCAAGTGCTTGGCCAGCACGTCGTCATAGGAGATGTGGTCGAATTTCACGGCGTCGGGGTCGAGCTTGGGGTCGGCGGAATAGACGCCGTCCACGTTCTTGGCAAGCAAAATGACATCGGCGTTGATCTCCGCGGCCCGCAGGACGGCGGCGGTGTCGGTGCTGAAATAGGGGCTGCCGGTGCCGCAGCCGAAGATAACGATGCGCCCTTTCTTGAGGTGCTTGTCCGCCTTCAGGCGGATGTAGGGCTCGGCGATGGAGCTCATCTGCACGGCGGTCTGGACGCGCACCTCGGCGCCCAGGTGCTCCAGCACGTCCGCCACGGCAAGGCAGTTCATGACCGTGGCCATCATGCCCATGTGGTCGGCGCGGGTGCGCTCCATGAGGCCCCCGCCGTCCTTGACGCCGCGCCAGAAATTGCCGCCGCCGATGACAATGCCGATCTCCACGCCCATGTCGGCGCACTCCTTCACCACCTTGCAGACGTTCTCGATGACGGCGAAGTCCAGTCCAAACCCCCGCTCCCCCGCCAGCGCCTCGCCGGAGAGCTTCAAAAGCACCCGCTTATATTTCGGTGTCTGCTGTTCCATATCCAAAAGTCCTCCCCCACAATATTTTGCGGTACACTTATAGACAGTATAATATATATTCGCCAAAATTGGAAGTGCAACTTTCAGATTTAACAATTTTTTCAGTTTTGACGAACTCACAATTTCTTTGCCGCTTCGATCCGACAATACCGGGTTTACAGAATAGAAGGTTTTTCCAAATGCGCGATGCACGGCCCGAAGGTATGTCTAAACATTCCATTATGTATTTCATAACTTACTGTTGTTTGACGCTCCTGCTTTTGACAGGAGAAAACCGATAATGGCCCCTAACATATTCAGGATAATATCGTCTATATCAAAGCTTCCCCTTAACGTTAATACTTGAATTGTTTCCACAGACAGCAGAACCCCAAGGGAAAGCAGGAGAAACACCCCAAACCGCCTAAATCTCTCAAACAGCCGCGGGACACAAAAACCATATGGCATAAACATAATTGCATTCCCAAAAAGATTGATGACGGAATGGCGGATCATATACCTGTCGGTTCCCTCTATGATATAGAATACGTTTCCGCGAATCGACCGAAACGGAACGAGATTGATACACAGTTTCACTTCTTCCCAGTACGGATGCCAAATTTCGATTTTTTTCCTTACAAAGAGTATGAAGAACAGGGATATACAGTATACTCCAAACAGCACCAAAAGGAATTTTCTCTTGCTTTTCATGTTGTATCCTCCTATAAGGCGCATTTAGTACGACATTAAGATCATTTCATAAGAAAATCTTCTTTTTCATCGTACGGCTATCGAAGGGCTGCCCACACAACACCTGATATTATGCGCCCGAATTGTGAATAAATCTACCATTCATCAGGCAAGCTTATCAAAATTTCTTTTCTATATCTCTTCAGCACCGTGACTGCGGAATACACTGTTACCCGTCAGCAACAATACCGGCATTGAACGGTTCCGGCTTAAATTGTTCCCAAGTCTGCCAGACATTTTACATTTCAATTTATGGCCCTTCGGAGTATACTTTATGTACCCGATTTATCGGGGAGTATCGGGAGGGGATCTTATGGACATTCAGGTTATTGGCAGTCGGGCCTTTAGCGTGTACATACAGGAAGCGGAGCTTTTGAGCCGGCATCTGGCGGCGGGGACGCTGACGGCCAGGGACGCCAGGACCCTGGTGGCGCCGCTCATCGGGAGCGACGGGCTGGGGGCGGTGAATCTGGAGCTCTATCCGGGGCGGCACGAGGTACTGATTTTTGTCAGCCGCGCCTCCGGGGAGCCGGAATTTTTCTCGTTCCCGGATGTGGAGGCGCTTATCGAGGCCGCCGGGAGCGGGCTGGGGGGCATCGCCTCGTCGCTTTTTTGGTACGGCGGGGCGTACATACTGGCGGTTTGGCCGACGGACGGGCGGCCCGCCGGGGCGCTCAGGGAGTTCGCTGAGCCGCTGGAGAACCCCGGCGCCTTTCTGCTGCATCTGAGAGAGCACGGGAAGCTCCTCATCGACGGCGACGCGCTGGATGTCCTGTGCGGTTATTTTGAAAGCGCCGGCGGCATGGCCTGAACTGAAAAATTTCCCGTTTTCCCCTTTTATTTTTCATTTCTTTATGGTATAATCCCCTTACCGCTTTCGGAGAGGGGGGATTAGTGTGCCGAAGAAGACGGGCGTCAAGCCCGTATCCCAGAACAAGAAAGCCTACCACGACTACTTCATCGAAGAAAAGTACGAGGCCGGCATCGAGCTTTTCGGCACCGAGGTCAAGTCCATCCGGGCGGGGAACGTGAACCTGAAGGACTCTTTCTGCACCGTGAAAAACGGGGAGCTCTTCGCCCACGGTCTGCACATTTCCCCTTATGAGAAGGGCAACATCTTCAACCGGGACCCCATGCGGCCCAAGAGGCTTTTGATGCACAAGCGGGAGATCGCGAAGCTCCAGGCGCGTCTCCAGCAGGACGGGCTGGCGCTCATTCCCCTGTCGCTCTATCTTAAGGACGCGCGCGTGAAGGTGGAGCTGGGACTTGCCCGGGGCAAAAAGCTCTACGACAAACGGGACGCCGCCGCCCAGCGGGACGCGGACCGGGAGATCGACCGCACCATGAAAGAAAAATTCAGATAAAAGGAGAAACTACCATGGCCAATCCCATCGCAACCATCGAAATGGAGGACGGCAAGGTCATCAAGGCCGAGCTCTTCCCCGACATCGCGCCCATCTCGGTCGCGAACTTCATCTCCCTGGCAAACAAGGGCTTCTATAACGGCCTCATCTTCCACCGGGTCATCAAGGACTTTATGATCCAGGGCGGCTGCCCCAAGGGTAACGGCACCGGCGGCCCCGGCTACTGCATCAAGGGCGAGTTCGCCGCCAACGGCGTCGCGAACCCCCTGAAGCACGAGCGCGGGGTCCTCTCCATGGCCCGCACCTCCATCCCCGACTCTGCCGGGAGCCAGTTCTTCATCGTCCACGCCGACTCCCCCCATCTGGACGGCCAGTACGCCGCCTTCGGCAAGGTCACCGAGGGCATGGATGTGGTGGACGAAATCGCCAATGTCCGCGTGGACTACAACGACAAGCCCCGCAAGCCCCAGGTCATGAAGTCCGTGACGGTGGAGACTTTCGGCGTTGACTACGGCGAGCCCCAGAAGGTGTAAGCCATGAAAATTGCCATCATCACCGGCGCGTCCTCCGGTCTCGGCCGGGAGTACGCCCTCCAGCTGGCGGCAAATTTTCCGGAGGTGGAGGCGGTCTGGCTCGTGGCGCGCCGGAAGGCGCTTCTCGACGAGCTGGGCGTGGAGCTCTCCCTCCCCGCCGTGTCCGTGCCGCTGGATTTGACAAGCGAGGCCGACATTGCCCTCCTCTCCCGAAAGCTGGAGGAGGAAAAACCGGATGTCCAGGTGCTGGTCAACTGCGCTGGCTGCGGGTATCTGGCCAACGTGGCGGAGACGGACCCCGCGCTTCTTAGCCGGATGTGCGACCTCAACATGAAAGCCATGACGCTGGTCACTCGCGCGGCTCTCCCCTATATGGGCGAGGGCGGGCACATCGTCAACGTCAGCTCCATCGCCAGCTTCTGCCCCAACGCCAGGATGACGGTGTACAGCTCCACCAAGGCGTATGTCTCCAGCTTCTCGCTGGGCCTCCGGGAGGAGCTGCGGGAGCGGAGGATCTCCGTCACCGCCATCTGCTCCGGCCCCATGGATACGGAGTTTTTGGAGGTCGGCGGCATCAAGGGCAACTCCAAGATGTTCAAAACGCTCCCCTACTGCGACCCCAAAAAGGTCGCCGCCGGCAGCTACCGGGCCGCCAAAAAAGACCAGGCTTTCCTCACTCCACGTGCTTTCTTCAAGCTCTACCGGGGCCTTGCCAAGCTCCTCCCCAGCACCCTGGTCGTCAAGCTGGCAAAGACATAATTTCAAAAATCAAAATCTTTCGCGGCGGCTTTGCCGTCGTGAAAGCCCTCTTTCCAACCAAATCGGAGCCCAGCGCAGCGGGTCCGATTTGGAGAGGAGGAGCGAAGTCAGCGTGTGAGGGGTGCGGCAGCCGCCCTTGGCGACTGCCGTGCCCCGAACCAACGCGACTTCCGCGACGACGAGGGGGCGTACCGGTTTCGACGGGGACGCGGAAACTTGAATAGCGGGCGGATGCGCCTGACATCCATAAAACGGGCACCTATAAATTAAAGAACGACGATAACGCTGTTCTTGCCGCCGCGTAAGCGGTGACCGTCCCACCCCGGAGGTCCACGGCCGGGGATGGGGCGTCGATGAGTGGAGAACGTGCGCGCGGTAAGCTTTGCCCGCGCCATGCACCATAAAGCTACCGGACCCCGGGGCCTGACGGCTGTCCCCGGGGCGAGGGAACCGGCTTTTTTGCCAAAAGAACCGTCTGCGCCCGGAGAAGTTTGAGCGGATGTGTTTTCGGACAGGGGTTCAACTCCCCTCGCCTCCACCATTAAAATCGCTGGTCGAACACCGTCGGCGACGCTCGTCGTCTTGCCGTACGGCTTTGTACTGGCGGCCCAGATTAAGGATAGGCTTTGAGCCTGTCCTTTTTCTTTGCGGTAGTCGAGTAGTCCATGCAACGAAATTTTCTTATATATACGTGTAATACGGGGTGTGTACGTTCAAAAGGCTCTTTACACATATCAAAAACGGATTTTTCTTTTTAACTTTTACGGACTACCTCGACTACCGAAAGAGCTAAAGCCTTGAAAACAAAGGGCTTTTCAAGGTAGCCCGTCAGGTAGCAGAGGGCTCGGGGCGGACTACCTCGACTACCACAGAGACCCGCAACGGCTCATCCGCGGGAATAAACGCGGTAAGCTGCTGAATAAAGCTCTCCGCATTGAAGGGACCGCAGAAGCAAAACGAGATATTCTCCAAGGTTGTGTTTTTTGTCGGCGCTTGCGCGACGGCGACTCCGTAGGCAGCTCTCAGCTCCTCGCGTTTCTCCTGCGACTGCTTGTGGCCCTTGGCAAACTTAAAGCCGAGTCGACGGAGATGGCTGGAGCAGGTCTTCATATTCACGCCGAAGATACGGGCAATCTCCGTGGGACCGGCGTCGTACTTGTCGATGAGGTTGGTCACGTAGTCGCGCTGCAGGTTTTCGGGAAGTGCCCTGAAGTCGTCCCATGCGATGGGCTTCCCGAGGTTGACGGTATAGGTGGGACCGTTCAATGCTCTCAACTCCTTTGCTGTTCTATAGGGGAAACGGGCGCGCCCGCTATGCGAGGGCCGCTTATGGGCGCTCCGTGCGGTGATGGCCTTCTCTTTCACGTCCTCGTAAAAAAGACGTTCTTCCTCTTTCATAAAAACCTCCATAAGCAAGCCCTGGTCGCTCCGTATCGCGTTTTAAGGCTCAGGCCCTTATGCTTATACTCGGACCGTCCTAAAACGCGATACGGCGCTCCTGGTGAGTCCGTCAGTCGATACGCTCCATAGGTACCTCGCAGATACCGCAGATGATATTCAGCTCAGCGGTCGTCTTGACCTCCTGGCCGCAAATCGGGCAGACGTAGCGGTGAGGCTTCTCGCGCTCGGCCTTGGCCTTTTCCTCAGGCATGATGCGGGCGAACGGGACCTCGAGGACAAAGCCGTTGTCGGCGAGGGTCTTCTTGAAGGCCTCGGTCGGATTCGTGTGGGAGAATCCCACGGTGCGGTCGTAGCCGATTTCAAGGTCTCTCGCCTCAGCCTCGGCCTTGAAGGTCTTGTTGTGGTAGCGGCCCTTCTGGCAGGTGTCCGCAATGCCGTTCTCAAGGCAATAGAGGTGGACCATCTCGTGGCACATGGTCGCGGCGGTGTTCGCGGAAGGACGGTTGAGGAATTCCGCGCCGATGTTGATTTCGTAGCGGGCCTCTTCGTCGGACTTCCAAATCTTCTTGGTGGAGCAGTGGCCGTACGCTTTGGGCGTGGACTGTACCGTGATGACGGGCTTCGGCAGCGCGCCGTCGAAGTAGGCCTTGTTGAGAATATCAAACAGGCCTTCGAGCTTGCTCACGACGTCCGACATCTTCATGAGCGGGACCTCAGCGGTTTCAGGCTCAGTGGGAGCGGCGGGCTCCGTGGTCTCGGCGGTCTCGACCTTGGCGGGCTCCTCATAGAGGGTCCAGCGGCGGTCGTAGGTAGCGGCGGCCATGACGGTCGGCTCAGCGCCGGGCTCGTCCACGGGGACGGAGTAAATCTTGCGATACTCCTCGTCGATACGGATGACCTGACGGACCTCGTTGGTCTCCTTGTTGACGATTTTCTTGTTCTCGATGATGGTCATGTCTTTCATTGTAAGTGCCTCCTTAAAAATTTTGTTTGAGGTTTTTTCCTCTTGACATTTTTTATTTTACCGTGTTTGGTAGAAAAAGGGAGCGCCCAAAACCGCCGAGATTTGGCGACATTTTTGCGAATTTCCCGTGCGCTTCTTACTGATAGCGGTAAAAACTACGCCTGCTGCTGAGAAGCCGTTATCATGTGCGGGCATTTGATACTGACCTCGATGTGAGGGCAATCCTTGACCCACCAGCTTGTAAAGCCGTTCTCGGATTCGCCAATGGGAATCTCGGCGTTAAGTATGGCCTCGATACCCGCAGCGTAGGTCTCTTTATACTTACAAACGGGCTCGCAGACGCAGCAGTTGCATTTTGCCGAGAGATTCATTCGGTCGCCTCCTTGTCGGGTCTCATCAGCTCTTCAGAGTCGCACTCGAGAGCTTTTGCCAGCTTGATTGCGGTCTTGAGGGTGATATTCTCGGGACGGATAATGCCCGCCTCGATGTCACGGATTTTCTGATAACGGATTCCGCTGAGCTTAGAGAGCTCCGTGCGGGTATAGCCCCTCGCTATTCTCAGGTCTTTCAGTCCCATACTTTTCTCCTTTCTCCGCGGGGCACAAGGCCCCGCGGATTGTTTGATTTTTGATTAGATAAAGAAGCCGAAGCAAACGCCCCTCGAATTGGCGGCGCTGTTGGCGGCGGCGCTGCCGCCGCCGTACACAATGCAGAAGCTGTTGGAGGTGCTCGCATAAGGAGAACGCTCCCACCACCATGTCGGCTCGCCGTCCTCGTCGCGCTTGATACGATTCGCTGGGTCCTTAAAGTATTCAAGCTGCTCGCCGCGGTCGGGGTCCTTCTCGGTCCACTCGTGCTCGCCGAAGACCTCCATCTCAGAGAAGAGCCAAAGCGCGACATACTCGTCGCCGAATCTGCGCGGGACGATGACCTTCTGCAGCTCGTCGGGCAGAAGAGGAAATACCTCTTCGGCGAGATAGCGCCGCATGTCGGAAGCGAGCCAGCCGCCCTTGTTGGTCCAGGCCGCGTTCATGTAGTGCTCGCCGAGACAGTCTTTCAGGCCGACTACGCCTTTGTCCATGACGACGAACACGACCTCGCGGCCGTCCTTGAGGGTCTCCGTGATTTCGTCGCCGACCTTGAGCGAGGAGCGGTCAAGGTCCCAACTGAAGGGGCTTACGGTTTTCGTTGTGATAGTTGCCATGATAAAACCTCCTAAAATGTATTTACTTCTCGGAACATAACCGCTCCGCAAAAGCCTTAGATAAAGCACCAGATATAATCGAGCTCCAAGCCGAGCTCGTCGAGAAGAATATCCTCGACCTCGTACTCGCGGCCGTCGGCGCAGGCCTCGTTAATCATGGCCCGCGTCTCCTTGTAGCGGCGCACCGCTTCCTCGCGGGAATCGCCGTCCCGCCGCATTAAAATGTTTACGATTTCTTTCATAGCTGCCTCCTTTAATGCAGTAGAGCGTTAAAGCGTCTCGGCCAAACTTTACGCCGCTTTTCAGCGACGGCCGGTTTACTTATTCGGGAATCTGATGAGCTCCTTGCGAGAGATGTGTCCGTCACGGGCGAGAAGGTACACGCGATAGCCCCGCTCCGTGCGAGCCACGCCGACGTTATTGCGCGTCGCGTTGGTGAAGCCTTTGCGCTTTTTCAGGGCACGGATAAAGGCGGCGCTCGGGGTGAGCTTGGCGTCCTCGATGTACTGAGCGCGGAAACGGGCAAGGCGCTTCTCGTTTATGCCCTCGGCCTCTTCGGGGGAGATGTACCAGGTTTCGCTGACTTTGCGATAGGCGAGGTCCTCGATGACGTCGAGATGGCTGTTCCAAATGGTCTCGTCATACTCGCGGTCGAGACGGACGCGGTCGGTATTGCGGCCGACGATGATGTGGATATAGTCGCCGCGGGAGGGACCGCTGTACTCGTGGTCCGTCAACATGACGATACGGATAATCTCGTCGCCCTTGCGGAAGTCGACGCTCGCGATTTCGCCTTGGCTGCCCGCCATCGTGTTCGTGTTGACCATGTAGCCCGCGGCGAGATACTCGGCGACCTTAGCGGTGAAAATCTTGTTAAGCTCGTTTCTCTTCATTGTAGTTGTCTCCTTTTTAATTATGCAATGTTGATATTTTTGTGGGTCACACCCGAGCAGGTGTAGAAGCGCTTGCGCCAATTCTCAAAGCCGCGCATGGTCTTCCATTCGCCGCAAACTACAGCAGAATACTTTTCGCGGCTTATCTTGTTGGCCGTGAGAACGATGGCACAGTACCGTCCGTCATGTAAGCCGCAGCAAAAAGTCTTGCCGTCGCCATAGTAAGTATTGATGAGCTCGAATTCAAACGGGGCGACATAGGGGACCTCGTTGGCTTTACCTTGCAGCGCGCGTTCAATCTTCATTGTAATCGCCTCCTTGAAGTAGTGTCATTTGCTCTTGACATTATCTATTATGTCGTGTTTTACTGATTTCGGGAGCCCCCCAAACTGACAGAAAATTGAAATTTTTTCGAGGCTTTTCCGTGCGCTTCTTACTGATAACAGTAAAAAGTACGAAAAATGAAAAGAGGCCGCCCCTCCGAAGAGGGACGGCCTCAGCAGCTTAAATCTTTTTCGTCAGGTCAAGAGCTATCCAGCCGGCGCCGGATTTCAACTTGCCCCATTTCTTCGAGCCGGGCCCCAGGTCCTCGGCGACGATGGTATAGACCCCGCGGTCCTTAATGCTTCCGCAGACCGGGGAATCCGTGCCGGGCTCTTTGCGGATATTCAGCTCGTCGGTCGTGACCTTGACCAGGTAGGGCTTAAACTCCGAGCCGATGGTATCGGCGTCGACCCAGCCGTAAACGCCGGAGACGTAAGCCCCCGCGTCGTTGACAGCCCTGAGGTGGTACGGGTGCTTGCCGGTCCTGTAGACCTGCGTGACCTTGGCCTTGCTCGCCTTGACGGTCGTACCCGCGGCGGCGTTCGCGGACGAGTAGTGCTTGCCTCCGAGGAAGTCTACAATATCGCCAACCTCGAAGGCTTGTCCAGGAGCTCCAGAATCGCCCGTATCGGGCTTTTCAGGCTCAGGGCTTATACTTGTACTCCCGAGCCGTTTGGTGACCTCAGAAGCAATCTGGGAATGCCTGGAATACAGATACTCGCCAGGACACGCCTTGTTGGCAAACCACCGATGGACGGTCAGCACCATCTCGCCCGCTTTCGGCGTATAGGCGAGAGTCTTGTCCTTGTCGCCAAACCAGAGGAGTCTGGTCTTTCCGTTGCGGCGGCAAATATCCGTCACCAGGTCGAGGAGCGCGGCGTAGGCTTTTTCGGTCACGGCGTAAGGGTGCTGCGTGTCGCTGGCGACCTCGATGGTGACGGCCCGATGGTCGTTCGCGCCGGACGAGGTGCACCAGGAGCGGTCCTTCTCGTCTACGCAGAGCCCGATACCGCCATCAAAGCCGACGACGTAGTTGCAGGAGGCCTGCTTGCCGACTGGCTGAAAGACCTCGCAGCCTCTCTTGGCGGAGACCTGCCCGACGAAGCAGTGAATCGAGATACGGTCGATTGCGTGATTGCGGGGGCTGTTCTTGTTGGGCGAGATAAGGGTATAAGTCGCAAGCGGGCTGTTACTCATCTTCGGTTTCCTCCTCTTTATAATCGGTCTGGAAGCCGATGGCCGGCAGCGCGGCCGAGGGCTCCGGTACTTGGGAATTAAGTATAGATGTAAACGTCAGGAAGGCCTCTTTGATATACTTGCACGTCACGAGCAGTACCGCGCCGACGATGACCAGGTCCGCGAAGAGGTCGGCGTACTCGGCAGGAATCTCCCAGCCGACATGCGTCGCGAAGAGCGGTAAGGCCGTAATGGAGAAGCAGAGCAGCGTCAGGCCGACGAGAAAGGTCAAGGCCTTTCCGCAGCCGGCAAGCAGCTTGCTCTTGTCGAAGGGCTCGCGGAGAATCTTGATGTTGTACCACAACGAGAAGGCGACGTTGGAGAGGTACGCGGCCAGGAAAATCAGCATTGCCCAGCCGATGTTGACGAGATTTTCTACCATTTCAATTTTCCTCCTTTTCAGTTGGCAGAGCCAAAAACTTGGCGCGAAGGTCGTCCATAACACCGTTCGCGCCGAGAGCGTGATATTGCGTCCAGCAATTCTCGAAGTTTTCCCTCGCGTAGATGGGGGCGTACTCGCGTTCGGACCACTTGTTGTAGTCGTTTATCATCTGACTTCTGAGAAGAGCTTGCAGGCCGGCCTTGACCGCCCTGGTGTCGGCCGCGTTCTTCTTAATCAGAGAGTGCAGATATTTAATGAGGGCGACGGGAATCGCGGACACGCCGAGAAGGCACAAGACTTGATAAAGGGTCATTCCTCGACCTCCGTCCAGCCGAATACGCCGGGCTCCCAGACATTGTTGTCGTAGTCGGAAGTCCAGCGCTTGCCGCCGTGCGAGACTTTGGCGCCGAGCGCGTAGGTGTCAAAGTCTCCGAGCGGCTGAGACCATTCGGGCCATTCGGCGGTCGGGTCTCCGATTTCCTTATAGAGGCTCGTCGTCGCGTCGGGCGTCCAGTCGGCCTGAGATGTGTGCTCCTGAATGACCCGGTAGAGCTTGCCCTCGTAGCGGAGAATCGTCCCCTGCGTGTACTTGCGGGGGTAGGTCCAGGCGAGGAATTGCCCCGCGTGCTCCGTGAGAGTCGTGTCGTCAAACTTGCCATCTTCCGCCAGGCTGACGAAAATCAGGTTGGCGACGTTCGGCGCGTCGGCTTTCGCCAGAGCGGACAGGTTGGCCTCGGTCGTGTAAAACTCTCCGGCGTGGTAGTAGTAGAAGCCGGCGACCACGCTCTCGGGGACGCTCTCGACTTCCTCGAGGGTATGCCCGTCGCAGAGATACCCGACCCGCTCGAGCGGGTAGAAGGAGTCGGAGTCGTTGGAGTAAATCGCGTCCGCGTGCTCCTTGTCGCTGAGAATCACGACCCCGTTGTCCTGCCGGACCACGTAGCAGGGGTGACGGCAGACCTCGACAATCAGCTTTGCCGAATTCAAAATTAGGTACATATTGCAGCCCTCCATTTCGTTTTATTACTCGGGTGAAAACCGAATAACGACTTAAAGTAGTTGTCCATTCGCGCGAGTGCCCGGAAGCTGTCGCCGCGCTTCATGTGACCCCGCCAGCTTCCGTAGGTCTTGCAAATATCGGCGAGAGAGAATACCTTGCGGATAACCTTTTTGCCGATGGCCACGAGGCGGCCAGCCTCGTTCCATAGCTTGAATTTCTTCAGCTTGCGCCGCATTTTCTTAATGGTCTCGAAGCTCATTTTCCGCACGACCTTTCCCGTCTCGGTCAGCTTGAATTTGACCTGCAAGAATTTGAAGCCACGCTTGATGGGGACGATTTTCGTCTTCTTCAGGTTGAGCGCTATACCGAGCGACGCGCAGACCTCCTTCATCTGCTCCAGACAGCGGGTCAGGTATTCCTTGCTGATATGCAGGAGGTAGCCGTCGTCCATGTAGCGGGCGTAGCCCTTGATACGCAGCTTTTCCTTGATAAAGTGGTCGAGCTTGTTCGGCAGCATGAGTGCGGCCGTCTGCGATATTTGACTCCCGAGGCCGTAACCGATGGGCCCGAAGTTGTCGAGGCACTCATTCGCCAGGGCCCGCGTCCGGTCGTCGTGGATTCGCCGGTCGAGCTCCAGCTTTACGGGCCAGTGCTGCGCGTTGGCGAAGTAGTTGGAGAAGTCGTAGAGCAGCGCGTAGCCCTCGGTACCGTATTTCCTATAATGCCTCTGCAGGTGGCATTCCAGGCGGTCGAGGGCGAAGTCGATACCCTTACCTTCCGTGCTCGCGCCGTTGTCATAGATAAACGCGGGCTTGAGCGTGGGATTGACTGCCTTATCGCAGAGCGTCCTCTGGACGACCCGCTCGCTGATGTGAATGCTGCGGATATGCCGCATTTTGCCGCGGTCGTAGAGGTCGAATTCGATAAAGCCCCGGCTCTTATACGTGCCTTCCAGCAGCGTGCGGCGGGTGGCGGCCGTATTCGTGACCAGGTTGAAGCGGTACATCTGCGTGGAGCTTTTCCAGCCCACGCCCTTGCAGCAGATATGACCTGCCGCGTACAGATTCTCATAAGAAAAGACGTCCTCGAAGTCTCCGCATGATTTGCTGAGAGCGAGACGCCTTTCTCGTCGTTTTGCGGCCCGCCGTTGATAGCGAGCCTCGCGTCGTTCTTCACTTGTCATTAAAAAGGATTCTCCTTTGTACGGAATGGGATTTTTTACGCGAAGCTGTATCCGCATAGTAGTACCGCCCATGAAACACGGTCCGCGTAAAACCGCGCCATGCAAGCAGCGTCCGAGCGACTACATCAAAGGAGTGTTTTTGCCCGAAGGCCGGGTACGAGTCATCCTTCCATTAAGGTACGGATTTCGGAGGCCGGAGCCCCTTACTTTGTCAGACCTGATTCCAAATGGAATCCGAAGCAAACGCCCCTTGAATTGTTGGCGTTGTTGTTGTTGGCGTTGCCGTTGCTGTTCACATTGCAGAAGTTGTTGGAGTTGCTCGCATTAGGAGAACGCTCCCACCAATTGTTAGCAGTACAAGACAACAGTAACATGACACGACCCGTACTGAATCAGGGCAGCTTTTTATACCGCTCCTTATCAGACTTTTTGACGCCGGCAATCAGCTTGGCCTCTTCTTCGATAAGCGTCGCCCACTCCTCAAGCGCGCTGTCGAGCCAGCGCAGCTTTTCGGGATTCTGCTTCAGGAGGTCCGCCATAATACCGAGCTGGCCGATAAAGGCCTGCAGGGTCGCGTTGGCCTCCGTGAAGTGGTCCCGACGGAGCTGCGCCTCGTGTTGATTGCCGGGGAAAATGCTGTTTGCCATTTTGACCTCGTTATACACGGTATCGGCCAGAAGGCAAAGCTCCTGAACGCCGAAGAAGGTATACCTCTTCGGCATTTTGAGCCCGCATTTTCTCGTAAATACGGCGAGCTTGCGCGCGGTCTCTACAAACTGGACCGTGCTCTCGCCTCTCAAGGCTTTATAGACTGACATTGTTTTTCACCTCTTATCGGGGGCCACAAGGGCCCCCGATTACTACAGATAGTAGATTAAACACAGAAGCCGAAGCAAACGCCCCTCGAAAAGTTGGCGAAGTCGTAGTTGGCGCTGCCGTAGCTGCCCACAAAGCAGAAGGAGTTGGAGACGCTCGCATAAGGAGAACGCTCCCACCAACTGTAAGCAGACCCGGAGCCGTTCTCGAGGCACTTGACCCGGTTTCCGGCGGTCGCGAAGTAGCTGTATTGTGAGCCCTCGCCCGTGGCCGAGTAGGTCGTCGTGCCGAAGACCTCGACCTCGGAGAAGAGGAAAATCTTCATCGCGTTCGTGTTGATGGTCGAGCTCGCGCCGCCGGCCGAGGTCTTCTTGTTGACGCTCTTGAGTACGGTCTGCAGGTCGGAGGGCAGCGCCTTCAGCAGGTCGCCCTGGAGCCAGGTATACATCGCGGAGCCGGTGAAGCCGCCGACGTTGGTATTCGAGCTGTTCATCTGTCGCGTGGTCTTCATTAGGTTTTTCAGGCCGAAGGTGATACCGGCCTTCCCGCCGGAGGCCAGGTCGTCGTGCTTAAAGCCGACGATGACGAGCGTCAGCGTCTCGCCGCTCACGGTGATGTCCTTCGTGTCGCCGACCTTCCAATAGGACTCGGCCTGCCCGGCCTCGGCCGCCTGCGCGATTTGCGCCCAGGTGTTGTTGGCGAGGGTCTTATTCGGCATGGAGACCGTAACGGAGCAGGTCTTGCTCGGAGGCGCGGTATAGTTGTTGTCGCCGGCGGCCTCGACAGTGATGACCGCGGAGCCGTTGCTGACGGCGGTCACGGTGACGGTCGTACTGTTGACCGAGACGGTCGCGTTGCCGGTGCTCGACCTCGCCGTGACCGCGCCGGTGCCGGAGCGGGTGACCGTAATCGTCCCGGTCTTTTTCGAGACGTTCAAGTCGAGCTGACTGACGCTCAGGCTCAGGGTGCCGGTTGCCTTTCCGATGGTCCAGGAGACGGTCTTCTTGGCGTAGCTGCCGCCGGCCCAGCAATAGTTGTCCTTCGGCGTGAAGGTCGCGTCGTAGCTGCCGGCGTTTATGCCGGTAGTCGTGCCGCCGAGGGTCAGTTTAGCGGGGTCGTAGTTGGTCCAGTCTGGACTCTGCGAGCCGGCCGAATAGGTCAGGGCTTTCGCCTGAGTCGGCACGGCGACAGGCGCGCGGTCGATAGTCCAGTTGACCGTCTTGGCCGTATTCGTACCGTCGGCCCACTTGTACTTTTCCTTCGGGGTGAAGGCCGCCTGATAGGTACCGGCCGCCGTTTTCGTCATGTCGCCGCTCAGGGTCAGCGTATCGGGATTGTAGCTGCTCCAGACCGGACTTTGCGGCTCGCCGGTATAGGTCAGGGTCCCGGACTGACTCGGCACGACCTGAATCGTATAGGCGAAGCTCGCGAGGGCCTCCAGGGCCTCGTCTGCCGTGTCCTGCGCATTGTCGGCTGTCTTCTTTACGTTCGCTATTTCCAGGCGGATGTCGGGGTGTGCGAGCTCGCTCGCGTCGTGGTCCCCGACGGCCTTTTTCGCCGCGCCCTTCTGCTCGTAGTCCATCTCGGGAAGCTGCGTGCCGGGGACCTTGCCGTCTTGCCCCAGCGTAGCGACGCCGCCGGCCTCGCCCTTGTCGCTGGTCGGCACGTAGTCCATCGTAGGCAGCTGCTCGGGGTCCACCTTGCCGGTCTCGTCCAGGTCGGCCTTTTTGCCGAGCGTCTCGTCGATGATGTCGAAGTTGCCGTTGAGGTCAGACACCTCGACGAAGTCCTCCGGCGCCGGCTTTTTCAGATTGTACTTACTCGTGTAAGTAGCCATTTAGGGTAATACCTCCTCTTTCAAGTCTTTCCACGTGAGGCCCGAGACCGCGTCCCAGGTGTAGGGCGCGACTTTCTCCCACGTGTTATAAAGAAGCTCGACGGAGAATACCATGTTGTACGGCAAAATCCGCTCGAGCGTCTCGGCGATAATGGATTCCTGCTTCTTGACGTTCAAAGCGACCTTCACGTTGACGGTGAAGGTCGCGGTCGTGATGGTCAGCTTATAGCCGTTTTCTCCGCAGAGCGAGGCGAGGAGCCGCGCAAGGCTCTTCCTCGTATAGGGGATATTCTCGTTGTACCGGCTTTGCAGCCGGAGCTTGCGGTCGTCCAGCGTGTCGGAGGTGAAGGGCGTGATATGCAGCATCTTCTCTCGCCGGGCCACGCCGTACTCGGTCGCCTCCGAGATAAACTGGTCGTTCATACAGTCCTCGCAGGCGTCCCAGATTTCCTGGACGACCGGCGTCTCCGCGGCCATTATGGCGACCATCTCGCGGAGCTTTTTCAGCTCTTCGGTCAGATATTGCTCCTGGTCGATTTCCCGAACGGTATTAAAGTTCTTCACAGTCGAACGTCCCCCTTACCGCTACGGAGTCTGCGTCGAGCTGCACGTTGCCGGCCTGCCCGTTGACCGTCGTCCCGAATACGTCTACGATACCGGTCAGGGCCAGCAGCCGCGACTCGATTTGCGAGACCCTGACGAGAAGCCCGGACTCGCTGCGCCAGGTAGAATTGAGCTCGCGGTAGTAGGCGTCGAGCGCCGCCTCGATATACGGCCGGCACTCCTCGAGGTCCCAGCCCTCCTCGAAGGCGAGGTTGGCCTTGACGTTGATTTCCGTACCGTTCGCGCCGACGACCGTGACCTCGTGGTCGATAGGAGCGAGCCCGATACCGTCGCCGCTGTTCTGCGTCGGGTCAATGGTCGTCTGAACCTGCTGAATCAGCTCGGGCGAGGGCGGCTGGAAATTGCTGTCCGTGATGACGAGCTTGACCGTTCCCGGGCCGTCCCACGCGCGATAGGGCTTGCACCCGCCGACGCCGGGCAAAGCCTCGACGACCTCGATATACTGGCCTCTGTTGAAGCCGTAGGACTGATTCGCGAAGCTGTTGAGGTACCGGAGCCGCAGGGTCTCGGTGTCCTCCTCGTCCTCGCCGTTAATAAGGATTTCCGTCAGCTCGGCCGTGGCGAGCCCCTCGATATACTCGATGGGGATAAGCTGTCCGGTATAGCCGTTCGGGTCAGCGCCCGCGGTCTCGCAGGTCATGTGATACTTATGCTGGCCCTCGTCCGCCGCCTCCGTCACGACCCAGTTGTACTTGTCGCAGGAGAAGCGGGCGCCGATAGGTACGTCCATACTGAATTCCCCGAGGCCCACGGCGCAGGTTGCGGGAAGCGGCGTGATACCGCGCTCTCTGCAGCGGAGAATCAGGTAATCGCGGCTCGCCGTGTCGGCGAAGGTCTCGGTCAGTATCGTGTCGAGAGCCACGTAAATCATGGCGCTCTCGAGCGAATTCGGCGCAAGCGCGTCGAAAATAATCGAGCCCTCGCGCTTGTCGAGGCTCGAAGCCACACGGGCGAGCTTTTCCTGTAAAAGAGATTCGTACGTCTTATCTTCGTACATCGGTTTCCACCTCCATATCGCCGAAAATGCTGTGCACGGTAAAAGTCACATGCACGCTCTTCTTCCCGGTCTCAAACTCAAAGCCGTCGACCTCCGTAATACGGTCGTCCTGCAGCAGGGCCTCGGTTATGCCGCGCTTGATTTCAGGCAGGGCGAATTCCTTCGGCTGGCCGATGAGGTCTCGGAGCTCCACGCCGTAATTCCAGGAATAAATCAGGTACATGTAGCGCTCGGTGCTCAGGATAAAATACACGGCCTGCCGGAGCGCCTCCAGGCCGTCGGTCATTCCGCGGATTCGGCCGTGCTCCAGGTCCACGGCGTAGGTGAGGCTCGGCTGAGTCTCGATTTTCAGCGTGAGGAGGTCGTTATCTACTTGAGGTATCATTTCAGCGCCTCCACTCTGTCTAAGATAATGAATTTCTGGCCGCCGTCCGTCCGCATGAGCAGGACTTGCTCGCCGGCCTTCAGCGCGAGATGGACCTTCCACTTTTTCCGGCCTTGATACTTGTGCGAGTGCGAGGCGAAAGAGGCGTCTCCCGCGCCGCCGCTCTCGTTCTCGGTATAGTGCGGGGCCTCGCCCGTCCCGACCATCGTCGTCATCTCGACGCAGTAGTCGCGGACGGCGTTGGTGAGGATAAGCTGCGCCTCGCCGAGCTGGAGCTTCTGGTCCACCTGGACCGTCAGGGGCGATACGCTCGTCACCGTGCCGAGGACGAAGGCAAAAGGATTGCTCGCGGCCACGGCCTCGACCGCGGCGCGTTTTACGTTGCCCAAAAAGGCTTGCATATCAAGTGACAAATGTACCACCTCGCAATTTCAGGTCCATCAAGTGCTGATTCTGCTTGAAGTTATGGGTCACGTGCTCGACCATCAGATAGCTTTGAATGTTGATGTCGCCGAGACCCAGCTTCACGATAACGGACGACCCGGCCCGCACCCGCTTGTCTCCCAGCGCGTCGGAGACGGACAGCGAGCGGGTCTTGGTGTTGTAGAGCTTCAGCAGGGCCTCGGCCTTCGCCGCGCCGCTCGTGGAGAGCTCTACGGTGTCGGTATATTGCAGGAGGCCCCACTGATTGATATTCGCGCTGTCTTTCGCGATAAAGATTTCACGCTTGCCGGTCTTCTTGTTCTCAAACGTGATTTTGATTTGATTGTAAGTCTGCTTGTCGATGGTGCTCGAATAGGAGTAATCGCCCAGCGTGTCCACGTCGAGGAGCAGGTCGAGCTTCATATTCTCGATGTTCCGCAAGGTCAGCTTGCCGGCGTCGTCATAAAGAACGAAGAGCTGTGTCTTGGCCTGCAGGGTCTCGTCGAGCGCGTTCTGCACGATGTCGAAGAGCGTCGTATTGTCCTCGGTCCTCGACGCGATGATATACCCCGTGTCCTCCAGCGTCCCCACGTTCAGCCGGAAGTCGTCGGCCAGCATTTTGATAACCTCACTGGCTTTCTTGTTCGTGTAGACGTAGGTGTCCTTGTTCTTGAAATAGCGGAGCTGGTCGTAGCAGGTGACGTCGATAAGGTACGGCGATTTTCCCGAGCGGCTTTTGGTAAAAACAAAGCCGTAAAACATGTCCGTCCCGTCGACAGTCAGCTTTACGGCGTTTCCTTCCTGAAAGGACAAGACGTCGTCTTTCGCCACGGAAAACTTGAGCTTTCCCGGCGAGCCTTTTCGGTTCCACTCAAGGCTGATTCCCTCCTCGGTCGCGGGGTAGTATATCGTGCTGCCGTTCTGAATAATCAGGTCTACCTTCATGGTATCGTCAACACCTGCCCCACGTAAATAAGGTTGGGATTCTTAATCTTGTCCTTATTCGCATTATAGATTTTTGTGTAGTCGGCGCCGCGGCCGTAGTATTTTTTGGCAATATTCCAGAGGCAATCCCCCTTCTTGACCGTGTAGGTCTTCGCGGTCGGTTTCGTGCTCGTGTCGCGCGGCTTTTCCTCTTTTACGACGGGCTTGCTCTCAGGCGTCGGTTTCGTGACCGTCACGGTCTTCGTCGCCCAGTCCACGTATTGCTTGAGGGAGAGCGCCACGGTCACGTCTGGGCCCTTCGTGGCGTCCTCTGTGACCGTATAATCTTCCAGGCTTACCTTTATATTCGAGTCGTATAAAAGAGCCCCAGAGGGCGATACACGGCTCACGATAAACTGGAAAGGCGTACGCTCGGTCATCAGTTTCTCAAAGGCGGACAGGTAATAATCCGGCCGGTGGAATTCCCCGGAGAAGGGGTACGCGCCCAGCATGGGAAGCACCGCGTCGAAGCTGATTTCGGTCAGACCCGGAAGCCGGAGGAAATTGATTTCTCCCTCGTTGACCAGGGTCAAGGTCTTATTCGCGCCTTTGACTTTGATTTGCAGCTTTTGCGGCGTTACAGGCAATAACAGATTGCCGAAGTAAAAACTATACATCAGGCGTGCACCCCCTCAGCGGCGACCTCGAGCGCTTCCGCGAATCCCTCGGTCAGAGTATTCAAAACGCCGTCAAGGTCCATATTCGAGTCGATTCTGTTCGTCATACCGGTCATGTCGATTTTGACCTCCGCGGTCGTAAACCGGTTTATCGCTTCCTGCTCGGCGATGTCGCGCAGGTACTTCAGGTCTTCGGACGTGTCCTTGACCGCAGAGGCTACGCTGCCGGTGTTGTCCGCAATGTTCCCGGTGTTCGCGGCGATTTCCTCGCCCACGCCGGCGGACGCCGTTTCCTCGGCCTCGCTCGCGGCGGCCTTGCTCGCCGAGTAGAGGTTGGCGAGCTCGACAGCGGAGGCATTGAGCTCGGCGGTCGCGGTATCGAGATTCGCTTTCGCGTTGGCGAGATTCGCGGCCCGTTCGGCTTTGCCTGCCTCGATGTCGGCCTCATAGGCGGCGAGGTCTTCCGCGCGCGCCTGCTTGGCCGCCTCGTTTTCCGCAGCCGCGGTCGTGGCGAAAGTCACGTGCTCGATAGCATCAATATTGACGCCCGGAATCTTATTCAGGACCCCGATAAACTTGTTGATGATGTCGATGGCCCCGTTTATCATATTTTGTAAAATCGTCAAAACGGAGACCTTCATATCGCCCATGAAATTCGCGATTGCGACGCCGGCTTTCTGCCAGCAGAGCTTCAGCAGGTCTACGAAGTCAAGGACCTTGTTGACGCCCCAGGTGACGCCGTAGACGACCGCGTACCAGGCGACTTTGATTGCGTTCCAAGCGACCATCAGAGCGGCCTTACAGATTTCCCATGCGTTACGGAGCCCGCCGACAGACTGAATCCACTTATAGAGCGCCGCGACAACGACGCCGATAAGAATTGCAATCCAGGTCAGAGGATTCGCCAGCAGGGACGCGATGAGAGCCTGATTTGCGGCCACGGACAGCCATTGCGCCGCGGCATGCACCGCCCAAGCGACGGCCAGAACGCCGACGGTCGTCGCGAGCCCCAGCAGGACCGCGCTTACCGTGTCCGCATTTTCCGTGAGAAACGTAATCAGCGTGTTAAACCAGGTCACTACCTGCGTCAGAATCGGCAGAAGCTGCTCGGCCAGTACGCCGGTAAACATGGTCCAGCTCTCAGAGAGGAGTCGCGTCTGATTCGCCCAACTGTCCTGAGTCCGCACGAAGTCGCCAGAGGCGTCGCTCGTCGCGTTCATCAGGTAGTTATACCGGAGCATGACCTGCTCGGCCTGCGACATTTCCTGATACGATTTCTCGATACCCTGCGAGAGCGCGTAGGCCTCAAGGTTGGCGACCGACATATTGATACCGAGCTGCTTCAGCGGCTCGGTCTCGCCGGAAATGCCGGACCGGATTTTCTCGAAGGCCGTCTCAAGGTCAAGGTTATAGAAGGACGCCATATCGCCGGCGAGGCCGACCATGTTCTGCGACATGCCGACAATCGCGTCCCCGGTAAGGCCGGAGGACTTCAGCATGGCGCCCATCGTGCCGGCGTAGCGCTTAGCGCTCACCTCGTTCATGCCGTAGACCCGCAGACAGTCCTTAGACCATTTATCGATAACGCCGGAAGAGTCGCCGAAGGTAACGTCTACGACGTTCTGCACCTCGGCGAGGTCAGAAGCGTAGTCAATGCCGCTCTTTATCACGTCAAAGGCTTTCCGGGCGACCATCATCAGGCCTATCGCTTTCGCGAGCCGACCGAAGCCGTCGGACGCCTTATCGGTATGCTCTTCCAGTTGGTCCAGCGCCGCGCCCGCCCTCGCCAGCTCCTCGCGAGCCTCTTCCAGGGCCGCCGTGTCGATTGCGCGACCGGAGGTCCGCTGCATGGACTCGAAGCTGTTCAAGACGAGATTCATGGCCTTGTTGATACTCTTCAAAGGGCCGGTCATGCCGTCCGTGAGAACGAGCTGCGACTTGATAAGAGCCATAGGACTCCTCCTTTCCGAGAATCAGCGCAAAGGCGAGACCCGACTTCGCCTCAGCGCTTCTTCTTCCGTTTTGCTTTTCCCGCTTCCTTCTTCTCGGCCTCGACCTTCACGTCGATGGCCGCGATGATAAAGGCCTGCTGATACGGGTCAAGGTCGAGAAACGCGGCGGGCGGCCAGTGGAATTTGTGGAGACAGTAATAGGCGTAGCTCGCCTCCGGGTCGTCTCCGAGGATTAGTTTTTTGCTTCTTCGACCATCTCGTCGCCGGCCTGGAAGCCGTTGACCTCGAGGACCTTCGTGGAATAGTCCTCAAACTCGGCCGGCGTCAGCATAGTGGCGAGCAGCTGCTCCGCGCCCATCGCGCCGTAGCTGTTCTGCAGCTCGGCGTCATTGAGATTCGGGAACACGGTGCAGCGGACCGACACCTTGGAGAGATAAGCGTTGGCGTCGAAGTCCTGCGTAAACTGGCCCTTGCGGCCGGGCACGGGAATCGTCCGCATGCAGGTACGCCGGATAGCGGAATTCTCCGCGGCGGTAATGCAGCAGATTTCCCAGGGCACCGGCTCGCCGGTCTCGGGGTCTACGAAGCGGTCAGACGCCACGTAGGAAACGTTGTCGATTTTCTTCGCGTTCTGCGCGAGGAACGCCGAAAGATTTTTAGCCATGATATTTTACCTCCTGTTTTTGTCGGGCTTACTGCATGCCGTTCAGCAGAGAAAACTGCTCGGGCATCTCCCAGTCGTCGAACGTGCCCTCAAGGTCCTCGTCCAGCGTCTCGGAATCAGCGTCAAACTTCGCGAGAATACCGCCGTTGGTGAGACAGTTTTTCAAGATGATAGTCTGACGGCCGACGGACGCGGTGAGGTCCTCGTTCGTGACCTGAATATCGAAGGGGCGCATAACGCCGGTCTTCTTATACTCGAGGAGCATCTTGCGGATGATGGACTGATTGTAGTGCGCGGTACCGCTCCAGGTACCGGTCCAGCCCGTGGGCTTATTGCCCTTGCCGGTCTTCCCGAGAATCGGGACCTCGGCGTTGTTGATTTCCATGCTCGACTCAAAGGAATAGAGCTGCATGAAGCAGTAGCGGTTGCCGTCGGCAAGCGTGATATAGCACGAAGCCTGAGAGCCGGCGACCGCGTCGAGCGCATTCATGATAGGCTGAGCCATAGTCGTACCTCCTTACATAATGATGACGCTCATATAGAGCTGACTCATCGCGTTGACGACGTTCAGGTCGCGCACCGTGCAGAGGACGGACTTCTTCGTGTCGCCCTGCTCGACCGTAACGGTGTCGGGGTCGAAGTCCTCGATGGCTCGGATAGACTCAAGGTCCTGATGGAGCTTGCAGATGTCATTCCAGAGGGCCACGCGCCCGGAGGCATCGTTCGGCACGGTACCGAGGTAGCGGGTGTTGAAGAGGACCGCAACGTCATTGGCAATCTGGTCGCAGACGCGGATAGTCTGATTAGACTTGAAGACGTCGCCCTTCGTGTCGGAGACCGTCAGAAGGGTATTGATGTCCTCGAGGATTCGCACCTCGCCGTTGACATTGTGGAACATGAGGCGACCGGTCTTGATACCGGCCTCGAGGTCGGCCTGCGTGAAGTCCACGTTGACGGTCAGCTCGCCGTCGTAGCGCTTGTTGGTGTTGGACTTATTAACGGCGCAGCCCGCGGAAGCGCCGGTCATCCAGTAGACCAGACCAAACTCGCCCATGCCGGGGCACTTCTCGTCGAAGTCCGTGACCTTATTGCCGACCGCGATAACGCCCTCGTAATCTCCCACCGCGGCGTTGCCGTGCGGATTATAGATGACGAGCTGGAATTTCGCGCCGACCTCGTCGCGCATACGCTTAGTGTAGTTGACGAAGAGATTCGTCGTGACCGTGTCCGCGGAGGGGCAGCCGAGAGTGTTGAAGCTGTAGCTCTCGAATTTATCGAGCGCCGCCTGCCAGGCCGCGGAGTCGGTATTACCGTCGGAGCCGCCCGCGAGCGGGGTCTTCGCGGTCTCGGCCAGAACGGCCTCAGTCTTCCAGGTCACGTAATCGGTCGGCGCGAGGTCGGAAGCCTTCTCGACCGTCTGCATGTCGACGAGCGTGTCGCCGAAGTAGGTGCTGACGTCGAAGAGGTCCTCGTTGTCGACGTTCTTCGCGATGACCGTGAAGAGCCGGTTGCCGCCGGCGCCGCCGTAAATCGCGGTGCAGTAGTCGTTCTCGGCTTTAGCCCCGCCGCCGTTGATACGGTAGGCGTAGAGCGTCTGCGTATACTGGAAGAGCTCGCGCAGAGGCAGCATATACGGGTCCGCATAGGCGCGGCCGAAAATCTTGAGGCTGTCCTTCTGGAAGTCGCCGTTAGTCACGGTGAAGACCCGCCCCTCGGGGCCCCAGTCCAGCATGAGCGGCATAGCGGCGAAGCCTCTCTCGGAGAGAGTCGCGGAGGCTTTCGCGACGCTGGAAAAGTTGATGTAGGTGCCGGGCAAGACTTTGTTCTGCGTTGCCCAGATTCCACCGCCAAGAGCCATGTTATCTCACCTTGCCTTTCATAAAGTTATCGATTGCGGCGTCGACCTCTTTCAAGGTGTACCGCTTTCCGTCATCCAGGAGCGCGCCCAGCAGGTCGCGGCGTTTAGCGTAGCGCTGAGACCGCAAAAGCTGCTCCTTGGAGAATCTCGTCGCGGATTCCGCGACGGTAGTTTTTGCCATATCAATTTCCTCCTTGAATAAGTTCCAGGTCCTCCATCGTCGGCTCGTCGGCCTCGCGGTAAACGAAGTGCTTATACGAGACGAGGAAGTGGAGCACGTCGTCGACGACCTCATGCGTCATATCCACGCCGCGCAGCTTATCGCCGCCGGGAAGGTCGATGACCTCGAGGACCCGATAAAGCGCGTCCGCGACCGCGAGGCAATCCTTTTCGCCGGCCTGAGGAAAATACCTGACGTCGAAGCGGGGCTCGCGCCGCCAGCGATTCGGTCCTCTTGCCGTCTGCGAGGAATCTACAAGACGAACGATAAAAGCAGGCGGCCGGAGCCCCTGCTTCACCTTGTCCGCCTCGATATGAGCCTCGGGATATTCCGCCCGCAGCGCGAGCGTGATACCGTCGCGGACGATATTCGTACTAATCTCGGCCATCGCACACCTCCTTCAGCTTTTGGTAAAGCATTTTCTCAAGCACGGCCGGAGCGACTTTTTTCAGCTTCTCCTCCGAGATAGTCAGCATGTATTGACCTTCTACCCAGCCGCCGTTTACGGTCCGGTGACCGAATTCCACGTACGAGGCATATTCGACCGGATTGATGACCTCGACCATATAATTGCCGCCGCTTTTCGTGACGGAGAGCGAGCGGGCATAGGCGAGAGCCTCTTTCGCGTTGGTCGCGCCCCAGCCTCGGCGCAGTGTGCCGCCTTTTTTGCCGGTACTTCTCGGATATTTACCGACCGGCGTCGCGGGTATGACCAGGGCGAGGAGCCTCGCCGCGAGCTCGCGGCTGCAAGCCCGACAGAGCTCGTCGATTTCCGGGTCGGCGAGCTTTTTGAAGCTCTTCGCGAAGGCCTCAAACTGGGAAAAATCTCCGTGACCCCAGCGCGCCATCAGGCCCAGGTCTCCTTACGCTCAAGAGTGATTTCCTGATGGTAGTGATAGACCGCGGGCTCGCCGGTATTGACGTACGTCCCCGTACGCCCTTCCTGCGTGACGACGATTTTGGAGCTGGGCGGAATCTCGACCTCCTTCGAGATAAAGAGCTTGACGACCTGCTGGACCAGGGCGGCCTCGTCGCGGGCGGTCGTCGCGGAGACGGAGCTGAAAGACAAACGGCAGGGCTGCCCGTGAAGCGTCTGGCGCCACACAGGCTCGTCTCTGCCGTTCGCCTTATTTACTTCCGTCTCTCTGATATACACGTCGCAGAGGCCGTCCCAGAGCTTCTGGAGCGCTTTCTGGTAAGTGCTCACCATACTAACCTCCTGAACGCGATAATCATGTCCTCGCTCGGATTCACCATTTTGGCGAGCATCGCGTCAAACTGATTCTCGAAGGTCCCGGAGTCGGCAAGCGCGAAGGTGACGGAGGTATCGCCCTCGGAAACGCTCTTCGCCGGCGCGGAGAAGTCGTAAAGGTCGTTAAGGCCCCCGGCGGCCTTTTTATCGGTCAGGAACATGCCCGCGGCCATATCCGCCCAGACATAGAAAAGCCCCTCGGGTACGGCAAGCTGATTCGTCCGCACGCGCAGCACGTTCTCGGCCTTCCCGATATAGTAGTCGAGCGCGGCAAGGTCTCCCTCCATTACGGTATAGCCCAAAGCCGTCAGTCGGGTTATTACGGTCGCGCGAACGTCCATAGCTTACCCCTTCGCGATAATGTTCGCGCCGGTGAAGGTCAGGTTAAGGACCTCCTGGCCGTCCATCTTGACCTTGATGGTGGAGCTGGTACCCTTGGACAGCTTCACGGCGCACATACGCTCGGCGGGGTCCTTTTCCACGTCGACGGTCTTAGCCGTGCCGCTCGGACCCGTCAACTCCATCTGCTTGCCGGGAGCGCTCACATAGAACGGGAAGAAGTTGCCGCTCTCGCCCTTGCCGTTGCCGGTAAAGCCGGTATAGCCGGTCTTATACTTGATTGTACCGGTTACCGCGCCCTCAGCAGAGACCACCACGTCGGCGCCGATAAGGTCCTCAACATTTACGCCGTAAATAGTATCGCCGCGGGTCGGCAGAGTCATCTTCTGCGGGTCCATGCCGGCGTCGGCGCCGTCGACGACGATTTTGACCGCCTTGGTCTCGTCAGTCATAGCGGCGAGATAATACTTGCGGCTGTAAACGGTATTCTGACGGATATTCTGGTCGCGATTCTGCTCGACCTCGGTGCCCTTCTTATTAAAGAGGGTGACGGCCTTCTTGGTAGCCACAATAACGGTGCCGCGAGTGGCGTCCTTCTTCGTGTAGAGGTTGACCCCGGCGACCGTGCCGACATAGCCGGTACGGGCGAAGGCCTCGACATACTTCAGGTCCTCCTTGAGGCTCTTGCGCAAAGTGGCCATATCCTTCGGGTGCACAAAGCCGAAAACCTGAGGCGCCGTCTGCGCGGGGTCGTTGTCGGTGGCCTCGATATTCAGCATGGCCACGGCGTCGGCAAACGCGCCGAAGTCGAAGGTCTCGGTCTTCACGGTCAGGGTCGCCTTGTTAAACTCAGCGAACACGTCCGCGTTGACGGTGTTGAACATGTCTGTCGCGGCATGGGCGGTGCCAACCGGTACAATCATGGGGTCAGTCATCGCTTCCTCGTCAAAATACTGGAAGCGATTCTGCGCCAGCAAAATGCGGTATTCTCTCTCCGCGAAGCTCACGGAAATGGCCTTGTCGTTACCCTGGCCCATAGCGAGCTTTTGGGTGCCGTCAGTGGCCTTATAGACGTGAATCTTGCGGAGCATACCGGCAGTGCCGGCAAGCGTGCTGTCGATGGTGCAAAACTGCTGCAGGTCGAGATGAGAATTAAACTGGTCCTCAATCTCGTTCGACAGATAGAAATTGTCGTAAATAATATTAGGCATTCTGAGTCCCTCCATATAAAGATTTGTATTCCTCGGGGTGCTGTACAGAGAAGTCGTAGCGCTCCTGCGGCGTCATAGCCCTCAGCTTATCGAGGGTCATGCCTGCGGGCGCGCCGTCCTTGCTCTCGCCGGGCTTGAAGCCCGTAAATCCGGGCTTACCGTTGGCCGTCTCGAAAAGGAATCCGCTGTCAGGCGCGGCGGCGAGCTTCTTGATTTGCTCGTCGAGCCCCTTGACCGTACCGTCCTCCGTGAGCTCGGCCTTTTCCAGGTCCAGAAGCGCCTTGACGGCCTTGACATTTTTCGCCTTAGCCGCAGACAGAGCGAGCTCGACGGCGGTATCGATTTTGAGGCGCTTAATTTCCGCCTCGTGGGCCTTCGCCGCGTTCGCGTTGTCCGTCTGCAGAGTCGCGATTTGCTGCTTGAGCGCCTCCACGTCGCCGGTGGAGCCCTTCAGGGTCTCAAGCTGCTTGTCGCGGTCCGCGATAGTGTCCTTCGCCGTCTTGAGCTCGGCCCTCGTGTTGTTGAAGTCCGCGCGGGCGACGAAGTTTTTGCCGATTTCCTCAGAGACCTTTTTGTCGGTCTCCTCGGAGTAGGCGTCTCCCAGAATCGTCTTGAGCCATTCCAACATTTTTTCCTCCTGTCTCAGCTATCCTTTTTATCCGGCAAGTCCCGGTAATGCTGCGCGCTATTTGTAGTCCGCCGCGCGAGGCGGTAATTTGGGTATGAAAAAAGCGCTGCCCGATAGGGTAACGCCTTCATCATTTAATTTCGCCGTCGTGAGCGTTTTTCCATGAAAAACGTTTTACGACATTCCATGTGAATTGTTTTATCCACTCCCACGTAGAGAGCGTAACTTTCACACTAACGATATATTGCTCCCCGGTGTTTACCGGGTTCGGCGTAATCGATACGGATTCAATTTTAATTGACAAGTACGCTCACCTGCGCTTTCTTGACCTCCGGCGGAACGGTATAGCTGACGCATAAGGTATACGCTCCACGTTCAAGAGGTTCGAGAAGAATACGCACCGTATCGTTTCCCTCAATTTCACAGTCGCCGGAAGCCATGACTTTATCTACTTTTTTCAATTCCCAGCTTGCTTCCGTTATTGCGAATAGCTGATTGATTTTTGAAATCGCCTTAAACCATACGAATTTACGCTCGCCGAGCGCAAACCGAATGTTCGGCGCGGAGCCGCATGTCACGGTACGCACCCTCCTTTCCTATAGCCTTGAACGAGGGACGAATGCACCTCAATCGTATCAGAAGAGTCCCAAAACATTCCGCCGCAGTCCGGAAGAAGCTCCAACATGACGACGCGGCTGTCGAACATATAAAGAATACCGGTCCAATACACAATAAAACCGGTTTCGTCTATCCCATAGATTTCTACGACATATTTGCCGTCTGATAAATCGGCGGGAACCTCGGTTTCCCAAAGGTTCTCGCCGATTTTCGTATACGTCACGTCGAAGCTATCACAATGACCGTACATTGCGATAATAGCCATACTTATTCAACCTCGACGGTGATAGTATAAGTCTTGCCGGCGTCGACGGGGTTCGGCTCGATGTTGACCGAGACAATCTTCGGCGCAACGGTGTTGCAGTGAACCGTACGCGTAACGGTAGACTCTTTACCGGCCGCGTCGGTAGCCTTGATAACGACTTCGTTATCGCCTTGCGTATAAGTAATCGCATGGCTAAACGAACCGCCTTCCTGAACGGTAACCTCGCCTTGGTCGTCTCCGTTAACGGTAATCGTCAACGTTACAGGTGAAGAGGTTACGTCGTTGGTAGTACCGATGACGGTGCCGCTAAGCTTGTTCGTCCAACTGTCGTCCGCAGGAGCGGTAACGTCCAGTACGGGCGGCGTGGTATCGACTTTGACTGTCACGGTTTTCTGCGTCGCCTTATTGCCGTCGTTATCGGACACGTCGACCTTAATCGTATGAGAACCGTCCCGAAGCACCGTAGTAGGCGTATAGGTCCAGCGATAACCGTTTGAAATCGTCGTCGGAGAACCCGCAGCCCATTTGACCGCCGCGTTGGAATCGATAACCAGAGAGAA
Source organism: uncultured Oscillospiraceae bacterium (assembly GCA_947632175.1). Lineage (GTDB taxonomy): Bacteria > Bacillota > Clostridia > Oscillospirales > Oscillospiraceae > RUG626. The sequence goes on along the minus strand of CANROC010000006.1, from coordinate 120,265 downwards.
GCTCTCCGTATTGATTCCGGAATCGTCGTCGGTGACCTCCACGGTAATTTGCGGCTTGTTGTTCGTAAGCGTCGCACCGCCCGCGGGAGAGACGATAGAGATAACCGGCGCGACCTTCTCTTTGACGACCAACTTTAAGGATTCGCCGAGCGCCTTGTCTTTCGCGTTTACGGTCGTGCTGTTGTTCGCACTGTCCGTAGCGGTGATGGACACGTCATAGTAGTGTTCGTCGTTTATGGTCCAGCTTGATTTTGACGGAGCTGTTATAACGGCCTCGTATTTACCCGTACCCTCGTTATAGGTCAGGGTTTGCGATTGACCGTTAATCAGAGCCGTCACTTTTGAAATGTTTGGCATTTGATTAACCTCCTAAAAATTTATTTACTGGCATGAAAAAAGCGCCTCCCGCTTTCGCGGTTGACGCTTCATCATCATATTGTATTTCGAGCTTCCATAGTCTCCGTTATCGAGCTTTAATTTCAAGAGAGTATAAATCTAAGGCTTTGACCTTAAAACTCAATCTGGGTCAGCTATAGGCTTTCTGGATTTGCTTGATTTCAGAGACATAAAGCTCCATGGGTGCGCTGTCGTCAAGCTCAAGTGTGATAGACTCAGGGTCTGGGTCATTATCCTGTGCGCTTGTCCAATCAATCCAAGTGCCGACAAAAACTTGACCGTCATTGCAAGTAACTTTTATGCGAGAGTCCAATAAGTCCTCGTACTTTAATATATCAATCATTTTTGCGGTGCTCCTTTCTGCGGACGAGCCGGGACTATGTGCCAGCCTTTTCGCTTTGAATAATGAATAATACCAGTGTTTGTCGGTACCTCCCGACCAGACATACTTCTATAAATACCGATTTCAGAAGTATGCGTAAAGCGCTCTCGTTCTGCCCATGCCCCCGCTTTTGTTTGTATAAATCTTCCTTTGCCAGAATAAAGGTCATACAACTCTTGCGGGTCGGCAGTCAAAGTACCGCGCGTCGGGTCATAATTACTTGAACCTTTAATATGTTTATTCTGCAAACCTGCATTTATAGCAGTAGAATAACCTTTGAGCTGTTCACGAGTAGACTCAGCAAATATATTATACCGCATTTCGGCCGGTTTTGTAAATGCTTTATCGTACCATTCTTCGTAGGTCATATTCCCCGGTACCTTGTAGGTTTTACCGTCAGCGCCTCGCGCGAAGCGCTCTCCGAGACCTTCCATATCCGGGAAGTAAGGCGCGGTCGTGCCTCTGCACCAGGGGTGAAAAGGCGGCGCCGTGACGCCGGTCTCGTATTCGCTCATCTTGTAGACCTTGCCGTCAAGCTGCCCGCACAAAGGACAGGTCTCGCCGTCAAGAGTCTCGACAATGATATACTGGTCGACGCCGAGGTCCTTAAAGCAATCCTTCCGGGCCTCGTTCGCGAAGGCCGCGCTCTCGGTCATTACCAGACGCCCGGCCTGCCTCTTCGACACGCCGAAGCGGTCGGAGATAGCCTTGACGGCCTTATCCGGCGCCGTGCCTCGCATTATCATCTGCGTAAGCTGCGTGTTGACCGTGTTGACGAGGCTTTGCTTGTTGGCCCATATCCGGTCGGAGAACGTTTGACCGTCCAGGGTCCACGGTCGCGAGAGGACTTTCCTTATCTGAGTATCGGTCAGCCCGTGGAGCGACCAGCCGACCCCTACGCCCTTTTGGAGCTCGAAGGCGGTATGATAATAGCCTCTTTCGTAAAGCTCGCCCAGGGACGAATTAAGAGCCTCTGACTGCGCCCCATGAAGGGCCTCGGCCTGCTGCTGAAGCTGCAGCTTGATACTGTCAAGCCTCGACACGTGAACGCGGGCGGAGGCGTTTTCAAGCTGCTGGAGCCACGCTTGAGAGACGGCGTTCTCTTGACCGTATTTTATGTATTCTTCAACGGTCCACCGGAATTCGTCAAGCTCTCGCGTGGTCAGCAGCCTTCGTGCCTCGGCGAGCGTTATGCCATTTTCGCCGGCAAAGCGCTGGTACCATGCCGAGATTTGAGACTCGACATCGCGTATCGCAGTATCGTATTGCCGCTCGAGGTTACGAACGTAGTCATAGCCCGTATCAAGCAAGGATTCTTCGAGAATCCGCATACGGTTGGCCCAGTAGTCACTATTCTTCATTTATCTCACCGCCGGAAGCCCGCCGCTGCTGAGCCGTCTCGAAGGCCTGCCGGTAAGCGTCGCTCTCGGCCTCGGCCTTCTGCTTTTCCAGTCGGCCGAGCTCGGCCGCGGGGTCATCGACCCAGGGGTGCATGGCGACGATGGTCTCGTCAGAGATAATGCCGACGGACTTCGAGCAGTTGTCGATTGCCTCGGTTTCGTTAATGAGAATATCGCGGTTAAAGATAACGGTAATATCCTCGTTTTCAAAAGAGCCCTTGCCCGCGTTCGCAAGATAAGCGTTAACGAACCAGAGAATTTCCTCAAAAGCCGCCTGCAATTCGGTCTCCATCGCGTTCGCGTCGAGGTCGATGTCCGCGTACATGCTTTGTATGTTCATTTGATTTGGGTTATTACCCATACGCTCGTCTTTGGCGTCGTAGCTTCTGAGGTTTTCGATAAGGGCCTTTTTAAGCAAGTCGAGAACGGTCTTGTAGTTATCGGCGTTTACGGTTATCTCCAAACTGTCCACGCCGCCGTCCGTACCCTCGACCGTGCGGACCTTGATAGCTCCGTAGGTCGTGAGGTTGCGCCGAAATTCCCCGAGGTCCTGGCCGTCGTAATTCTTCAGGACGAGGACGGTATTCCGCACGTCCTCCTCCATGCTGTTCACGAAGTCGGATTGCAGGAGGTTTATCGCGTCCTGCAGCGACCGCCCGCGGCGAATCAGGGGAATCTCCTTGGCGTTGTATTTGATAGCGATAAGCGGGAAGCGCTCCCAGTTAAAGGCGGCGCCTTTGCCGTCCGGCGTGCTTACCGTGACATAGCTTTGCGGGGTAGAATCGGAGTCGGGCCTGAGCTCGCCGTTCTCAAAGATGTACGTACTCACGCCATCAGGCTTGAATATATCCACCTTGAAAACGATTTTCTTGTCCTCCTGGCCCTCGTAGACCTCGACGGGGTAATACCTGAGCGCCGCGTCGAGCTCGGTATGCGCGGCGTCGGCCCAAAACGGCAAGATTTCGTAACCGGGGAAAAGCCGGAAGACGAGCTCGCCGTCTCTGCCGTAGTAGGGGTAAAGCCAGGCGATACCGCTGTTGAGCATCTCGACGCCCGCGTTTCTGAGAGTCCTCATAAACTTCATACCGAGGACCTTCTTGACCTCGGTCACATAGGCGTCATTATCGGCCTGAAAGGAAATAGGCTGTCCGAGAAGGTAGTTGGCCTTCTGGTCAACGTGTTTCGCGTACTGATTGTCCACAATACGGTTGTTCGGCATATTGTCGACGGGAATGAGCTTGCCGTCGGGGCCGATGGCCGTACGCTTCCGGGCGAGAATATCGTGCTCGCCCATATAGTACCGGTCGCCGTCGAGCATTTCCTTTCGCGCGGGCGACGCCAGCCAGGCGGTCAGCTCCTTCGCGAAAAACTGGAGCTCGGTCATCGGCCGTCCGTTCCTCAGGCGGTGCTTGAAAAGCTCCTGCTCTATCGGTCTTCTGAATAAAGGCATTCAATGCACCTCCTTAAAAACTGAATCTCGACGGCGCGAACGCTGCTCGGACGAAGTACCTCACATCGTCCATCGCGTGGTCGTCGGTTTTGAGCGGCCGGTCTTCCGCCGCTTTCTCGTCCCAGCGGTAAAGGCCAAACTCGCGAATGCAGTCCTTGCAGCAGTCGCAAATAAAAATGTCGCCCGCGTTCAACCGCGTAGCGACGTCGCGAATACCGTCAAGGACCTTGTTAGACGCCTGCTCGACTCTGAATCGGTTATGCCGGCGAATAACTTCGATAAAGGACGCGGCCGAAGGGTCAACGACGAATTTCCGAATCGGTAAACCGGCCGCGAGCTCTTCGATTGCCGCGTAGTGCTCCTCGTCCGTCCGTTGGTACCTCGCTTTTCGGCCGTCGTAGTAATACTCCCGGACCCGGTACCATTTTCCCTGATACAAGCCCCACAGACCGGCCGAGGTCGGATTCAGGGTGCCATAGTCGCAGGAGATATAATAATCGTCATACTCCCGCGGCGTGGACGGTACGACGTGGAAGTCCTTATTGAACATGGTATATATGAGACCCTCGGCGACCGTCCAGAGTCCGCGGATATACCGGTCGTAAAACACGCCGGAGTACATACCTTCGTATCTGGCCTTGATTCGCTCGTCGAGGCTCAGGTTGTCGTCCATCGTAAAATGGAGATAAAGCATATTGCGGTCCTTATACCGCAATATCCATTCTTTATAAAACCAGTGGCCGGGGCTCTCCGGGTTACAGTTAAACCAAAACTTGCTGCCGGAGACCGAACACCGGGCCATAGCCTGCTCGACGAACGACCTCGGCATAAGCGCGACCTCGTCAAACAGGACGCCGGCGAGCGTTATGCCCTGAATCAGCGTGTAGCTGGATTCGTCCCGACCTCCGAAGAGGTAGTAAGTATTCGACCGGCCGCCGACCGTGATTATCATTTTGTTTTCGCTGCGCCGCTCGGTCACGGTGAAAAGCCCCTCGAGCCAGGTCGGGACGTGGATTATCACGTTGCGCCGGAGAGCCTCGATAGTCCGTCCGCAAATAGCAAAACTCTGATTATTAAAACGGGTCATACTCCAAAGAATGAAGCCGACCGTCATGGAGACCGTCTTGCCGGACCGGATAGAGCCGTCGCAAATAAGGCCGTCCTTATTCCGGTATTTCTCCATCTTCCACCAGAGGAGCGTCATCTTCTGGCGTTTGCTGAATCTCCGGTAAATCATCGAATCCCCCCTTTCCGACAGACTCTATTGCCTCGAAGAGGTTGTTTTCCGTCTGCTCCTGCGCGACCGCGCCATCGAACGTGCCGAGATATTTACCGAGAAGCTCAAGGGCCTTGACCTTATCATGCAGCTTGACCTCAACGCCGTACTGATTCGCCTTGATACCGGCGATGGCCGGCAGCTTTTCCGGCGGCAAGTCGTCGGTCGCCGTCATTCTTACTTCGGTGGCCGGTCCGGTCGTGATGACCTTCGCGTAATCGGCCCCGTTCGCAAAAGCGATAGCTGCGAGCTCCTGGAGGACTTTTTCCTGGGTAATTTCCAACTTTTTCGTCAGTTTTTGCTTGCGTTTTTCAACTTCTGCCGCAATCGGAGGTTTTCGGAGGAGTTCTTTTGCAATATATCCTGCGGTCTTTTTACTGTACCCTGCCCGAATAGCCGCTTGCGTGGCGTTCAGGTCAATCAGGTATTCGTCTACGAAGCGCCTCTGCTTTGGCGTCATACCATTTGCCACGCTCACCACCCTTTCAGATAATAGGTAAGGTGCCGCGCCGGAGGCCCACGCGACGCCTTACCGGTAAAAGCGGAAGTAAAGCTCGCCGCTTGTACCCGGATAGCAAAAAGAATCGGCGGTTTATCCTCCGGCCGATTCTTCTGATTATATATTATATCGCAAGGGGAATGTGAATTAGAGCGCTTTTGCCGAAAAAATTTCCAGGGCTTTTTTATGCAGCGACATCGTCCAACGGAAAGTCACGTCAAGCCGCACCGCGATTTCCTCCCACTTGAGATAGTTCAAATACCGCATCTCCAATACGGCCAGCAGCGTAGGGTCGACGACCGCCGCGACGATAGCCTTCTCGACCTCTCGCTCCACCGCGACGAGCTCGTCGATTTCAGACTGAATCTCGTCCTGCAGGTCGACGATATTGCAGACGCAATTCTCTATCTTTTTAGACGGAGACGTGGAAACGCCGCCCGACGGCTTTATCTCGGCCGTGATAGATTCGGCGATTTGCCGCCAATGGTCGATTCGCTCCTGCTTTGCCGCGATTCGCTCCTTCGCCCGATAGCCACGATTCAAAAACTCCTTCGCTTCCGCCGTAGTCATGATACTACCTCCTTAATTTTCGCTTTCAGCGCCTCGAGAAGAAGATTCTGCCTCTCTTCTTTCGGCGTCAAGATGTTATCCAATACTCTGTAATCGTACGTGCCCTTCATAAGTATGACGTGAATCAGGACCGTCTCTTTTTGCCCCGGCCGGTGCAGCCGCTTGTTCGCCTGTTGGAAAAGCTCAAGACTCGTAGGCAGGCTATACCATATCGCGATATGCCCTCCGGCCTGAAGATTCAGCCCGTGACCGGCGCTCGCGGGGTGCGCCAGCATTATCGGGATTTTTCCCTCGTTCCACCGAGAGACCGCGTCCTTTTCCTTGATGTCGACCGCCTCGGGGTACCGGGCCATGATTCTGTCCCGCTCGTGCCGAAAATTGTAAAACACCAAAACGGGCTGGCCGTTCGCCTCCTCGATAAGAACGTCGAGAGCGTCCAGCTTGTCCGTGTGCAGCTCTCTCGCGTTGCCGTTCTCGTCGTAAGCCGCTCCGCCCGCGGCCTGCAAGAGCTTATTCGTAAGAATGGCCGCGGTCGGCGCGTCAATATCTCCGTCCGCGAAGGGAAGCAGGGTGTCGCGCTCCAGGGTCTTATAAAGAGTCAGCCCCTTTTCCGACAGCTCGAATTCCCGCCGCAGCATCAGCCTCTCGGGAAGCTGCAAATAGTCGCTGGACTTCATGCTGATACAAAGCCCTTCGAGCCGCTCGTAGATTTCCTCCTCTGCGCCGGGTTTCGGTTTCCAGGAGAAAATCGTCGTCGCGTTCCGCTTGTCCGGCAAAAAGTAAGTGCTCCGATAATTCGTCAGCGTCTTGCCGAGAGCTTTGCCCTCGTCCAGCAGGTACATTTCCGGCCATAAGTCCATCAGCCCGTTAGACGACGGCGTCCCGGTCAGGCCGACAATTCGCGAGATATACGGCCGTACCCGCTTAAGAGCCCGGAAGCGCTGCGCCTTGCTCGACTTGAAGCTCGACAGCTCGTCGACGATGACCATATCGAAAGGCCACTTCTTTTTGTAGTGGTCGACGAGCCAGACGACGTTCTCCCGGTTGACGATATAAATATCAGCATCCCGCTCCAACGCCGCAAGCCGCTCTTCCTTTGACCCGAGAATCAGCGAGACCCTCAAATGCCGCAGGTGGTCCCACTTTTTGATTTCCGGCGGCCAGGTCTCGCGAGCCGGTTTCAGCGGCGCAATAACGAGGACCTTCCTCACGGCGAAGTAGTCGTTCAGCAGCTTGTCCGCCGCGGTCAGGCTTATCGCCGTTTTGCCCATGCCCATATCCAGCAGAAGCCCCGCCTCGGGATTATCGAGAATAAACTTCTCGGCGAAGGCCTGGTAGTAATACGGCTTATACTCCATAATCTCTCAGCCTCGCTTTCAGGTCGTCCATATCGGATATTCGCCAGACCGTACAGCCGAGCTTTTCCAGAAGCTCCCGCACCTTCTTTTGCCGAATGCTCATGCCGTCGCTCAGGCCCGGACGCTTGACCTCTATAAAAATGATTCTTCCCCCCGGCAGTATCGCGATTCGGTCGGGCACGCCCCGCGCCCCGGGGCTCACCCACTTAAACGCTTTGCCGCCGAGAGACTTGATATACGTACACAGTTTTCTCTCAAAATCGCTTTCGTACATGATTTCCTCCTTCAGGTAGTCGAGTAGCGCGTGTAACAAAATTTCCTTATATATACGTGTAATACGGGGTGTGTGCGTTTTTTCGCTCTTTACCTACTTACTTTTTCAAAAAATGTTTTTAGGTTTTCTCTGCTACTTCTACTACCAATAGCTGAAAAGCCTTGATATACAAGGGTTTTTCGAGGTAGCAGAGTCGGTAGCACTTCTCAAAAATCAGGTCGCAAAGCGCTACTCTGCTACCTCGTTTTTCAATCCGGCCTACCCTCTCCGCGAAAAAGTTGGCCCAAAACCTGCTACTCTGCTACCTCTTTCACGAAGCCCCTTTGCCTTCCGTAGATTGCTCCGCAATTGACGGAGGTGGAGAGACGCCAGCCGGGAATCATTCTGAGCAGGCCGATAATCTCTCTGGCCTGGGCCTGCGTGTAGCCTTTCGGGTCGCCCTTGAAGAGCTCCTGCCAGATTTCCAGAGCGCAGACCTTCGTCCGCGGTATCGTGCCTTTCCGCTCGTCGCCGAAGCCGCCGCCCCAGAACATAAGACGCTTGTCCAGGTCCCAGGTGTCCCAGCCTTCCGGCAGTAATACGCCGAGAAAGTTCTCAATCAGACCGAGCTTGCCGTTGGCCTCTGTATGGTCGGCCTGGACTTTCCTCGCGAGCGCTTCGACCGCGCTGTCGAGGTACCAGGTCTCGCCGGCCTCATAGTAGGACACGACCTCGGCCCATACCTGGTCGACGATGGCCGCGGTCAGCTTATCGCCGAGCTCGCGCCCCGCGTTCGTGACGACGACCGGCCAGAAGCGTCTCGCCCCGGTAGGGTCTCTCAAAAACTCCTCGTCGTTGGTCGTGCCGAAGAAGGCGCACTGTCTCGGGTGACACATAGTCCGCCTCGCGTAGGCGGCGCGGTAGTTGTCCTCCTGCTTGGAGACGAATTGTTTTATCTGCTCTATCTCGGCTTTACGGGTCGCGGCCATTTCTCCGAGCTCGATAATCCAGTTGCCTTGAAGCTGCTCGTAGGCGTCCTTGCCCGACATCGTATAAAGGGAGTCGGAAAACCAGTCCTTGCCGAGCTTTTTCAAAGTCGTGGACTTCCTGCAGCCCTGAGGACCGACGAGGACGAGCATGTGGTCGTGCTTGCAGCCGGGCGAGAGAATCCGCGCGGCCGCGCCGATGAGCGCCTTCCTGGTGACCGTCCTCACGTAGCGAGAATCCTCGGCGCCGAGATAGTCGATAAAGATTGTCTCCGCGCGCTTGACTCCGTCCCAGATGAGGCTCTTCAGGTATTCGCGGACCGGGTGCCGGCTGACGTCCGCGAGCGCCAGGTCGATACCCTCGCGGGTCTTCGGCAGACTGTCGATTTTATAATCCTTCTCGAGGATATTGTGGACGCCGGCGTCGTCCGTGTCGTCCCAGGAGCGAGGCTTGGCCTCGGCCTTCCGCCACGGCAAATCGCCGCAGACCATAGGCCGCTCCATGAATTCGTCGAAGTAGAAGGTGCCCTTAAAGCGCGGGTCGTTCTTGACGATAATACGGATATTCTCGACCGTGGTCGCCGCGTGCCCGGTCTTCGGATTGACCTCGAGCTGCGAGACCCAGTTCATATCGGGGGCCTCGTCGCCCTCGCCGAAGAGCTGGACGATGTAGTCGAGCTGCTTGCTTTGCAGCTCCTTCATGACCGTCTCGCAGTTGGTCTCAATCCACTTGACCATATTCTTGTACGAGGGCAGGTTGTTCGTCGCTGTGTTCGAGGGCTTGCCCTCGTCGTCCTTCCCGAAGAGGTGAATACGGACCAGGTCAAAAGCGTTGCAGAGCTTGCCGCAAGCCGGGTCGGTACTGTGATGGCTGTACGCGAATTTCCCGTCCTCGTAGATAACGAGGCCGCCGGAGGTGGAGCCTCCGGTGTAGGTATAGCGGCCGCCGTCGCCCTTTTTATAGACCTCCTGCAAGAAGGCCTCGATGGCGTCCTCGACCGAGTAAATCCGGCAGAACGCGCCGACGATACCGTCTTTCGCGGTCGGGTCTCCCTGCTTGTCCGCGAGCCGCTGAATCGTACCGGACTTTCGGCTCGATACGGGCCACTGAGTCGGGTCCTTCCAGTCGGCGTATCTGGCGAGAATCTCGTCGGCGTTGAGCCATGGGCCGTCCTGGACCTCGTACCTGAATTCGGCGTCCGCAGAAGCGCTCGCCCAGTACATCAGGCGATGGGGCTCATAGGTGGTATCGTCGCACATGTCGATTCCGACATCGCCGGCTATTCTGCGAGCGATTGCCTCATACTCCTCGGGCGAGACCGGTCGCGAGAGCGGCATAACGAGTCTCAGCCTCGGAGCTTTCGGCGTGTGACTGTGCGTGCTGTAAAGCACGGCGGCATTTCCGAAGACGAGCTGCACCGTAGGCCATGGGTCCTCGCCGGCTGTGATAGAGTCCATGTCAAGGGTGATGAGCCGGCGCTGGACTACGGCGTCGATTTTACGGCGGCCGCCGCGAAGAGTGCCGCCTACGAAGCCGCCGACGTCCTTCGCGTTGTCCCGCTCCTCTTTCGGCATGCGGGCGTATTCCGCCTGAGTCTCTTGAGTCCTCGTTACGTTTCCGAGCTTTTGAACGAAGTCGGACCAAAGTATTTCTTTATTGCGCCAATTCGTTGACCTGCGCGAGCTGCCGGTCGCGATGGTCACGAGGCCGTCATACTGTAATTTCCCCATCAGAAGGACCCCGCTCTCGTCACTACGCGAGTAATACCCGCGTTCTTTATCATGCGGTCACAGATATTGCAGGGCGCGGGGTCGACGGTCTCGTCAAGGCAGGCGAGATATAAGGTCGCTCCTCGCATATCCCGTCGGGCGGCGCTGATAATGGCGTTCTGCTCGGCGTGAACGGCGACGCAGGTCCCGTACTGGTCTCCGTGCCTGGCGGCGTGCTCGTCGATAGGCCGCGAGTGCTCGCGGCAGTAGCAGGTACCGCGGTCGCAGCAATTCTCTTCGCCCCTCGGCGCCCCGTTATAGCCGGTCGCTATGATTTCGTCGCCGGCGACTATCACGGCGCCGTACTGTCTCCGAAGGCAGGTAGAGCGGGCCGCGACCGCGGCGGCGATATTCAGGTAGTAGTTGTCTTTGTCAATTCGCATTTGATTCACCGTCCTTAAATACGATTCCGCACTCCTCGTGCAGGGTCTCCTCAAGGTCGCCGATTTTTACGTAGTCCCTTTGAATGGAGTCGAACATATCCTGAATCCACCCCATCACGCGATTAAGTCTCACCGCGCCGAAGCCGAGCTTATCGTGAAGGACCATAGCGACCGCGACGGAGTAACACTTGACCGCGAAACGGATTCCGGCCAACTGTTCCTGCCTGAGGTCGGTTGCGGTTACGCCGCGCTTAACGGCCGCGCGGCGCTGCTTTCTGTTCATCGGCCGCTGCTGCCAAACGCTCCGGCGCCGCGCTCGGCAGACCTTTCGTAAGTAAACTCGGGAAGCACTACCGGCATAATAACGAGCTGGCCGATACGGTCTCCCTTCTTGATGTCATAGCCGTCGTTGCCGACGTTCGAGACGATGGCGTGGACCTCGCCGCGATACCCCGAATCGATAGGAGGAAGCTCGCAGACGATACCCTGCGCGCTCAAGCTGCTTCGCGGGAATATGAAGCCCACGAGACCATCAGGAAGCTCAAGGCCGAAGCCGAGGGGCAGCTTGTAAACCTGGCCGGGATATATCGTCTGGTCGCGAGGGCTGAACACGTCAGCCCCCGCGTCGTTTTCGTGGGCCCTTACGGGCGCCGGACCGTTGAAGTCAATCAGCCTTATCTTCATTCGAGCGCACCTTCTTCCATGAGAAGCGGGAAGTCCGTCTTGAGAATCTCGGTGGGCGTGGCCTCGGCCCAGAGCGGATTGCCGCAAGCCATTTTACCCTCGGTGCAGACGCCCTTCATGCAGAAGGGGCCGGTGGTCGCCCTGGAGAAGAATCCGGGCGCGAGCTCAAAGAGCTGCTCCCAGATTCGGAGCATGACGTAGCGGGTCTCGTCGGTGTTACGGCGGCAAACACGCTGGCTTATCATGTGCTTCCACTGATACGGGGTCGCGCTGATAATCAGGACGTTTCTCAAGCCTTGCGGCGCCACGTAGCCGGCGGCGTCGTTGTCCACGTCGTAGTCGACCAGGAGCTTGTACTTCCGCATGGCCTCCTGGCACTGGGACAGATAGCCGAAGCGCATTTGACTGTCCAGGAGCTCATAAGGCACCACAAAGTCGGCGTCGCTGGAATAGTCGCTGTACTGGAGCGACGCGGACATAAACTTGACCTCGTTCTGGTGACGGGTAATCTGAGCGAGGAATCTCCTCGAAGCCCCGACGACCACGACGTTGATGACGCCAAACTTCTGAATCGTGGGATGGGGCAGCTTGGCCATGGCCTGGACGGTTTTTTCGGTATACTCGGCGTCGTAAAGCGCCAGGAAGTCGTCCAGGTCTTTGACCTTATGCCCGCGCTGCGTGAGGCGCGCGGCGCAGACCATCATCTTCTCAGCCTCGCTGATGGCCGTAGGATTAAGTATGGCGACCTTGATTTTATCCATTTTTCTTTGCCTCCTCTTCGACGATAGCCCGGAGGAGCAGCAGGTAATTTATGCTGTCGGTGATTTTCTCCTGCCACCTCTCGAGCCCGTACTCGTTTCCGTCGACGCACATATCGGAGACGGAAACAAGATGCTTTGCCAACATGCCGAGCAGAGCCTCTTTCTGCGTGCCGCTGATAATCGCCGCGGCCTTCTTGAAGTGGGCGAGTCGGTCGATGTCGTTCTCGTCCACGGCGTCGGGCGCGTACTCCTGGCCCTTGCCGATAAGGACGTGCTCGCATGTCAGAAGCTGCTCCTTGACGACTTTGTTAAAATCAGATATTTTCATAAGTTAGTCCTTTCTGTAGTATTCGCACTCATAGGCGTCGGCCCTGAGCGGCAGACCCTCGGCCCAATCGATGGGCTCGGACATTATCGCCCCGAGCTCCTTCGCGGAGCTGACGCCGATAGGCACCTCGCAAATGACTTCGTCGTGAACATGGAACACGACCGGAAAACCGGCGCGCTCCAAGCGGTCTATCGCGACCGCGAGACAGTCGCGGGCCGTCGCCTGGACGATGTTCTCCACGAGCTTCGGCCCGTAGGACTCGATACGGCCCCAGCCGCCGGAGCTTTGAATCGTGCCCTCGTAAGTGATACTGTCGTCGTCGATACGGGGCTTGACGTAGCTGAGCTCGCGGCCGCTCGGAAGGCGCAGCTTGAGCAGTGGCCCTTGCTTGTAGAAGCCCATGCCGAAGGGCAGTTTGGTCGGGACCTTCGTCTGAATCGTCTTCCTTGCGGCGTTGTCGGTGTCCCACCAAAATTTGGTAATGGCTGGATTCGCCGCGCGCCAGCTGTTCACAAGCGGTTTCAGCTCTTCCTCGGTCAGGCCCATCTCAAGAGCGCCCATAGATTTCAGAGCGCCGACGCTGCCGCCGTAACCGAGGGCGAGCTCGGCGATTTTTCCCTTCTGCCTCATAGGGTCGCCCTTCTTGACGGACCCCTTTGGCAAGTGGAACATCTGCTCGGCCGAGGCCTCGTAGATTTTGCCATGCGTATTAAAGACGTCCATGCGCCACTCCTCGCCAGCGAGCCACGCGATAACCCTCGCCTCGATTGCGGAGAAGTCGGCGACGATAAACCGGTGACCGGCCTTCGGGACAAACGCCGTGCGGATGAGCTGCGAGAGCGTTCCGGCAATGTCGTCAAAGAGGAGCTCGAGGGTATCGAGGTCGCCTGCGGCGACAAGCTGCCGCGCGGTATCAAGGTCGCGGTCGGACATTTTATTCTGGGGCAGGTTTTGCATCTGCACCAGACGACCAGCCCAGCGTCCCGTCCTCGCGGCGCCGTAAAACTGAGTAAGGCCGCGGATTCGCCCGTCAGGGCAAGCCGTCCGGAGCATAGCGTTATATTTTTCGGTCGAAGTCTTGGCGAGGCCCGCGCGGATGTCGAGCATCTGGTCCACGGCGTCGCAACCGGCGTCCGCCCGCACGCCCGCGATACTCTTTTTATTGAGGCTCTCGACCTCGATTCCGGCCGTGTCCTCAATCCAGCTTTTGAGCTGCACGGTGCTCTTCGGATTCTCGAGCCCCGTCAGCTCTTTCGCCTGGTCGAGGAGTCTGGCCTTGATGATACCGTCAATCTCGACGGCCTTGGCCGCGAAGGCGAGGTCTACGCCAACGCCGCGGTCGTTGATGTGCTGGTCGTGAATCCATAAGGGCTGCTCCTTCTCGAAGATAGGAAAACGGGAGAGCTTCTTACGGATAGCTCGCTCGGCCTCGACGTCCTGCCGGTTATACTCGACGTACATCGCCCAGCGGTCGGGGTCGTGGGCTGGAAGATTGCGGGTCCGGTTGCCGTTACTCTTCGTGGGCTTACAGGGTATCGAGAAGTACCGAATCAGCGCGCGGCCGGTCTTCGACTTCTGCTTATCTTCCGGCAAGCCGATGACCTCGCCGACGGCCTCCAAACTTCCGGGAAGGCCGAGCTCGCGGGCCATAACGGCGGTGCAGCTCCATTGCTCGGGCGGCGTGGTCTTGCCCAGATACGCGCTGAGGCAAGTCCGCTCAAAGGACGCATTAAACGCCGTCTTCAGGATTTCAGGGTCATAGAGGGCGTCCTGGAGCTCCTGGGGAAGTGCCTGCCCTCTGGCAAGGTCGATGACCTCGACCGGGCCGTCGTCCCAAGCGTACCCGAAAAGCAGAATCTCGAAGTCAGGGCTTGCCGCGTAGGCGTAGACGCCGCACTTTTGCAGAGAGACCGAGGAATAGGTCTCAATATCGATTGCCAATGTTTTCATGGCGGTCTCCTTCCTTGATACGGGCTCTATATTTGACCCGTATCGCGTCCTACGGTCAAAGGCTTATACTTATCCTCCTTTTTCTGTAAAACGCGATACGGGCCGTTCTGGAGCTCCTGGGATAGCTTTTAGCCGAGGAGGTCGTCGTCGGTGTCCTCCCAGCCGTCGTCCCAGTCGGAATCGGTGACCACACCGCCGCCCAGAGGCTCGCCGTCGTAGAGCTTCATAACGCCGTTGAGGCCGGCGGAGATACCCTTATTGCCCTGGGTATCGTAGACGTAGAAGTTGATGATGGCGCGGCCGTAGCAGCCGGAATAGAGCTCGCGGGGGTCGGTCAGCGGGGTCTTGTCCGCGTTGACGATGACCGGCTGATTGTTGGAGCTGACGGTCATCACATAGCAGCCCTTGCACTCCTCGCCAAACTCGCCGCCGTTCGGGCGCTCGCCGTCGCCGTCGTGCAGGGTGCTCTTGAGATTAGCGGGGAGCTTCTTGCCGTTGTGGCCGGTGAGGTACTTGGTCTTGGCCTCTTCGATAGCGGCCTTGATTTTTTGCAGCGTGGCCTTGTCGCTCTTCGGAATGAGCAGGGTGACGCTGTACTTCTCCTTGGCGCCTTCCTGAGCGGCGCGAGGGGTAAACAGGTTGACGTAAGAGAAGCGGACCTTTCCAGTGGTAATCTGAGTAGACATAATTCATTCTCCTTTAATATAAATAGTTTTTGTTTGAACGCCGTACTGAAGAGCGGCGTCATGGGACGCGAAGTAGATGTCGATGGTGTTTCCGACGACCGCGCTTCCGGTGTCTTCCGCGATGTACTCGTGTCCGTCGATAATCACGACTGTACCGAACGGTATTACATCGGGGTCGACCGCGATAGTCCGGCCCTCGGTCGGTATCGTGCCGGTCGCCGTTTTCTGCACGTAGTCGGTGCCGATTCTGGACGGGTGCTCGCTGCTCCATATCCCGCAGCACTTGACGCACGTGCAATAGGCGGTGGTCTTAAAACTTCCGAGCTGTATGAGCTCGGACTCTTCCGGGGCGGTAGGCTCTTCCGCGACGTCGAGCTCGGTCTCCGCGGGCCCAGTTACTTCGGGCGCGGCGACGACCGGCGCCGACGTCTCAGGAGGCTCTTGTGAAGCGGCGGACGGGCTCGGCCGTGTCGCAAGCGAGATGACGAGGGCGAGAAGCAAAATGCCGATGATGACCCATTGCGTTTTGATGAGCCGGATTCTTGCCATTGTTCTACGTCTTGCCGCTTCAGACCTCATCGGTTATGCCTCCTCGAAAGCCTTGAGGATTTCAGCCTCAGGCTTATACTCAGGACGTTTATCGGACTGAGGCGCGAGCGTCGGCTTGCCTTGCGGCTTTACGATGAGGCCGCCGAGCACCTCGGCCACAGCCTTCTTGCCGAAGTCCTTTTCCATTTGAGTCAGGGTAATCAGCTTGCGCTCGTACAGGAGCGCCTCGTCATAACCGGCAGCCTTCATAGCCTCGGCGACTTTCAGCTCGTCGGCAAACTTGCGATTGCTGCGGCCCTCGACCATCTTCCAGCCCTCGACCGGCTTGCCGTCAAGCAGCGTGGACGAGACCAGGTTTTGAAGGTCGGTCAGCCAGGACTGAATATCCGCAGCCTTTTCAAGAATCTTGCCGGCCTCGTCAGGAGTCAGCAGAAACGTGTCGGGCGACTCGTCGAAGAGGGCGAGATTCTTTTCGGTCCGGGCTTTGCACTGAGCTTTGGCCCGGCAGAATCGGCAGACGTCCTCGGACGGAGCGAATTCGCCCTCGCCCTTATAGGCCAGCCGAGCGCGAGGCTTAACGTACTTCTCAGCCCAGGTCAGGAGCTCCTTGACGGTGATTTCGTCGGAGCTTTGCACGCCGGAAAGGCGAGGCTGGAAGATGGTCATACGGACGAGCTCGAAGTCATAGAGCGCGTTATAAGCGAGGTAGGCGCCGACGGCGTAGAGCCTCATCTGCGGATTGCCCTCAGCCTCAACGCGAACGCCCTTGCCGTACTTGAAGTCCACAATTTCAAGGGTCTTGTCCGCAACGATGATACAGTCGCCCGTGCCGAAGCCCTCTTTGACGTACTTGGAGAAGTCGACTTTGACCTCAAGCTCCACGAAGGCGTCCTCGCAGGTTTTCCGCGCCTCCGTAACCTTATCGAGAATGAGCCTCGCGTAGTCGTTGGCGCACTCCTGCATTTCCGCAGAGTAGTAAGGACCTTTGGCCAGCTCGTCGCGGCGGGCCTCGAAGTCGACCTCGGAGACCTCGCCGAGGAAATATCTCGCAGTCAGCTCGGCGAGCTCGTGGGCCGCGGTGCCCTCTTCGGCGTACTCGCTCGTGGTCGCCGGGAATTGCAGCTCAAGCATGGCGCTCGGCGTGCACTCGAGCCACTGATGGGCCCGGCTCGCAGACAGGAACGCGTGCTTAGCCATCGATACTCACCAGCTCTTTCATAAGGGCCGGATAGTCTTCCGGGCGAGAGTCGAAGTCGGAGAGCTTCTTGCAGCTAAACTTCGCGAAGGCCGCGGCGAGCTCTTTCTGTTTGCCGGCCTTGGAGAGCTTGAGCGCGACGGCGCGGATGTCGGTCTTCGTGACCGGCTTGCTCTCCTCAGGGGCGGGAGCCTCAGCGGAGGCAGGAGCCTCAGGCTTGAGGTCTTCGGTCTTCGGCGCGTCCGCGCCGGTGGTCTCCTGTTCGACGGTCGACTTTGAAGGGGAGTCGAACAGACTCATTTGACCGGGAAGCTGCGCGTCAGGGCACAAGGCCTTCAGCTTGTCCAGATTCTCCTTGGTCAGGTCCAGGGTAACGGTGATTTGCATTTGATTTTGCCTCCTTGTTTTTCTTCCAGGCCAGATAGGCCTCTTGATTTTTGGGGTTCTCATAAAACGTCTCAAGCGCGGAGCAGAGACGGTCGAGCATTAGGTTTTCTCTTGCAAGAGCGGTATCGGCGAGCTCTCGGCGCATTTTTGTCTTTTAGGACAAATCAGCCGCAAAAAAAATTGCGTTGGTCGTCGGAGGGTCAAGCTCCAAAAGCTCTTTCGTTTTCTGCACTTCTGGTACCGTGAAGGCAGTCGCTCCGTTGATTCTGCGGTAGGCAGTCCGCAAACTCCAGCCTTGCGCGTCCGCAAGGTCTTTTACGGTAAGCCCCTTCAGAATCATGTGAGCCTGAAGTAATCGAGTGTTTATCATGCGGCGGTCCTCCTTTCCGTTAGTGTGACCCGCAGGTTTTTGTCCCAAAGGACAAATTGATTATAACGCCTCGGGTTGGATTTGTAAATAGCCTTTTGGAAAAATTTTTTCTTTTCTGACATTTCCTATTCCCTTTGCGACAAAACCGTGTTATAATAGTTCGCAGAGGTGATTTCAATGACAATGGGCGACCGAATTCATTATTTAAGGACGAATCTCGGACTCACGCTGCAAGAGCTCGGCGATAAAGTCGGCGTAGGCGCGAGCACCGTCCGCAAGTGGGAGACCGGATATATCAAGACCCTTCGCACCGATAAAATGCAGAAGCTCGCGGACGCTCTCGACACGACCGTCGATTATATTATGGGGTGGACCGAGACGAGCGTCAGCGTCAATTCCGTCGGCACGAATAACGGCGTTATCGGCCAAAACTCGGGCGAGATTCGCATTGAGCAGCAGCGGTCTAAAGAGGAGGCCGAGCTTCTCCGAATCTTCAACAACTTGGACGTCAAGCGCCGCATGGAGCTTCTCTTGACCGCCATTCGCCTGGAGGAGGAATCAAAGTGACCTCCTGGAGCCGAGAAGATATTGTTATCGCCTACGCGCTTTACTGCGTCACTCCTCTTAAACAGATACGGCCGACGAATAAGGTCATTCAGCAAGTCTCCGATATAATTCCGCACTCGGTCGCCTCAATCGTAATGCGCATGCAGAATTTTCGGTACCTTGACCCTCGCGTCGGCTCGGGCCTCCGTAACGTGGCGAAGGCCGACAAGCTGATTTACGAGGAATTCAAGCATGACTGGGGCTCGCTCAGTATAGAGGCCGAGACGCTGACGGGGCTCGACCTGTTCGACGCGACTCCGCTGCACGGGGCCAGACCTCTCTCGGACTTGACGGACCACAGACGGGTCACGCGGGAGCGCCTCTTTTTCAAGAAGGCGGTATTCTCGGCCTACGACGACCGGTGTTATATTTCCGGCTGCGCGGTGCCGACAATGCTCGTCGCAAGTCATATCAAGCCGTACTCCAAATGCAGGAGCGAGGCGGACCGGGTAAGCCCGGACAACGGAATCTGCCTTAACACGTTCTACGATAAGGCCTTCGATTCCGGCCTCATAACAATCACTCCTTCCATGAAAGTGTTCGTTTCGCCGCAAATACTGAATGCCCCTCAGGACGCTTTTACGGCCCGCTGGCTGGCTTCTCTGGAAGGAAGGGTTTTACCCCCCCCCCCGATTTCCGCCGCGTAGAGAGCTTCTGGAGTACCATAACGACGTTATTTTTAGAAGGGAGGCGGAAAGCCTATGAACGCGGTCATCTACGCCCGGTATTCCGCCGGTCCGAGACAGACAGACCAGAGCATCGAAGGGCAGCTTAGAGTCTGCACCGATTTTTGCAAGAATCGCGGCTTGACCGTAATCGATACCTACTGCGACCGGCATATCTCGGGGAAGACCGACGAGCGGCCTGAATTCCAGCGGCTCATCTCCGACGCGAAGAAGCGCCGCTTTGAGGCGGTGGTCGTCTACAAGACGGACCGCTTCGCTCGGAATAAGTACGACAGCGCGATTTATAAGCGGGAGCTCAAGCAGAACGGCGTCCAGATTTTCTATGCTGCGGAAGCGATTCCCGAAGGCCCCGAGGGAATAATCCTTGAGAGCCTTATGGAAGGCCTCGCGGAATACTACTCGGCGGAGCTCGCGCAGAAAATCAAGCGGGGAATGCGGGAGAGCGCTTTGAAATGCCAAAGCACGGGAGCCGGTCGGCCGCTCGGATATTATACCGACGAGCAGAAGCACTTCCAGATTGACCCTGAGGCCGCCCAGACGGTCCGTACCATCTTCGACTTATATATTAAGGGAGAGCCAAATGCGTCCATCTGCGAGCTCCTGAATTCCCGCGGGCTGCGTACCGCTCAGGGGAACGCCTTCAACAAAAACAGTATCAACAAAATCATCAAAAATCGGAAGTACATCGGAGAATACAAGTACAACGACATCGTGGTCGAGGGAGGAATCCCCGCGATAATCGAGCCCGAAGTCTTCTACCTGGCGCAGGCCGAGATGGAACGCCGCAGGACCCGCAAAAAACCGAAGTCGCCGAAGGCGGAATACCTCTTGTCCGGTCGGCTCTTCTGCGGTCATTGTAAGACGCCCATGCAGGGAGTCAGCGGAACGGGGAAAAGCGGTAATAAGTGGTATTACTACTACTGCTCCAAAGCTCGCGGGAAGACGCGGACCTGCGATAAAAAGCAGGTCGGGCGCGACCGCCTCGAGAAAGAGGTCGTAGACGATACCGTCAGGTATATCCTGCAGGCCGACGTCTTAGAGGACCTCGCGAAGAAGGTCTACGCGGCGCAAGAGCACCAAAACGATACCGCTTCCGAGATTGCCTTCTACGAGAAAAAGCTGGCGGACAACGAGAAGGCCATCGCAAACGTGCTGCGGGCCATCGAGTCGGGGGTCTCGACAAAGACGCTTCCCGCGAGGCTGCAAGGCCTGGAAAACGAGCAGACCGTTATTCGCGGCGAGCTTGCCTTCCTGAAAGGGAAACGCCTCGCTTACAGTCAAGACCAGATTCTCTTTATGCTCATGCAGCGCCTCGACCCGTACCCGGGCGAGAGCGAGCAGGACTACCGCAGACGGATTATCACTGACTTCGTCTCCGAGGTTTACTTGTACGACGACCACCTCCTCATCTATTTCAATATCACGGGCGCAGACGGTAAGCTCAAGTCGGTAGACCTTGCAAAAATTGAAGCTGGTGAGTTCGACGAGCGAATCACCAGCTCCACCAAAAGAAGAGCCAGACGAACCTGGTGACCGTTTACATGGTCAACGGGATATTCGTTCTGGCTCTTCCTTTTCCCGAGGAATAATATCAAAAGTGTCAAAAGGCTTTCCCGACTTGAACGGAAACCCAAATGCGCTACTTCCCTGTTAGACCATTCACAACATGGATAAAGCTATTCCAAAAATTTACTGTTCTGCCGTCACAGACGGTAATGGTTGCTCCCGCAAGGCCTTCACAGGTTATTTTGTATCGTTTTGCCGCGGAGCAGGCTGTAAAAATACAAGTATCCGCTTTTTCATCTACGTCATTGATTTGTATAAAGTTGTCGCCGTACTGCGTGTCCCAGAGCATAACCGTGCCGTGAAAATCGTCATCATTTTTCACGGTCATCTCAATTTTGGTAGAGTTTGTATAGAATATATATTGCCCTATATCCTCCGCTGTACATTCCAGGGCAGCGGATGTAAGATCATAAACGCCGTTTTCAACTTCAAAGATGTATGGATTCGCCTCTCTGCGCATGTCAATTATTGTAAGGCCCAATAAAACGAGGACGCAGACCGCAAGCGCACAAATAAGAGCGGCCGATATTCCCACACGTATCCGATGCCGCTTGACCTTTTTGACGTAGTCGGCTATCGGAAATCTTCTATCCTGATTTTTCATTTGGGGGATAACGGCGCCGTTTTTCATCCTTGCCGCTTTTTCACTGCACGCGGGACATGCCTCTATATGCTCCTCCAAGGCGGCTTTGCTTTCTTCCGAACACATATCCTCCATATACAAAGGGAGCAAATCTTCAACGATACCGCAAGTAACCTTCATGATTTTCCCTCCATGTCGTCGATCAGTTTGTTTTTTGCCCGATAAAAAGTTACTTTTGCCCAAACCTCTGATTTTCCACATATATCCGCTATTTCTCTGAAACTCAATTCTCCAAACACCCGCAACATAAAGACCTCCCTATACGGTTCCTTTAACAGATGCAAACGCTTATGTATCCGCATCGCTTGTTCTTTATCTGTTACCGCCTCGAAAAGCTTGCTGTCTTCCCCGACGCTTTCAAGTTCATCCTACCCGGAGATCCTTCTTCGCCGCTTTTGTTCCCTGTATAAAGCGTTTTTCGCGATTTGACATAGCCATGTTTCGATTTTACAATCCCCGCGAAATTTTCCGATATGCAAATATGCCTGATAAAATGTTTCGGAAGTCAGTTCTTCGGCTAAATTCTCATCACCACAAAGCGAGAGCAGGAATCGAAAGACGACAGGGCTGAAATCTTTAAATATGACTTCAAATTCTTGCAAATCCACCACCTCGTTTCAACCATTGGAGTCAGAAAGGATAAAAAAGATACAGGTCAAATGAAAATAACATCGTTATTTCAAATTTTATCAGTTTTTTGAGGCAATATCAAGAGAATGTCCCCTCACGCAACTTGACATTTAGAATATAAGAAAATAATGAATTGACACGCGTTCTGACATATGCTATTCCGAAAAAGGCTTTGGCGGTATCGGTCGAAAGCTTCTGTCGAATGAAAAAAAGGGGTACATCTCATGGGCGTCGTTCGCATTCGTAAATAAGGCGCGGTATTACCGAATTTGAATGAACGGTATTATTGCGCCTTTTTTGCGTCTGTGAACTGCAAATGAGGTGTATTACTGTGAAAACGATTAACGGCCGCAAAACGTAGAGCAGGCCAGGAAAAAGGCATAGCAAAGCAAGCCCCCGACGGGGAGGCAAGGAAGTAGATACAGTTAAGCAGATAAAGGCTCTAAAGAAATGGAATCCTCCGGAACAAGTCCAAGCGAAACAAGGAGAGCGACAGCCTCTTTCGCAGAGGAAATGAGTCGTTTACGTTGGAGGTTTTCGGGCATGTCAAATTTGTTAAGGTCCGTTGGATTGAATACCTCGCCGGTTTGAAGCATAGCGAAAATGGCGGTCAGGATCATCCTTGCTATGGCAACGACAGCACGTTTCTTGCCCCTGCGCTTCAAAAGGCGTTCATACTTGAGGCGGTAATACGGCTGCTTCTCGGTAGATTTGACTGCGGCATGGGCGGCCTCCACCAAAGCCGGCTTTAAGTAAACTCCGGCGCGTGAGACCCTGACGGATTTCTTCTTGCCGGCAGACTGATTGTTGGCCGGAGCCAGCCCCGCCCAATTACACAAACGCTTGGAGGAGCCGAATTGGGACATATCCGTACCGATCTCCGAGAGGATCGTAATGGCAATGCGGCGGTCAATCCCCGGTATTGTGCAGAGCAGGGAGATCTGCCCCTCATACCTCTCAAGGAGGCGGTCAACGATTTGGTCTATTTGCCGGATACGACGGTCAATGTCCGCAAAATGGCCCTGTACGATGCGCACCCGTTCCTTTTGCTCCGGGGTCATATTGAAGCCCTGGACGGCTTCGACCACATCTGAGGCTTTCTTCTTCAGAGAACCCCGCAGCAAAGAAAGACACTGTTCCGGATCAACGGTATCTGCCGTCAATAGATAATCCTCAATGGCAGTGGCGGATTTTCCAAACATATCCGAAACAACAGCATCCAGCGTCAGGTTACACACAGTGAAAGCGTTTTGAAAACGGTTCTTCTCACTGGAACGCATGGATACGAGCTTGCTGCGGTATCTTGTGAATTCGCGAAGAACACGGATATCCTTGGCGGGGATGTAACTGCCCGGAACAAGGCCCATACGGAACAGGTCGCCGATCCATTTGGAATCCTTCTTGTCATCCTTGTTGCCCTTCACAGCGGAGACCCATTTGGGGTTCGCGAGGCATACATGGATATCCCCCTCAAGGACGTTCCAGACGGGGACCCAATACTTTCCGGTGCTCTCCATACAGACATCTTTGCAGTTGTAGTCGAGCAGCCACTGTTTGAAAGCGACAAGGCCGCGGTAGAAGGTAGAGAACCGTTTTTGATGGTAGTGAGGAATGATGCCATCGCTTGTGATGACCGTAGCGACGAGAAAGGTCTTGTGAACATCGACGCCACAGCAGATGGGGTAAGTGAGTTTCATGCCGCGCCTCCTTCTAAATTAAAGAGAGAGGCAGTGACTGCACCGCCACACAAAAATACAGAAGTATTTTACAATTCTTACTGTGCGGACTCAAAAGACCCTCTTATTTGTGCTTGAATAGCGGTGCTTACACTGATTTTTATACTGCCTTTGCGACTGATGAGTTGCGTACAACTCACCTCCCCGTGCTTTGTAGTCTGCCTCTCTTGACGCTATTATACCTGAAAACAGATAATTTTGCGGCGTCTGTTTTCATCCCTATTTGTGCCGGTGCCGCTCCGGCATGGTAATTTTTATGTCCAAAAATCAACATAGGGGCAGTCTGCCCTATAGCGTATCGCAGAATTTTTTGACCAGTCGGGCGCTCCTTGAGCGGCTCCTTCAAAAAACGGATATTTCCGCCCAGGACACGGTTCTGGAGATCGGTGCCGGGAAAGGCCACATCACAAAAGTGTTGTCAGAACACTGCAAAGAGGTCGTCGCATACGAGATCGACGTAAAATTGTACCAACACTTTCTCCCCCATGTCCCGGCGAACGTCCGGCTTTATCATGCGGATTTTTTGAAATGCAGATTGCCGGAATCCCCGTATAAGGTCTTTTCAAACATTCCTTTTTCAAGGACGACCGAAATCATTCGTAAGCTGACCGGCGCCGCAAATCTCCCCTGCGGTATCTGGCTTGTGATGGAGAAGGGCGCGGCCAAGCGCTTTTGCGGACTGCCAAAGGAAAATTTAAATTCTCTGCTGCTCAAGCCGTTTTTTGAGGTCAGGATCGTCTATCATTTTCGGCGCGAGGATTTTCACCCCGCCCCAGGGGTGGACGCGGTGCTGTTGGAGCTGAAACGCAAGGAAAAACCGGACATTCTGCCGGCGCAAAGGCGTGAATTTTACAGCTTCGTGTCCCACGGCCTCCGTCGCGATTCTTATGGTCTCCGATCCCCGCTCACAAAGGCGCAGATCGCGGCGGCGCTGAGAATGGCGGGTCTCCCGCCGATCAAGCGGTCCGGAGACATTTTGTATATTCAGTGGCTTTGCCTTTTCCGATACTGGCTTGCGGTGAAAAGGGGTTGAATCCCCGGCAGGGATTTGGTAAAATGGGGGTAAATTAAAGAGAAAGAGGCGTTTTTATGTTTGTGTTGGATGAGGACTACTTCCTCGCGCAATTTAAGGGGCTTTTGGACATCGACTCCACCACCGGACAGTTTCGGGAGATCCAGGACTATCTGGTGCGGGAGATCGAGGGGCTTGGGTTTCCTGTGTCCGTGACGCACAAGGGCGGGGTGATCGCGGATCTCGGAGGCGAGGGGAACTGCCTGGCCGTGACGGCGCATGTGGACGATATTGGGCTCATGGTGCGGCACCTGAACGCCGACGGGACGCTGAACGTCTGCCCCGTGGGCGGGCTCTATCCTTTCTACTGCGTCACGGAGAACGTGCGCGTCCACACACGGGACGGGAAGGTCGTCACGGGCTCGGTCTGTCGGACGCCCAACTCCATCCACGTCACGGAGGAGGAGCTGCGCGCCGCTCCCGGCGATTTTCGGAAAAACGTCTGCGTCCTGCTGGACGAGGATGTGAAGTCCGCCGCCGACGCGGCGGCCCTGGGCATCGAGTCCGGTGATATGATCGCCCTGGAGCCGCGCCTGACCGTCTCCAACGGCTATCTCAAGTCCCGCTTCATCGACGACAAGGCCAACGCCGCCCTGCTTCTGTGCGCCATGAAGGCCGTCAGGGACGGCGGGACCAGGCTTCCCCGCAAGGTGCTGGCGTACTTCTCCGTCTACGAGGAGATCGGCCACGGGACTACCGTCCTGCCGGAGGAGGTCCGGGACATTCTGGCTGTGGATATCGCCCCAACAGGGCCGCAGCAGACCTCCGACGAACGCAAGGTCAGCATCTTCGCCAAGGATTCCCGCTACCCCTACCACTACGAGCTGACAAACGAGCTGCGCGCCGCGGCCAAGCGCGCGGGCGTTGACTACGTCATGGACGTCTTCACCCCGCATTACGGGTCCGACGGCGACACCTCCGTGGCCGCCGGCCACGACGTGCGCCACGCCTGCATCGGACCCGGCACGCAAAATTCCCACGGCTATGAGCGCACGCACATGGACGGTCTCAGGAACACTTACGCCCTGCTGATGGCATACATCACGCAAGAATAAGGAGGCGCGGTCATGATCCGGCATGAAAAGCAGTACCACATCCAGTGCGAGGCCGGGGACGTGGGGCGGTATGTGATCCTCCCCGGCGACCCGGGACGATGCGAGGCCATCGCGGCGCTCTTTGACGGGGCGCGGTTCGTGGCGCGCAACCGGGAGTTCACCACCTACACCGGGACGCTTCTGGGGGAAAAGGTCTCCGTCTGCTCCACCGGCATCGGCGGGCCCTCCGCCGCTATCGCTCTGGAGGAGCTGACGGCCATCGGCGCGGACACTTTCGTGCGGGTGGGCACCTGCGGCGGCATCGCCCTGGAGGTCCAGGCCGGGGACGTGGTGGTGGCTACGGGGGCCGTGCGCTACGAGCACACGAGCCTGGAATACGCGCCTATAGAATACCCCGCCGTCCCGGACTTCGACGTGGCCTCTGCCCTGCGGGGGGCCGCTCTCGACCTGGGCTACCGCACCCATGTGGGCGTGGTGCAGTGCAAGGACAGCTTCTACGGCCAGCACTCCCCGGAGAAGAGCCCTGTTTCCTACGAGCTCCTGCAAAAATGGGAGGCGTGGCGGCGGCTGGGCGTCAAGGCCAGCGAGATGGAGTCCGCCGCTCTCTTCGTGGCGGCCAACGCCCTCCATGTGCGGTGCGGGAGCTGCTTCCACGTGGTCTGGAACCAGGAGCGCGAGGCCGCCGGCCTCGACCAGGCCGAGTCCCACGACACCTCCGCCGCCGTCAAGGTGGGCGTGGAGGCCGTGAAGCGCCTCATCGCTCTTGACCGGGGCTGATTTTTATAGAGGGAAAGAAGCTTATGAGCACGAGGGAAGAAATCGTAAGCGGCTATTACGATCAAATTGATGAAGACAGCCGGCTTCAAAAGAACCGGCACGGTCAGCTTGAGTACAATACGACCATGGCATATATCCATCGCTACGCGGACAAGCGCTCCAGGGTTTTGGAGGTTGGAGCCGGAACGGGCAGATACTCCGTCGCGCCTTTCAGGGCGACGCCACAGATCTCGGCCGATTTGCGGACGGGCTGTTTGATGTGACGTTGGTCCTCGGCCCCATGTATCATCTCTATGAGGCGGAAGAGATCGATCGCGCCATCGACGAGGCGATCCGGGTCACGAAGCCGGGCGGGGTCCTGTTTTTCGCCTTTATCTCGGTTTTCGCCATCATGTACGCGAACTACCTTTACGGAAACTGGGCCGCGGGTCAGGCAGAAAATTTCACGGATGACCACAAGGTGAGACATTTTAAAGAGCAGCTCTTTACAGGATATGATGTGACGGAATTTGAGCGGCTGTTTCAGGATAAGCCGGTCGATCATATCACCACGACAGGTGTTGACGGGCTGTTGGAGCCAATCGAAAAGCGTCCGGATTTCTCCATGTCAGACGAGGAATTTAAGGCTTTCGCGGAATGGTATCTGGCGTTTTCCGAGAAACGTGAGCTGTTGGGCGGCACAAGCCACCTCCTGTATATTTGTCGAAAGCGCTGTGAAGCGTAAGGCTCAAAAATAAACAGCGCGGCCTTGCAATTTTAGGACGCGCTTTTTTGTGAATTTTGTGGAAACTCTCTGTTTTCCCCTTGCTAAATTCCGGCAAATCGTGCATAATAGGGATTAAAGCGACAGTGTGTCCGCCAAGGCGCACGAAATGGGAGGAACGCTTATGAAACTGACCGCATCGCAGAAGGCAGCGTTTGGGATCGGCGCGGTGGGAAAGGACATGGTGTACGCGCTGTCGGCCACCTATGTCATGTACTACTACCAGGACCTTCTCGGCCTGTCCGCCACGTTCGTGGGGACGATCCTCATGCTGGCCCGGGTATTTGACGCGCTCAACGACCCCTTTATGGGCATCCTGGTGGCCAAGACCAGGACGAAATGGGGCCGTTTCCGGCCCTGGCTCATCTCGGGCACGGTACTCAACGCCTTTACGCTTTACGCTCTCTTTGCCGCCCCAAATCTCAAGGGAACAGGGCTCATGGTGTTCTTCACGGTTGTCTACATACTTTGGGGCGTCACCTACACCATGATGGACATCCCCTACTGGTCCATGATTCCCGCCATCACCTCCACCCCCGCCGACCGGGAGAATCTATCCGTCATCGGCCGCACCTGCGCCGGCGTGGGCTCGGCGCTCATCCAAGTGGGCACCGTCATGGCGGTGGCCTTCCTGGGCGGGGACAGCGAGCGGCGCGGCTTCGCGCTTCTGGCGCTGATCGTGGCGGTCCTCTTTGTTATCGCTGAGATTATCTGTGCCCTGAAGGTCCGTGAGCACGACATTGGGAAGATGGAGACGTCCACCGTCCCTCAGATGTTCAAGGCCCTTTTCCGCAACGACCAGGCGATGATCACGGTGCTGGCGATCCTGCTCATCAACGCGGCTCTCTATCTCACCTCCAACCTCGTCATCTACTTCTTCAAGTACGACATCGGCGGCACCGGTTGGAAAGGCAACTACACGCTCTTTACCATGGTGGGCGGCGTCTTCCAGATCCTCGGCATGATGGTGGTCTATCCCCTGCTGCGCAGAAAGCTGGGCAACACTCAGATCTTCAAGGCCGCCTTGGGTACCGCCATGCTGGGCTACGCTCTCATCCTGGCCGTGTGCTTCGCGGGGCTTTCCGCCAACATGGTCCTCATCTGCGTGTGCGGGGCGCTGGTCTTTGCCGCCAACGGCATCCTCACGGTGCTGACAACCGTGTTCCTCTCCAGCTCCGTGGACTACGGGGAGCTGAAGACGGGCCGGCGGGAGGAGTCCGTCATCTTCTCCATGCAGACTTTCGTGGTGAAGGCCGCCTCCGGCCTCGCCGTCTTCATCACCGGTATCGGCCTTGACCTCATCGGCCTTGAGGGCGACACGGAGGAGACCGGCGAGATCATCGCCCAGTCCGCCTCCACCATCACGGGCCTCAGACTTTTGATGACCGTCCTGCCCATTTTGGGGCTTGTCATTGCTTTCATCTTCTTCGCGAAAAAATTCACTCTCACCGATCAGCGGGTGCAGGAGATCTGCGATACGCTCAAAGCCAAAAAGGAGGAAAACTGAATGCTTTTCACATGGAAAGCCGTTGTAGCCACGGATACGGGGGACCTGACCCTCTCCGGGAACGCGAATGCCAATTGGGGGGAGGCTCTGCGCATCACCGCTCCCCTGCCCCAAGGACACATCAAGTCCGTCACCGCCAGGATGCCGCTGGCGGCGGTGGAGGGGTCCCGTGTCTTTATGAACGGCTACCAGACCTGGACCACGTGCCCCGAGTATTCCCTCACCGACCGCATCTGGGACCTGCGGCGGGTGCCGAAAGCAACGGTGGCCGAGCACGGTTTTGACCGGTACGGGGACTACCATTTTGTAAAATACCCCTGCCGCCCCGGCGTGACCCACGGCTTTTCCTGGTGCTACGTGCGGCGCGGGACAGAATTCAAGCTCATCGGCTCTCTGGACGAAAAGCCCGGCTACACCATGTTCACCTACGACGCCGAGATCGCTTTTCTCACCGTGGAGCGCGATTGCGCGGGCCTTGCCTGCGGCGGGGACTATCCCATTTTTGACCTGTACTTTGCCAAGGGGTCCGAGGACCAGGTCTTCGACGGGTGGTTTGAGGCCATGGGCGTCAAGCCTCTGCCGGCCAAGCCCCTGCGGGGCTACACCAGCTGGTATAACCGCTTCACCGGCATCACCGAGGAAACCATCCGCCAGGACCTGGAGGGCTGTAAGAAGCTCCTCGCCCCCGGCAACCTCTTTCAGATCGACGACGGCTGGCAGCCCTTCGTGGGAGACTGGCTGGAGTGCGACCCGGTGAAGTTCCCCTCCGGCATGAGAGCGCTGGTGGAGGAGATCCACGGGGCCGGATTTAAGGCAGGGCTGTGGCTTTCGCCCTTCATCGCCCACAAGGACTCCGCCCTGGTGCGGGAGCACCCGGACTGGGTGGTAGAGGTCAATGGTGAGCCCTGGTTCATGGGCGACAACTGGGGCGGCTTCGTGGCGCTGGATATCGACAAGCCGGAGCTTCTGGACTATCTGCGTCAGGTCCTCCGCCGTGTGATCCACGAGTGGGGCTTCGACCTACTGAAGCTGGACTTCCTCTACGGCGCGGCGGTTTTCGGAACGGAGACCGAGACGCGGGCGGCGCGGATGATCCGGGCCATGGACTTTTTGCGTACAGAGTGCGGCGATACGCCCATCTTGGGGTGCGGCGTGCCTGTGATGCCAGCCTTCGGGAAGGTGGAATACTGCCGCATCAGCTGCGACGCGTGCCTGGAGTGGGACGGCGCGCCCTTCGCCGACCTCACACACCGGGAGCATGTCAGCTCCAAAAACGCCATTCTCAACACACTCTTCCGCCGGGAGCTTTGCGGCAGGGCGCATATCAACGACCCGGATGTCTTCTTTCTCCGGGAGGAGAATATCTCCCTCCGGGACGACCAGAAGCTCCTTCTGGCGCGGGTCAACGCCCTTCTGGGCGGGGTGTTCCTCATCTCCGACGACCCCGGCTCCTACACCTACGCCCAGAGGGCGGCGTATAAGGAGCTTGTCCATCTCTTCAACGACGCCGAAAACGTGCGCTTTGACGCCGACAGGTTTGTCCTTACTTTCACTCTGGACGGTGAGGAGCAGATCCTGCCGGTACCCAAAGACATGCTTGATCTGTAAGGAGGCTCTTATGATCAAAATTTACGCCGACAGCACCAACGACCTGACGCCGGAGCTTTGGGAAAAGTATCGCATCCGCGTCATCCCTCTCTATGTGAACATGGGGGACAAGACCTATGTGGACTGGCAAAACATCACTCCCGACGAGCTCTACGCCTGGTCTGACGAGCACAACACCACCCCCGTCACCGCCGCTTTCTCCGTGGGCGACGCGGAAAACGCTTTGCGTGAGGCGGTGGAGGCCGGGGACGACGTCATCTTCTTCGGCATCTCCACAGGTCTTTCCGCCTCCTGCTCTATCTTCAAAATGGCGGCGGAGAATCTGGATTATACCGACCACGTGGCGGTTATCGACTCCCGGAATCTCTGCACCGGCATCGGGCTTCTCATCCTGAAGGCCGCGGAGCGCATCGAGGCTGGGGAGACGGATCTGCGGGCATTGGAGAGTTATGTAAACTCTTTCATCCCCAAGGTCCGCACCACCTCCGTCATCGAGGAGCTCAACTACATCCACCGGGGCGGCCGGTGCTCGGCGGCCACCGCCCTCATCGGCAGCGCCCTGAAGATCAAGCCGAAGATTTTGGTGAAGGACGGCGGCCTGGGCGTGGCCAAGAAGTATCGGGGCAAACAGCCGGACGTCATCCGCAAGTACTACGAGGACCTGGAACCCCTTTTGAGAAACGCCGACCCCGACCACGTCTTCGTCTCCCACACCGGGCGCCTGCCCCAGGAGATCATCGACGAGATCGCGGACAAGGTGCGCTCTCTTGGCGTCTTCAAAAACGTTCACGTCACCCGCGCCGGGAGCGTCGTCACCATCCACTGCGGCCCAGGCACACTGGGAGTCTTCTACGTGGCCAAGGACGAAAACGCCGGTTGGTAACGTCAAAAGCATAAAAAAGAGGGCGGGAAACGAATTTCCTGCCCTCTTTTTGTCAATTTTGGGGCATTTTGCACAAAAAATGTATTGCTTTTTTCTTCATTCTCTGTTAATATATTTGTAAAAGAATTTCAAAAATAGAAAATAGGAGGATATCATGGAAAAGCTGAAGCTCAACAACAAGCGCACCGTCCTGGTGGGGTTGGCGTTTTTGTCCATCAGCGCCTTTTGGCAGATGTACGACAACGTGATCCAACTGATCCTCGGCAACACCTTTCATCTGAACGAGACGATTTCCGGCGTCATCATGGCGGCGGACAATGTGCTGGCCCTGTTCCTGCTGCCCCTGTTCGGCGGCCTGTCTGACCGCACCAAGCCCGGCAAATTAGGCCGCCGCACGCCCTACATCCTGGCGGGCACCGCCGCCGCGGTGATCTTAATGAACATCCTGCCCATTCTGGACAACAGCTACGCCGCCGAGGCCGCGCCCTACAAGTTCGTGTCCTTTGTGGTGGTACTGGGACTTCTGCTCATCGCCATGGGCATCTACCGCTCCCCCGCCGTGGCTCTCATGCCCGACGTGACGCCCAAGCCCCTCCGGTCCAAGGGCAACGCCATCATCAACCTCATGGGGGCCGTGGGCGGCATCATCTATCTGGCTATCGCCGCCGTTATGTACCCCACCGACAAGGTGAAGGCGCTGGAGCATGTGAACTATCAGCCCCTCTTTTTGATCGTGTCCGGTATTATGGCCGTGGCGGTGATCGTGCTGCTGGTCACCATCCGGGAGCCCAAGCTGGCCGCCGAGAACCAGGCGCTGGAGGCCAAGCACCCCGAGTGGAACCTGGCGGAGGACGACGGCTCCGGCCATGAGGCGCTGCCCGCGCCGGTCAAGCGCAGTCTGGGCTTCCTGCTGGCCTCCATCGCCCTCTGGTTCGTGGGCTACAACGGCGTCACCACCTGGTTTACACGGTACATCGCCAAGGTCATGGGCGAGGGTCTGGGCGGCGCGTCCACCTGCCTTTTGGTGGCTACCGCCGGGGCTATCGTCAGCTACATCCCCATCGGCATCGTGGCCTCCAAGATTGGCCGGAAAAAGACCATTCTGGGCGGTGTCGCCCTGCTGGCCGCCTGCTTCCTGCTGGGCGGAATCTTGACCAACGTATTTGACTCCATCAACTTTATCATGTACGTCGTCTTCGCCCTGGTGGGTCTGGCCTGGGCGGCTATCAACGTCAACTCTCTGCCCATGGTGGTGGAGATGTGCCGCGGCTCCGATGTGGGCAAGTTCACCGGCTACTACTACACCGCCTCCATGGCGGCCCAGGTGATCACCCCCGCGCTGGTCGGCACCCTGATGGGGGCCGTCGGTTATTGGACACTGTTCCCCTACGCCGCCTTCTTTGTAGGGCTGAGCTTCGTCACCATGCTCTTTGTGAAGCATGGCGACACCAAGGCCGAGCCCAAGCGGGGCCTGGCGGCCTTCGAGGATATGGATGATTGAGAGGTGCTGGTATGAAAAAAACAACGAAAGCGGCGCTCACTCTCGCCGCCGCCACCGCGTCGCTGGGTGTGATCGGAGCCGTCTCCCTGGCTCCCAGGCGGGGTTTTCCCGGATGGGAACATTTCGCCGGACACCGCTTTGCTCACAGAGGCTTACATGATTTAGACGAGGGACGTCCGGAAAACTCCCTGTCCGCTTTCCGCGCCGCCGTGGAGCACGGCTTCGGGGCGGAATTGGACGTCCATCTCATGCGCGACGGGTCACTGTGCGTGGTCCACGACAGCGACCTTGCCCGCGTTACCGGGCGGTCCGCCCTGGTGGAGGACCTGACGGCGGAGGATCTTGCCGACTTCCCTCTTCTCGGGTCTGAGGAAACGATCCCGCTCTTTGAGGATGTCCTGCGGGTCTTCTCCGGCAAGACACCGCTGATTATCGAGCTCAAGACCCACGGGGGCAATGCCCAGCCGCTTGTGCGTGCCGTTATGGAACGGATGGACCGGTATAACGGTCCCTACTGCCTGGAGTCTTTCGACCCCAATGTCCTCTGGTGGCTCAAGCGGGAGTATCCCGACGTCATCCGGGGACAGCTCAGTGAGAACTTCCAGCGCTCCGCCCCGGCCCATCTCTCCCCCTCCCAGCGCTTCACCCTGACAAACCTCCTGACCACGCCCGTGACCTCCCCGGACTTCATCGCCTACAACCACATAGACCGCGATGTCCCCGTCCTGGACCTCATGCGCCGGCTCTACAACGTCCACGAGGTCAGCTGGACCGTCCGCGACCCGAACCGACTGCGAGAGCTCGAAAACGCCGGCTGTGTGGTCATCTTCGAGGGGTTCGTGCCGGAATAAGGTATAAAAGTGACTATAAGCTTTAAACCGACTTGTTGATGCCACGCAAGGCATAGAGCGCACAGCGTTTTTGCTGTGCGCTCTATATGCTTCTTAACTAAGCGTTTAGGTCGTTTTGCTGTTCATCCCGGAGGAACAGCATAAATCCGTATCCCTCCGGGGGCGTCAGCTTTTGGAGCTGGGCAAAGGAGGCGTGGATGGAAAGAGTGTAATGGTGCTCCTGGCCGTCGAAATAGTCCTCCATGCACGAGATGATGTCCTGGGCGGAAAAGAAATCCGCCGCCATCTTGACTACCTCCGGGGAGGACAGGTCAAGTGGCTCCCCGTTTTTGAATACGTCCACACGCACATTGTAGCGGACCGTGTCCCCGTACTCGTTCATCGCCCCGGAAAGGGGGATAGAGCGGAATATCTGCCCGTTTTGTGGGGCGGCGTAACATACCTCGGCGCCGTCGCCATAGCTGGAGATCACGGGCATGGGCTCCGTCATCTCCTCTCCTCCCCCCACCGGGAGGCAGAAGCCTCCCGCCTCCCCGCCGGTCTCCCGGGGCTGCGTGGGCGCGGGGTCTGTCTCGTCAAGCGGGAGGTTCCCCGCTTCCGCGCCGGTTTCCGGGGGAGCTGTGGGCGTGGGGCTTGTCTCACGGTCCGACACGGGATTCGAAGTGGACACGGCGGACCCAACCAACACCGCGTCCATGCCCTCCGGGCCTCCGAACTGCCACGCTCCCAGCCCAATCAGCGCCACGGCGGTAAAGGAGCACAGGCACACGCGTCCTGCCGTCCTCCGTTTGGCTTTCATTCTTGTTTCATATGCCCGTCCCCGCTCCAGGGCGGAGACGGCGATCTCCTCATAGCTCTTCATAACGATCGATGCCCTCCTTTTTAAGCTCCGCTTTCAGGGCCGCGCGGGCCCTGTACAAAAGGTTTTCCGTCTGGTGGCGGCTCTTTTTCATCACGGCGGCGATCTCGGCGGCGGTCATGTCCTCGAAATACGCAAGGTACAGCGCCTGACGGTACTGAGGCGGAAGCTTTTTCAGCGCCCGGTGGACCGCCACGCGCCGCTCCTGCCGCAGGTAGTCCCGCTCTACGCTCTCCTCCTCCATGAGCGCCTCCGGAACATCCTCCGGCGGTGTGTCGGCCAGATGCCGGCGTCTGCGCAAGGCGTCCAAAGCGGCGTTGCGCCCAATGATATAGAGCCACGTTTTGAAAGAGCTTTTCCCGGAAAAGCGGGGCTTTTTGGCGACCAGCGTGAAAAACACCTGCTCCATGATCTCCTCGGCCGCGAAGATGTCGCCTGTGAGCTTCACAAGGTACAGCGTCAGCCCGTCCCGGTACTCCCGGACGATATCCGTAAGGCCCGTATCGTCCCCATCCAGAAAACGCCGGTAGCTCTCCGCTCCGCTGTCCATCGGCTCACCTCCCCGGGCTTCTCGCCCTTTCACTTATTAGACGCTGATACGGCGAAATACTCCCGCACTTCTTTTAATAAAATTGAGAAACGATGAACATAAACCCGGCAGTGTGTTCGGTTTAACGGTACATTTGGAGAAATTGTTGCATATTGTAGACGTCCAGTTAATGGGATATAATGAAAGTACAATGATGTATTGTAAGGAAGTGTGGATCATGGCTTCATACAGGATCATCTCCGACGGCTCCTGCGATCTTCCCGAGGAAATCTGCCGGGAAAAGAACATCCATGTAGTCCCCTTTTACGTGACCATGGATGACAAGACTTACATCAAGGAAAACGTGGACATCTCTAAGGCCGACTTTTATAAGTGGATGGTGGACCACCCCGGCCAGTTCCCCAAGAGCTCCATGCCCCCCACCTCGGACTTCCTGGCGGCCTTTGAGGAGGCGGCCAAGGCCGGGGAGGACGTGATCTGCCTCACCATCACCCGCAAGTTCTCCTCCTGCTACGACGTGGCCCGCGCCGCGCGGGACATTTTCCTGGAGGAGCACCCCGACCGTAAGTGCGCCGTCATCGACTCCACCGTGGACACGGTGCTCCAGGGTTTGGTGGTTCTTGAGTTATGTAAACTCCGTGACGCCG
The DNA here is from genome assembly GCA_947632175.1 of uncultured Oscillospiraceae bacterium. Classification (GTDB taxonomy): domain Bacteria; phylum Bacillota; class Clostridia; order Oscillospirales; family Oscillospiraceae; genus RUG626. The sequence continues at coordinate 84,692 of CANROC010000006.1, read as the reverse complement.
GGTTCGATTTTGAGGCGTCGGTCAAGCGTCTGACGGACATTCTCCCCTCCGGGCGCATCCTGTTCACCGTGGGCAATCTTGACTACCTCCGCGCCGGCGGGCGCATCGGCAAGCTCACCGGCATGGCCGGGGCGCTTTTGGGCATCCGGCCGCTCATCACCCTGAAGGAGGGGGAAATCTTCCCCTCCGGCATCACCAGGTCCCGGAAGAAGTCCATGGACATGGTGGGCAAGCTGGTGACCAAGTACGTCACCGCCACCTTCCAAAGGCCCGATGAGTACGTGGCGTGCATCGGCTACGGCTATGACTACGCCGAGGGGGAGGTCTTCCGGGATGTGATCCGGGAGCATCTGCGCTCCATCGGCCACGACCAGCCGCTGGACATTTACCACATCGGCGCCGCCATCTCCGTCCACACCGGCCCCTATCCCCTGGGCTTCGGCATCGTGAGAAAAGCGGATCTGACATAAATAACAAGCGCGGCTCTTCTCGGGAAGGCCGCGCTTTTATTTCACATTATGCCGCTTTCACGAAAGGCCCAGGAAGCTTCCAATCTCATACACACTCGGATAGTTGATCCCCGCGGTGTAGACGAACAGGAGGACGGCCGAAACAAGCGTTGCCGCCGCCAGAGACGTAGAGACGAAAGCAAGTCTCCGCCGCCCTTTCTCCCCCAGGGAGCCGCACCACAGCCCCACAGTGAGGAAGCACAGGATGCCCAGGAGGAAATAGATATCCGACCGGTAGCGCTCCAGAAGATAAGGGGTCCAGACGATCTCAAAGGCACTGATGACCAGCACCGTGACCACCAACCCCGTGAGCAGTGAACCCAAACGGTGTTCCCGTCCGGCGTTCAGCGCCGGGAGAAAAGCGAAGACGCTCAAAAAGAGGATGGGGAAATTGGAAAATGCGCTGGCGGTCCGCAGATACGGGAACGTCGTTTTGACCCCTCCCAGCGCAAAGAGGTTGTTGGCCGTTCCATTGATTACCCGCAGGAGGGTCTCTCCGTCCAGGCTGACGCGGTAGTTATGCTGATCCGCCACGGTAAGTTGATACGCCTGGCCGAACTCAAAGGGGTCCTCAAACCGGACGTAGTTATAGACCATCAGCGCCGCGCCGATCACCACATAAGGGAGCGCCGCCAGCGCAAGCTTCCCCAGGAGCTTCCAGGTCACGGAGTGTTTTTTCAAAAAGGCCCAAAGCATCGGAATGACCAACAGGTTTGCCAGCGCCACCGTGGGCCGACAGCCGAAAACCAACGCCCCCAGGAGCGCGCCCACGCCGGCCAGCACGATCTGGCGGTTCTCCCGTGTCTCACCCCAGACGGCGCGGATGAAGAAGAAAAGGCTCCACACCTCCAGCGCCACGGCGGCGGTGATGGCGGTACAATAGAGGGCAGGCTCGGCGCAGGCATACCAGACGCTCATGACCGAAAAAGCCACCGAGAGGGCAATATACACGTCAAAGGGCAGTTTCCGGAAGAACAGCCGCGCCGCCATCCAGAAAAGGGCGAATATACCCGCGATGATGAAAAGTGTAAAAAGCTGCGTGGCGTGGTAGGTGGTCAACGAGGTCCCCGTCAGGAGCCTATAGGGAACGAAGACGAGAAGCACAGGCACGATGCCGAAGTACATATAATAGTGCCCCTTGTAGTAGGCGTGGTCCCAGTGGTAGTAGACTCCCGCCTCCTTCCGCTCGTCCGGATCGTAGGGGTTCTCCAGGTCTTTCAGCGTGTCCTCATCGCCGTAGGCAAACTCGATCCGCCCGTCCAGGATGGCCTCCGCCATGAGCTCGTATTGGTTCCGGTGCGCCGGCTGTTCTCCGTTCCAGATGGGGAATACCCCCATGGGCAAGAGGCAGGCGATCGATGTGGCGGCCGCCGCCAGAACGGCGACCAGGACCTTCCAGCGCTGGCATGTCTCCATCGTGGCCCGGTGCAAGACGGAGCCGGGACGAAAAGCGAAGAGCAGGATCGCTCCAAGACCCGCAAAGACCCACCAGATCCCAGCCGTCAGCGCGAGAAGCGCCGTCACCAGCACGCAGACAGGGTAAAAAAACAGGGTGTGGGCGTCCAGCCAGGTCCGCAGACGCTTACTCATTCGTATCCTCCCCTTTCAGGAGCTCCCGGAAGCGCCAATTCATCTGGATACGCTCCAGCTCGAAGTCCTGTTTATTCTTCTGCACGGCATTCTGGAGCTGGAGCCCCGCGAAAAACGACAGAAGCGCGGCAATGGCGGTAAAGCCGCAGACAATGAGCGTCGGGAAATTGGGCACCAGCCCCGTGCGGATGTAAGTGACCAACACGGGGATAAAAAATCCCGCCGCCAGGAGCATCAAAAGCAGCGCGATGAAGCCGAAGAAGGCGCAGGGCTTGTAGTTCCTATGGAGTTTCAAAATGGTCCGCAGGACCTTCATACCGTCCCTCACCGTATTGAGCTTGGACTGGCTCCCCGCCGGCCTGTCCCGGTAAGGGATCACCACCTGGTCGATCTTCATGTTCTTATCCAGCGCGTGGATGGTCATCTCCGTCTCGATCTCAAAGCCGGAGGACAGCACCGGGAAGGTCTTGACGAACTCAAAGCTGAACGCCCGGCAGCCGGTCATGATGTCCCGGATGTCGGCCTTAAAAAGCGTGTTGATGGCGAAGCGCACCAGGGAGTTGCCGAAGTTGTGGAAAGGCCGCTTGTTCTCCGTGAAGTACGTGGAGGACAGCCTGTCCCCCACCACCATGTCCGCCTGCCGGTGGAGCACCAGGTCCGCCATTTCCCGGGCGCAGTCGGCGGGATACGTGTCGTCCCCGTCCACCATAAGGTAGACCTGGGCGTCCACCTCCCGGAACATACGGCGGATCACATTGCCCTTGCCCTGCTGGTACTCGTGCCGCACCACGGCGCCGGCCTTGCGGGCGATGTCCGCCGTGCCGTCGGTGGAGTTGTTGTCGTACACATAGACCACCGCCTCCGGCAGGGCGCGCTTCCAGTCCTCCACCACCTTGGCCACGGTCAGGCTCTCGTTATAGCAGGGGATCAAAACGGCTATCTTGTCCATTTCATCTCTCCGTTCGAACGTATTACCGGCCTATTATACGCCGTAAGCGCGAATAAATCAAGGCTTTTGCCGAGTTCTGCCTGTTTTTCGCATGACAGCCTAAGCGATTTCCCGCATGTGCGGCGGCAAAGGGAAAGCCCCCGGTGAAAGGTCCGAAGGCCTTTCGCGGGGGCTTTCCGCGGATTTTCCCTTGTTACTTGATCACATTTTTACAAAACCGCATGAAGATCGCGGCGACCTGGGCGCGGGTGGCGTTCTCCTGAGGCGCGAGGCGTCCGTTCTCCTTGCCGGCGATGAGGCCCACGCTCACGGCCCAATCCATGGCCTCGCGGGCGTAGCCGCTGATGTCACCGGCGTCCGCAAAGCTGCTGTACGTGCCGTTTTGCGTCAGATCATAGCCCATCTTCTCGGCGTAGCGGTACAGGATCACCGCCAGGTCCTCGCGGGTGATGTCCTCCTCCGGCGCGAAGGAGTTCTCCCCCTTGCCGTTGACGACGCCGAGTCCGGCGGCCCAGGACACGGCCTCCGCGTAATACTCGTTGGCGTTCACATCGCCGAAGCTGGTCTTCACGGCGTCGGGCTCATAGGCCAGCCGGTGCAGGACCGTGACCAGCATCCCGCGGGTCATGTCGCCGTCGGGGTCGAACATGTTCTCCTCCTTGCCGTTGAAGAGCTCACGCGCGGCGACGAACTCCACCTCATCCGTGGCCCAGTGGTCCACGGGCTCCACATCCTTGAAGGTCTGGGTGTTGTCCACGATCTTCAGCGTCACGTCGCCCTCAACGTTGAGCACGACGCCGTTCTCACTGATGACGCAGTCGCGGACGACCTCCTCCGTGCCGTCCTCGTGGACGACCACGGCGACGGTGCCGGGGCCGACCTCGGTGACGGGGATCTCCACCTTCGTGGTGTCCTCGGAGCCTGTCTTGACGCTGATTTCCGGGGCCTCCTCGGCGCTCTTGGCGGCGGGGACCTCCACGGGCGCGGTGACGACCTCGTCGTCCCTCGCCTCGGGGATCACCACCTCGGCGGACGTGATCTCGCCCTGGGCGTCGGTGGTCACCTGGCCGGTGACGCCCTCGGGAGTGGTGGTCGTCTCAACGGCGGAGCCGTCGGGCTCGGTGACTTTCTCGGTGACGGTCCCGTCGGTCTGGGTCGTCGTCTCGGTCTTGGTCCCGTCGGCCTCGGTGGTCGTCGTGGTGGTAGAGCCGTCGGGGTTGGTGACGGTCTCGGTGGTGTCAGGGGGAATGACGGGGATCGGAGGCGCGACGTACTCTTTGACTTCCACGCGCACGCTCTCGCTGGCGAAAGCCTCCTCCGTGGCCTTGATCCGGACGTCATAGAACCCCACGGCAAGGCCCTCGATAGTCTCCTTGCCGGCTTCCACATCCTGCCACTCGCCGTCAGCCGCCTTGTACTCGTAAGCCGTCTCGCCGTCGAGCCCCGTGATGGACCCGTCGGTCCCCACGCTGGAGGTGGGCGTCTTCCCCTCAAGCCCCTCCGGCGCGTCGGGCCGGGCGGGAACGGTCACCGTGACAGTCTCCCCGTCCACGCTGACGATCTGGTCGCCGGCCTTGACGATTTTGATCTCCTTGCCGAACCAGCCGTCCTGAATATCGAACACGGTCCCCGTCACGGTCACGGTGGTGTCCTCGCCGTCCACGGTAATCCTGTAGCTGCCCTCGGTGAGGCCGGTCAACTGCTCCTTGGCGTAGTCGATGGCGATATCCGTGGGCGTCTCCATGACCGTGGGGACGAACGCCGTGACGGTGATCTCCACCGCCTCGCTGTGTGCCAGCGTCTCCGTCTCCGCCATGCGGACCCAGAGGTGCAAATCGCCCTCGATCGCTTCAAGCTCCGCGATCTTTCCCTCGGTAAACTGGGTATAAGTGCCGTTCTGTTCCTCGCTCCACTCCATGGCGGTGGTCAGTCCTTTGACGGACCCCGTCTGGCCGATAGCTTCGGGCGAGGTGACGGTGAGCTCAGGCGCCTCCTGCGACCCCTTGTGGGTGACTTTAACCTCGGCGGTGTTCCCGGCGAAGTGATCCGCTCCGGCCTTCACGCGGACGTAATAGGTGTCCTCGGAAAGGCCGTCGGCCGCCGCATTCACCATGTCCGTCCACTGGCCGTCGGTTCCCTTGCGGTACTCGTAGGTCATGCCCTGCGCGGGATTCGTGACGGTGATGCCACCGTCGGACTGTCCGGCCTCGCTGATGCGCTCCATGGTAACACTTGGCGCGGCGGGACGGGCGGGAATCGCAAGCTTCTTCTCCGCGCTGTCGATGCTTGTGGGATAGGTTCCCTTCTTGACGATTTTTACAGTGGTTCCAAACCAATCGGGGTTGATGTCGGCCTTATTATCCGTCACGGTGATTTGTGTGCCGTTGACAGTGTAGGTTCCGGACTCAAACCCGGTCAGCTTCTCTGCTCCATAGTCAATGGAAATCTCCGGGACCACCTCCACCGTGGGGTCCTTCACCTCGACCTGTGCGGTCTCGCTGTGGAAATCTTTGTCAGTGGCGGCAAGGCGCACCTGATAGGTCCCTTTCGCCAGCTTGGTCTCGCCGGTGAGCTTATTCCACGCGGTGCCGTCAGTGCTGTACTCATAGGCCGCGGTACCGTCAAGGCCCGTCACTTTGCCGTCGGCGGCATCGGGCTTGGAGGTATAGCCGCCCTTAAGGTCGGTGGGCGCGTCAGGACGGGCGGGGATGTCCAGCATCAGAGCGTTGCTGTCTACGGTGTGCGTGCCGTCGCCCTTCTTGACGATGGAAATGGTCTGGCCGATCCAATCCTCATGGATCTTGATTTTTCCGGTTTCGTCTACGGTGACATCCGTCGTGCCATTGATTTTGTAATCGCCAGCCGCGAGCCCGGTGAGCTCTTCGGCCTTATAGTCGATGCTCGCTGTGGGCTGTGCCTCCGCTGTGGGGTTATATTTGTTGACAGTCACCTTAGTCGGCGTGCCGGCGTTCTGGTTGTCGTTGGCCTTGTACCGAACGTTGTAGCTGCCCGCCGCTAAATTGTTGATTTGCGTTCCTGTCACGGCCTGCCATGCGTTATCGCCAGCATCGGCCTTTTTCCACTCCATCGTCTCATCCACGCCGGTGATGTAACCGTCATTTCCGGGAATGGTTTGCTCATCATGTGCCGCGACGCCCTCCGGCGCGGCCTGCTCGCCCTTCTGGACGTCGATAGTGACCATCTGGGTCTTGGTTGGAATGTCCTTGTAATTCTGAATGGTCTCCGCGCTCGGCGTGAAAGTCACGCTGTACGTCTTCTGCGTCACGGTGGGCTTAATGTTGCCGTCCGTCCACGCGAATGTTCCGTATTCGTTGGACGTGAAGGACAGCTCTACGTCCTCAAGCTTCCCGTCGGGCTTATAGGTGACTTCCTGCGTCACCGTCGGGAAGTCGAACGTCGGCGCTTCGGCCTGAGTGATGCTCCACTCTTGGGTGAGGTTGGCCGGTTCCGTGTAGTTGCTGGCCTTAGTGCCGTCGCCGTAGTTGATCGTCGCTTTCGCCTGATAAGTTCCGGCGTCCGTATAAGTGTTCTCGGAGAGCGTGACGGTGACATCCTCGTCGTTCTGCTGACCGGAAAGCGTAGCGCTGACGGTATGCGTTTGCTTATCATAGGTGAAAGTTGTCCTTGTGTCCCATGTGAGGGTCAGCTGCGCCTTGGTGATTTCCCAGGAAAGCGTCTTATTGTCCCCGATGGTGTAGTTCTTTGCCGCCTCGCCGCCGAGACTGGTGACGGTGGCGGTGTAGGTCTGCGCATCGGTTCCGGTGTAGCCGGACAGGGTCACGGTGACATCGTCATCGCTAATCTTGTTGGTGACTTTCGCCGTGACCGTGTGCGCCAGCCCGTCGTAGGGGAAGGTGCTCGTCCCATCAAGTTCAAACTCGGCAACAACGGGCTCGATTGTCAGCGTGCCGAGCACCTCGACGAGCTTGTAGCCGGTGCCCTGCGTGACCTTGCGGACGGAGTAGGTGCCGGCATTCTTGGCCTCGCCGGTCCACGTGCCGCCCTCGGCCGCGGACTTGTACTCATAGCTGGCACCATCATCCGCCCACTTCTGGGCAGCGCCGTTGTAGTCAACGGAATTGGTCGCATTGCCGTCCTCAGCAACCTTGATGACGGTGGTTTCGCCCTCTTTCCAGCAGGTGTAGGTCTTGCCGGACTGCACTTCATAGCCGTCAATGGTGGCTTTGAAGGTGAGTTCTCTTCTTGGGGTCGGGTTTGTAGACCCGTCTATCAACTTGCAGTAGTCATTGGCCTCCGGTGAGGTCACGGAGACGCCGCCGTTGAAGGTCACGGTCGCGGGATGCTCCTCTGTGGCACTTTCGGCGATCTCGATCTTGCCCGCAAATGCGCCGTTCGCCGTAAGCGTCGTACCGCCCTCCATCACCAGCTTCGCGTCGCCACGCTGAGTTGTGGGATAATTTGTATCCTTGACGGAAACAGACATATTGTCCTGGAAGGTTGTGTCATAGAAAACGACGTTGTTGCCCTTGATCTGCTCGGCGGGCTTCTGGGCGTGCTTGTCCTGACTTCTCTGTGTCTCGGCGGCAATCGTCACTTTGGCGCCGTCTTTCAGCGTGACGATGGCGCCGGGCATGAACTTGAGTTGATCTGTGATATTCCACGTGCCGTTGACCTCAAAATCCATGTCGCCGTCAATGGGGAACAGGAAGTCGCCGGTGCTCATCTCCAGGCCGACGATCATAAGAGCGCTGTAAGAAATGCTGCCGTTCCCTTCCAGCACGATCTTCTCTCGGTCATCGACCTTCTTCTCCGTCTGATCCTTGGGCACCAGCGTCTTGGTGACCTTGCCGCCGCGGATCAGCCCGTTCGTCCCGTCGATCTGCGGGAACCTTGTGTAATTGAAATAGCCGCCGGCATACATTCTCACGCTGCCCTCAAGCCTGCCGCCGCTTTCAATGACAGTTTCTACCTCAATGTTGTGCATGTCCTCCTGGTTCATGGGGTAGACAATGGGGTATATGGCGAACGCCTGGGAGCCTCCGCGCCAGTTGCGGACTACGTAAAGGTCCGAGGCTGTGCCGCCGGTCTTGACGGTAACGGTGCCGGTGCCGCGGACATAGCCGAACACGTCCAGCAGGCCGCCGCTTTCCACGACGATCTTGCTATTCGGTGAGAGCTGCACCACGGCGCAGCCGCCGTTCACGTCCTGGTCGTAGTGGCCGCCGCCGGGACGGCCCACCTCGGCGTTGACCAGCAGGGTGCCCTGAATCGTGAGCGTCTTACCGTCCGCCACGGTCAGGGTGCAGTAGGTCGTGGGCTTCGCGCCGGTGGCAGGGTTCAGCACCGTGCCGTCGGGGGAGTGATTAATTCCGTCACCCACCAGATAGCCCATGTCACTGGCGGAGCAGGGCAGAACGACCGTGACCCCCGCCGGGATGGTCGTGTCCTCAGTGATCCTCAGGTCCTTGGCGACGACCTTGACTGTTTTGTCCTCGGGCCCGGGATTGGTCTCTGCGGTTTTCAGCGCCTCGTCCAGCGAAGAATAAAGAGTCGTCCCGATCTGCGCCACATTACTGGCTTTTGGACCAAACTTTGCCTTGATTGTTGTGGGGGTACTGCTTTCAATTTGGAATGAGTAAATTGTAGAGAGGGTAAGAAGATTGTTATCTCCATCATACCACCCCAAGAATACTGACGTGTCGTTGGGTGTGGCGGTTAGTTCAAGGTTTTGACCGACATAAAAGTCGCCGTCCTGCGCGCCTGTAATGGTGCCGTCTCCCTCGCCGTCTTTATGGAAGGTGATATTCTTCTTCTCGGAGAGGAATTTCAGATTGGAGATGGCCATAAAGCCGCCGCCATTGTCCGGGTCGGTGACGGCGATTCGATATGTTTCTCCGGCCTCTTCTATAGTAAAGCTGTGGGTGGTCCAAGCGATGTTCTGCCTCGTAACGTCTGAGTTGGGTTCGTCTGGCAACAGATCGTCACGCTTTTCAGAATCGGAACCCATTTTATAATAATTGGAAATCTGTATTCTCTTGTCTTCGGGTGTGTACACCAGGAAGTCGTACATAAGGGTTCCCGGAGTTTTTGCGGTGAAAGTGATCTCACGGCTTACAAAGCCGGCGCCGCCCTCCAGCGCCGCAGAGGTAAATACTATTTGATGGTTTTCGTCTTTGATGTCGTAGTCGTCCCCGTCGATGGTGATCGTGGGGGGCGTCGGGTTGAAGTCAAAAGTCATGCACTCAGCATGACTGTTCCACTCCGCATCCGCGCCCCGGCTTACCACATCCGGCTTCCAGTTGCGCGTTTTGACCGTGGAGCCGTCCATCCAGGTCGAAGACAAATAGTCGTTGTCCAGGTTATTGATCTTCTTCACGCCGTCCGTGTCCGTGCCAAACGCCTCATCCCAGGTCATGGTCGGCCACAAGAAAACTGTTACTGTAGATGGTACAGAGCCTTCCTCCGACGAGGTCACGACCATCTTCAACAGGTGCTCGGTGTCGTTGGGGGCGATCTCATAGTAGAAGGACCCGTCCTCTACGCTCTGAACCTCAACAGGATTTTCGTCATCGTACAGTCTTACCTCGGTGTTCTCGGCGGTCCCTGAATACTGCAACCGCAGTTTCTGGCCGTCAACGGTTCCGTAAGACCAGTCATACCACCAATAATTTGAGAACGCGTCAGTTGGAAGCGTGGTAACAGTCTGATTTCCACTGCCCTTGATTTGAACGGGATTCCATGCGTCACCCTCTTGTTTGAGCAGTTGGATATTGCCGGGCAGGGCGGCCGGTGCGTGTTTTACAGTATGCAGGGTGATGGAGTATGTACCCCCTTTGCTCACTTTCCAGGAAAAACCACTGCTGTCCGTGGCGGTCCACTCGCCCTCGGGAATATCCGTCTCCCATTTTATGAATTCTACGTTTTCTTTGAGCTTTACTTGCCCCACTGTCACCGTCTTGTCTAAAGTGGTTTCAAGGGTGATTGGGCATTGGGTTTCCTCTTTGATTTGTATGTTGCCGTTACCGCCGCTCACATATGTGAAACCTGACAGGTCGAGATGGTCCGTGGTCACCGTCACTTGGACGGTGGCCTTCCATTCCTGCGGTACTTCATCATAGACCTTGAAATTGGAAACATAGACCTTTTCCGAGCCTCCGGCGGCACCATTCAGCTTGTGGAGCAACCCGATTCCGCGAGTAGCAGGCACAGTAATATTGGCTGTCTGCCATGTAACGCTCTCCAACTCTGTCGGGTCAGAAATACCCTCCAGAGGTGTCCCCGTGTTAGACAGGGAGGTCAATCTATAGCTGTAACTTTGTCCGAAGCTGAATTCAGCCGCGCTGTCTGCGCCCTTAAGAAAGGCATATTCAAAAGAAACGTAATACTCTTTACTTGTATCGGATGGTGTGAGCCAGGATGCAGATGCCTGGTTCGGCGTCTCAGGTAATTCTGAGATGCTCTCATATACCGTGTTTCCGTTGTGTGTGAAATCAGATTTCTTCCATTCTCCACCTTCCTTCCCAGTATCGTAGCCGATACTACCCACCCGAGAGGTAAAACTCCACCCCTCCGGCAGCTCCGTAAACAGCCCGTCCAGGTTGTCTGGTCCGGGTTCAACCGCCGCCGCAAACACTGTCGCGGGTACAAGCGCCAGCATCATCACCAGCGCCAGTAAAACCGCAGTCGCTCTTTTACAATGCAGTTTCATGAGTTCCTCCTATATGCGTTGACCGGGGGGCAAGGCCGAAAGGCCCCGCCCCCCGGACGTAGGTATTATGACGTAAAGATTATAAGGTTCACTCAGCGAACTTAATGGTGTAGGTCTGTGTGCCGCTGCTGGCACCTTCGGGAAGACTACTCTGGGCGGTAACGCTGATCTGGAACTCGTAACCCTTAAGACCATTGATTACGGAAGCACGGCCAGTCTGCATAAGCGCGAGCAGGGTCGTTGTGGTGGAATCAGCGGTTTTCTTGAGGCTCAGGCCCTTGATAAAGGCAATCAAATTTGTCCCGCTGATAGGACTACCAATCTCAAGCGTGCTACTTTTTTCAGTGTTAACTGCATCTTTGACCTCGCTCAGCTGCTTGCGGACCAGGTTGAACGCGTCGCAAAGAGCGGTGCCAATGTCATTGTATACTGTTCCAACCGGAGTTTCACCATTAGTGATGGTGACGTTCAGGGTGTGTGCAGTGCCGTCCCATGTGCAGGACGCATACGCCTTGTCCGTCATCTTCTTGCTGATGTTGGGGATTTCATCCGCGATAACGTCGTCCAGGCTCGCCATCTCGAAAGAGACCTGGTACTGGACCTTGGTGTCAATGCTGCCGGTTTCAACGTCGTCAACCTCAACGGTGAAGCCGTTCTTGCCAATAAGTCCGCTGATGTTTGTACCTATGCTGTAATTCTGACCCACGAGAGCCTTGACGAACAGGATGACATCATTTTCGGTAATGCTGCTGCCAAGAGTAAGGGTCTTCTTGTACAGCCCATTGGTCTCCTCAGCGACATCTGTTCCGTTGATATCCTTGACGGCGGTGATAGTGCTCACCTCGCTGGCATTTTCCTTGAGCGCATTGACCAGTGTGTCGATGATATCCTCTTTAATGGCACCGATTGTGGCGGTGCTGTCGTAGACGATGACCTTGACCTGGCGAGTGCCGGTCCCCTCAAACTCAGGGATAACGGCATAGGGAATGCCATCGTCCCCCTTCATCTTATTGTTGACAGCGTTGCGTCCATCATCGATTATCGCGTCAATATCAGTGTCCTTGACGTTGTCGGTCGGTGCCGGAGGCACCTGGCCACCGGGGGTGGTGGGTTCGGGCTCTTTCTCTTCTTTGACGACGACGGGGGGCTCGCCGGGCTCGACGGTCTGGTCGCCGACGGTGACGTCGGTGGCGCCCTCGGCAGCGGCAACGGTGGTGCCCACGGGGGCGTTCTCGATCTTGACCTCGGAGACGGTGACCTGGACGGCGGGAGCGCCCTCGACCTTCTCCATGTCAACGGTGTTGGCCGTGCCGGCCACAACGATGGGAAGCTCGGGATCGGCAGTGCCCTCGACCTTCACGTTGTCGGCCACGATCAGGGTGATCTTACCTTCCTCGATCTCGACCGACTGGCCGTCCTCGCTGGCGTAGCCGCCGATGAGACGGTCAAGAACGGTGACGGCCGCGTCGCGGCTGATGTCGGTCAGAGGAGCGGCGGAGCCCTCATTGTCCACGCCGTTGACGACGCCCATCTTGTTGAGCGCGATAATGTAGCCGCGGCTCCACTCGGCGGCGTCATCAATGTCGGGGATGTCGGTCTCGGCGTCCTTGGGGGCGGGCTCCAGGTGCAGGCCGCGGCAGATCATGGTGAGCATCTGCTCGCGGGTGACCGTGGATTCCGGCTCCAGGCCCTTATCGGTGCCGTTCATGATGCCGGCGGCCACAACGGCCTCCAGCACGGGAACAGCCCAATGGTCCTTAACGGCCGTGGCGTAGTCAGCGAAACCGGACAGGTCGGCAGTGCCCTCCAGCTTCAAAAGGTTCACGAGGACCTGCGCGGCCTCCGCGCGGGTCAGATCGCCGGTGGGGTTGAAGTTGCCGTTTTCGTCGCCTTTGATGACGCCGACTCCGCTCCAGCGGTCAACGGCATGCTCAGCCCAATCCTCCACCTCGTCCTGGTCCTTGAAATCGGCCGCCAGGGCAGTGGGGACGAGACTAAGAAGCATCGCCAGCGCCATGATCAGGGTAAGTACTTTTTTCCTCATAATATGGCTCCTTTCAGATAATAAAAGTTTTTGCGATTTTCAGTGCAATGGGTCCACCTCAGTTCCGGCTCACGTTCCGCGCGTTCGCCTTCACTGGACCGACCCCGCGGACGGTACCCCGTTCCATCTGCCGAAATGTCGCGGGACCCGTTTGTCCGCCGGATCGATCATTGTGAGGTGAAAAGGCGCCCTCTGAAGAAGAGCAAGAAAGCGCCCCCTCCTACCGTTCCCCACGCGCGAAGCGGCGGGAGGAAACGCGTTCCGTAAGGGCGATCCCGCAGTCCGCGCCAGCCGCGCATCCGCGCCGCCATGCGGACCGCCATCCGCCCCCGCACCTGTCGCAGAACTTCCCCTTCTGAGAAAAGCGGCCGGGCGGAGGGCGGTTTTGCCTTGCGGGACGGGCGGATTTCTGATTTTCGCCGCTTTGGTTCTTTTATGTTGACTGCAAAAATTGACGGCTCAACCGTTCAGACCGCCGCCGCCAAACGGTTCATCTGATCGCGCTTGACCTCCATGGAGGCATGGACATAGCGGTCCAGGGTGATGGAGGTACTGGCATGGCCCAGTATCTCCGAAAGGCTCTTGATCTCGAAGCCCACCTCCATGCATCTGGTGGCAAAGCTGTGCCGGAGCGTATGGAAATGGACCCCCTCCAGGCCGCACTCCTCCGTCAGCTTCTTGAGCCGCCGCTGGAGCTTGCGCGGCTCCATATACGCCCGCGTCCCCGTGAGGATGAACGCCTCCGGGTCCCCCGGGTCAAGCTGCGCGCACAGGGCCGCGACGCTGTCCGGAAGCGGGATTGTCCTCCGGGAGGATTCGCTCTTGGGACAGCCGATGACCACCTTTGTCTTTCCGGCCTCTCCGCCTTCTGTATTCTGGAGGCGCTGCATGGTCCCCTCCACACGCAGGAGCTTGTCCTTCAGACAGATGTGCTCCCACCGCAGAGCGCAGATTTCTCCGACCCGCAGGCCCGTCAAAAGCGCCAGCAGGATCCCCAGCTTACACTCGTCCATATTCTCCCGCAAACACGCCATAAACCGGCGCTGTTCCTCTACGGAGAGCACACGCGCCTCCTTTTTTGGCTCTTTGGGATACCGGATCTCCAGGGCCGGGAAGGCCCCCGGAAACGAGGCCGCCGTGAACTTCAGGACCGACCGCAGGACCACCAGCGTGTCCCGCACCGTGGCCGCCGACAGGCCCTCGTCCATGAGCTCCTGGCGGAACCGGTCCACGAGACCGGTATTGAGCTTCAGCGGCGGGCAGGCGCCCAGCTTCGGGAGGATGTGGAGCGCCAAAACGGAGCTGTACTTGACGTAGGAGGACTCCTTCACCCGCTGTTTCTGGTCCCGCAGCCATGCCTCACAGAAAAAGGAAAACCGGCGCTGGCTGTAACCCGGCTGCGGGCTCCCGTTGACCAGGGCGGCCTTGCACCGCGCCGCCTTTTCCCTGGCCTCCCGGTAGGTCTTGCCGTAGCAGTAGCCGAACTTGATCTTCCCGGACGTCTCGCGGCATTTGATGTATCTTGCCTCCCAGCGCCCGTCCTTGCGTTTGAAAATATTCTCTCCTCTTTTTGACATACTGTTACCTCCGTTGAAATTGTCAAACAAGCCGCCACGACGGCTCATTTGACGGCTCATTTTTCATGGCCGGGGACATCCGGCCTCACGTCATCTGATATTTTAAAGCCCGCCAATTGGCTGTTGATAAAAAATTTAAAAAATCGTGCTTCAAGGGGTTGAAAATTTATTGACAATGAGTTACAATACAAAAGTAAAAGGTGCGAATGGGTCTGTCTCAGAAGGGGAAGTTCTGCGACAGATTTTTCATATCCGGACTTTTTTCAATATAAAAATACTTTTTTTAACAATTCTTGTTGACAAATCGTGAAACTCATGATATAGTATAACCTGTCCTCAACCCCTATTTCCCCGCACCCGCCGTCACACCCCTCTGTGCCGGCGGGTTTTTATCTGCTGACACAAAAAAAGAACGCCCGAAAAACGGACGTTCTTTTTTATAAAATAAGGGAAGAGGCAAAAGCCTTTGGCTTCTGCCTCTTCCCCACTGATGATGGTGCGCGAGGGGGGACTTGAACCCCCACGTGCGTAATGCACACTAGAACCTGAATCTAGCGAGTCTGCCAATTCCACCACTCGCGCGTGCTCAAGTATAATATCACAGGGCACGGATGATGTCAAGTGGTTTTTTCGATTTTTTCCTCAAAGTCCTAAGAGCACTCTGGCGACCTGGAAATAGATGAGCAGGCTCAGGGCGTCCACGATGGTCGTGATGAACGGGCTGGCCATGACGGCGGGGTCGAACCCCAGCTTTTTGGCCAACAGCGGCAGGGAGCACCCCACCAGCTTGGCCACGATGACGGTGAACGCCAGTGTGACGCAAACCACCAGATTCACGGTGACGGTGATACTTGTATTCCCCATGATCCACACGTCCACCAGCTGGATCTTCCCGAAGTTCACCACCGCCAGGGAGACGGCGCACAGCACCGCCACGCGCAGCTCCTTCCAAACCACCTTGAAAAAGTCCCGGAACTCCAGGTCCCCCAGGGACAACGCGCGGATGACGGTGACGGACGCCTGGGAACCGGTGTTGCCGCCGGTGTCCATGAGCATGGGGATGAAAGCCGTCAGGGCCACAGAAGCGGCCAGGGCATCTTCAAAGGAGCTGATGATGATGCCCGTGAAGGTGGCGGACACCATCAGGAGCAATAGCCACGGGATGCGGGACTTCCAGATATCAAAGGGCGTCAGCTTGAGGTACGGCTTGTCCGTGGGGGTGATGGCGGCCATCTTCTCGATGTCCTCGGTGGCCTCCTCCTCCATGACGTCGATGGCGTCGTCTACGGTGACGATGCCCACCAGGCGCTCCTCCTTGTCCACCACCGGCAGGGCCGAGAGGTCGTACTTCTGGAAGGTGCCCGCCACCTCCTCCTGGTCGTCGGTGGTGGTGACGGAGATGGTGTCCGTGCCCATGATGTCGGTGATCTGCGTGTCGTCCTCCGCCAGGATGAGGGATTTGAGGGTCACGTAGCCGATGAGCTTGCGGTTTTTGTCCGTCACGTAGCAGGTGTAGATGGTCTCCTTGTCCACCGCGCCCCGGCGGATGCGCTTGATGGCCTCCTCGGCGGTCATCTCCGGGCGCAGGGAGACGTACTCCGTGGTCATGATAGAGCCGGCGGAGTCCTCGGGGTAATTCAAAAGCTCGTTGATGGTCCGGCGCATCTCCGGGTCGGCGGACTTCAAAATACGCCGCACCACGTTGGCCGGCATCTCCTCGATGAGGTCCACCGCGTCGTCCACGTAGAGCTCGTCCACGACCTCCTTGAGCTCCGCGTCCGAGAAGCCCCGGATGAGAAGCTCCTGCTCCTCCGGGTCCATCTCGATGAAGGTCTCCGCCGCCAGCTCCTTGGGCAGGAGCCGGAACATCAGCGGCAGCCGGTTCTCCTCCAGTTCCCCCAGTGTCAGGGCGATATCCGCCGGCTGCATGGTGACGAAGATGTCCTTTAAGGTGGGATATTTCTTGCTTTCAATGAGGGCCTCGATGGTCGAGGCCAAAATGGTGCTGTTCTCCGCCATTGACCTTGTCTCCTTTCAAAAGTAATTCCGACAAGGCACGATCAGAGCTCGCTTTTCAGGCGCGGCCGAAGACGCCGGGCCTGAACAAACGTTCTCGTCCGACTGTGCCGCCTGTACTGCCAGCGTCCATGGTCTCACCTCACTTGATCACTTGATTAGTTTTCCCGAAAGGGCTTTTTCCTCTCTAAAAAATACACTTTTTTTGCCGTCAAGTCAAGCCTGAAAGCGCAAATATTACGGTGCGCCAGAAATTTTTTCCCGCCTCCTCTTGACAAGTATACTTGGCGATGTTATCATGATGATGACAAGAAAACTTGGCATTTTTGAGGAGGCTTTTCTATGGACAAAAACGAGATACTGGAAAAAAGCAGACAAGAAAACCGCGGCGGCGACGAGCGCGAGGCGCAGATCACCGCCAGGGCGTGGCAGCTGGGCGCGGCGGTAGGGATCATGATCTGCGGCATCGCCATGGCGGTGTTCGGGCTCGTATTTGATCAGCCGATGAAATACATGGCGGACAACATGATGATCTATTTTGGCATGATCGCCACGGTCTATACCTACAAGGCGGCGAAGCTGAAATCGCGGCTCGACATCATGTTTGCCTCGCTTTTCTGGGTGTTCTTCGGGTGCTTCACGGCAATTTTTGTTGTGAGCTTTTTAGGGTGAACGGAGGGTAACTATGGACAAAACAGAAATTTTGGAAAAAAGCAAGAGCGAGTTCAAAAACAGCGACCCTTACAGCGCGGACGTCAGAAAAACATACCTGCATAAAGGAATGGCGGTTGTTCTTATTTTGTCGTTTGCGTTCTTTGTCACGGAGATTTTTTTCAAGCACAAGCTGAATTTTGGATTTTTGGCGATCAATTTCGTCAGCTCGGCGGCGTTAAATTGGGCTGAGTATAAGCTGCGCCCCCAGAAATCGCGGCTTGTCATCGCGATCATCGCGTCGCTCGCGGTGGTGATCGCGGCGGTGGGATACATCGTCTCTCTTTGTATCTGACATGGAAGCGAACGGAGAGACGGCATGGACGACAGATTGATCTTAAAAAACCGCCTGAAAGAGGTCCGGGCGGAGCAGGGCCTTTCGCAACAGCAGCTGGCGGACATGGTGGGCGTATCCCGCAACACCATCAGCTCCATCGAGACGGGACAGTTCAATCCCACGGCGAAGCTGGCGCTCATCTTGTGCATCGCCCTGGACAAAAAATTCGAGGAGCTCTTTTTCTTTTAAGACAGCGCAAATATTCGCCCCGCCCTTTGGGAACACTAAGGGCGAGGTGAGTGTATGGAAAACTTCACATTTCTCGGCGATCTTTACAACGACGCGATGCCTCTGGGGCTGACCGCCTCCCTGGCCCGCAATTTCGCGGCCTACGAGCGCTTCTCCGCCCTCAGCGACGCCCAGCGTGCCCAGCTCATCCAGGAGACCCACGGCATCCGCTCCGCCGACGAGATGCGCGCCTTCGTGGACAACTACCAAAACTGGTCGTTCCAGTGACACGAACGGGCCGCCCCATAAGCGCATATAGAGCGCACGCGTTTCTGCTGTGCGCTCTATGCGTTAGATATGGATTTGAAAATTCTCAAACTCGAACAGCCCGCTCCCCTGTTTGAGCTTTCCGTCCCGCTCAAGCTGCGCAAATCCGCTTTCAACTTCGTCTATCAGGGAAACGGGAATATTTAACTGATGATGCCCGGGTAAAATTCTCGTGATTTCATATGTCCGCACGCGCTTTACGGAATCATAGAAGAGCTGTGGGTCCGTGGTCGGATAAAACGCGTCGAGACAGCCTTTGTAAATCAAGTCTCCGGAAAAGAGATACCCTCTATCCGGCTCATAGAAACAGCAGTGTCCGGGGGAGTGTCCCGGCGTGTGAACGACACGGATCCTGCGATCACCCAAATCCAGCCAGTCGCCGTCGCTCAACACTCTTTGCGGCTCACCTTGAAAAATGCGATAGGCTTCAAGCTCAAACTCTGCCGGAAAATCGCAGGGATATTTTGTTAGATTATTTTTGACAACCTGCAGAGGTATGGGAAACTTACCGGCAAGCCAATCTTTCTCCAGCTCATGCACAGCGATATGATCAAAATACCGGTGTCCGCCTATGTGGTCCCAGTGTATATGGGTCGTAGCTGCCATAACAGGCAATTCTGTCAGCCTGTCAACGGTTTTCCGGATATTTGATACGCCCAAACCCGTATCGATTAAAAGCGCCTTTTCTTGCCCGCAAAGGAGATAACAGTGTGTCTCTTCCCAATGCTTGTATTCACTGATTACAAAAGTCTGAGCGTCAATTTTCTCAACGGTAAACCAGTCATCCATATAGCTCGAACCTCTTTCTACATATTTCTGAGCTTTCTTCTCACCCGGTTCAAATGCCGCTCAAAGAGCCCCCGGTCGATGAACTCGGCCAGGACGTACTGGTCGAAGAGGGGCACGGAGCAGGCGTAAAAGCCAAGCTTCTCCTCGTATTCCTCCATGAGCCTCTCCGGCAGGACCATGTAGCCCATGCGCATGGAGGGGGCCAGGGAGTGGGAGAAGGTGTTGAGATAGACAACGCGCTCCCCGCCGTCCATGGAAAAAAGCGTCTCCTGCGGCCGGCGGGTCAGGGCGAACTCGGAGTCGAAGTCGTCCTCGACGACGACCCTCTCCCCCATTGAGGCCCAGCTCAGGTACTCCCGCCGCTTCTCCGCCGAGGCGGTGATGCCTGTGGGGTAGCTGTGGTAGGGCGTGACGTGGAGCACATCCGCGCCGCAGTCAGCAAGCGCCGCCGAGGCCACGCCGTCCCCCTCCAGGGGCAGAAGCGTCACCCGCGCCCCCTGGGCGGCGTAAACACGGCGGATCTTCATGTAGCCCGGGTCCTCCACGGCATAGAGCTTCTCCCTGCCCAAAAGCTGGACCAGCATCCCGTAGAGATACTCCGCCCCCGATCCCACCACGATCCGTTCCGGCTCCGCCCGCATCCCCCGGTAGCGCAGGAGAAATCCCGCGATGGCCTCCCGGAGCTCCCGGCACCCGGTGGCGGTTGGCTTCATGAGGAGCCGTTCCCCGTACTCGGTGATGACCTCCCGCATGAGCTTGGTGAGGGAGGAAAAGCGAAAGCCCAGGTCCGCCGGGGGCTTCGTCTTCACGGCCCTGGCGGGCTTCCCTGCCCTCGCCGGGGCCGTGGGACCGGGGGCGATCTTTGCCACGAAGTAGCCGCTGCGCTCCCGGCTCACGGCGTAGCCCTCGTCGATGAGGAGCTTATACGCCGCGTCCACCGTCACCACCGACACCCCCAGGTGCTCGGCCAGCGTCCGCTTGGAGGGCAACCGCTCCCCCGCCCTGAGAACGCCGGCGCGGATGTCCTCCCGGAGGTTGTCGTAAAGCCCCAGGTAGAGGGGCGTTTTTTTGTCCTTTTTTAAATCGTATGTCACCATCTGGTATGATTTTAAATTCCTTTTTTGGCTATTTTATTGGGACCAGATTTCATTATAATAAAGTCAACCCAAAAGTCAAGGAGGAATTTCCCGTGCAGACAAAAAAATATTCCGCCAAGTGGATGGCATTGACGGCCCTTTTGATGGCCATGAACATTCTGCTGAGTATGGAGATCCTGAGCGTCCCCGTCCCCGGCGGGCACCTCTACTTCAACGACACGGTCATTTGCCTCGCATCCCTGCTCTTAGACCCCGTGGGGGCCTTCGCCGTAGGCGGCCTCGGGGCTTTTCTGGGCGACATGCTCTTTTACCCGGAGCCCATGTTCGTTTCCCTGGTGACCCACGGCCTCCAGGCGGTGGTCATCTCCCTCCTCGTCCACAAGGTCTTTCGGGACAAGAACATCCTGGGCGCAATCGTGGCGGTGCTTGTGGGCGCGGTCATCATGGTCGCCGGCTACACAGTTGGTCGTACTTTCTTCTACGGCGCCAAGAGCTGGAGCGTGGCCATGGTCAAGCTCCCCTTCGAGATCCTCCAGGCCGCCCTCGGCGTCGTCTTCGCCCCCCTCCTCGCCTACCCCCTGGGCCTCAAAAAGCAGTTCGACAAACTCATGAAAGCGTAACCCAAAGGAAGACGCTAAACGGGCGGGTTTAGAACCCGCCCGTGCATTTTTCAAATTGCCTCAAATTACGCCGGACGCACCCACTCTGCCCATCGCTTCGCTCGGGCACCCCTCCCGGAGGGAGGGGCTATTTAAAAGGTTTTGCGCCGCTTTGCGGCGCAATTTTTTAAAAAGGCGGCGCGGAGCGCCGCAACCATTTTAGCCTCCCCTTTAGGGGAGGTGGCGCGAAGCGGCGAAAGGGTTGCCTTCCCCGCAGGGGGAAGGCGTCGCCGGAGGCGACAGATGTACGCGCTCATCACCACCTCGGCGCTTCGCGCTGCCCCGACCTTGGAGGGGCAAAATTTCCTGTGCACGCCCCTCTAGCCCCTCCCAGGTCGGGGACAACCGCTCGGAGTGGGCAGGCTTAGTTAAAATACGCCGCGCCCACACACCCCGGGCCGATGTGCGTGCCTACGGTGGCGCCGATGGGGGAGATGGGGATATCCGTGTGGCCCTCGAAGAGGTCGGCGTTGTCCTCCATGTAGCGGCGCAGCAGCTCGTCGCCGAAGCCCGTGTAGCCCAGCACGCAGGGCAGGGAGAAATCAATGGGCCCCGTCTCCTCGATGAGCTTGCGCAGAAGATTGTTCCCGTTTTTGGACCCCCTGGCCTTCCCCACCAGGGCCACCTCGCCGTCGGTGACGCTGACCACGGGCTTGATGCCCAGCACCTCCCCGGCGAAAGCCACAGTAGGCGAGATGCGTCCGCCTTTTTTGAGGTATTCCAGCGTATCCAGAAGCGCCAGCACACGGACCCGGCCCCGGACCTCCACAAGTCGCGCGGCGATCCCGGCGGCGTCCAGCCCCTCGTCCCGCAGGCGGGCGGCAAGGCGCACCAGGCACTGCTGGCCGATGCACACGTTCATGGTATCGACGGCGTAGACGCCCTCAAAGTCCTCCGCCGTGGCCGCCGCGTTCTGGTAAGACCCGGAGAGCTTTGAGGACAGCGACAGGCATACCGCCGTGTCCCCCGCCTCGACGCATTCTTTGAAGACCTCCCCGTAGACGTAGGGCGGGATCTGGCTTGTGTGGGGCAGCTCCCTGGCCTGCACAAGCTTTTCGTAAAACTGCGCTGTCGTGAGCGTCACGCCGTCCCGGTACTCCTCCTCGCCGAAGGTGACGGTGATGGGGATGACCTGGACGCCCAGCTTTTCTGCCTCCTCCCGGGTAAGATCGCACCCGGAATCCGTGATGATCCTGACCATTTCAAACCTCCTGTGCCGCCTCGGCGGCGATCAATGCCTTTTTGATGAGCCCCGTGAGCTCCAGAGCTTTCTCCTCCCCCAGGGCCCCAGCGACCTTATCCATCAGCGCCATGACCAGGGCATGCTCCCACTCATAGACCCGCCGGCCCTCTTCCGTAGCCGCGACGGTGACGGTCCGCTTGTCCTGTGTCCCCGGCAGACGCCGGATGAGGCCCCGCCCCTCCAGCCCCGCCAGCACCGCGTGGGTCTGGGATTTCAGAAGCTTCAGCCTCTCCCCCAGCGCCGAGGCCGTCCAGACCTCCCCCTCCTCCCGGAGCAGGAGCCGCAGGACCATGCTCTCGTTGAGGGACAGCTCCTTCAGGATCCTGTTCCCCCGGATGTTGACCGTCAGCTCCAGCCACGCGCCGAGAAGCTCCTCCGATGGTTCCATAGCCGCCTCCATTTCGTTCACTTTGTGAACTGTCCTGTGTACTATACACCCGTCCCCTCCCCTTGTCAAGGGTTTTCTCGCAAAACTTAAGGCGCCGCGTCCACTCGGGACGCGGCGCCTTGACGCCTATGTAAGAAATTCAGTCCAGCACGTAGACCTTCGCCTGGCGCACGCCGAAAGCGTAGCACTCCTCCTCCGTGTTGAAGAAGAGGTCGATGATATCCCCGCCGGGGACGTCGCCCACCACCGCGGGCCCGTAGGTGTACTTCCCGTCGTTGGTCACCACATACACATGGGTCCCCTGGGGAAGAGTACTGCGCAGCATGGCCACGATACCCACCTGGACCGGCGCGCCGCTGGCGGTGATGGAGCCGGCGGAATAGCTGTAAGCGTAAGCCTTGATGTCGATGATCTTGGAATAGGCAAGCTCCTCGCCGGAGGACGAAAGAATGGTCCCGGACACCTCCGTAACGGTGTGCCCGTTTTGCTTGGTGGTGGTGCCGGAGGAGCTGCCGGAAGAACTGCTGGAAGAACTGGCAGAAGAACTGCCGGAGCCGGAAGAGCCGCTCGAGGAGCTGCCGGAGCCGGAGGAGTTGTTCTTCGAGGAGCTGCCGGTGGACCCGGTCTTCGATGTGCTGCTCGATGTGGTCTTGACCTTCGTCCCTCGCAGGATCACGGTATCCACAGCCTCGGTGACGGTCTCCTCGCCGATGAGCTCCCGGTCCGTCTCCACGCCGTCCAGGTACTTCACCCTGTATGTAAGGCGCTTCAGGCCATCGTGGCCTTCGGTCTTTGTCTTCTCCTTGCCCTTCTCCAGGTCCTTGGAGTCCTCGTATTTTTTGCCGTGGGCGATGGTCTTCTCCTCCACGGCCTCGCCGTAGGTCACCCGGTGGACGCGAATCTCCATCTCATCGGTCACCGGCTCCCCCTCGGCATGGGAGAGAATGTCCTCCTCCCCGACGGTCACGCCGGCCATGGAGAGCAGCTCCCCCACGGTCCCGCCTGTGGTGCGGAAAACCTGCGTCTCACCGTCCGCCGTAACGGTGACGTCCAGCGCGTCGAAGAGCTCCACCGCGGTGTACCCCTCGCACGCCTCTACCTCATATAAGTATTCGTCCGCGTCATACCCGGACCGCTGGGCCAGCGCTTCCGCCGAAAGCCCGTTGCCGGTGAGGATGGTGATGCTCTTTCCGTAGGAGACGACGTAATATTCCGGGTCCTCCGCCGAACGCCCCAGGATGCCCAGCGTCCCCGCCAGCACCGGGACCGTCAGCGCGACAGCCGCGAGCTTGATCGCCAACTTTCGGATGGATTGTTTCACAAAACTGTCCTCCCTTTTAAAAATGACAGCTTAAGTAACAAAGGGTTACAAAAAGGTTACAATCGGATTATAGCACCGCCTCTGGTATTTGTCAACAGCCCCGCCCCCGGAAACCGGACTCTTTTTTTGTCGAAACGAGAAAAATCAAAAAATTTTTCAATTTGGGCTTGCAAAACCGGCGCAACTATGCTATTATACGTGGGCACAAAAAAATAACCGGGTGTGGCGAAGTTTGGTATCGCGCTTGAATGGGGTTCAAGAGGCCGCTGGTTCGAATCCAGTCACTCGGACCAAAAAGTCCCAAAGTCAAAGCTTTGGGGCTTTTTTCTGCGCTCACGCCGGGAGGCCGGGTATTTTCTCCCATTGAAAAACAGAAAGGCGCCATTATGTCTAAAAGTACCGACAACACCGCCGTTTTTGAGGACCTTCCCATCCCCAAGGCGGTGCTGAAAATGGCCGTGCCCACGGTCATCAGCCAGCTCATCGTCCTCATCTACAACATGGCCGACACCTTCTTCCTGGGCCGCACCGGGGATCCGCTGATGGTGGGCGGCGTGTCGCTGATCCTCCCCATCTTCAACATCTCCCTGTCCATCTCCGGCCTTGCCGGCATCGGCGGCGGGGCGCTGATCTCCCGGCTTCTGGGGGAAAAGCGTCCCGAGGAGGCCAGGCGGGTCTACAGCTTCTGCGTCTACCTGGGCGCGCTGACGGCGGCGCTCTTCTCCGTGGGAGTCGCGTGCTTCATGCGCCCTTTGATGTACGCCCTGGGGGCCAACGACGCCAATTACAAATATGCCAGCGCCTACGCCTTCTTCGTCATCGTCTGCGGCGGCGTACCCACGGTGTTGTCCAATACCCTCTCCACCCTCATCCGCAGCGTAGGGGAATCGAAAAAGGCGGGCTTCGGCATCACCATGGGCGGCGTCATCAACATCGCCCTGGACCCGCTTTTCATGTTCGTGCTCCTGCCCGAGGGCATGGAGGTGGTGGGCGCCGGCGTGGCCACGTTCCTGTCCAACTGCGCCGCCTGCGTCTACTTCATCGCCATTTTGTCCAGAATGCGCCGAAATGGCGGCCTTCTGCGCCTCACAAGCCCCAGGGACCTGCCGGAGAAAAAGAGCATTCTCGGCATCTTTGCCGTGGGCGTCCCCTCCTCCATCGCCACACTGCTCTTTGACCTGGACTACATGGTCATCGACAAGCTCATGAGCGGCTACGAGAACATAGCCCTGGCGGCCATCGGCATCGTCTTGAAGGTGGAGCGCCTGCCCCTCAATGTGGGCATCGGCATCTGCCAGGGCATGATGCCCATCATCGCCTACAACTACTCGGCGAAAAACTACCGGCGCATGGCGGACACCAAGCGCTTTTCGCTCTTTCTGGGCCTGGACTGCGCCGCCGTGAGCATCGTCCTCTACGAGCTTTTCGCCGGCCCCATCATGCGCTTTTTCATCGACGACGCCGCCACTGCCGCCATGGGCACCGACTTCCTCCGGGCCCGCGTGCTGGCCACGGTGATGATGTTCCTGTGCTTCTTCCACGTATACCTCTTCAACGGCTTTGGCAAGGGCGGCTACGCCCTCTTCCTCGGCGTCACCCGCTGGGCCGTCTTCAACATCCCCATGCTCTTTATCCTCAACCACTTTTTCGGCATGTACGGCATCGTCTGGTCCCAGCTCGCCGCCGACACCCTCACCGTCATCCTCTCCCTCGCGGTCTACCAAATCTACGCCAAGCGTGAGCTCAGTCATCTTGACTTGACACCGCCGGATAAAATGGTATGATAATCTTATAGATCGCAAAGCTTTGAAAGGAGGAAACTGTATGGCTCCGTACACCATCCGTGAACTTGAGAAAATCGTCGTGCCTATCGCGAAAAAGCACGGGATCGAAAGCGTCCGGTTATTCGGCTCCTATGCCAAGGGAACCGCCAACGAGACCAGTGATGTGGACCTTCTCATTGAAAAGGGGCGGCTCAAATCGCTTTTTCAGCTCTCGGCCTTCCGTCTCGACGTAGAGGACGCTCTGCGGCTGCCGGTGGACCTGGTGACAACCGCTTCCGCCGATAAACTGTTCATCGACGCCATTTCCCGTGAGGAGGTGCTGCTCTATCGAGACGCGTGACAGACGTATTCTTGAAAAAATCGTTGAATACTGTGACAGAATTGACAATAATCTTCTGAGATTTGACAGAAGCTATCAGGCGTTTGAAAAGGACACGCTTTTTCAGGAC
This sequence comes from uncultured Oscillospiraceae bacterium, assembly GCA_947632175.1. Classification (GTDB taxonomy): domain Bacteria; phylum Bacillota; class Clostridia; order Oscillospirales; family Oscillospiraceae; genus RUG626. The sequence goes on along the minus strand of CANROC010000006.1, from coordinate 59,044 downwards.
GCCTGCTGCATGTGCATCGTTCAAATCGGGGAACTGGTAAATCAGCTTTCCGACCCCGTCAAAGTCCAAAATCCCTCCATTCCCTGGCGCGTTATCAAGGACACAAGAAATTTCTATGTCCACGCGTATGGCTCCGTTGACTTAGCCTCGGTGTGGGAAACGCTTACGGGCGATATTCCCGCATTAAAAGCCGCATGCGAAGAATTGATATGACACGGCCGTACCCCCCTTTCAAGTCCATTCGCGAGGTTTTGAGGTAATTATGGAGCTTACCGATTTAAATTCCGTGATGCCTCTTTTGGAGCGTCACGGCTTTCATTTTTCCAAAGCCAAGGGGCAGAATTTTCTCATTGCCCCCTGGGTGCCGGAGCGTATCGCGGAGGAGGCAGGCGCGGACTCCGAAACAGGCGTGCTGGAGATCGGCCCCGGCGTGGGGTGCCTGACAGCGGAGCTTGCCAAGCGCGCCGGCAGGGTCCTGGCGCTGGAGGTGGACGCGCGGCTCATGCCGGTGCTCGCTGAGACCGTGGGCGGGATGGCCAACGTCACGGTCCTGAACCTTGACGCTATGGCGGCGGACCTCTCCGCGCTGGTGTCCGAACACCTCCCCGGCCTCACCCCCGCCGTCTGCGCCAATCTGCCCTACAACATTACCACCCCCATCCTGACGAAGCTCATCGGCAGCGGTCTATTTGAGCACATCACCGTGATGGTCCAGCGGGAGGTGGCCCGCCGGATCTGCGCCGCGCCGGGGACGGCGGAGTATGGAGCCTTTGGGATCTATGTAAACTTCTATACGGAGCCAAAGCTCCTCTTTGACGTTCCCCCCGCCTGCTTTGAGCCCCGCCCCAAGGTCACGAGCTCAGTCCTCCGCCTCCGGCGGCGCGAAATACCCGCCGCCCCGGTGGACGAGACGCTTTTCTTTCAAATTGTCCGGGCGGCCTTCAATCAACGCCGTAAGACGCTCCAGAACGCTCTCTACGCCGGTTTTGCCGGGAGGGTAACCAAGGATACCATCTCCTCCGCCCTCGCCAGGGCGGGCCTTCCGGAGGCTGTACGGGGCGAGGCGCTGTCCATCCCGGAATTTGCCGCCCTCGCCGATGCCATGGGGGAGGTCCTGCCATGATCGCGCCCCTGGATTTCTTCCGCCGGGACACCCTCACCGTGGCGCGGGAGCTTTTGGGCTGTACCCTTGTCTCCCGCGTGGACGGTCAGGAGACGCGGGGAATCATCGTGGAGACGGAGGCGTACTGCGGGCCGTCCGACCCTGCCTCCCACGCCTACCGTGGCCGCACCGAACGGGTCCGGGCGCTCTACGAGGGCAAGGGCCTTGCCTACATCTACCTCATCTACGGCATGTACTGGTGCCTCAACATCTCCTGCGGACCCGAGACATCCCCCGACTGCGTCCTCATCCGCGCCCTGGAGCCCATGTCTGGCATCGACACCATGCGGGCCCGCCGGAAAACCGCCGTCCTCAAAAATCTCTGCTCCGGCCCCGGCAAGCTGTGCATGGCCCTGGGCATCGACAAGAACGCCTACGGCGCGCCTCTCTACGACCCGTCTTCCCCTCTCACCCTGGAGACCCGGGACCGGGACTTCCCCGTGTCGGCCTCCCCCCGGATCGGCATCGACTACGCCGGAGACGCAAAAAATTGGCTGTGGCGATTCACAGTAAACGAAAGCGAATACGTGTCCAAAAGACCCTGAACACAAGATTTTGTGCCGGGGCCTTTATTTTTGCAAGCGGAAACATAAAAAAATTCATCTGAGAGGGTCCATAATTCGTCAGTGTTGACATTGAAAAAACATGCGCCTTTCGAGTAGAATGATAAACAGCGATTTTTATCTCTACAAGGAGGTTTAAGCAAGCATGTACACCAACAATCAGGCAGTCCTCACATGGATCGACAAGATGGCCGCCCTCACAAAGCCGGACAAGATCGTCTGGATCAACGGCAGCGAGGAGCAGCTGGAGGAGCTCCGTCAGGAGGCCTATAAGACCGGCGAGCTCATTAAGCTCAACGGCGAGGAGCTTCCCGGGTGCGTCTATCACCGCTCCGCCCTCAACGACGTGGCCCGCGTGGAGGACCGCACCTTCATCTGCTGTGAAAAGAAAGAGGACGCCGGCCCCACCAACAACTGGATGGACCCCGCCCAGATGCACAAGATGCTGGACGAGATCTACGACGGCTCCATGAAGGGCCGCACCATGTACATCATTCCCTACTCCATGTCCATCGTGGGCTCCCCCTTCGCCAAGTACGGCATCGAGCTCACCGACTCCATCTACGTGGTCGTCTCCATGGCCATCATGACCCGCGTAGGCCTTGACGTCTACGACGCCCTGGGCGACAGCCCCGACTTCATCAAGGGCCTGCACGCCAAGGCGGACCTCGACGCCGAGAAGCGCTACATCGTCCACTTCCCCCAGGAGAACACCATCATGTCCGTCAACTCCGGCTACGGCGGAAACGTCCTGCTGGGCAAGAAGTGCTTCGCCCTGCGCATCGCCTCGTGCCTGGGCCGTGACGAGGGCTGGATGGCCGAGCACATGCTGATTCTCGGCGTGGAGTTCCCCAACGGCGAGATCCACTACATCTCCGCCGCCTTCCCCTCCGCCTGCGGCAAGACGAACCTGGCCATGCTCATCCCCCCCGAGGGCTACCAGAAGGCCGGCTACAAGGTCTGGACCGTGGGCGACGACATCGCCTGGATCCGTCCCGGCCCCGACGGCCGCCTGTGGGCCGTGAACCCGGAGAACGGCTTCTTCGGCGTGGCCCCCGGCACCTCCATGAAGTCTAATCCCAACGCCATGCTGTCCACCAGGAAGAACACCATCTTCACCAACGTCGTCCTCAAGCCCGACGGCACCGTCTGGTGGGAGGGCATGGACAAGAATCCCCCCAAGGACGCTCTCAACTGGAAGGGCGAGCCCTGGGACCCCGCCGACGGCTCCAAGGGCGCTCACCCCAACTCCCGCTTCACCGCTCCCGCCCGCAACTGCCCCTGCCTGTCCAAGGAGTATGACAACCCCCAGGGCGTGCCTCTGGACGCCATGCTCTTCGGCGGCCGCCGCGCCAAGACCGCTCCCCTGGTCTACCAGTCCCGTGACTGGAACCACGGCGTGTTCGTAGGCGCCACCGTCGCCTCCGAGACCACCGCCGCCGCCACCGGCGCCGTAGGCGTTGTCCGCCGCGACCCCATGTCCATGCGGCCTTTCATCGGCTATCACGTGGCCGACTACTGGCAGCACTGGATCGACATGGGCCGCGACCCCAGGGTCACGAAGCTGCCCAAGATCTTCCATGTCAACTGGTTCCGCACCGACGACGAGGGTCACTTCCTCTGGCCGGGCTTCGGCGACAACATGCGCGTCCTGGAGTGGATCCTGAAGCGCTGCGCCGGCGAGGTGGACGCCGTGGAGACCCCCATAGGCTACATGCCCCGCCCCGAGGACATCAACCTCGCGGGCATCGAGGACGAGGTCAGCGAGGACACGTTGAAGGAGCTCCTCACCATCGACAAGGACGTCTGGAAGGCCGAGGCCGCCGACATCCGCAAGTTCTTCGGCGAGGTCGGCGAGGGCAAGCTCCCCAAGGAGCTCTCCGACTGCCTCGAGACGCTGGAGAACAACCTGAAATAAGCGGAATTTCAAATAAAGTCCGGGAGGCCCCACGGTCCCCCGGGCTTTTTTCTTGCCCGCGCTTTCCTGTTGTGGTATACTTGTCAAAAAGGAGGCGATCTTGTGACCGAATCGGACCGTCTTGCCGCCGCGATCCCGTTGCTTCTTACGTGGCACCGCGCCAACCGCCGTCCCCTCCCCTGGCGGGACGCGCCCACGCCCTACGCCGTCTGGGTGTCGGAGATCATGCTCCAGCAGACGCGCATCGAGGCGGCCATCCCCTACTACCGCCGCTTCATGGAGCGCCTGCCCGACGTGCGCGCCCTGGCGGAGGTATCGGAAGAAGAGCTCATGAAGCTCTGGGAGGGGCTGGGGTATTATAGCCGCGCCCGGAATCTCCAAAAGGCCGCCAAGCTCATCATGGAGACTTACGGCGGGGCGCTTCCCCGCACCGCCAAGGAGCTGCGCGCCCTCCCCGGCATCGGCGACTACACCGCCGGGGCCATCGCCTCCCTGGCCTTCGGCGAGCCGGAACCGGCGGTGGACGGGAACGTCCTGCGCGTCGTCCTGCGGCTTCTGGCGAAAAACGACGACGCCCTGGACCCCAGGACCCGCGCCGCCGTCACGGACCTCCTCCGCGCCCTCTACCCCGCCGGCGAGGACGCCGCCCTGCTCACGGAGGGCCTCATGGAGCTGGGTGAGACGGTGTGCCTCCCCCGGGAGGCCGCCTGCTGCGGCGGCTGTCCCCTGTCGGCCCTGTGCCTGGCCCGTGAGGCCGGCAAGACCGCCGCCCTCCCCGTGCGCGCCCCCCGAAAGGACCGCCGCGTGGAGGAAAAAACGGTCCTCCTCCTGGAGCACGACGGCCTTTACGCCCTCCGCCGCCGCGGCGACACGGGGCTCCTGGCCGGGATGTGGGAGTTTCCCAACCTGGACGGCTTTCTGGGTCCCGATGAGCTTCTTCCCCTCCTCCGGGACCTCTCCCCCCTCGACGTCACCCCCTGCGGCGAGGCCAAACACCTCTTCACCCACGTGGAGTGGCGTATGCGCGGCTTCCGCGTCCTCTGCGCCGTCATGTCCCCCGCCTACACCTGGCGCACTCCCGCCGCTCTCCGCGCCCACCACGCCATCCCCTCCGCCTTCCGCTTCTTCCTGAACCAGCTTTGACCCCCACTCGCCGGCAAAACCCGCCCGGACGATCCCGCAATGTCATTCAGTTAAGAAGCGCTTAGAGCGCACAGTGTTGCCGCTGTGCGCTCTATCAGTCTGTCAAAATCGGACTATGTGATGGATGTTTGTTAAGCAATATATTTGCAAACCAGGGCTTATTTCCATGTCATACGACTAATTGACCTTAAATTCAAATGTGAGCTGTGAATGCCACTCCAATAGTAAAAAAATATGCACATCCCACAAAAAAGGCCCCCCGTCCAAAAAAGCCGGAGAGCCTTTTCTCTTTTCTCGCCGTCAATCAGTACAGCGGTTTTTTATATAAATATCTGTATCCGTTACTCGGCGTCGCCGGCGGCCTTGGACTCCTCGATGACCTTCTGCTGGACGTTCAGCGGGGCCTCGTCATAGCGGACGAACTCGAAAGTGAAAGAGCCTCTGCCCTGGGTCATGGAGCGAAGATCGATGGCGTAGGTGCCCATCTCGGCCATGGGGACCTCGGCCTCCACCACCTGCATCCCGTCCACCACGGACATGCCCATGGGGCTTCCGCGCCGCTTACTGAGGTCGGACATGATGTCGCCCATGTTGGCGTCGGGGATGGTGACCTTCAAAAGCCCGATGGGCTCCAAAAGCGCGGGGCTTGCGTTCACCAGCTCCTTGAACGCCAGGTTGGCCGCCGTCTTAAAGGCCATTTCGGAGGAGTCCACCGGATGGTAGGACCCATCGTACAGCGTGGCCTTCAGGTAGACCATGGGATACCCGGCCAGGACGCCGCGGCCCACGGACTCCCGCAGGCCCTTTTCCACGGCGGGGAAGAAGTTCTTGGGGACGGAGCCGCCGAAGACCTCCTCGGCGAAGATGAGCTCCTCGCTCTCGTCCTGGGGCTCGAAGCGGATCCACACGTCGCCGAACTGGCCGTGACCGCCGGACTGCTTCTTGTGGCGGCCGTGGGCCTCGATCTTTTTGCGGATCTTCTCGCGGTAAGGCACCTTGGCCGGCTCCAGCTCCACCTCCACGCCGAACTTGTTCTTCAGCTTGGAGCACAGCACATCCAGCTGCATGTCGCCCGCGCCGGAGATGACCATCTGCCGGGTCTCCGCGTTATTCTGGACGGTGAAAGTCACATCCTCCTCGCGCAGACGGCTGAGGCCCTGGGCCACCTTGTCGTCCTGGCCCTTGACCTTGGGCCGGATGGCCATGGAGTAGCAGGGCGCGGGGAAGTCGATGCCGGGCACGGCCTCCACGTCCCTGGGATCGCAAAGCGTATCGCCGGTCTTGGTATCGCTGAGCTTGGAGACGGCCCCGATGTCGCCGGGGGCCAGGTCCGTGACCTCGATGTTCTGCTTGCCCCGCATGGTGTAGATGTGCCCCAGCTTCTCCTGGGACCCGCTGCGGGCGTTGGTCAGCGTCATGTCGGCGGAGACCTTGCCGGAGACGACCTTGAAGAGGCTGAACTTGCCGAACTGGTCGGAAATGGTCTTGTAGATGATGAGCTTGGTGGGGGCGGCGGCGTCGATGGGCTCGCCCTGCTCCCGGGGCGCGGGGAAGAGGCTCAGGACGCTGTCCATGAAGACCTCGGTGCCGATGCCCGTGGCGGCGGATCCGAAGAACACCGGGCATATCTCAGCCGCCGCGATGCCCTGGCCCAGGGCGTTGAAGAGCTCGTGCTCCTCCAGGTCGCCCTCCTCGAAGTACTTCTCCATCAACTCCTCGCTGGTGCCGGCGGCGTTCTCCACCAGCTCAGAGTAGTGCTCCTCCACCTTGCCCTGAAGATCCGCGGGCATGGGGACCTCCTGGCGCTTGCCGCCCACGAACTTGTAGGCTTTCTTCTTGAGGACGTCCACGATGCCGACGACCTTCTCCCCCTCCATGATGGGCTCGGCGAGAGCGCAGACGGAGGAGCCGAAGGCGTTGCGCAGGGTGTCGAAGGCCTTCTCGAAGCTGGCGTGCTCCTCGTCCACCTTGGAGATGTAGATGGCCCTGGGGAGGTTCCGCTCGTTTACGTATTTCCACGCCTTTTCCGCGCCCACGTTCATCTGGTCCTTGGCGGACACGCAGATGACGGCGGTGTCGGCCACGCGCAGGGCCTCAAAGACCTCGCCCACGAAGTCGAAGTAGCCCGGGGTGTCGATGATGTTGATCTTGTGGCCCTTGAACTCCGCGAACATGGTGGTGGCGGAGATACTCGTCTGGCGGCGGATCTCCTCCGCGTCATAGTCGGAGACGGTATTGCCCGCGCCCACGGTGCCCTGGCGGGTGGTCGCGCCGGCGACGAACAGCATACTCTCGGCCAGCGTCGTCTTGCCGCTCCCGCCGTGACCAAGGAGCGCGATATTGCGGATTTTTTCAGCAGCGTAGCCCATAAAATTCATGATCCTCTCGTAATTTTGTTGGTGTAGTTGGGAAAAAGACCCGTACTAAGGGTACATTATAATATGTTTTACCAAAAAACACAACAATTTTTTGTGAACTTTTGTGGATTTTTTCCGGTTGTCCCCCGCCGGCCCCTCACTTCATCCGTTTTCTCGTCCCTTGGCTGATTATGTAAACCGCAAGGCCGATGACGGACATGAAGAGGAAGATGTTCCCTGCCGTGGCGGAGGCAAAAGCCCCGGTCCAGCAAAGGAAGAACATGATGACCATGGCAAGCGCGGTCCCCAAGCCGGTGACCCAGGTGTTGACGTTGGTCACGATCTTCAAAAGTCTGCCCCTGGTGATGACCTCCGCGAAAGGCGCCAGCCCGCTGCGCGCCAGAAAAGCGGACACGCCCTCCCCCGGCGAGAGCCGGTCCTGGGACAGCTCATAGGTGGTCTCCACCGGCAGATACCCCACGCCGTCCATGGAGACCTTGAACTTCTGAGTGACGGTGTTGGGCGTGACGTTGAAATCCCGCACCGCCATCATCAGGTTCGTCCTGGTCCCCAACAGCGCCACCAGCGCCGACTGCACGGAGTTGGAGGGCACGTAGTTGAGAGCGAAGACACCCGCCAGCTCGTCGTTGACGGCGGTGAAGACGCTGCCCTGGACGTTGAGATTCTCCGGCACCCGCAGGCCCATGAGGCTCATGAAGGCCCCGGTGCCCACCAGCACCCGCTGGCCCTCCACCAGGCCCCCGATGCCGCCGCCGTCATAGCAGGCGAAGTCGTCCACCCGCTTTCTCGTGAGGCCCTGGTTGATCAGCACCTCCTCAAAGACCTTCCGAAGCCCGGAATCCGAGGCGACGATCAGCGACGCGGTGTAGGTGATGACCTTCTGGGCGTCCATGCCCTCGAAGATCTTCACGCCGCTCATGGACACGCTCCCCACGGGGAAGATATCGAGGTCGGTAATGAGCGCCCCGTCGGCGTAATAGACGTCCTCCGCCCCCCGGAACCCGGCGATAGCCGCGCCCACCTTCCGGAGGTTGGACGCCGCGAATTTAAAGGGCAGGGCGAAGAGCTGCGCCGCCGGGAAAGCCGCCGCCACAGCCGTCAGGATGGAGAAGCTGTGGGCAAACCCCGCGGCGTTGCCGTGTCCCACCGTAGCCAGGAACGACAGCACAAAGGCCACGATCACCAGAAGCGGCGCCATGTCGTCATAAAAGCTCTCTCCCGCGTCGGGGGTGGTGAGCTTGGTGTAGAATCCCTCCGTCTCCCCGGTGACCTTTTTGAGGATGGAGCTTCCCTCCATGCTCTCGGTATCCACGGTGACGCCGTAGGCCGAGGTGGAGGCCGAAGCGGCCTTGAGGGTATCGCAGTACGCCATATACATGGACTTCCTGGCGCTCATGGCCCCCAGCAGCGACACGCAGGAGATGAGCGCCATGGGCAGCCCCATGCCGAAGCTCCCGCCGGCCAGCATGGTCAGCGCGTCCGCCACGCTCATGGCGCAGGAGACGAACACCAGCGACTCCGTCCCCGGGGAAAGCCTCAAAATGTCCTCCACGCCCCGGATGAGCACATCCAGCCCCAGCCCCATGGCCACCAGCTCCAAAATAGCCGCCACGGCCACCGCCGAGGCGTCCCGCTCGATGCCGAAGGGGTGGCGTCCTGCGGCGAAGAGGAACGTCACCAGCGCCACGAGGATGGTGAGGACCGTCACGCCCCAGATGCGGAATCTCAAAACAGGCACATAGGAGGCGTACCGCGCCGCCTCGGCCTTGAAATCCGGGTCGGGCTCCGTGTCCAGATACTCCTCGTCCCCGTAATCCTCCATAGGCTCCTCGTATTGACCGGGGTAGCCCTCGTCCAGCTCGTCGTCCTCCGCGTCCTCGTCCTCCCCGTCCCGGCGGCGTCCGAAGAGACCGGCGAAAAGGCCCTTTTTGGCGGGCTCCTCCGGCTCCTCATCCTCCTGCCCGTCCTCGGACGCGGCATAATCGCCGGGGGCGGCGTACAGGTCCTCCCCCAGGTCCGGGGACACGTCGGTGACAAAGGGCTCCCGCCGGATGGATTCCAGAAAATCATCCCGCGCCGAGCTCTTGGGCTCCTCCGGCTCGTCAAAAACAGACAGGTCGATCTCCGGCGCCGTCTCATAGGCCGGCTCCGGTTCCGGCTCCACCGGCTCCACCGGCACGCTGTGACGCCCAAGGGACCGGGGCGGCTCCTCCGCCTCCTCCGGCTCCTCCTCCCGGTCATCCCGGTTCCGGCGGGAGAAGAAGCGCCGCTTCCGGGGCCGCTCCTCCTCTTCCTCGTCCTCCTCCGGCAGTGCCGCGGGCGTCAGGGTCTGCGCCTCTGCCGGCGTCTCCGGCACGGGCGCGCTCTCCGGCTCCTGGGGCCGGGATACGCCGCCCATGGCCTCCCGGAGGATCTCGTCGGTCTTGCGCTGGAGCTCCTCCGCCGGCGTCCTCCTGTCCCCGTCCATAAAGGCGCTGCCCTTATATTCGGCCAGGATGGACTCTAGAGAAAAGCCCTCCTCCCCCGCGCCGTAGTCGCCGCTGAGGTCCATGTCCAGCTCATCCAATATGTTCTTATCTTTCGCCATAAGATGATCCCCCTCGGTGAACTTTATTTCTCCGTCCTCTGTCTCAGCGCCTCATAGAGGACGATGGCTGCGCTGGCGGAGGCGTTCAGGGACGAGATATGCCCCTTCATGGGAATGGACAGCGTGAAATCGCAGTTTTCCGCCACGAGCCGCCCCATGCCGTCCCCCTCGGACCCGATGACCAGCGCCATGGGGCCTGTGAGGTCGGTCTGCCAAAGCTCGCTCTTCGCGTCCGCCGCCGTGCCGTAGACCCACACGCCGGCGTCCTTCAGCTCCTTTATGGCGGCGGTGAGATTGGGCACACGCGCCACCGGCATATATTCCGCCGCCCCGGCGGAGGTCTTGGCCACCACCGCCGTCAGCGCGGCGCTGCGCCGCTTGGGGATGATGACCCCGTGGGCGCCCACGCACTCGGCGGTGCGGATGATGGCCCCCAGGTTATGCCCGTCGGACACCTCGTCGCAAATGACGATGAACGGCGCCTCGCCCCGGCTTTTGGCGTTGTCCAGAATGTCCCGCACGGAGCAGTACTCCTTCACCGCCACGCTGGCGATGACGCCCTGGTGGGCGCCGGTGACGGACATGTCGTCCAGCTTCCGCCGGTCCGTCTCCACCACCACCGCCCCGGCCTTCCGGGCCTCGGCGGCAAGACGGCGGAGTCCCGCGTCGGTGTCCCCGGCGGCGATGAAGACCTTGTTGAGGGTCCTCCCGGCTTTCAGCGCCTCGTTCAAGGCGTTGCGCCCCTCGATGAGGCTCAGCTCCTGCTCCTCTTGCGGCTCCCGATCCCTTTTGGGCGGGCGGTCATATCGTCTTTTTCCGTCCATACTCACCGATACGCCCTCAGCGTCTCCGCCATGTCCAGCCTCTCCCAGGGCAGGTCCACGTCGGTCCTGCCGAAATGGCCGTAAGCCGCGGTCTTCAGATAGATGGGGGCCAGCAGCCCCAGTCTCTCGATGATCCTGGCCGGGCGCATGTCAAAGAGCTCCTGCACGATCCCCGCCAGCCTCTCGTCCTCCATGACGCCGGTGCCCATGGTGTCGATGTGGACGCTCACGGGCCGCGCCACGCCGATGGCGTAGGCGATCTCGATCTGGCACCGCCGCGCCAGCCCCGCCCCCACGATGTTCTTGGCGATATACCGGGCCATGTACGCCCCTGACCTGTCCACCTTGCTGGGGTCCTTGCCGGAGAAGCACCCGCCGCCGTGGCCGCCCACGCCGCCGTAGGTGTCCACAATGATCTTCCGCCCGGTGAGCCCGGAGTCCCCGCAGGGCCCGCCCACCACGAACCGCCCGGTGGGGTTGACAAAGAGCTTCGTGTCTTTCGTGATGTACGCCGCCGGGATGACGGGCTTGACCACCGTCTCCACAATGGCCTCCCGCAGGGTCTCGACGGAGACCTCCGGCGCGTGCTGGGAGGAGACGACGATAGCGGGCAGGCACTCCACATGCCCCTCCCCGTCGTAGCGCACCGTCACCTGGGTCTTCCCGTCCGGCCGGAGAAACGGAAGCTCCCCGGTCTTGCGGACCTCGGCCAGCCGTCTTGACAGCTTGTGCGCCAGGGAGATGGGCGCAGGCATCAGCTCCGGCGTCTCGTCGCAGGCGTAGCCAAACATCATGCCCTGGTCCCCGGCTCCCTCGTCGTCGGCGTCGTCATAGGCGGAGTTGACCCCCATGGCGATGTCCGGCGACTGCTCGTCGATGCTGGTCAGCACCGCGCAGGAGTTGCCGTCGAATCCGTATTCGGGCTTATCGTAGCCGATGCGCTTGATGGTCTCCCGGGCAATGGCGGGGATGTCCGCGTAGCAGTCCGTGGTGATCTCCCCCATCACCAGCACCATCCCCGTGGTGCAGACCGTCTCGCACGCCACCCTGGCGCGCTTGTCCTGGGAGAGAATGTAATCCAATACAGCATCCGAGATCTGGTCGCAGATCTTGTCCGGATGCCCCTCCGTCACCGATTCTGAAGTAAAGATCCTGCTCGACATGGTCGTCCTCCGGTCAGGTCATAATAAGATACGATATATTGTAGCACATCTTGTCGCTTCGCGCCACATCAAAATATAATTTTTTTCAAAATTCCCACAATTTTTTCCCATCCCCCGATCTCCCAAAAGCTCCTCCGCCCCGCGTTCCTTTACGATACTTGCATTATACCACATTTTTGCCGATTTGTCAAGTATTTTTTAGTATTGAATCCGGCTTTTTTTCCGCCCCCGCCTTGAAAGACAGATACGCAAAAAAATACCTCCCGGAAAGCCCGTGGGCATTTCCGGGAGGTATTCCGCGCGCGGATTCAGAAGATCATGGTGGCGAAATAATCCTCCGGCGTCTCCGCGCGGCGGATGAGCTCGGTGGAACCGTCCTCCTTTAGGAGGACCTCGGCGCTTCTCAGCTTGCCGTTGTAGTTGTAGCCCATGGCGTGGCCGTGGGCGCCGGTGTCGTGGATGACCAGCAGATCCCCGGTGTCGATCTCCGGAAGCTCCCGGTCAATGGCGAACTTGTCGTTATTCTCGCACAGGCCGCCCACCACGTCATAGAGGTGGTCGTGGGGCGCGTCCTCCTTGCCGAGGACGGTGATGTGGTGGTAGGCGCCGTACATGGCCGGGCGCATCAGGTTGCAGGCGCAGGCGTCCACGCCGATGTACTCCTTATAGATATGCTTTTCGTGGATGGCCCGGGTAAGGAGACACCCATAGGGCCCCAGCATATACCGGCCAAGCTCCGTGAATATCTTCACGTCCCCCATCCCGGCGGGGACCAGGACCTCGTTGTACGCCTCCCGGACGCCGGCGGCGATGAGTTCGATGTTGGGGGCGATCTGGTCGGGATAGTAAGGGATGCCGATGCCGCCGGAGAGGTTCACAAACTCGATATGCGCCCCTGTGGCGCGGTGCAGCTCCACCGCCAGTGTGAAAAGTTGCCGGGCCATCATGGGGTAATACTCGTTGAAGGTGGCGTTGGACACCAGAAAGGCGTGGATGCCAAAGTCCTTCGCCCCCAGGGCCATAAGGTCCCGATAGGCGCTTTTCATCTGCCCCCTGGTCATGCCGTACTTGGCGTCCCGGGGGTTATCCATGATCTGGTTGGCCACGGAGAAGACGCCGCCGGGGTTGAAGCGGCAGCAGACCGTCTCCGGCACGCCGCACAGGTCCTGGAGGAACTTGACGTGGGTGTAGTCGTCCAGGTTGATGTAGGCCCCCAGCTCCCGGGCCTTCTTCATGTCGGCCTCCGGCGTCTCGTTGGAGGAGAACATGATGTCGTGGCCGGAAAAGCCGCACCGCTCGCTCATCATGAGCTCCGTGAGGCTGGAGCAGTCCACGCCGCAGCCCTCCTCCTTCAGGATCTTCAGGATCTTGGGCGTGGGGGTGGCCTTCACGGCGAAATATTCCTTATAGCCGGGATTCCAGGAAAACGCCTTGTTGAGCCGGCGGGCGTTCTCGCGGATGCCGCGCTCGTCATAGATGTGGATGGGCGTGCCGTACTCAGCGGCGATCTCCTCGAATTTTTCCTTGGACGCGAACGGGGTCTTCATCGGTTTATCCCTCCAAAGCGGAAAATACAGCTCTTATTTTATACCTTTTCCCGGACCATTGCAACCGTTCCGCGCAAAGAATCCCGGAGAAAAATACACCTAATTTTCCGGCCTCCGGCGGCCTTTTTTATCCTTTTCGACAAAAAGGGACGCCTTTGGACGAAGCTCTTGACACAAACGCCGCGAAAGTGCTATATTTTGGACAGCGTACAAGAAAAAAAGGAGGTCAATCGCATGAACCTGACTTACAACATCAAGGACAAGCCCGGCTTCGCCAAGACCCTGGTCTTCGCCCTCCAGCAGCTCCTGGCCATCATGGCCGCCACCATCGCGGTACCGCGCATCGTGGGCAACGGCATGAGCCAGACCGCCGCCCTCTTCGGCGCGGGCGTGGGTACGCTGGTGTACCTCGCCTTCACCAAGTTCAAAAGCCCCGTGTTCCTGGGAAGCTCCTTCGCGTTCTTAGGCTCCATGGCCGCCGCTTTCGCCGGCGGCGTCTCCGCGCAGCTTGGCTACGCCGGCCTCATCATCGGCGCTTTGATGGCGGGCCTCGTCTATGTGGTCATCGCCCTGGTCATCAAGGCCGTGGGCGTCAAGTGGGTGGACAAGCTCATGCCCCCCGTGATCATCGGGCCCACCGTGGCCATCATCGGACTGAGCCTCTCCGGCAACGCCATCGGCGACCTTCTGGGGACTTCCGGGGCCGTAGCGGCGGGAGCGTCCACCTATGTGTGCATGCTCTGCGGCCTCGTGACCCTGGCCGTCACCATGATCTGCTCCGTCTACGGCAAGAAGATGGTAAAGATGATCCCTTTCATCATCGGCATCCTGGCCGGCTACGCCCTGGCGCTGGTGTTCACCCTCATCGGCCGCGCCACCGACAACGACGCGCTCCTCATCATCAACCTTGACCTCTTCTCCCAGATGACCTGGGTGCCCGACTTCACCTTCCTCACCGCCTTCAAGGGCCTCAAGGAGATTAGCGGCACGTATCTGGCGACCCTGGCCGTGGCCTATGTGCCCGTGGCCTTCGTGGTCTTCGCCGAGCACATCGCCGACCACAAGAACCTCTCCTCCATCATCGGGCAGGACCTCCTGAAGGACCCCGGCCTTTCCAACACTCTCCTGGGCGACGGCGTGGGCTCCTTCGCCGGCGCCATCTTCGGCGGCTGCCCCAACACCACCTACGGTGAGAGCGTCGGCTGTGTCGCCATCTCCGGCAACGCCTCCGTCATCACCATCCTCTACACCGCCGTTCTCGCCATGATCATCAGCTTCTTCGGCCCCTTCGCCACCTTCCTCGCCACCATCCCCAGCTGCGTCATGGGCGGCGTGTGCATCGCCCTCTACGGCTTCATCGCCGTCTCGGGCCTTAAGATGATCCAGAACGTGGACCTCAACGACAACCACAACCTCTTCGTGGTGTCCGTCATCCTCATCGCCGGCGTCGGCGGCATGGCCGTCTCCTTCGGCCAGGTCACCATCACCGAGGTCGCCTGCGCCCTCATCCTCGGCATCCTCACCAACGTCCTCCTGTCCGGGAAAAAGGACAAGGCGGGAAAGAAATAAGCCCCACATAAACAACACCCCCTCCGAACCCGGAGGGGGTGCTTTTTTATGCGGAAGGGCCTTCCCCCTCCTAGGTTGGGGTGGCGCGAAGCGCCGGGGTGGTGATACAATCCGATTATCGGAAACATCAGCGACGCTCCACAGGCTCGAATACCCCGCCGCTGCGGCGGCACCCCTTTTTCCGAAAAAGGGGTCGGGGGAACAAGGATGCGGCTTCGCCGCGTTTATATTCAATTGCGCCTCCGGCGCAATAAAATTGAGAATGAGCCGCAGAGCGGCGCAAACCTTTTAAAAGCCCCCTCCTCGTAGGAGGGGGGCAGGGGGGCAGCGAGGGTTGGTCGATAGAGCTCTATCGTCAAACCTTCGATCCCTCAGTCGCTTCGCGACAGCTCCCCTTACGAAGGGGAGCCACAAAAAGGTTGCGCCGCAAGCGGCGCGTTTGAATTCAACTGCACCTACGGCGCAACCTTTTTAGCCCCTCCCTCTGGGAGGGGTGGCCGAGCGAAGCGACGGCCAGGGTGGGTGCGTATATCGCTTCCCCTCACTTCTCCCTCTTCCCCAGCTCCACGGTCCTTTCGAAGGACGCCTGGACGGCTTTTTGGACCTCGGCGGTGAAGGGGCCGGACTTGAGGGACTTAACGCCCTCGATGGTGGAGCCGCCGGGGGAACAGACCTGGGCGCAGAGGGTACGGGGGTCCTCGCGGGACTCTACGGCCAGCTTGGCCGCGCCGAGGACGGTCTGCTCCGCCAGCTTCAGCGCCGTCTCGGGGGCAAGGCCCAGGGTCTCCCCCGCTTTTGCCAGGGCAAGGATGAACTCGTAGACAAAGGCCGGGCCGCAGCCGGAGACGGCGCAGCCGGCGTCGATGAGCGCCTCCGGCGTCTCCACCAGCTGCCCGGTGAGGCTCAGGGCGGCGAGGATGGCGTCCCGGCTGTCCGCCGGGAGCTCCGGGGAGGCGCACCAGAGCATACATCCCTCCCCCACGGCGGCGGGGGTGTTGGGCATGATCCGCAGCACCGGCGCGGGAAATCCCAGCATGGTCTGCAAGGTCCCGACGGTGATGCCGGCGGCCATGGTCACCAGGGCGTAGTCCGTCCGCTTTCGCAAGATGGGCGCGATCTGCTCCAGAAGCTCCGCCATATTCTGGGGCTTGACGCCCAGAAAGATGACGCGGCACCGCTCCGCCGTCTCCGATGCCGACAGGGCCGTACAGCCCTTTCCGGCGGCGTAGAGCTTGGCCTTGCCCGCGTCGATATCGCAGGCGGCGCACCGGTCCCCGCCCACCTTGGCGATGACGGCGTTGGCCAGCGTGGCGCCCATGTGGCCCACACCGATGAATCCGAAATCAAACATAGTCTCTCTCCTTTCCCGCGGCGGTCACCGGACGTGGCCGTCGCCGCGGATCACGTATTTGTAGGTGGTGAGCTCCCGAAGGCCCACGGGGCCGCGGGCGTGGAGCTTCTGGGTGGAGATGCCCATCTCGCACCCCAGGCCAAACTCGCCGCCGTCGGTGAAGCGTGTGGAGGCATTGACGTACACCGCCGCGCTGTCCACGGCGCGCAGGAACTTCTCCTGATTCTCCGCGTTCTCCGATACGATGGCCTCGGAGTGGTGTGTGGAGTGGGCGGCGATGTGGGAAATTGCCTCCTCCACGCTGTCCACCACCTTCACGGCCAGAATATAGTCGAGAAACTCCGTGTCGAAGTCCCGTTCTCCGGCGGGGGCGCCATCGATGATTGCTCTCGCCCGTTCATCCAGCCGGAACTCCACGGGACAGCAACTGGTCTTCATTTCTTTGGTGACAAGCTCCTCGTACAGCATCGGCAGGAACCGCTCCGCCACGGCGGAATGGACCAGGCACACCTCGCAGGCGTTGCACACCGAGGGGCGGCTCATTTTGGCGTTCTCCAGGATCTTCACGGCTTTTTCAAGGTCCGCGTACTCATCCACATAGACGTGGCAGATGCCCGTGCCCGTCTCAAGACACGGCACCGTGGCGTTCTCCACACAGGAGCGTATTAGTCCCGCGCCGCCACGGGGGATTAGCAGGTCCACATAGCCCCGCGCGGTCATCAGCTCTCTCGCGCTCTCCCGGCTGGTGTCCTCCACCAGCTGGATAAATTCCTGATACCCCGGCAGGCTGAACCCGGTCCGCATGGCGTCAACGATGGCCTTCGCCGAGCGCCACGCCTCCTTCCCGCTCCTGAGGACGCACGTGCTGCCGCTCTTGACGGCCAGGGCCGCGGCGTCAGAGGTGACGTTGGGGCGGCTCTCGTAAATGATCGCCAGGACCCCCAGAGGGACCGACACCTTGTCGATCCGCAGGCCGTCCTCCCGTGTCACGCTCTCCAGGACCCGTCCCACCGGGTCCGGCAGCTCCGCCACGGCCAGGATGCCCTCCGCCATGGCGCGGACGCGAAACTTATCCAAATACAGCCTGTCCAGCATCACATCGGGCATGGTCCCTCTGGCGCTGACTATGTCCTGCTCATTTGCCCGTAGTATGGCGTCGATGTTTTCCAAAAGGCCAAAGGCCATGCCCCGAAGCTCCCCGTTCTTCTCCTTCTCCGTCATGGCGGCCAGCTTTTTCGAGCCCCACTTGGCCAGCTCGAGCATTCTTTGAGTTGTCACGTATTTTCTCTCCTTCCGATGAACCTTGTCCCCACGCTCCTGCCCTCCACGGCGTCGTAGAGGCGCTCGGGCTTCGACCCGTTCATGATGAGCATGTCCACCCCGGCACCGGTGGCGATTTGGGCCGCGTGGAGCTTGGTGCGCATCCCGCCGGTGCCGAGGGCTGTACCGGAGCCGCCGGCCAGCTCCAGAACGGCGGGGGTCAGCTCCCGCACCGTCTCGATGATCTCCGCCCGGTCGTCCCGCCGGGGGTCGGCGGTGTAGAGTCCGTCGATGTCGCTCATCAAAATCAAAAGGTCCGCCTTGACGCTGACGGCCACCACGGCGGCGAGCGTGTCGTTGTCGCCGATGACGATCTCCTCCGTGGCCACGGTGTCGTTCTCGTTGACGATGGGGACGGCGCCGATCTCAAGAAGCCGGAGGACGGTATTTTTGAAGTTTTCGTGGCGCTTTTCGTCCTCGATGTCCGCCGCCGTGAGCAAAATCTGCGCCACGGTGTGGGAGTATTCGGAGAAGAGCTTGTCGTAGGTGTACATGAGCTCGCACTGCCCCACCGCCGCGGCGGCCTGTTTGCCGGGGATGTCCTCCGGACGCTTTGAAAGCCCCAGCTTCCCCACGCCCATGGCGATGGCGCCGGAGGAGACGAAGATGATCTCGTGCCCGGCGTTCTTGAGGTCGCTGAGGACCCTGACAAGGGCCTCCACCCGGCGGATGTTCATTCGCCCCGTGGGGTAGCTGAGTGTGGACGACCCGACCTTGATGACAACGCGCATACGGTTTCCTCTTTTCTGCCGGTAAAGCTTGATTTTTCAAATTTGCCGCCGGGAAGGGCGGCTTGGGAATTGACTTTTTTCGTTCTTTGCGGTACTCTATACATACAGCGCTAAACAACAGCAATAAACGTAAAGGCGGTTGATAACTATGAACAAACCTGTTGTACTTGTGGTCATGGACGGCGTGGGCGAGACGCCTACTGAGCTTGGGAACATGGTCCTGAAGGCCAACACCCCCACTCTCGACGAGCTGAAGGCCAATAACCCCTGGCGGACCATCCGCGCCCACGGCGAGGCGGTGGGCCTGCCCTCCGACGGCGACATGGGCAACTCCGAGGTGGGCCACAACGCCCTGGGCTGTGGGCAGGTCTACTCCCAGGGGGCCAAGCTCGTCAACGAGTCCATCGACTCCGGCAAGATCTACACCTCCGAGACGTGGAAGGCCCTGGTGGAGAACGTGAAAGCCACCGGCGGCGCCCTCCACTTCATCGGCCTTTTGTCCGACGGCAACGTCCACTCCAACATCGGGCACCTCATCGCCATGCTCCGTGAGGCCAAGGCCGAGGGCGTCCAGAAAGCCCGCGTCCACATCCTCCTGGACGGCCGCGACGTGCCCGCCACCTCCGCGCCGGAGTATGTGGCCAAGCTCGAGAAGGTCCTTGCTGAGCTCAATGACGGCTCCTTTGACGGGCGCATCGCCTCCGGCGGCGGCCGCATGAAGATCACCATGGACCGCTACCAGGCCAACTGGGGCATGGTCAAGGCCGGCTGGGACGTGCATGTCCACGGCGAGGGCCGCCAGTTTGCCAGCGCCGCCGAGGCCATCGAGACCTACCGCCAGGAGACGGGCGCCATCGACCAGGACCTCCCCGCCTTCGTCATCGCCGAGAACGGGAAGCCTGTGGGGAAGATCCAAGACGGCGACAGCGTCATCCTCTTCAACTTCCGGGGCGACCGGGCGCTGGAGCTCTCCATGGCCTTTGACGGCGGCGACGAGTTCACCGCCTTTGACCGGGGCGTCAAGCCCGACGTCCTCTACGCCGGGATGCTCCAGTACGACGGGGACCTGTGTATCCCCCGGAAGTACCTGGTCTCTCCCCCGGAGATCCGCCACACTCTCACCGAGCTTCTGGTGGAGAACGGCATCAACGAGTACGCCTGCTCCGAGACGCAGAAGTACGGCCACGTCACCTACTTCTGGAACGGCAACCGGTCCGAGAAGTTCTCCGAGGAGCTGGAGACCTGGGAGGAGGTTCCCTCGGACGTGCGCTCCTTTGACGAGTGCCCCTGGATGAAGGGCACGGAGATCACCGACCTTGTGGTGGCGGCGCTTCAGAGCGGCAAATACGGCTTCATCCGCTGTAACTACCCCAACGGCGACATGGTGGGCCACACGGGCAGCTGCCCGGCCACGGAGATCGCCGTGGAGGCCGTGGACCTGTGCCTGGCCCGCGTCAAGAAAGCCGCCGAGGAGGCCGGCGCGATCCTCATCGTCACCGCCGACCACGGCAACGCCGACCAGATGCTGGAGAAGGACAAGAAGGGCAACGTAGCCGTCCGCACGGCCCACAGCTTAAACCCCGTCCCCTTCATCATCTACGATCCGGACTGCCGGCATGAGATGAAAGACGACCCCTCTTTCGGCCTTGCCAACGTGGCCCCCACGGTGGCGGAGCTCCTGGACCTCAAGCCCTATGACTGCTGGGAGCCCTCCATGCTCAAGTAAAAGCATTTTATCAAAGCGGCGGCCTGCCAAAAGCGGACCGCCGCTTTTTTGCGGTTTTTGGGGTTATGTCCTCGGGACGATGTGGTCCCGGTCCTTGTAAATGTGATCCGGTGGGACGACGCCCCGGACACTGCTGGTGGGGTAGACGCTGACCCCACGGCACAGGACCGTGCCGGGGTTGAGGACGCTGTTGCATCCCACCTCCACATAGTCGCCGAGGACCGCGCCGAACTTCTTCCGGCCCGTCTCCAGCCGCTCCCCGCCGGTCTTCACTACCACTAAGGACTTGTCGGACTTGACGTTGGAGGTGATGGACCCCGCGCCCATGTGGGACTTGTAGCCTAAAATCGAATCGCCCACATAGTTATAGTGGGGCGTCTGGACATTGTCGAAGAGGATGACGTTCTTAAGCTCCACGGAGTTGCCCACCACGCAGCCGTCCCCCACGATGGCGTTCCCCCGGATGAAAGCCCCGTGGCGGACCTCCGTTTTATGCCCGATGATGCAGGGGCCCGCGATCCACGCCGTGGGGTAAATAACGGCGTCCCGGGCGACCCAGACGTTCTCGCCCCGCTTTTCAAATTCCCCCTCCGGGAGGGTCTTCCCAATGGCAAGACACCACTCCCCGATCCGGTCCAGCGCCTGCCAGGGGTATTGGCACTGGCTGAGATACGGCCCCGCCAGGGACCTTGTGAGGTCCAGAAGCTCCCTTGTCTCAACCATGGTCCACGTACCCCTTCTCCTCGATGACGGAGGCGATGATGTTGATGGCGGCGTTGCACTCCTCCTCCGTGGGGGCCTCGGCCATGACGCGCACCAAAGGCTCCGTGCCGCTGGCCCGGAGGAGCACCCGGCCGTTATTGCCCAAAATCTCCTTGGCTTTCTGCTCCGCCGCGCGCACGTCCAGGTCGTTCATGGCGGCCTCCTTGTCGAAGACTTTGAGGTTGCGCAGGACCTGGGGATAGATGGTGACGGGCTCCGCGAGCTTCGAGAGGGGCTGTTTGGTGTCCAGCATGGCCTGCATGAGCTTGATGGCGGTGAGGACGCCGTCGCCGGTGGTGGCGTATTTGGAGAAGATGATGTGGCCCGACTGCTCCCCGCCGATGCGGTTGCCGGTGCGGCGCATGTTCTCCCAGACGTACTTATCCCCCACGTCCGTGACCTCGAAGCCGATGCCGGCGGCCTCCAGGGCCTTATAAAGGCCGATGTTGGACATGACGGTGGTGACCACGTGGGTATTTTCCAGCTTGCCCCGCTCCTTCATGTGCTTGCCGTAGATGTAGAGGATGAGGTCGCCGTCGATGAGCCGCCCCTTCTCGTCCACCGCCAGGCACCTGTCGGCGTCGCCGTCAAAGGCGAAGCCCACGTCCAGCTCGTTGCCCACCACCAGGCGCTGGAGCTGTTCGATGTGGGTGGAGCCGCAGTTTAAGTTGATGTTCAGACCGTTGGGGTTGTTGTTGATGACATAGGTGTCCGCCCCCAAAGCGTCAAAGACGCTCTTGGCGATCATGGAGGTGGAGCCGTTGGCGCAGTCAAGCCCCACGCGCTTGCCCTTATAGGAGTGCGTGGCCAGGCTGATGAGGTAGCCGATATAGCGGTTGCGGCCGGCGGAGTAGTCGATGGTGCGCCCGATCTCGCTGCGCGTGGCGTACTCCAGCTCCCCGCTCTCGCCGTCCAGATACCGCTCGATGAGCTCCAGCACGTCCTCGTCCATCTTCTCGCCGGCGGAATTGAGGAGCTTGATGCCGTTGTCGTAGTAGGGATTGTGGCTGGCGGAGATCATGATGCCGCAGTCGAAGTCGTCGATCCTGGTTATGTAACTCACCGACGGGGTGGTGGTGACGTGCAGAAGGTACACGTCCGCCCCCGAGGCCGTGAGGCCGGCGGTCAGCGCCGCCTCGTACATGTAGCTGGAGCGCCGGGTATCCTTGCCGATGACCACGCGGCACTTGTGCTCCCCGCCGTAATACCGGCCCAGAAACCGGCCTATCTTAAAAGCGTGGTCCACGGTGAGGCCCACATTCGCCTCGCCGCGGAAGCCGTCCGTACCGAAATACTTTCCCATACCTGTTTTCTGCCTCCCGGGATATGATTGTTCAGCTATACTAGTTTATTCCCGATTTCCCCTGGTGTCAAGAAAATAAACGCTCCGGCGCCTCTTTTTGCATATCGCGCCCTCTCCCGGAAACAATAAAGGACACGAAAAGGAGGTGTCCCATGGGCGTCAGCTTTATAAGGACGGTCATCGTTTTTCTCCTGCTCATCGTCGCCATCCGCATCATGGGCAAGCGCCAGCTGGGGGAGTTGGAGCCGTTGGAGCTGGTGACGGCGGTGCTCATCTCCAACCTCGCCGCCCAGCCGCTCCAGGACACGGGCACGCCCCTGCTCTACGGCATCGTGCCGGTGCTGACGCTCCTTTGCTGTCAGCTGGTCATCTCCGGCATCAGCGTCAGGCACGGGCGCTTCCGCAGGCTCGTGTCCGGCAAGCCCAGCATCCTCATCGACAACGGCGTCATCGTCCAGTCGGAGATGAAAAAATGCCGCATCAGCGTGGACGAGCTCTACGTAGAGCTGCGCATCAACGGCGTCACGGACATTTCCACGGTGCGCCACGCCATTTTGGAGACGGACGGGACCCTCTCGGTGCTCCCCTACGCCAAGTTCTCCGCCGTGACGCCGGAGGAGATGCAGCTGGACGCCCCGGACAACGGCCTGCCTGTCACGGTGGTGAGCGAGGGGCGGGTCATGAGCGACAATTTAAAGCTCCTGGGCCTCGACGAAGCCTGGATCAACGCCCAGATCGCCCAGCACGGCGGCATCGACATCAAACACGTCTACCTCATGACCGTGGACGCCGCCGGGAAGGTCTATTACGCCGAAAAGGAGGGCAAGGCATGAAAAAGGAGCTCTTCGCCGTGGCCCTGCTGGCCCTCATTCTGGCCCTCAGCGTGCTCAATACCCGCGCCATCGGCAGTCTCTGCGGGGACCTGGAGGCGCTGGTCCGGGACTCCGCCAACGCCGCCGAGAACGAAAGCTGGGCGGAGAGCCGGCAAAAGCTGGAGAGCGCCATCGCCCTCTGGCAAAAGCACGAGGGCTACACCGGCATCGTCCTGCGGCACACGGACATCGAGACGCTGACCGACGACTTTTTTGAGCTCACCGAGCACATCTACACCCGCGACCCCGCCGCCACCAAAGCCGCCTCCGCCTTAGTGTGCGAGCACCTCAAGTCCATCGCGAAAATGGAGAGCTTCGATTTCGGAAGCATCTTCTAACAAAAAAGGAGACGTCCGCGGACTGTCTCCTTTTTATCTGTTTATTTCTCCATCAGCAGCTTATTGAGCTCCTCCATGAAGGTGTTGATGTCCTTGAACTGGCGGTAGACGGAGGCGAAGCGGACGTAGGCGACCTCGTCCAGCTGCTTTAGGTGGCGCATGACGAGCTCGCCGATGTAGCTGGAGGGGATCTCCCGCTCCGGGTAGTTCTGGGCCTCCTGCTCGATCTCGCTGACAACGGCCTCGATCTCCGAAAGGCCCACGGTGCGCTTTTCGCAGGCGTGGAGCATGGAGTTGATGATCTTTACCCGGTCGAAGGCCTGGCGGCTCCCGTCCTTTTTGACCACGACGATGGGCATCCGCTCCACGGACTCGTAGGTGGTGAAGCGCTTGCCGCAGGACATGCACTCCCGGCGGCGCCGGATGTTGTCCTCGGTGGGTCTGGAGTCGATGACCTTGCTCTCGGAAAAGCCGCAGTACGGACACCTCATGGAAAAGCCCCCTTAGTATCTAACTCGATTATAATTATACCAAATCCGCAACAGCTTGTACAGTCAAATTTTATAAATTTTTTTGGAAATTCGACACAGCCGCCCCAGATTTTTTGCCTTGCAACGTCTCCCCCGGTACCGTACAATAAGGCTGGGGGTGGTCCTATGCGAAAAAAGCTCCGCCGGTTTCTTGCCGGCGAGAACATTTCTCCGCCGGCGCGGCGGCTCCTGCGCGCGTGCCTCGCCCTCTCCTGCGCCCTGCTGGCGCTGTCGCTGGTGCTGGCGGTGTGGGCCGGGCCCCTGACGGCGCGGAACGTACATATCCTGCGGCTCTCCGCCGACCTCTACCGGGCCCCCCAGGGGGTCCTGCTGGTGGCGTCCCTGGGGGCGCTCATTGTGGACGCCATGATGAAAGGAGACTGACAAGCTCCGTTTTGTCCATGAGGATGTTCAGAACGTCCAGCAAGGCGTTGGCCGTCAGCCGCTCGGGCAGGTCCAGCGCCTTAAGGAGCGCCGCCCTTTTGGCGCGGCTGCCGGGGCCGGTGAGACCCAGCTCCAGAAAATCCGCCTTCGTCAGGGCGCCCCGGACCTCCGGGGCGCTTTCCTCGTCCTCGAAGGTCGCCCCGGCGCAGCGCAGGGCCTCCAAAATGACCTCCGGCGGCACGCCCTCCACCCCCAGCTTCCCCTCCCGGGAGGGGGCGGTCTTGCGCCGCTCCTTGCCCAAAATGTCCGGGATGTACGCCTCCTTGACGGATACGCCCGCCAGCGCGCCCTTGAGGTGATTGCGGATCAGGAACCCCGCGCTGTCCGGGTCGGTGAGCAGGATGACGCCCCGCTTTTCCGCCACGGCGCGGATGAGCTTCAGCTTCTCCGCGTCCCGGAAAATGCCGAAGCCCTCCGTCTCCAGAATGAGGGCGTCCACCGCCTGGCTCACGGCGTTTTTGTCGTAGCGGCCCTCCACGACAATGGCCTCGCGAATTTTTCTCTTCATAAAAGGAGCCTCGCCACAAGCTCGGTGAGCAGGGCCCGGTCATCGCCGGAGGTGCTGTTGAGCTTTAAGGCCGTGTCCGCCGCAAGCTCCGTCATGGCCCTGCACCGGGCAAGGTCCGTGCGGCGGGCGGCGTCAAAGACGGCCTTGGCCTGAAAGCGGTATTTCATGTCGGTGAGCTTCATGAAGCCCTCCAGGTCCGTGCGGTTTTCCTGGCAGAGCTTGGCGATCAGCAGCTGGCGGAGCTTTTGGGAGACGGTGTAGAGGATCTTGTGGGGCGCCTCGTCCATCAAAATGAGGGCGGTGAGCTTCTCCATGGCCAGGTCGTTTTTCCGCATGAGAAGCGCGTCCGTCAGCTCCCAGACCGCCGCGTCCGGCGTGGGGGTCACCACCGCCTCCACGTCCCGGACGGTCACCGTCTCGCCGGATACGTAGCTTATGAGCTTCTCCGCCTCCGTCTTCATGGTGGTCATGAGCCCGCCGGTCATCTCGATGAGCCGCGCGGCGGCGTCCCGGTCCAGCCGCTTGCCCGCGGCGGCGAACTGCTTTGCCAGCCATTTGGTCAGGTCATAATCGGACTGGACGGTGAACTCCACCTCCGTAAAGAGCTTTTTGAGCTCCTTGTTGGCGTTCACCCGCCCGTCCAGTTTGTACTCCACCGTGTCGAAGGCGAAGACCACGGTGGCGTAGTCGGGGATGTCCGAGAGGATGCGGACAAAATCCCGCCGCGTCTCCTCCCCCATCTTGGAAAAGTCGTAGTCCCAGACCTCCGTCAGGGTCCGCTCGGCGAACACCGGCAGGGCGTCCACCGCCTCCTGGAGGTCGTCCGTGCCCAGCGTCCGGCCCTCCAGCCGGTGGTGGTTAAATTCCCGCGTCCCCTCCGGGATCATGGCCCGCAATGTCGTGACGGCGTTTTCCAGAAGGTAGCGCTCCTCGCCCCGGAAGACGTAGAGCCGCCCGGGCGTGCCGGCCTTCAGATCGGCGCGGAGCTTCTGATACGCCTCGTTTTCCTGGTCCTTTTTTCCGTATGCCATATGCTCACCTCGATGTGACTGTGATGCTGCCGTCCTCGTCCGTGCGCAGGACGGGGATGCCCCGGCTTTGAAGCCGCTCCAGGACCTCCGGTGTGGGGTGCCCGTAGCTGTTCTCCCCCACGGAGATGACAGCCGTCTCCGGCGTCAGGGCGTCCAGGAGGAAATCCGTGGTGGAGCCGGCTGAGCCGTGGTGCCCCACGATGAGGCACTCGATGTCCGGCACCGCATAGCTTGCCAGAAAGAGCCGCTCCAGATACCCCGGCGCGTCGCCGGTGATCAGCGTGTCGAACCCGTCCGCCGAGACCGTGACGAACAGGCCCCGCTCGTTTTCCGATTCCCCGCCGATGGGCGGGTAGAGGGTGACCGCGGCGTCCCCCAGGGAAAGCGTCGTCAGGTCCGTGACGAAAACCACCTGCGTGCCGGCCCGCTCGGCGGCGGCCAGGACCGTCTCGTCCAGGTCGCTCTCCGCAAAGTCCGGCTCCGGCACAAGAAGCGCCGCCACATGAAGCGTGGCCAGAAGCCTCTCCACGCCGTCGGCGTGGTCGGCGTGGTAGTGGGTGAGGATCAGCGCGTCCAGGCTGTCCCGGCCAAGAGAACGGACGGTCCGCTCCGCAATGGCCCCGGCGTTCTCGCCGCTGGAGGAGCCGCAGTCCACCACGGCGGTGTGGCCCGCGCTGGTAATGACCAGGCTCTGCCCCTGCCCCACGTCCAGCGCCGTCAGGGTATAGCCCTCGCGGGTCCGGTCGGACAGGTCCCGCCAGATAAGGACGCCGCACACCGCCACCGTCCCGGCGCACACCACCGGGAGGAAAGCGCGCAGGCGCGCCCTGCGGATCACCAACGCCGCGCAGAGAACGTAGAAAACGATAAAAACCCACAGCATCGCCGGGTCCGTGAGATAGACGCAGGCCGCGCGGGGCTTTGCCAGGACCTTGGCCGCGAACAGGATCCCCCGCGCCGCCAACGCCGGATAAAACCCCACCAGCCGCCCCAGCGGCAGCCAGAGGTACGAAAGTCCCACCGCCACGGCCCCCAGCAGGAAGGCCGGCGACACCGCCCAGAGGATCAGGAGGTTGGAAAGGGGCGCCACCAGCGACACGCTCTCAAACGTCCACGCCGAGATGGGGAGCGTCAGCGCCAGCGCGCCGAGAGAGGTGGAGATCGACCGCGTCACGGTGAGATAAACGCGGCGCTTGACGCCCTTTTTCTCCGGCGCGTGCTTTTCAAGCCGCCCCTGGAGCCGAGGGGAGAGGAGGATGATGCCTAAGGTGGCGGCGAAGGACATCTGGAGCCCCACCCCCGCCACGGCGTAGGGGTTGAGCATCAGCAGGAGCATCAGCGCCGCCGCGAGACTCGTCAGGCTGTCGTTCTCCCGCATGACAAGCGGCGCAGTCAGCACAAATAACTGCATCACCACCGCCCGCACCACAGAGGGCGAGCCGCCGGAGACGGCCATGAACATAAGGAGCACCGGCGCGATAACGAGGATGGTCCAGCGGCGCCTCCCCAGCACCGCCATGAGGAACCCGGCTAAAATCGCCACATGCATCCCGGACACCGCCACGATGTGGGTGATGCCCGCACGCTCCATATCGCTGACGGCGGCGGCGTCGGTGTTGAGGACGGACCGGTCGCCGGTGAGCAGGGCCAGCATGAAGCCCTCCGCGTTCAGGGGGAAGATATTGCGGATGTGCTCCTTGATGGACCGGGCGGCGTAGGTGGGGAAATTCCCGAAAGTGACGCCGGGAGAGTCAAGGACCTCCAGCTCCCGGACGCCCCGGAGGAAGAGGAACGTCCCCCGGGAGGTGTAAGAGGTGATCTCCCGGTCGCGGACCTTGTCGGCGGTGGAGATCTTGGCGGTGAAGCGCACCTCGTCCCCCGGCTTAAGATCGTCCATGGAGCCGTCGTAGACGTATACCCGCCCGCCCAGGGGCACGATGCCCCCGGCGCGGACCTTCACGTCCACGTAAGCGCCGTACTCCGTCTCCGCCGGGAAATCCGCCACCGTGGCGGTGACGGACGCGGTCGCGCCGTCCAGCGCCCGGGCGTGGGAAAAGACGAGCGCGTCATACCCGAAGTCCCAAAGAAGCCCCGCCGCCAGCCCGAAGGCCGCCAGCATCGCCGCCCGGCGCTTGTCGGACCTGATGAGCGCGTAGAGCCCCAGCCCCGCCGCCATCACGCCCCCCGCCGCCAGCGGCAGCACCCGCACCGGCAGAAAGTACTGCGCCGCGAAAACACCCAACGCAAAGGAGAAGGCCGCCCAAGCGAGTTTCCGCATGAAGTCCTTCTCCTTTCTGTCGATTTCCGTTGTCTTCCCGTATAGAGGGGGCTCTACACGGGAATTGATCAATTTCCCTCATCTATGTTTTTCTTCCATTGGCTGTATTCCGGCGTTTCATCCCACTCTAATGCCCTGTCAATATAAAACTCTGCTAACTCCCAAGATGCAGGAGGTGTCAAGGCTATGAAGAGATAATACGCCATGAAAAACGCACAGCGGGCGGCGGCTTTCAAACTGTTCTCTCTCTGAAACCTGTGTAATGACGCCTCTAATACAAAGAACAGGTTAAGTCGATTGACCTCATTTTCATCCCCATAAAAGTCATTCAAATCATTAAGCGTCAGGTCGAAAATATCTTTTGAATCAAAATATGGATGTCCGAAATCTATGCTGATTTTCATACTGATTTTCCTGCAACTATCTAGATTTCTCTGTCGTTGCTTTGCCCCTGATCTGCCGTGGTACATCACAATTGCGTATATTATCCAGCTATCTACAAACTAGAAGCCCAAATCAAAATGCGGTTTGGGGAAACCGGGGGCTCCGTAGGGGGCGGTATCCCCAGGGAATCAAGCAGGGAAAGAACAGGCTCCGGCAGGCGCCCTGCCCTGGCCAGCGCCAGGAAATTCCGGCAGTCCCCGCAGGAACAGCTCCACCCCTCCGCCGCCGCGTACCACTCCCGCGTCACATTCCGGTCTATTTCCACGAGATATTCACCCAGGCGGACTTCCGTATGCATTTTGAGGTACCCTCTTATGCCGATTCCGGCGCGACAGGCTCGAACCGTAAATTCTTATCCAGCTTCTTGTCCCGCAAAAGCCGGAAAAAGGTTTGTGAGACAATGGTCATGCTCCTGGCGTACAGGTCGCTGAAAAGCGCCTCGGTGGCGAAGATATCGCCCTCCGCAAGGTACGTTTCCCGTGCCTTGAGCTGGAAAGCGCCGGTGAGGAGATAGTGCGGCGCGCCGCACAGGGGGCAGGGCTTCAGGCGGCAGTCCTCGCCGTTTTCCGGCAGGACAAGGGCCTCCCGCGGCAGGGTCTTCCCGGGCAGGAGCTGGTGGAGGTGCGGCAGCGGCTCCGCGCCGTCCCTATCGTAGACCGGCAGGAACCGGACACCAGCAAGGTCGGCTCCCTCCAAGGCCTCTCGGGTTACGGTATCGCAGAAAAGCGGCGGGGAGAAGCCTGTCTCGCTGACCCAATGGCGCTGTCCCCTCCAGCGGAACGGTCCGGCGCACACGAAGGGACCCGTCTGGACACGCCGGCAGAAGACGCCGTTTCCGTGCCCGCAGGGATATTCCCAGGTCGTCTGGGGCTCCTCCCGGACGGCAAGCTTTCTATAATCGCACCGGACGGTGAAAAACCGGGCGTCCTCCATCTCCCGCTTTGTGTACTGTCTGGTGAGCAGACAGCTTATTTTGCGCCCCTCCGCAAGCTCAAATAGCTCCCGGTCCTCCAAACGGGCCCGCTCCACGGTGAAAACCGTCCACCGCGCCGCGCCAGGCAGGGGCTCGGGGCACTCATAGCGGATGCCCCGCTTCTCCAGGGCCGCGAGAAAGGGCTTGGAGCTTTCGCAGACGTACCGGCAAAGGACGCGGCTCATTTCCCTTTCCCCCTTACCCGATGCGTCCGAGGACCTTTTGGTAGGTTTCCTCGGCCAGGGGGAGGTATTTTGTCTCCAGGGACGCAAGCTCGGCGGCGCAGTGGGCGGCGTGGGGGCGGTCGGTCATGGACTTTATGTTGATGCGCACGTTGAGGCCGGCGGAGAGGAGGGCGGCGCGGGCAAGCTGGGCCCCTACGCCCACGTCGGAGACGGCGATGGCGCAGCCCCTTTCGGCAAGCTCGGATAGAAGCTCGATGACCTCCCCGCAGCGCCTGGCGATGCCCATGGGCGCCTCGCAGGCCGCCCGCAGGGCGCTCTCCATGACCTCGGCCCGCTCCGGGGCGTCCTTGGGGATAGAGTAGGCTTTGGCGAGGGGCTCGAAGGCCGCCGCGTCGGCGTCGATGTCGGCGAGGAGCGCAAGCCGCAGAGCCTCCGCCCTGTCGGCGATGCGTGTAAGGTCGTCCTCATAGGCGGCGTATTTCTTTTTCCCCGTGGTCAGGGCGCAGACCATGGACGCCAGCGCCGAGGCCAGCGCCCCACTGAGCGCCGCCGCGCCGCCGCCGCCGGGGACCGGGGCCTTGGAGGCGAGGACGGCGGTAAAATCGTTGAGTGTGGCTTCAACCATGGAAGTTTCCATCAAGCTTCTCCTTAAAAGAGCCCGGAAATGACGCCGTTTTCATCCACGTCGATCTTCTCCGCCGCCGGGACCTTGGGAAGGCCGGGCATGGTCATCACATCGCCGGTGAGCGCCACGATGAAGCCCGCGCCGGCAGAGACTTTGAGGTTCCGGACGGTGATCTTAAAGCCCTTCGGCGCGCCCAGGAGCTTGGGGTCGTCGGAGAAACTGTACTGGGTTTTGGCCATGCAGATGGGAGTATTGCCGAAGCCCAGCTGCGTCAGCTGACGCGCTTGCTTCTTCGCCCCGGCGGTGAGCTCCACGCCGTCGGCGTGATAAATTTTCTTGGAGATTTCTTCGAGCTTCTCCACGATGGGCTTGTCCGTGTCGTAGGAGAAGGTGAAATCGTTGGGCTCCCGGCACAGGCGCACGACCTCCTCGGCCAGCGCCACGCCGCCTTCGCCGCCCTTGCCCCAGACCTCGGAGAGGGCCACGTTGACGCCCAGCTTCCGGCACTCGTCCTCCACAAGCTTCAGCTCGGCTTCCGTGTCTGTGGGGAAGCGGTTGACGGCAACGACGGCGGGGAGCTTATAAACCTTCGTGATGTTCTCCACGTGCTGAAGGAGGTTGGGAAGGCCGCGCTTGAGGGCCTCCAGGTCCTCCGTGCCCAGCTCTTTCTTATCGAGGCCGCCGTGCATCTTGAGGGCCCGGACGGTGGCGACGATGACCACGGCGTCGGGCTTAAGGCCCGCCATGCGGCACTTGATGTCTAAAAATTTCTCCGCGCCCAGGTCAGCGCCGAAGCCGGCCTCTGTGACGCAGTAATCCCCCAGCTTGAGGGCAAGGCGCGTGGCGACGATGGAGTTGCATCCGTGGGCGATGTTGGCGAAAGGCCCGCCGTGGACGAAGGCCGGGGTGTGCTCCAGCGTCTGCACCAGGTTGGGCTTGAGGGCGTCCTTCAAAAGCGCCGCCATGGCCCCGGCGGCCTTCAGGTCGCCGGCGGTGACAGGCGCGCCGTCGTAGGTGTAGGCCACGATGATCCGCCCGAGACGGGCCTTGAGGTCCGTGATGTCCTTGGCGAGGCAGAAGACGGCCATGATCTCGCTGGCGACGGTGATGTCGTACCCGTCCTCACGGGGCGTGCCGTTGACCTTGCCGCCCAGGCCGTCCACCACAAACCGCAGCTGCCGGTCGTTCATGTCCACGCACCGCCGCCAGGTGATGGTCTTGGGGTCAATGTTCAAGGCGTTGCCCTGGTAGATGTGGTTGTCCAGCATGGCCGCCAGCAGGTTGTTGGCCGCGCCGATGGCGTGGAAATCGCCGGTGAAGTGGAGGTTGATGTCCTCCATGGGCACCACCTGGGCGTACCCGCCGCCGGCCGCGCCGCCCTTGACGCCGAAGACAGGGCCCAGCGACGGCTCCCGCAGGGCGATGACGGAGTTCTTGCCGATCTTCCGGAGGGCGTCGCCGAGGCCCACCGTGGTGGTGGTCTTCCCCTCCCCCGCCGGCGTGGGCGTGATGGCGGTGACGAGAACGAGCTTCCCGTCCGGCCTCTCCGCCAGGTCAGAAAGGAGCTTCAGGTCGATCTTGGCCTTGTAGTTTCCGTACTGCTCCACGTACCTTTGGTCGATACCGCACTTGTCGGCGATGGCCGTGATGTGGTCCATCTTCGTGCTCTGGGCGATCTCAATGTCGGTCTTGTATTCCATATTTATCCTCCGCTCCTTTGGTCAAAGGGTATAGTATAGTTAAGGTGTATTTTATCAAAAAAGGACGCGATAGTCAACACTACCGCGCCAACAGTTTATCAAAGAAACTTTAATCGAGCATTTTTTCCGGCGGCATGTACGTCGGAAAAAAAACCTTTTGTCGCCCAAGTGTGCCCCGAAGGGGCGCGCGCAGGGCGACAGCAGGAAAGCCCTCCACGAAAGGTCCGCAGACCTTTCGTGGAGGGCTTTCCGCACGTTCCCCTTTGTCGGAAAAGGCCAAAGGCCTTTTTCGACAGGTAGACGCGATAGTCAACACTACCGCGTCCAGATTCTCACTGTGCGTCTGATTCTTCGATTAAATGGAGAAGGTCCGTCGGCGTCATGGCCGGGACGGGGGTGGGGGTGGAAAGGAACGCCCGGTCGCGGGTGACGATGTAGTCCGCCTCCTCCCGCGCGGCGCAGACGGCCAGGACCGCGTCCTCGTAATCGGCTATGGGCTCGTTCAGGGCGATAGAGCAGGCCTCGCCGTCCACCGGAACAATGTCGAAAACATAGAGGGTATTCACGACCGCCTCCCTCGCCATGCTCTCCCCACAATGTTTTTTCACGATGTAGTGGATGTCGGTGATGGTGTTGGCAGTGACAAGCCCTGTTATCTCCTCGTTGACGACCATCCGAATAAGCTCTTGCGCGTCCTCAGAGCCCGATCTGCCCATAGCGGCGTCAATGATCACGTTGGTATCAAATACAACTGTCATTTTCCGAGGATCCGCTCCTCTCTCAAGGTATCGAGGTCGATGTCGGGAAAGCCAACTCCCTTGAATACTTCGGTCAAATGGTTCCAGGCGGCTTTTTTGTCTGGCTTGGCGCTCACGATCTTCGCCACCACCTTGCCGTTTTTCGTGATGAAGATGTCCTGGTCCTTGGCCATGGTCACGTATTTGCCGGTGTTGGTCTTCAGCTCCGATACGGATATCTGCGTCATGGAAATGTCCCCTTTCCCACAAAAATTTCGGTCACTTTTATACTAGCACATTAGACCTATTTTGTCAACAGATTCGGTCTATTATTCTGCGCAAAACGGTCGATTTCTATTGAATGAACATGGCGTCCCCAAATGAGAAAAATCTGTATTTTTCTCGGACGGCCTCGGCGTAGGCGTTTAGGATGTGTTCTCTTCCGGCGAGGGCGGAGACGAGCATGACCAGGGTGCTTTCGGGGAGGTGGAAGTTGGTGACCAGGGCGTCCACGCATTTGAAGCGGTAGCCGGGGTAGATGAAGATGTCCGTCCAGCCGAAGGATGGCTTTAGATATCCTTTCTCGTCGGCGAAGGACTCCACGGTGCGCAGGGACGTGGTGCCCACGCAGACCACTCGCCCGCCTCGGTCCTTGGCGCGGTTGACGATGTCCGCCGCGGTCTCGGGGATGACACAGAACTCCGCGTGCATGTCGTGGTCCTCGATGTTGTCCTCCTTTACGGGGCGGAAGGTGCCCAGGCCCACGTGGAGGGTGACGAAAGCCGTCTCCACGCCCTTGGCCCGAATGGCGTCCAAAAGCTCCGGCGTGAAGTGGAGACCCGCCGTGGGGGCCGCCGCAGACCCGAGCTCCCGGGAGTACACCGTCTGATACCGCTCGGCGTCGCGAAGCTCCTCGTGGATGTAGGGCGGCAGAGGCATGCGGCCCAGCTTTTCCAGCGTCTCCAGGAAGATGCCCTCGTAGTCAAAGCGGATGAGCCGGTTGCCGCCCTCCAGGACCTCCAGGATATGGGCGGTGAGCTCCCCGTCCCCGAAGAGCACCGTGTCGCCGGGGCGGGCCTTCTTGCCGGGGCGCACAAGGCACTCCCAGCACCGGTCCCCCTTGTCGGTCAACAGGAGCACCTCCACCGCGCCGCCGGTGGGCCGGCGGCCGATGAGCCGCGCCGGCAGGACGCGGGAGTCGTTGAGCACCAGGCAGTCCCCCGGACGCAAAAGCTCCGGCAGTTCGAAAAACCGCCGGTGCTCTATGCCGCCTGTGACCTTATCCAATACCATGAGCCGGGAGGAGTCACGCCGCTCCAGAGGCGTCTGGGCGATGAGCTCCTCCGGGAGCTCATAGAAAAAATCCGATGTCTTCATAGGTAGATTGATCCTTTCGCGCCGCTCAGCCCTCAAGGCCGGGGGCAGTCTCCCCATCGGCACCGTCCCCGGTACCCTCATCCTCCGGTCCGCCGGTCTCCGACGGGACGCCGGTGAGGGGCGGGTCGTCCTCCGTCGGGGCGTCAGCAGCCACGGGGGTCGAGGTCTCCGGCTCCGTGGTCTCCGGGTCCGTGGGCGTGGGAGGCTCGGTGGGTTCGGGATCGGTGGACACGGTCCCGGCGTCCGGGGCCGGGTAATACTGCTGCTCCTGCTTGCGCACGGAGGTCGTCACCTGGGCGCCGGTATAGTAGAAAGTGAGAATATCGAGATACGTCTTGCCGTAATATTTGGCCATGGAGTACGCGCCCCACTGGCTCATACCCACATTATGCCCCCAGCCGGAGCCGGAAAATACGAAGTTGCCGGCGGAATTGACGCCCACGCCGCCCTTCTGCGTCACCGCCGCCGTGTCCACCTTGTCTACGGTGCCTGATCCGGAGATGGCGTACACATCCCCGGAGGGAAGCTCCGCCGTGCCGGCGCCGCCCACGGCGCACACGCCGTCCAGGCCGTTCTCCAGGGGGACGCCGCCGTTGACGTAGACCACCCCCGCGTCCTCCGCCGGCCCCAGGCCGTTGACGGTGAAGCGTTGGGAGCGAAGGCCCAGGATCGACTTGGCGCTGCTCTTGGAGGCGGTGTTCTTCCGGCCGTTCACGTCGATGAAGGTGACGGAGTAGACGTTGCCCACGTCCGTGAAGGTCAGCTCCACCCGCACCACATCGCCGCTGTTGCGGCCCATGTCCCTGAGGCGCTGGCCCAGGGAGGCGGGGGTGTAGGTCTTGGTCCAGTAGTAGTTGGACACGCTCCCGGCGATGTTCTTCTCATAGGGGTCCAGAACGCCCCGGAGGTAGTCCAGCTTTGCCGTCCAGACGTTCTCGGAGTTCTCGGAGGCCCCGCCGTTGGAGGAATAGTAGCTGGTGTCGCACAGCGTGCCCTTGTACACCAGGTACTGGCTGCGGGTCTCGTCCACGGCGGCGTCGGAATCCGACGTGGCCCTGGCCCCGCCCTCTACCTCCGTGCCGTGATAGGCCTGGCAGTCGGTGGTGTTGCAGACATCGAAGCCGGAGCTGCGGTGCTTGGTGATATTGGCCATGACGAAGGTCCTGGCGGCGATGGCCTGGGCCTTCAGGGCCTCCCGGGGCCAGGATGCGCTCATCTCATAGGGCACCACGCCCTTGACGTAGTCCTCCACGTCCACGTAGTTGACCACGGTGAGGTTCCCGCCGGTGTTGCGCAGGTAGGAGAAGGCACCGTAGTATTTGCACCCCTTGAACCACGTCTGGGCCTTGACGCCCTCCGGGGCCATGGGCTTTACCGCCAGGGACGAGGCCGTGCCGCAGTCGTACTCAAAGAGGATCTGATTGGTCCGGGACTTCACCACCGTCACCGTATGACTGGTGCCGCTGTCCACCGTGGCGTTGAGACCCCGGCTGTCCCTGGCCTCGGAGGCCTTGGCGGAGGAGACGTACTGCCCCACCAGAACATAAAACTTCCCGTTCTCATACCGGACGAAGCCGTCCTCATATCCGTCCGCCACGGCCTTGGCGGCGGTGTAGGTGTCGTAGCTGCCGTCCAGCTTCAGGTGGACGCATCCCACCACCACGGAGCCCTCGCTCCCCTCGGAGTAGGAGTTGGAGCCGGCGTTGTAGACCATGGTCCTGTCCATGAGCATGGTGATCTCGGTCTGGGACAGGAAGACCCCCAGGGAGTGGAAGTCCCTGTTGGTGTCGAAGTACCCCAGCTCATAGCCGGAGCCCAGGCCCTTGGCGTTCATGAGGTTGGCGGAGGGGAAGCTCTTCTGTGTGGGGCTTCCGTCGCTGGAATTGTAGACATAGAGCCCCACGCGCAAGGTGGTATAGGGCGCGGTGTACTCCCCGGCGGCGTCCGCCGTGGTCGTCACCCCCGTGGGCACGGCGGCAAGAGCCAGCACCGCCGCCAGGGCAAAAGCCAGGATCCCTTTGATCTTGTGTCTCATGTGCGTCCTCCATCCGGGTCAAAGCGCCTAAGCGCTTAAATTTAAGGCAAATCGGTGAAAAACTTGGTCATTTCGCCGTTGACAGCGGCCCCTTGCCTGTGTTAAAGTACAAAAGAACTTTCGCCCGCAAGGGGAACCGTCCGCGGGAAAAACGGCGGTTTAATTTATGTAAACTCCATTATACACCGTTTTTCCCGTTTTGGCTACCTCTTTTGCCGGATTTTTTACTGTCAAAATGAACAATTTTTTGAGAGATCATCTCTGTCTGGAGGCATCTGGTATGAAAAAGTATAAGGTCGGCGTCATCGGCGCCACGGGCATGGTGGGTCAGCGCTTCGTCACCCTCATCGCCCGCCACCCCTGGTTCGAGCTCACGGAGCTCGCCGCCAGCGCCCGCAGCGCCGGCAGGACCTATGAGGAGGCCGTCGCGGGCCGCTGGCTCATGCAGGAACCCGTGCCGGAATGCGCCAAAACCCTCACCGTCAAGTGCGCCGAGACGGACATCGACGAGATCTGCGCCCATGTGGACTTCGTCTTCTCCGCCGTGGATATGAAGAAGTCGGAGATCCAGGCTTTGGAGGAGGCGTACGCCAAGCATGAGTGCCCCGTCGTCTCCAACAACTCCGCCCACCGCTGGACGCCCGACGTGCCCATGGTGGTGCCGGAAATCAACCCCGAGCACCTGGAGGTCATTCCTTTCCAGCGCAAGAGGCTGGGCACCAAAAGGGGCTTCATCGCCGTCAAGTCCAACTGCTCTCTCCAGAGCTACGTCCCCGCCCTGCACCCGCTGAAGGACGAGTTCGGCCTTCAAAAGGCCCTGGTGTGCACCTATCAGGCCATCTCCGGCGCGGGCAAGACCTTTGAGACCTTCCCCGACATCGTGGACAACGTGATCCCCTTCATCGGCGGCGAGGAGGAAAAGAGCGAGCAGGAGCCCCTGAAGCTCTGGGGTAAGGTGGAAAACGGCGTCATCGTAAAGGCCGACGCCCCCTCCATCACCGCGCAATGCTTCCGCGTGGCGTGCAGCGACGGCCACATGGCGGCGGTGTTCGCCACCTTCGCCAAAAAGCCCACAATAGATGAAATCAAGGCCCGCTGGGCAAGCTTCTCCGCCCTGCCCCAAAAGCTGGATCTCCCCTCCGCCCCCAAGCAGTTCCTCCACTACTTTGAGGAGGAGAACCGCCCCCAAACCAAGCTGGACCGGAACCTGGAAAACGGCATGGCCGTCAGCGTCGGCCGCCTCCGGGAGGACACCCAGTACGACTACAAGTTCGTGTGCCTTTCCCACAACACCCTCCGCGGCGCCGCCGGCGGCGCCATCCTCCTGGCCGAGCTTCTCTGCGCGCAGGGGTATATGGACTGAATCGGGGAACAAACAAATCGACAAAGCAGGAAAGGGCAAGAGCCTTTTCCTGCTTTTTGCTGTCCGCTGAGACGGGGGCGGAAGACAAAGGACGAAGTGCCGGCGGGTTTGGAACCCGGCCAGTACGGTTTGAGTTGCGTTCAATTTATGCCGTACGGGACGTGTCAATAGTCGATAGGCGGGTCGCCGGGGACGGCGACCCCTACGGCGGCTTTGGCGGGCGCGGATCATCGAAACCGCCCTGTCATCCAACGCTCGCTTCCCCCCCCTGCCCCCCTCCTACGAGGAGGGGGCTTTTTAAAAGGTTGCGGCTTCGCCGCGGTTTTGATTATCCGCCGCGGCGGGGACGGGGGGCGGTCAGAGGTTCCGTCAAGGGTTTATGTATTTGCCCGAAACATAAAATACGCCGTTGGTCAAAGGCCAATCCGACATTGGCTTTTTCAAAACGCCTCTGCGCATCAGCTCCTCCGTCACATGACCGACGATTTGAAACAGAACCATGGAGACCCATTGGTTGATTTGGGCGTGTAACCGTTTCGACACAAATTTAGAAAAGCTGTTTCGCACCGAAACTATCCATTCCGACAGCGCGTTTTCAAGCTCTTCATCCTCTATTTGAAACAGGGAAACAAATTCGGCAAACCGTTCCTCGGTAAAACAGGCGAAATTCAACCGGTATCCGGGTCCGTCTTTCACAAGAAGGCCCTTTTGGATCAGGCCCGCGGCTTCTTCATCCGATAATGGGTCTGGTTTTGCAGCACTGTCGGGCTCCTCCGGGAAAAGCTCCTTTGCGCAAAGCCAGCACGTCCCACCGTGTTGATAAAGTTCCTCGTCAAAGTATTTGGCGATCCAGTAATAATAGATATGTCCGTTGCCTCTGCTTCCGTCTTCGTCACCCGTCGTGTTACAACCTGTATTGTATTCCAAGGGCATTTCTCTTTTATCAGCGGGTCGCCGCCCACGGCGACCCGCGTCTCGATGACCTCCAATGTCGGTTGAATGGAATAACCTTCCACATCCCCTGTAGGGGCGGGTTCTAAACCCGCTCGTGTTGCGTTGCGTGACGGAAACGGTTCCGATAAAACTGAAATTGGCGGTCAACAGGGGCATGGGCCGCCGTGGGCCTGCGCCCGCAGGCGCGCATCACAGCGCAACCGCCGCGAAGCGGCGGCTCTTGGCGCGGAGGTGCGGCCCGTACCGCGTTGATTGGAAAGGGTCAATTGTCGAAAGGCGGGTCGCCGGGGACGGCGACCCCTACGGCGGATAACGCAAACTGGCAAAATAGACGCCACCACCCTGCCCATCGCGACCCTCGGGCACCCCTCCCGGCGGGTGGGGCTATTAAAAGGTTTGCGCCGCAACGCGGTTCATTCTCGATTTTATTGCGCCGGAGGCGCAATTGAATATAAACGCGCCGCTTACGGCGCAACCTTTTTTTTGCTCCCTTTCGTAAAGGGAGCTGTCGCGAAGCGACTGAGGGATCGAGCGTTGGACGATAGAGCTCTATCGTCCAACGCTCGCTTCCCCCCTGCCCCCCTCCTACGAGGAGGGGGCTTTTTAAAAGGTTGCGGCTTCGCCGCGGTTTTGATTATCCACCGCAGCGGGGACCCTTCCGGCGCTTTGCGCCACCTCCCCCACAGGGGAGGTTTGGAGACGGAACCACCCCGGCTTGGGAGGGGCTGGGGTGGGGAAAATCAGCGGTGAAAACGAAAATATTTTGAATATGCTTAAAAACACTTGACAAATTGCTTAATTTGTGGTATAATACGGTCACTGGAACCGCTCCCAATATACCTCGCCCCAGCCGGTGGTGTCGAAGGCGGCGCGGATGGCTTGGCACATGAGGGTGAGCTTTTGTTGGATGTGGGGGGACGAGACGAAGTGGGCGGAGTCGTAGCGGTCCGGGGACATGATGACCTCCATGAGTCTGGCCTTGTCCTCCCGGGCGTTCACCTTGCCGTAGGTGTCGTAGAAGTACCACTCCCCCGACGGGTAGCAGTATTCGTAGTCGTCGTAGAGGTAGTTTTCGTAGTCCTCCGTGTAGGCAAACCCCGGCGGATCCAAGGCAAGCCAGGTTTCGTCGGACAAAAGGGCGCTGTCACGGCGGTTGATGAAAATCTCCATGCAGTGCCACAGCTCGTGGGGGAGGTTGGGGGCTACGTCGAAGCGGATGTCGAAGACCATGTCGTACCACTCGTCGGCGGAGAAAGCGAAGGCGGCGCTGTAGCCGTCGGTGATCTCCCCCGTGAGGCAAAGGCGCAGGCCGGCGTCGCCGGTAACGGTGCGAAACTGCCGGAAAAAGCCCTCGGGGTATTTGGCCAGGCCCGCCTCCAGGTCGTTGAGGGCCCTGTCCGTGAGCTGGAGCTCCCAGGCGGGGTCGTCGGCGAAAAATTCATCGGCGCAGACGTAGTTCTTATAG
This sequence comes from uncultured Oscillospiraceae bacterium, assembly GCA_947632175.1. GTDB lineage: Bacteria > Bacillota > Clostridia > Oscillospirales > Oscillospiraceae > RUG626. Next base: position 19,138 of record CANROC010000006.1, on the reverse strand, counting down.
TCCGTTGCCACGCCCCGACACTGGGCGGAGAGGTAGATGGTGATGCCGTAGCGCTCCTCCAGCTCGTCGGCCCGCTGACGCTGGCGCGTGAGGTGCTCCGGCACCGCCGGGAGGGTCTGGGCGGCGGCGTAGCGCTCCGCAAGGGAGGCGTCGATGAGCTCCGGCGTCGCCACTGCCTCGCCGGTCAGCGTCTTGTCGGGCTTCAAAAGGCGGGGTTCGACGATCCCCAGGCGCTGGCCCTCGTCGCCGGTCATGGAGACGGCGATAAGCTCCTCATCATTCATGTAGGCAAAGGGGCCGTAGGTGTAGGCGGACACCTCCTCCGGCACCAGGGACAGCTCGCAGACGCCGTCCCGGATGGCGCCCACGTACAGGCCGGTGAGGCGGCAGCTGTCGTCCGTCTCAAAGCACACCAGATATTCGCTGCTTTTGACGGTGGAAAAGGCGTATCGGTCCTGGGCAAAGCGCACGGCGGTCCCCTCCGTGAGGGACACCGCGTAAAAGGGGTCGTTCGTCCCGATCCGCCCCTCCGCCGCGGTCATGTGGAAGGTGAGCGTATCCCCCCAGACCGAGGCGTCATAGATGTTCTGGGACAGGACGCGCGTCTTGCCGGTACTGAGGTCCACGCCCGTGAGGGTGACCCCCTCCACGGGCACAAGGGCGCTGTCGCCGTTGAGGAAGAGCCAGCAGCCGTCGGTGGGCCCGCTCTGGAAATAGCGGCCGTAGCGGACGGAATACTCCGACGGGAGGTACGTGAGCGCGCCGGTGTCCACGTCGGCTGACCACAGCTTGCCCACGGAGATGAAGTAGTAGCTTTTGCCATCCGGGGAGAAAAGTCCCGGCATCTCCGGGGGATCGTAGACGGAGAGCTCCCGGAGGCCGTCGTCCAGAAAGCGGTAGGCGGTCTGGCCAAAGTCCTCCAGGATGAAGCCGCCCTCAAAGGCCGAGACAGGCGTCAGCGAACCGTCCAGGCGCGTCTCGGCGGCGACGCGGTCATGGAGGGCGTCTACCACCTGCAGGCGTGTGATGAAGATGTCCCGCTCCACGTCGTAGCGGCTGTACGCCAGCAGAAGCTTTCCCCCGTCCAAGGCGAGAAGCTCTGGCCCGGACTCTCCCGCCTCGCATCCGGACACGCAGGAGAGGACCCGCAGGGCGCCATCCTCCGGCGCTTTTGTGGGCTCCGGCGGCGCCGTGGGCGCGGAGGCGGTGGGGACAGCGGCGGTAGGCGCAGTGGCGGGCGTCTCTCCCCCGCCGCAGCCGGCCAATGCCATTACCAGCAGGAGCGCCGCCAGTACCGGCGCCAAAATCCTCCCGCGTCTCATGTCACTGCGCCCTCCAGAAATGTACGCTGTACGGCGCAAGCTCACTGCCGCCGCCGAAGTCGTGCGTCTCGCCGGTGATGAGGTCCGTACCCTGCCCCGCCCGGGCGTCGAAGTGGGCCCACTGGGTCTCCGGGGAGGCGTTGACCGCCACAATGACGCGCTCGCCGTCACAGGCACGCTCAAAGACGAGGTACTTATTTTGAATTTGCAGGTTCCTGTAGGTCCCGTAGATCAGCGCGGGGCTCTGTTTCCGCGCGGCGGCGAGCTTTGCGATGAAGGCCGTCAGCCCGTTTGCCTCCGGCGCGGCAATGTCGGGGCGCAGGGCCCCGTCCCCGTCGGACTTGCGGCCCTCAAGGCCCCACTCGCTGCCGTAGTAGACGCAGGGCACCCCCGGCATCCCGAAGAGGAGGCCCCAGGCGGCGGGGAGCTGATTTTTGTCCCGCAGCTTTGTGGCGATGCGCTCCACGTCGTGGTTGTCCAGGAAGCTCAGCATGTGCCGTCCCTTGTAGAGCGTCCAGGGTTCCGGCCCGAACTGGCGGGCCAGGGAGTGGCCGATCTCAAAGAGGTTCATGTCGTTGAGGCTGGACCAGAGGCCCTTGTAGCACTCGTAATTCGTCACCGAGTGGCAAAGCTCCTCCCCCATCCAGCGGTTGTAATCCCCGTGGAGCGTCTCCCCCATGAGGACGAAGTCGGGCTTCAGGCTGTTGGCGAACTGCCGGAGACGCTTTAAGTACTCCTGGGGCAGACAGTACGCCACGTCCAGGCGGAGGCCGTCGATGCCGAAGCGCTCCACCCAACTGCGGATGGCGGCGAACTGGTGCTCCACCACGTCGTTGTTCCAAAGGTTGAGCTCGGGAAGCTCCTGGTGGCCCTCCCAGCCCTTGTACCAAAAGCCGTCGTTCCAGCCGGTGTCGCCGTCAAAGCTCACCTGGAACCAGTCCTTGTAGGGGCTGTCCCACTTACGCTCCTTAAGGTCCTGAAAGGCCCAGAAGCCCCGGCCCACGTGGTTCAAGACCGCGTCCAGCATCACGCGGACGCCGTTTTCATGCAACGCGCCGCACACCCGCCGGAAATCCTCCTCGGACCCCAGCCGGCGGTCGATCTTGAAGTAGTCTCTGGTGTCGTACCCGTGCCAGTCGCTCTCAAACACGGGGTTGAAGAGCACCGTGTCGCACCCCAGGGCCTTGATGTGGGGGATCCAGTCCAGTACCCGCAGGCACCGCGCCCCCTCCCCCTCCATGGCCCCGCACATGCCGAGGGGGTAGATCTGATACACAATGGCTTCGTCAAACCACATAATGTCCTCCTTTGACGGTTGGGAAAGATGTTGCAAGGGGTATTATACACGAGATTGGGGGAAATGTCAAAAGCGCCCTGACACCAGAGCGCTTTTGAATCATTCCCGGTCAAGGAGGCTGTCGAGATCACGCCTTGCGTACGCGACCTGCTCCACCATGACGGCTCGATTCTTTTCATCGACCCAATAGAAGACAACGAAGTGATTGACGAACAGTTTTCTGTATTCGTGCTTCATTTTGTACTCCGCGAAGTGTGTGGGGCATGAATACGGGAAATGCGCCACACGGTCAAGCCCCTCGTCCATTCTTTTGACAAACGACCTGGCCGCGGCGGGGTTTTTGAGCTCAAGGGCCAGGTATCTGACGATCTTCACGTAATTCTCCAGGGCCGGCTCCAGCATAAAAATCTTATACATCGCGCTCCGCCTCATCGATGATTCTTTGGATGCGGCTGCCCACTTCCTCCATGGAATACCATCTGGCTCCGCTCTCCTCCTTGTACTCCGCCTCCTTCAGCTTGAAATAGAGGTCCGCGTCAAAGGAAAAGTCGTTATACGCTTCGATGCTCATGACCACCATGTCGCCGTAGCCGTTTTTTGTCAGGAACACCGGGCCGTTGTTCTCGTGTACCAGTCTGGAGATCTCCGCGAAGTTGTTGCGCAGGTCCGATACGGGTCGAATATTCGTCATAGTCTCACCTCCTATGGACATGATTTTATCATAGTTATGATAAAATTGCAACACTTATTTTGCCCATACAGGAGGTTTTTATGCCGGGTCGCAGAGGAAGGCAGCGACGGACATATCGTAGGCGCGGATGGGGCGGCCGAAGACGGTCTCCTTTTTGCCCTCCGCGCGGCCGGAGACGATCTCCTCGGCGGCGAAGATGAGCTGGGGGATGATGGCGGGCCGGACGGGGCAGGCGGCGTGGGAGGGGTAGATCAGGTCAAATTCGCTTGACATAGCCTCCAGGCGCTTAAGAGAATGGATGTAGGCGTGCATCTCCCGCTGGGGGCCGAACATGAAGATGCGCCCGGTCTGCACCGGGTCGCCGGAGAAGAGGCGGCGGTACTTCACGTCCAGCACGGCGACGCTCCCCGGTGTGTGGCCTGGAAGGGCGATGATCTTCAAGGGCCTGTCCCCCAGGTCCAGGACGTCCCCGTCCCAGAGAGGCGCGATCGCGCCTGTCCCGCCGTTGTGCTTATAGTAGTTCACCGCCTCGGCGGGGCTCATGTAGACGCGCTTAAACTCCCCGTTGGACCCGATGTGGTCCCGGTCGGCGTGAGTGTTGAGAAGCTCCAGGGGGAGATCGGTCAGGCCCTCGGCCAACTCCCGGGCGTTGTGTGTCTCCATGCCGCTGTCGATGAGCAGGGCGCGCTCACGGCCGGTGAGCAGGAAGAACCTGACCCCGCCCTCCTCAAAGGACCAGGTCGTGTTGTCGATGGGATGGATATCCGGCATAGGATCGCCTCCGTTTTTTCTTCCATTATCCCATGTTTTAGGCGGAAAATCAAGACCCGGTGGAGCGATAATGCCGCACGCCATGGCGCCAGAGGCAGACGCACGGCGCGAGGAACAAAAGCGACGCCAGCGGCAAAAGGCCGTACCAGCCGGGGCCGCGGCCCAGAAGGTATTGCAGGGGCCAATACTGGACGAGGGCCAGGGGCACCGCCAGCGTCAGAAGCCACAAAACGCCCTTGCCGTAGACGCCAAAGGGGTACTTGCCGTACTCCCGCGCCCCGTCGGTGAAGATGTTCATGACCTCCAGCCCCTCCAGGGTGTAAAAGCACAGGGCGGCGTAGACGAGGAAGAGCCCGAAGAAGACCGCTGCCCCGCAGACAATCATCAGAGCCAGCACGGCGGCCCGCCCCGCCGTCCAGTTCGCCGCTCCGGCGTGGACGGCCCATATGAGCATCGCCACGGCCTGGAGAAGCCGGGAAAGCATGGTGGGCTTCAAGTCCTGGCATAAAATCTGGAGCACCAGGGACCGGGGCCGCGCCAGGATGCGGTCGAACTGGGCCTCCCGCAGGATCCTGGGGAAGGCGTCGAACCCGCGGGCGAAGCACTCCGCCAGGGACGTGGCCGCCAGGATCGTCGCATAGCACAGCGCCAGCTCCGGCAGGGTGTAGCCGCCCACCGTGTCGAAGCGCCGGAGGAGGAAGACGACCCCTAAAAACGTATTGCCCGTGATGAACAGGTGCCCCAGACAGCTGAGGAAAAAAGAGGTCTTGTAGGTCATGGCGCTCTTTAAGTGGATCGCCAGGAATTTAAAATAGAGTCTCATCCCTCAACCTCCCGCCACGCTCACGCGGCGCAGTCCGGCGCGCAGGAGGGCATAGCCCACGGCGATGAGTACCGCCGCCCAGAAGACCTGGAGGCCCACGGCTCGATAGGCGGCCGCTCCTGTGAGGTCCCCGCCGAACAGACGAAGGGGCACGTTCTGCATGGCCCCGAAGGGCGTGAGCTCCGCGAATTTCCGCAGGCCCTCCGGCAGGAACGGCAGAGGCACAATGGCGCCGCCCAGGAGGTCCGCCGCCGCCACCGACACCACCATCACCCCGTTGGGGTCCGTCAGGTGGAACGTGAGGGCGCAGACCAGAAGACTGTACGCGCAGACCACCAGCAGCATGAGGCACGTGGACACGAGGAAGAGCCCGAAGCCCGCCGGGGCAACGCGCAGCCGCAGACCCCAGGGCGCGGGGATCAGCGCCCCCAGCACCATCACGGGCGCCGCCCGCAAAAGCCCCCGGCTCAGCCGCGCGGCCAGCGCCCGGACCAGCCACATTCCGTAGAGGTCCATGGGACGCGTCAGCTCATAGGCCACGGCCCCGGTCTTGACGGAGTCGATGAGCTCCCGCTCCCAATTCCAGAGGGCGAAGAGCGATAAAAACGCCTGCTGGAGCCATATGTACGCCGCCAGCGCCTCCGGCCCCATGGGGAAGCGCTCCGGGTGCTCTCGCCAGAGGGCCCGGTAGATAAGGACCTCCATGGTCCCCCAGACGAACTGCGTGCTGAGTCCCGCCAGCGCCGCCGCGCGGTACTGAAGCCCCGCCAGGAGGCGGATCCTGAAAAAGGTCAGATATTTTTTCATCCCGCGCACCTCAGATCCCAAACCGGCGGTAGAGATCCGCCACCGACTCCTCGGTGCTGAGGTTCTCCCCAGCCATGGCGCGTATCTCGGCGGTGCTGCCGTCCAGCAGAAGCCGCCCCTTGCCGATGAGGAGGACGCGGGAGCACAGGGCGTCCACGTCCTGCATGTCGTGGGTGGTGAGGATCACCGTGGTGCCGCACTGGCGGTTCTGCTCCAGAATGAACTCCCGCACCTTAAGCTTGCTCACCGCGTCTAAACCGATGGTGGGCTCGTCCAGGAAGAGAAGCCGGGGCGAGTGGAGCAGCGCGGAGGCGATCTCGCACCGCATCCGCTGACCCAGGGAGAGCATCCGCGCCGGGGTTTTCAGGAGGTCCGCAAGGTCCAGAAGCTCCGTCAGGCGATGGAGATTCTCCCGGTATCGCTCCTCCGGCACGCGGTAGATGTCCCGCAGAAGCTCAAAGGAATCGATGACCGGCACGTCCCACCAAAGCTGGCTTCGCTGTCCGAACACCACTCCCAGCCGCGCCACGTGGCGCTTTCTGTCCTCCCAGGGGACAAGGCCGTCCACCAGGCACGTCCCGCTGTCGGGCCGGAGGATGCCGGAGAGAAGCTTCACCGTGGTGCTCTTCCCCGCCCCGTTGGGGCCGATGTAGCCCACGATCTGCCCGTCGGGGATGGTGAAGGTCATGTCCCGGAGGGCCGGGATCTCGGTATAAGCGCGGGAGAAGAGGCTTTTCACCGCGTTCCCCAGGCCCGCCTCCCGCCGCCGGACCCGGTACGTCTTGTTCACACCTTTCATTTCGATCATAGTTTTCGCTCCTTTTCTCATTGGTCCCGTCTCGGTCATGTCAGCGGAAGGCATTGGGGACCTTCTTGACGTTAAGGACGCCGGGAGGCACCTTACCGGGAAACGCGCGGGCGGCAACGACCCGGCCCGCGCAGGATAAGATGCCCTCTCCCCGCAAAAAGCGAAAAGGAAGTGTATTGTACCCCAGTGAACCTGGGCTGTCAAGGCTTTTTGTAACTTCCAATCACCTTTTTTGGTCTCGGAGTGTTCTCGACGACCGGGTACCTCTGCTTCCCACGCAAACAACCAGAACGCACAAATATATCAGGACAGCAATTGCGGCAAACGAATGGTAAATATTCACTTCCAAATAACCCGTTTGTGTACGCAGAAACATTTCAATTCCACCAAGTAAGACAAAACAAATTACGGCGGCGAGATTAGTTTTTCTGATTGCTTTATCCTTGATGAGCGCAAGGATCATCAAAGAAAAGCCGGTCACATTGGCTGTACCTGACAGATCTTGAAGGATCGTTTTTCCGGTCGATAAGAAGGTTTTGACTGTATAGACGTCATACTCTATCATTTCACGCAAAAACAAGCTTGTTATTCCACTCCAAACCTGCCCAAGCAAAAACGCCGATGTTTCACTCAAAAGAATGATAAGGCACGCGGCAGAGAATAGTTTGTTACGCTCGACTTTTAGATACTCGTAGCTGAAATATGTTAAGAATATCAGCAAAGCAAAGTCAATATAGGATGTTAAAGAGGACGCGGCGGAAATGGTCTGCATCGCTTGCGTCTGTGAGCTCGCAAGCGAATACGCGAGCAAGGCCATAGACATATAAACGGCATATAGAAATACCGTTATTCCCAACGAAACAGCCGTTGATCTCGACAGCCGCCGCGTGCTGTCATAGCTCATTTTTTCCAAAAAGGAATAAAGCAAATACAGCAGAGAAAGCTCGAGCAAAACGAATGTGTATGATCCGACAATTTGAAGACTATATTGGAGCAATCTTACCTGGTCAAGCTCCTTTGCGGCGACAAACAAAGTAAATGAAATTGCGGAAACGGCAAAAAGGAATAAGATATAACTTGCAAGCTTACCAACATTTTTGAACACGCTCTTGTAATAGTGTTCGTCTTCCATAATGGAATAATTGAAATAAATGTCGTTACGCCTGAATCCATATATGACATATATGCCTACGACAAAGAAAAGCACAAAAAGGATGCGGCCAAACTCACCGTCGGTATATTGGTTCGGGAGACCAAGGTGTAATACAATAGGCAGGAAAACCGAGAAAACGACCGTTACTGTTTTTATGAGAACGGATGACGCTTTGTTATAAAAACAGCTTTCCTCAAATATCGTTCGCTCATCTTTGGGGTGCATCATGCTTCGGGTAAAACCGATCAGCAAGCATACCGATCCTCCAAAAATAATGACTGCTTCTAAAATCACAAGGCATAGATATTTGCTTTGTTCTGTATTCTTTAGAATATTCGCCAAGCGAATTGCCCCAAACACAGCGGATATAAGGACTGACAATATAATAGCGTTTCTGGAAATTCTTCCTTTTGCCTTTTCGATTCTTTCGTCGTAAAACATATGTTACTCCTTCCAGAAAAGATCGTTTAGCGTTACATCAAGCTCTTTGCAAATCTTGATACACAGTCCGACAGTCGGATTGTACGCACCGTTTTCAATCATATTGATCGTTTGCCTTGATACGCCGATTCTTTTTGCAAGCTCCGTTTGCGAGAGATTCTTCGCAAGCCGGGCTCGTTTAAAATCTTCATTCATTGCAGCGCTCCTTGTCGATTATATTTGACAGTCTCATAATAGCACTATGCGGGCCGCTTGTCAATTATATTTGACGATTTTAGCTGGAAAAAGGAGCGGGCCTGGGGTCCGCTCCTTGGGGTTATAGGAAAATTATATTGACGGCGTCCGGGCGGGACTGGATGGAGGTGTCCGTGACCTGGTAGGTCCGGGCGGATGGGGGTGGGCTGGGGGGCAAACGCAGGATGCCCACCGGGACCGTGATCTGCTGGCCCTCGTAGAAGGGGGTGTGGTTCTCCCTTAGGAGGGCGGCGAGGCTCACGGTGAATTTCTCGCTGACCGACTGGGCGCTCTCGCCTTTTCCCACTGTGTAGGTGTGCACGGTCATCTTCCTCGAACTTTTGACGCGCAAGGCGTCTAAATCATTCTATGCCGCGCGGGAGAAAGCGTCACAAAAGCGCGCAGGAAAAGAGGAGCGACCCGCCCGCCGGGACAAGGAGGCCCCGGTCGTCAAAGTCGATGCTCCGGCCCAGAAAGTCCCGGTCGGAGGCCGGACCTTTGGCGCCCACAAGGGCGAAGTCCACGTCCAGGCGCGTGTCCTCCGGCTCGTTGGAGATAGCGGCCACGAGGACCTCGTCGGGCGTGAAGCGCGCCAGCACCAGGACGCCGCCCTGGGCGGCGAGGAACTTCATCCCGCCGCGCCGGAGGGCCGGATGCTCGGCTTTCAGATGGGCAAGCGCGCGGTAGACGCGGTAGTTTTCCGTCTTGGTAAAGTCCCGGCCCCAGGGCATGGGCCAGCGGCACCCCTCGTTGGTGCCCAGGGTCCCGCCGACGGCCGCCTCGTCGCCGTAGTAGATGCTGGCCGCGCCGGGGAGCATGAACTGGAAGACGGCGGCGGCGGTCCAGTTTTCCTGGTTGACGGCGGGGTTATTGTGGAAGCGGTGGATGTCGTGGCTGTCGATGAGGTTGAACTGGTTCTCCTGGATGGCCCAGGGCAGCTTTGCAAGGTGCTGGGTGACGCGCGCTTTCAGCTCCTCCGCCGACATTTTCGGCGCCAGGTCCCGCAGCTCCGGCACACGGCCCTGCATGTGGTCCGGCTCGCCGTAAAAGGAGCGGATGGCCCGGGCGCAGCCGAAGTAGTTCATGGGCGAATCCCACTCGCTCCCCTGGAGATACTCGGCGCAGTCGCCCCAGTCCTCCGCCAGGATGTACCCCTCCGGGTTCTCCTCCCGGATGGCGCGGCGGATCTCCGGCCAGAGCTCATGGGCCAGCTGGATATCGTCCCGGTGGGCAAAGGTGTCCGCCACGTCGAAGCGCCAGCCGTCGATGCTGTAAGGGGGCTTCAGCCACTTGCGCAGGACGGCGTCCCGTCCCCGGTAGATGATGTCCCGCAGGGCGTCGGAGGTATAGTTGAGCGTGGGGAGGCTCTCCACCCCCATCCAGTAGTGGGGCCGGCCCTTGGCGTCGAAAAAGTAATAGCTCCGCTCCACGCTCTCCGGGTTATGGTAAGCCCCCTCGGACTTGGGGAAAAAGGCCCCGTCCCGGTTGAACCACCGATGGGCGGCCCCGGTGTGGTTGATGGAGATGTCCAGGATGACCCGCATCCCCCGCTCATGGGCGGCCTTCGTGAGGCTTGCCAGCGCCTCGTCCCCGCCGAAGTGGGGGTCCACGTGGAAGAAGTCCACGCAGTCATATTTGTGTACCGAGGGGGCGGCGAAGATGGGGTTCAAATAAAGCGCCGTGACGCCAAGCTCCCGCAGATAGGGCAGCTTCTCCTCGATGCCCCGAAGGTCCCCGCCGTAGAAATCGAGGCACCGGCCGTGGGCGTAGTCCAGGGGCTCATTGTCCCAGGAGGGCATTTTGATGGTGGGATGCCCGTCCACGGCGTATTCCCCGTCCCGGACGTCGTTGGACGGGTCGCCGTTGCAAAAGCGCTCCGGGAAGATCTGGTAGAAGACCGCGTCCTTGACCCACGCCGGCTGGACGTAGTCCGTGAGGAGGGAGAAATCATACGTCCCGTCGGGGATGAACGTGGTGACGCCCCGCTGGGTGTAGTAGTAGACGCCCTGGCCGTCGGTCAGGACGAATTGATAACGGATACGCGCCTCGGTGAGCTTCAGCTTCGCCTCGAAGGTGGCAAGGCCGTGGGCGGTACCGGCTTTTTTCATCCGGGTAAACTCCTGACAGCCGTTGTGGAGAGAGCGGAGGAAGATGGCGGTCACCGGCGCGTCCGCCAAAAGGCGCAGACGCACCGTCACCGTCTCCCCCATTTTGGGGGACGGGTCGCTCACGAAAGCCGCCGTGCCGTCGGAATAGACGCTTTCCAGCCATTTTTCCATGGTCATACCCTCTTGGCCTCCACAAGGAGCCGTCTCAGCTCCGGTATCTTCCGCTCAAAGGGGGCGAAAGACTCCAGCCGCCACTCCCAGTTGGGGCTTCCCACGGTCCCCGGCAGGTTGAGCCGCGCCCGGTCGTCCAGGCCCAGCACGTCCGCCATGGGGACGATGGCCATGTCGGCCTTAGAGAGCATGATGTACCGCGTCAGGCGCTTGGAGAGCTTCTCCCGGCCGCTGCCGTAGGGCGCGAGGGCCCGGTTGACGGCGCAACGCTCCTTGGCGGTCCTGTCCTTGTACCAGCCCATGACGGGCTGGTTGTCGTGGGTGCCGGTGTAGACCAGCTGGTTTTTCAAAATGGGCTGATTGGGGTCCATGAAGGTGAACTCCGCCACGTTCATGCCCATGAGGCCGTAGTGGTCCCGGAGAACGCCCACCTCGGGCCGCAGGTCCCCCAGGTCCTCCGCCACGATCTTGATCTTCGGCATCTGACGGAAGATCTCGTCAAAGAGCTCGTACCCCGGCGCCTCGATCCACGCCCCCTCCCGGGCGGTGGGACAGGACGCGGGGATCTTCCAGTAGGTGTCAAAGGCCCGGAAGTGGTCGATGCGCAGGATGTCGTAGAGCGTGGAGGAGTAGCGCAGGCGGTCGATCCAGAACCGAAAGCCGTTGCGCCGCAGGACCTCCCAGTTGTAGATGGGATTCCCCCAGCGCTGGCCGTCGGCGTTGAAGTAGTCCGGCGGCACGCCGGCGATGAAGTCCGGCTCCCCGTCGCCGTTGATGAGGAACTGGTCCCTGGCGCTCCACACGTCCAGGGAATCGAGGCCCACGTAAAACGGAATGTCCCCCATGATCTCGATCTTTTTGGCATTGGCGTACTTCTTGAGCGCCATCCACTGCTTGTGGAACTCATACTGGGCGAACACGCGGTAGCCGATCTCGTCCTCCAGCGCCGAAAGGTCGCACTGGCCGTCCAGGATCCAGTTTTGCTCCTCCTTGGGCCACTCGGTCCAGGCGCGCTGACCGTTCTTGGCCTTCAGCGCCACGAAAACGGCGTAGGGCCGCACCCAGGAAAGCTCCGTAAACCGGCGGTACGCCCCGTCGGGGGTGAAGCGCCGGTAAGCCTCCCGCAAAAAGGGCTCCTTGTACGCCCGGACGCCGGTGTAGTCGATCCGGTCGCTCTCGGCGGGGGTGAAGCCCGCGGGACGCTCAGGCAAAAGGCCGTCCTCGTAGAGCAGATCGAGGTCTATGTAGAGCTCATCCCCGGCGTAGGAGCTCAGGGGCTGATAGGGGGAATTGCCGAACCCCAGGGGGTTTAAGGGGAGGAGCTGCCAGATCCTCACCCCCGCCCTATGGAGAAGGTCCACGAATCTGTACGCCTCGGCCCCGAAGGAGCCCGCCCCGAACCTTCCCGGCAAGGATGCCGCCGGCATCAGGATCCCGCTTTTTCTCATAGTCATTCCTCCCACGGTAACTTTGTGAAAAGTATATCATACTCCCCGCCGTTTGGCAAGTGGATTACAGGAGCTTTTCGTAGGCCTCCCGCGCCGCCCCGGACCGGAGGCGGATGACGCCCCGGAGGACAAAGCCGTTGCGCTCCAGCGTCCGGCGCATAGGGAGATTGTCCCGGTGGGTGTCGCACCGCAGGACGGACAGGCCCGCCTCCCGGGTAAGTCTCGCCCCCAGGTCCATGAGGGCGCTGGCCGCGCCGTGCCGCCGCGCCTCCGGCGATACGGCCAGGCGGTGGATGATGCCGTAGCGCTCCCCTGTCCCCTGCCAGGCCCCGTCCCGGATGAGGTCGTAGGTGGGCTCGTGGCCCACGTAGACGGCGGCGGTGGCGAGAACAACGCCGCTCTCCTCCAAGACCCAGCCGACGCCGCTTTCGATATCCTCCCGCGCCGAAACCTCATTGGGGTATCCGTTCTGCCACTGGTCCACGCCCCGTTCCCGAAGCCCGGCCCTGGCCAGGTCATAGAGCCCCGCCATGGCCGGGACGTCCTCAAGCCTTGCCTTCCGCACCGTAAAACCGTCCATCGCGCGCCCTCCATAGCTGTCTTTCCTCCCATTTTACCGCAAAAGGCGGCAAATGGGAAGTCCCCGGTCTTGACGGCTTGGTAAAAAATTTTCCGAAAAACGCGACGAAACCGGTTTTTCGCGCACTTTATTAGTGAGAGCGCTCGAATAATACGACAAGGAGGCGGAGCATGGAGGATCGGGAGATCGTGGACCTCTTTTGGGCACGGGACCAGGCGGCGATCGCGGAGACGGCGGAGAAATACGGAAAATATTGCTATTCCATCGCCTACAACATCCTGGCCGACCGCCGGGACGCGGAGGAGTGCGTCAGCGACGCGATGATGGGCCTTTGGAACAGCATCCCGCCCCACAGGCCGGCGGCGCTGGCGGCCTTCGTGGGTACGGTCACGCGCCGCGCGAGCCTGCGGAAATGGAGAAGCAACCGCGCCGCCAAGCGCGGCGGCGGGGAGACGGCGGTGGCGTTGGACGAGCTGGGCGACGTTCTGCCCGGTGGCCAGGACCCCGGCAGGGTGCTGGACGAACGGGAGCTGAAATGCGCCGTCCACGCCTTTCTGTTGACTCTCCGGGCGACGGAGCGGAACGTCTTTTTAAACCGCTACTGGGCCATACGGCCCGTCGGCGAGATCGCGCGGCGGTACGGCTTTTCGGAGGCCAAGGTGCGGTCCATGCTCCACAGGACCAGGAAAAAGCTGAAGGATTATTTGATCAAGGAGGGTCTCTATGAGCTTCAATGAACAGCTGTTGGACGCCATCGGCGAACTGGGCGAGCTGGACGGGGCAATGGTCCTGGCGGCGGACGAGCAGCCGGGACAGCGCCCCCGGAGAAAGGTATGGGCGGTCCTGCTCCCCGCGGCCGCCGCGGCGGTGATGGCAGCGCTGCTGCTGCCGGGACGGTTTGACGGGAAGCCGGTCAGGCTTACGACGGAGGAGCTTCCAAGCCTGGAGAGCGTGGCGGCTTACTATGACGGGACGCTTTTGGCGGAGAACATGGTCGAGGCCGGCGCGCGCGTCACCGATATCCGTCTCTCCCATAAAGCGAACACGGCGCTTGCCGACGTGTCGGGCTGGGAGTCGCTCAGCTTCCGCGTGGAGCTGGACGGAGAGCGGTTAGAGATGAGCTGCGCCTTTGACCCGCCGGAGAAGCCCGACCTGCCCTGGGAGCCCACTAATACGGCGGAGGTGGGCGGCGTGGAGGTCTATCTCCGGCTGGAGGAATTTTCGGATTGGGAGGAGCGCTACAGCTGGGCCTGCCAGGCCGCTTTCGTCTGCGAGGGGGTCTTCTACACCATGTCGGTGCATCTTAAGGAGCCGGACGACATCTATGCCTATCTCGGCGCGGTCATGGGCATCCCCCCGCAAGACCCCGGGAGCGAGGCAAGCAGGCCCTTTGACAGCGTCCTGGGCTTTGAGGACTACCGCGTCACGCTGGAGGAATTTTTGCCGTACCAGTACGTGTGGCACTGCTGGGTGACGGCGGGAGGTGAGGAACGGTGCGCGGCGGAAAATGTGTTCTTCTTCGAGGACGGCTTCGCCGCGTACAGCGTGGACCTGGACGGCGACGGCGTTCCGGAGCTTGTCACCAATGACGTGTATACCACGGGGACGCGGCGGGTCCATGTGTTCCGATACCGGGACGGTAAGTTTCTGCGCGGCTCGCCGGACCGGGACTTTTACCGGTCCGAGCTGGGCTTTTCGGACGAGTACGGGGAGAACGCCATCGAGGAGCGCTACGACCCGGAGGCAGGCGTCTTCACCGTCACCTTCCTCGAGGACGGCGAGGCGCGCACGGAAACCTTCGGCCTTGATCGCTTCCTCTTCAGCCCGTTTGAGCACCAGGAGTATTGAACTTCGCGGCGGAAAAAATGGCGGGCCTTGTTACCGATTTGTAACTTGACGGTTTTCTACAAACGTAGTATAGTGATAATCACTACATATGTAGAAAATCAGAGGAGGCCAATTTATGAAGCTGAGAAGACTGCCGGACGCGGAGCTGGAGGTCATGAAAGCCCTGTGGGACCGGGGGCCGGACACGCCGAGGGCCGAGCTGGGCGCGGCGTTGGAGGAATTCCACTGGGCGCCGAACACCATCAACACCTATCTCACCCGCCTTGCGGAGAAGGGCTTCGTCTCCATCCGCCGGGAGCAGAAGACGAACCTCTACACGGCCCTCGTGAGCCGGGAGGCGTACCTGGCCTTTGACAGCCGGCAGGTCATCTCCCGCCTCTACGGCACTCCCCGGAATTTCCTGGCCGCCCTGGCCAGGGAGGGGCTGGAGCGGGAGGACCTGGAGGAGCTGCGGGCTTTGCTTGACGATCTGGAGGGGGACCCCCTTGAGTGAGTTCCTCTCGACGCTCCTCTCCCTGAGCCTGGGCGGCGGGCTGGCGGCGGTGCTCCTGGCGGCGATCGGGCGGGTGAAGCGCGTCCGGATCGGTGCGGGGTGGCGGTGCGTCCTCTGGGCGGTGCTGTGTCTGCGGCTGGCCGTCCCGGCATCCTTTGGAGTCCCGGCACTCATCCGCCTCCCCGTCCCCGTGGTCGAGGTCCCGGCGGGGACCGCCGCGCCGGTTGTTTCCGGGAACAGTGGAGAGAACGCTGCGACGCCGCCCGTGGGCGGGGCGACACTCCCCATTGAGTCGCGCCCTGTTTCCGGGTCCACTGTCCCGGAGGGCGGACAGGTTTCCCCGGCCTCGCCGGAGCCCGTCTCCGGGGAAAAACGCGCGGTCAGGCTGTCCGCCGTGGGGATCGTCTTTCTTGTCTGGGCCGCCGGGGCGGCGGTTGTGGGGGCGTGGGTGCTGGGCGGGCATCTCAGGTTCCTGCGTTACCGCCGCCGCTGGGCCGAACCCGTAGAGGACCCGGAGACGCTCTTATGCTTTGACCGCCTCGCGGACGAGCTGGGATTGCGGCGCAGGCCCCGGCTCCTGCGGTGTCCGGGCCTCCGGTCCCCCATGCTGGCGGGGATCTGGCGGCCCGTCCTGCTCCTGCCGGAGGAGCCCATGCCGCCCAAGGAGCTGCGCTTCGCGCTGCTCCACGAGCTCGCCCACTACCGAAGAGGCGACCTGTGGCTGAGAGCCCTGACGCTTTGGGTCAACGTGCTTCACTGGTTTGACCCACTGATGTGGCTCCTGGTGCGCTGGGTGGAGCGGGACATGGAGCTTGCCTGTGACGAGCGGGTTTTGCGCGTCCTGCCGCCGGAGGAGTACCGGGCCTACGGGAGCACTCTTTTAAAGCTGGCATCCAACAACAAATCAAATTGAATGGAGGATCATTATGAAGTCCAATTTTCCGAATACCCGTTTTTCCCTGCCCCTGAAGCCCCGCAAGCAAGAGATGCGGTCCCGGGTCCGGGCCATTGTGGACGCCTCCAACGGACGGCGCGGACGCACGAGCCTGTCCGCAGTGGCGCTGGCGCTGGTGGTGTGCTTCCTCTGTGTGAATTTAGTCTCCTGCGCCGCCGTCCGGGCCGACTCCGGCGCTTCGTCGGATACCCAGGCCCCCGCGGACACCCTCTCCCCCGCCGTCCAGCCGGAACCCTCCGAACCCCGGCCGGAACCCACGGAGACGGTCCCCGTCAGCGAGCCGGAGCCCGCCGCCCAGCGTCCCAGGGACTCCATTTTGAAGGTCCTGACGGGCGAGGGGGAGGCTCACTATCATTATACCAATTCCGTCCTGGGTATAACGACTGATAAGTACCTGGACATCTCGGAGATCGCCGTCTCCATTTTTGCGGAGGGGGAACCCGCAAGGGAGTATGGGCGGATTGCCCGTTTCGCGGTAGTGGACCTGGACGGCGACGGCGTCAACGAGGTCGTGCTGGAAATTTATGTAGGCGAGTGGCCTGCGGAATACGAGATCCTTCACCTGCACAACGGCGAGGTCCGCCTCTATTCCGTAGTCGCCAAGGGCATGTGTGACCTCAAGACCGACGGCACTCACGGCTGGTTGGATGGGGTCACCCACAGCGGCTATTGCCGGATCACCGGCTTTACCGACGAAACCTACGATCTTGAGTGCGATGATTTCCTCTACTACGAATACGACTTTGACACCCACATCATGTCCTATTACATCGACCACCAGCCCGTCTCCGAACGGGCGTTCAACAAAGCGGAGGAGGAGCAGCGCAATAAGCCCGATGTGGAGTGGCGCGACTTCGCCGGTGCGGACTTTTCAGCGTACTTTGACTGAACCGTTCCCGAAAACTGTACGGCAGGCAGAAAGGAAGTGTTGTGATGAAACCAGATTTTCCGAAGTCCCCCTTTTCCCTGCCCTTTGAGCCCCGCAAGAGGTTGGTGGGACAGCGCGTCCGGGCCATTGTGGACGCCTCCGGCGGGAGGCGGAGGCGCACCAGCGCGACAGCGGCGGCGCTGGTACTGGCGGTGTGCTTTCTGTGCCTGCATCTGGTCTCCTGCGCCGCCGCTCCCAGCGCGAAGGAATACTCGTCTTTGGAAAAATACCTGGCGGACGTCTCCCTCCCGGACAATCTGACGCTGAGCTTCGGCCCCGCCCGGGTCGCGTCCAGGGAGACGGCCACGGTGTATGACGTGGCTCCCCTGAGGTTCTCCGCCGACGATCTGATCCCCGCCCTCCTGATCGGCGGCGTTACGGAGACTGTCTCCTACGCGGAGGGGATGCAGGTCCGCTCGGAAAGCGGCGAGGACCGGGACTATCTCACGGTCTACGACGGCGGGGAGAGCTTCGGGACGCAAAGCGGCACGGACGGCGGGTTCAATTACAACCTGGAGCGGGACGGCGTCATGGCCGGCAGTAAGCTGGACTGCGTCATATCCGGCGACCGCGTCGCATCCATGTCGGTCCTGGCAAACCCCGAACGTTCACGGGAGGATTACTCCACCGACGGTGAGCTGGCGGGCACGGCCCGCTCCGACGCGGTCAACGACATCGTCGAGCGTCTGTCCAAGGCGGGCGCGCCGGAGATCGCGGTGCGATCCTGCATCTTTATGGATTTCCCGACGATGAAAGCCCACGCCGAGCTGAGCGGCGCGGCATACGATTTCACCGAGGCCGACGAGGGGTATTACTTCAACTTCGCCCAGGTCGTGGACGGCATCCCGGTCATGGATATTGAGTGGGAGCAGAACGTCAACGGCGCCGCGTATGGGCACGGCGGCACCTCCGGCGAGGTCTGGTACACGGCCCGTGGTATTGAGTACGCGCGGTTTTCGAACCTGGTCCGCGTCATCGGCTCCGGCGAGACAGTGGCCCTCATCTCCCCCGGCGAGGCGGTAGAGGCCCTCGTGCGTCTGCTCTCGGACGTGATCTCCAAGGCCGAATACAACGCCGTCACGATGGAGCTTTTCTATGTGAAGCTCCCCTCCGGCGACGGCACGGTCATGAGGCCGGCGTGGATCTTTGAACTGGTGAAGACGGAGAAGATTTTCGACGGCACGGATTATCAGTTTTACATCTCCTATGTCTTCGACGCGGTCACGGGAGAGCTGCTGAGCGTCTTATGAAGCTCTTTTGGAGGGCCCTCCGGGCCAACCTGCGGCGGGCGGTCTGCTCCGTGAACGCGGCAGCGGCGGTCCTGGTCACGTTTCTGATCCTGGCCCTGGGGTCAACGGGGCTCTATTCGGAGGGCGGAGATGTCATCTACTATCTCGGGCTGGCGCTGAACGGAAGCTCCGCCGTTGTCCTGGCGGTCTGCGTCTTTTCCACCTTGCCGTATGCCACCTCCTTTGCCTCGGATTGGGCCGAGCGCTCTTTCCGGTTCTGGTCGGTCCGCTGTGGATTGCGGGTGTATGCCCTGACAAAGATCGCGGCCTGCGCCGTCAGCGGCTTTCTTGCCACGTTCCTGGGGATGGCGCTCTTTACGGCGGTCTTCTCCCTGCGGCTTCCCCTGTTCCTGTCCCCCAGCGTCGGGAACGCCTATTCTGTTTACCTGAATCACGGGCGGCCATACGCCTATCTACTGCTGTTGATGACGCACATCTCCCTCTCGTCCCCGGTGTTCGCGGTGCTGGGTCTTCTGGTGTCCACCTTTTTCCAAAACCGTTATACCGCGGCGTTCATGCCGGTGGTGGTCTATATGGCCGCCGTCCGTCTGTCCGAGTTTTTGGAGCTCCCCGCGTTCCTGGAGCCAAGCTGTTTCGTGGAGACCGTCTATAACGCCGGGTCCCCCGGGCGCTCCCTTTTGCTGAAGCTGGCCTTGACAGCGGGGAGTCTGATCGTGCTGGGGTGGGCCGTGTGCAAGCGTATCGTGAGGCTGGTCCGGTATGATTGAATCCATAAAGAAAGCGCTCCAATGCTGTGCTGTCAGGCTCTTGAAGAGCATGCTCGATTTGAAAACCGTCAGCATCGCCGCCGTGGTTTTGGCCTTTTTCAGCTTCCATTTGTCCTCCCTGGCGGGCCTGGCGGAGGCGGTGGGTCGCAGCATCACACCGTGGGTGTTTGCTTATGTGCGATAAAGAAGTAATAGAAGTGTAAAAAATTTTGCCGTTCCTATCCGGCACTTGCGCATTGTGTC